>NZ_JAOQJC010000030.1 GCF_025567625.1 Paenibacillus sp. J5C2022 | reverse complement strand
AATTAATTGACGAGAGGTTCACAAGTACCCGGTTCAGAAATCTTCCCTATTATCGCCACATCAGGGGAGATGATCGAATAAATTTGCTAATGTCGTAACAGCATAAGGAACTGGCTGCACCGGCATCTCATTCATACGATTCACCCAAATTCCCTTCAAGCCCAGCGCCTGACAGGGGGCGATATCGGTCTTCACATCGTCGCCTATATATACCATCGTGTGCAGTGGGGTACCAGCTCTTTCACAGGCAAACTCAAAAATTCTTGCATCCGGCTTGGCAATGCCAGCCTTAGACGAAGCTACAAGGACCTCAAAGCGGTCAGACAGACCTATAACCTCAAGTTTCCGCTGTTGTTGCTCCATATCTCCGTTCGTAATGATCCCAAGTCGTTGTCCGTCAAGACGCTGCAAGCAGGGAAGAACGTCATCAAACGGCTGCCAATGGCTTTCGAAGCTAGTCACATAGTGCTGAAAGCAAGCAGCAGCCTCACGCTCAGAAGCGGTGGGATCGAGCAACTCTCGCATGCGTTCGATTTTCTGCTGCGCAAACGACAACTCACCACGCAGAAATCGTGCATAATGCTTTTGCCCGGCACCAGGCGGCGTAGAATGCGTCCGGGTTGGCCTGGAGCCTGTATGAAGAGCGGAATTTATCATAAAATGTCAGTACGCCCCGGTATTCCGCCCCTTTAAAGTCGAGAAGCGTGCCGTCCAAATCGAAAAAGATCATATTATTTTCTCCTACCTGAGAGCTGTTTCTTATCAAACATTCCCGTTAATAAAAGCTTTATCTTTATAAGACAGACAATTCGCCATTGCTAAAATAATAAATATCCTCTCTCTTAATTCCGTATTCTCCGTTCCTGTGCTTAATATGTGGTTCATATGTAAAGAAACTTGACTCTTGCAAAAACATTGTCATAGAGAAATCTGTATGTTCCAAACGAAATATTGCGGTTTAACAGAACCTTAGTCGAACCTGTAAAAATAAAAGGACATCGTACCTTTTCTAGAGAAATTGTTGGTCACCACAACAAACAGTTTCCAGAAAAGGGAATGTCCCAATTCCATGGTATCCGCACATGTTGCCATCGTCAAGTTTATTTTGTCTCTTCAATTAGGGTTCAGCAAACCGCAGATGCGCCACCTCACTTCAATGGTTAATGGCATTATTCTTTGTGAGGGACGCAAAAATATATCAATCATTCGTGAAGCATCAGGTAAAGAAAGACATCTGAGTTCGACCACCAGATTCTTAAATGAATCGCCATGGTCTGTTAATCGTATGCAGAAACGTCGTATGGAGCGAGTCATGCAAGCGATTCGCAAAGCCCCGAACAATCGGGGGAAACGGACGGTCTTTCTTCTCATCGACGACACATCATGGGAAGGCAAGTTTGATGCAGATGTATGCCCGTTTTGTATCGTGTGTACAGACCTTAGCATGGATTTCGTTACGATCCTGAGCTACTACCGTATACGCTGGCATATTGAAACGGGATACCGCTACTTCAAAGAGATGATTGGCTTTGATCAGTACCAATTACTTTCGTTTAAGGGCATTAATCGTTACTGGGCCATTCAATTCTTAACACAAAACCTGCTAGAGCTTCAAAGAATGAAATGGTCTAAACCTTCAACCAAGTTAACGCTTGGCGATGTAGTTCGAAGGTTTCGTCATGAGCATAGGGGGCAAATGTTGCTCTATGTCTTTGAACAAGCAATGCAGAAGAAGCCGTTATTCGACATATTACGAGATCTCAAGATGATCTCATAATGCTCGAAAGACCATATACGCTACCCATATGTCTGCAGATCGTTCGATTTTTCGGATTTTTGCAAGAGTCAAGTTAGTTATATATTTCAAGAATTGAAAAAGACAAACGCATTGTGAACTCATTAACCCACGCTCCATATTTCGGCAAGATTAATGGATCTACTAATATTAATACGCTAATTACGAGGGAAAAAAGAAGCACTTCCCACCATCTTCTCTTAGACCTAATTGCAAATATAATGTTACCGACCAAAGGTATTAATAGTACGAGCACTGAAGGTAAAGTAATCAATATCCAGGGTACATAACCTTCAATCAGCCAATAAAACAATCTGCTCCAAAATAAAAATAAATAGTCCTGCCTGATCGTAATGTGTTGCCGCGCACCAATTAACTAAGATTGCCTTCCCAATCAACAAATATCAGCTGGTCTTTTGGAAGCAGGACCATTCGATGATTGTCCTAACAAGTCCAGGTGTGACTGCGCTACATGATATCTTTTGCCGCAATACTCTAACTTCCCTCTTCCTTTTGTAGCGTTCTAGTTCAGCCATGGTAGCTCAAATCGTCTACCGTCGCTGAGCACAACGAAGCCGTCCTTGTTATAGGAAATTGTCCTGCCATCCGGGTCAGGTTTGATATCCACCGCCTGCCATTCTCCAGTGCTCCATTGTTCCATATCAACCGGTGCCATCCAAAGTTGCGACGATTGGGTTGGTAATTGATGAGACAAGATGCTCATTGCTCCCAGAGAATGGGACACCTGGATATCGAGAAATTGGACCTCGTAAACATTTTGTTCAAATAGAAGGTGGAACGCGCCATCTGGAGTTAATGCACCAATACGAATATCGGCTCCTAATGAATCGAGTTCCCCGTCCTTGTTGGGCGGGTGCAGTAATACTATTCTCGTCTGCCATTCCTTCAAGTACTGGTATAGCCTCCCTGATTCCAATATTTCACCTGACTTACCGTCGAAGATGGTAAGATCGGTTAACCCCGATGACGGGAATTCATTCCACTGCACATAAATGTTGTTGTCTAGCCAACCAAATTCGTGGCATAAATTGGATTCATCGGGGTTTATAACGTTCTTCACCTGTCCAGACTCCAGATCTAGAAGCGATATCTCACATGGAACTTGGCTTAGAGCCCCTTTACTCTCCTTACGATTATAGAGCAGATGGCTGCCGTCCGCCGATATGGATGCTTGGAACTTATTCATGTTAGGGTCGCCTAATGTCTTGATAATGCCTTCACGTTCCCGAGCGAATAATTTATTCTGCCACTCGTAAACCGTACCCATACTGGATTCGCCGATAATAATACTCTCAGACAAATTCAATTCGACTGGTTGCGAAGGTGTTGGCTTAGCGGAATCCATGAACGTTGCCGGTGTTGTAGGCGTTACGGGAGACGGTAGAACTGCCTTTACGGGCTCGTCACCGCTGTTCACACAACCGGGTAGTATAATTGCAATAAGAATAATGACTACAAATTCTTTAACTTTGCTGAATGCCACCCCACCATCCCCAGTCCGCTCATGCCGCAAATATCGGCAAATTTTATAAAGTTCAATAAAGGTATAAGTATTTATCTCACGTAAATAAAACCATGAATACAGGCTGCTATAAGCTTAAATGCCGGTTTCAATGTAGGTCTCCTTCCCTTCATGGATATACCATATATTTCATATAATGTATACGTTTTGATTCGGCTGTTTGTTGCGGTATTCTTCCCGTTACTTCAATAAACCAAAAGAGGGGCTTCCAATGTCATATTTTGTGAGTAAGTAAAAAGGATCCCGCCGCGGCAGGATCCTTTCGCTATTTCAAATATCGTTTTGACTCTTCGTAGAAGTTTTCCCTGGATCCAGCCATGATGACGACCACTAGCTCACGATCATTATTTTCTTCTACACGGTAGGCAATCTCATAGTTAGTGCCCTTATAAGATACATCATAGCCGAATATGCCAGCGAGATCGCCTGTCTTTTGTTCCCCAATCGCGGGATCATTTCGAATGTCCAGGATGGCATCGAAATAGGCGCGCTTTAGTGGTTTTTCAACGAGTTTTTTAAAATAGCGTTCTGCGGGACCAAGGTAGGTAATGGGAAGCATCTAATCCCCCATTACATCGCCAAAAAGTGCTTCCGTTTCGTCTACGCCATTGAAATTGCGAGCAGCCTCTCCGGATTCGGCAATTAAGGTTTTAACAGCAACGTGTAATTCTCTTTGTCGCTCACGAAACTTTGCAAGCAATTCATCACCGGCATAACCTTCTTTAAGCAAATCAGCCAAAATCAAATCACCAAAGTAGTCACTACCAGCATTTTCACGTACAGGGCGAATGATGATGATATTGCCCTTAATGCCGAATTCGACCTCGTCTTTAATGCCGGCTTCTTCAAAGAACTTTTGAGGTATCGTTACTTGACGCTTCTGAGACACACGCGCGCGCTTCCAATCCATACGAGTCACCGCCTCATTCGCTATTGTCATAGTATACCCCTTTACTTCAAGTATTCCATGATTCCAACTTCTTTGTTTCTTTACTTCTTTATTTTACGCTGTTTTATTGAAATTGAAAGTATAAATTACCTAATCATCAATACATCATTTTGTGAAGTAGTACTTTCATTTTTTCATTTGGCTTTCCTGCAATACTACGTATCAAATCTTCATCAAACTCAACAGTAAGAAAGCTTTATCGATGGTGTCGTAACGAATGGTTTCCGCTATGTTCCCTTCCGCCGTGCCATACGAAAACACAATTCTTTTCGTCTCCGATAGTTCGGAAAGATTGCCTTTATAGGTGAAATGCAACGTTACCGTTTCATTTAAGGATGGGAAACGCATACAATAAGCGCCTTCAATCTATTCATCATCTACCCCCAGTAGGTTATACGTGGATAACAGAAAAAAGTATGTAAATAAAATGAGCTGATGAAGCAACCGCATACTGTGTTAATATTTCAAACCTGCCATTCTCAGCTCAACGCCCAGAAGGATCCGCCGCGGCGAATCCTTCTGCTGGTTTATTGAAAACGTATTCGTTAGCTGAATCTTTCTTTTATGCGTAGAAATATGTTTGTTACGCTCCCTGGATTCGATTAAAAGGTACTTAGCGCGAATACTGCATCAAAGCTTTCCGCATCAAATGTTAATTCTGAGAAGTCCATGCAATAAGCATTCAGCCCCTTCTCCTTGCAAAGCTTCACCATCTCTTCGGATAGATCAGTACAGGTGACGCTAAGCCTCCTCTGCTCGAAATAGAAGCTGTCACGCCCTGTTCCAGCGCCAATTTCAAGAAGTGTTGTGCGGTTTTCGCGAAGAACTTGCTCGACAAACCGTTCCCGTTCTTCGAACTTCCAAGGCTCGATTTCTGCCTGATCCCTTTGCGCGGCGAATCGGTTATAAGCTTGTTTCAGTACCGTTTTTTTGTAAAGCGTCATTTTGGATTTTCTCTCCCATTCAAACGGCAGCCGGTCGTATACCTGCTGTAGTCATGTCTTGTGGAACTGTCGTTACCCTATAGTTTTCGTGCCTTGATTACAAAGGTTACAGGAAGCATCATTGCTTTATTTGCAAAATCGCTGTTACGCGATTGCAGATAGATCTATCCCCCATAGTTCGGTTGCTTTGCGTTCCCCCAGGTATTGCAAGGATTGACCGCTTCCACAGCCTATTTCCAGCATTTTTTTTCGGGATATCACCAAAAGCTGGCACTTTTCTTCTGAGACAAATGTTCCATAGAACGGAAGTGCGGTCGCTCCTAACACATCATATCCTTTTGTATCCCAAATCATTATATCGCACGTATGTTCTTATGTAAATCATGCATCTCGAATCCGTGATCCAATGCCAGCTCTTGAATATCCGGGTGCTCACGTGAAGTATGAACAACATAGAATTTTCGGTTCTTTCACTTCCTACCACTACATCACTCGAGTGTATGCGGCCAACACTGGGGAGAAAGAAATACGGGCTTGAGTAGATATAATGTATGTAGCCAACACTGGGGAGACGAAAATGCGGATATGAGTAGATTTAGTGTAGGATTCCTACACTGGAGCACCGAAATGGGGCGTTCGAGCAGTAATAGTGTAGGAATCCTACACTGGAGCATCGAAAAGGGCTTGTGTGCAGGAAGAGAGTAGGACGTCGACGCTGTCAGGCGTTTTTCTTAAATCGCCGGCATCACATTGCCGCCGTTGACCGGGATGTAGGCACCAGTAATGTAGCTTGCCAGATCGGAAGCGAGGAATGCGACGGCATTCGCAATCTCCTGATCCGTTCCCCTGCGCTTCAGAGGGACATGCTGGGAGTAGCCGGGCTGGTCTTCCGAATTGCTCGCACGGTCGGCATCGCTTATCGTCCAGCCCGGGGCTACTTGATTGACGGTAATCTGATACTCTCCTACTTCCTTCGCCAGCACGCGGTATACCCCGTCCATTCCCCGCTTTCCGGCTGTATAGGCGGATTGGGTCGGGAAATTTTGCATGGCGCATTCCGTATTGATGCCGATGAACCGTCCGTTCTTGCGCGCAATCATGCCGGGGATGAACGTTTTCGCCAGATAGACGCTCTGCATGACACAAGACTCGAACTGGCTCTTGTAATCGTCGGGAGACTGCTCCAGCACAGATGTCCACTGATATTGAATGACCGCATTGGCAACGACGATATCCACATGGCCCAGCTCTTGCTCTATCTTCTCCTTCATGCTCTGTATATGCATTTCATCGGTGATGTCCGCTTGCACGGTAAGCGCTCGTCCACCCATGCCTGCAATCTCCCCGGCCAGTTCCTTCGCCTTCGCTTCGTTGCGGATGTAATGCAGTACAATATTCGCACCGCAGCCTGCCAGCGTACGTGCCATGACTCTTCCCAGATTGCCTGTTGCCCCGGTAATAAGGACAGTTTTGTCCCTCAGATCGATTTGCATGGTGGCGTCACCTCATTTTTTGGATTTATTTTCTAACTCATTGTAGTGATTTAACGTTCAATAAGTCAATAACTTTATTTTTGTTAGTTGAATGAATGCAGTAACGACGAGGAATTCCGGAATTATGTGAAATTGTTAATCTCCACCTGGCCCGGACCTGTGATATAATTTTGCGGAAATGATGAGCGTGCAATTGCTTTTGACACAAATGGATGAACATGGCGGAGGCATTAAGCTAGTATGACGATCTCATACCCGCCTGCGCAATTGCGCAATGTTCATAACGGCTTGGGAGGTACGATCATTTGAATCATTGGACAAGGAAGAAATTATTCATAAGAACGCAAAGTATAGTTATGACGCTTGTATTGTTCTTGTTAGGCATGGCGCTGGCTGCATCTGTCACATCGGCAGAGCAGGTAAAGGTGACAAAGGATATCTCCATCAGCATGAACGGAGAGGAAGTAGAGCTGGCCGATCCGCTATTGCTCAAGGAGAAGCGGCTGTTCGTGCCGGTAGCGAGCGTAGCGGAACTGTTCGGTGCTAAGGTAAAGTGGGATGGCGACAATCAGGAAGTGACCGTTAAGACGACGCTGGGAGATATCATAGTATTCGGCGTAGATATTCCGGTTGTATACTTCAACGAGGGCCGGTATATGCTGGAGGAGCTCCCGTTACTGGAATCGGGCCGCATGTACATGCCGCTGCGCCAGGCGGCGGAATTGATGCATGCGACCGTGAAGTGGGATGAGGAATTACGGGTAGCGGAGCTGGCAGCGGTGCCGCTCGCCGTTATATCCGAAGAGTATGGCTTTGCCGACGCAGTGAAGGAGCATGGCTCCAGCGAGCAGGAACTGCTTCATCGCAACGGATTGGAGAGTGCGGACAGCATAGAGGCAGGAGCGAAGCTTCGTGTCGTTGTGCCTTCCGTACTGGACCATGAAGCGAAGCCGTTCACCGAGGAAGAATTCACATTGCTGGCGAAGCTGACGCAGGTGGAATCCGGCTACGAATCGTATGAAGGGCAGCTGGGCGTGGCCAACGTCATCCTTAATCGGGTGAAGGATTCAAGATTCCCGGGGACGATTCGCGACGTCATCTATTCCGGACGGCAGTTCCCGCCGGCTCATAACGGCCTGCTGGATAAGAGCAAGCCGAACAAGAGCGTGCTTCGGGCGGTTAAGGATGCGCTGAATGGCAAGAACAACGTAGAGGGTGCGATCTACTTCTACAATCCGAAAGTATCCAAGGGCAAGTTCTGGTCCAGTCTCGACGATATTGTTACAATCGGGAATCATCGGTTTGCGAAATAACGCATGGAAGTCGATTATCACGCTCATGAAGCGGATAATCGGCTTTCTTTTTTTCTACGAATTACTGGACTTGAATCCGTTTCGGAAACGGATATATAATTAAACCATTGAATATTTCACTAGTAAAGTAATTTTGAGGGGGCGGCTGGAAACCATGCTGAGGTTATTTCGTTATGCCAGGCAATACCGCGCTTTAATAGTGCTGGTAATGGTACTGATTCTGATGCAGTCGCTTGCGGAACTCTACCTTCCTACCTTGATGGCGGATATCGTCAACATTGGCGTCGTGGAAGGGGAGACCGGCTATATTTGGAAAATGGGCGGGTTAATGCTGGCGGTTACGGTGGTGGGGGCGATTGTGTCCGTGCTGGCAAGTCTTTACGCATCGAAAATATCGTCGGGGTTCGGACGCGATGTGCGAAGCCGGGTATTCTCCCATGTGGAGGAGTTCTCGCTTCATGAATTCGACAAGATCGGGACGGCTTCCCTGATTACGCGAACGACCAATGACATCAATCAGGTGCAGCAGGTACTGATGATGATGCTGCGTCTTATGGTGATGGCTCCGATGATGTGTATCGGCGGCATTATTATGGCGCTGTACAAGGATGCCGAGCTTACGCTGGTGCTGCTGGTTGCGCTGCCGGTGCTGGCGCTGTCGGTCTGGCTTATTGTGCGCAAGGGGATGCCTTATTTCAAGGCAATCCAGAAGAAGCTGGACCGGCTGAATCTTGTATTGCGCGAAGGGCTGACCGGGATTCGGGTTATCCGTTCCTTCAACCGGACGGAGCATGAGAAAGACCGTTTCGTCGATGCCAACCGCGATTTGATGGATACGGCGGTGAAGGTCAATCAGATCATGGCGCTGATGATGCCGTTGATGATGCTGATCATGAACCTGTCGACGATTGCCATCGTCTGGTTTGGCGGTTTGCGTATCGATAACGGCGCGATGCAAGTTGGCGATTTGATGGCTTTTATCCAATATGCGATGCAAATTATGTTTTCGCTGTTGATGTTTTCGATGATGTTTGTGATGGTGCCGCGTGCGTCGGCATCGGCGACAAGGATTAACGAGGTGCTGGATCTTCAGGCAACGGTGAAGGATTCGAAGGCTGCCGCTGTAGGCGCGAAGCCTGCCGTGCGCGGCGTCGTGGAATTCGCGGACGTATCGTTCAGCTATCCGGGCGCCGAGAAGCCGGCGCTGGAGGGGATTTCGTTCACGGCGAACCCCGGCGACGTGACGGCGATTATCGGCGGCACCGGCTCGGGCAAGTCGACGCTGATCAATCTGGTTCCGCGCTTCTTCGATGCGGCGGAAGGGGCTGTTCGGTTAGACGGCAAGGATGTGCGGAACTGGACGCAGGAGGAACTGCGGCAGAACATTGCTTTGGTGCCGCAGAAGGCGGTGTTGTTCTCCGGCACTGTAGCGGACAATATCCGTTACGGCAAAGAAGATGCCACCGACGAGGAGATTCGGCAAGCCGCAGAGACCGCACAGGCGCTTGGTTTCGTGACGGAGATGGCGGAGGGATTTGACTCCATGCTGGCACAAGGCGGAGTGAACGTGTCCGGCGGGCAGAAGCAACGTCTCTCGATCGCCCGGGCGCTGATCCGGCGTCCCAAGGTTTATTTGTTCGACGACAGCTTCTCGGCGCTGGACTATAAGACGGATGCCAAGCTGCGAGCGGCGCTTAAGCCGGAAACGGCCGATGCAACGGTCATCATTGTTGCGCAGCGCGTAAGCACTGTTATGGACGCCGACCGGATTATTGTGCTGGATGAAGGGCAGATTGCGGGTATCGGCAATCATCGCGAATTGATGGAGAGCTGCGCCGTATATCGCGAGATCGTCGCTTCTCAGCTGTCGGAGGAGGAGATAGCATGAGTGCAAGCAGAGACGGCCGGCAAAATGCAGGCGGAGCAAGGGGCGGCCCAGGCGGTGGTCCGCGGATGGGCTTTGGACCTGGACCC
The DNA here is from genome assembly GCF_025567625.1 of Paenibacillus sp. J5C2022. Classification (GTDB taxonomy): domain Bacteria; phylum Bacillota; class Bacilli; order Paenibacillales; family Paenibacillaceae; genus Pristimantibacillus. Next base: position 83,390 of record NZ_JAOQJC010000030.1, on the reverse strand, counting down.
GGCATGGCGGGCATGCCCGGTCAGAAGGCCAAAAATTTCAAAGCGTCGCTCAAGCGGTTGATGGGTTATTTGCGCCCGTTCAGGATGAAGCTGATGCTTGTGGTGCTGGCAGCGATATTGAGCACTGTCTTCTCCATCCTCAGTCCAAAAATATTGGGCAAGGCAACCGACAAGCTGTTCGAAGGCATGATGGCCAAAATCCATGGAATCCCGGATGCTTCAGTCGATTTCCAAGGCATTGCGTTTATACTGGCGCTGCTGTGCGGGTTGTATGTCGTCAGCGCGATATTCGGCTTCTTCCAGCAATACCTGATGGCCGGAGTGGCGCAGAAGGTGGTGTACCGGCTGCGGAATGAAGTGAACGAGAAGCTGGGCAGGCTGCCGCTCAAGTTCTATGATTCGCGCTCGCACGGGGATATATTAAGCCGCGTTGTCAACGATGTGGACAATATAAGCAATACGTTGCAGCAAAGCTTGACTCAGCTTATTACATCAATTGTTACGATTGTCGGTGTTATCATCATGATGCTGACGATCAGTCCGCTGCTGACGCTTATTCTGGTGCTGACGCTGCCGCTAAGCTTTGTTGTTATCGGAATGATCGCGAAGCGGTCGCAGCTTTATTTCAAGAGCCAGCAGGCGGAGCTTGGCGAACTGAACGGCCATGTCGAAGAAATGTACACGGGCCATACGATCGTAAAAGCATTCGGGCGCGAGCGCAAGTCGATTGAGCGATTCGATGAAATTAACGGCAAGCTGTACAACTCCAGCTGGAAAGCGCAGTTTATCTCCGGCATCATCATGCCGATGATGAATCTGATCGGCAATATCGGCTATGTGCTGATCTGTGTAGTCGGCGGCGTGCTGGTGACGCAGCAGCGAATCAGCGTTGGCGATATCCAGGCGTTTATCCAATATGCGCGGCAGTTCACGATGCCGATTACGCAGACGGCGAACATTGCCAATATTATTCAGTCGACAATCGCTTCCGCCGAGCGGGTATTCGAACTGCTTGACGAGGAAGAGGAAAGTCCGGAGCCGGCTGCACCAGTTGTGCTGACAGCGCCTCGGGGAGATGTTGCGTTCCGCGATGTCCAGTTTGGCTATAGCGCGGATGCTCCGCTGATCGACAATATGAACATTAACGTCGGCAGCGGCCAGACGGTAGCAATCGTTGGACCCACCGGCGCGGGCAAAACAACCCTGGTCAACCTGCTGATGCGCTTCTACGAAGTGAACGGCGGCGCGATTACGGTTGATGGCCGCAATATCCGGGAGATGGAGCGCGGGCAATTGCGCAGCCTGTTCGGCATGGTGCTGCAGGATACGTGGTTGTTCAACGGCACTATCCGCGACAACATCGCTTACGGACGTGCGGGCGCGACGGAGTCTGAAGTGGTGGACGCGGCGGTTGCTGCGCATGCGGATCATTTCATTCGTACCTTGCCGGAAGGTTATGATACGGTACTAAATGAAGAGGCTTCCAACATTTCGCAAGGCCAGAAGCAGTTGCTGACGATAGCACGGGCGATCCTGGCCGACCCGGCGATTCTTATTCTGGACGAGGCGACAAGCAGCGTTGACACACGCACCGAGTTGCAAATCCAGGAAGCGATGCAACGGCTGATGGCGGGCCGCACCAGCTTCGTTATTGCGCACCGTCTGTCGACGATCCGCGACGCCGACCTGATCCTGGTCATGGACAAAGGTTCAGTGATTGAGCAGGGGACGCATGAGGAGCTGCTGGCCAAGGGCGGCTTCTACGCCGATCTGTACAATAGCCAGTTCACCGCCAACACAATGACGGCTGGATAAACAGTCGCGTTGCTGTCTGGCTCCGGCGTTTCATAGCCGAATTCCGCTTGGAGCATAATAGCCAGAGCCGGAATTCGGCTTTTCTCGCGCACGGACGAATAAACATTGCCCGTTCCTTTGCGGGCGGTGGTTTGCAAACTACATAAATGAAAGAACCAGGTGCCGCATGATCTGCGGTGCCTGGTTCTTCTGATCGTGATCCTGATGTCTATCTCCGCGTATTAGAGCAAAAGTGGGCTCAAATGAAATGATAGTTGATTTTGCCGTCGTAGTTTTTTTGTCGGCTGCTAATCGCTCTTTTTCGCCCAGGTGCAAGAATCGCGGGCAATAAGCTCACCATAGACGGACAGCTTCGCCGGCGCTCCGCCAAATTCGATCTGGCGAATAAGGAAATCTACGGCTTCGAAGCCAAGCTGTTCCCGCTGAACCTGAATGGTTGTGAGCGCTGGCGCAATAAGGGTAGAGGAGGCGATATCGTCGAAGCCAGCAATCGAAATATCCTCAGGCACTGTAAGTCCTCTGGACTGCAGAATCTGAATCATGCTGATGGCTATGACGTCATTGGCACAGAACCAGGCGGTAGGCATGGAGCGAAGCCCGTCAATGTAAGCGGTAAGCTCGTCCTTGCTGCCCAGAAGCACCTCCAGGGGCGAAGATTGAAGCAAGCAATACTGTTCTTGAATGTCCAAGCCGGCGTCCTTCATGGCATGGCAATAACCGCTCCATCTGTCCTTGAAGCTTCGGGTCATCTCAATGGAGCCGATAAAGCCGATATCGCGGTGGCCGTAATCAATGAGATGTCTCACCATCTTGTAAGCTTCCTCCTCATTCGCCGTAACGACCGCATTCAGCTGAAGTGTCTCGTAACAATGATCCACCGTGACAAGCGGCAGTCCGGTCTCCAGCAGTCTCCGCACGTAGTCAAGACGGAAGACGCCTACAATGATGATACCGTGGAACGGCATCTCGTCATACAGCTCCGGCAATGTCCGCCTTTCCTCCATCTCAGGTGTTACACCGCAAATCATGGCGTTATAGCCATTCTCCTTCGTTCGCTGTTCAATCGCCCAGAATAACTCGTAATAAAAAATGCGGTCATTTTTAATATAAGAGGGGATAAGAATCAACAGATTATTTCTAACCTGTTTATTTTTTTTCGTGAAACGGTAATTTAGCCGGTTGGCGGCTTCCAGCACCTTGGCCCGCAGCTCTTCGCTGACTCCGGGTTTATTGTTAATGGCGAGCGAAACGGCATTTTTGGAAATGCAGAGATGGTCGGCAAGGTCCTGCATGGATGTTTTCCCGGGTTTTCCTTTCATAATGGAAACAATCCTTTCATGAATGCTGTACGATAAATCGTACAAAGTTGACTAAAATGCCATCAAATCCGCCACTTTTGTACGAAAAATCGTACAAAGTTGGCGGATCGGGCGTGTGTCCCCAGGGAGTTGTACGAAAAATCGTACAAAGTTGACTAAAATGCCATCAAATCCGCCACTTTTGAACGAAAAATCGTACAAAGTTGGCGGATCGAGCGAATGTGGCCAGGGAGTTGTACGAAAAATCGTACAAACTCGGCGGTTGCTTTTATTCTAAGAAATGTCATGCCAATAATCAATGTATTTATTACTTTACAAAAATGGTTTGTCAAGTTAAAAACAATTGATTTTGATAATTGACGGGGTTATCGTTTATTACAGGAAGGACACCACAAGCGGAAATGACTTCGCATGTGAATTTATAAAGCTATTGGAGTGACAAAATGCGTAAAGTGAGCTTGACAAATTCAAAATGGCAAGTAAAAGGCTTTTGGCCATGGGTACCTTTGAAGGTGTCGAGCATGGAGATTGGCAGCGAATTGCTTGGCGTAACGGAATGGCTGCCGGCCACAGTGCCCGGGGGAGTGCATGATGATCTATACCGCTCAGGTTGGATCGAGCATCCGTGGTTCGAGCAGAATAGCTTGGCTTGCGAATGGGTGGAAAACAGATGGTGGGTATATCGGACAACGATTGATGAGATCCATCTTGGGGAGAATGAGTCGGCGGAGCTGGTATTCGAAGGTATCGATTATGAAGCTCTGATTTATGTGAATGACCAACTGCTTGGAGAGCACAAAGGCATGTTTCATGAAGCCGTGTTCGATATATCCGGGCGATGCCGAAGCGAAGGTCCGCTGGTTCTGTCAGTTATTGTCAAGCATGCGCCGGATGAGATGGCCCAGATCGGCCGGACATCCGAGACGCATACGCAGAAAAGCAGGTTCAATTACAAATGGGATTTCTCCACGCGACTGGTCAATATCGGAATATGGGGGGATGTGTATATAAGGATAGCCGATAGCTGCACACTGGAGGATACTCATGTCATCGCCGAGCCTACTCTGGATACCGCTCAAGGCATCGTACGCGTATCCGCAGCGATAAGGAATGCGGCAATCAAGGAAGAGGAGACCAAAGCAAGATATGAGCGTCTGTCGCTGCATGTTCAAGTTTTTGATCCGGAAGGCAATGAATGCGCTTGCAATCATGTGGACGTCAGCGCTGCGGGTCACACGGAACTGGAGCTGGAGGTTGCGAAGCCCGAACTATGGTTCCCGAACGGTTACGGGGAGCAGCCGCTCTATGAGGTGACCGTTCAGATAAGGGATGGCGAGCGCTGCCTGGATAAGCAATCGCTGCTGACCGGATTCCGTACACTGCGATACGAGCGCAATGAAGGCAGTCCGCAGGAAGCGTTGCCTTACACCTTCGTTGTCAATGGCGTCAAGGTCTACATTCAGGGCGTGAATCTGACGCCGCTTGATCATCTGTACGGCAATGTGCTTCCGGAGCAGTATGCCTATATGGTGGAGATGATGAAGCGCGGCGGCGTGAATATGGTGCGTGTGTGGGGCGGCGGTCTTATCGAGAAGGAAGAGTTCTATGATCTGTGCGACCGCAACGGAATTATGATCTGGCAAGAGTTCATTCAGTCCAGCTCCGGGGTGGACAATATGCCCTCTAAGCAGCCGGAATATCTGCGCTTGTTGAAGCTGTCGGCTGTGTCGGCACTGAAGAGAAAGCGTTCCCATGTGTCGCTAACCGTGTGGAGCGGAGGCAACGAGCTGATGGAGGCGCCTAACAAGCCCTGCACGTATGAAGATGAGAACATAGCGATGTTGAAGGAATTGGTAGAGCGATACGATTCGCAGAGATTGTTCCTCCCGACTTCGGCGTCCGGCCCGGTAGAGTTCATTACGAGAGAAAAAGGGGTTAGCCACGATGTACACGGATTCTGGAAGTATCAAGGAAATCCTGATCATTACTCCCTGTACGGAGATGCCGACCACCTCTTCCATAGCGAGTTCGGAGTAGATGGATTAAGCTCTGCGAAGAGTATCCGCAAATTCGTCGGAGCGGACAACCAGAGTCCGGCTTCGATGAAGGATAATCTGGTATGGCGCCATCACGGAGAATGGTGGGATACGCTGGAGAGGGATGAAGCGCTGTTCGGATCGATGAAGACGCTGGAATCGTTCAGCGATGCCAGCCAATGGATGCAGGCGGAGGGGCTGCGCTTCATATTGGAAGCGAATCGGAGAAGGCAATTCCGGAACAGCGGAAGCATGATCTGGCAATTGAACGAGCCATACCCCAATATATCTTGCACGAGCTTGATCGATTATTACGGCGAAGCGAAGATGGCTTATTACTGGATGCGCCAAGCGTTCCTCCCCGCAGCGGCATCGCTGGATTACCGCAAGCTGGATTACGGGATCGGGGAAGTGCTGGATGCGCCGGTATTCGTGGTCGGCAGAGGAGGTACGCAGACTGCTGTTCTCGCAGAAGCTTACGGCTCGGACGGGCAATTGAGGTGGTCGAAGACGTTCCATTCCGGCCTGGATGAGGAGGGAAGAAGCCGGCTCGCAGGACGATTGCACCTGCCGATTACGGAAGAGCTTCGAGGCTTGTTCATGATACGGCTGACATTGTCGCAGTCGGGGAACGGCCACGCATCGGACGGCTCGCAGGCCGATTACTTCTTCTCCGCCGGAAGAGACGGCGAAGAGCCTGTCTATGCCGGGGCTGTCAGCCTCAGGGGCGCCGTATTGCAAGTGTCAGGCGTCGGCCGGTGGGAGCCGGAAGAGCCTGCGGAATTAGTCATCAACGCCAGTGGCACAGCGACCCTCGGACTGTCTTCCCTGCGCAGGAGCTACATCGTCGAGAATACTGGTCAAGCACTGGCGCTGCATGTCCGTTGCGAGGAGACGACGAATGGTTACTGGCTGGCGGCAAGCGAGCAATTCTTCACCTTGCTGCCTGGCGAGAGGAAGGAAGTGGAGGTATCGTGCTTCCGCAAGAAGTGTGGCGGATTGCTAGCCGAAGATAAGTCGGCTGCGTCGCTTCCTCCGGACCTGATCTTTCGTTGCTTTGGCCAAGACACTGACGGATATGAAGAGCGAGAGAGACATTCCATTAACGAGAAAGAGGGGGCGAAAGTTCATGTATAATGCAGCTTTGCGGCATGTGGCAGAACGTACGGCCCGCAATGTAGAGTTATTTCGGGATCAATTCCCGCATATCGGAGAGAACGGCTCGTACAGGCTATTTCCGAATACGACATGGACGAACGGATTTTGGACAGGGCTTCTCTGGCTCTGCCATAAGTATACCGGAGACCGGCTCTTCGCCGAGCAGGCGCAGCGCTTGCTGCCAAGCTTCGAGGAGCGTCTGGCGGCCGGGACGAACATTGACCATGACGTCGGATTCCTGTTCATTCTGTCGGCGAAGGCGCAGTGGCTGGAACAGGGGAATGAAGGAGCCAGAGCACTGGCTCTTCGTGCGGCGGATGCGCTGGCGGACCGCTGGCGTCCCGAGGGAGGCTACATTCAGGCTTGGGGCGATAAGCAAGATGCAGTTAACGGCGGCCGGATTATTATGGACTGCTTGCTGAATTTGCCTCTGCTCTACTGGGCCGCCGAGGAGACGGGAGATACCCGGTATTCCGCCATAGCGGAGAAGCATGCGGAGAAGTCGCGCCGCTTCCTGAATCGGGGAGATGATTCCTCTTACCATACATTTCTATTCGATCCCGCTACAGGCTATCCCATAGGAGGCACAACCCATCAAGGACTGCACAACGGCTCGACCTGGTCGCGCGGGCAATCCTGGGGCGTCTACGGCTTCGCCTTGTCTTACCGTTATACGAAGCAAGCGCCGTTCCTGGACACGGCGATTCGTATGGCCAAGTACTTCATCGGGCAATTGCCGGAGGACGGCGTCGCCTACTGGGATTTCTCCGCCGATCATGGATCGGAAGTGCCAAGGGACAGCTCTGCTACGGCTATCTGTCTATGCGGTCTGCTTGAGATTATGGAGCATCTCGACGAACAGTCCGAGGACTATCGCTTGCTGTCGGATGCCGCTGCCAGAATGATGGGGGCGCTCGTACGCATATCCACCATGCACGAACCGGAAGCGCAAGGGCTTCTGAAGCACGGCGCTTACCATGTGGGCGCCAATAATGTGCCTGACGGATATCTCATATTTGGAGACTACTATTATGCGGAAGCGCTTATGAGGTTCGGCCGTATGTCCGGAAGTTATTGGTAATCCGATACGTACCGGCATTATTTATACACATATAGAAGGGGAGGCTGTTATCGAATGAAGAAGAAAACAGGATTTATCATGCTCATCGCTCTCTTGCTGGCGGCTATCGTTGCAGGATGTTCTTCACAGTCGAACGGGAACAAGCAAGGCGGTCATACGGAGGGGAACAAGGAGCAAGGACAGGAAGCCAATCAGACCAAGCCGGGCAGTGAAGTCGAGATCGAATTCGTTCACTATCAAACCGGCCAGCAAGACGCTATCGAAGAACTGCTGCAACGGTATTATGAAGAGACCGGCGTTCGCGTTACACAGACGCTGATCGATGCCAAGACCAATCAGCAGTATCTGATTACGAGAGCGCAGGAAGGGAAGTTCCCTGATATCTACGGCGGATCGCTGGGCGGCGAGGTACTGGCCAATCTGGTGATGGCGGATCTTGTAGAGGATCTGACTCCGGAATGGGAAGAGTGGGGCTACGACGTACTGGGCGAGAATAAAAGCTTCAAAGGATATTTGGCGCCAGACAACGAGTGGGGAGCCGCGTCGGGAAAATATTCGATCCCGTATGTCGTTGCCACTTCGGGTTACTTCTACAACATGAGCATGCTGAATGAGGTCGGCTTCCAGCAGCCCCCGGCGACCTGGAACGAGTTCCTGGAGCTTAACGAGAAGCTGAAGCAGGGGGGCATCTCGCCCGTCGCTTACGATCTGGGGGATAATTGGGGCACGCTGAACCAGGTTATATTCCCGCTGGCCACGAACATATTCGGAGGCGAGGAAGCGGTCATCGAAGCGGTGCTTGGCGATAACGGAATGAGCGATCCGCGCTGGATAGAAGTGTTCGGCACAATCGACGGTCTGCGCGAGCAGGGCTATCTTGCCGAGGGAACGGTCGTCTTGACTATGCCGGATGTGGAGAAGAAGTTCGTGAACGGGGAAGTGGCGGTGATATCGAACGGCTCCTGGTTCGTGCCCATGCTGAAGCAGGATGCGCCGGATCTCGATTGGGCTGTAGCTGCTCCGCCCAAAGTGATGGATAGCGAAGAGGTCAATATCGATGGGGGCGTATCCATCAGCCTGAGCGTTGCGAAGTCAAGCGAGTTCAAGGAGGAGAGCAAAGCGTTCATCCGGTGGTTCACGGACGATGCGCAGCAGATCCATCTGGCTGAGAAGTCGGGCGTGCTCCCGGCCAACAGTCAGGCTATGGACAAGGCCAGCCTGGATGAGAACGTGAAGATCCTTGCCGGACTTGGTGAGAATCTGACGAAGCGGCGCATGCATGAGATTGTGACCGAGGCCAAAATTTATGAAGAGTTCTGGAAGGGTGTCCAGATGCTGGTGGAAGGCAAGACGACGCCGGAAGGGCTTCAGCAATCGTTGATGGAGAGCTTGGCCAATAAGAAGTAAGCCTGCTGTTGCTTCGCGCGAGGAAAGGGGAATAACATGAAAGCTGCGTCTCGCTGGAAGGACTATCTCACGAGTTACTTGTTCGTCATTCCCGGTCTGATCTTGTTCGCTATGTTCTATGTGTATCCGTTCTATCAGAGCTACCGGCTCAGCTTCTTCAAGTGGAGCGGCTATACGCCGATGGCCAAGGCAAGCTTCGCCGGGCTGGACAATTATCGGAGGGCGCTGGAGGATACGGTATTCTGGGACTCCGTGCTCCGCGTTCTGAAGACTTCTACGGGCATCATCTTGCTTGAAGTGCCGATAGCGCTGCTATTGGCACTGCTCGTGAGCCGATTGGCAAGAGGAGGCCTGTACCGGACAATCTTCTTTATCCCGACCATTCTGTCGCCGATTATTGTCGGTCTGATCTGGAAGTGGATGTACGAGCCTAAGTTCGGGATTATTAATCAATTGCTTGAGACGATCGGACTGTCGTCATGGACGCATGCTTGGCTGGCTGAGAGCGAGACGGCTATGGGCGCTGTCGCCGCCACGTTCATCTGGGAGACCTTCGGTACGTACTTCCTGCTGTTCCTTGTCGGCCTGACCGGCATCGACCGGCAGTTGTACGAGGCCGCAAGCATGGAAGGGGCAAGCGGCATGCAGTCGTTCCGCTATGTGACGCTTCCTCTGCTCATTCCGACGATGATCCTCGTATCCATCTTGCTTGTGCTGGGATCGATGCAAATATTCGGCCAGGTGGTCATTATGACGAACGGCGGCCCGGGTTATGCGACAGAAGTTCCGGCGATGCGGATACTGAAGGAAGCGTTCGATAACGTCAATATGAGCTACTCTACTACGTTATCGGTTTTGTTCGGCTTTATGCTGGTGGTGGTATCTTTCATCCAGTTGTTCATTTCAAGAAGATACGGAGCCAAATTATATGATTAACAGTAAACGATTGCAGATGACCGTCACACATGCTTTTTTGATTGTGGTATCGATTAGCTGTCTCTATCCGTTTTTCTGGATCATTGCGAATACGTTCAAGCCCAATGCGGAAATTTTGAAAAATGAAAATTTGCTCGCAACGCTGATTCCGAACGAGCCGTCGCTAGCCAATTATGCGGATGTGCTGTTCAAATACGATTTCCATATTTACGTAACGAACAGCTTTATCTACACTGTTACTTCCGTTACGATCGGCATCGCGCTTGGCGTCTTAATCTCATACGTCGTGTCCTTCTATCGATTTCCGTTCAAGAACGTCATCTATATCGCGATCATCATTACGATGATGGTGCCCATGCCGGGCATCTTCATACCGAAGTATATCGTGATATCGGAGCTCGGGCTGTTGAATAGCCGGCTGGGGCTTATCCTGCCCTTCGCCACGACATTAATACCGTTAACGATGTTCATTGTAAAAAACTTCATGGACTCTATCCCGAAAGAAATGATGGAAGCCGCGACGATAGACGGCTGCAACAAATGGAGCAAGCTGTGGCTGATCGTTGTCCCGCTGACTCGTCCCGCAATCGCGACGGTAGCGATCTTCCATGTGCGCGCGATCTGGAACGAGTGGCTGCTGCCATCCTTGACGATTACCGACAAGGAGCTTCATCCCATTCAATCGGGACTGATGAAATTTCAGGGAGAGCATTTCATCGATTACTCCTTGACCATGACGGGGCTTGTCGTCTCCATGCTGCCGCTGCTCATTATGTTCTTCTTGCTTCAGAAGCATATCATTAACGGCATATCCAGCGGGGCGTTAAAGGGATAGCAGGCTATTCGAAAGGAATTCGGGGAAAAGGAGTGGCGAAGATGCTTATTGCCGGATATGGCGACAGTATTACGGCGGGAGTGCATATGAATCGCGGGGAAGGGTATATCGAGCAGTTGGCCAGCCTGCTGGGCGGTACGTCGGTGAATGCCGGCGTGTCGGGGCAGACGACGGAGGACGCATGGCCGAGGCTGGAGAGGGATGTGCTGAGCCAGAAGCCGGATATATGCGTCGTACAATTCGGCATGAACGATCATGTGGCTGTCGCTCGCGGACAATCCAGAGTCGCATTGTCCCTGTTCCGTGACAATCTGATCCGAATCGTGACGGAGCTGAAGAAACGGCAAATACGTTCTCTGCTATGCACGATACATCCCATTATCGAAGGGAATGACGAAGCTTATTATTACGCACGCCATCCCCGCGAATGGTACGCCCCTTCGGGAGCGGGAAGCTGGATCGAACGCTATAGCGAGGCTATACGCCAAGCGGCGGCGGAGTGCGGATGTGCGCTGGCCGATGTGGAGCGGCATTGGATGGAGCAATTGGGAAGGGGCGTTCTACCGGGCGAGCTGCTTCGGACGAAGGAGAACAGCGGAGATGACGACGGAGTCCATCCGACTCCGCTCGGCCACCGGTTGTATGCGGAGTGCATGGCCAGCCAGTTGATCGATTGATGGCCATTATGATTAGCAGAAGGAGGATGACAGCGATGAATCGGAATGACCGGAGCGAAATCGCCATTATCGGCGGAGGAGTCGGCGGCTGCGCAGCGGCCATGGCGGCTTGCCGGGCAGGCAAGAGGGTCGTCATGACGGAGGAGACGGATTGGATAGGAGGGCAGCTGACGAGCCAGGCGGTACCGCCCGACGAGCATCCCTGGATTGAACAGTTCGGCTGTACGGGAAGCTATCGCCAATACCGCAATGCCGTAAGGGATTACTATCGGCGTTATATGCCTCTGACGCCGGAAGCGCATGCGAAGGAGCGGCTGAATCCCGGCAATGGCGTCGTCAGCCGCTTGTGCCATGAGCCGAGAACGGCGCTGGCAGTGCTGGAGCAGATGCTGGCGCCATATGTGCATACCGGCCAGTTGGTTATTATGACACACTATAAGCCTGTCGAAGCGGATGTGGATGGCGACCGCATCGTATCCGTTACGGTGGAGCATGTGTTGACGGGAAGCAGACATGTGCTGGAAGCGCCGTATATTCTGGATGCTACGGAATGCGGCGACTTGCTACCGCTGGCGGGCGTCGAATATGTGACCGGCATGGAGTCCCGGGCGCAGACGGGCGAACCGCATGCGCTGCCCGGAGAGCCGGACCCGATGGGCATGCAGGCTCTGACTCACACGTATGCGATTCAATATTTCGAGGGCGAGGACCATACGATTGAGAAGCCGGAACAATATGAGTTCTGGAGAGCTTATCGCAACGACGAATTTTGGACAGGGCCTCTCTTCAGTTGGATCGTCCCGCATTTCATCACGCTGGAGCCGGTTGTCTATCCGTTCTTCGACGAGCCGGGCGGATTGACTTCGCGATGGGCATACCGTCGTATTGTGGACAAGTCGAATTTCTTGCCGGGTACGTATCGGAGCGATATCGTATCGGTGAATTGGCCGCAGAATGATTACTGGCTCGGGTCCATCATCGATGTAAGCGAGGAGGAGAGGCGGAAGCATCTGCACAATGCGAAGCAACTGAGCTTATCGCTGCTGTATTGGATGCAGACGGAAGCGCCCCGTCCGGACGGAGGCCGCGGTTATCCCGGCATTCGTCTGTGCAAGGAGGCGCTAGGTACGGAGGACGGTCTTGCGAAGGCGCCTTATATTCGCGAATCCAGAAGAATTAAGGCGGAGTTCACCGTGCTGGAGCAGCATATCAGCGCTGAGATCAGAGGCGATCAAGGAGCGGAGCAGTTCGAAGACACGGTCGGAGTAGGCGCATACCGGATCGACCTGCATCCGCGACTGGGCGGCCGGGGTTATCTGGACATGTCGTCTTATCCCTTCCAGATTCCGCTCGGCAGCCTTATACCGGTGAGGATGAACAATCTGATTCCGGCTTGCAAAAATATAGGCGTGACGCATATTTCGAACGGCTGCTACCGCTTGCATCCCGTCGAATGGAACATCGGCGAAGCTGCGGGAGCCTTGGCGGCTTACTGCCTGGACCGCGAAGCGCAGCCGAGGGAGGTGCGCCATAACCGCGAATTGCTGAAGGGGCTGCAGGAGAGGCTGGAGCAGGACGGCGTAGAGCTGCATTGGCCAAGCATCAAGGCGCTATAACGGCTTTGGCAGGGGAATGCGTTCATAACAGGTCGGCAATGCCGGAGCTATGGACGCATCCTGCCCGCTGGTGCAATGGGAAAAGGGCCTCGATCTCGATAGAGGTTTTCCTTCTCCCACAAAATGTAAGCGCTTTACTTTAGTCCGCAATTTATTCTGGGAGGTTAATGATGTGAAAAAAGAACTTAGCTTATGGTTAAAGCTGTTAATCGCAATCCTGATTGTTCATACGATTGGAGCCGCCGCCGTACCGGGAGACGGAAGCAGGGCAAAAGCGGCAAGTCCGGGACCGGATGATGGAGGCCTTATTGCAGAAGACGAGATGAACAGCTTGTCTCTTGTTCATGCTTCGCAGGATGTGGCGGCAATAGACTCTTCCGTCAGTCCGCTGGTTAGCCCGACGGAGGTAGAAGGCGACCCCTTCTTATTCGCCGCGAACGGCGGCAATGCCGAGATTGTCTACAAGAAGGGAGATATCCGTTCCTTCGTGCTTGTGGCCTATCGCGATCCGCAATCGCAAGGCGAAGGCTTCAGCTTCTCGGTATCCAGCGATGGCGCGGCCTTCACTTCGATCGAACCGGCCGTAGTGAACGAAGGCGCGAGCGAAGGCTCGTGGGACAGGCTGGTCTACGAGTGGCATGGGGCGGCGGAAGCGAATTACCTCAAGCTTGCCTGGAACGGTGGAAGCGGTACGTCCGCTCTGTATGCCAGCAAGATCAGAATAGGCTACACAGGAGGCGTATGGACGGAGGATGCGGGATTCCGCCTGACTGCCACCTCCGACCTTCATCAGCCTGGCGGCTGGGAGACGAGATACGCGAAGCTGGGTGCAGGAGCTGCGCCTGACTTGACAGTCAGCATCGAGAGCGGAGGCGGCGCTCCAGGCTCCTATGTGAAACTGGCCGACCAATCGGCCGCTTCGGAAGGCATGGCGATGATCGGCCAGACGGTACGCCTGCCCGACTTCTTCAGCGGGCCGGAGGATTTCACCGTATCGCTGGATTACCGCTTGTTCGGCTCGGGAGCGAGTCAGTCCCATTCACTAAGGCTGGTTATTCTGCCTGTACCGGTCTGGAACCAGCTGTCGCAGACAGCGAACGCCGCCGGCACATACAACCCGTCAAGCGAGCTGTATGCTTATATGCTTTATGACGGGACGGGATCGGCGGATCATGTGAAGGAGTGGAGCCGCGTCACCACGGAAGGGCAAGACATAGCCGCAGCCCTGCAGGGGTATGCCGGCGACGATGTCGTCGTGGCGATCGCCATGGAAGCCGCATCGGGACATACGGATGAGGCGCACATCGACAATGTCGAGATCAATGCGGGAGAGATGACGTTGTCCCGGCCCCACTTCGTTGCGGTGAAGGCCATCCGAGACCGCCTGTTCGGGTACCGCTGGGCAAGCGATGTGCTGCAAGCTTACCGGGACCGATACGATATATGGCTGACGCGCGATATCGCCTTAATTCCCGATTCCAGCTACATCTGGGAGAATCGCTTCAACGATCCTGACTACAACGTTCCGCTCGTCTATGAATATATGTCCTATCAGGATATACTGGCGAGCGGCTACGATTACGACACGTATTACCAGATTGCCGAGTTCGAATCTCCGGGTCTGGACCCCGGCGATCCGTCCGACGATTACATCATCAGCTCGCAGAATACGGACCCCAATGTGATGGATCAGATTACTCGAGGCTGGTATGCGAAGTGGGTAACGGATCATACGAATGCGGCCAAATATTTGGCGTACCTCTATATTCTGACAGGCGAGTCGGCCTATGCCGAGAAAGCGGCGGAGATCGTGAACGAATTCGCGGCGAAGTATCCGCAATACGAGGAGCATGACGTGGTGGAGCCCGCGCGCGACTTCGCGACCAGGCTATTTTACTCCCCCTTGAATGAAGCCGCTTACTTCGTGACGCCGATGGTGTTCGCCGTGGACAGCTTGTACAATTCCGGCGAGTTCAACGAGGCTGACAAAGCGGCTATCCGCACCGACATGTTCTATCCCGCGACAGACGCCATCAAGTTCAGTCATCGCATGAACAATTTTCAAGTTATTCAGAATACGGCGCTGGGCTTGACCGGCTACCTCTATGACGACAGCGGCCTCATATCCGATGCGCTGCTTGGTTATGCCCCGTCGAAGCAGGACGGAACGGCGCTGGGCATGTTCGACGGTCTTCTGGAACTGGGCGTAGGGGAGGACGGCTTCTGGTTCGAGGGATCGCCGAGCTACCACAGCTTCGTGCTGAAGCATTACATTTACCTGGCGAATGCGGCTCTTCGGTTCGGCAGCGAGGATAGGCTTAATCTGTACGAAGGGAATGAGCGGTTCAAGTCCATGTTCGACGCGCTGCTTCGGCTGCCGTATCCGGACTTGACGCTGCAGGCGAACAACGACTCTGTATATAAGCCCAATCTGCTGACGCCGATGTATCTCTGGATGATGGAGACGGCTGACCGGGCCTACAGCGATATCGATTCCAGCTATCGGGAATATATGAATCAGGCTTACGGCATGGCTTCCGTATCCCGAAGCGACGCGGAGCTATACTCGCTGTTGTTCGGCTATGCGGCAATACCGGAGACAAGCGAGCCGTTCCTGCTATCCGATGCGAACATGACCGGGCTGGGAAGTCTGCTGACCCGCAATCACGTCGGCGGCGAGACGTACATGAGCACGCTGGACTACGGTCCGCATACCGGCGGTCACGATCATTATGACAAGCTGAATGTCACGACATACGGGAACGGAAGAGTATGGCTTGACGATCTGGGCATGAGTCCTTACGGCACGGTATCCGCGGAGCAATATTACCGGAAGTCCGCGGCGCATAATACGGTCGTCGTACCGGATAAGCTGCAAGCCGGCATGGGGGGCTCCTTCCTTGCGCAAGGTCATACCCGTTCCATGCACTTCAGCGCAGCTTCCGCCGACGGCATCTATCCCGACGTCCAGCAATACCGCCGTGCGGTCATTATGGTCGACGACTGGATGCTGGACGTATTCAAGCTTCGCACATATGACAGTGTCACATTCGACTGGTTCGCCCACGTTCCGGAAAGCTCGATGAATCTGAGCTTGCCTGTTACAGCAGCAAGCGGCATGCTGGGAAGCTCGGAAGGCTATCCATTCATTGAACTGCAAGCCGAAGCATTCACTTCCGGCAATTGGCATGCAGAGTTCACCGATGCTGTAGACAGTCAGAATCGATACCGGATTACGATGTTGAACGATGCGCCGATGCAAGTATATGAATCGCGCTCCTTCGGAAGGGCGAATATGCCGGGCGTGCAGACACCGGTATTGACGGCCCGCCAGACGGTCAATGGTGCAGGCGAGTTCGTCGCGCTCCATGAGTTCTCCCCTGGAGGCAGCCAAGGCATTGCGAGTGCCCAGGTTACGGAAGAGGGAGTAGAGGTGGCAATGTCGTCCGGCGAATCGTATCATCTGCAATACGATATAAGCCACGCTACAGAAGAGACAAGCTTCAAGCTGGTCAAGCAGGATAGCGGCGGAGCGGTGACAAGGATGGAGATCGCCAACGATAACCGCTTGTCTCTGGATGGCCGCATCTATGCGAGCAGCGACCAAGTGCTAAGCGGATTGTCGGTCGAATACGGCAGCGGCGGTACGGTCGACATTGCGAATACCGTTCAAGAAGACTCGAACGCACAGAAGACGCTGACCAGCTTTACCTTCTATTATGGCGCCGGTACATTGAACGAGGTAAGAGTGGATGGCGTTCCCGCAGGCTTCAGCCGGGATGGAGACTACGTGACGGTACAAGCGCCAATGGCGGCCAGACCGACATTAAGGAATCGGCAATTCACGCTGAACGCATCGGAGGATGCTTATGCGAAGGAGGTGGAGCCGGATCGGGTGCTGGGCCACTATACGACACTTGGCTTGAGAAATTCGGGCACCTCCAGTGCCAGCATGGCGGCGTATCTGAAATTCGATCTGGGCACGTATACCGGCAATCAGGTGAATGAAGCCAAGCTTCGCTTCTATGCCTATGACAATGCCGCCCCGTATAACCCGATAGAGCTCGCCGTATACGGCATAGCGGACAATGGCTGGTCGGAGGAATCTCTGACGTGGAACAATGCCCCTCTGCTCGGCAAAGACCAGTCCGGCAAGACGGTGGTAACGGACATGGGAGTGTCGTCATGGTATATCGACAAGGTCAGCTTGGCCGACGGCAATTACAGCTGGTTCGAGGTCGATGTGAGTGCATTCGTGCAGGAGCACGGGGGCGGCGGAGAGATAAGCTTTATCGTGCTGCCGGAAGATCAGGGATATAGCGACTGGATATTCATGACCAGCAAGGAGAGCGGAACCAGACCGCCTCAATTAATGCTGCGGGAGCACGAAGATCTGGCAGTGGTGGAGACCGGTTATATCCGGGGAGGTCAATATGAGCATCAGCAGATGGATGGCACTGTTCTGGCGGAAGTGATGGATGCGCCGATCGCTGATGACGACAGAATAACCTATATGAAATTCGACATGGGCAGTTATTCCGGCAGCGAATTGGGCAAGGGCATCCTGCAGTTCCGGGCGTCCGCTCCGGGAGCTGTCGGCAGCGTTGCCGTCTCTGTATACGGCATCACGGATGACAGCTGGACGGAATCATCGCTAACCTGGGCGGATTCGCCCAATCATGCCGAAGGGGATACAGGGATCACGGGAGTCGGGAATACGGCGATTCCGATTGCGACCCTGTACGTAGACAGTGAAGAACGCACATATGCGGTGGATGCGACGCGATTCCTTCAAGGCAGATTGTCTTCCTCCCATGCCTCCTTCCTGTTAACGGACTTGCAGGACGGCAATGTGCTGGTGAAGATTGACGGGCGTCTGGGACCGGAGCCTCCGGTATTGTCTATGTATGAGCCAGTCAAGGAGGAGGTGCAGGAAGCGGCCTTCATCTGGGGAGGAAGCTATGCGGACGGCAACTACGAATATTCCTCCCATCTTGTTGTCAAGAATGCCGCAGGAACCGGAGCAGACCGCAAATCATACATCAAGCTCGACTTGTCCGGCTTGAAGACCGAGCGGGTGAATCGGGCGCTGCTCAGGCTTTACGGCAAAAACAGCACTTCGCCGGCGGCAACTCCCGTTAGCGCATATGGCATACTCGACAATAACTGGTCGGCAGATGCGATTACATTCAACGCTGCGCCTAACCATGATCCCTTAAGCGGGAATGTGACAGGTATCGGCACAACGGCTTATTTGCTGGATACGGTCGAAGTAAACGGAACGGCCGGATATTACGAATGGGACATTAGCGATTTCCTGTACACGGCGTTAAAGAGGGGGGAGTCGGAGCTGAGCGTTGTGCTGGCTATTGAAGAGGAGTACGGAACAAGTTATATCGACTTCAACAGCCATCATGGCATCATTCCGCCGTTGCTCCTGTTGGAGCACTAATGGCGGCAATCTTGCGATAATTTTTGTCGAATGTGAAGGGGTCTTGTAATCATTAGTTGAAAGTGCCTGCTCTTTGCATTACCTTGTTCTTAGAAGAACACGGGATGCTGGAGCGGCACTTTTTTCTATGGTGGCGTTCACTAGGGCAACTCTCCACCAAGGAGTGATAGGATTGCTTGTACACTATGAAAACACATGATGTATACCAGCTCCTTCGTGCGAAGCGTCTATCTGCTAGGGGAGGATGGCATCAGTTGGGGAAGCGGCCAGCCCAATGCAGACACTTTTGAAATTTTTACGGTCGTGTATGAGCTTATTGCCGAAAATTAAACACTTCTGGAATCTTACGGTTGTGTATGAGCTTAATGCGACGAGAATCCTCTTACGGTTGTGCACGAGCTTAGTGTGACGAAAGTGGAGGGAATAAGGGGGGATAGCGAAGATAAGAGCAGCTGCAACCGTTAGCTCCCCAACAATAACCTGATATCCGCAAGGGCAAGGGTTAGGTAATCGACATACTCTATCGAGAATTTCCCTATTCTGTAATTTCCGTACTCGCATATGAAATAATCGGACTATCTATTGCGGGAATAGTAGCTATACAATGAAGGTGCAATCTACTATTTCCTGTCGAAGGGAGAGAGTTTATGTGAGAAGGGCCAGCTATCTGTTCGGTTTTGTCATGGCAGTCGTCATGCTCGCGATGGCGGGGGCCATACCGCCGCCGGCTCATGCATCCGCAACGGGCATTATCAAGCGGGTGTACACCGACAAGGCGAGGTACGCCCCCACCAGTACAGCCACGATTAAAGTGGAGCTGACCAACGATTCCGGTTCCACCTTCAGCGGCAATGTCAATCTGGCGATCCACCATCTCGAGACGCAACTCCACACCGACTCCACAGCAATCAGCCTTCCCAATGGCAACTCTACTACAGTGACCTTCACCTGGACGACACCAAGCACGGATTTCAAAGGATACTTCGTACATGTAACAGCCGGCTCCGCTACGGGAGCGACCGCCATAGACGTATCCAGCGATTGGACAAGATTTCCACGCTACGGCTATATGGCGGAGTTCCCCAATGAGTCTTCGACCGTAACGGATGCGCGGGTGCAGCGCACGATCGAGGACTATCACACGAATGCATTCCAGCTATACGACTGGATGTGGCGGCACGAGAACAATATCAAGCGGACGGGAGGTGTCATTGACAGCTCCTGGACGGACTGGAGCGGCAAGCATACGATGTACTGGGCGACGATCCAGAATATGATCTCCTCCATGCACAATTACAACGCTGCAGCTATGCCTTACACGATGAGCTATGCGGCGCTCAACCACTATGAGACGATCTCCGGCGTCAGTCCGGAATGGGCGATGTATGAGGACAGCGCGCACATGAATCCGCTGGGCTTCGACTTCGTTGACAACAACCCGGATACGTGGCTCTGGCTGTTCGATCCCGGCAGCGCCGGCTGGCAGAACCATATTTATGGACAATACCGGGATATGATCTCCACGGCGGGCTTCGACGGCATCCATCTGGATCAGATGGGCGAACGCCCGGACCCCTACGATTATTACGGCAATGTGATCGATCTGGACAACAGCTTCTCCGGCTTCATTAACAATCTGCGCGCCAATCTCGACAGCAATGGCATGTCCGACAAGGTCATCACGTTCAATAACGTGGACGGAGCGGCGGAAGGCTGGGCGTTCGATGATGTGACCAGTAATGCGGATTACGACTTCACGTACACCGAGATCTGGGGGCACGCCAACGATTATATCGAGCTGAAGGGGCTAATCGACAAGGCAAGGCGCAACAACGGGCAGAAGGCTGTCGTGCTGGCCGCTTACATGAATTATGAGGAAAATAGCGGCACGACCTACGAGGCGGAATCGGCGACGCTAAGCGGCGTATCGACGAACAACAATCACTCCGGCTATACCGGCAGCGGCTTCGTGGACGGCTTCGGCGATACGGGCGACTATGTGCAGTTCAGCATTACCGTTCCGGAGGAAGGTTGGTACGGGTTGGTATTCCGCTACGGCAACGATACCGGCACCAACAATACGCGCAGCCTGTATATAGACGGCAACTTCGTCAAGCAGATCGACAACTTCCTGGATCAGGACAGCTGGGGAACGTGGAAGTTCGATGCTTCGCATACGGTATGGCTGACAGCGGGCTCGCATACAGTGAAGCTCGCCAAGACTGCCAGCGATACGGGCTTCATCAATCTGGACAGCTTGACGCTGGGCACATTCGATGAAGACGCCGTCCGGCTGACCAGCGCGGCTATCGCCGCTTCCGGCGGATCGCGCATCGAGATGGGCGAGGGCGACCAGATGCTGGGCCATCCGTACTTCCCGAATCGGGCCAAGCAGATGCGAAGCGGCTTGAAGCAAGCGATGAAGAACCATTACAACTTTATAACGGCGTATGAGAATTTGTTGTACGACAAGGACGTCTTCAACACCGATTCCGGCAGCCAGTTCGTGGAGATCGCGGGTCAGCCGGTCGCGGGCAACGGAACGGCGGGCAATATCTGGCACTTCATGAAGCAGAGCGACGACTACAATATCGTTCATCTGATCAACTTGAAGAACAGCACGGACACGGATTGGCGTTATTCCGATGATACGCCGACGACGCTTACGAGCTTGGCGACGAAGGTGTATATCGGCGACAATGAGTCCGTATCGGACGTCTATCTGGCATCGCCGGACATCGCGCTGGGCGCGACGCAATCGCTCACCTATACGACTGGCACGGACAGCAAGGGCAAGTATGTCTCGTTCACGATTCCTTCGCTGCAATATTGGGACATGATCTACATGAAGCGGACATTCACAGCGCCGACGAACGATCTGTACGAAGCGGAGAATGCCAACAAGGTCAATGTAGGCGTGAACGACAATCACGCCGGCTACTCCGGCACCGGCTTCGTGGACAACTTCGCGGACAATGACGGGGTAACGTTCACGGTGAAGGCGGCGCAAGACGACGATCAAGTTCTTCAGTTCCGCTATGCGAACGGTGGATCGGATGCGACGAGAGACATATTCGTCGACGGCAATTATGCCGGCACGATCGGGTTCCCGTCTACCGGCAGCTGGAGCAACTGGTCGACCTCGGCGCTGACCGTCTCGCTGAAGAAGGGCATTCACACGGTTACGATATGGAAGAATGCGGCCAATACCGGGGCCATCAATCTGGACTATCTGGATTTGGACAAGACCTATGTCTGGCAGTTCGACCGGCAAATTACGTCGGTGCCGGCAGGCTACCGCATTACGTTCCGCACCGGGGCTTCCGGCTGGGTGCATCAGGGCGTGAACAACTGGACGAATGTGGTCGACGTCATGATGAGACCGAACGGATCGGGCGACGCGCTGCTAGATCACGAGACGTCGGTAGGACCGTTCACAACCGGTACGACGGTGGACTTCACGTTCCTGTGGGACGATAACGGGAACGGCATACTTGAGACGGGAACGGATCGCTGGGAAGGCACAGATTTTGAAATAACGGTCAGTTAACCGAAAGGGGTGCCATATATGACGGGTAAAAGGTATGGACAAGGAATGAGAAGATCGGCGCTGTTCGCGCTCGCTCTCTCGCTTATGACCGCGCTGCTGCTGCCGGCATCGGGGCCGAAGGCGTCCGCTTACGTCAGTGCGCTCGGCAATGTGACCGGCGTCGCTTCCGCCTCCGATACGCTGTGGCTGACGATCGACAACGGCGCGGAGCCGAATGACGACATGCTTATCTTCGATATATTGCGCGACGATATCGTGAAGGTGTCATATCGGCCGAACAATGTGACGCCGAGCGCCGATACGCCGATGATCGATCCTGCCAAGACGTGGACGACGGTCGGCTCGACGATCGACACATCGGGAGATCCTATCGTCATCACAACGTCGAAGATGAAGGTGGAGATCGCCAAAAATCCCGCCCGCATAACGATCAAGAAGGCGGACGGCACAACGCTGCTGTGGGAGCCGGCGGCAGGCGGCGTCTTCTACGACGGCGTGCGCTTCCAGCATCATACGAGCCACAACGTCTACGGCATCAGAAGCTATAACGCCAACGAAAGCGCGCCTGACATTATACGTAATTCCAGCAACCATCCCGCGCATGCCGGCCATCAAGGCGATTCCGGCGGACCGTTCATCTGGTCGACGGCGGGATACGGCATCCTGGTGGACGGCGACGGCGGTTACCCTTACACCGACAATACGGGCAAGCTGGAATTCTACTATGGCGGCACGCCGACAGAGGGGCGGCGCTACAGCAAGACGGACTTGGAATACTATGCGTTCGTCGGCAGCCCGGATGAGATTATGGATGGCTTCTCGGAGGTAACAGGCAAGGCGCCGATGCTGCCGAAGTGGTCGCTCGGCTTCATGAACTTCGAGTGGGATACGAACCAGACCGAGATGACGAATATGGTGGATACGTACCGCGCCCGCAACATTCCGATCGACGGCTACGGGCTGGATTACGACTGGAAGAAGTACGGGGAGACCGGCTACGGCGAATTCGCCTGGAATACGACGAACTTCCCCGATGCCGGCACTACTGCGCTGAAATCGACGATGGATGCGAAAGGAATCAAGATGATCGGCATTACGAAGCCGAGAATTGTGACCGAGGATGCCAGCAATACCAGAACGAGCCAATATTACGACGCGGATGCGGCGGGGTATTGGTATCCCGGGCACAGCGAATACTCCGATTACTTTATTCCTGTGCTGGTAAGGAGCATTGATCCCTATAACGCAGGCATGCGGTCATGGTATTGGGACCATTCCGAGGCGGCTTACGACAAGGGCATCGTCGGCTGGTGGAACGACGAGACGGACAAGGTGTCCTCCGGCGCCGCCCAGTGGTGGTTCGGCAACTTCACGACCGGCCATCTGTCGCAAGCGATGTACGAGGGACAGCGCGCTTATACGAGCGATACGCAGCGGGTATGGCAGACGGCAAGAACCTATTATCCCGGTGCGCAGCGCTATGCGACGACGCTATGGTCCGGCGATATCGGCGCCCAGTTCCAGATGGGCGACAAGGTAGGCTGGGCTTCGGGCATGAAGGAACAGCGCACGGTCATGCTGTCCTCTGTGAACAACGGACAGCCGAAGTGGGGCATGGATACCGGCGGCTTCAACCCGAACGACAGCAATCCAAGTCCGGAGCTGTACGCCAGATGGATGCAGTTCGCCGCGCTTACGCCGGTATTCCGCGTTCACGGCAATCTGTATCATCAGCGTCAGCCGTGGTTCTACGGCAATACGGCGGAGGAAGCGGCGAAGGCGGCCATTCATCTGCGCTACTCGCTCATTCCGTATATGTATGCTTACGAGAGAAGCACGTACGAGACGAACAAAGGTCTTGTGCGCCCGCTTATTTTCGACAACCCGACAGATGCCAATGTGAAAAATTATGTAGACGCCTGGATGTTCGGTGACTGGATGCTGGCGGCGCCGGTCGTCGACGAAGGGCAGACCGTGAAGCCGATCTACTTGCCGGCGGGCACGTGGACGGATTATTTCACCGGCAAGGTCTACTCCGGAGGACAGACGATTCAATATCCCGTCAACGCCGAGACATGGTCGGACATTCCGCTGTTCATTAAGAAGGGCGCGATCATTCCTTCGCAGGACGTGCAGGACTATATCGGCCAGAGCGCGGTGACGACGGTTGATGTGGACGTGTTCCCGGATACAACGGCGACGAGCTTCACTTATTATGACGATGACGGCACCAGCTACAATTATGAGAGCGGCTCTTACTTCAAGCAGGACATCAGCGCGCAGGATAACGGCGGCAGCGGCATCAATATGAATGTCGCGGGCAAGTCAGGCTCCTATACGCCGGCCGTCCAGCATTATGTGCTGAAGGTGCATGGCAAGGCGGGCACTGGCGTGACCAGCAACGGGTCCGGACTGACCTCTTATGCCGATCTGGACGCTCTGAAGGCGGCCAGCGGCGAAGGATGGACGACGGGCGAGGACAAGTACGGGGATGTCACCTACGTCAAAGTAGCGGCAGGCAGCGGGTCCGCCAAAAGCATCGTCATTAGCGGCAGCGCAGCCGCTTCCTCCTCCACGTTCAAGCTGGAGGCGGAGGAGGCTTCGCTGTGGGGCGAGACGACGGGTACGATGGCTTCGGTCAATAATAACCATGCCGGATATTCCGGCACGGGCTTCGTCGACGGTTTCGACAACGCAGACGCCGCAGTCACCTTCTATGCCGATGTGATGGTCGGCGGGACTTACAAGGTTGACCTTCGCTATGCGAATGCGACGGGCTCGGCCAAGACAGTAAGCATCTTCGCCAACGGCAAGCGGGTGGCGCAAGCGTCGCTGCCGAATCTGGCGAACTGGAGCACCTGGTCGAAGGTGAGTGAGAACATTCCGCTGGAAGCGGGCCGCAACACGATTACCTACCGCTATTATGCCGATGCCGGCGACACCGGCAATATCAATCTGGATTATATCGAGGTGCTGAAGGCGGCAATTGCAGGCAAGTACGAGGCGGAGAGCGCGGAGCTTACCGGCGGTGCGTCCACGAACGAGAACCATCAGTTCTACAGCGGCAAGGCGTTCGTGGACAGCATGACGAGCGTAGGGGCAGCCGCTTCCTTCAAGGTGGATGTGCCGACAGCCGGCAATTATAACGTATCGCTGCGCTATGCCAACGGTTCGGGCAGCACGAAGACGCTCAGCACGTATGTGAACGGTGTCGATGTGGCGCAAGCGAGCCTCACAAGCCCGGGCGCCAGCTGGGACGTATGGCAGGACAATGTACAGACGTTGACGCTGGCAGCAGGCACGAATACGATTGCGTTCAAGTATGACGGAGCCGACAGCGGCAATGTCAATCTGGATCGGCTGCTGGTGTCGGCCGGTACGCCGGCTGCTCCGTTCGAGGAGTTGAATCTGCTGGATAACGGCGACTTCGAGCGGGCTGACGGATACGGCAGCAACTGGACAGAATGGCATCCCGGCGGACAGGCGCTTGCGTACGGTGTAGACAGCGGTTCGGGCTCTCATCCGCCGCAATCCCCTTGGACGGAGAATAAGCGGGCGTACATTTATTCTGCCAGCGCATATCAGCAGTCTATCCATCAAGTGGTGAACGTGCCGGTGAACAACAGCTACTACAAACTGGAAGCATGGGTACGCATGCAGTACGCCAATCCGACGACGGCACGGGCGGAGATTAGCGGATACGGTGGCACGGATATATATGAGAATATAACCAATGACGGCGTATGGAAGTATATCAGCATCGACAATATTTACGTGACCAGCGGACAGGTGGACGTAGGCTTCTATATGGACTCGCCTGGCGGAACGGTGCTTCATATTGACGATGTGCGCTTGACGAAGGAATAAGAGCTTCTGTTGACAGAAGAATGGTCATAAGTGAAATGAATGGATAGAGGGATGCCCCCGCAGATTGTTCTGCACGGGGGCATCCATTTGCGTCTGTAGAAGTGAGAAAAGAAGTCTGTGCAAGTTGAAGGAAAGAAATAGTTAGTGATGGTGAGATGTTGCAATAATGTGGCTGACTACACCAGGACAGCTGCAAGAACTGGCATAAGGGGGAACAAGGCATGCGCACTGCGATGGCGTATGACGTCGGTACTCAAGTTGTTGAACTAGCTCGTGCAGAAGCTGGTGCAGATATTGATGAGCAAGTTGGTGCTGAAGCTGGTGTGGAAACTGGTGCGGAGATCGGTGAACAGGATGGTCATAGGTTGGTGCAGAGGCTGGTGCGGGAGTTGGCGCACAGGCAGCTAACTGGATTTTGTGTTACTAATGAAGCCATATTGTCTTTGCAGGACGCCGCAAATGGATTTTGTGCAGTTAATTCAGTCTATATCATAAAAGATCGCCATAATCGTCCGAAAGAGTAGCATGAAATCCAGTTAGTTATGGCAAGTAGAAACATTTCAATGAAAATAATGACATGAAATCCAGTTAGTTAATCGACCGGAGGTCGAATTCATAAGCCTACAGACATACGAATGGGTCCGGGGGGCGCAGTCTGCCCCCATGCACAGTCTTGCCCCTATGCGCAGTCTGCCCTCATCTGCGGCTCTTCTCCTGGTATTCGCCCGGCGGCATGCCGAAGTGCTGCTTGAATACGTAGGAGAAATGCTTGACGCTTGTGTAGCCGGCCTTATCGGCGACGTCGTACACCTTCTCGTCCGGCTTAGTCCGGAGCAGGGAGGCCGCATGCTCCATGCGCACCCGGGTCAGAAATTTGATATACGACTCGCCGGTATTGCTATGAAACAGGCTGCTCAAATAGCCGGAGGACATATTCATTTTCTCCGCAATCAGCGCAAGGCTAAGCGGTTCGGAGTAATGAGCCAAAATGTAATCCTTTACTTTCGTCACAATATCATGCTCCTTGCCGCTGTTCTCCTGCAGCGCATGCTCCGCATTCCTCCAATAGCCGCCGTATAGAGGCTCCAGCACTTCCCGCAGCAGCTGTGCGGCATCCTCTATCTGGTAAGCCGCCGCCGTGCACCGCTGCTTCAGTTGCTTCAGGGAACGATGCACGGCCTCCTGTGCAATCATTCGCTCTCCCGCCCGGCTGTTCACTGCCAAAGCTGCGAGCATATAGACGCCAAGCCGAAGAAGTCCGGTTCGATCAACGGGGTCTTCTGCTTTCATCAGCTTGAGAAGAGAGGTGTGAAGCTGTACTTCATTGTTGTCGTGCAACGCACCTTGCATAGAGGCGATGTCCTTGTCCAACTGCCTGACCCGCTCGTCCAGATTGGTATTGTCGGCAAGCAGCTCCGCTGAGGAGAGAGGAGCTGCGAATACGCTGTGCTTCAGCGTCCGGCAGGCTCTCCGGTAAGAGACGCCGAGCTGCAGCACATCCAGCTCAGAGGAGCCGCGAGCGCCCCACAGCCGCAGCCCTGTCATGGAGACGATGCTGCCGGACAGCCGGCGGAACAACTCATCGCATCTGCGGCCGACATCGTCCGCATCGTCGCCGGGAACAAGCATGACGGTCCTTTCCTCATTATCGATAAAGGCGATGGTTCCCGTCTCTGCTTCGGCCAGCTCCATGGCCGTCTGATGAACAATGTACCGGTACAGGGCATAGTCGCTGGGGGAGATATCGCGTTCCAGCATGGCGTATCCGTCCAACTCCACGACAAGCATGGCGCCTTCCGCTTCCAGCAGGCTGAGCTTCAGACGGTGAAGGATGGGATACAGCATCCGGATCTCGCTGTTGTTGTCATAAGCGATAGCGCGCAGGAAGTTGCGGGCGACGTCTTCGCGAGACTGCTCCGATAACGCCTGCAATGTCTTGATCGCAGCTCGGTCGGAAGCTTCAGCGACCAGCCTCAAGGCCAGCTTATTCAGCACGGAGGCCAGCTCTTCATTCACAATCGGCTTCAGCAAGTAATCATTCACGCCGTAAGCCATAGCTTCCTTGGCCATGGCGAACTCGTCGTAGCCGGACAAGATGATGATGTGAGGACGGTCTCTGCGCTCCGACAATTGACGGGCGAGCTCCAGCCCTGACATGCCCGGCATCTTGATATCGGTAATGACGAGATCGATATGTTCCAATCCGTCTATAACAGCCAGCGCCTCTTCGCCGTCGCCGGCTTCTCCGACACATTCCCAATGTTCGCTAAGCTGTCCGGCATTGGCCTTTATATAATTCCGGGTAAGGGGCTCGTCGTCAACGATAATCAGCTTATACATGTCTGGTTTACTCCTTCGCTGCGGTATAGGGGATGGCTAAAGTGACGGTCGTTCCTTCACTCAGTGCGCTTGCTACGCTCAATCCATAGGCATCGCCGTATTTGACCTTGATTCGCTTGTTGACATTAATCAAACCGATGCCCGCATGCCGCCGGTCGGCGCTTCCGCCGGCATCCTCCGAATCGTCGAGCTTCCGCCGAAGCTGCAGCAGCGCGTCGCCGTCCATTCCCGGCCCGTCATCCTGCAAGACAATAAGCAGTCGACCGTCCCGGATGGAGGAGACAACGCTTATCGTCGTCGGCTCCTTCTTCCGCTCGCAGCCGTGAACGACGGCATTCTCCACGACGGGCTGGAGCAGCAGGGCGGGTACGGGGTAATCCGCCAGCGAGGGATCAATGTCAATCCGGTAATGGAGCCGTCCTTCGTAACGGCTGCTCTGGATGCCCAAGTAGGCGTGGAGCAGTTCGATCTCCTGACGCAGCGGAATTTCCTTGTCCCACTGGGACATGCCGCGCAGAATGCTGCTGAGGCCGTTAATATGCTGGATCGCTTGTCCGCTCTTGCCGGACTGCATGGACAGGCTGATCAGATTCAGCGTGTTGAAGATGAAGTGCGGCTGAATCTGGCTGAACAAGGCGTTGATCTGCGCTTCCTGCTGCAGCAGCCTGGACTCGTACACCTCCTTGACCAGTGACGTATTCTCCCGCAGCATCTCGCCGATTCGCCCGACCAGCCGATTGAAGGCGTACCCCAGATAGCCCATCTCATCGCGGCGATTGCTCTGGAAGGTGACGTCCAGCCGGCCCAGCTCCACCTCTTTCATCAGCTTGACGATGGCGAGCAGCGGCTTCAAGAAGTGGCGGACCAGCAAGACAAGCACAATTAATGCAATGAGGGCGCCGCTGATGGACAGAAGCAAGGCGTTATTGCGGGTGCGAATCGCTTCCCGGTTCATGTCGGATATGGAGTTCACGGCGACGATATGCCACTGCATGCGGGGAATGGTCGTACTGTTGACGATATACCCTTTATGCGATGCGGCGTTCCTGTCGGACAGGACCGACAGCGCAATGTTTTTGTGCATGGGATTGGAGGCGTAGATGAACTCGCGCTGCTCGTCCAGAATGAACAGCCCTCCGCCTTCGCTCATTTTGGCTTTCTCCATAATGTCTTCGATGCCTTTATAGTTGGCGTCTGCTTTGATCACACCGAGTATATGCTGGGAATTGCTGATGCTTCTCAGCTGCTTGACGACCGAGAATACTTGCACATTGCCGCTGCTGCGGCTGAATTCGTTGTCGCGTGCAGAGACGAAGATGTATTCCTGGGATGCCAGCGCCCGCTTGTACCAATCGTAAGCCTCCATATTCTCGTCGGGCACAAGCTTGGTAGGGAGACGGGCACTGGAGTAGATGGCGTCGGTGACGATGGAGACGCGGAGAATGTCTTCGCGGGGATAGATCATCATCTCGTCCAGGAAGTTCTCGATCAGTCGCCGCTTCTCCAGCTGCGCCAGCTCCGTCTTGGCCGGCGGCTCTTCCAGTGCCTGCATAATGCCTGCATTGCGATAAGGGAACAAGGTCAGCCTGTACAAGTCGTCCAGGTACGTATCCATGTTCAGGGATACCTGATCGATAATTTGCTGGACCTTGTCGGCGGATTGCTGCTGGAAGTCCCGGGTATATCGCGTATAGGACAGATAGGATGCGAAGAAGACGGTCAGGAAGAGCAGCAAGCCGGTCATCATGATCAGCTTCGATACGATGCTCCATTCACTGTATTTCTGCACTCGGAATGACGGTTTCATTACTATCGCTCCTCTTATTTGCCGCTGATTCCTGCTACAGATCTCTGCCTATCCATGTTGAAGCTGCACTTGCTGTGAATTATTGCCGTTATTTCTTGCTGCTAATTGTTACATTGCTGATTCATCAATGAATGCTTACATTCATTGTTATGTCATCGCTGTCCAATTGTAAAGCGCATCTGAAAAAAACGTACCTTCTTCATGAATCTTCGGTATTTCGCGGGCATGGAAACCGCTGTAAGCTTATGGTGTAGCATCAATACAACCTTGGGGGAGGAAATACAGTGAGAAGAAATAAGTGGATTCCATTTCTTAGCATGATGCTCATCCTTATGCTGAGTGCGGCGTGCAGCTCCAATAGCGGTGGCAACAATGAAAGCGCTGCAACGGATAAGCCGGCAGCCAATACGGAGACGAAGCAGCCGGCGACTGATAAGCCGAAAGAGAATGTGACGCTGAAATTTTTCACGGGCAAAGTAGAGACAGTAGACTTGATTAACGAGCTGATTGCCAAATTCGAAGCCGATAATCCGGGCATTAAAGTGGAGCAGGAGTATCAGAAGGATGCCAGCAATGTCATCAAGGTCAAGTTCGCTTCCGGCGATGTGCCGGATATTACGACGGTGTATGCGCAGGATTATGTGGATCAAGGGAAATATCTGGACCTGTCGAACGAGCCGTTCTGGTCGCGCGTGCTGCCTGCCATCAAGGAGCTGAACACCGACATCAAGACGGGCAAGCAATTCCGCGTAGCGACGAACGTGACGATGGCGGGCATTTTCTACAATAAGAAAGTGTTCGAGGAGCTGGGATTGAAAGAAGCGCATACGTGGGAGGAGTTCAAGTCCAACCTGCAAGCCATTAAAGATCAGAAGCCGGACATGACGCCGATGTTCCTGGCGGGCAAGGATTCCTGGACGCTGGGCCATCTGATCGAATTCATGGCGCACGGCGTCATCAAGCAGAAGTACGGCGTGGCGGATGCGCGTGCGGCATTCATTAACAATGAGTCCGACAAGCTGCAGTTCGATGCTGCCGGCGGAGGCATCGATGCGTTCGCAGGCAGACTGATGGAGCTGAAGGAAGCGGGATTAATCAACAAGGATGCGTTGACCGCGACTTACGACAACCAGAAGGAAGCATTCGTGAACGGACAGTCTGCGTTGTTCAGTCAAGGCATGTGGGTGCTTGGGGATCTGCTGAACATGAAGCCGGATATGGCGGATACGATCGGATTCGCTCCATTCCCGGCCATTGCGGACGGCACGGAGCCCGTCACGTTGTCGGCGGAAGATTCCGTCTATGCCATAACTGCGGAATCGAAGCATCCGGAGGAAGCGAAGAAGTTCCTGGAATTCCTGTTCCAGCCGGAGAACTTGAAGGCGTATAGTGAATTCCTGAAGTCTCCTCCGGCCTTCACAGATGTCAACGCCGATTGGGGACCGCTGAAGGATCAGGCTGCCGCAGCCTTGGAAGCGGGCGTCAACATCGCCTTCACAGATACGCCGTCGGGCTTCTCCGGAGATGACGCGGGCCGTATGGTGCAGGAGCTGCTCGCAGGCAAGTACAAGGACTCGCAGGAGTTCGCTTCCGCCTACAAGGAAGCTTGGGATAAAGCCTGGAACGCTACGAATAAGTAAGGGAAACTTTAACGGTTGGTTTTTTTAAATAATAGGGCAGGTGGGAGAGACCATGCGCGTATGGATCAATAAACTAAATGCACGACTACATCACTTCATGGCGGTTCCTGCGATCCTGCTGTTTGGCTTGTTCTTTCTCTACCCGCTTACGCAGGGCGTTGGCATTGCACTAACGGATTCCAACGGCATTACTACGCCTAACTTCGTCGGATTGCAGAACTTTTTCGATTTCTTCAAGGATGACCGGGCGCGCAACGATGTGCTTATTACGATTTATTTCGCGCTGGGCAGTGCGCCGCTGCTGAACTTGTTCGGGCTGATGTATGCGCTGTTCCTGGACCGCAAGCTGGCAGGCAGAGGATTCGTAAGAGCGGTCGTCTACCTGCCGGCGGTCATCAGCCCGCTTATTATGGGGTATATATGGTACTTCATTCTTCAGCCGGAGAGAGGTTATCTGGCACATGTGCTGGAGGGGCTGGGGCTTGGCTTCCTGGATGTGAACTGGCTTGGTGAGAGCTCCTCGGCGCTTATCGTGCTGGTCGTGGTGAACGTGTGGCAATATGTAGGGATGACGATGATCGTCTATTTGGCGGGATTGCAGGGCATATCGGCGGACTTCTACGAGGCTGCCACAATTGACGGGGCGGGGAGATGGGCGTCGCTGCGCTATGTGACGCTGCCGCTTCTGTATCCGTCGATCAAGATTAATGTCGTCACCAATATTATCGGATCCTTATCCGTATTCGAGATTATCGTCGCCTTGACGGACGGGGGACCGGGCTATGCGACGGAGTCGCTTAGCATCTACATTCTCAGAATGCTGTACGGAAGCTTCACGGGCTATTCCACAGCCGTTGCGCTGATTCTGTTCGTCATCATCCTTATTCCCGTCGTGCTCTTCCTGCGCATTACACGAAAATCCGAATACGAGCTGTGAGAGGGAACTGCTATGAAGATGCCAGAAGTACTTAAAGTGATTTTAAAATATGGAATCGCGGGGATGATGGTCATCATCTCCATCGTCCCTTTCTATGTTCTGTTGTACCTGTCGCTGAATTCTCCGTCCGGCAGCATGTTCCAAAGCATATTCCTGATGCCGGACTTCCACTTGAACAATTTCGCCGACGCTTGGGAAGGCTCCAAGCTGGGGAAGGCGATGATGAATTCTATCATCATTACGTTCAGTGCCGTGGCGGTCATCGTGTTCGTAGCCAGCTCCGCGGGCTACTCCATCGCCAGGTTCCGCAGCAAGGGCAATATCGCCATCTTCAACACCTTGCTGGCTTGCCTGATGATCCCCGCTATTATTATTACGGTGCCGCTCTATACACTGATGAAATCCATTGACGGCATCAACACCCACTGGGCGATGATATTGCTTACGGCGACGAATGCGCTGCCGCTGTCCGTCTTCCTGTATACGAGCTTTATCCGGACGCAGCCGAAGGAGATCGAGGAATCCGCCGTCATAGACGGCTGCACGTACTTCACCGCCTTCTGGCGGGTGACATTCCACTTCCTGCGTCCCGTCACATCCGCGGTAGTCATTCTGACGGGGCTCGGTATCTGG
Source organism: Paenibacillus sp. J5C2022 (assembly GCF_025567625.1). Taxonomy (GTDB): domain Bacteria; phylum Bacillota; class Bacilli; order Paenibacillales; family Paenibacillaceae; genus Pristimantibacillus. The sequence continues at coordinate 50,284 of NZ_JAOQJC010000030.1, read as the reverse complement.
AACAACTACGGTCAAGCGGTATTCTTCCTGCAGAGTCAGGAGATGCGCACGATCCCTCTGGCGGTCAGCATGTTCTTCCAGACCTACGGAGCGAAGTGGAATCTGATGGCCGCGGCGGCGCTGATCGGCCTTGCTCCGGCGGTGCTGGCCTTCCTTGTATTCCAGCGCTACTTCATTAAGGGCATTACAGCAGGTGCTTTGAAAGGATGACAGACGAGATGAACAAGAATATAAACACAAGCGGCGTCAAGCTTCTTGATTGCTATCCGGCGAAGGCGCAGTACGATAGCGGCAGCAAGGTGACGCTGCTCCTGGAGCTGCAGAACGGAACCGGCGGAGAGTGTGCTGTGACGGTGCGTTGCACTGTATGGGAGCTGGATGCCGTGGCTGAGCAGCGGGAATGGGAGCTGGCGCTGCCTGTTGGCGACGCTCCTGTCCGCCATCGCATGGAGGTTGGTCCGTTCGTCGCGGACCGAATGGGTTACGGCGTGGAGGTAGAGCTGCTGGCGGATGGCGCAGTTGCAGGGAGAGCGGCGACTGCATTCGATGTCGTCTCGGATTGGCGCCGTGCTCCCCGCTACGGCTTCCTTAGCGACTTCGGAACGGAGGAGCTGGGGGACCGGTCGGATGTGGAATGGATGGCCAAGCTTCATCTCAATCTGGTGCAGTTCTACGACTGGATGTACCGGCATGACGAGCTGGTCAGCGACGAGGGAGAATATACCGATCTGATGGGGCGCAAGGTAAGTCGCCCTGTAGTGGAAGAGAAGATTGCGCTATGTCGCGAGCACGGCATGAAGGCGATCGCTTACGGCGCCGTATACGCGGCCAGCAAGACGTTCGCCGACCGCCATCCTGACTGGAGGCTGTATACGAGCGCGGGAGAACCCTACGATTTTATCGGGATATTTAATATTATGAATATTTCGCCCGATAGTCCCTGGCACCGCCATATTGTGCAGCAGTATCGCGAGACGGTGGAGCGCCTGAACTTCGACGGCATTCATATGGATACGTATGGCTTTCCCAAGACGGGCTGGTCCCGGCTCGGCGGCACTCCCCGGCTGGAGCGGCTGGAGGAGCAATTCCCGCTATTGATCGAAGCCACCAGAGAAGAGCTGACGCAGGTGAAAGAGGATATCTGCCTCATCTTCAACAATGTAGGCAATTGGCCGGTGGGTACGGTTGCCACAGCGAATCAGGATGCTATCTATGTAGAGGTGTGGAAGCCGTATGAGCGATACCATCACTTGCGGGAGATTATTCATGCCGCTAATCTTCACAGCGGCGGCAAGCCGGTTATACTGGCGGCATACTTGAAGCCGTTCCGCGAGCCGGGCGCGCTGGGCGAAGCGGGGGCGGAGCATGCCTTCCGCCTGTTGAACGCGGCCGTAACGGCGCAAGGCGCTTATCATCTGCTGCATGGCGAGCATGGCGGGGTGTTGACGCAAGGGTATTATGTCGACTATTCCAAGCTGAGGGCGGGCTTTATGCGCATCGTGCGCGACTACGCCGACTTCGGTGTCCGTTATGGACATGTTCTTCATGACGAAAGGCTGCGTGATGTTTCCATGACCCATGCCGACGGCGATAATCTGGAATACAGCTTCTCGGGCTTTCCATACAGCACGTATGGAGAAGCGGGCAAGGTATGGACGGTTATTCGGGAGCACCCTGGCCTAAAGCTCATCCATTTCATTAACTTGGCCGCCAGCAGCGACGATTACTGGAATGAGTCCAAGGAAGCGCCGCGTGAAATTCACGGGCGCACCGTATCCGTTGCGGTGGATGGAGAAGTGGCCGCCGTGCTGCTGGCCACTCCCGATGCAAGGGATGGCGCGCCGCTGCGGCTAGACTATCGGGAAGAGATAACTGCCCGGGGACGCTGCCTTGTGATGGAACTTCCGGCGCTGTTGTACTGGGATATGCTGATTGTGCGGATGAAGGACGATGGAAGATAGCGTGAAGGATGAAGGATGACAGGGTGGCATTCGGTACGAAATACTCCGAATGCCGCTTTCTCGGTGGCCGCGATAGGTATTGTATTTGCATAACAAGCGATCGAAAGTGCCGGGCAACTGCGCATACGCGGACCTAGACGGCATTGTCGTTGTTTGCCAGGCGGTCCAAGCGGCATTCAGGATGAGTTATCCTGGATGCCGTTTTTTCGTTGTTGCTGCGACGTGGTTGTTCCACAATTCGGTAATATGAATGCACAGACGGGTTGTTATTTGACGCTTACAGAAGAAGTTATGTCGCAAAATTGCACATACTCCTTCATTGTTAGAAAGCAACTCTCCCCTTTATAATAGAATAACTTCATTTTATGGAAAAAAGCGATAAAAATGTCGAGGGGGAAGTACATGTCTGTTCATATTTCGAGGAGAATCAAGCTTACATACAGCATCGTTTTGTTGGTTATTATTATACTCAGCTTTGGACTGTCCTATATAGGCACTGTGGGGCGGCTGGAGAAGGACTTGAAGGATGTGCACTTTGCGCTGCTCAAGCAAATCGATAATAAAATCGAGTTGTCGTTTCGGGAGACGGAGCGGAATTTGCTGAAGCTGATGAATGAGATGGAATTTGTTTATTTCATGTATGATAGCTACGAAGACGAATCAGAGAAATATACTAATTTTTATAGTTTGTCTAATAAAGTAACAAGCGTTACCCATTCCAACCCGCAACTAACCTCGGTCTATGTCTATTCAGATGTAAGCGGTAACATACTGACGAATAAAGTGTTTTTGCCAAGTTTGGAAAATGAGGAAGAATGGCTTGTAAATCATATTAATATGGACGGCTATATAAAATGGTTGCCTACCCATCGAATATGGGAGGGGGCTGTTTCCAGGGATGTTGTGACGCTGATTCGTCCATATCCTGCCATAAGTAAGCCAGGGTTTCGCAAGGGACTGGTTGCTGTGAATATTGATGAAGTGCTGCTACAGCGTATGATTGCAGGCATTTATGAGACGAATTACGGCGGTCAAACCATTCTTATTGACCAAGAAGGCAATGTTGTGACGCATAGCGATCGCTCTCAGCTGTATGGTAACGCGGATACTCTTCCTTACATTAAACAAATTTTGGAAGGCGGCACGAAGGGCGAGTTTACGACAGATCTGAATGGGACGAAGCACTCTGTGTTCTATATGAATTCCAACTACACGGATTGGAAAATAGTAACGGTAATCCCCAATACGGATGTATACAAGCCGATCTCATCAACTAGAGATTTGCTCATCTTAGTGGCGCTATGCATGATTGTTGTTGCTTTATTAGCACTATTTTACTTCAATCATAAAACGTTTAAACCCATCGAGCGTCTGGCAGGCAAAATGTTTGGAGCTTACCGCACTCCGCAGCCTGAGACCGCGAAGAGCATGAACGGGTTAAGCTCGCTGGAGACGATTTTCGATCAAATTTCTTTGGACCGCGAGCACTTGGAGCAGCAGGTTCGGGATTTCAAGCCTGTGCTGAAGTGGCGTCTCATGATAGATATGCTGACTGGCAATAAAACGGAGTATGCCGATGTAGGACATCAGCTGGAATATATCGGGATTAAATTATATCCAAGTTATTATATGGTTTGCAGCGCCGAAATCGAGAAGGGGGAGCAGCTTGGTAGCGGAGATCTGGCGCTTTATACATTCATGCTCTGCAATGTGGCGGAAGAGCTGATTAATATGGAGCATGCCGGAATAGCAGTTGATTTGGGAGGCGGCAAGGCGGTTATTCTAATCAGCTTTGCTGAAGGCGATGAGGAGCAAAACCATTTGCGCGCGCTGGCTGTGCTGGAATTGCTGCTGAAGGCGATGGAGCGCGAGTTCAAGCTTTCCGTAACAGTGGGGCTTGGACGCTGCTATCCGGGTATGGCGGATATTCCAGAATCCTATGATCAATCCCTTAAAGCATTGCAATATAAGCTGCTGTTTGGCAGTGACGCGGTTATTTCAATCGAAGATATTTCAACCTCTCAAAATCAGGATTATTACCGCATTGTCAAAAAAGCGGAACGAATTACGGAAGCGCTGAAGCAATCGGATGATGAGAATGTGAAGCTGTATGTCATGGAAATGTTTGCAGACGCACTCGGCAGCAACTTATCGCCTGACCTTATCAGACAGCTTTCTTACGAACTCATCATGAAGTCGCTGCAAATGATTTCTTTTATTGGCATCGATCCGGAGGAAACGATTGCAAGCCTTGGCAATTTGCATCAGCGTATTTCAGCCTGCGACAACTGGCATGACATTGAACGGATTGTAATGAGCGTATTGGAGCAGATAGCAGTCAAAATTGCAGATAAAAGAAGCAGTCGCGGTAAAAATAAAACGGTAGACAGCATACTGAGCTATATTCAAGAGCATTATTACGAGAGCGAGCTTTCTTTGGATCAATTGGCTAAGCAGTTTCAATTAACGCCACCCTATATTAGCAAGTTGTTCAAAGAGCATACAGAACGGAATTTTATTGATTATTTGATTGAGATTCGTATTGCGGCCTCCAAACAGTTTCTACTCGACAAAAGCATGAAGGTCAATGATGTGGCAGAAGCGGTTGGCTACACGAATACGCGAAGCTTTCTGCGTGCCTTTAAGAAATATACAGGGCTGACGCCTACAGAGTTTAGGGAGCAAGAGCAGCTTGAATCTTAAGAAAATACACCTGAATTAAGTAATGTAACCTTGCTTTTTGCAAGAAATGGCACCATTTTAAAACGAGTCTCTTTCGCCAGTCTTGCCAAGCTGCATACAATCGAGTTGCGAGGCAGAAGCACCAGCCAAGCATAATCGAAGCAGGGAGGAGGAGTGCAATGAAGGGGATGATCCCGGTGAACCAAGTGCCAGTTGGAACGAAGAAGAAAGGTACAATTATGAAAAGACTGATCAGGGATAAGTATTTATATATGATGCTGTTGCCTGTAATCTTCTTTTATATCATATTTAAGTATCTTCCCATGGGTGGCGAAATTATCGCATTCAAGGATTATCGATTCACTGACGGCATATTGGGAAGCAAGTGGGCAGGTTTTAAGCATTTTGAATTACTTTTCGATAGTGCAGATTTTTGGCGCGTATTAAGAAATACATTGTTATTGAATGTGTACAGCATAGTTTTTGGATTTCCAGTACCGATTGTTTTGGCTCTTCTATTAAACGAGGTTCGAAGAGAATGGTATAAGCGCATCGTGCAAAACTTTCTTTATGTTCCGCATTTTATATCCTGGGTAGTGCTGGGCGGTATTCTGGTTGCGATGCTGTCGCCAAGTACCGGGATAGTCAACCTGATATTGGACAAGGTATTTGGTATCGATCCGATTTATTTTATGGCTAATTCTTCATGGTGGCCGGTTATGTACACGTTATCGGGTATTTGGCGAGAAGCGGGATGGGGGACGATTCTATATCTCGCGGCAATGGCGGCCATTGATACGCAACTGTATGAGGCTGCCAAAATTGATGGTGCCAACAAGCTTAGACAAATATGGCATGTTACATTGCCGGGTATTCGCAGTACGATAGCGATTCTACTTATTTTGCGTATGGGCAGCATGATGGACGTGGGGCTTGAACAGACCTTGGTGCTGCAAAACAGTTCTGTGCTAGATGTTGCGGATGTAATAAGCACTTACGTTTATCGGGTCGGATTGCAAAATATGAATTACAGCTATACGACAGCTATCGGCTTATTTCAATCGATTGTAGGATTAATCCTTATTATTAGCGTGAATCGAATGATTAAAGTATCTGGAGAACGGGGGTTGTGGTAGCCATGAAAAAACAGACAAACAAGAAGGAGCTGCTGCCGCAACTGGGAGGAGCGATAAATGCGCTATTTCTTGGCCTTTTCTCATTGGCTACATTATATCCTTTCTGGTATGAGGTAGCAGCGTCATTCAGCAGCAGCAGAGCAATTACTTCAGGTGAAGTGATGCTTTGGCCTGTCGAATTCAACATCGAAGCTTACAAACGTTTATTTGACGACGGACAGCTGTTCATTTCTATGAAAAATACGATATGGGTTACGCTAGTAGGCACATTGCTGAATATCGTATTGACGATACTTGCAGCTTATCCTCTATCGAAGAAGCGACTGCTTGGCCGAAGTGCTTTGTTAATGTTTATAACGTTTACAATGCTTTTTGTGTCAGGTCTTATTCCGAACTTTATTTTGGTCAAATATTTAGGACTGATGAATTCCTATTGGTCGCTGTGGCTGCCTGCGTTAATAAGCACCTACAACATGTTTGTCATGAAGACCTTTATGGAAGGGCTGCCCGAAGAGATTGAAGAGTCCGCCGCGATCGACGGAGCAGGGGACTGGCGGATACTTGTGCAAATCATTATGCCGTTGTGCAAGCCAATTGTAGTTGCGCTGTCTCTGTTCTATGCGGTGGGCTGGTGGAACAATTATTTTCAGGTGATGCTCTATATTGGGAAATCCAGTAAACAGACGCTTATGCTCAAGCTTTATCAGATGATCAGGCAGGTGGATCAGCATCTGCTTAACCCTGCTGGCGGATCTGAAGGGGTTATGCAAGTGATGTTGACGCCGGAGGCGATTAAAGCTGCCGCGATAGTCATTGCGATAACGCCGATTTTATTTGTATATCCGTTTTTGCAGAAGCATTTTGTAAAAGGCGTTTTGATCGGCTCAGTGAAAGGCTAATTTTGAAAATAAGGGGATAGCAATATGATGCATTGGAAAAAGACAGGTGCTGTATTGGTGACTGTTATAATGCTGCTTTCGATATTGGCTGCATGCAGTTCTAATAAGGAGACGCCTGAGCCATCAAATGAGAGTGGAAAGCCGACAGGCGAGCAAACAGATAATAAAGGCAGCGAGCCGAATAAACCAAAAGGGAAAATTAGCATTTCAATGTTTGACCGCGGGTGGGTTGCCGCAGATGAAGGTACCTATGAAAGCAACCGCTGGACGAAGTGGATCAACGAAAACTCCCCTACCGAGGTGGAGATTATTCCAGTACCTAGAAACGAGGCACAAAGCAAGCTGAACGCCTTGATCGCTTCAGGCGAAGCTCCTGACCTTATCTGGGAATATGATCGCAACTATATGACGCAATTGGCGGCGCAGGGCGCTATACAGCCGATCGGAGAGTATATTGAAAAGTACAGCACCACCTACAAAGCTTATTTGGAAAACAACGCTGACTTGCTGCCTTATTTGACCGTGGACAACAAGGTGTATGCCATTGCTTCCAAGCGCGGAGTAGATGCTATTGCCAACCATGCGATGTGGGTTCGCCAGGATATTTTGGACCGCTTGCAGCTAAAGGCCCCAACTACGGTTGAAGAACTGATCGAGGTAGCGCGCAAAGTGAAGGAAGACGATCCGACGATGACTCCTATTGCATTTAACGGCAATGGCAATCCGATTATGCGAGCGCTGTTCCAAGCAGTTTCGGATCAATGGTATTTAGAGGATGGCAAGCTGGTTAACGGCAGAACGCTGGATCGCCACCGTGATTCTCTTGCTTTTCAAAAGCAGCTTTTTGATGAAGGACTAATTGATAAAGAATATATTACAGACAACAATTTTGAACGGGCTAACCAGCTCTGGGTAACGGGCAAAGCGGCGATTATGTTCGGCGCATGGGATATGCCTAACCAATTCCGCGACTTAATGGCGAATGTTCCGGATGCGAAGATGGTTCCACTTGAGCCGTTCGCAACACAGTATGGCAAAACAGGATTGTACCAAGAAACACCGGCAAACATCTATGTCATGTTCAACAGCGAAATGAGCGAAGAAAAAATCAAGGATGCGATTGCCTATTTGGATTGGATGATTGAAGATAACTGGTTGCCACTGAAAAAGGGCAATGAAAATAAGCATTACAAGCTGGTGGATGGCGTGCCGCAAACGCTTGATAGTGAACAATTCCGCAAAGAGGTTTTATATGCATTCGAGTATGCCGTTGTTCATCAATGGAACCCGGAACCGTCCTGGTTTCCGATTTTGGCGGCGCAGGATGATGTAGCGCAAGCGTATGCTAAACAGCAGTCTGTATCGATTGAAACTGCGCTTAAAAATAAATTCCGCAGAGATATTGCCTATAACCCGGATCTCCCTGAGCTGAGCCAATTAATTGCCACATTCAAGCCGATTGCTGAGCAAATTGAGACGAAGGTCGTAACAGGAGGCAGCGCTATGTCGCCACAGCAAGGAATTGATGAGATCCGTAAAGAGTGGAAACGTCTTGGCGGAGAAAATATCGAGACTATGGTGCAAGAATGGTACGAAGCTAATAAAGAAAATCTTTAATGTAGCGATTGCATCGTAACAATAGTGGAGGGGCAGCAGCATGGAACAGCTGCCTCTGCCTCTCTGCGAATAATGAGTAGTTGCAATAAACTTTGGGAGGATGAAAGATGAGGAGAAAGAAACGCTCGACTAAAGCATTAGTCCAATTGCTTATTCTGGCCATGATCTGCGCACTATTTCAGATGAACAACATGTCTGTCTATGCTAATGATCCGGGGGACGTCGTTCAAGGTGGAGCAACAGAGCTTCACGCGCTCCAGATGTCACCATCGGATGATTCATATGTGCGAGGCTCGAACGGTTTTGCTAATACCAACTTTGGCGCGGAGAAGTCTTTGGTAATCAAGAAGGGGAGCCCGGAATTAACTCGCGAGAGCTACATGAAATTTGACTTCACCGATTTTTCCGCAGAAGTAGAATCCGTCACTTTGGTCGTGTACGGCGCTGTCGGGGAAGGAAGCCAAGCAAGTATTCAGCTTCATAGCGTAACAAACAATGATTGGACAGAAGAGACAATCTCTTGGAACAACAAGCCTTCCTATGCATCTGATGCAGTGGCTTCTATTACATTGGACAAAGAAGTAAGGGGCTATGAGGCCGATATTACAGATCTGGTAATAGATCAGCTGGCAGCAGATAAGAAGGTTAGTATTGCCTTTGTTCAGCCTGAAATGCCTGGAGGGCAAGGACTAGCCGCCGTTTTAAACAGTAAGGAAAGTGACAGTCAACAACCATATGTGGAAGTGAAATATAGGGCGCCAGAGGATCTTGAAGCACCTGTCTGGCCAAATGGCAGTGAACTAAAAGCGATTCAGACTGCAGATGATACAGTTGAATTGCAGTGGACACCGGCTATAGACGATCAAATGGTTGTATCCTATCGGATTTATCAGAATGATGTGCTGATCGCCACAGTGCCAGTAACTCTAGAGCATTACCATGCAGCGGGGTTGGCACAAAAGCAAACTTATTCCTTTAGGGTGGAAGCGGGAGATTCATCTGGCAATTGGTCACAGAGTGGGCCGGAAGCAGTCGTAACTATGCCAAGCTTTGTTAGACTTTCGGTTGTTGAGGACACCCATGTTAACTCAGGCAGTGCAAGTCAGTCGAATTATGGCACGAGTGACAAGCTGATCGTCAAAAATATGAAGGCTGACCCTAATGTGACTCGCCAAGCTTTTATGAAATTCAAAATGGAAGCGCTGCCAGAAGAGGTCGGCACTGCAACTCTTAACTTCTATGGAGCTGTTTCAGATGGCGGCGGCAGTGCGATCGATATGGCTGTGTATGGATTGGAGGATCATTCCTGGAAAGAAGCAGAAATGACCTGGATCACGAAGCCGAATGTTATACATTTCTTGAACAAGGTTCCGTTGAATACGACTTGGAAATGGCATCAGGTTGATGTTACCTCCTATGTAAAGGATCAGATTAGCAAAGGAGAGACCAATGCCAGCTTTGGTATAGTACAGTTAGCAGATGTTGGACTCGTAGCAATCATTAATAGTAAGGAAAATACAGAGAATCGGCCTTATCTATCTATCAACAGCTCACGTGCAAATGCGGCGGCGCCAAGCTGGCCAACGGGCAGCACCTTGCAACTGCAGAGCATGGAAGAGGAAGGAGTGGCGTTCCAATGGGGGGCAGCGGTAGATCCGACAGGTGTTACGCAATATAGGATCTATCAAAATGGAACATTAATTGACACCATAAGCAGCCAAGAGGAGAGCTACTTTGTTGAAGGTCTTATTATTGGCGAACGCTATACCTATAAAGTAGAAGCAGGAAATGCGGCAGGAGAGTGGAGTCAGGATGGTCCGATTCTAACCGTTACTCCGCCAGACACGAAGTTCAAACAGACTGTACTTGGCAATGTGTTTTTGAATGATGAGCCTATACAGTTCATCGTTGAGACAGTCAGGCCGAATGTGAGCTGGAAAGCCTTCAATCTGAATGGAACGAAGGTTGCTGAGGGCACGGCAAAAGCCTTTAATGGGCAGGCAACGTTTACAGTTCCCGATCGTGGACTAGGATATTTCACACTCGAAGCACAGGCTGAGAAAGGCGGCAGCTTGCCGATTATGTTGGAAACAACTTATTCCGTGCTTGCACCTTTCACAGCACCAGCGAATGGCAATTCACCGTTCGGGATGAATACGCATTTGCATCGCATTGGATACGGCTGGAATGCAGATCTTGTGAAGCTTGTGAAATATGCAGGCGCCAGCTTTGTTCGTGATGGTATAGAGTGGCAATATATTGAAAAAGAAAAAGGAATCTATACCTACTTTCCTGATCTCGAAAATTATATGGCTAGATTGAAGATGGAAGGCATTCCGCTGCTGTTTGTTGCCGCTTATAATAACCAATTTTACGATAATAACGGAACCCCTTATACAGATGAAGGGCGACTAGGCATGGCGAATTACGCAAAGGCATATGTGGAGAAGTATAAGGACCAGATTTTCGCCATGAATGTGTACAACGAGTTTAACGGCGGATTTGGCAAACGCGGCAATAGCCCTGCCAATTCACAACCAGAATATTACTTTGAATTATTGAAGAAAACCTACGAGGTCGTACATGCGGAGCATCCAGACTTGCCGATTGTCGGTATTGTATCTGCTGGCATCAGCCTGGACTGGATCGAAAAAGTGCTCGAGCTGGGAGGTATGGATTATCTTGATGCTATTGCAGTACAAGAATACGTGTACCCCAACGCTCCTGAGGAATTAGCAGAGAAGCTGGAAGATTTGAAAACATTGATTAAAAAGTATAATGACGGAAAATTGGTTCCGATTTGGCTGACGGAATTTGGATGGCCAACCTTTGTTGGATCTCGCGGAGTCAATGAGAAGCTGCAAGCAAATTACCTGCTGCGAGCGCATGTCATCGCATTAAGCAGCGGTGTGGAAAAAATGATGTGGTACGATCTGATGGACGATGGCATGATAGCGGATTTGAACGAAGATAATTTTGGAATGATCCGAAATGAAAAAAGCTTGTTGGGGGCCTATACAGCCAAGCCGGCTTATTTGAGCTATGCGGTAATGACGCGAGAGCTGACCAACGCACAATTTGAGGAAGTAGAGGTAGTCGAAGCGCCGATTCACAGCTATCGCTTTGTCCAGGATCAGCAGCCAGTTCGAGTGGTCTGGGCAACGGAGGATACCGTTATCCAGATTGCAGCGGATGCTCCAATCGAGATCACAGATATGATGGGCAATACCGAGCTGTATTCTCCACTCAATGGAAAGATAATGCTTTCCCTTACTGGAGAGCCGTATTATGTGAAAGGCCACATCGCTCAAATTACTGTTGAGCCTAATATTACAATTAGCGGCGTAGCTACCGTTGTAGGGGATGAAGGACAATTTGCAATCTCAATGACCAATACGGGCAAATCGAAGCTCTCCCTTACTATGGATGTTGAAGGGAAGCAGCACCCTATTTCGATAGAGCCTGGTCAGACAATTAGCAAAGAAATTACAGTAATGGGCGCACGTGATGGCTATCGATATATTTCGGTTTATTTAATGGAAGGAGATAAAAGGGTTGGTAAGCTTGGCTATGAGCTGAAGGTTGAGAAAGCCAGAGAAGTAAAAGTACGTCCGATCATGGAGCAAGCGGAAGGCGCGGAAGGACAGTATAAGCAAGCGCTTCATATTGATGTTGCCAACTTCAGCAAGCTTCACGCACTTGATGTGCAGGAAGTGGAGTGGAATATTGGGAACCAATCTGGTAAGCAGGCTTGGAATACCAGTATCGATCCTCAGGCGTCAAAGCAAATTAGCATCCCTCTTCCTTCTTTCGGATTCGGGGATAATTACAAGACTTCCGTACTTGTGAAATTTAGTAATAGTGATGTGTATCGATACGAAGGCAATTTCGGTTTTAACCCGGTTACAGAGCGAACGGTGAGAGTGAATGGAGAAATTGAGCCGGAGCTTGAAGCAACAACTCCAACAATCGATTTGTCAAAAGGTAAGGAAGTTATCCTGTCAGGCTTTAGCGGCAAGATCGATGTTCGTGGAAATGTGTGGCTTCATTATGACCGCGACCATCTCTATCTGACAGCACAAATTAAGGATGAGATCCACTCTGCAAAGGCAGTCGGCAACCAGATTTGGAATAATGACAGCGTGCAGTTTGCGATTTCATCAGGTGTACCTGGCGAGAGCAGCAGCTGGTATGAAATTGGGTTGTCCGAGACGCCCGAAGGCCCGCAAATGTATCGATTCGCTGCTCCGCCAGATATTGATAAAGGGGCAATCAAGTCTGGCAAGCTAGTCGTAAAGCGTGACGAGGAGAAAAAGATTACCGTATATCAAATGTCGTTGCCATGGTCTGAACTGGCACCGGTGCTTCCGCTCCGAAATGAAGTCATGAGCTTCTCCTTGCTTGTTAATGACAACAACGGCGAGGGCCGACGAGGCTGGATGGAATGGGGATCGGGGATCGGTCTTACGAAGAGAGCTAGTCTGTTCCGTACCATGCAGTGGATGCATACGAAGCCTGCTCCGGTTGCAGCTGACGCTTCATACAGTGTGAAAGCAGGGGAGGAACTGCGCGGCATGCTTAAGAATGAGAATGCTTCAGGAAGCGCAGTAACCTATGAAATTGTAACTGCCAGTAAGCAAGGAACGATTGAGCTGATTGATCCTGCAACTGGCGAATTTCTCTATACTGCCAAAGTGTCAGCAGCGGGAGAGGATCAATTTCAGTTCCGTGTTTATGACGGTTATAGTTATTCCAATACAGCAACGGTCAAGCTGGCTATCAATAGTGAGCCGAAGCCGCCGACATATCCGCCTGTATATCCAGGAGGCGTGACGCCTAACGAGTCCACTAATGGGGAACTGTATGTGCCTGCAGGTATGGGCGGTGAAGTAAGCAAGGGTCAGCAAATTAAGCTGAGCATCCCGGAAGGTGCGACCAATGTTAGCGCACGCTTCAAGCTCAAGGAGTGGAAGGAAGAGCTGCCAGTTCAGAAAGGAGATCGTCTTCTAAGCTCTGTTTACTTGCTGAGTCAGGATAGGAATGCCGAGCTGAGCAAGCCGGCTGTACTTCGCATCGCTTATGAAGGTCAGCTGAAAATAGGTGAGGAGGCAGTCCTTGCTCGCTACGATGAGAAGTTAAAAGAATGGGTGAAGGTAGGAGGCAAATCTGGTGAGCAGAGTGTCACTGCAGATATCAGCGAGCTGGGTATCTATGCTGTGGTAATCTTCGCGAAGAAGGAGGCGGAGCTGCAGAAAGAGCTGAAAGACATCGCCGGACATTGGGGACATGCGTGGATTGAACGTGCAGTAGAGGCGGGACTTATTACCGGCTACCCGGATCATACGTATCGTCCGGACCAGGCGGTTACCCGTCAGGAACTGGTTACGATTCTGGCAAGAGGCATGAAGTTGCTGGAAGATGAAGCGGATGAGGATGCAGGTAGTGCAGTGGTATTTACGGACACTGCGAAGATCAGCAAGTTTGCAACTGAAGCGGTACAGCGGGCAGTAGCAGCCGGATGGATTACGGGCTACGAAGACGGCAGCTTCCGACCGCAAGAAGGAATTATGAGGATGGAGCTCGCAGTGGTTCTGGAGCGGATCAGAGCTTCAGTCGATAAGGCAGCAGATCAGGGTGCCGATGTAGAAATGCAACTGAGCGGCTTAAAGGATGCAGAGCAAATCCCGCTATGGGCACAAGGATATGTAGCGCAAGTGCTGGCAAGCGGCCTGATGGAAGGAACAGGAGGCGGCCAGTTCAAACCGCTGGCAACGGTCACCCGGGCTGAAGCTGCTGTGATCGCGGTGCGAATGGTCCAACAGTTGATAAATGAAGTTCAAGAATGACGGGTACAATGCTCTATCTCATGTTCAACAGCGAGATGAGTGAAGAAAGACCGTCCAGAAGAAAGAATCAGCCGTGCTGTACCCAAATTCTATCGTTTAGCTAATTTTGTGAAACGCGCCTTCAGTGTCCGCAGGACGCTGAAGGCGTTTTTGACATGCGATATTTGCAAGGATAGATTGTCTATATGAGAAGAGGCACCGGATTATCATTTTTGTTCGAGCAGGCAATACGGTATCCATACATGGACAACGCTCTAATGATAAATTATGAAATATTATGTAAATTCCAATCTGCTTAAGGATGAAGACGATTTCGTCAAACAAGCCATTGAGGAAAAGTTCAATGTAGAGCCGAACGTCGTCAATGCTACGGCCGAGCGGCAGCAGAAGCTGAATCTGATGCTGTCGCCGGACCCGGTTAGATTAGTTCATGTTCTACAGTCGGGAGGCCGCCGATTACAACGAGATGGGTGGGTTGGCCGATCTGTCGGACTATACATCAAAGGCATGCTAATTGGCGCGATTAAAGGCTAGGGCCGCTTCGCAGCATCTCGACGAATCGCTCCGCGGCGAGCGGCAGCGCCGTATCGCGGCGGACGGCAAGGCCGATGCCGCGGGATGGCAGCGGCTGCTCCAGCTGCAGCCGGAACAGCTTGCCGCTCCGCAGCTCCTCGTCCACGAAGGAGCGGGTGATGAAGGCCGCGCCATAGCCTTGCCCCGCGAACTCCGCAAGCAGATCGACGCTGCCCAGCTCCATGTCCGGCTTCACGGCCCGCCCTTGCGCGGCGAACCAGCGCTCGACATGCGTTCGCGTGCTGCTCCCCGGCGACAGGAATAGCAGCGGCAGCTTCGCCAATTCGTCAGTCGATAGCGTACGGCCTGCATATGCCTGATAGCGTGAACCGACAACGAAGCAATCCTCCAGCTCGGCTAACGGCTCGATGTGCAATTGCGCATCGTTCAGGGGCATATGCACGATGGCGCAGTCAATCGCTCCGTCCTTGAGGCGCCGTGCAAGATCCGGCGTCTTGCCGTGAGATAGGCGAATGCGGATTGCGGGATGCTCCTGATGGAACTGGTTCAGCTGCGGCAGCAGCATGTGCTTGATCAGGGAGTCGCTTGCCCCGATCCGAATCTCGCCTTCCTCCAGCCGCTTCAGGTCGTTCGCATGGCGCTCCGCCGCTTCCAGCAGGGAGAAGGCCTGCTCCACATAGGGCAGCAACGCTCGCCCTTCCTCCGTTAATTGCACGCCTTTCGACAGCCGGTGAAATAGCCGGAGACCAAGCGCATCCTCCATTTGCTTAATGCCGTAGCTGACAGAAGGCTGCGTAATGAGCAGCTCCTCGGCAGCCTTCGTTAAATTCCCCTTCCGGGCCGTATAGAGAAACATGCGGTACCATTCCATTTGGATCATATGATATAGATCACCTCTATGCCATCATTCGATTATTGCGATTTCATTTATTCCATAACAATTATTATAATAGGATTAACTGAAATCGGCAATCGAGGAGGAGACGTTATGCAGCCGTTCATTCAACCGCCTTCCGGCGATCTGGAGGCGCGCTCTCCATGGTCTGTAATGGATGAAGCCAAAGAGGTACTTATTGGCAAGTCGAGTGCTCCCATAGCTGGCGATATCATCGTACCGGGCAGCAAAAGTTTGACAAACCGCGCGCTTATCATCGCAGCACTGGCGGAGGGAACGACAAGGCTGGAAGGCTTATTGCGAAGCGATGATTCCTACTGGTGCATCCAGAGCCTGAAGCAGCTGGGCATAGCCGTTAAGGTGGAAGGTGATACGGCAATGGTGGAAGGATGCGGCGGCAAGTGGCCGCATGTATCGGGAGAGATCTACGTAGGCGCTGCCGGTACCGTCGCCCGTTTCCTGCCGGCTGCTCTGGCTGCTTCAATGGAAGGCTTCTGGACGCTGACAGGGAGCAAGCGCATGAGCGAGCGGCCGATCGGGCCATTGCTGAAGGCGCTGGAGGAGCAAGGAGCAGGCTTGACCTACGGGGGAGCGGAGCGGTGTCTTCCGTTCACGCTGGAAGCACACGGATTGAAGGGCGGCAACGTTACTTTGCCGGGCTCGACTTCCAGCCAGTTCATTAGCGGATTGCTGCTGGCCGCGCCTTATGCGGCTGAGCCGTTAGTGCTTCATATCGAAGGAGAAGTTGTACAGCGCGAATACGTGGAGATGACGCTGGAGATGATGCGGACATTCGGCATCTCGCCGGAGGTGTCGCCGGATGGCAGTGTCATCTCCGTCCCGAAGGGGACGTACAGGGCACAAGATATTCGGCTAGAGCCGGATGTATCCACTTGCGGTTACTTCTGGTCGCTCGCCGCTCTGACAGGCGGGCGCATAAGGACAGCGGGCATTCATGCCGATCGCACGAGGCAGCCGGATATTATGCTGCTCGATGTGCTGGAGCGTATGGGATGCACGGTCATTAGAGGAGACGGATTCGTGGAGGTGCAGGGGCCGGAACGGCTGGGAGGGGGATTCGAGCTCTCCATGAGAGAATGCTCCGATCAGACGCTTACGGTTGCAGCCTTGGCACCATTCGCCAGCGGCCCAATCTCGTTGAAGGATGTGGCGCATATCCGGCATCACGAATGTGATCGCATTGCGGCGATCTGTACGGAGTTGCGCAAGCTTGGCCTGACCGTCAAGGAAGCGGAGGACGGATTAACGGTCTATCCGGGGCTGCCTGCGCCGGCTCTGCTGGATTCCCATGACGACCATCGGATGGCGATGTCACTATCCCTGATCGGCATGATGAGCGGCGATATTCGTATCAGCAATCCCGGCTGTGTATCCAAGACATGTCCAGATTACTTCGATCGGCTGATTGGGCTTGGATTGGACGTGGGGATGCGATAAGACATGCTGCTCTTGCATGTGAATGGTATAATGCATAATACAACGCTTAGAAGAGGATGATGAGAAATGGCTGGCAATACGTTTGGCGAGATGTTTCGGATTACGACCTTTGGAGAATCGCATGGAGAATCGGTAGGGGTCATCGTGGACGGGGTTACACCCGGCGTTGAGATAGACGAAGCTTATATTCAAGTGCAGATGGACCGCAGAAAGCCCGGACAGTCCTCCGTCACGACGCCGCGCAAGGAGTCGGACACGGTCTATATTCAATCCGGTGTATTCGAAGGAAAGACGACGGGAACGCCCCTCTTTATTATTCTGCACAATAAAGATATGAGACCAAGCGCATACAGCGACATTCAGCATTCCTTCCGGCCGGGTCATGCGGATTTCACCTATCTGCAAAAGTATGGCTTGCGTGATCACCGGGGAAGCGGCCGGGCATCCGGCAGGGAGACGGCAGGACGCGTAGCCGGCGGTGCCATAGCACGCAAGCTGCTGGAGCGCAGAGGCGTGCAGGTGGTGGCCTACACGCAAGAAGTAGGCGGAATTGCGGGACGAACGTTCGATGAATCGGTCATTGAACAGAATGCGGTTCGGGCTGCAGATCCGGAAGCGGCTGTGGAGATGATTCAGAAGATCGAGCATCTGGCGTCCATCGGCGACAGCTGCGGCGGCATAGTAGAATGCCGGATTCGCGGCGTGCAGCCGGGTCTCGGTGAGCCGGTGTTCGACAAGCTGGATGCAGAGCTGGCCAAGGCGATGCTGTCGATCGGAGCGGTGAAGGGAATCGAATTCGGAGCGGGCTTCGCCGCTGCTGCTATGCAGGGCAGCGAGCATAATGACGAGATGGACAGCGAAGGCTTCGTGACCAATTATGCCGGCGGCATTATCGGCGGCATCAGCACCGGCGAGGAGATCGTATTCCGCGTAGCGGTGAAGCCAACTTCTTCCATCTCATTGCCGCAGCAAACAAGAAACGTAGACGGAGAAGAAGTGGAGATTCGTACGATCGGACGCCACGATCCGTGCATCTGTCCGCGCATCGTTCCGGTGATCGAAGCGATGGCGTGCATCGTGCTTGAGGATCATTACAAGCGTCAGGCCGCGATGCTGGGCTAGTTGACCGCTACTTGACCGAACGCCGCCTCCCCGAGCTGTCCGTTCCGGCACATTTTCGGTTTTTAGCTTTCTCTTTTTCGGGTCATCGACAGCCTTTGTCAGTAGCAATCTAGCTAGACGTGAGGCTGGGTCTGGGCTGTCGATGAGCTCTGCCGGTCAGTGTTGGGGAATTGTATGATTTATCGTTACTACTTAGGTCCATTCGGTACGAGGCACGCTTGATGGAGCTATGTGAGCAAAATGAGCGATAGCGCACAATTCCCACTACTTTTCCGCTTCTATGTGACCATTTTGAGCGATAGCTCCTACTTTTCGGCGGTACGAGGCATGCTTGATGGAGCTATGTGAGCAAAATGAGCGATAGCGCACAATTCCCACTACTTTTCCGCTTCTATGTAACCATTTTGAGCGATAGCTCCTACTTTTCGGCGGTACGAAGCACGTTTGGCGGGGCTATGTGATCAAAATGAGCGATAGCGCACGCCTACCTCTATTTTTCCGAGTCTATGTGACCATTTTGAGCGATAACTCCTACTTTTCGGAGGAATGAAGCACGTTTGGCGCGGCTATGTGACCAAAATGAGCGATAGCGCACAATTCCCGCTTATTTTTTGAGTCTATGTGACCATTTTGAGCGATAACCCCTTACTTGCTTAGTAGACCCAAGTAGGAACGAAAAACCATACAAAAAGTGTAAGTCTCATCCATTTGGAATGGCGCTTGTACGAAAACCGCATAAAATGAGTCCGCTGCTCGTCCTCAATTCTCCAATGATCCGGCATCAGCCTCGTAGTGATTAGAAGTTGCTGCAGCTGGTTCTTAGTAAATCGGCAGTACGGCAGTACCTGTATTATGTATATTGCAGAATTCAAAAATAAGAACAAATGTTCTGTACAAACTTTGGATGAAATAGTATAATGATGTAGAAGTAAGTCGATTTCTCTGAGAATTCATCAGGTTATGTCACACGTCCCCCGCCTCTAATGTCTGTGGTATAATATGAATGTATGCATGTCATACGTTTTGGGAGGGCTATGCCGATGGAACAAGCGGAATTCATGTCGTTGGTACTCAGCAAGCTGGATAAGCTAGACGGTCTCGCCAGTGATGTCTCGGATTTGAAAGAAGGTTTTAACGGACTTAAAGGTGAAGTGGCGAGTCTGAGGGAAGAGGTATCAGATCTGAAGTCGGACGTAGCAGAGTTGAAATCCGATGTGACTGTGCTGAAGTCGGACGTAGCAGAGTTGAAATCCGATGTGACTGTGTTGAAGTCGGACGTAGCGGAGTTGAAATCCGATGTGACTGTGCTGAAGTCGGACGTAGCAGAGTTGAAATCCGATGTGACTGTGCTGAAGTCGGGCGTAGCAGAGTTGAAATCCGATGTCGCAGAGCTGAAAGATCGGACGGATCGCATTGAGAGAAGTATAGAGGGCATGCGTGAAACGTTGGCCAAGACAGCAGAAGACGTGACAGAGCTGAAGATTGGACAAGCACGACACGAATCGATACTGGGACAGCTTGCTCTCCAACACTTCGAAATGAAATATATTTCCAATGAAATGAATACGTGAAAGCTGTATAACTTAAAATAAAGCCATTAGGGGGAGATCGACAAGACTTCCCTTTTTTGTTCGTGATGTGTACAAAATAATGTACAGCCAGTGCATGATATCGCTGAGTGAGAATACGGATTATTATAATAGTAAAAATACGTCATACAAGCCTCCGAACTCGTCCTGCAGGAAGGGAACGGAGGCTCCTTTGCGTACCGCAGTGAGCAGAGGGGGCGGCAATCAGGCACGTGTTAAGGCAGTGTATTGCGCGACGCCGAGCGATCTCTCTCAAGCGTGTTGACATTGCCGTATGTCAGCATGGCGAAGATCATATACAGCACAGTTATGCAGCTTAATACGACATAAGAGAGCGTTAACCCGATTTAGTCCGCTAGCACGCTGATGCATTGAGCAAGCAGCGGCAGGCCATTCAGAGTGTATATGACGAGATGAAGGCGGGACAGCGGGAGAAGGAGAAGTACTATGAGATTCCTCGCAATGTAGACTTTATTTTTCGGAACATTTACGAGCAATGCGAGCTGCAGCTGAAATTTCTGCAAGAATTGAAAGAGGAACTGCTTGCGGAGCCGCAAGGTGAGGGGAAAGAGGAGTAAAAGGAAATCGACACTGCGGCTGGCTTATGGCATAAGAAAGAGTCTTCCGTACGCGCTTGCTGCGTACGGAAGACTCTTTCTTTGTCCTATTCATGCATCACCGTCGTCCATGCTTTCTCCATATCTTCAATCAGAGCCGCAGTATCCTCCAGGCCGACGTACAAGCGAACCAGGGACGGGCTGGCGCCATCCGTGTTGCGCGCCTCAGGGGTCGCTCCCACCGACACCAGACTTTCGTACCCGCCCCAGCTGACGCCGATGCGGAAGTATTGCAGCGTATCCGCCCACTGCTTCATCACCTGGAGGGGCAGCTTCGCTTCGAAGGAGAACAGGCTGCTGTAGCCGCTTAGCTGCTTCTGAGCCAACTGATGCTGCGGATGGGAAGGGAGGCCGGGATGGTTCACGCATGCGACCATAGGGTGCGCTTGCAAATATTCCGCCACCGCAAGTCCGCTCTGCTGATGCCGCTCCATGCGCAGCGGCAGCGTGCGAAGCCCGCGAATCATAAGCGATGCCGTATGCGGGGTCATAATTCCGCCGAGCAGCATGTATCCCCGCTGCTCAATCTCTCTCATAAGCTCTGCCCGCGTCACGACTACACCGCCCAAGCAGTCGCTATGACCGGAGAAGTACTTGGTCATGGAGTGAAGCACAATATCGATGCCTAGCGACAGCGGCTGCAGGAAGCATGGCGTCGCCCAACTGCTATCGATCGCAGTCAGGACGCCGGCTTCCTTGGCGAGCTTGGCAATCTCCTCCAGATCCTGCAGTTGGAACAGGCCGGAGGTCGGACTTTCCAAGTAGATGAGCTTTGTATGGGGCTGCAGCGCCTGCCGGAAGTCAGCGACAGCCCGGCCATCCACATAAGTGACTGCAATGCCGAATCGATCCGACAGTTCCCCCAGATATTGACGGGTCGGGCCATAGGATTGATCTACACAGACCACATGATCGCCTGTCTTCAGCAGCGCATGCAGCGTGCTGGATATGGCGGCCATGCCGGATGCGAAGCAGCGTGCCCGCTCACCTCGTTCCAGTTCCGCTATTTTTCTCTCCAAATACTGTACGGTCGGGTTGTTGCCCCGGGAATAGACGGTAGCGGACAAGACATCCCGCATCGCCTGATCGAACGCTTCATGATTGGGGAAGGCGAACAGACTGTTTTGATAGACGGGAATCGTCACTGCGCCGGAATGCTGCAAATCGATCTCGTCGTGAGCCACTTGTGAATAGACGTCGTTCCTTCCATTGCTTCTCTCCATGATGTCGCATCCTTTTGTCTCTGCCATAATGTGTTATCCTTTCTCCGCTCCTTGTGTCAGCCCTTCTACGATGAACCGCTGGGCGAAAGCGAACAAGACAACGGTCGGTATGACGGACAGCACCGTCCCGGCCGACATGGCGCCCCAATCGACATCGAACTTCATAACGAAGGAGTTCATCGCTACAGGTATCGTCTTCAGCGCCTCGTCGTCAATGAACATAACGGCCATGAACAGCTCATTCCAGTTCTGCACGAATGCGAAGATGAAGGTGGAGGCGATGCCCGGCATCATAATGGGAATGATGACTCTGAGCAAGGCGGTCAATCGGGAGCATCCGTCGATCATGGCCGCTTCCTCCAGACTGCCGGGAATACGCTGGAAGAATCCGCGCAGCATAATGGTGGAGAATGGAATAAGCATAACCGTATAGCTGATGACGAGCGACATCCGGGTATTAATGAGGTCAAGGTCGCTCATCAGCAGATACAAGGGAGCCAGCGCGATGAATCCCGGCAGCATCTGAGTTGAGAAGAAAGCCATCATAATCTGTTTGTGTCCTCTGAATTTGAATCGGGCCATCACATAGCCGCTTAGAATAGCAATGAAGATGACGATGACGGCCGCTGTGATGGAGATCAACAGACTGTTGCCGATGTAAATATGGAACTTCGATATTTTGAAAATTTGGATATAGTTATCGAGTGTGAACTGTTCCGGCCAGTAGCGGATCGGGAATGCGAATATTTCCTTCTGCGGCTTCAGCGACGTGATGACGATCCAATAGAGCGGGAAGACCATCAGAACAAAGTGCAGAGCCAGGTACAGCACCTTCAGTCCGGTAAGGGGGAGTGATTGTTTATTCATTTAAAAGTCACCCACCTTCTCCGATTTGGTCACGAATAAATAGAAGATTGTATAAAGCATAAGGATGGCAATCATGATGACGCCGATCGCGGACGCCATGCCGTAGTTGCCCCCATACAATATCTCCTCCAGCATTAGCGATGAGAGGATATGCGTCGTGCCGGCGGGTCCGCCGTTCGTCAAGCCGTATATAATGGTCGGGTCGTTGAATATCCATATCGCCCGCAGCAGCGTTGTTGCGATAATGGTTGGCAAAATGTAAGGGAATGTCACGTTGAAAAATTTGCGAATGACGCCTGCACCGTCCATATCCGCCGCTTCATACAGGTCGGCAGGAACGGATTGCAGAGCGGCGAGCAGCATGATGGCGAAGAAAGCGATGCCGTACCAGACGTTGGCAATAATGACGGATACCATCGCCCAGTCCGGGTCGGACAAGAAGCCGATACGATTCTCGATTAATCCTGTTCGCAATAGAATGTCATTAATGACGCCGATCTGGGAGTTGAACATCCACTTCCAGATGAGTCCGATCAGAAAGCCGGACAACGCCCAGGAGTAAAATACGAATCCCTGGTAGATCCCTCTGCCGCGGAACGGCTTGCGAAGCAGCAAAGCCAGCGACAATCCCAGCAGAAACTGGAACGTGAGGGAGAAGAACACCCAGTAGCCGCTATTGGTCAGCGCTTTCAGAAATTTGGCATCCCGGAACGCTTCCGCGAAGTTGTCCAGTCCGATAAAGTGAACGTTGGACAAGTCGAACAGCACGTAGTTCTGAAATGCCATGACAACGCCTTGGAGGAATGGATAGAACGTAAATATTAGCAGCAGCAGCAGGGCCGGAAGCAAGCTGAGTACGATGTAGGAACGCTTACTGAACAATACATTCACCGCCTTATGTTGGAAATGAGATGGGCAGCCTTATAAGCTACCCATCTCATCTCTTTATTTATTAAGCTCCGCCTTGGCCGCTGCCCAATAGTCATCCCATTGCTTCAGCGTATCGTCAAGCGATGTCTGGCCCAGCAGCATTGCCTGGCCGGATTCCATTGCGACCGTTCCCCACTTGCCGTTAGCCGGGTATTGGAACGGCGGCTTGTAGTTGATGAAGGTGTCAGGCTTGTTCGTCATATCCAGCAGCGTCTTGTAAGGACCGCTCTGGAAAAATTCGTCTTCCGTAGCGGAGGAGTGGATCGGAACGGTGCCGTGGCTCTTCGATAATGCCGTATTCTCCTCCGGTGAAGATAAGAAGGCGATCAGCTTCCAAGCCGCTTCCTTGTTCTTGGAATTGGTGGAGATGCCCCAGCCTGCGCCGCCGGCAGCGATCAGGGCCTTCCCGGCTGGTCCCGTAGGCATCGGAGCCGTTGCCCAGGTGCCTTCCTCCATGCCGTCAGCCAGCACCTGGATGACATCGGGGTCCTGCAGCAGGAATGCTGTCACCCCTGATGTGAAGGCTTGCACTTGCTCCTGAAATCCCCAGTTGATGGAGTCTGGAGGGGAGCCTTCCTTGTACAGCTTCAAGTACAGCTCCAATGCGGACTTCGCTTCCGGAGAGGAATAGATAGTGCCGCCATCCTTCAGGAACATCGCGTCGTCGACATTGATAATCTCGGAGTTGTATGCCTGAATCATCGTATCCGGGACGGAATTCGCGCCCGGGCCGCCGCGGAAGGAGAAGCCGTAACGGTTGTTCGCCGTATCGGTCAACTTGATGGAGGCGTTGACAATCTCTTCGTAAGTTGTCGGCACTTCAAGTCCGGCGTCCTTCAGCCAGTCCGCGCGATAGAACAATTGACGCTGGTACAATCCGTTCGGGATGAAGTACAGCTTGTCGCCGACTGTAGCTACAGATTGCGCCACTGCCGTTACCGTGCTGAAGTCGTCCCATGATTTCGTCAATTCGTTCAACGGCTCGACGTATCCGTTGTTGACGAACTCCGCTACGTTCAGATCGCGAACCTCCAGCACATCCAGCTCTTGCTTCGCGCCAAGCATGGTTCTGATTTTATTGTCCGCCTGATCGAATGGCGGCGAGATAAGTTCTACCTTGATATCGGGGTTTTGCTCTTCGAACTTGTCAATGCTTGCTTGAATGATTTCCGTCCTGGAAGGACTGGTCAAGCTCTCAATCATGCGCAGCGTAATCTGTTTGTTGTCTTGCTTGTCGCTTCCGCTGTTCTTGGGGTTGCTGTTGGAATTGTCGGAAGAGCATGCAGCCAATGAGCCGGTAAGCAGCGTCATCGATAATGCCAGTGTAGCCAACTTTTTGCCTGATTTCATTCGCATGTGTAATCCCCCTGTCATAGTTTCATACTTTCTGCCTGTATGATAGGTTAACTATACTGTAAGCCTTTTCATTTTGTCAATGAAAAAATGGGGCTGGAGCGGTTCATTTCCCAGAATGAACCATACTTTCTCGATGAACTGGATTTTATGATCTTATTTTGCTCGATATTGGCATTATAGCGCCGAGTGACGAATTTTAACTGTACATTTTCCACTTATGGATTTATGAATGCGCAATTTCAACAATAATAACTGTACAAATTCCAGCTAGAAAGAAGTCTATACTATATAATGCAACTAGTATTTTCTGATCGTTTCCTCGATAATGTCCATCATTTTGTGGAATTCCGCCAGTGCGTGATCCGCATCGTGATTGGCGATGCCTTCGAACATGGTGTGATGGAAAGGGTATGTGTCGTCGAACAGCTCCTTGACGCCGAACGGTCCGGAGAAGAATCGCTCAATTAGGGCGGAAATCGATTCGTACACACTATGGAGGAGCGGATTGGCAGCTGCATCATAGATAAGCTGGTGGAAGCGGAAATCGACGTTGGAAGTATCTTGTCCGCGCTGTTTCCGGTCGTCGTATTCATCTAGAATGTGCTTCATCTTCTGAATCGTTTCGTCGCTGATTCGCTTCGCCGCAAGCTCTACCGCTTTGCCTTCAAGCGCTCTGCGGACATCCAATATGTGCAGCAGAAACTTCTTCTCGTTCTCTACCTTGACCTTGCCGCTGTATCGGTAGGAGCCGGCATCGTGAACGTAGATTCCTTTGCCGTTAATGACCTTAATGACATCGATGGCTTCCAGATAGCGCAGCGCTTCGCGCAGCGACGACCGTCCGACGCCGAACAAACGCGTCAACTGCTCGGCAGACGGGAGCTTGTCCCCCTCTTTCAGTTCTTTGTCCTCGATATATTTCTGAATCTCTTCTGCAACAAGCTCGTGCACATGCTGCTTTTTAATGATTCGCGTCATTTCGCTCATCCTTTCCTTTCCACCTGTCAGATAGGTGAATCTTATGTTATCCATTACCTTTTGTCAATGGGAATTGGAGCGACTGCCATTATACGCCCGGCATAGAAAGATATTTTCGGACGCTTCAAATGCAAAGAAATCTCTCCGTATATGCTGACGAAGCATGATATGTGCCAGCAATGGAGAGATTTCTTGATGCGCTTTATCCAGGCGGACGGGTTAATTCGAGGCCTTCAACCACTTCTCGTACAGCTCATCCAGCTTGACTTGCAGCGTATCACGCTCATGCTGCAGTTCGGCAAGCTTACCGGCGTCCGTAGCATGCTCGGTAATCATCATGGCGTCATCGATCGAGACCAGTGCTTGCTCCAGCCCTGCGATGTCTCTCTCCAGCTGCTGCAGGCTGCCGCCACCTGAGGAAGCAGCTGCCGTTGCAGAGGAACTGCGGCTGCCTTTTGCAGCTTTGCGGGACCGCTCGGCTCCATTCTGAGACGATCTCATTGCCCGCTCGTCTCTCTTCAGTCGCTGCATGTTGCCGGCGGATTCATCCCGAATCGATGCCCTCCTGCTCTCGTCTCGCTTCCGATGGCCGCCCCCGTCGGTTCCAGATCCCCGTTCTCCATCCTGTGCCTCTACGACAGCCGACCTCCGCTTCTCCTGATCCGCCCGATAGTCCTCGTAATTGCCAATTGTGCTTCGCAGACCGGCCAGCTCCAGCGACCATACCCGCTTGGCCAGCCGGTTGATAAAGTAGCGGTCATGCGAGACGGCGAGCACCGTGCCGGGATAGTCCTCCAGCGCTTCCTCCAACGCTTCACGGGAATCGATGTCCAGATGATTCGTCGGTTCATCCAGTATGAGCAGGTTCGGCTGCTGATGCATAAGCAAGGCGAAGCGAAGTCGGCTCCACTCGCCGCCCGACAACGACCCGATTGCCTTGAACACGTCAGCTCCGCAGAAGAGGAAGCGGGCAAGCTGTCCTCTCGCCTGACCTTCCTCCATGCCGACTGCTGCCCGGAAGTAGTTCAGCACGGACACACTCTCGTCCGCCGGCGCCGCTTCCTGAGCCAGATAACCGATATCTACTCTGGAGCCGAGCCGTACTTCCCCTTCGTCGGGCTGCTCCAGACCCATTATGCACTTCAGCATCGTACTCTTGCCTGTACCGTTGTCTCCCAGGAGAGCGACACGTTCACCGTAGCGCAGCACCTCATTCACCTGTCCGAAC
Source organism: Paenibacillus sp. J5C2022 (assembly GCF_025567625.1). Taxonomy (GTDB): domain Bacteria; phylum Bacillota; class Bacilli; order Paenibacillales; family Paenibacillaceae; genus Pristimantibacillus. The sequence goes on along the minus strand of NZ_JAOQJC010000030.1, from coordinate 23,346 downwards.
AAGATACGGTCTCCGAATCGCTTGGCCACTTTGTCGAGCACGAGCACTTGGACACCGGTACGGTCTCCCTGACTCAGCTCCAGCTCCATCGTTCTTTTCTCCAGCACGGGACGCTTCAGTTTCTCCATACGGTCGAGCGCCTTCTGCATGGAGGCAGCGCGGCGATGGAAGCCGGGATTGGGCGGGTTGGCACGGTTGCCCCACTCAATGAGCTGCTTGATCGTTTCTTTCATCTTCTTGATTTTCTTCTGCTGCTCCTGATAATCAGCGAATTGCTTCAGCAGCCGAGCCTCCTTCTCCTGCTGGAAGCCGGAGTAATTGGTATGATAGGTAATGGCTTCGCCATCTTCGATCTCTATCATTGTCGCCGCGACCCGATCCAGGAAGTAACGGTCATGCGAGATGACGACTACGGTGCCGGAATATTGCTGCAGGAACTGCTCCAGCCAATCGATTGCGTTCATATCCAGATGGTTGGTCGGCTCGTCAAGCAGCAACAGATCCGGCTCCTCCAGCAAAATAACGGCGAGGCCGATCTTCGTCTTCTCGCCTCCGGACAGAGAGTGGAAGGAGCGGTCCAATTGTTCTTCGGGTATGCCGAGTCCGCTTCGCACCTTGCCGATGCGTGCGTCGATCTCGTATCCGCCCAGCAGCTGGAATCGTTCCTGCAGCTCGCCGTATTGCAGGAGCAGCTCCTCCAATTCCCTGCCTTCCGTTCCGCCGTCCCCGCCTGAAGCTGCCAGCAGCCGTTCCAGCTCGCTCATTGCAGACATGCACGTCATCGCTTCCGAGAATGCCCGCTTCAGCACATCAAGCACCGTATCGTGCTCTCCGCTATGCGGTAGTTGCTCCAGATAGCCGATGCGAGTCCCTCTTCGAATAGCTATGCTGCCCGCATCAGGTGTCTCCTTCCCGCTAAGCAAGCGGAACAATGTGGATTTGCCGCAGCCGTTACGGCCGATTAAGCCTATGCGTTCCTTCTCTCCAATCTCGCAAGTGACGTTCAGCAGAACAGACTCTGCTCCGAACCCTTTCTGTACCTCTTGGCATTGTATGATCATCATAATCTCGTCTCCTTATGATGACCACCCCGGCAATCCCCTGTTGGACGTGCACGCAAAAAAAGACCGCAGGGAAATGTCCCCGCGGCCCCCGAATGAATCGGCTCGTATCGTTAAGGCAGTGGCAGGATGGTCATTTCTCTTGAATGGTTGACTCTATTCGAATGGCTGAAATTAGACATACGTATCCCGTTGACTAGGAAATCATGGAATATGCCTAGCAGCTGCGAACGTAGAGCATTCAAGAGCTCGGCCATCACATTCAATTGCATCCTGCGCACCTCCTCATAAGAAATTAGAATACAACTACATTACCACATCATGTAAAGTAGAGCAAGAATAGCATAAGGTTGAACAAGAAGCGCGTAAGGGTGAGCAGGGATTAACGTAACGCACGACAGAATTACGCATGGCCCGACGACTTCGTGCGTGCCATGTCCGCGATCCGCTCTCTCATCGCTGCCATGAATGCAATGCTGTCATTCAGAGCTTCATCCGACTCCGGCCATCTGCCGCATTCCGCTGAAATCATGCCTTTATAGTCTATCGCGGCAAGAGTCGCGATGAATTCGTCGTAGGGGTAGACACCTGTTCCGGGCGCCAGACGTCCGGTGTCGGCTATATGGATATGGGCAATCCAGTCCTTATAAGCGACAAGGGTGTCCAGAGGCTCATTCTCCTCATCCATATGATAAAAGTCCGCAAGCACGCGTACGGCAGGGGCGTTGATCTGCGAAGCGAAGCGGACCGCCTCGGAGACGCTGTTGATCAGATTCGTCTCCTTCCGATTCAGCGGCTCCAGTGCCAGCGTTACTTCCGTGCCGCGCCACTCCTCCGCGATAATCGACAGACATTCCAGCAATTGCTGCTCGGCCCGCTGACGCTCCCACGTATCCGGAACCTTGCGGGCTCCGCCGCTGCCGAGCACAACGACTTCGGCGCCTATCCGGCTGGCAGCTTCTCCTGCCCGGTATGCGTACCGCCGGAAGCGGTCGGGCTGGCTGTCCGGCCCTACCAGCTTCATGCCGCCAGGCGCGAATAAGTTCATCGCCCGTACAGGAATGTCAGCTTCGGCATACCGTGCCAGTTGCTCGGCTAATTCCCCTTCGTTTCCTTCTAGGGGCAGTGAAGAAAGAGGACATTCGATGTAATCAAGCTTCGACTCTGCCAGCATCCCGGCTTGCTGAATTCCCGCACACCAGCCTATTTGTATCATCGTACAATCCCTCCTGGATCAAGCGTGGTTTTGTCTATCATTGTACGTTGGTGGGAAGAGGAGTAGAATAGCTTATAGTATGGCTTGATGTCTGGGAGTACGATTCATCACTCCTTTTGAAATCCCTATTATTCAACAAAGTCCATCATAATATTGCCAATAGTACGAAATGGGGGGCGGGAAGTGGAACGAAGCATTTTGGACAGGCTTGGCGACGATGCGGAGCTGAAGCTGAACAATTACGGCTATGCGAGCCATGAGGCCGGCTGGGTAGAGAGGAAGCGCCATCCCGACTACGATGTGTGGATGATAACGGAAGGGGAAGTCAGTCTCGGATTTGCAGGAAGAACAGCGGCAGCCCGCGAGGGCGATCTAGTCTTCTTTCATCCCGAGATAGCGTACACGGCCAGATGCGACCAGTCGTCATGCAGCCATCTGTTCATTCATTTCGACTTCTCGCTGGGCGAACGGGACAACATCCTGCATGAATTTGTGAGTATGGGCGTCATCTCTAACAGGCTCGTCCAAGAGGAGGCGGGGATGCTGCGCCAAGCATTCCAGGCCTATAGAGAGAATAAGCCGATGGCCTCGCTCTTGCTGAGAGGTTATTTCCTTGCCTTGCTGGCCAGATTGCTTGCCATTCCCATTCCGGATCATGATGAAGCGAGCCGGAAGTCGCAAGGTTCGTCAAGAGCGCTCGCACGCCTGCAGCCGATCCTTCACTATATCGACGAGCACGTCGGAGAGCCGATAACGGCCGAGCGGCTGGCGGAGAGGATTGGCATGTCCCCGAAGTACTTCTATACGTTTTTCAAAGCGAACATCGGGTTCACGCCGCAACACTATATTACCCGTATTCGCTTGAATCGTGCCCGGGAGCTGCTTCTGGAAGGAGAACGATCGGTGAAGGAGATTGCCTACCAGCTGGGATATCCCGATCCTTATACGTTCTCGAAGCAATTCAAGCGATATCACCATATGTCGCCATCCCGGTTCTCCGAGCATACGTAGCCGCAGCGCTGCGTATAAGCTCCCGGCTTGAAGGGCGATTTGGAGTTCAGCCTGGCGACTTGTTCTTTCCTGATAGTTGCCTGGGGGTTTTCACTATCCATTAGATTTGATTGGCAGGAATAGCTGGATGAATGAAAGAAGTTATCACAGTGACTATAAATCCGGCGGAAGTACGATTAGGGGGAGTAGCATGAATCAGACGGAAACTGTAAAGCAAGATGTACGGGCCTATTTGAAGCGTATCGGTCATGAAGAAGCAAGCCGTGCGAACGCAGCGCTGTTGTCCGAGCTTCAAAACAGCCATTTGCATACCGTGCCCTATGAAAATCTGGATATTCTGAACCGGAAGCCGCTATCGTTGGAAATTCCGGATCTTCTGGACAAAATTGTGTACCGGCAGCGCGGCGGCTACTGCTTCGAGCTGAATGCGTTGTTCGGCTGGCTGCTGCGGCAGCTCGGCTATACGGTGCATGACCGGGTGGCCCGGTTCTGGAGGCAGGAGCAGAATATGCCGCCGAAGCGCCGCCATCAAGTGCTGAAGGTGGAGGCCGAGGGAGAGTTTTATTTGGTCGATGTAGGCGTAGGGGGCATCGTGCCGCGCCGGCCGATCCGCATGGTGGAGGGACTGGAGCAAGTACAAGGGGATGAATGCTACAAGCTGGAGCGCGACGATGAATTCGGCTGGCTGCTGTGCGAGCTCAAGCACGGAAGCTGGGAGCGCATCTATTCCTTCACGGAGGAGCCTCAATATGAGAAGGATTTCATTATGCCTTCCTTCTGGTGCGAGCATGCGGAGGACTCCGTTTTCAGACAAGGCGCTATGCTGGCTGTCCGTACGAGTACAGGTCGCAATACGGTGGCGGGCGAGGAATTCCGCATTTTCGACGACAAAGGTGTTCATGCCTTTGTGCCGGAGACGGAAGACGAATACAAGGAAGCGCTCAGGACGTATTTCAACATTCAGCTGACATGAAGGGCAATCGCCAAGCCGTAAGGCAGCGATTCGCAGAAAAAGGGACATCAGTCAACGCGGAGGCTGGTGTTTTTCTTTTGGTGCAATAAGAATTAAGTCTTTCTTTCATTTGTGACAACAGGAGGTAAGATTTTCGCAGGGCGCAATTGATATAATGGGGTAAGATGGTCGATCCATACCAATTGATAGAGGTGACTGGAATGCGAGGGGAGAGCGGGAAGATGAATATATTAAGCAAAATGCTGGAGCCGATCCCGGTGCCGAGAATGGTGCGGATCAGGCAGAAATTCGATGATATGAAGCTGGAAAATCCGGCTCGGGTGCTGGAAGAAAAGCTGCAGGCCGCTCCTGCTATGGACGGGATCAAACCCGGGCAGCGCGTAGCGGTGGCGGTGGGGAGCAGAGGCATCGCCAATATCGTCTCGCTGACGAAAACGTTGATTGACGCGATAAAGGAGAGAGATGCGAAGCCGTTCATCGTTCCTTGCATGGGCTCCCATGGTGGAGCGACGGATGAGGGACAGAAGGAAGTGCTGGAGCATCTGGGCATTACGGAGGAGTCGGTAGGCGCGCCAATCGAGTCGTCGATGGAAGTCGTCAAGCTGGATCAGCTGGAGAACGGGCTTCCCGTCTACGTCGACCGAATTGCCTCGGAAGCGGACGCGATCGTCGTCATTAACCGGGTCAAGCCGCATACGGCGTTCAGGGGAACGGTTGAAAGCGGTATTATGAAGATGATCTCAATCGGCCTTGGCAAGCAGAAGGGGGCTGAAGCCTGTCATCAGCTCGGGTTCGCCCATATGGCAGAGAATGTGCCGAAGATGGCGAAGGTGATGATGGGCAAGCTGCCGATTCTGTTCGGCGTGGCGCTGGTGGAGAATGCGTATGACGAGACATGCCGCATAGAAGTGCTGGCTGCCGATGAGGTGGAGGCCGAGGAGCCGGCGCTGCTGGTGGAAGCGAAGGCGCGGCTGCCGAAGCTGCTCTTCCCGCACATCGATGTGCTTGTGATCGATTATATCGGCAAGAACATTAGCGGCGACGGCATGGACCCCAACGTGACAGGACGTTATCCTACCCCTTATGCGCATGGAGGTCCCGAAGTAGGCAAGATGGTCGTGCTGGATCTGACGCCGGAGACGAAGGGCAATGCGAACGGCGTAGGTACGGCGGACTTCACGACGTCGCGGCTGGTGGAAAAATCGGATTGGCCGGTTACCTATGCGAATGGACTGACTTCGACGGTATGCGCCCCGACCAAGATTGCCACGACGCTGCCGAGCGACCGCGACGCCATCAAGGCGGCGGTGAAGACGTGCAACATTCTGGATTACACGACATGCCGGATGGTTCGGATTAAGGACACGCTCCATCTGGGAGAGATCGAGATCTCGGAGACGCTGCTGGAGGAGGCCAGACGCCATCCGGATATCGAGATACTGACGGAGCCTTACGAGCTGGCATTCGATGAAAGCGGGTATCTGGTGAAATGACATTGACATCCAAAGTCGTCCTTACTGTCGATATCGGAACGACGAGCACGAAGGCGATGGCTGTCGATGAGCAAGGGAGAATCGGGGCTTCCTGCTCCATCCCGTATCCGCTCCACGTGCCGCAGCCGGGATACGCGGAGCAGGACCCGGACGAGATGGCCGCGGCAGTGGCGCAAGCTATTCGCAAGGTGATGGAGGAAGCGGGTCTGTGCGCTGCGGATCTGCATGGCATCTCCTTCAGCTCAGCGATGCATTCCCTTATTGCCATCGACGGCGGGGGGAACAGGCTGACGGCGTGCATCACCTGGGCGGATCAGCGCAGCATACAGCAAGCGGATGCGCTTAAGGAGAGCGGCCTCGGCCTTGACATTTACCGTCGAACGGGGACGCCGATCCATCCCATGTCGCCTCTGTGCAAGCTCATGTGGATGAAGGAGCAGGATGAAGAGACTTTCCGTCAGGCGGAGATGTTCGTCGGGATCAAGGAGTATATCTTGCATGGCTGGTTCGGACGGTATGTGACGGATTATTCCATTGCCGGTGCGACGGGGCTGTTCAATATCGAGACGCTGGATTGGGATGAGGGAGCGCTGGCGGTGGCAGGCGTGCTGCCGTCGCAATTGCCGGGGCTGGTGCCGACGACGGCGGTCTTGCACGGCATGCGGGAGAATGCCCGTCAGCTGCTTGGGCTGGATGCAGATGTGCCGGTGGTCGTCGGTTCGTCCGATGGCGTGCTGGCCAATCTGGGGCTCGGTATTGTAAGCCCGGAGGCAGCGGCTGTCACCATCGGGACGAGCGGAGCGGTACGCACGACGCTGAGCCGGCCGCTGACGCATCCTGCAGGCGACTTGTTCTGCTACTGCTTGACGGAGCGGCATTGGGTCATCGGCGGTGCCGTGAACAATGGCGGCATCGCGCTGCAGTGGGTCAAGGAGCTGCTGTACGATCACTTCGGAGAAGAGCTGTCGGATCGGGACGTGCTGACGGCGATGAACGAATGGGCCGCATCTGTCGCGCCGGGATCGAATGGGCTGCTCTGTCTGCCGCTGTTCACGGGCGAGCGTGCGCCGTACTACAATGCCAACGCCAGAGGCGCCTTCGTCGGGCTGACGTTGTCTCATAAGCAGAGACATATGGTCCGCGCCGTTATGGAAGGAGTCATGTACCAGATCGCGAGCGTAGTCCGCTCCATGGAGCAGTTAAGCGGCGGCATCGGAGAGCTATGGGCATCCGGCGGATTTGCCAACTCACTGCTCTGGCGCCAGATGATGGCCGATATTACCGGCGTTGCGACCCGGGTGCCGGACGATATCGAGAGCTCCGGCCTTGGCGCGGCCAAGCTGGCCCTGTATGCGCTTGGTGTGACGCAGTCGATCGATCCCGGCTGGAAGAAGGGCGGAGGCAGCCTTTATGCCGTCAATGAGCAGCATCATGAGGTATACGAGCGGATTCTGCCGATCTATAGAAGAACGTATGAAGCGCTGAAGGCTTCGTTCGATGAAATAAGCGAATTCCAAAAATCATAAATCATATTCATCCTAAATAAGGAGAAATGGAGAGTGCTATGGTGAACTTATTCGATTTGACGGGCAAGACTGCGGTTGTATTTGGCGGCAATGGGGTGCTGGGCGGCGCGATCAGCAAAGGGCTGGCACAGCATGGCTGCGCGGTTGCCGTCGTAGGGCGGAATCAGGAGAAGGCGGAGGAAGTGAAGGCGAGCATCGTGGAAGCGGGCGGACGCAGCGAGAAATTCCAGGCGGATGCGACAAGCAAGGCGGATCTGCGCCGCGTAGCCGAGGAAGTGAAGGCTTGGACCGGCCGCATCGATATCGTGGTGAACTGTCCCGGAACGAACAGCGCCACGCCGTTCTTCGAGCTGGAGGAGGAGGAGTGGGATTCCATTCTGGATGTGAATCTGAAGAGCGTCATGCTGGCTTCCCAAGTATTCGGCGAAGTGCTTATTCGGCAAGGGCAAGGGGGAAGCATCATTAATATCTCCTCCGTCTCTTCCGGACCGCCGCTGTCGAAGGTATTCACTTATTCCATCTCCAAGGCCGGCGTCAACAATATGACACAGTTCCTGGCACGGGAGTTCGCCGAGCATAATATCCGTGTGAATGCGATTATACCGGGCTTCTTCCCGGCGGAGCAAAATCGTAAAATATTGAAGCCGGAGCGCGTGGAGGCGATAATGAACCATACGCCGATGAACCGATTCGGCAATCCGGAGGAGCTGCAGGGAGCGGCGGTATGGCTCGCATCGGAGAAGGCTTCCGGCTTCGTTACTGGCACGTTTATCCGCGTGGACGGCGGCTTCGGCGCGATGACGATATAGGCAAGCAATAGTTTTGAAACCGGATTAGAGGAAGGAGTTGCTGCTTAAGATGCCATGGGACAAATATGAGCGACTGAAGACGGTATTGCGCCAGATGGATAGTGTCGTCGTTGCCTTCTCGGGGGGAGTGGACAGCACCTTGCTGCTTAAGGGGGCCATTGATGCGCTGGGGAAAGAGCGCGTGCTTGCTGTTACTGCCGATTCGGAAACGTATCCGTCCAGCGAGCTGCAGGAGGCAATCGCAATCGCGCAGCAGCTGGGCGTGCAGCACAAAGTGATCGAGACATCGGAACTGTCTATTCCCGGATATGCGGAGAACGACAAGAACCGTTGTTACTTCTGCAAGCAAGGGTTGTTCACGGAGATTAAGCCGATCATGGAGCAGACGGGGTATAAAGGAATCGTATACGGCTTGATCGCGGATGATATGAGCGAGCATCGCCCCGGCACGCAAGCGGCGAAGGAGCACGGCGTTCGCGGGCCTCTGCAGGAAGCGGAGTTATATAAAGATGAAATTCGTCTGCTTGCCAAAGAGCTGGGTCTGCCGAATTGGGATAAGCCTTCCTTCGCCTGTCTGTCCTCCCGTGTCGCCTACGGTGAACGGATTACGCAAGAGAAGCTCAGCCGGATCGAGAAGTCGGAGCTGTTCCTGCGAAAGCTGGGCATCAGGCAAGTCCGGGTGCGCACGCATGGGGATATGGCCAGAATTGAAGTGGAGGCCGATGCCTTGCCTATCGTCATGCAACACAGGGAATCGATTCATGAGGCGCTGCAAGGCTTCGGCTATCAATTCGTTACGATGGATCTGGCGGGTTATAAGAGCGGCAGCATGAACAGAAGTTTGGATGTGGCGCAATGATGAGTGGATTCCAGGACTTGGGATTTGGCAAAATTGACATCGACAGAGAGCAACGGACGGGACATCCCGAGATCGTATTTGGCGCGGGCAAAACGCCGGAACAGATTGCGGCCATCTTCCGCACGCTAGTGGAAGCGCATGGCTGCGCGATGGTGACGCGGGCGTCGGACGAGGCAGCTGCGGAAGTGTCGAAGATATATCCGGATGCGAAGCTGGATGAGTCTTCGCGATTGCTGACCTATAGCAGAAGGGACCGGCAGTTGCCGGGCAAAGTGCTGGTGCTTAGCGCAGGTACATCAGATATTGCGGTAGCGGAGGAAGCGGCGGGTACTGCGGAATGGCTAGGCTGCCAAGTGGAACGCATTTTCGACGTAGGAGTCGCGGGCATTGACCGCTTGCTGGCTTATCGTTCGCAAATAAGGGAAGCCAGCGTTCTCATTGTTGTAGCGGGAATGGAAGGCGCTCTGGCGAGCGTTGTAGGCGGCATGGTTCGCCGTCCGGTCATCGCAGTGCCGACGTCGGTCGGTTACGGCGCCCACTTCCAAGGGCTGACTCCACTGCTCGCGATGCTGACATCGTGCGCCGCAGGCGTATCGGTCGTTAATATCGACAATGGCTTCGGAGCCGGCTATCAGGCGGCGAATATTTTGCAGCTGGTTGAAGAGAGCGGGGGAGAGAGATGAAGTCGTTATACTTGGACTGCTCATACGGAATCGCAGGAGATATGACCCTTGCCGCTTTACTCGATCTTGGCGCGGACAGGGAGTATGTTGCCGCCGAATTGAAGCGGCTTCCCATTGATCCGTTCGAATTGGAGACCAATCAGGTGATGCGCTGCGGCATGAGAGGGCTGCATCTGAAGGTGAAGCTGGACGGCGAAAGCGGGCATGATCACGACCATGGGCATCATCATGAGCACAGCCATGATCACGGTCATGGGCATAGTCATGCGCACAGTCATGCGCACAGTCATGATCACGACCATGGGCATCATCATGAGCACAGCCATGATCACGACCATGGGCATCATCATGAGCACAGCCATGATCACGGTCATGGGCATAGTCATGCGCACAGTCATGCGCACAGCCATGATCACGACCATGGGCATCATCATGAGCACAGCCATGATCACGGTCATGGGCATCATCATGCGCACAGTCATGATCACGACCATGGGCATCATCATGATCATGATCATCGCAAGGCGAAGGACATTCTCGCGATGATCAGAGAGAGTGATATGCCGTCAAGGGTGAAGGAGAGAAGCTGCCGCATCTTTCAGGAGATTGCCGTCGCGGAAGCTAAGATACACGGCATATCCATTGAAGACGTGCACTTCCACGAGGTTGGCGCCATGGACTCCATTATCGACATTATCGGCGTCTGTCTGGCGCTGGAATCGCTTCAGGTCGAGCATATTTATGCGGGTCCCGTGGCGACGGGCTACGGTTATATGCGCATGGCGCACGGGCTATATCCGCTGCCGGCGCCGGCGACGTCAGAGTTGTTGAAAGGGCTGCGCCTTGCCGACTTCAATGCGAAGGGCGAACTGACGACGCCGACCGGAGCGGGCATCGTCAGAGCGCTGGCGAAGCAACTGGAGCATCTGCCTCCTTCCACTATAGAGCATATAGGATATGGCGCGGGAACGAAGGATTTTGCCCACCCCAATATATTAAGGGCGTTTATCATTGATCCCTCTAACAAAAATGAGCCTGCTAATCGAACGGATCGTCATCAGGAGCAGATTGCGGTGCTGGAAGCACAGGTAGACGATATGCCGGGCGAGGCGCTCGGCTATCTGATGGAGTCCTTGTTTCGCGAGGGGGCGAAGGACGTCTATTACACGCCGGTTCAGATGAAGAAGAATCGTCCCGGTACACTTATAACGGTATTATCTTCTCCTGAGCAAGCGGACGAGCTGGAAGCCATCTTATTCAAGGAATCTTCTACATTCGGCGTCCGCAGAAGCTTCCTGCAGCGAAGCGCACTGGAACGCACGATTACCAGGAGGGAAACGCCTTATGGCGAAATACGGGTCAAGGAAGGAATATGGCGTGGAGAGCGTTTGAAAGCGACTCCTGAATATGAGGATGTGGCTAGCGCTGCACGTCGGCATGGCGTAACTTTCGATGATGTTTACCAGTCCGTCGTTCATGGGCTGAGAGAGTAAGCACCGGCCGAGCATGATTGTGAATAGATGAATGGGCATGGAGGACGACTACTCCATAGTGGGGCCTGCTTTCAAGATCAGAAGATTTCCGCTCGAAATCTCCTGATTTGGAAGCAGGCTTTTATTTTTAGTATCGAAGCTTATGTGACTGAGAAACGATGCTATCCCCCGCTATTTGGCCTTACGCAAGCAATGGCTAATCGCTCGCTCAGCCAGCGTTAAGAGGGATAGCGGTCGTCATCCGTCTTAACCGGCTATGGTGAGGTGATGCTGTCGGTCATGCCAGCATCGCTGACTCTACTGGGTCTGTTAACTTAATCAGCTGTGCTGATTCTGCAAGTTTGCCAGCTTCTCAGCTTGCTGCTTCTCAGCTTGCAGCTTCTCGGCTTGCAGCTTCTCGGCTTGCAGCTTCTCGGCTTGCAGCTTCTCAGCTTGCCAGCATAGCAGCTTACCAACTTATTAGCTTGCCAGCCTGACTAACTGGATTTCATGTTGTTCATTTTCCAATATGTCCCTTCTTGTAGAAACTAACTGGATTTCATGATACTAATTTGATCGATTGTTGGGATGTTGGCTGAATGACCTAATATAACTGTACTTATTCCATTTACAGGAGATCAGAATGGCGATCTCGCATCTATTAACTACACTAAATACAGTTAACTGTGTCTAATGCAATGTACCGCTATTGAATGCAACTCGCTCCTCGGATCGAATGATTAATTCAAACTAACTTAACGTTCTTAACTAGCTGCTCCCACCGGTCTGGATGAGGAGTCTGAGTAAAGTGAGGCCTCTTCTCATCGAATTCAAATGTTGCTCTTATGTTGCCCTCATTCTCGACCTGTAAAGTATGTCTTGTAAGCGAGAGAGCACAACATTAAGGAGGCCCAACAGGGATGAAAGAAGTAGTAACGGCAGGTGGTAGGTGTGTTGTCAGGAGCATTGATCATCGGCGGAATTACCGGAGCGAGTGCGGTGGGCACATTCATTTTCTAATCAGACGCACAACTAATTCAATTATGTAATGGCTTTCATACGAAGAGTGCCCGTTGCATGAGAAGAAAGTTGATCATAACAGCTTACTTTCGGTTAGTGCATGAAAATTTCCATGTACAGGAAAAAGTAAGAGTTGTTGGTTGACAAATGAACACTTGTTGGTCGATATGAAGGATGGTTTATCTACTTTTTGCCATGTAAGCGCTTATAATTCGAGGTGTGATAACCTAATTTTTCCTTTGAAAGGGGAGAAGTGCTGTATGGAGGTAAGGTGGATGAAGCATGCGATAGGAAAATGGAAGGCGAAGCTGGCAAGTATGCTGGCACTGGCCATGCTGGTGGGCTTATTTCCGGCAATAGGAATGGGGATAACCAGCGTACAGGCCTCTGGCAGCGGCAATTTGCTCAATAATGGAGGCTACGAGACGGTGAACGGGACCATTCCGTCTCAATGGTCTACATGGGTATCGAGCGGCAGCCCTGTTTTTTCAGTGGATGAAAGCGTGTACAAGGGAGGGCGGCGTTCCTTCAAAATTACGGCCGCAACGGCAAGCCGGGGAACACTTTTACAAGTCATTCCTTTAACTGCCGAGCAGAAGGGAAAAAACTATAAGCTGTCGCAGTGGATCAAGACGGCGAATGTGACAGGCTCAGGGGCATTCAACCGAATGTTCTTCACCAGCAGCTCCGGCAGCAGGGTAGGTGATCTGATCGAGCTGCCTAAGCTTACGGGCACGCAGGATTGGACGCTTGTCGAGCATGAGATATCCATCCCGGACGATCCGGCCATCGCAGGTATTAAAGTGGAGAATTTCTTTGAGACAGGCACCGGAGAAGCCTGGTTCGACGATGCTGTGTTCCAAGAGATCGTGCCTGATCCCGACCGGGTAGTCAATGGCGGCTTCGAGGAGGCGGGCAGCAATGGCAAGCCAACTGGTTGGGGGACATGGATTCCCGTAGGTACTCCTACGATTGAACTGGGCAATAGTCAGTATCATTCCGGCGCTTCATCGGTACGCGTAGAAGCGACGAGTACAGGGCGTGCTGCGCTTGTGCAGAACATTCAGCTGTCCCCTGCGGATATCGGCGGCACGTTCAAGGTGGAATCCTGGATCAAGACGCAGGATTTGACAGGCAGCGCGCTGACAAGGCTGCAGTTCGTGAACAGCTCCGGCACGCGTGCGGGGGATCTGGTCATGTTCGGTTCTGTCTCCGGAACGCAGGATTGGACCAAGCTGGAGAAGGTCGTTCAAGTGCCTGTCAATCTGGATATCGTGTATGTGAAGATTGAACATTTCTTCGAGCAAGGAACGGGAACGGCCTGGTTCGACGATACCAAGTTCATGGACTGGGTGCCGCTGCAGGGAATCGTCCTGTCGAGCAATCAATTGACGATGAGTACGGGCGATACGCAAGCATTGACGGTCAATTCGATGCCGAGCAATGCTTCCGATCCTTCCGTCACTTGGTCGTCCAGCCATCCTCAGGTGGCGACGGTGCAAGACGGAATTGTGACGGCGCATGCGGAAGGATTGGCTGTGGTGACGGCTACGAGCAATGACGGCGGGCTTAAAGCTTCGGCGACGGTCATCGTGGGGCAATCGGATACGATTACCGCGGAAGATGCAAGTGCAGTTCTGGACGAGAACGGATCGGCCCAAGGCCAGGTGAATGCTACATCAACTACCGGCTCCACTCTGTCCTATTGGGTGCTGACAACTCCTGCCCAGGGCATTGCCCATGTGACGGCAGACGGTGCCTGGAGCTATTACCCGAACGAAAATGTGACGGGCGCTGATGAATTCATCATCGCTGTTGAAGACACGAACGGAGGGTTCGCTATTTCGCGCATCAGCTTGCAGATTAACGGTGTGAATGCACCCCCTGTAGGGGAGGAAGGTATTCATCCAACAGATAAAAATACACCGGTTCAAGCGAAAGTATCCGCAACGGATGCCGATGGAGATTCTCTTCTCTATAGCATGCTGAGCAATCCGCAGCACGGCTCCGTTACATTGGCTGCCGACGGCAAGTGGACGTATACGCCGAACACGGATTATACCGGCGCAGACCAATTCACAGTCTCAGTCAGTGATGGCAACGGCGGCTTGCTGGAGTCGATCATGCGAGTGTATACGGCACCGACCTCGGAGGAAATTATCGCTTCGCTGAAGGCTGCCAATCCGCAGAATCAGCATCCGCGCATATTGGCGACAGCTTCGGACTTCCAGCGGATGCGGGATCTGGTTGACGTGGACGCCCGATTCACGGGATGGTTCAACTCGGTGAAGGAAGAAGCGGATCTGATTCTGCCTCAACCGGTGAAAGATTACGACAAGCCGGACGGGCTGCGTCTGGATACGACATCCTCAAGACGTATCGTTACCCTTGCTTTTGCTTATCAACTGACAGGGGATGCGGTCTATGCCGATCGGGCCTGGCAGGAGCTGGCTCATGTGTCCAGCAGCGCTTATCCCGACTGGAGTCCCGGTCACTACCTGGATACGGCTACGATGACATACGGCGTAGGTATCGGCTACGATTGGCTGTATGACTATATGACGCAAGAGCAGCGGGATACGGTCCGTCAGGCGATTGTGGACAAAGGCTTGACTCCCGCAGTACCGATGTATGTGGATAAAACGTACTGGTGGGTGTATAACCGGGACAACTGGAATTTTGTCTGTAATGCGGGTATGACCATTGGTGCGCTTGCGATCGCCGATGAAGAGGAGCAGCTGGCGGGACTCATTCTGAGAGAGGCGTTCAAGTCCATTCAATACGGCTTGCCGCAATACGCGCCGGACGGCTCCGCGAAGGAAGGACCGAGCTATTGGGAATACGGTGTGATGTACTTGCTGTACTTCCTGTCCGGACTGGAGACGACCTTCGGTCACGATTATGGCTTCTCCAGCAGTGAAGGATTAGCCGAGACGCCGCTTTATCCGATTCATGTTGCAGGAACGGAAGGCGCCTTCAACTACTTCGACAACTCGGAAGCCCTCATACCGGGAAGAACGCTGCTATGGTTCGCCAAGCATGACAATAAGCCGGAGTATACTTGGTATCATCAGTTCGCCGAGGAGAGCGGACGCACAGGCGGATTGTACGACGCATTGTGGTATAGGCCTGAATTGTACGGGGCCAACGCTCCGCAGGAGCTTGACCGCAAGTTCGAGATTCCGGAAGCCGTCACAATGCGCAGCGATTGGGACGATCCAGGCGCTTTGTTCGCCGGCTTCAAGGGCGGCATGAATGGCGCGCCGCATGGCGATCTGGATACGGGTACATTCGTACTGGATGCACATGGCGTACGCTGGGCGCTGGATATCGGATCGGAGAACTACAATCTGCCGGGTTACTGGAACATGAGTGAGAACGGGCAGCGCTGGACGTATTACCGCAAGCGCGCGGAAGGCCACAATACACTGATTATCTCACCATCTGCAGGACCGGATCAGGACGTGGACAGTCTGTCCCCAATAACGACGACTTCGTTCAACGAGACCGGCGGAGCTTATGCGATCTCTGATCTGACCCCTGCTTATCAGAAGCAGGCTGCTTCCATCAAGCGTGGTGTAGCGCTGATTGATGAGCGGCGCCAATTCCTGGTGCAGGACGAGATTGTGAACAAATCGCCGTCTGAGCTTTATTGGTTCATGCACACGCGGGCATCGATTGAGATAAGTCCAGACGGAACAAGCGCCATGCTGAGCCAAGACGGCCGCCAGCTGTACGTGAAGCTGCTGACGCCGGGCAATGCCAGCTTCTCGGTAATGGATGCTGTGCCGCTGCCGATTTCGCCGAATCCGTCCGGTCAGACGTCCAATTACGGCGTGAAGAAGCTGACGATCCATATGGAAGATGTGCTGAATGAGACGATTAGCGTATGGATGGTGCCGTTGATGCCTGGAGAGACGCCTCCAAGCGTGCAGCCTGCTGTTGTGCCATTGGAATCGTGGTCAGTGCAGAATGGACAGCTCGCCAAGCTAAGCGGCTTGACGGTAGACGGTGTAGCGCTGGAAGAGTTCGATTCGAACCGTTATATGTATGAGCTGTCTATTCCGGCTAGCGAGACTTCCATTCCGGTCATTGGCGCAACGGCGGCAGGAAGCTATAGCGTTCAAGTTCAGCAAGCGAGCGGCATTCCGGGTTATGCCAAGATCGTAGTAACCGATCCGCAAGGGACGGCTAAAACGACGAGCTACTATGTGACGATGGAGCATCCCGTTACGTATGGCATTCCGGACAATCGTCCGATCTGGCAGCCGCAGTCGGTTACGGCAAGCGACGATGATGGCAACGTGCCGGAGAATACGATGGACAACAACACAGATACAAGATGGTCGGCAGCGGGAGAGCAGTGGATTCAATACGATCTGGGCGAAAGCCGTCAGATTGGCGCCATCAGCGCCGCATTCTACAACGGGAATATTAGATCCAGTTACTTTAAGATAGAGGTGTCGGAGGATGGACAGACATGGTACCAAGTGCTGGAAGGAAACAGCTCCGGCGAATCCGTGGATCATGAGCTGTTCGCATTCCCTGAGCAGTCGGGCCGTTATGTCCGTATCACGGGCTTCGGCAACAATCAGAACCATTGGAACAGCTATACCGAGGTGAAAATATACGGCTCGCCGGTCGCTCCGACGCTGGCGGAAGTATCCCTCACATGCAGCAGCTGCGATCCTATCAATCGCAAGGACAAGGCGGAATTGCAGGTGATGTTGAAGCTGAGCAACGGCACCGTACTTGATCCGTCGCAAGTAGCGCTGGAGTTCTTTACAACAAACTATAAAGTGGCTAAAGTAGTCGACGGCATGGTGCATACCCAAAAAACGGGAGAAGCGGATATATGGGTGGAGGCAACCCATGACGGCAATACCATCACTTCTGAACCGCTGCACGTGCGCGTCATCAAGAAAAACGGGCATGGCTCCGATGATGACGATTATGATGACGAAGACGATGAAGACAATGATGATGAAGACAATGATGATGAAGACAATGATGATGATAGTGACGATCAAGAGGATGAAGATTAATCGGATGCTTGATTAAAAGCTAGCACGGTGAAGGAAAAGCCGGGTGATGGTAGTTGACGCTGTCAACCGGCTTTTCACACCTGGCACGCAATCGAGTAAAAAATGAAAGTCACCAGTTCGCCGTGATTTCCCTTCATGTTCAATATATACGGGAAAATAAATAGTTATCGGTTGACAATGGTTAGCTGATATGAACATCAATTTGTCTACAAACAGGGGGGGGAAGGCACTTATATTCCGAGGTGAATATACCTGATTTTTTCCATTGGAAGGGGAGAAGGAATGTATGAATGAAAGGTCGATAAAGCAGCACATAGGGAAGTGGAAAACGAAGATATCCGGTATGTTGGCACTGGTCTTACTGTTAAGTTTATTGCCGCCTATGGGATTTCATGTAACAAGTGTACAAGCTTCAGGAGAAGGCAATCTTCTAGAGAATGGAGGGTACGAGACTCTTAATGGCACGCTTCCGGCTGGTTGGTCCCCGTGGGTGTCAAGCGGGAGCCCTTCGTTTACAGTGGATGAAAGCGTATATAGATCTGGACAGCGATCATTTAAAATATCAGCTGCGGAAGCCAGCAGGGGAACATTGGTTCAAGTCATACCGCTTGCGCCTGAACAAAAGGGCAAGAATTACAAGCTGTCACAGTGGATCAAGACGGAGAATGTAACGGGATCGGGTGCTTTCAACCGAATGTTCTTCGTCAATAGTTCCGGGCTCAGGGAAGGGAATGTCGTTTATCTTCAGAATTTGACGGGCACGAACGATTGGACGTATACCGAGAAAGAATTGTTCATACCGGATGATCCGGTCATTACGGGTATCAAAATCGAGAACTTCTTCGAGACGGGTACCGGGGAAGCCTGGTTTGACGATGGCAGATTCGAAGAGATCATACCCGATCCGAATATCGTGGTCAATGGAGGCTTCGAGGAAGCCGATAGCAATGGAAAACCGCTAAATTGGGGAACATGGATACCTGTAGGATCGCCGACTGTTGCACTGGACAGCAGCCAGTATCATTCAGGAACGTCATCGGTGCGCATAGAAGCACAGGAAACGGCGCGTGCGGCGCTCGTGCAAAGCATCCCGCTCACAGCTGAAGACATTGGCGGAACGTTCAAGGTGGAGTCCTGGGTGAAGTCGCAGGATTTGACGGGAAGCGCTTTGACCAGACTGCAATACGTGAACAGCTCTGGAACGCGCGCAGGCGATCTGATCAGATTGGGATCGATTAGCGGCACACAAGATTGGATCAAGCTGGAGAAAGTTATTCAAGTGCCGGAAGACCTGGATATTGCTTATGTGAAGATTGAGCATTTCTTTGAACAGGGAACAGGGACAGCGTGGTTCGACGATACGGCGTTCATGAGCTGGACGCCGCTGCAGGAAATTGCTTTCGATCATGATGAGCTGACGATGGAGGGCGGGAATTCGGAAGTTTTGTCCGTCATCGCCTTGCCTGCTGACGCATCGGATGCTTCTGTTGCATGGTCATCCAGCCATCCTGAAGTCGCAACGGTGCAGGATGGTGTCGTGACAGCACATGCTGAAGGGCTGTCGATCATTACGGCTACGAGCAATGACGGCGGTCTTAAGGCTACGGCAACGATTATCGTAGGGCAGTCAGACACGATTATTGCGGATGACACTAACGTTGCATTAGAGGAGAACGGCTCCGCTCAAGGTCAGGTGAATGCAACATCTACGACGGGTTCAACTTTAACCTACTGGCAGCTGTCGCAGCCGGAGCGTGGACTTGCCCATGTTACGGCAAGCGGGGAGTGGACTTATTATCCGCATGAGAATGCCGTCGGTGACGATGAATTCGTTATCGCTGTTGAAGATACGGACGGAGGATTCGCAATATCGCGTATCAGCTTACAGATTAACGATGTGAATTCGCCGCCTGTAGGGAAGGAAGGAATTCATCCGACAGACAAAAATACGACGGTTCAGGCAAAAGTGTCCGCGACAGACGAGGATGGCGACACTCTCGCCTACAGTGTTATAAACAATCCGCTGTACGGTTCGGTGACGCTGCAGTCAGACGGCAATTGGACGTATACACCGAATATGGATCACACTGGTGCTGACAAGTTCACTGTGGCCATTAGCGATGGCAATGGGGGAACGGCAGAGTCGGTTATCCGGGTATACACAGCACCAAGTTCGGAAGAAATTGTAGCATCATTGAAAGCGGCCAATCCGCAAAATCAACATCCCCGTTTGCTGGCGAAGGCTGAGGATTTCCAGCGGATGAGAGATCTTATCGGGACAGATGCCCGGTTCACCGAGTGGTATATGAATGCAAAGGAAGAGGCCGACCTCATCCTGCCGCAGCCGGTGAAAGATTATAGCAAACCGGATGGTCTGCGACTGGACAAAACCTCTGCAAACCGAATTGTGACTCTCGCCTTCGCCTATCAATTGACTGGCGATACGGTTTATGCTGAACGTGCTTGGGAGGAAATGGAGCATGTATCGGGTAGCGCCTATCCCGATTGGAGTCCCGGACATTACCTGGATACAGCGGGTATGACCTATGGTGTGGCGATCGGCTATGACTGGCTATACGACTACTTGACGCAAAGTCAGCGGGATATGGTACGTCAGGCAATTGTTGATAAAGGACTGACGCCCGCAGTGCCGATGTATCTGGATAAAACCTACTGGTGGGTATACAACCGTGACAACTGGAATTTTGTATGCAATGCCGGTATGACAATCGGGGCGCTGGCGATAGCGGATGAAGAGGAAGAGCTTGCGGGACTTATTCTGCGGGAAGCGTTCAAGTCGATTCAATACGGCTTGCCGCAGTATGCGCCGGACGGTTCGGCCAAAGAAGGTCCGGGCTACTGGGAATACGGCGCGATTTATTTGCTTTATTTCCTCTCGGGCCTGGAGACGACCTTCGGTCACGATTACGGGTTCTCGGCCAGTGAAGGACTCGCGGAGACGCCGCTGTATCCCATTCATATTGCGGGGCCGCAAGGGGCCTTCAACTACTTCGACAATTCGGAAGCACTGATAGCGGGAAGAACCTTGCTATGGTTCGCTGATCACGATAATAAGCCGGAGTATACCTGGTATCATCAATACGCGACGGATCACGGCAGGACAGGCGGGCTTTATGATGCGCTATGGTACAGGCCCGAGCTGTATGGCGCCAATCCGCCGCAAGAGCTGGATCGCAAGTTCGAAATTCCTGAAGCTGTCACGATGCGCAGCGACTGGAACGATCCCGGTGCGTTGTTCGCGGGCTTCAAGGGCGGCATGAATGGCGCGCCGCATAGTGATCTGGATACGGGGACATTCGTTCTGGATGCGCAAGGCGTGCGGTGGGCAGTAGATATCGGGTTAGAAAATTACAACTTGCCCGGTTACTGGGACATGAGTGAAACCGGACAACGTTGGACGTATTATCGGAAGCGCGCAGAGGGGCATAATACATTGTTAATTTCCCCGGGAACGGGACCGGATCAGGACGTTGACAGCCTATCGGAGGTTACGACAACGTCATTTAATGAGACAGGCGGGGCTTATGCAATTGCAGATTTGACGCCTGCTTATCATAGAAATGCCGCTTCCGTAAATCGTGGTGTAGCGCTTATAGATGAACGCCGGCAGTTCCTGGTGCAAGATGAGATTGTCGCGAAAGTACCGTCTGAGCTTTATTGGTTCATGCACACGCGGGCATCGATTGAGATAAGTCCAGACGGAACAAGCGCCATGCTGAGCCAGGACGGCCGCCAGCTGTACGTGAAGCTGCTGACGCCGGGCAATGCCAGCTTCTCGGTAATGGATGCTGTGCCGCTGCCGACTTCGCCGAATCCGTCCGGTCAGACGTCCAATTACGGCGTGAAGAAGCTGACGATCCATATGGAAGATGTGCTGAATGAGACGATTAGCGTATGGATGGTGCCGTTGATGCCTGGAGAGACGCCGCCAAGCGTGCAGCCTGCTGTTGTGCCATTGGAATCGTGGTCGGTGCAGAATGGGCAGCTCGCCAAGCTAAGCGGCTTGACGGTAGACGGTGTAGCGCTGGAAGAGTTCGATTCGAACCGTTATATGTATGAGCTGTCTATTCCGGCTAGCGAGACTTCCATTCCGGTCATTGGCGCAACGGCGGCAGGAAGCTATAGCGTTCAAGTTCAGCAAGCGAGCGGCATTCCGGGTTATGCCAAGATCGTAGTAACCGATCCGCAAGGGACGGCTAAAACGACGAGCTACTATGTGACGATGGAGCATCCCGTTACGTATGGCATTCCGGACAATCGTCCGATCTGGCAGCCGCAGTCGGTTACGGCAAGCGACGATGATGGCAACGTGCCGGAGAATACGATGGACAACAACACAGATACAAGATGGTCGGCCGCGGGAGAGCAGTGGATTCAATACGATCTGGGCGAAAGCCGTCAGATTGGCGCCATCAGCGCCGCATTCTACAATGGGAATATCAGATCCAGCTACTTCAAAGTTGAAGTATCGGAGGACGGACAGACATGGCAGCAGGCATTTCTAGGGAATAGCTCCGGCGAATCCGTGGATCATGAGCTGTTCGCATTCCCTGAGCAGTCGGGTCGTTATGTCCGCATCACGGGCTTCGGCAACAATCTAAACCATTGGAACAGCTATACCGAGGTGAAAATATACGGCTTGCCGGTCGCTCCGACGCTGGCGGAAGTGTCCCTCTCATGCAGCAGCTGCGATGCTATTCAGCGCGAGGACGAGGCGGAATTGCAGATCATGCTGAAGCTGAGCAACGGCACCGTGCTGGACCCTTCGCAAGCAGCGCTGGAGTTCTTTACAACAAACTATAAAGTGGCTGAAGTAGTCGACGGCATGGTGCATACTCAAAAAACGGGAGAAGCGGATATATGGGTGGAAGCGACCTATGATGGCATCACCGTCACTTCCGAACCGCTGCACGTGCGCGTAATCAAGGAAAGCGGGCAAGACTCCGGTGGTGACGAAGATGAATAAGTAACAGAGTGAAACATTAACATCATGAATGAATGGAGCCGGGGGACAACGCAAACTGTGCGGTCCCTCGGCTTTTTGGCATGTAAAAGCGATGTATAAAGCACTAACGGGGGCGAATGACTTAGACTGACAGCATCATTCTATCGGGCAGTCATGGCTTCGTGTCTTCGTCGGCACACATTGCTGACTCTTCTCATATGGCGCATAGAGTGCCCATTTCAAGCCCAACCATGAACCATTATGGATTGCTCATGACTAAATTTTTGGACGTTTAAGCACAATCCATTCGCTGCTATACTACCGAAATAACGCTAGTATTTGCAATTATAAGTGAGAGGAGAGATTTTGAGATGGATTCGGTCCGTTACAAGATCAGGGAATGTCGAGATCAAGAGAAAATCGAAAGTTTCCTTCATCAAGCGAGAATTGGGTATCTTGGGTTGGTTGATGGGAACCTGCCTTATGTTGTACCGCTTAATTATGTGTGGATGGAGGGGAAGCTCTATTTTCACGGGGCTGGGGATGGAAGACGTAATCATGTTATGAGTGAAAATTCGGAGGTATGTTTTACGGTATGTGAGGAATACGGAACTATTACGGATCCGGTACCTGCCAAAACGGATACGGCTTATATGAGCGTGATGATATTTGGACAAGCAGAGCCGATCACGGATTTGGATGAAGCCACCCATGTTCTTCAGGAAATGATTAATAAATACGTGCCCGGTTATTATAACCGCCCCTTGTCGAAGCAACATGTGGACAAGTATAGATCGGCTGTATTCGGGGGACCGGTTCAAGTATGCCGGGTTATTCCTCACCATGTGACGGCAAAAGAAAGTCCTATTGAAGCAGAAAAAATGTATAGAACGGTCATGAATGTCGGACGAGAGACTTAATGACTTAACAACAATAATTGTTACTACTTAGGTCCATTCGGCATAAATCAAGCTTGGCGGGGCTAAGTGAGCAAAATGAGCGATAGCGCAGACTTTTCTCTATATTTCCGATTCTATGTGACCATATTGAGCGATAGCTCCTACTTTTCGGCGGCATAAGGCAAGCTTGGCGGGGCTAAGTGAGCAAAATGAGCGATAGCGCACACTTTTCTCTATTTTTCCGATTCTATGTGACCATATTGAGCGATAGCTCCTACTTTTCGGCGGTACAAGGCAAGCTTGGCGGGGCTAT
>NZ_JAOQJC010000003.1 GCF_025567625.1 Paenibacillus sp. J5C2022 | reverse complement strand
ACTTCCACAAGGAAGCTCCTTATTTTAATGAGGAGAGGATGTCATGCGGCACTTAATGAGATAAGTTCATTAATACGTATTATATATGTTTTCACATTCTTTCGCCGTTGGTTCATAAAAACAGTGCTTCTTCCATCGTCCTGCGAGCGGCTGATCATACCAGGTTGGCGGACATGGTCCGGGATTGTCGAACGAACCTGGACGGAAATACCATAGGGAGAATTTGGCTGGCCAATTTCGCTCCCCGTTCACAGACCGTTGCGCCAGACGGCGCTCCCTCTCTCTTGCACTTTGATAGTACAAACTATGTTGCAACGCTTCGAACGCATGCGGTTGGTTGATCATTTGAGGAATTGTCCGGATATCTTTGAAATCTGAGCAATTCCCTCTTATTCGGTTAATGCCAACATTGCCAACAAGGAGCATGCCCATTTCGCCTTCTGTCTCAGCTTCAGCCCGGAGCAACCTTGCCAACATATCAATATCCTGTTTCCTGGCTTTCACGACTGCCATTGGCTCACCTCTTTAGATTTCTAGACTTATCATATTGCAGGTGAAGCGAATGTGTTACTCTGGCAAAAGAGAGAGGTGATGAAATCGCCGTTCCACCACACTTTTCTGTCAATTAGCTTCAAGCATAAAAAAGGGGGCTTCCAGTTAAGGCAGCAAAGGGGATAGTTCAATATCCATTTTATCAGCGATAAGAGTATAAAACTCTGGAAACCGCGGATCTGTGGAGCATGGTATTTCTTCGAATGTTCGTATAAATAACCCTGCTGTCCCAATGGCAGTTACAATGTCACCGACTGTCCAACTTCGTACTAGCACTTTCCCCAATTCAGAGCGTTCTTCTTCGGGAAGCAATTTAGCAAAAGCCACTTCTCCTTTCCTAACATTACCATCAAAGTAATTCCCAGTTGGTTGTTTTAAGTTATTTGTGTTCATCCATGACCGTGCGAAAGGATGAAAGTCAGTCAAGATAAGCCGGCCATTTTTCTCTAATCTGCGACGAACTAAAGAAAAAATAGAGTTAAGATCTGTAAAATAATGTAAAATACCAAATTCCATCAATACGATGTCATATTCGCCTAATGTCTCTTCGTTCGGGATATTCAAGACGTCAGAGCAGATATAGTTGAGTTCAACACCAACGGCAGCGGCAGTTTGAATTGCGTACATCCGATTCTCTTCAGATATGTCCACTACGGTAACATCAGCTCCAAGCAATGCTAAGGAAATTGCCTTTCGACCGTGCGAGCCAAGGAGGTTAATAACTCTCTTGCCTGTCGGATCACCAATATACTTTAACCAATACCGAAGATGATGCTTGTGTTCCAGCCTCAGCTTGCTCGCAAGTTCATCAGGTGTTCCATACGTTTGAACCCAAGCCTGATACGCTTTCGTTTCCCACGCGACCTTGTTCGCAATTGCCAGTTTTTCTTGCATCCACATACCTCCCGGATTATTTTTGTCGTACGTAGAAGGTATATATTACTATTTCTGATTGAATTGTCAACTTCTTTCTGACTCTATTTTCCCCTCAACAAAAAAAGAACGCTCCCATGTCTGTATGCTATCGCTCATTATGCTCACATAGGCACCGGATTGAGCTTGAAAAGTCTCGCTATCGCTCAAAATAGTCACATAGCCCCGCCAAGCGTGCCTCGTCCGTCTGTAAGTCGCTTTCTATCGCTCATTATGCTCACATAGCTATCTCATTGAGCTTGAAAAGTACATGTTATCGCTCAAAATGATCACATAGCACCACCGAGCGTAGCCCACCCACGCCCCAAGTAGCCTCTTATCTCTCAAAAATAATCATATAGCCGCCGAACGGTTCTGATGGGATACGCATTCTCTATTCCTTCAGCCTCTCTCCTGATGAGACGAAGCTGTTGCTCATGAAATTCGGGGAGGAAGAAGAAGGCGACACGGTGCTGCTTACCCTACTGGCTGGTGACAGCCTGGAAAATAGCCATACGCTGCTGCGCAATGCATCGCTTTATGCCATCATCCTGCTGTTGCCCCACTGGAATGGCGACTCCCGCTCGCTTTACTTGAAGCTGCCCCCAGGGGAGGGGGACGGAGAATTAGATCGCATCGTGAAGTACGAATAGGTGAGTGCGGTCGGCAGCCGGCAGTCGGGATCAGAAATGGTAGCGGATAAAATGTGTTGACACAAAAGTAGTTAGGTGCCATACTATGTATATGACAAACGATAAAAACGTAATGACGGATAGTCATAGTCTTGCTGTCCCGTCACTTGTCCAAACGAAGCGCCAGATTGAACGCTACGGCCTGGACGTCGATGCGCAAGCCGTACTCGTCGCATCGAGGCTGATGGCGGCTGGAGCCAAGCTTGAACATGCCGCGGAGGTTCACTTCTCCAGATTCGGTTTGTCGACGGGCCGGTATCGCTTATTGGCGGATCTTGAAGATCATCAAGGCGAATTGTTGCCTTCGCAATTGGCGGAGCATCTCGGCGTAACGCGTGCTACCGTAACGGGGCTTATCGACAATCTCGAGAGGGGCGGATTCGTATCGCGCCGAACCAGTTCGAAGGACGGCCGCCAGAGATCGGTCATCTTGACAGAGCTGGGAGCGAATAAGCTTCGCGACATGGCATCGGAGCACTTCGATAGACTGGAAGCGATGGTGGGCTTGCTTACGGTCGAGGAGCGCAGCGTGTTTCTCGATCTGTTAGGCCGGGTGACGCAAGGCATGTCGGCATTGACCGAAGAACCGGGCGCATCTAAGAGAAAGGGAAGCATACAGAAAGGGTGAAATGGGCTAGTTATGCTAGCCCTCATTTACCGCCATATAGTTAGTCACCTAATTATATGGCGATATAAACAGTTGCAGCACATTATTGAAGAAAGGGGTGACAATATGAGCAATGTGGAGCATTCACACAAATCGGATACTGCTTATACTCTTGTATCGACTGGCTCCAAAGAGAAAGGTTTTGTACTTTGGCGCGAAGTGCTGATGGCCTATGTCTCGCCCGCTGTCATGGCAGGCATCGGGGGATTGATCACGGGCGATAGGAGCCTTCAGTTCGCGGCATTGACCACAATCGGAGGAACGTCCGCACTTATCGCATGGTTGTTGGGACTTTGGCTGCGCAAGCGTGGCAGGAGCAAACGATGGGTTGTCAGGCCGCCTCGTTTGTTGGTCGTTGTTATGTTCGTGATCATTTGCGCTTCGCTAGGCTTTTATGCCGCATGGGTGACGAACAATGTGCTGGATATGATTGGTTTTAGCGACTATTCGCTATGGTTCGATCGCGTCTGGATCGAATTTCCGTTATCCGCCACGATTGCAAGCATGAGCACCACATGGCGTTGGCGCAAGGCGTTCGAGAAAAACAACAAATTAATCGGAGGAGATAGATGATGATAGCAATTATTGGAGCAACAGGTACGATAGGGAGCGAACTATTAAAACGATTGAGCGATCTTAGGGTACCCGCTCTAGCGTTAAGCAGGGAACCGGAGAAGCTGCGCGCCCAACTTGGAGGTGCAGGCAAGCCCACGATCGAGGTCAAAGCGGCCGATGCCAGCGATCCCGAATCGCTGCGCCGTGCGTTCGTCGGTGCGAAGCAACTCTTTCTGGCCATGTCCAACAGCCCGAGACAGATCGAATACGAAGTGTCGATCATTCGCCTCGCAGCCGAAGCCGGCATCGAGCATATCGTCAAAATATCCAGTCCCGCCTACGAGGAACGTTCACCCGTGGCAGTCGCCGGCTGGCATCGCGATATCGAATCGGTCTTGAACGAGTCCGGTGTGACTCGCACCGTATTGCGTCCTTATGCGTTCATGCAAAACTTGCTGCGTCATGTATCGACGATTAAGGCTCAAGATGCTTTCTTCGGCGTCATGGGTGATGCGCTTTGCAACTTCATCGATTGTCGGGATATCGCGGACGTTGCTGCAGAGGTTCTGACCAACCGGGAGGCGGCGGGACGTATTTATACACTTACAGGAACGGAGATCTATAGCTATCCGCAGATCGCGGATAAGCTATCCGATTTGCTAGGCAAGACGATTCGCTATATAAACATGGAGCCTCGAACGATGCTTCGTAATCTGATCGAGCAAGTGAAAATGCCCCCGTGGCTCGCAAACCACGTTGTGGAAATTCAGACGATGTCTACGCTGGTGCCGGAAAGGCCGACGGACGACGTCAAGCGTTTGCTCGGCAGAGAGCCGCGAACGCTTGACGGATTTCTGCAAGAGAATGCGGAAATATTTCGGTAGGCATCTATAAAAAGCTCGTTAATCGGATCGTGAAGTATAAGTAGAGACATGACGATAAAAACAGCCCGTTCCGCGGAGTTGCGGAACGGGCTGTTCATAATGTTCGCCGATCGTCAGCCTGCGAGCTGAACACGGTAAAGGGGGCGGAGCGGTTCTGCTCCAGGTCCCGCTTCGGCAATGCTCCAGCCGACAGAGAGCACCTCGGCCAGCCGGGTATACTCTTCGGCAGTCAGGGCGGCGGTGACGGACTCCTTGCCGGGGTCCAACGTCAGCTCGGCCTCTTGCTTCAACGCAACCTCGATCCAGCTGGAAATACCGCGGATCGTGTTGTACTTGATCCGGTAGCCGTCCAGTGCAGCGGCGAGGAACAGCTCAGGCTGTTCCTTCGCCAGCTCCGTCAAGCTGCTGTAATCGAACTTGAACTTGGAATCGTCTGCAGGAAGGTCGCCCTCCTGCACGCGCCGGATCAGCTCGTCGCCGCTCCAGCCGTGCGCCTTCAGCGATTCCAGCATTAAGGCCTCCCATTGGGACAGCTTGGTCAATGCAACGTTATGATCGGTCATAGGGCTATCCCTCCAGCTCGGTTATTATTTGCTTGCTTTGTAGGCGTTCAGATGCTCTTTCGCCTTGGCGGCGTCTGCCTTCACTTCCAGCCCTGTGTCGACAAGCGGGCTGACCGTGGATACGGCTTTCAGCTTATTGTTGTTGTAGAAGGCCAGGAACTCGTCCTGATTGATGGAGTACAGCACCGCTTTCCTCAGATCTACGCTTTCCGCGACATCGCGGCCCTTCGTATTGAAGATCAGGTACCATACGGCATTGTATGGCTCTGATTGCAGCTCCAGCTTGCTGTCGCTCTTCACGATGTCCAACTTGTTCTCCGGCACGCCATAGAACACATGGATTTCTCCGCTGCGGAGTGCGGACAGCGTACTGTCATAATCCTTGATGAAGCGCACTTTCACGTTTTTGATATGACCGGCGTCCTCTGTGCCCGGAGCGAAGCCAGGATTGCGGTAGAAGATCGCTTCATAGTCGTTTTTGTACGACAGGATGTACGGGCCGCTGGCATACAGCTGGTTATTGTAGCTGTTGCCTTCCGTTACCGTATTCTGGTCGCCGTAAGGAATGTCCTTATTCACGTCGAACTTGTCCACTTCGTACGTATTGATGCTCTCCACTTGCTTCTTGGACACGATGCCTGCAGATTGGTGAGCCAGATAGTTCAGCACTTGCGGGAACGGCTTTGTTGTCGTTACTTTCACGACCTGGTATTTGCCTGCTGCGTTATCGACAGCCGTCTTGTCCGCGACCAGCTCGGAGATGCCGGACTTCAATCCTTTCTCCAGCACCGTCTTGACGTTCTCGCTTGAGCCGGATACGTTCAGTCCTTCCAGAGCGGCGATATCCGTTACGATCTCTGCATTCGCGATATGCTCGTGCAGCGTGTATGTGCGGTGATCCGGTACAGAGTTCTTATCCTTCGCACGGTTCAGGGAGAAGACGACGTCCTCGGCGCCTACACGCTCGCCAGTGTCCACCGCGCCCTTGTCCTTAATAGCAGCGAAGTTAATATCATCGCGCAGAATAAAGTAATACTCGGAATTGCCTTCGGCAATGGCGTAGTTACGGGACAGGGACGCATCCGTTGTCAGCTTGTCGTCGTCCGTCAGATTGAGCAGACGAACATACATGTTCGTATTAATCATGTTGATGGAGCCGTCGTTGCCCTTGATCGGGTCCAGCGATGTCAGCGTGGACGCAGTCTGTTGAAGGATGAGAGTCTCAGTGTCACGCTTCGATTCGTCCTGGAAATCCATGTCGTCCCAAGCCATGGAGCGGGATTTCGACAGGCGGACGGATTCCGGCTTCATGACTTCCTTGTTCAAGCCTTGCGACTTGAAGGAGATGAACAATGGCGCAATGTAAGCTTTGTCCAGCACGAGCTTCTGCTCGAATTCTCTGTACGTATCGACATATTTGTCAGGTGTCTCGGTGGATGCCTTGTTGACCAGCTCGTCGATCTCGGGATCGGACATGATGCTGTAGTCGCCGCCTGTTGTGAACAGGGAGCGTACCGCATAGTCCGGGTTGCCCGTTACCGTCGTCCAGCCGGTAAGCGCGATATCATAGTTGCCCGCATCCTGCTGGGCTTTGAATGTACCGTAGTCCGGCTGCAGATTCAGCTTCACGTTGAAGCCGTTCTTGGACAGTTGGTCGCGCACGATATTGATGTCCGCTTCGTTGCTCTGCATGCCAAGCAGCTCAATATCTACCTTGCTGTTGTCGGTTACTTCTTCTTTCTTGTCTCCGTCGGTATTGTCCGATACGTCTTTCTTCGTTGTCACTTCGCAAGCGCTGAGCATCAGCGCCAGGATAAGCAGCAATGGGATGAGCAGCTTTCTTGTTGTCATGTTGACCCCTCCTAAATGTAATCATGCATTATATCTATGAACAACATGCGCATCGTTCCGGTACTATAGCAGCGGAGCGAATCGCATGCGGTTGCCAAAGGTGGCGGTTGCCCTCTCGTTAGTCCAGCTTCGGATCAAGCGCGTCCCGCAAGCCGTCGCCCAGGAAGTTGAAGGACAATACGAGCGCGATGATGGCGAGGCCGGGATAGATGGCCGTATAGGAATGCGTCTCCAAATACGCGCTTCCCAGCTTCAGAATATTGCCCCATTCCGGAATATGCGGCTCTACGCCAAGACCCAGGTAGCTCAAGCTGCTGGTCGCGATGACGGCTCCGCCGATTGTAAGCGTCGACTTGACGATCATTGGCGCGATGGAGTTCGGCACGATATGCTTGAACAGAATGGTGAAGTCGCTGGAGCCGAACGCTCTGGCCGCCTGCACATATTCCAGCGTGGTTACAAGCATGACGTTCGCTCTCATCGTACGGGCGTAGGTCGGTATAGCGGCTACGCTGAGGGCAAGAATGAGATTGACCGTGCTTGCGCCGAAGGCGGCAATGATGGCGATCGCAAGCAGCATGGCCGGAATGGCGTAAAGAATATCCAGCGCCCGCATAATCAGGTTGTCCGTTCTTCTTCCGTAATAACCGGAGATCGCGCCAAGCGTTCCGCCGACGATAACAGGCAGCAAGGTGGACAGGAAGCCGACCACGAGCGAGATTCGCGCCCCGAATACGATGCGGGAGAACAGGCATCTGCCGTAGTTGTCCGTGCCAAGCGGATAGGTCAGGCTGGGCGGCTGCAGAATCGCGCTGTAATTGTTGTCGATCGCCAGACTGTAATCGAACGTCATATAGCTGTTGACGGAGATCGAGAACAGGAAAACGATAAAGAACAGTCCCAGCATGGATGTGGAGCTTCTGGACAGCCGGTCAATGACATCATTCATCTTGGAGCCGGAAGTGTGTCCCTTGTCGCGCAGCTTCGCCAGAAGAAGAGCGCCCAGGAACAGCGCGAACAGATTGCCCAGCAGCGCGGTTGCGATAAGGGCGACCGCTACGATCGCCATCCAGCCCGGAAGCTGGTCCCTGTCGCCGTACCTCGCGATAAGCAGCAGCGAGATCAGCTGAATGCCCGCCGCGACGAGCAGCAGCAGCATACCCAGCAGGAAGTTGTCAGCTACGTACGGCTTGAATAGGTTAAGCGCGGACAAGCCGAATACCAGCAATGTTGTAATAACGGTATAACCGGCCAGGACATAAAGGGCATTAGGCCTGCGCTTGATGAGCTGGAAGGCCGCCATCCCTGCGAACAGGTTGACGGTCAGCAGACTGGGCAATAACACATAGCCCAACCCTCTGGTCGACTTGCGTATTTCACCGTAATGGAGAAGATCCCTTCGGATAAGCAGGAAGGCGATGCCCTGCAGCAATGTGAAGAACAAGTAGGCGGCTGCCACTGTAAGCATAACAGGCTTGACGCTGCCGTCCTCCCAGCGGAAGCTGTTAATTAGCAGCACAAGCGTCAACGCGAGCGAGAGGACGCCGGCGAATCCGGCCTGCCCATACTCCTGGCTCGATTTCAGGCGGAAGCTTGCCTCCTGCTTGGATCGTGTGAATGTCGTTGTCGTCACGGGCATGCACCCCCTTTACTGTTGTTTCATGCTTGAGCGTATTCTAGGATCAAGGAAGGCGTACAGCATATCCACCAGCACGTTGATAATGGAAATTGCGATGGCGATATAGATGACACCGCCCATAATGGCGGGGATGTCGGGAATGAACTGCTTATCGACGATATAGCTGCCGATGCCGCTAATGTTGAATACCTTCTCCGTTACCGTAGCGCCGCCCAGCATGCCGCCGAACTGAAGACCGATGACGGTTACGATAGGGATCAGCGCATTGGTAACGGCATGTTTCCACAGCACGTGGCTGCGGGACAGTCCCTTCGCCTTGGCTGTTGTGATATAATCCTCGTGAATAACCTCAAGCGTAGACGATCTGGTCATCCGCGCCACAGCGGCCGTCAATGCCGTGCCCAGCACGACGACGGGCATGATCATGGACATCCAGTCGTTCGGATTATAAGTTGCGGGAAGCCAATCCAGCTTGATCGAGAAGTTCAGGATGAAGATCAGACCTTGCCAGAAGTTCGGAATCGACAGTCCGATCAGCGCGATGAACATGAACGAGTAGTCCATGAAGGAATTCGGCTTCGTCGCGGACAGGATACCGATTGGCAATGCAATGATGACGGCGACGATTGTCGCAATTATGGTCAGCGTGAGCGTGACCGGAATTTTGTTCGCGATGGCAGCCGTAACGTTCTCGTTGCCGGCGAAGGATCTGCCCAGATCGAATGTCAGAATGCCCTTTATCGTATTCCACAGCTGCACGAGATAAGGCTGGTCAAGTCCGTAGATGGCATTGAAGTTGGCAATCTGTTCCTCTGTCGCCGTATTGCCAAGAATATTGGCGGCAGGGTCCATTGGCGATATGTACAGGATGGTGAACACCATAATCGTCACGCCAAAAATAACAAATATCGTCATGAACAGCCGTTCCATGATATATTTCAAGTATGGGTTGCTGTATAGCGCCATCAGTGCGTACATGAACAAGCCGGGAAGCAAGGTTAAGATGAGGAATAACGGCTGTTCCAGCAGCGACTGCATCGTAGACGAAAAAGTCACAGGGCTGATGCCGGACAGACGGGTTTGCTTCTCGACCTCTTGCTCGGTATGACGATTGAAATTCTGCTGAGCAAGTCGCTGCGCTTCCTTCTTAAGCCGGGCTTCATCAATTGTTTCAGCGAAGAACGTCGCTTTGCGGCGCAGTTGCTCCTCCAGTTCCGCTGCCAGCTTCTCCATGTAGCCGGAGGCGGCCAGAGCGGCTTCCGTCTCCTCGCGAAGCTTCGCGTAGCCGCTTGGCTGCGTTCGGCGGTACAGATAGATGAAGCAAGCGGCGATGTGTACAATTGCTCCCAATATATATAGAAGAAAACGGTATGCCGGATGCGGCAGCATGGAGCGATAAGTATTGCTCAATCTATTGGTGAAGCGGGAAAAAGTGCTCTGTGTACGTTCTGTTGTTGCCGTCAACTTTCTCGCCTCCTGTTTGACCATTAATTTCCACTATTTTCGGAATCAATTGCATTATTCCGATCAATATAGTAGATTTTATTTTAGGGTTAAAGGATTGTCAATACGCGATTAGTATATGTAAAATGTCGGAAACCGATCAATGTCAGGCATTGTCGTGTATATTGGCTCAATTATATAGTAATTATTGGATACTAACAACAACAATTGTAGGTGAACATATGGCTAATCTGTTGCAAGTGAGACAGCTATCGGTATCGTTCTTCGCCCACGATACGGAAGTGGAAGCGGTAAAGGATATCAGCTTCGAGTTGAGGAAAGGGGAGACGCTTGGCATCGTCGGCGAATCCGGCAGCGGCAAGAGTGTGACAGCCCGTACCATTATGCGGTTGCTTCCCTCTCCTCCGGCAATGGTAAAGGGCGGAGAAGTGCTGTTCCAAGGCGAGAATCTAGCAGAGAAGTCGGACAGGGAGATGGAAGCGATCAGGGGCAAGGATATCGGCATGATCTTCCAAGACCCTATGTCCTCTCTGAATCCGACGATGCGCATCGGAAAGCAGATTGCCGAAAGCTTGATCAAGCACCGGGGATTGCGTCAAGGCGAGGCGAAGCGGGAGGCGCTGGAACTGCTGAGAATGGTCGGGATTACGAATGTGGAGACGCGTTATGAGCAGTATCCGCATGAGTTCTCCGGTGGCATGCGCCAGCGCGTGATGATTGCCATCGCGATGGCGTGCCGTCCTTCCTTGCTCATCGCGGACGAGCCGACGACGTCGCTGGATGTGACGATTCAGGCCCAGATATTGAAGCAGATGAAGCAGCTGCAGCAGGAGATGGGCACATCCATCATTCTGATTACGCATGATCTGGGTGTCGTGGCCGGCATGTGCGATCGCGTCGTCGTAATGAAGGAAGGACAGATTGTGGAGACGGGCACGACGGAGGAGATATTCTATGCGCCGAAGCATGAGTATACGAAGCGGCTGCTGGCGGCTCTGCCGAGATTGGACGAGAAGAAGAAACCGAAGGCCGCGCCTGTGCGTTCCGATGACCAGGATGCCGACAATATGCCTCTTATTCAGGTGCGTTCGCTGAAGCAGTACTTCGATCTGGGCAGAGGGCAGAGGTTAAAGGCTGTGGACAATATTAACTTCGATATTCGAAAAGGGGAAACGCTGGGCCTTGTCGGGGAATCCGGCAGCGGCAAATCGACGACGGGCCGCACCATTCTCCGCTTGCACGAGGCGACGGATGGCGAAGTGCTGTTCAAGGGCATTCCTCTCCATCTGCTGAACCGTTCGGAGATGAAGCGGATGAGACGTCATATGGGGATCATCTTCCAGGACCCGTACGCTTCCTTGAATCCGCGCTTGCGTATTGTGGACATTATCGGCGAAGCGTTGGATGTGCACGGCATGGCAACAGGCAGGCAATCCCGGCTGAAGCGAGTCGAAGAGCTGCTGGATATGGTTGGCTTAAGCCCGATGCACGCATTGCGTTATCCGCATGAATTTTCCGGCGGGCAGCGGCAGCGGATCGGTATCGCCCGAACGCTGGCTGTGGAGCCGGAATTCATTGTCTGCGACGAGCCGCTGTCCGCCTTGGACGTCTCCATCGGGGCGCAGGTGGTGGAGTTGATGGAGGAGCTGCAGCGGAGATTGGGCTTGACGTACTTGTTCATAGCGCATGACCTGTCGATGGTGAAGCATATTAGCGACCGGGTAGCGGTCATGTATAAGGGCAGGCTGGTGGAACTGGCGGAGAGCGAGGAGCTGTATGCCAATCCGATGCATCCTTATACGCAATCGCTGCTGGCTGCTGTGCCGGTGCCGGACCCTCGTGTGGAAGCGAACAAGTACGCGGCCGCATCGTCTGCGGCTGGTCTTGGCCATAGAGTGGGCGACCGCGCCGGGATTATGGACGAAGACTTGTACGGCCTTCGTGATTCCGTATTTACAGAAGTGAAACCTGGTCATTGGGTGGCAGTGAGGACATAGTTTTTTGTCATCAGCATTCTATTCTCTTGAGCTGTGTTGGTTGAGCTTATGTATATTCTAAAGTGGGGCCGGACAGCTATTGTAACTAGGGATAGCGCGCATAAGTAGGGATCGGATCGACGTTCCGTAATCGCACCAAGAGAAGCTATTCGTTAGCTGAATTGGGTTGGCGCAATTGCGGAATGCCGATCCTTTTTGTTGTCGGACAGTGCTCCTTTTCAAGAAGCCTCGCTCTCCCATCAGTTCAGGAAGGATCGGGCAAGCAGCATGTGGTTTCTGAGTGAAGGGGTTAGATAGTGAAGAGGTCGGAAGAACTTGGTGAAATATTCCTGAGAGAGGCAAGTGGGTTGTATGAAATATCGTACAAAAGTGTAGGGTCGAGCGTCTGGAGCGAGTAGTTTGTGTGAAAAATCGTATAAAAGTGTAGGATCGAGCGTCAGGAGCGAGTGGATTGTATGAAAAATCGTACAAAAGTGTAGGGTCGAGCGTCTGGAGCGAGTAGTTTGTGTGAAAAATCGTACAAAAGTGTAGGGTCGAGCGTCTGGAGCGAGTAGTTTGTGTGAAAAATCGTACAAAAGTGTAGGGTCGAGCGTCTGGAGCAAGTAGTTTGTGTGAAAAATCGTACAAAAGTGTAGGGTCGAGCCTCTGGAGCGAGTGGATTGTATGAAAAATCGTACAAAAGTGTAGAGTCGAGCGTCTGGAGCGAGTAGTTTGTGTGAAAAATCGTACAAAAGTGTAGGGTCGAGCGTCTGGAGCGAGTAGTTTGTGTGAAAAATCGTACAAAAGTGTAGAGTCGAGCGTCTGGAGCGAGTAGTTTGTGTGAAAAATCGTACAAAAGTGTAGGGTCGAGCGTCTGGAGGGAGTGGTTTGTGTGAAAAATCGTACAAAAGTGTAGAGTCGAGCCTCTGGAGAGAGTAGTTTGTGTGAAAAATCGTACAAATTCAGAATTAAGTGGAAGTAGTTAGCCGTAAAAAATATACATAAATAACATGAAAAAATAGAAACGCACTATTAAAATACATGAAAATTCGTAGTTTAATAATCAAATCAATACACAATACACCAATCTAATACGGGCCCTCCAAGCGGCCTATTGTGGAACAGGAGATTTGGAGATGAAGAAATACTTTGTAATAGAAAATATATACGTAGTGGCAGCTGGCTGCATAGCCGTATGGCTTCTGTTCCTGGGTCCGTTCATTGGCGTTGCGGACAACGGCGATTTTCTTCGTATTATGGGAACGGCTGGCTTGAACTATTATGACGCTATGGAGTCCTATGGCGACCGTTTCTTTAGCTACGCGCATGCATTGTTTGCCTATGATGATTTTTTTCGCGGATTCTATCCTTCAACACAAATTTTACTGGTGACGATTGCGAGGTTCGCAGGGCAACTGCTGAACAGCTCCGCCTTCGACATTCGTATTTTGGGATTCATCTATGTGGTTCTGCTGCTGGCAGCCGGTTATATCATTATGAAATACAACAAGACTCGATGCGGAATAACAGCCGTGACGCTTGCCGCATTGATGGTATTCCTGTTTACGGACATTGGGTATTTGGCTTATTTCAATTCCTTGTTCGGGGAGCCGGTATCGTTCGTATTTCTGCTGCTTACGATCGGAACGGGATTGATGCTGACCCATCTGCAATCTCCTTCCAGGAAGCTTCTTGTCTTATTTTTTGTCTGCGTGCTGTTTCTCGTCTGTTCCAAAACGCAAAATGCTCCGCTTGGCATCGGCTTTGCCCTGATCGGACTTCGTTATGCATGGATGAAGGAGGAGAGAAAGTGGCGCAAGCTTGCGCTGTTCTTGTCCGGCGCAATGGTGCTGGCTTCGGTCGTCATGTATGTGGGGGCGCCTAAAGATTTTAAGCATATCAATATGTATCAGACTATATTTTTCGGCATCTTGTACGATTCTCCGGATGTGGAAGGGGATTTGGAGCAGCTTGGTCTGCCGTCGCATCTGTCCGTGCTGGCCGACACGAACTATTTCCAGAGCGGCACGGCTATTCCGCAGAACGATCCGTCTTTGAAAGCTGACTTCTACGACCGAATATCCCATGTCGACGTCGTGCTGTTCTATATGAACAATCCGGGCCGATTAATAGGATTGCTGGAATACGCGGCGGAACACAGCATGAACATCAGACCGTATTATCTGGGGAACTATTTGAAATCGGAGGGAGAGCCGCCGGGAGCGCTATCTTACTTCTTTAGCGGATGGAGCGAATTTAAAAGATACGATATGCCCAATCAGCTTTGGTTTATTGCCGTATTTTTCGGGCTGTACTTTGCGGTTGCCATAACGGAATGGCTCCGCAGCAGAGAGACTCGCGTCCGGGTTCGGATTGAACTGTTGGTGCTGCTGGGCTTGACGGGCATATTCAGCTTCATGATTCCCGTGCTCGGCGACGGGCGGGCCGATCTTAGCAAGCATCTGTTCCTGTTCAATGTTGCATTCGATATGATGATTGTCGCCAGTATCGTCTGGCTGGTGCATCGGATGGCAAGCGGGCTGCGGAACGCACGGGAGGCGTCGCGGCAAGTGCGATAGCAGCGAGACAATGAGACAGCGAGACGGCTAGTTCGTTGCGATTGATCACTTATGCGGCAGAAGTGTTTATATGCGGCTTATGCATGTCTGCATGCGAGTCACAATGCAACAGCAAGTCACAATGCGAGTCACAATGCAACAGCAAGTCACAATGCAACGGCAAGTCACAATGCATCAGCGAGTCACAATGCAATTTGACAGGAGTTATATCATCAGCAATATTGCAGCGTCAGAAATGTTTTCCGCCGGCGGCCAACCCTCATCGGGTTTGGCTGCTTTGCTGTGCCGCAGGTACAACGCTCATAACGCAATTGCTATTGATCTAGTCATAAACTAGCCCTTGAATTCATCCTTTTTTTGGACTATACTTCTGTAGTGGTGATATTGATAATTATTATCAAAATACATAGGAGGCATTATGACTGCTAATCAATCTACAGACATACAGGGTGAGTCAAAGATAGCTCCCATCAGAAGCCGTCCCTGGATGGCGACCTTCATCTTAACCGGCGGGCTCGCAATCGTTGCTGCGGTATTGGTTGCTGCGATCTCCTTCGGAGCTGCGAATATCGACTTTCCGGTCGTATGGGAAGCCGTCTTCCGCTTCAATCCCGATCTGACCAATCATCAAATTATACAGGAACTGCGCTTGCCAAGAGTGCTCGGAGCCGCGATGGTAGGGGCCGCATTCGCCGTATCCGGAGCGATCATGCAAGGGATGACGCGCAATCCGCTCGCTGATACGGGGTTGCTCGGCATCAATGCAGGCGCCGGTTTCGCCCTGACGATATGCTTCGCTTTCTTCCCGGGGCTGCCGTTCATGCATCTCATTATGTATTCCTTCATAGGAGCCGGAGCGGCTGCCGGAATTGTATACGGAATCGGCTCGCTTGCGAAAGGGGGGCTTACGCCGGTACGGCTTGTGCTTGCCGGAGCGGCGTTAAGCGCACTGCTCGTCGCATTGAGCGAGGGGTTGCAGTTGTACTTCCGTATCGGACAGGACATTGCCTTCTGGTATGCGGGCGGACTGGCCGGCACGACTTGGGGACAGCTGAAGGTGATGGCTCCTTGGGTGGGAATGGCCCTTATACTGGCGATGACGCTTTCCCGATCGGTCACGATGCTTAGTCTGGGCGATGATGTGGCGCGCGGATTGGGACAGCGCACGGCGCTGGTCAAGCTGCTGTGTTCCGTAGTCGTATTGATTCTGGCGGGCTCGGCTGTCTCTATCGTCGGTGCCGTCGGCTTCGTCGGGCTGATCGTGCCCCATCTGACCCGGAAGCTTGTCGGGGTGGATTACCGCTGGATTATTCCTTGCTCAGCCGTCATAGGCGCGCTTCTGGTCGTACTCGCCGATCTGGGGTCCAGAATGGTTAATCCTCCGGAGGAATCGCCGATCGGCGCCGTTATTGCCTTGATCGGGGTGCCGTTCTTCCTCTATCTTGCCCGTCAAGAAAGGAGGGAGCTGTAATGCATCCCATCTCTGCTGAAAGCATGGAAGCCAGAAGACTGCGCAGGGGCATGATGGTGATGAGCATCATGAGCGCGCTCATTATCATTGTATTCATCATAAGCATGAATACGGGACATATTCGCCTGACGCCTCTTGAAGTGCTGAAGACACTGTTCGGCTTCGGAACGGATAAGCAAGTCTTGATCCTATGGCAATTCCGTCTGCCGCGAATCGTCATCTCAGTCCTGATCGGTGCGGGGCTGGCTGTATCCGGCTGCATTATGCAGGGCATATCCCGCAATGCGCTTGCCGATCCCGGCATATTGGGCATTAACGCGGGCGCGGGACTCATGCTTATGCTGTTCATCTCCTTCTACCCGACGACAGCGGCTGCTCCCGTCTTTCTTATGCCTGTGCTTGCGTTCATAGGAGCAGGGCTTACGGCAGTGCTCATCTATGCGCTGGCCTACAAGCGTCATCAAGGGTTGTCGCCCAACCGTCTGTTGCTGACGGGCATCGCCGTTGCGGCCGGCATTAGCGCCGCCATGATTGTCATGACGCTCCGTCTTGACCCCGACAAGTATCAGTTCGTGGCAACCTGGCTGGCAGGCAGCATCTGGGGGACGAATTGGGAGTTTGTCTTTTCGCTGCTGCCCTGGATATGCGTGCTGCTGCCGTACGTGATGCTCAAGGCGCAAACAATGAATGTGCTGAATCTCGGGGAGAGTACGGCTACCGGTCTCGGAGCCAATGTATCCCACGAACAGGTGAAGCTGCTAGGGGCAGGTGTTGCGCTTGCCGCTTCATGCGTCGCAGTTAGCGGGGGCATCGGCTTCGTCGGACTGATCGGACCGCATCTGGCTCGGCGCTTGGTCGGACCGAAGCATCAGCTGCTGCTTCCGGCGTCGGCGTTGACGGGAGCGCTGCTCGTGCTGACAGCAGACACAATCGGCAGATCGGTCATTCAGCCGAGCGAGATACCTACAGGCGTCGTTACTGCGGTCATTGGGGCGCCGTACTTCCTGTACTTGCTGGCTCGTTCGCGATCGTAGACCACTATTTTTCGAAATATAAATACCAAGCAAGCATCCGCTTCCAGAAATCTGGTGGCGGATGTTTTTTTGTTTTGTAAATATATGCGGTCAGTTTTATGGGTTTTCGTGTTTTTGCTATAAAATAATTCTTTTTGCTGTTTAATTGTTAAGATAATGCAAAAATGCTTATTTATATTGCCTGAAAATGCTTTTTTTCTATATACTTTGAGGAGGTCATTCATATTCGCTATGTGACTGATCAGACCGGATGGTGACCGCCATATCTGTCCATTGGAAAGGGTGAGCGATATAAGGCGATACGGAGTGAATAAGGATGAGACGAATCCGATAGAGAGAAATCCGTAATTAATGAGAGGAGAAAGGATATGAAAACGGTAAAAACGACGCTGGCAATGGTTTTAGCAGTCATCTTATTTATGCAAGGATTTTTAATCACTTCTGTACAAGCAGAAAATGCGGCTCCCGAACAAGAGGCGGAGAC
The DNA here is from genome assembly GCF_025567625.1 of Paenibacillus sp. J5C2022. Taxonomy (GTDB): domain Bacteria; phylum Bacillota; class Bacilli; order Paenibacillales; family Paenibacillaceae; genus Pristimantibacillus. Next base: position 263,862 of record NZ_JAOQJC010000003.1, on the reverse strand, counting down.
TCTTGAGTGGGAAGGGGTGTTTTTTGACCCAGCTAGGAAAAACGCTGTGGAGCTAAAGTCATTGCTGAGCAATGTGCCTTCCACCTTCGAGATTCGTGCGAAATTCGCAGAGAATCCGGGTCAGCGTCAAATCTTGTTCGGCAATTACCGTTCAGGCGCGCAATCCAACTTTAATATCGAGATTAAGGCCGACAATCAATTCCGATATTATGAATTGTCGAACGGCAAGTTGATTGATCGATCCACTACCGGTCTTGCAATTACGACGGGCGAGTGGACACATCTGGCCGTGACAAGAGATGTGGCGAACAAGAAAGTTTCGCTCATTCAAGACGGAGTCGTGGTCGCGACATTCGACAATTTGGAGTTGCCCGAGCAGGTTGCACTGGAAAGCCTGCACAGCATCGGGAAAGACACGCGTGATCAAATGCATATGAGAGCGGAAGTAGCGGAGGTTCGATTGTGGAGCGACATTCGTACGCTGGATGAGCTCAAAACAAATGTCGATGCGGACATGCAAGGTGACGAAGAAGGACTGATGCACGCCTGGATACTGGACAGTTCTCTGCAGGAACCGACGGTGGATACAGTGTATGATAAAGCGGGCAACATCGACGGTACACCTTACGGCTTCGAAAAGTCTTTTGAAATTGAAATGCCTTATGAAAGTCAATTCAAAGGGACGGGAACTGATTTCTCGAACGGTCAATTAGAAATAGCGGTACAGGAGCGATTGGCGGCTTCGCCTCGAACGGTAGAGGCATGGGTGAATGTGCCGGCCGACACGTCAAGCGGCTTGCCGGTTGGAACCATATTCGGCAACAATGAGAGCTTCTATTATAACGACGTCTCACGCTTGAGCTTCGAAATCGGAAGTAACGGCAATCCAAGACTGTTCTGGAGAGCTCACAAAAACTATGAGATCAATTATATTGCGAATGTAAATGTAAATGTCGGCGATTGGGTTCATGTAGCGATGGTATTGGACGATGAGAAGAATACGGTCTCCGCTTATATTAACGGAGAGAAGATGGATGAAGAGGTATTGACGGCACCAATTCCGACAGATAATCTCGCTCGCGAGCCTAAGATCGGCTCGGATTATAGCGGATATGAATCGGACGGCACGCCTAAGATGAATTTCAAGGGACAGATTGCGGATGTGCGCGTATGGTCGACAGCCAGAACGGAGGAAGAAATCAAATCCCATCACAACGTTGCTCTGCAAGGCAATGAAGCGGGACTGATTGGGAACTGGAGGCTGGAAACAGATGTTGACGGTCTCTATCCGGATTCCTCTGTGAACTCGAATGACGGATATATATATGATGATGAAGCGTACAACTGGCTGGACCCTAATTTCGCGGAAGGGGATTATACGATCGCGGTCGTTCCGGATACGCAGTATCTGGCAAGACTGTTTCCAGATGCGCTGAAAGGGTATACGACGTGGCTGAAGGATCATGCCGACGAGATGAACATTAAGCTTGCAATCGGCGTAGGCGATATTGTGGATACGCCGAACAGCACGGCGGAATGGGCAGTGGCGTCTGAAGCCTACTCGTATCTGGATGGCGTTGTCCCCTATGTACTGCCTCCGGGCAATCATGATGTCATATTGAACAAATCGACGCTTACACGGGATTATACCAATTACAACAAGTACTTCCCATATAGCAAATACTCGCAATTGCCTACCTTCGGCGGCGCATATGTCGAGGGCAATATGGAGAATGCGTATCATTATTTTAATATCGGCGATGTGGAGTACATGGTCGTCTCCCTGGGCTTCGGACCGAATGACGAAGTATTGGACTGGGCGAATGAAATGGTGGCGGCCAATCCGGATAAACGCGTGATCATGACGACGCATGCCTACATGTATCACAATGGGGAGCATATCAGCCATGATCATATTGATCACCCCAATGCCTATATCAGCGACGCGAACAACGGCGACGATATGTTCAATGAATTCATCAGCAGGCATGACAATGTCATCATGGTGTTGTCGGGGCATATCGGATATCCGGATATCGTACTCCGGGAAGACAGCAATAAATATGGCAGCGCCGTTAATCAATTGCTGGCGGACGGACAGTTCATGCAGCCCAGAGATCTTGGCATGCTCATGCTGCTGACATTTAAAGAAGGCAGCAACAACGTGGACGTGAACTGGTATTCGGTTAAAAACGACCAACTGTATCGTGAGAAAAATCAATTCTCCATGGAGCTTAATCTGTATCCGGAGGCGCATACCTATGAGCAGTTATCCGAGAAGCTGGTAGAAGCGGAACAATTCGTCTCGTACATCGAAGGTACAGATGGATTGTCCGTTCCGAACATGGATGAGCTGCAAGAATTGGTTAAAGCTGCCAAAGCATTGACCGAAGAGGATGAAGCAGCACGCATCGACGAAGTCTATATTGATTTGACATGGGCGTTGCTTCAAGCTCAGGATTCGATACAGTATTCGTTTATTCCGAAGGATGCCTTTACGATTGACTCTTACAGCTCATATGACGACTATGAGGACAACTTGCCTCATTACATTTTGGATGGAGATTACTCCACCTTGTGGCATACCCGCTGGCAGGAGCCCGCTTCCGACTTCCCGCATTGGATTATCATTGATATGAAGGAGTCCTTCAAGCTGAGCGGTATCCAGCGGACTAGCCGACCGAGATTGACGGCTATGGAGTTCCCTCGGGAATTCGAATTATACGCCTCGGACGAGCTGTCTGACTTGAGCGATCCGGACTACCTTGCCGATGAGGCCAATCGGGCGAGCGGCACATTTGGCAAGACAGCGGAAGGGAATGTGTATCAGGATTTCACCCTTCTGGATAAGGAGCTTCAAGGACGTTATGTGAAATTGGTAATTAACAGCACGTACGGCACCGGCACTTTTACCAGCATGAGCGAAATCGATTTTACCGGTGTGTCGGCCGAGAACCCTCCGGCAGAACCTGTACAGCTATACGCTGAGGATTTAACGGTACACAGCGGCGACATATTCACGCTGCCGGTCAAGGTTGAACGTGCCTCGCAGTTAGCGGGTATCGAAGGCGCAATGTTGTACGATGATGAGCTTCTGACACTGGAATCCTTTGAGCTTGCGGGCTTCGGGGAGACGGGTGCGGTAAGTACATCCGTGAATGGCAGGATAGGATTCGCGGCTGTGTCCGAATCCGCATTGGGCACAGATGAAGAGGTGATCATCGGCAATGCAGTGTTCCGTGCGAAAGCTGATCTGACCTCCGGAGCGCAAGCCGCAATTTCCTTCGAGAATGTACATGTGCTCATCGTGAATGCGCCTGGGGAATATACTTACGAGCCTGCGGTGACGGCGGATGCGACTGTAACGATCGTAAGCGGATTGATCGGGGATATGGATGGCAATAACCGGATTGATATTATGGACGCTTCACTTATTCTGAAGCTGATTGTCGGAGCGTTAGAATCCGATGATGAGTCGATGACCGACATCGCGGACGTCAATGGCGACCAGACGGTCGATACGCTGGATGTGCTTGTATTGCTTAAAATGATTGCAGACGATCTCGCTAACGTAACTGCACGCTAATCAGTTATTGTATGGAGAAGGTGCACGCTGATCAATCTACACCCGCATAGACGGGATGGGAAGGTTATCGTCCCTCATAATAAAGCGGAAAGGCGGCTCGGGATGAACATCCTGCGCCGCCTTTTTAGGTTGAATAAATTAAATATATAGTGACTTGTATATACCTCAAGGGGTCAGGCTCTTGACGATAAAGTCCAGATGAGCTTCCAGAGAGACCGGATCGCTATAATTGGAGTACTTGGAGTCCAGGTTATAGACTTTGCCGTTTTTTACGGCCGGCAGCGACTTCCACAGCGTGCTTTCATAGACATAATCGGGATTCGCTTCATCCCCCGTCCAAGGACTTGTGAAGATGATGTCGCCTGCGAATTCCGGCAGCTTCTCCAGCGAGATGTTGGCATAGCCGGCTCCGCTGTCGATCGCTTCCTGTTGAATGACCTCGGGAGCCTTCAGCTTGAACTCACCGTACAGAATTTCCCCGCCGCGGCCATAATTGTGGCCGAATGCGTAGATGCCCTTTGCGTGAGGCTGAAGAATCGATACGGTTCCGTCTCCGACGGCTTCCTCGATCATGGGCTTGTGCTCGGCGATTTTGGCGTCCCAGCTATCGATCCAGGCTTGCGCTTCAGCTTCTTTGCCGGTAATTTTACCGAAGTCCAACAGCTGCTCGCGGTAATCCTTAGTACCGTATTCTATGGCGATAGTAGGTGCGATTTTTTCGAAGTTTTCAATGTTTTTGGAGCGTGTAATCGTAATGATGAGATCGGGATCGAGCGCTGTTATTTGTTCCAGCGAAGAGTCCATGTCGCCGATGCTCTCGACGCCGTCCAGCTGGCCTTCGAAGTAAGGCACATGCAGAGCTTCTTCGGGAACGCCGGCTGGCTTGATACCCAGTGCCAGGAAATAGCCGACGTATACTTTGGAGTCGACAACGATGCGTTGCGGGTTTTTCGGTACGACTACTTCTCCGTTGGCGGCTGTGTAGGTTATTGTATCTTCTTCCGTTGCTTCAGCCGGCTCGTTAGATGCCTTGCCGGAATCGGCAGCATGGGTAGGCGCAGGGGGCGGATCAGGAGCCGTAGAGTTAGCATTGTTGCCGCATGCCGCAAGTAGAACGAATACGGCCAGCAGCAGGCATCCAATGAAATATTTCTTGAGGCGGTAACGTGACACAGTGAATCTCTCCTTGTTGAGCAATTTGTGAAAATGATAATTAGTATCATATCAAAGCCGTCCAGTAATTTCAAAGGGAAAATTTTGAACGCGATGCGAGTAAGATATTGTATTGCAGCCGACAGTTGCGTATAATAATGATAATCAGTTTCAATTAAGTGGAACAGCTTACCATACCAACTAGTTAAGGAGTCGGGAGAATGAGCAATCAAGTATACGATATTACGATAATTGGCGGTGGTCCGGCGGGATTGTTCGGAGCATTCTACAGCGGACTGCGCGGCTTGAAGACAAAAATTATTGAATTCCAGTCATTCCTTGGCGGCAAGGTGCATGTCTATCCGGAGAAAATGATCTGGGATGTCGGCGGATTGACGCCGGTGTCCGGCGAGCAGTTGATCAAGCAACTGATCCAGCAGGGACTCACATTCGATCCTACTGTCGTACTCGGTCAGAAGGTGATTGCGATCGAGAAGGGCGAGGATGGTGTGTTCAAGCTTAAGACGCATGCGGGCGAAGAGCATTACTCCAAAACCGTTCTTCTGGCGGTAGGCGGAGGCATTCTGAAGCCGATGAAGCTGAACATAGAAGGCGCCGAGCGGTTCGAGGTAAGCAATCTGCACTATACGGTGAAGTCACTGGCCAGATTCCGGGGCAAGCGAGTGCTCATCTCCGGCGGCGGCAATGCCGCCATCGACTGGGCGAGCGAGCTGGAGCCGATTGCCGACAAGGTATACCTGACATACCGCAACGATATGCTGAAGGGGCATGAGGCTGTCATCGACCGCCTCCAGAAGAGCACGGCAGAGCTGCTGCTGAACACAACAATCGAGAAGCTGGTTGCATCGCCGGAGCAGGACCGGATTGCGAAGGTCGTCTTGAAGCATACGGATGAAGAGGCAGAGACGGAGCTGGCAATCGACGAGGTCATCATCAACCATGGTTACGAGCGCGATAAGGAGCTGCTGGAGAACAGCCGGCTGAACATTGATCAGCGCGACGGCTACTGGATTGTGGGCAAAGCCAACAGCGAGACGACGGTGGAAGGACTGTATGCCGCAGGCGATATATTGACTCATGAAGGCAAGCTGCACTTGATTGCCGGAGCATTCCAGGACGCGGCGAATGCGGTGAACAGGGCGAAGACGTATATTGAGCCCGAAGCGCGTCCGAACGGGATGGTGTCCTCGCACAATGAAGTGTTCGAGCAGCGGAACCGCGAGCTGGTGAAGCATCTCTATAAGAGCTAGCTCCCATATGCGCCAAGTTGCGCCTACAGAAACGATCTCCCGGGAGATCGTTTTTTTGTAGACGATTTTATCCCTGATCGTGGAAATATCGACCTATTCCTTCCAAGTAAGCGCTTCTATAATGAAGAAGCAAGCTAAATTAACGAGTCAATTGGAGGGTCTTGAGAATGAAAAAAGGTCTGCTCGTCATGTTGATTCTAATGTTAAGCGCATCCATGGTGCTGGCCGGCTGCAGCGGCAACGGCGGCAAGAAGGAAGATGAGACGAACAAGGGCTCCGAGGCGACGGATAAGCCGGCAGAGACGAAGAAGCCCGATCCGACGAAGGAGCCGGACAAGGTGGAGCCGTTCACAATTACGCTTCGTCATATCCAGATCGGCGACGCTCAGAAAAACCGCAAGGCGATTCTGGACGATGTCGTGAAGAAGACGGAAGAGGAAGTAGCGGGCTTGAAAATCGAGCTGGATGGCGTAGAGGATCAAGTGAACCGCTATACGAAGCTGCCTGCTGAGATGACGACCGGCAACCCGCCGCAAATCTTCGATCTGTTCGGCGGCAAGGGCGATGCACAGAAGTATGCGGAGGCCGGGCGGCTGCTTGAGCTGACGCCGATTCTGGAGGAGCTGGGCCTTGGCGACAAGTTCCACAATCTGGAGCAATTCATGATCGGCGACAAAATCTACGGCTTGCCGATCGGAGGCAGCACGGAAGGCATCTACTACAACAAGAAGTTGTTCGCCGATCTGGGCATCGCGGAGCCGAAGACGCTGGAGGAGTTGGAAGCGGCTTCGGATAAGCTGAAGGAGAACGGCATTACGCCATTCGCCATGGGATCGAAGGCGGCTTGGGTGCCGAACATGCTGATCAATACGCTGATCGGACGTTATGCGGGACCGGACATGGTGGGACGCTTCAATAGCGGCGACCTGAAATTCAATGATCCGACCGTAGTGGCGGCGTACGACAAGTATGCGGACTGGGTGAAGCGGGGCTACTTCACGAAAGGCGACATCGGTCTCAGCTATGACCAGATGCTGAACGAATTCCTGAACAGCAAAGCCGGCATGATGTTCGACGGCAGCTGGAGATCGTCCGCATTCGAGAACGAGGATCTGACGAAAAATATTACTTCCGCCGATGTAGGCTATATTAACTTCCCATCCGTACCGAACGGCGTCGGCGATCAGACCTTCATTAACGGCAACTACTCCAACGGCTACGGCTTCTCGGCCGATCTGGACGAGAACGAGCTGAAGGCGGTCAAAGCCTTTATCAAAAATCTGTACAACGAAGAAATGCAAGTGCGCGGCTTGCATGAGGACGGCGTATTGCCATCGATGAAGGTTCCGGCCAGCGCTTCCGACGGGGTGACCAATCCGGTCACAAAGCAAGTAGTTGATCTGAATAACAACGTAGGCGGCCAGTTCTCCCACTTCGAGATCGTCATTACCGGTCCTGTCTATGCGGAGACGGAAGTTCAGCTGCAAGCGATCATCGCGGGAATTGCGGACGGCAAGAAAGCGACTGACAGCGTACAGACGGTATTGGAGAAAGAGCAATAATACGAAAGATGCGATAAGAAGACGCTTCCCGCCCTGGTGTGGGCAGCGTCTTCCGCTTGTAACGGGGCAAGAGGATGCAGCACTACCTGCAACAGGAAGGAGAGAGCCCGGCGATGAAGAGCTCCGCGAAGAAGAGAACTGTGCTTACGAATCCGTATGCGTATGCGATATTTATTTTGCCTACGCTCGGTCTCTATTTTTTGTTTACGATTTATCCCATGTTTTCATCCGCTTTTTACGGCTTTACCGATTGGAACGGATTGAACGACCCGAAGTTTATCGGTTTTGACAATTTTATTAAAGCGATTCAGGATGCCTACTTTCGAAATGCCGTCGTCAATAACATGTATTTCATTCTATTCTCCGTATTTGTCCAGGTGCCGTTCATTGTCTTCTTCGCCATTCTGATCGGTTCCGTGAAGAAGTTCCAACGGTTCTACAAGACGACAGTGTTCATCCCCTCAATTCTGTCTACGGCAGTCATTGGCATCCTGTGGCAGTTCATGTACGATCCGAGCGTCGGTATCGTCAACAAGTTCCTGGGCTTGTTCGGCGTCGAGCCGATCATGTGGCTGGGAGACATGAAGTGGGCGCTGCTCGCGATCCTCATTACGAATGCCTGGCAGTGGATGGGCTTCTATATCGTCCTTGTGCTGGCCGCTATATTGGCCATACCGAAGGAATTGAACGAGGCGGCGGAGATAGACGGCGCGAACGGCTTCCAGAGGGCTATGAACATTACGGTTCCCTTGATCAAGCCGATTATCTCCGTTATCGTCATGCTTTCCATCGCGGGTGCGATGAGAGTCGTCGACGTCGTGCTCGTCATGACGAACGGCGGTCCCGTCGGCTCAACCGAAGTGATGGCCTCCTATATGGTCAACCGGGCCATCCGATTTAGCGAATACGGCTATGGAACGGCACTGTCGATTATGATCTTCATCGTAGCAATCGTCCTGACGACGCTCTATCAACTTACGTTCGGCAGACAGAAGGATGAGGTGACCTACTAATGAACATGGCTATTGTGAAGCGGGCGATGCCTCATGCCGTGCTTATGGTTTACGTATGCATTATCCTCATTCCGTTTGTTTTTATTGTGTTCTCGTCGCTGAAGGATAATAATATTGATATAGCGGAGCAACCTTTCGGCATTCCATGGGATATGGCCTTCCATAACTACGCCGATGCCTGGAAGAAGGGGAACATTAGCAAATATTTTCTGAATAGCGTGTATCTGTCCTTCACATCCTCGGGAGTAAGCGTATTTCTGGCGGCCGCCACCGCTTTTGCGATTGCCAGAATGAAGTTTGTCCGCTCCAGCAAGTGGATCTATCAGCTCGTGCTGATCGGCATGCTTATTCCCGGCAACGTGCTATTCATCGCGCAGTATATACTGGTCAGCGATCTTGGCATGCTCAATACGCATTGGTCGCTGTTCTTCCCCTATACGGCGGGAGGCTTGCCCATCAGCGTATTGCTTATCGCGGCATTCATGCGAGCGATTCCGAAGGAGCTGGAAGAGGCGGCTATTGTGGACGGACTTGGCGCGTTCCGCCTGTTCACGCTTATCATATTGCCGATTACGCTACCTGCGCTCGTGACCGTATTCATCGTCAATTTCCTTGGCGTATGGAATGAATACTTGCTGGCGAACTTCTTCATTAGCAAAGACCATCTGCGTACGCTGCCAACCGGCATGGTCGGCTTCCGCGACGCCTATTTCACCAACTATTCTCTGATCTGCACAGGCATCGTCTACAGCGTATTGCCCGTGCTGGTGCTATACGGATTCCTGCAGGAGAAGATTATTGAAGGTATATCGGCCGGCGCCGTGAAAGGATAGCCGGCTATCGATGAAGGGGGGGCGGTTCTTCATATGACACTTCGCGGGAAGCTGTTCGCCGCCTTTCTTCTCTTGGTCATTGTGCCGATCTGCCTGATCGGCATCGCCGCCTATACGTTCATATCGGATACGGTGATGAAGAAGTATTCCCAGCAAGCGGAGCTAACTCTGCGGGCCCTTCGGCAAAACGTGGAGTTCGTCTTCGATGAAATGACGAAGGTAACCGACAGCACCATTGCCAGCGTGGCGCTGCAGGAGCTGCTGGAGCATCAAGGCTACCGCTCCGATCTGGAGCAGCTGTCCAGCATCGATATGCTGGAGCTGAATGCGATTCAGAAAAATTTTCGAGAGCTGTTGATCAGCCATCCCTCCGTCAGCTATGCGCTGATGTACACGCTGGACTCCGAGAAGGTTATCCCCATCTATGTGAAAAGCGACTTTCAAATTCTGCCCTTCGAGCAATTGGAGCAGCACCCGTTATACAAGAGCGTGAGAGAACGCAATGCGCGTCCCGTATGGATCGGGCCCTACGAATATCCGGAGCTGACAGGCGAGAAGCCGGTCTACACTCAGATGCGAGTGGTGAAGGATATCGGCACGCTGAGGGACAAGGGTATTCTGCTCGTCCAGATCAGAAATTCGGGATTGGAGAACGTATTCCGCTACTTCCGGTTCAATCAGGAACGATACGATACCCGCTTTTTTATCGTCAATAAAGAAGGGCTTATTCTGTTCGACAGCTCCGACGAAATAGACGGTCAAGCGGTACAATCCTTCCTGGAGAAGGAGTATGAGCAAGAACCTCTGTTCAGGAGCGTCAGACAGCGCTTCGGCGATACGGAAAGCATTGTGTCGAGCGTCGGGCTGAGCATTGAGAACTGGCAGCTTGTGTCCGTCACGTCCTGGGACTTCGTATCGGGAGAGATCTATCAGTATGCGCGATGGGCAGCAGCCGTGCTTACCTTGACTCTGTTGTCGGCTCTGGCATTCCTGCTCTTGTCGCTCAATCGGATCGCGAAGAAAATTATCCGCATCGTGCGGTTCATGCGGCGCATCGAAGACGGCGATCTCGGCATGCGCGTGGAGGAGAAAGGAAGCGATGAGCTGTATATGCTGGCCCGCGGCTTGAACAGCATGATCAGACGCATCCAGCATTTGCTTGAACGGGTGAAGGAAGAACAGAAGCAGAAGATGAATGCGGAGATGCGCGTACTGCAGACGCAGATTAAGCCCCACTTCATATTCAATACGCTGGAATCCATCAATGTGCTTGCCGTACAGAATGAGGGCAGGAAGGTGAGCGCCATGGTGCTTCGCCTCGCGAATATACTGCGAATCAGCTTCCAGGGACGGGAGGAAATCTCGCTGCAGCAGGAAGTTGAGCATGTGAAGAGCTACCTGGAAATCCAGCGCTTCCGCTTCACGGAAAGCTTCGCCTATAGCGTAGATATTCCCGATGAACTGCTGACGTGCAAGGTGCAGAAGCTGACGCTGCAGCCGCTTGTGGAGAATTGTATTCAGCATGCGTTCGACGGGCTGGATCGCACAGGGCACATCGCCATTACTGCCCGTTCGGCGGACGGCAGGCTGATCCTATCGGTGAAGGACAACGGTGTGGGCATACCGGATGCGGTGCTGGCCAAATTCCGCTATATGGCCTCTGACGAGGAGAGCGTCATTGGCGACGAGACGCAAGGCGAGCACAATCCCGAGCGGCGCGGCCTTGGCATCCGCAGCGTGGCGGACCGAATACGCATTCAATACGGGGGCGGTTACGGCCTGATGATATGTTCGTCGAGAGATGAAGGCACGACGATTCAATGCATCTTACCTTTACAGGGATGGAGGGATGGAAGTGAAGCTGAAGGCTATGCTGGTTGACGACGAGCTACCGATTCTGAATAACTTGACGGTTGTGTTGCCCTGGGAGGAGCTGGGCTTCCAGCTTGTGGCGCTGGCTCGCAACGGTCAGGAGGCGATGGAGCGCTACCGCGAGAGTGAGCCGGATCTCATCCTGTGCGATATTCGGATGCCGGTTATGGATGGCATGAAGGTGCTGTCCGAGGTGCGCAAGCTGGGCAAGCCTTGCGAGATCGTGATGCTGACCGGTTATCAGGATTTCGAATATACGCGGACGGCTATTCAGCACGGGGTGCGGGATTATATCCTCAAGCCGATTGATTACGAGCATCTGGAGAGAACCGTGAGGAAGCTGGGCGAGGAGATCAGATACCGCAAGCAGGAGGCGCAGCTGGCAGAAGAGCGGTGGCGTCAATTGACCCGAATCGCGTATGAGAAAATGCTGTACGATACGCTGCTAGGCATATCTTCTCAATCAGCATCCTATATGCCGGGAGACGAGCAGGCGTTATCGGAGGGTGGACGATACAGTATGCTTCTCGTCGACATTGACCATTACGCTCAGCTGTCGATGAGCTGGAATCATGCCGACCGCAAGCAGTGGAACTGCGATATCCGGAAGGTGCTGGAGAAGGCGTTGCGCAAGAAGGCGTTGGGCGACGGCGTCATCGCGGTTGACGGAGACAATCAGCTTCGGCATTGGAGCGGCCATCATGCGGGGACGGCAGATAGCGTGGATCACCATTACACTGTTCTGCAGCTGCGGGAAGGGGAATGGTGCATCCTGATCGGGCATGCCGACGGCGAACGGTGGACGAATGGGGAAGCGGAGCAGTGGAAGAGCTGCATTCAAGAGGCAGTGGGAGGGAACAATGGCTTGTCTGTAAGCGTTGTCTTCCATCGGCAAGCGATGCCGCTCTCGGAGCTGGCTTCGACTTACAAGCATCTGCAGCTGCTCGTTCTGCAACAAGGGAGCGACGCCTTGACAGAGCTTCAAGCAGACCGGACAGACGGCGATGCGGCGGACAGGGATGGTGTGAAGGGGCTATGGCATGCGCTGGATGCCGTTCTGTCGGCGCTTCGCCAGCTGGATCAGCCCGGCATGAAGCGGGCGCTTCAGCAGTTGCAGAGCCGTTATCTGTCCGGCCCGGAAGCGGGCTTCGATCGCGGCGAGAAGCTGGTGCATTACATGCTGATTCATCTGCTGCGCGAGATGCGGGAGATGGATATTCTGGCGGCGGAGGAAGAGGAGGATGTGTGGCAGAGGCTGCAGCATAGCGTCGGCGTCAACGATGTGATGGAAGTGATCCTGCAGTTGGTGGACGGCGCCATGGAGAAGGCTTTCAGCAAGCGGAGCAGTGAGCTGCTCATGCTGTCGGCGAAGGAATACATTCATAGCCGCTTGTCCAGTGATTTGGGCGTGGACGAGTTGGCGGGGCATCTGGGCATTAGCGGCAGCTACTTCAGCATGCTGTTCAAATCGCACTTCGGTGAGACGTTCGTAGAATATGTGACCCGACAGCGGATGGAGCTGGCGCAGCGGATGCTGCTGACGACCGACAAGACGGTGACCGAGATCGGGACGCAGGCAGGCTACTCCGAACGCCGTTACTTCACGAAGGTATTCCATAAGCATACGCGGATGACGCCCTCGGAATACCGGGAGCACCATGTGTCCAATAAGACGAAGGTGTGAAGCAGCATAGCCGCCCCACCGCATCATTTCTGCGCTCCAGTGTATGTGGCATGCACAAAAGTAGCTCCACCGCATCATTTCGGAGCTCGAGTGTATGTGGCATGCACTAGAGTAGCTCAACCGCATCATTTCGGAGCTCCAGTGTATGTGCCATGCACAAAAGCTGCTCAACCGCATCATTTCGGAGCTCGAGTGTATGTGGCATGCACTAGAGTAGCTCGACCGCATCATTTCGGAGCTCGAGTGTATGTGGCATGCACTAGAGTAGCTCAACCGCATGATTTCGGAGCTCCAGTGTATGTGGCATTCACTAGAGTAGCTCAACCGCATGATTTCGGAGCTCCAGTGTATGTGGCATGCACTAGAGTAGCTCAACCGCATGATTTCGGCGCTCCAGTGTATGTGGCATGCACAAAAGCTGCTCAACCGCGTCATTTCGGAGCTCCAGTGTATGTGGCATGCACAATAGTAGCTCAACCGCATTATTTCGGCGCTCCAGTGTATGTGGCATGCACTAGAGTAGCTCAACCGCATGATTTCGGAGCTCCAGTGTATGTGGCATGCACTAGAGTAGCTCAACCGCGTCATTTCGGAGCTCCAGTGTATGTGGCATGCACAAAAGCTGCTCAACCGCGTCATTTCGGCGCTCCAGTGTATGTGCCATGCACAAAAGCTGCTCAACCGCGTCATTTCGGAGCTCCAGTGTATGTGGCATGCACTAGAGTAGCTCAACCGCATGATTTCGGCGCTCCAGTGTATGTGGCATTCACTAGAGTAGCTCAACCGCATGATTTCGGCGCTCCATTGTATGTGGCATGCACAAAAGTAGCTCAACCGCATCATTTCGGAGCTCCAGTGTATGTGGCATTCACTAGAGTAGCTCAACCGCATCATTTCTGCGCTCCAGTGTATGTGGCATGCACTAGAGTAGCTCAACCGCATCATTTCGGAGCTCCAGTGTATGTGGCATGCACTAGAGTAGCTCAACCGCATGATTTCGGCGCTCCAGTGTATGTGGCATGCACTAGAGTAGCTCAACCGCGTCATTTCGGAGCTCTAGCCTATGAATACTCGTCTGAATCCCCGCATTTAGCTACTTTTCAGCCTTCAATATGACATACTAGTCGCCTTATTTCTCTTGACCCTCACGCAACGCGACCATCTATACTCCTGTTCAGGCGGAAATGCGAAAAGTGAAGGGTGGGGAGATCATGGTGAAGGAAGCGGTAAGAAAAGTGAGGCTCGAGCTTGAGGAGGGGGAAAGCGAATTCGGCTAGAGTAGGTAAAGATCTGGCGCCAACAGGGATCAACCTGATGCTATTTTGCAACCAGTACAATGAAATGACGAAGGGGCAGTCCGGGCTAGTCGTACCCGTAGATATTACAGTGTTCGAGGATCGCACCTTTCAGGTGACGCTCAGAACCCCTCCGGTTGCCTTCCTGTTGAAGAAGTACGCAGGGATAGGCAAGGGGGCGGCGAGACCGGGCCATGAGACGGCGGGTACGATTACAAGGGAACAGCTTCGGACAATAGCCGAGGTGAAGCTGCCGGACATGAATACCTCGAATGTGGAAGTGCGATGAAGATGATTGCAGGCACAGCCAAAAACATGGGAATCCGCATTGTTCATGACGGAAGGGAATAATGGCGGCAGAAATTGGAGCATTCAAGAAATAGTCGATATGACGCACATGCCTACTAGCACATTGAGCTGGTATGTCAGGACTAATCTGCTGCAAGCCGAACCGTATGGGCATGCAGGGCGCCGCTGGTGTAATGATCAGGACTCTTATCATTGCTGCGCAGAAGAGGCTTGGCTATACCTTCCGGGAGACGAGAGCTGCATTGAACAATATTGGAATGGGAAGAGGGGAAGTTCCTTTTTTGTAGAATATAATTATTTTACGGAAAAGGGAGGCTGCTCAGACATGGCAATGGTGAAAGTGCTGAATGAAGGATATGTGCGACTGGTTGATCATATGGGCTCTGACTTGACGGTAGTGAATGCGGCGAGAGTATCGTATGCCAAGCAATCTCTGGAGTTAGACGATCGGGATATCCGATTGATCAAGTTCCTGGCGCGTGAAGGCCATACGTCTCCATTCCGCCACGCTATGCTGCAATTCGAAGTATATGCGCCGTTGATGGTCGCCAGACAGTGGTGGAAGTATGTGGTCGGCTCCGCGCATTACGAAGGGACGGGGGACAGTCTGGACGCATGGAATGAATCCAGCCGCCGCTATATTACAGAAGAGCCTGTATTCTATTGTCCGGAAGCGGGCGAGTGGCGTTCGCAGCCGGAGAATTCCAAGCAAGGCAGCGGCGACAGCATCCAATGGGAGCTGGGGGAGAAGTATAGCCGTGAGCTTATGGCGTATACGGAAGCGGGCATAGCCAAGTACGAGGCAGCACTCGCCGATGGCATCTGCGCCGAGCAAGCGCGCTTATTCTTGCCGGCGTATGGCATGTATGTGCGCTGGTATTGGACGGCATCTGTCCAATCGGTCGCCCACTTCCTGAATCAGCGGCTTGAGCATGATGCGCAGCGCGAGATTCAGGATTACGCGAAAGCGATATTGACGCTGATGAAGCCGCTGTTCCCCGTATCGCTGGAGCAGTTGATGCACGATCGCACAAGTGAATGACAGCTGCCGGGCCTTATGCGGAAACCCTCTCTCCGGAGAGGTTTTTTGCATTTGGGGGATGCACGGATGCGCACGGCTGAATTGTGTAAGTGCGAATAGGGGGGGGGTCATCCTTTCTGTACAAGTTGCGCGAGAGGGCGAATGGTTGTGTCATCCGTTCCGTACAAGTTGCGCGAGAGGGAGAATGATTGTGTCATCACACTGTTGAGATTAATACATATTTTCCATGCCCATGTCACAAAACGTTCTTTCGGTTGTTATATAGACATGATTGATGAAAGGAGGGGGAACTGTTGGTGGATGAGCAGCTTGAGCTCGAGGAGTGGGTAAGTGCCGTGCGGAAGGGGGACAAAGAGCCGTACGGCTGCATCGTCCGCAAATATCAGCAGGCGCTGTACGTATATTGTTTCCATCTGTTGCTGCAAAGGGAAGAAGCGGAGGACGCCGTGCAGGATGTGTTCGTGAAAGCTTACGAGAAGCTGCATCTGTATGTCGAAGGCAAGTCATTCTCCGCGTGGTTGTACAAGATCGCCCACCATCATTGTATCAATCTGCTCAAGAAGCGGCAGCGAATGAGGCTGCTTGGCTGGTGGATGCGTGTGAATGAGTCAGGGCATAGCGGCGATGAAGGCTCAGAGCGGCTGGAGAGGCAGGAGCTGACATTGGCCGCATGGCGGACGCTGCAGCATCTCAACCATACCGAACGAGCGCTTGTCACGCTTCGCGTTGTGCAGGGAAAAAGCTATGAGGAGATCGCTGATGTATTTCCTCTACGTCCTGAGGCCCTGCGCAAAAAAAGTAGAGAGAGCCAAGACAAAGCTGAAAAAAATATGGATGGAAATGGAGGAGAGAGCGAATGCGGATGGAGAGCGGGTGGGAGCGGCGTCTGAAACATTGGTTATCAAGTGAAGCGCATCCTAATATTGATGTGGCGGATAAGGTGATGGCGGCAATAAGCAGTAAGAACATAAGCCGGGGGCGTCCTTCGCTATGGTCCAGAAGAAGCATGATGCTGGCGGCAGCGGCAGCAGTGGTGCTGATCGTATCCGGGTTCAGCTATGCAGCAGCAACCTGGCAACTGAATCGCTCCGACGGAACCGTCAGCATGGAGTATCGTGCCTTCGAAGCGGGTGAGGAACCGATTCTGGACGAGAGGGAATCCAGCGAGCTGCAACAGCTTCTTCCCGCAGGCAGCATGGCGCTGTTCTACTTGACGGACAGGAATCGATTTGTAACGTTGGAGAATCCAGTCGCTTACACATCTTATGAGGAATGGCGGAGCCAGTCCGGCTATCTGCTTCCCGCTCATGCCGCGAAGTTGACAGCGGACTATCACTTCCTGGATGGCATGGTGCATGCGGAGCCTGTCGAGGCACAGCTTGTCGGTCTGATGAAGCAATTGATGCAGGACGCCGAGGAAAGCGGCGAGTCTATCGTCTATCGGGAGGTGGAGCGGAGCCGCCCGCATAGCGCGAGCGCATCATTCCAGGCGAATGATGGCGGCGTCATTGCGCTCTATGCATCGGAAGGGCAGAATTGGCGGACGGTTCATACGGATATGGCAGGCAAGGAGATGAAGAAGGTGGCATTGGGAGAACAGGAGGTTTTACTAATCGGAAATGCGGAAGAGGCGCGTTATGAGCTGGCATGGATGGACGAAAGCGCAAGCGAGCCTATCTATTACAGGGTATATACGGAGACGCCTGAGCTTGTCACGGAAGATGAGCTGTTCTTATTCGCAGCTGTGCTTAGCTATTAGCAGGAATAGAGACCGCATCGTCGTCGCGATGGGGTCTCTTCCTGTTTTTTTTCGTGCTACGGCAACTGTCGGAGAAATTGCTCAATGCGGTCCATATAAGCCGGAACTGTAATCTGTCTTGGGGCCAGCACGCTGATCCATAACGCACGAAGCTCGGAATTAGCCGTTTTGACACTGAGCATGGAATGCTCGGTATTCTGGAAGACGGTGACGTCAAGCAGCTGCGGATCGATCTTCTCACGATAGACCTGCTCGGTATCCTTGATGTCGACATGAATGTCCTTCTCGCCCAGCAGCAGGAGCACCGGAGACTTGAAGTGGCTGAGCTCTTCGGTGGAATCTGCCATGTAGTTCTTGCCGGCGAATAGCCAGCGGTCCTTCGACATCGCTCTCTGCTCGTCCGCGATCTTCAGGTAATCTTCATAGGAACTCTGCCGCTCCAGCAGCTCCAGCACTTGCTTGTCGTAAGCGAGCGCCTTGTCGATCTCTTCGTCGCTCAAGCCCGCTTTCTTCCTGTGTGCGCGAGTGTGATATCGTCCTTGCTCTACCCAATTGACAGCCGGCGATACGAGAATGCTGAATGTCAGCTGCTCTTCTCCGGCAAGCTTGGGAATGACCCATCCCGCCTGGCTTGCTCCCCAAGCGCCTATGCGATGGCCGTCGATCATCGGCTGCTTCTTCGCCCATGCCATGGCGCGGCGCGCTTCCGTCATCCGATCTTCCATGCTCTGATGCTCCCAATTGCCCTCCGAGCCGTTAATGCCGCGCTTGTCGATGGATAAGGATGCGTATCCGAGAGATGCGAGACGCTCCCATAACGGCCTGTAGCCGCCACTGTGCGTAGCATCGATGGGGCCGTCGCCATGGATGAACAAGACGAGGCCAAGCTTGCCGTCGTACGATTTTGGCAGGACGAATGTGCCTGTCAGCTTGCCCTCCGGAGTGTCTATTTCAATGACTTGTTCCTTCATATCGTAGTCATGCTGGATGGCGATATAGATGCCGGCTGCCGCCAGCAGAAGGATGATTGCTCCTAATGCTATTCCTATTCTCTTCTTCGTCATGTCGCTCTCTCCTTCACTTTAGTGTCCTGCTTCGGTATCCTGACGGATGAGCGCTTGTAATTCGTACACCAATTCATTCTTGTGGAACATGGACAGGTAAGACCGCTCGATAAGCACTAACGGACCGCTTAACGACAAGCTGTGCTGGGTGGCATAGGTATAAAAGCGCGCAATAATCGCGTCCAGCTCATCCTCGGCTTGCACTGGCTTCTGAATGGTCAGATACTTGCCGCTGGGGAGGGTCATGGCGTCCGGCTCCGCCGATTCCACACAGAGAGTAAGAACGTTCGATTCGTCGAACAAATAATGGATGTCCTGCTCGAACAGATTGCCTACTTCCTGGCCTCGTTCGGCCAGCCGCTTGGCCGAGATTCCTTCCGCGTATTCATGTACTTCGAAGCGCAGCCACTCCATGAGCGTTACGGCTTGCTTCTGTTTCACGGAGAATCGGTCCATCTGCTGGCGGGAACTGTTGTGCTCGGAGATCACTTTGGCAATGAATCGCTTCGTCTCCTCCAGCCGCCGCATCTCCGCATCAATGTTGTCGACTGCCCTCTCCAGCAGCCGTTCATATTGCTCCGCCTTATAGTTGTCCATGCAGTTTTTAATAGATGGAACAGGCTCTCCCAGCTTTCTGAGCAACAGAATGTGGGATAATCGATACACTTGCTCCATGCCGTACATCCGGTAGCCGTTATTGTCGATGTAAGCGGGCGGGAGTATTCCTTTCTCCTCAAAATAGCGGATTTGATGGTGCGATACGTTCATCAGTCTGGCCAGCTCGCTAATCGTAATATGGTCCTTCATGCAGCCGTCTCCTTTCCGGTTCAAGTCGTATAGTGAAATTGTGCCATGACAAGGCATGCCGGTCCAGGTGCAGTTCAAGCAGAAGGCTGCACAAATGCAACTCAGTCGGCTGTTCAGTGAGAATAGGGCACACAAGCTGCATGCTCGGCGTTATTGCGAACGATAGGGCTTAAACGTCATAAAGTGCCATTGCCGTTCGTGGAATAGCAAGTAGCGGATGAGGCTGCTTTCTTTTCGGACGGTTTGGAAGGAAAGCAGCTCGTATAGCATCCGTGCACGCTCGTTTTTGTGAGAGACGTGCAAGCTGAGGGTGTCAAAGCGCTCGTCGGCGCATGCGTAGTTCATGGCCCATCGCAGCAGCAGCTTGCCAATGCCCTTGCCCTGATGATTGGGATGGACCGCAACCTCGGATATATAGCATTCTCCGACACGCGGCTCATGGTTCAGAAATTGCAAACCGAACAACAGCTTGATTATTGTCCAGGTGCCGAACTCGCGAAAGGCGCTCCAGGACGGAAACGGTTCTTCTTTTGCCCGGGGGATGTACCACTTCAGCTCCAGCGTGCCCACAACTTCGTCTTCTTGGATGGCGACTATTCTGCAGGATGCGTCTTCAGATGGATAATAGTGGAACAGCTTGTTGAAAAAGCTCGCGAGAACGTCGTCGGACAGCTTGGTCAAAGCCTGAAACTTTCCCCTGAATGAATGGACAAGCAAGCGGCTGACTTCGGGAAAGTGCTCCGGTTGAAACGGCTGGATGCGTATGGGCTCGGTAATGGAAGACATGTTAGACACAAGCAACTCCCCAATCCATGAGATAGGCTTATACAGGAACTATCATTACGATACACCTTAGGTCTGACCTAAGGTCAAGCGTTATAGGAACAATAGGCGCAAATGCGGGGATTCCATTCTGTTCAATCGGGAGAGTGTGTTATACTGGAAACACTATGACTATCGAAATGAATCCAATAACGATACAACAGCATACGGAGAGCAAACGATGCGCAACATGCGGCGCGATGAAGCCGCTTGGGGATTTCCTGCGGAGAACGGGCAGGAGATCCGGCCGATACGGGCGGCGGGGCACGTGTCGCTCGTGCAGGCGACTGGAGCGGCACGTGCCGGAGCGGAGCTTGAGTGCGCGCAGCGGCACTCGTGCAAGCGCAAGAGCGGGTGCGGAGCGAGCGCAGCAGGCTGCGGCCGGAGGCGGCGCGGTAGCGGGTGCGGAGCGAGCGCAGCAGGCTGCGGCCGGAGGCGGCGCGGTAGCGGGTGCGGAGCGAGCGCAGCAGGCTGCGGCCGGAGGCGGCGCGGCAGCGGGTGCGGAGCGAGCGCAGCAGTCGGCGGCCGGAGGCGGCGCGGTAGCGGGTGCGGAGCGAGCGCAGCAGGCTGCGGCCGGAGGCGGCGCGGCAGCGGGTGCGGAGCGAGCGCAGCGTGCGGCGGTGGAAAGCGGCGCGGTAGCGGTTGCGGAGCGAGCGCAGCGTGCGGCGGTGGAAAGCGGCGCAAAGCTGCGCAGCAAGCCACGCCGCAAGCGTCGCAGAGGCGGTGCCAAGCTGAATCGGCAGGAAGCCGCCGCAGCACCGGCAGCGCCCATGCGTCCTCATATGGGCGATCCACGGGATGAATCGCTGTTGCGCCCGACGCATAAGGGATTTATTCGCATGCGCGGCAAGACGGACAAGGGGCGGCGCTGGTATCAGGAGATTGAGCCGGAGTTGGCTCGCGTCCTGGTGCGGGAAGGCGCCGCGGTCATTGTCAATCCGCGAACGATTAGGAGGCTATACAGCAACAAGGAGTTCCGCCACCTTATTCTGACGCGCGACAATTATACCTGCCGCTTCTGCGGCGAATACGGCGATACGATCGATCATGTGCTTCCACGCGCTAAGGGTGGACATACGACGCCGATGAACTGCGTATGCGCCTGCAATGAATGTAATCAGATGAAAGCAAGTAAGGACATGGACGAATTTCTGAATATGCTTCCCTCCAAGTAGAGTGGCTCTAGAGTAATTCCGTATGATCCTTATCCCAGTAGCCCACAGACAGCTCCCACTAGCATTCTAATGGATGCAGGGGAGCTTTTTCAGTTTCTCGCCATCACATTTACTCAGGTCTGGGTACTGTGAGCTTCTGGAAGTATGCATAGAAACAATGTTCTTATGATCAATACGCAGCAGCATGGGAAAGTTGTAAGAAAAATCGTTACTACTTAGGTCCAGTCGGCACAAGGTACACTTGGCGGGGCTATGTGAGCAAAATGAGCGATAGCGCACAATTCCCGCTTCTTTTCCGATTCTATGTGACCATATTGAGCGATAGCTCCTACTTTTCGGCGGTACGAGGCACGCTTGGCGGGGCTATGTGAGCAAAATGAGCGATAGCGCACAATTCCCGCTTCTTTTCCGATTCTATGTGACCATATTGAGCGATAGCTCCTACTTTTCGGCGGTACGAGGCACACTTGGCGGGGCTATGTGAGCAAAATGAGCGATAGCGCACAATTCCCGCTTCTTTTCCGATTCTATGTGACCATATTGAGCGATAGCTCCTACTTTTCGGCGGTACGAGGCACGTTTGGCGGGGCTATGTGAGCAAAATGAGCGATAGCTCACAATTCCCGCTTCTTTTCCGATTCTATGTGACCATATTGAGCGATAGCTCCTACTTTTCGGCGGTACGAGGCACGTTTGGCGGGGCTATGTGAGCAAAATGAGCGATAGCGCACAATTCCCGCTTCTTTTCCGATTCTATGTGACCATATTGAGCGATAAGCCCCTACTTGCTTTAGTATCTAAGTAGTAACGAAAAATCGTACAATTTGCTGGGTTAGCGGAGTAAATGGGCGGGGTTTGGATGGAATATCATACAAACGAGACGCAGAAGCAAGAACCCCCTGGCGTTTGTACGACAAATCGCACAAACGCCAGAATGAGCAAATGTTGAACAGATGGTCACGATGGAGAAGGAGGTTGCGACAACGCCCCGAATTGAACTATCCGTCCTGCAGTAGCGTCACCGTCAGTGCGGGGTGAGCATCCGAGATGGCAGCGACGACAGCGGACAGCGCTTCGAGATCAATACCTCCCAGGAAAATGTCAGGGTCCGGCTGAAACGTCAGGCTGGTACCCCTCTCTTCCGTAAGCCCGACCGTAAGCAGGCCCGTCTGAGGGATACCGTGCCCGTAAGTCTGGCGGACTACTTTGCCTTCTCGCCGTACCTCTACCGTTAGCTGTCGGGACAAGGCGTTGACGACTGGGAGCGTAATCCCCTTCACGCTGCCGGGAGCATGGACGGATGCACTGGCGTTGCGGCTAAGCTCGGTCAGAATGGCCTGAACGCGAGGCTTCTCCGAATCCGCGAACGCTTGCAGCGTAATCCCCCGCCCGTTATCGGCTATGGTCACATGTCCATCGCTATGCAGAATAATGGCGACTTGCGTACAGAAGCCAGCCTCATGCTCCTGTATGACATTTTCCAATATGGAACGGACCATATGAACAGCGCTATATCCATCCCCCGGCTCGCCAAGATAATCCGCATGTCGATCTCTCGCCTCAGCCAGCTCTATATAATCGCTTGCATCCAGCAGCTCGGATACTGCAGCCAGCAGCAGCAGGACGGGAAGGGTCCGCTTGCCTGGCAGCATATATTGTCCTCCGCGTTCTTCCTGTACGAGCAATCCAGCTCCAAGCAACGCTTTCGTATGATGGTAGAGCTGACCGGTCGTCCCCATGTTCAGACGCTCGACAAGCTCTGCTCCCGTTAACGGCTCCCCCATAAGCGCACGCAATATGTCAAGCCGCTGCTTGTGTGCAATTGCACCCAGCACTCTGGAAGTCTTATCCCCATCGACCCCTAGCAGCATGGCGACATTTCTTCTTTGCGGCTCCCACTTGTAACGAAATTGTTCATGAGCCCCCGTATACCATCCGGAGTAATGGATCGTACCATCCTCAGCCGCTTCATTCGCATAATTTGCATTATCCCCCGCCGTCTCCAATTCGGTTGCAGGCACACTGTACAGTGATGCTATGCTGTCGGACGTTTGTGCCGCTTTGCCGCTGCGCAATCCTGATAAGACAATCTCTCTTAGCTCAGCCAATTGCGCTTCCATTTCATCCAGCTCTTGTCCGTAATTCCGAGTCATACCTTGTTTTCCTCCTCTTCAGTAAGTTTGTTATTACGTAATTACGTAAATTCATAATAATCTCAACTTTTAAAATTGTCAATAGCTTCCTCATGGAACTGTGGTATGGTAAAGGAAGGAAATGGATTGGCGAAAAGAGGAGGGGAGACATTGATTTTAATGCGGGAGCGGGTGCATCGGGGAGCGGCTTTTCTGGAATGGCTGATCCTCTTTGGCCTGGTATCATTTTTTCTGCTGCAAGTGCTGTCTCCGTTCATTGGAAGCTCCAGTTCCAAGAGCCATCTTCGGGAAGCGAAGAAGGAAGGCAGCTATTATGCGGCAGATGCGGCATACCAGTCTTATTTCAATATGTCGATTCGGGTCGATGGCATCATATATGATGACGAGGATTGGATGTCGGTGTATACGACAGGCAAGCAATTCGGGCCATACAGCAAGCTGCCGCAAAGGATAATCATAACGACCGACGATGGCGGGGCATATAATTCCACCAGCAGCTTTACGAAAATGGGCTTATTCTCAGCAAAAGCCACTTACACCTTTCAAGAGCTGCCGCAGGATGTAAAGAGCGTCACCGTCCACCATGAAGCTTATGGAGAGTCCTTCAGCTTTCAGGTACCGTTCGAGAAGGAGGGGGCGTCATGATTACGTCACAGCGTAGAAAAAGCAAGATGTCAGGCCATGTAGCGCGATGGATCGTCATAGTCCTCCTTTCTTGCGTATTGATTTGGAGCTATTATGGGAACAATGCTTGGAGTTTGGAGAAGGTCGTCAGTCAGACGCTGGCAGCTGCGGAGCAGCCGGATGTGCGGCTGGAAGAGCGAATCAGCTCCGGTCACGGCGTTTCTTTTGTATGGCTTGTGGATCGTGAGCATGCATTGATGCATCATTTTTTCGTGTCTCGTCCGTTTGGCGTGCTATGGGAGAATAGGAGCGGCGTGTTCGGGGAGTCATTGGATAATGCTACATTGTTCAATTTCAAGTGGCACAGGACAATAATTGGCAAGTACATGCATCATGCTTACATCGGGCAAGCGAACGATCCATCCATCTCATCGGTTCAGTTGACATGGCAAGATGGACGTGAAGAGAAGACTGTGCTGAAGGATGGCGTATTCGTGGCTGTGCGTGCATTCCATAAGGATATAGAAGAGCCCTCCCGACATGTGAATGTGCAGATCAAAGCCTATGATGATCAAGGAGGCTTGCTCTACGAGCTGAATGACGACAAGCGAGTGGTTCGGCAAGTAGAGCCAACTTCATGAAGCTGCTCATGTGATGTGCAATGCGGCAAGAGCGAGCGAGAAATTCCTGAATGCAAAAGGAAACGAGATACGTGAGGCCTTCCTGATAAGAGGGGATAGTGAGGCCTTAAGAAAAAGTTAGAGATACAATTCAAACAGCACTCCCCAATTGCGGAAAGGTATCCTATTTTTTAAACGTGGATGACTAGCAAAATAAGGACGTGAGAATGGGAATGAAAGTTTGGTTGTTATGTTGTGAAGAAAGCAGTATGGTTATTGAATCTATCAGCAATAGTAGTTTCCATTTAGATGAATTTAAGGGGGAATTAATACATGATTGGAGCCTCCCTTCCTTCAAGGTTTTAAAAAAGGGTAGATCAAAAGATTTTGCATATTTATCCGGTGGGATTCCTATTTTTAGTGAAAGAAGCCTGGAAGTGCTGTATGAATTAATCAATGACCATGTCCAATTAGTAGATCTAGATATAGTTAATTATGATACTAATCTTACACTAGTTAATGTGATTAACTTAATTAATGCTGTGGATTACTCCCGTTCTATTCCTGAACTGTCTCCTTGGGGGAAACTGCGTGGATTTCATAAGTATTGCTTATTGGAGAAGGAGGTAACAGGACAACACATATTTAAAACCCCTGAGTTTCCAACTGTTGAGGTATTTGTTTCGGATCAATTTAGAGAGACTGTATTAAATTCAAAATTAAAAGGATTCCAATTCATAGAAGTATGGGATTCTGAACGAACTGATGAGTTGGAACGAGAAGAGCTGAAGCGTTATGAAGCTTACGTGAACAATCTGGAACAAAATAAAGGACCGGAATTCGGTTGGTCTGAGGCGATAGAGAAGGTAGAGCAAGGAAAAGCGGTAGCAAGCAAAGCTTGGAGAATGCAGAAGGACGAGAATGGGACACTGCAAATTGCCCGATTAGAATTGAATTGCCAATACAGCTGGCTAAAGTCGGAAGTTATCCCGCCAATCCTTCTTGGACTGGCATGGCACGAAGTCGAGAAATTGCATACCTAGCAACAATGGGAAGCAATGTTCACGAATACGCCAGCGTGCCTTAAATGGAAAGCAATGTTCACACATACGCCAGCGTTCATTAAATGGGAGCAATGTTCAGACATAGCCTAGCGTTCTGTCAAAGGGTATTCATAGTTCACCTATTCCCAGCGCGTCTCATTAGCCAGCACCACTCACACATACCCCAGCGTACTGTCCCGGTACGCTCCCGGGGATTGGCCGGTCGACTTGCGGAAGACGCGGATGAAGTAGTTGTAGTCGTCATACCCGACGTCGGCCGCAATCTCATGCAGCGTTAATGGGCTATGGCTCAACAGCTGCTTGGCTCTCTCCACCCTGATCCAATGCAAATATTGCAGCGGACTCAATCCCGTATGCCTGCGAAGGCAGCGCGCTGCGTAATCTTCATGAAAGTGAAGCTCGCGGCGCATGTCCTCTGCATGATAAGGGTGCGTCAGCCGCCCCTCCAAATAACGCATGACTATCTCCGCCACCTTGTATGAACGCCGATCTTGCCCTCTCCGCTGCATGGATGCCTGCAGTTGCGACAGCAGCTGGCCCAGCAGTACCTGCAAATCCATCGCTCGGTTCATCGTCAGCGACTTGCGCAGCTTCAGCATCCGATCCAATAAGGGACGAGTGACGTTCACGTCGAAGGAGCCATGCTTCGGCAAGTACAAGTATTGCTCGCGCGGCTGCAAGTCGAAATCCGTGCCTTCCATGACGCGGTGCGTCCAGTCGATCTTGTCTGCGGCAAGGCTGATTGCGGGAGGCTCGTGCTTGAAGTGAATCCAATACACTTCGGTCGGTTCTGTACAAGGCCTATGTCCCACATGCATCATGTCCCTCTCCAGAATAAGCATCTGGCCGGCACCGATCTCATAGGGCTGTCCTTCCTCCGTCATATACAGCGTCCCGGAGCACACGAGCAGCAGGTCGTATACGCTGAAGGTGCGTTCGAAGTGCTGCGTACCTGGCGTCCACATGGCATATCCGCCTGTAATGAATTGCGGCAGCGGCGGTATGCGTAGCTGCAGGATGTTCATGATTTGCCCTCCCCTTGTACCGTCTCACTAGCTCCATCATATCATTGCGGAAGTGGAGGGCAAAGGGGGTTGATGGAAGCTGTGACAAAAAATACGCCCGCAAGTCCGTAAATGCCGGGGGGTCATGTCCTAAGGAGAAGTGGTCGGAATCGTGCTATAGTTAGTCGGTTCTGTAACTGTCGAAGGCTATGCCGATTCCTATACACTGGGGGCAATACACCAGTTAAAGGAGTCGGTTCAATATGCGGTTCAGACAGATTCATCTGGATTTCCATACTTCCGAAGCGATAGAGGGGATTGGCAAGGATTTCTCCAAGACGCAATTTCAAGACATGCTGAAGCGGGGGCATGTAGATTCCATCACCGTATTCTCCAAATGTCATCACGGATGGGCTTATCATCCTTCCGAAGCGAATGAGATGCACCCCCATCTTGACTTCGATCTGCTGGGAGCGATGATTGAAGCGGCGCACGAGATTGATGTGAAGACGCCGGTCTACCTGTCGGCGGGACTGGACGAGAAGCTGGCCAGAAGGCATCCTGAGTGGCTCATCCGCGACGAGCAGGATCGGACCAACTGGGTAAGCAGCTTTCTGAAGCCGGGCTACCATCAGTTCTGCATGAACACGCCTTATCTGGATATTCTGCTGAGCCAGATCGAAGAGGTCGTGCAGCGCTACGATGCGGACGGCATCTTCCTCGATATCGTAGGCGTCAGACGCTGCTTCTGCCACAGCTGTCTGGAGACGATCCGTTCCGCGGGCGACGATCCGTTGGACCCGGACATCCAACTGAAGCACGGGGAGCGGGTGTACGCGAATTATACGCGCCGCGTCCGAGAGACGATCGACGCTGTCAAGCCGGGACTGCCGGTATTCCATAACGGCGGCCACATCCGCCGCGGCCGCCGCGACCTCGCCGAGATGAACTCCCATCTGGAGCTGGAGTCGCTGCCGACTGGCGGCTGGGGTTACGACCACTTCCCGCTATCTGCGCGTTATGCACAAGGGCTTGGCATGGATTTCCTGGGGATGACGGGCAAATTCCATACGACGTGGGGAGAGTTCGGAGGATATAAGCATCCTGCCGCATTAAGGTACGAGACGGCACTCAGCATCGCCAACGGCGCGCGCTGCTCGATCGGTGACCAGCTTCATCCGGAAGGGCTCATGGACCCCGCCACGTATGCCATTATCGGAGAAGCCTACGCCGAAGTGGAGATGAAGGAAGCGTGGTGCAGAGCTGCCCGCAACGTGGCCGACATTGCCCTGCTGTCTGTGGAATCGATCGTCTCCCAGGGAGCGGAATCGCAAGGAGACCGTGCCGGCGCATCGGATACGGGGGCAATCAGGATGCTGCTGGAAGGGCATTATTTGTTCGATGTGGTGGATACGGACAGCGACTTCGGTGCCTATAAAGTACTCATCTTGCCAGATCGGATTACGGTATCGGACGCATTGGCGGACAAGCTGAACAGCTTCATGGCGGGCGGGGGCAAGATTCTCGCTACAGGCTCGTCGGGCCTGAATGAGGAGGGGATGGCCTTCGCTATCGACCTCGGGGTTCGCTATGCAGGGCCAAGCGCCTATAAGCCGGAATATTTCTGCCCTTCATTCCCGCTGAAGAGCTTGCCGGCGGCTTCGTTCGTCTTCTACTCCGAGGGGCATATCGTAGAGCCTGCTGCCGGAAGCAACGTGCTTGGATACCGGGAATTTCCGTATTTCAACAGGGAGGGCATCACCTTCTGCTCCCACCAGCATACGCCAAGCGCGAAGCGGAACGACGGAGCGGGCATGGTGGAGAGTGCGAGCGGCATCTATATCGCATGGAGCGTGTTCGAAGATTACGCGACGAAGGGAAGTCTGGCGTTGAAGGAAGTCGTTGCGCATGCGCTGGACCTGCTGCTTGGCGCAGGGAAGAGCCTTCGCGCCACGCTGCCGGCGCAAGGCATTGCGACCTTGATGGAGCAGCCGGAGGAGCGGCGCTATGTGAACCACTTGCTCTATGCCGTTCCCGTCAAGCGCGGCGATGGCGTCGAGGTGATCGAAGATATCGTGCCGCTCTGCAACATTGAGGTGGAGGTCAAGCTTCCTGCGGAGACGAAGCGCATCTACTTGGCGCCGGAGATGACGGAGCTGCCCTATGTGCAGCATGCGGAAGGGCGTGTCAGCTACACGCTGCCGAAGCTGGAATGCCATCAGATGATCGTGCTGGAGACGTAGAGGCAGGAGGGAAAGCTGGCTGGATGAAACGGCCCTTATTTGCTATCATAGTGGGAAATGAAGCGGATAGGGGAGTGTGCGGCGGAGAATGAGTAAAGTGCTCATCGTGGAGGATGACTATTCATTGGAGCTGGGACTGAGGCTGCTGTTCCGGAAGGAAGGCTACGAGGCTGTCTTTGCAGATACGCTGAAGAGCGCGGCAGAGACGCTTCGCGGCGGCAGCTTCGACGCGGTTGTGCTGGATGTGCAGCTGCCGGACGGGGAAGGGTATCAGCTTATGGAGATGATGAAGAGGAGTCAGCCTGGCATTCCCGTCATATTTCTCACCGCTAGAGACGACGATCTGGATCTGATCAAGGGCTTCGAGCTGGGAGCCGCCGACTACATCACGAAGCCGTTCAAGCCATTCGAATTGCTGCTGCGCGTGAAGGCTGCGCTGCGGCTGTCGGGACAGCCGTCCAGACCGCAATTGCTGGTAGCGGAGCCCTTCACGCTCGATCTTGAGACCTATAAGCTGTCCAGGGAGGGGAAGGATATCGCGCTTACCCGGACGGAGTTCAAGCTGCTGAAGAAGCTGATGGCGAACAAGAACAGAGTCGTCACAAGGGAGGCGTTGCTGGAGAGCATCTGGGATGCGGATGGCAACTTCGTGGACGAGAGCGCGCTGACCGTCAATATCAACCGCCTTCGGAACAAGGTGGAAGCAGGCGGCGATCCCCGCTACTTGAAAACCGTGCGCGGCATCGGCTACATATGGGAAGGCAAGTAGATGTGGCGGGATAAGCGCGTTAGAGAAATGCTGCTCGTCATCGGAGCTGCGATGCTGCTGGCAGCGGTCGCCTTGTTCCTATACTCGGAGCATGTGCTGAGCCGCCTTCTGTACGAGCCGTTCCGCCCGGAGGCGTTAGTCAGCTTCCGCACAGCCGTATTGCTCGTCATCGGCTTTATTATACTGCTGGCGGCAGGAGCGGTATGGTTCGTCATTCGGCAGCACAACGAAGCCGTGAAGCGGAATCTGGCCATTATCAAGCGCGGCTGGAAGGGCGGGGAGTCTGTACAAGCGATCAGCGTAATGCAAGAGGGGCATCTTCATCAACTTCAGATCGAGCTCATCGGGCTGATTAACGGCCATCAGAGGCTGTACGATTCGCTGCATGAGGAGAAGGAGAAGCTGAATGCGCTCGTATCGGACATCTCGCATCAGCTCGCCACGCCTATTACATCCATCAAGCTATTCGCGGAGCAGCTGGATGGCGGCGACGAGGAGATCCGGATGGTGAAGGCGCTCATTGAAGGCGAGACAGAGCGTCTGGAATGGCTCGCGTCGGGTCTGAAGAATATCTCGCAGCTGGAGACGGGGCTGATTCGGATTGCCAAGGATCGACTTCCGATGGATGAGACGATCATGGATGCGATCAATGCGGTATACTTGCCGGCACAGGAGCGGGGCATGGAGATCGTCTCGGGCGGCATCGTGAAGTCTGCCGTGGAGCATGACCGCAAGTGGACGAAGGAAGCCGTCGTCAATATTCTCGACAACGCCATGAAGTACGGGGACAAGGCAAGCGGCATCGTCATCTGGACAGAGCAGTCTCCCATCAGCTACACGATCTATATTCGGGATGAGGGCGCAGGCATCCCCAAGGAAGAGCTGCCCCGCGTCATCAAGCGATTTTACCGCAGTCCTTCTGTTCGTCATGTGCAGGGCGCCGGACTTGGCCTCTACTTGTCCTATGAAATTATGGAGAAGCAGGGAGGCACGATGGACATCATCTCCGAGCCGGGCAAGGGAACGACGGTCAAGCTTATCTTTTTTCATTAACCTAACGGTTTCGATAGGAAACTGTTAGGTTTTTGTTATGTTGGGATGCTACACTGTCGTCAACAAGGGTGAAGGGGAGCGGTCGTTATGGCGATAGTGGAGACGAAGGACTTGCATAAAATGTACTTGTCCGGGGACGGGAATGAAGTGAGGGCGGTGGACGGCATCAACTTGCGGGTTGAGGAAGGAGAGTTCATCGCGATGGTAGGGGAGTCGGGCTGCGGCAAGAGCACCTTGCTTCATCTGCTGGGAGGGCTGGATGATCCCACCTTCGGCGACGTCTGTATCCAGGGCGAGGCGATCAACAGATTGAAGAAGGAGAAGCTGGCTATCTTCCGCAGAAGGCATATCGGCTTCGTCTTCCAGGAATTCAATCTCATCCCTGTGCTGAATGTATACGAGAATATCGTCTATCCGCTGCTTATCGATCACCGGAAGATAGACGATGCGCATGTGCAGGAGCTGCTGACGGAGCTGAAGATCGGGGATCGCCAGCATCATATGCCGGCTGCCCTGTCCGGGGGGCAGCGGCAGCGTGTGGCGCTTGCGCGAGCGCTGGCGACCCGCCCTTCGATCGTGCTGGCGGATGAGCCGACGGGCAATCTGGACTCCAAGACGAGCAGCCAGGTGTTCCATCTGCTCCGACAGACCGCGAAGAAATATAATCAGACCGTGCTGATGGTCACGCATAGCGAGAGTCTTGCGCAGAAGGCGGACCGGATCATCAAGCTTGCGGACGGCAAGGTGGAGGGGGAGTAGCATGCTGAGGCGATTGAGCTACCGTTACGTCTTGGCCCACCGATCCCGCAGCCGCTTCACGATTGCGACTATCATGCTGTCAGCCATTCTGATGATCATCGTGTATACGTTGTATGCTTCCGTCACGAAGACGCATCGCGAGGCGATTGTTATGGCGGATGGGCGCTATGATCTTTCGATTGCGGGGCTTCGCGACGATGAACTGGCGAAGCTGGAGCGGCTGCCATTCATTACTGGCACCGTGACCAGGACGAAGCTTGGCGAAGTATTCATGGAATCGGAGCATATGCCGAACGGATTAAAGCAAGAGGCGGAGCCGTCCGTAATCCGGAGGACCATTCCGCTGATCAGTGTAGAAGGCGACTACAAGTCGTTCGCATCCGTCTCCAGGCTGGAGGGAGAGCTGCCCCGGCGCCATGGCGAGATTGCGCTGTCGGCTTACGCGCTGGAGCAATTGGGAGCGGCGGCTGCCATCGGCGACACAATACGATTGCGTTATGATGACGGAAGCACGGACTCTGTACGCGAAGCTTCCTTCACCTTAAGCGGCATTCTCCACTTCCGCACGCTGCAAGAGCAGGACAAGAGGCTCGAAGCGATTGTGAAGTCCCCGCAGACCGATGGGCAAGCAGCCTCGTACCTGCAGGAGCATCGTACGGTATATATGAATCTGTATCGCAAGCATGATCTCCAGGCGGCGGCGAATAGTCTGGCGGCCAGCTTGTCGATTCCGTCTGAGCGGATTGAATACTCCGCTGCGGCCATTACCCGTTCCAATGTAGACGACTTCCTGCCCTATGCCGTTGTTTTCCTCGTCATCGTCGTCTTCAGCATGAGCATAATTATAGGCATCTTCACGCTGTCGCTGAAGGACAGGGTTCGGGATCTCGGCCTGCTGCAGGCGATCGGCACGACGAAGAGACAATTGAGAAGGATGCTGCTTCATGAAGCGATCTATTACTTGTTATGGGGACTTCCGGCAGGTGTGATTATCGGTCTTGCCGGAGGCTATCTCATCATCCGCAACATTACGCTAAGCGGCGAATTGCTGTTCGCCGTGTCTCCGCAAGCGCTGCTTATCATCTCTGCGCTCGTGAGCGGAAGCGTTCTTGTCTCGATATACCTGGCTTATTTCTCCATTAGAGGGGTTAGCGTGGTGGAGGCTCTGAAGTCGAATCAGGGACAAGGCAAGATACGGAAGCAAGCGAGAAGGCGATTGAAGAAGTCCCCGCTTTACTTGTATCTGGCGGCGGATATAAGCAGCAACCGGATCAGATTCCTCTTTCAAACGTTGGTATTGGCGCTCGCATGCACGATCTTCGTGTTCCTTGTCCTGTTCTTCAATTCGCTGAATCATGAGAAGCTGGTAGAGCAGATGATGCCCAGCGACATGACGTTGTCATACAATTACAAGAACAACCCGGAGACGGCAGGGGTGGTTATCATTCGCGACGAGGATCGGGACAACGGGCAGATTAACGGCATGCCGGCCGATGTCGTAGCAGCGCTGAAGGCGTCCCCGGAGCTGGAGGTTACAGCGTTCAAGTTCGCGCCTTATGCACACCTCTACTTGAAGGACCAATACAAGACCAATCTGCATGCCTACGGCTACGATGAGGAAGCGGCGGAAGAAGTGCGCGGGCATGTCATAGAAGGAGAGTTCCATGCCGGGAGACTGGATGCCGGAGACGAAGTGCTGCTGTACCGGACACTGCCGGGCGACCCGCTCTCAGTGGGCGATGAAGTGTTGATCGAGCTCCAGCGAGGCGATGAGACGATCAGCCGTACCGTCACGATTGGCGGCATACTGGATGAGCTGCCCGTCTCGAACAGCTACCGCTCCGCGATCAGCATAGTGATGCCTAACGAAGTATTCTCGAGCCTGTTCGGCATAGCGGATTATCACCGGGCGGATATTATCGTGAAGTCGCAAGAGGAGAGCTGGGAGCTGCGAATGCGGGAATGGGCCGACAGGTACAATCTCGTCATGAAGACGAAGGGGGATGTGCGCCAGTCGGTCTTGCAAGAGCTTGGCAGCATCATGTTCCTGGGCTATGCCTTCGGCGCGCTTGTCACCTTCATTGTGCTGGTGTCGTATATTAATTATTTAATGACTTCGGTTCAAGTCCGGCGGAGAGAGTTCGGGCTGCTGCAGTGCATCGGCATGACGCCATCCATGATCGGCAAGCTTATTATCGCTCAGGCTTGTCTCAGCATCCTGATCGGGGCGGCAGCAGGCACAGGAGCAGGGGCGGGCCTCGGATATTGGCTAGTCAATTACATCGGACGGGATAACTCGCATATCGCCTTTCAATTCACGCCGCTGTCATTGCTTGTACTGCCTGCTATGCTGCTGGTTGCTGTCCTGCTGGGCATTGTGCTGGTCCGGAGGATGTCGAGCGAGACACCGCTGTCGCTAATCCTCGGCAAAGATCGGCTTGGCAGGCAGAGCTGACGGGTCTCGACGGTATGCCTTCGGCGTCATGCCGGTCATCTGATGGAACATGGCGCTGAATTGCGAGGGCGTCGAGAAGCCGCATTCCACGGCAATGGCGGAAATCTTCATCCTTGTGGTGGACAGCAGCTCAAGCGAGCGCTCCAGCCGCTTCATAATCATATAGTTGCGGGGCGAGAGCCCCGTTCTTTCCTTGAAGGCGTGCCGGAAGCGGTCGAAGCTGTAGCCGGACAGATGCGCCAGATTGTGCAAGTCAATGCTGTGCATGTAATTCTCCTTCATATAATTGAGGGCGTAGATCATGCGATCCTCCTTCTCCAAGTCGTCCATGCTGATCTGCGGCAGGCGGCATACCTCCAGCAGCAGCTGTCCCCCGATCAGATTCAACTGCAGCGAATGGAAGCTGCGCTTCTCCATGAATTCCTTCTTCATCGCCTGTAGCAGCTGCCACACCTTCTCCTCTCTATCGTCCTGGAAGATGCCGCTGGGCAAGCTGACGGGAATATCGTCGTATTCGAATCCGATGAAGAACACCTCCGTATCCGCATAACGCTTCTCGTCATGCGGTGTATGAGGGCGAATGATGGCGAATGTGCGGGGAGCGTATTCGTACCGGGTATCTCCGATATGCGTATAGCCGGAGCCCTTTCTGTAATAGACAAGCTCGAAGCAGCCATGCTTGTGCATGCCGGGAGAAGCGGCCTGGGACAGGTGATAAAACTGCAGAAAGTTCAGATTAAAGTTCATCGCACCTCACCATTCCTTCCATCTCATGTCCATTGCGTGATAGAAAATAGCCAGTCTGTTATAGATAAGCCTTTTCATTAACTATATGATGGATTCATGAGTTATTTCAATAATAACTCATGAAACTATCATTATTTGGTCCTGCAATAATTTATAATTATTATTTATTGTGTTGTTAGGTCCCTGAAAGGATGCTGAAGCAGGTTATGACAGAAGTGATTGTGGATACGGATATCGGCGGGGACATTGACGACCTGCTTACCCTGGCTATGGCCGTACGCTCTCCCGAGATACGGCTGGCCGGAGTGACGACGGTCGGACAGCAGCCGAAGAAGCGGGCGAGTATTGCGCGCGCACTGCTCGCGCTGAACGGAATGGGCCATATTCCCGTAGCGGCGGGAGCTGCACTGCCTCTGTCCGGGCAATGGCGGTATGAGGAGCCGCCTAACCAATACGGGGATGAGCTGGCGCATTACGGAACGGAAGCGGAGGAGGACGGAGCCGATCTGATGATCAGGCTGGTCAATGCCGCGCCGGGGCGGATCAGCGTGATGGCGATCGGCGCCATGACGAATGTAGCGATGGCCATAACAAGATCTCCTGAATTTGCTAGAAATGTAAAAGAAATTATCATTATGGGCGGCGAATATGAAGCGCATTACAAAGAATGCAATATTGTAAGCGACCCGGAAGCGGCGGACGTGCTGTTCCGGTCCGGTATCCCCATTACTGCGGCGGGTCTGGAGGTATGTTTGGAGTTGGCATGCGACACAGATGAGGTAATTGCTACATTGAAAGGTGCGAATACGGAGCAGTCGCGCTTTTTGGCCGCGCTGGTGGATCGCTGGAAGGCTGTCGGTGTCAACAGGCCGATCATTATGTTCGATGCGATACCGCTTGCCATTCTCATTGACCGCAGCTTTGTCCGGACGGAGTGGAAGCGGGTGCAGGTGGAGACGAAGGGCGAGCATACGAGGGGGATGACGTTCAGCCTGAAGCCGCATTTCGGCGAAGTGCAGGAGGGTGTGCCGAATGTACACGTATGTGTAGAGGTCGACCATAAGAGGTTGATGACGATGTTCCGCGAGAGAGTGCTGGAGGAGACATTTGCCGGAGCAGGTGTGCAAGCGGTTTCAGCGGCTGCGCCGCGCATTTTTGAAGGAGGTGAAGCTTAGATTGAGGCACCTGGCCCGACAGGAATAGCTTCAACCTTGCGGCGGCTTGAACCGCTTCCGAGCGCAAGAGGGCAGTATGGCATGTACAGATAAAGGGGTTCTTAACGAAAGGGAGGATATCGATATGAAGCTTCAATTGTTCAAAGTGACGCTGGCTGTCATCATGGTGTTCGCCGTATTGGCGGGCTGCTCCGGCAATGCGGGCAACGGCAACAACAGCAACAATGAAAAAGGCGGCAATGCGGGAGCAACGGACAACGCCGGAGGCAATAGCGGCGAGTCGGCCCAGAAGGAGGAGCCGGTGACGCTCAAGGTCTCTTTCTTCCAGGGCGGCTATGGCGACTCCTGGTTCGTATGGCTGAAGGAACAGTTCGAGCAGCAATATGAGCATGTGACGATCGAGCTGGAGGGCAATCCGAAGATGAATGAAATTATCCAGCCGCGGATGGAGTCGGGAACGAATGTGCCGGATATTGTATTCGTTGACGATTCACTGATGCGCAAGTGGGGACCTGCCGGCCTGCTCACGGACATTACCGATCTGTACCAGGAGCCGCTCGCGGACGGCAAGACGATTGCCGGGACGATTACGGATTCCACCGACAATGCGATGGATGTATTCGGCAAGCGTTACGGCGTGCCGTGGACGAAGCTGACGCAGGGCATCATCTACAATGTGAAGCTGTTCGAGGAGAACGGCTGGACGTATCCCGAGACATGGGAAGAGATGGAGGGGCTGGTGGAGCAGATCAAGGCGAAGGGAATCGCTCCGTTCACCTATCCCGGCCAATACCCGATGTATCTGTTCCCGTTCGGCCATGCGGCGTATCTGCAATACGGCGGTCCGGAATTCATCGAGAAGCTGACGAATCCGTCCGAAGAGGATATTCCGTCGCTGTATGAGCATGCCGGCTTCAAGCGGGCGTACGGCTTGCTGGAGGGGATGATCCAGGAGGACTGGATGCTGAAGGGGACGCTGGCGCTGAATCATACGGAATCGCAGATGGAGTTCCTGCGCGGCAAGGCGGCCATGATTCTGAACGGCGAATGGCTGGAGAATGAAATGAAGGACGCTCTGCCGGAAGGCTTCAGCATGCGCATGATGCCGATTCCTCCAGCAGCGGATGCTGTCGTGAAGGAACCTGTCATCGAATCGCTGACATCCGGCTTCGGCGGCATTCCGAGCGCTTCCAAAAATCAGGAGTGGGCGAAGAAATTCCTGCTGTTCACCTCTACGGAGGAAGCCAACCGCAAGTTCACGGAACTGACGGGATCATCCCGTGCATTCACCTATTCCGTCGACGGCTTGCCGATCAGCGATTTCACGAAGAGCGTGCTGGAAGCGACGAATACGTACAAGACGATTGCTCTCGTATATAAGCCGCAAGCGCTGGAAGAAAGCCCGGGCATCGACGCCTATTCGGCAATCGCTTCCGGCAGCAAGACGGTAGACGAGGTTGTGGAAGTGAATATGAAGCTGTCTCCCGACAAGTGGAAGGAGAAGCAGAAGCTTCTGAACACGCAGTAGCGGGATAATCGGCGGTAAAGGGAGGAGGCCGGGTCTGGAGCATGCAGGCGTCAGGCCTTCTCTGCTCATTCCCGGCTACATCTCTTATCCGGTACCGGCATTGGCATCAGCATCACAAGAAAGGATACAGAATGCTTATGAAACTCCCTATTACGAAACGAGGAATATTTATTGCGGTTATGCTGGCATGGCCGCTGCTGCATTATGGCGTGTTCGGGCTTTACTTGCAGATCCAGACACTGCTATATTCCTTTCAATTTTGGAATCCGCTTACGGGCAAGCGGACGTGGGTCGGCTTCGACAACTACGTGTCCGCGTTCAAAGGAATGGCGAACGATGTCGTGTGGATTTCCGCGATCAAGAACAGCCTGCTGTTCATTCCCGTCAATCTCATGACGCTGGCGATTTCCCTTGTCGTGGCGCTCATTTTGCACCGGAAGCTGCCTTTTGCCCGATTCTACCGAATCGTGTACTTCTTTCCCTCCATCATCTCCATTGTGGTCATTACGATGGTGTTCTCCTTCTCGCTCAATCCGACGCAAGGAATTCTCAACGGACTGCTTGGCCTGCTGGGCCTGGAGGAGTGGCAGCGGGCGTGGCTGGGCGATACGAAGACGGCGCTTCTCTCCGTATTCGTGTTCTATGTATGGGTGACGATCGGCTGGAACAATGTCATCATTACCGGCTCGCTGCAGCGCATCCCGACGGACTTCTTCGAGGTCGGCAAGCTGGACGGCATCGGCTTCTGGAAGGAGCTGTTCAGCATCGTTATTCCATCCGCCTGGCCGGCGATATCGACCCTGATAATTCTGGGGACGAGCGGCGCCTTCACCATCTTCCTGCAGCCGCTCCTGCTGACGAACGGCGGACCGTTCAGTTCTTCCACGACTGTGGCGCTGGAGATGTACCGGCTTGTCGTGGAGAAGAATTCCTACGGACTGGCGGCGGCGTACGGCATGATCTTCGCATTGCTCGGCTTTGTCGTCGTATGGAGCATCAAGTGGCTGACGGAACGGTATGAGACGTCGGAGTTCTAGAGAGTGGACAGGAAGGGGAATGGAGATATGAATTCGGAACGCAAATCGTTGGGACAGCTCGCTCTTCGCACGGTCATTCAGCTGCTGTTCATGGCTTACGCGGTCAGCTTGATCTACCCGTTCATATGGATGCTGATCAACTCGCTCAAGAGCAATCAGGAGTTCTTCATGGACATATGGTCGCTGCCGAAGGAATGGCGCTGGGATAATTACGCGGCGGCGTGGTCGTCGGCGAATATCGGCAAGTACTTCTTCAATAGCGTATGGATGACGGCGATCGGCACGTTCACATCCGTCATGTGCGCGGCCATGCCGGCATATGTGGTGGCGAAGTATAAATTCAAGGGCTCGAATATCGTGTATGCGCTGGCCATCGTAGGCTTCCTTATCCCTACGGTGGGGACGTTCGGCCCGTGGTATCTGCTTATGCAGCAGCTCGGCCTGTTCAATCCGCTGGGCGTCATGCTCGGTTATGCGGGCGGCATCGGCTTCAACATGATCATTCTGTATTCCTTCTTCAAGGGAATCAGCTGGGAATACGCCGAAGCGGCGTTCATGGACGGAGCGGGACACTTCCGCGTCTTCCTGTTCATTATGCTGCCGCTCGTCAGAGGGGGCATCGTGGCGGTGTGCATCTTCGCGGTCATCGGCATATGGAACGATTACTTCCAGCCGTTCATTCTGCTGCAGGATGCCAGCCAATATACGATTGCGGTAGGACTTGCCAATCTGGTGGAGGTGCAGAAGTACAGCGCCAACTACACGGTATTGTTCGCAGCGATGTGGATCGCGGTGCTGCCGATTCTGATCGCATACCTGTTCCTGCAGGAGAAGCTCATATCCGGCTTCGCGATGGGCGGGCTGAAAGGGTAGCAAACGCAAGATCAAAGTGAAGAAAGGTGTTGAGGCAACGGATGAGAAGCGTGAAGGCGATACTCATGTTGACGATGCTCATGTCACTACTGGGAAGCGGAACGGGATGGGCGGAAGAAGCGAGCCAGGAGGAGGCGGCTGCGGTGCAAAACGGGCAAGGTGGAGGAACGGTGCCTCCCGCGTTCCAGATCGGTACGCATAACGGCGCTCCGGCGCTCTTCGTGAACAGCGAGCCGGAGTTCCCTATGTTTCTGTTCGAGCAAGAGATATCTGCACAGGATGCAGCGGTGTTCCAGGATGCCGGGGTGAAGCTGTATTCCTTCATCGAGAAGACCAGCTTCCTGGATCTCGGCTGGACCGGTCCCGGCCAGCAAGACTTCACGACGGTAGACGGCGTTATGGATATATTCGCCGGCCGGGTAACGGACGGCTACGCGCTGCCAAGGCTGCATCTATGGGCGCCGGAATGGTGGCTGCAGCAGAATCCGGCGGAAGCGGTAGGCTACGCGATCGATCCCGGCACCAATCCCGTAACGCGCGACGCCTCTATGGCCTCGCAACTCTGGCGCGATGAGGCGGGAGCGATGCTGCGTGCCATGGTGCGCCATCTGCTGGACGGTCCGCATCGCAATCAACTGATGGGCTTCACGCTGTCCGCAGGCATGTACGGAGAATGGCATAACTGGAACTCGGAGTACTTGCCGGATACGAGCGAGCCGATGCGTCTGGCCTTTATCGAGCATGTGAAGGCGAAGTACGGGAATGATGTGAACGAGCTGCGGAACGCATGGGGCGATCCATCCGTTACGTTCCAGTCCGTCACGATCCCAACCGCTGCGGATCGGTCTGCAAGCGACGTCGGCTTGTTCCGCGATCCTTCCCTGTCGACGCGTCTATCCGATTATTACGAGGCTTACCAGCTGTCTGTGGTGGAGGCGATCAACCACTTTGCCGGCATTGTGAAGGATGAGAGCAACGGACAACTCATTGTCTCCGTCCTGTACGGTTATACTCCGGATATGGGGTATATGCCGCAGGAGGTGCATCATCGGGAGGCGGCGCTCGCTCACCGCCTTACGAATGTGGATCTGTTGACTTCGCCGCATACGTACTGGAGACGGGGGCCGGGAGAGGACGGCGCGCTGCGCACGTACAGCGACAGTCTTGCACTGCACAATAAGCTGTTCATCGACGAAGCGGACGACCGCACGCATCTGGCGCCGCCGGGCACCTCGTTCGTGCTGGCATCCAATATGGCGGAATCACTCGGCATTCTGCAGCGGGCGTTCGGTCAGGCGGTCACGCATGCGACCGGCATGTGGTACATGGACCATTCCTCCGGACTATGGTATGACGCGCCCGAGATTGCCGCCGAATTCAAGCGGCTGAAGCACTGGGGCGATTACTCCATGCACCTGCCGCGCGAACGCAATTCCGAAGTAGCGGTCATCTCATCCAACCAGAGCGCTTATTATTTGGGAGGAGACAAGGATGTTTCTGCGAACTTCTATGAAGGCCCTGTCGTGGGCCGACCGCAAGGAGCAGGTGAGCTAAGCAAGGCGGGGGCGCCTTACGACCGCTATTTGATCGAGGATTTGGTGGAAGGACGGATTCCGGACCGATATAAGGTGTATATTTTCCTGGATACGTTCCAGTTGACCGGTCAGCAGCGCGCGGCAATCGAATCGCTCAAGGACAACGGCCGCACGCTGGTGTGGAACTGGGCGCCCGGCTATGTCGGCGACCCGGGTGAAGCCTTGTCTCTCAACCGGATGGAGAATTTGACAGGCTTCACCTTACAACAATCTGTAGCCGGTGGCGGGCCGGTGGCGAACCCTGTGCCGCTGCTGACGGAGGACTTCGAAGGGGGAAGCCTCGCATCGAGCTCATTCACCGGAGGGTATAACAACTATGGCGAGATCACATCTGCCGCAGGAGAAGTCGTATCGGGCAGTTATTCAGCTCATGGCGAAGCCTCTGCTTCGACCGACTGGTATGAATTTCTGTATAGCGACGACAGTGAAGTGGCGCTGGAAGCGGGTGCGACTTATGAGGTGAGCTTCAAGGCCAAGACGACGGCTTCGCCGGGATCGGACGGCTACTTCTACTTCCTGGCGAGGACCGGGGAGGGCGGAGTCGCGCAAGATGTCGGCGTGAACAGCTGGACCGATGCGTCAGGCGCCTCTTACGAGAAGAGCTTTACGTTCACACTGAAGCACTTCGACGATTATCGTCTCATCTGGGGGCTTCATAACGGAGGCGGACTATCGGTTGACGATATAACGATTACGAAGGTGGGCGAGCCCGGAGCGCAGCCATTGTCTTATGAATTGGATTCCGGCATGTTCCCCGGTGAAACTGAAGTGTACGGCGATACGCCGCTGGACCCGCTGTTCCAGGCGGATGCTACAGGCGCAAGCGTATGGGCAAGCTCCGTGAAGGACGGCAGTCCGGCTATCGTCGTGAAGGATCTGGCCGATTGGCGCAGCGTGTATGTCAGCACCACGCCGATTCCGGCGCCTGTGCTGAACAAGCTGTATAAGGATGCGGGTGTGCATGTGTTTTCCGACAGCTATGACAATGTGGAAGCTAACGCTTCATGGATTAGCGTCCATGCTGCAACAGCGGGGACGAAGACGATCAAGTTGCCTCAGCCGACGCCGGTGTTCAACATCATCTCCAATGAACTGGTCGGCACATCGGTATCGGAATTCCAAATCGATATGGCGGTTGGAGAAACGGCGATATTCGTCTTGGATAATCCGGTTGTGTCGGGAGCGATGACGGAAACGTTCGAGAGCGGAAGCTTCGGCGACAGCTGCTACTTGCCGGGCTTCACCGGCACATACGGGCAGTTGACGGATGATCCGAACCGCGTCATAGCGGGGGACTATTCCGCGTATGGCGGAGCATCCGCTTCGACGGACTGGTATGAGTTCCTGTATAGCGATCCCGGCAAGGTCGTGCTGGAGGCCGGCGCGTCATACCGGGTGGACTTCAAGGCCAAGACGGTCGTATCGCCGGGGACGAACGGTTACTTCTACTTCCTGGCCCGCACGCCAATAGGCGGCAACTCGAAAGATGTCGGCGTCTACAACTGGACCGATGCGCCAGGCGATCCTTACACGAAGAGCTTCACCTTCACGCTGGATCAGTACGACGATTACAAGCTGATCTGGGGTCTGCACAACGGCGGCTCCTTGAGCGTGGACGATATTAAGGTTACGAAGCTGGATTAAGGAAGGAACCCCCTGTGCCTTCTTCCATAGGCACAGGGGGTTCCTTATGACCGGCCGGTTCGGCGATCAGGTGATAATGAATGTTTCGGAGGCTTCGCATGCAAGCCGCATGTCCTCATCCGGCATTTCGTTCGTTATGATGGCGTGCACATCCTGGAGGGAAGCGAAGGAGAACAAGGCGCTGTTGCCGAACTTGGTATGATCCATGACGATATAGGCTTTCTTGGCTTGTTGAATAGCCGTTCGTTTAATTTCCGCCTCATGCATATTGGAATTGCTGAAGCCGTGGAGCGCATTGGCTCCGGTCGTTCCCAGAAACGCTTTGTCGAAGGCCATCCGCAAGATCGTCTCAATCGATAAGGAACCCACCATGGAATTCGTCGTATCCATAAGCGCGCCTCCGATAACGATCGTGGGAATCTTCTTCTCGGATAATTCCGATGCGATGTGCAGCGCATTGGTTACGACGGTCAGATTGGCCTCATGCGGCAGACAACGGGCAATCTGGAGAGTGGTAGAACCGCTGTCCATGAAGATGGATTCGCCCGGCTCGATCAGTTCAACCGCGGTTTCGCCGATTCGTTCCTTCTCGGCAATGTGAACGATAGAGCGTTCCGGAAGAGCGATTTCCTTCGCGGTCAGTATGGCGCCGCCGAATGTCCGCTTTAACACTCCGTTTTGCTCCAACTTCTCCAGATCTCTTCGTACGGTCATATCGGTAACCTCAAGCCAATTTTTTAATTCGGAAATTTTGACTTCTCCATCCGTGCGAAGCTTCTCGACTATTCGTTTTTGTCTATCATTCCATTCGGACGACATGGGTCGGCCTCCTAAACGCAAAATCTATGAAATCCATACGTGAAATCAATTATATTCATTGTAGGGGATTGCTTTATTGAAAGCAATAACAACCCCGGCACATCGAGAAGGTACATGCAAGCGGGCTTCAGGCATACATGCGACTATCGCTGATTCAATCGGTAATACAAGTCATTCCAGCGAATCTCGTTCTCCAGGCCGGCTAACGTGGTTGCATCGTTAATAATTAAGCATTCTATGCCTGCCATGTTGGCCCAATCCCGCAGCTGCTCGCTGGAAACATGGAACGAGAAGCCGAAGTGATGCGCGCCTCCCCCCAGAATCCACGCCTCGGCAGCATCCGCAAGCGAGGGCTCCGGCTTCCACAGCACACGCGCCACCGGCAGATGAGGCATGTCACGTTCGTTGCGGACGGCATTCACTTCATTCACAATTAGCCGGAAGCGGTCTCCCAGATCAATGACGGTGGCGTTGACGCCTTTGCCGCTTGCTCCGTCGAATACGAGACGGGCGGGATCGGCCTTGCCTCCCACGAACAGGGGATGCACTTCAATCTTCGGTTTGCTCTCCGCTACAGTTGGGCATAGCTCGAGCATGTGGGCGCCGAGCACAAGTTGATTGCCCTCCTGCATATGGTAGGTGTAATCCTCCATGAACGAGGTTCCTTTGTTATCTGCCATGATCTTCATCAATCGGACAAGCGCCGCGGTCTTCCAGTCTCCTTCGGCTCCGAAGCCGTATCCTGCAGCCATAAGCCGCTGAGCGGCGAGGCCGGGCAACTGCTTCAATCCGTGCAGATCCTGGAAGCTGGTTACGAATGCGCTGTAGCCGCCTTCCTGCAGAAAGGCTCCCAGCCCGATCTCGATACGGGCCTGTTCGCGAATGGCTTCCCGCTCTCTGCCTTCAAGCTTGCCTCCGTCCGTAAAGTCGTACAGCTCCGTATATTCATCCATTAGCGCCCGGACCTGCACATCCGTCACATCCTGCACTCGTTCTGCGAGATCGCCGGCGGGATAACCGTTCACCGACCAGCCGAATCTGATTTGTCCTTCGACCTTGTCTCCTTCCGTCACGGCGACATAGCGCATATTGTCGCCGAAGCGGGCGATTTTCATCGTTTGACTCTCTGTGAAGCCTGCCGCTGTCCTCATCCAGGAGCCAATGCGGCTGCGAACCCCATCTTCCTTCCAATGGCCTGCAATAATTTTGCGGGCTATGCCGAGGCGGGCTCCAATAAATCCGAACTCGCGGTCGCCGTGCGCGGCCTGATTCAAGTTCATGAAGTCCATGTCAATGCTGTCCCATGGAATA
Source organism: Paenibacillus sp. J5C2022 (assembly GCF_025567625.1). Taxonomy (GTDB): domain Bacteria; phylum Bacillota; class Bacilli; order Paenibacillales; family Paenibacillaceae; genus Pristimantibacillus. The sequence goes on along the minus strand of NZ_JAOQJC010000003.1, from coordinate 219,143 downwards.
TCTACATTATATTGCGTATGGAGGTGGAGCAGCGGCTTGCGCAATTGGGTAAGGCCGCCGATCCACATTTTGGCCGGAGAGAAGGTGTGCATCCATGTTATGATGCCCGCGCACTGGTCATCGGCATTGGCTTCAAGAGCTACGCGTCGTATCGCTTCGGGAGTCGTTACGACCTCCTTGAACATCACGCCGTACGGAAGCGCTCCGTCCTGATCCAGGCTGGCTGCGATCTCTCTGGCATTTCCTTCTACTTTGGACAGAATGTCCTCGCCGTATAGTCCTTGACTGCCTGTTACAAACCAGAATACATAAGGTTTCGTCTGAAGCATGAATTGTCATCCTCCTTGAATGGGTTGTGAACCGAAGCGAAGCTCCAGCTTATAATCTATTGCCTCACCGGGTTCCAGAATGCGAAGCGTTCCATTGTGCTGCTCATGTGATCGGCCTTGCGTCCAGCAGTTGGAAGGCTCAAGCCCTAGTACATGCTCGCTCGCGCCGGGCATGCGCCACTGCACGATGCGAGGCAGGACAGAGGGGTCCCATTGCAGTTCCACGGTCAATCCTCCCGCGCCGGAAGCGGCTGAAGCGGGGAAGGAGGGGCTATGAATGCGTGCGCATATTTTATTAGTCTTCTCGTAAGGTTCATGGTGATAGACTTGCTCTCTCCAAGCGGCATCCGGAATCTGCCATTCGTTCATCCGTTCCATGTCCATATCCGGATCGCGCGGTACGGTGCGTCCTTCGGGCAGCTCAATCATTGTATCCTCGGCAAGTAGAGGAAATCCGAAGTTGAAATGATAGAGCATCATATGAGGGGCAGGGCGGAAGCCTGCATTTTCAACTTTGTCAGAGATGATAATGCGATTGTCGCCGAGCCTGCTTGCGATCGAACGTGTCAACCGCAATCGTTCGCCGAAGATCGACGTTTCCTCTATTACGCCCGATATTCTCATTTCATACTCGTCGCCTAACCATTCTGCAGTAGAAGAGATTTGACGAGCGGGGGTATGATGGATTCGTCCGTGAAGACCATAATTGCCCCATTCATCGCTGCCCGGAGCTCCGGCCTGCGTTAATCCGCAGGTCATGAGCAATCCGCCGGAGGCTGTTCTCAGCCACTCCGCCCCGCTCGGATTGTAATAGGCCGGATGGGGCTCGCCGTTGCCCGATGACCAGCTGACAGGCACTCCATACATTTCGGCAAGCGATATATCCATTCCTTTGTCGGGAGTAATCCAGTAGGACAAGCCGGAGCCGGTTCGTACGCGGAACGCATCCATTCCTTTCTCTGGGCCTTCGCTGAAGGCGTACCGCTCAACGCCGCCAAGCTGCTCTATTCGTCCTACTCTGGCTTCAAGCTCGCGTCTGTTCCATTGCCGTCCGTATAATTGCATGCTTCTATCACCTCTAAATGAAGAATGAATCAAGCCCGGTTGCTGCTGCGGAAGGTTCGCATCACACGCGCGGCATCTTCCCTGAAATCTCCAATGACTTGCATCATGTGCTCATGGTAGAACAGGTTGTCGTCGGCTTGCAGCAGTCTTTGTTTGGTGCGGTCCACCACCTTGTGCGCCATGCCTGTATAGTAGTTGATTTTGGCGACGCCGCGGTCGATGGTCTGCTGGAAATCCTCATCCGATAGTCCGGACCCGCCATGCATCACGATAGGGACACCTGCCGTCCTGGTAATCTGATCAAGCCGATTCAGATCGAGTTCGGGTTTCTTCAAATAAACGCCGTGTACCGTGCCGAAAGCGGCGGCAAGCGCATGTATGCCGGTACGCTCTACGAATTCCCGCGCCTGCTGGGGGTCCGTATATAGCGAGATATCGTCGATAATGGAGTCATCGTCCTCGCCTTCTGCGCCCCCGCTTTTAGGTCTGGTTACATACCCCAGCTCTCCTTCCACCGAGACGTCCAGCTCCTTGGCGATCTTCACAACCTCGCTTGTTCGACGGACATTCTCTTCGTACGCATACTCCGAACCGTCGAACATGATGGCGTTGAAGCCAAGAGACATCGCTTTCATGACAGCCGAGAAGCTCTTCCCGTGATCCAGCAAAATGCTGACAGGCACCTTTGCGCGATGCATGGCATCCACCATAATTGGAGCGATCATCTCCAGCGGCGTGTACTTGAAATGGATTTCGGCATGGCAAAGTATGACGGGAGACTGCTCCTGCTCGGCTGCCTCAATAATTCCCCGAATCATATCCAGATTAATTGCGTTGAAGCAAGGGACGGCATAACCTCGCTTCGCTGCGTCCTGCAACAGCTCGCTCATTGCGATTTTTGACATGGTGACCACCTTTCGTTGCTGTAAGTGTGAGGTGATTGTTTCACTTAAACAAGATTATACCGAAAAATTGTTTAAATTCAACACTTTTTATTTGAAAACACATAATTGCGAATGGGTATTCCATCTATTTGTGCGAAAATAAAGGCTCTTTGTTTGAATTAAACATATACAACGGGGCTTTTCGTGTTTATAATGGACATATAAAGCAGGATGGAGGGATGAACAATTGTCCTTGATGGGGATTGATATCGGCACAACGGGCTGCAAGGCGTCCTTATTTCATGAAGAGGGCCGGCTCCTCTCGACAGCTTATCGGGAATATGCAATGGAACAGTCCAGGGCGGGAGCATTCGAACTAAATCCTCAGACCGTGTGGGAAGCGGTGCGCGATTGTCTGGCAGAGACATTGCATGACGCTTCTATTCTTGATCGCGAAGTAGCAGCACTGTGCATTTCGTCATTAGGGGAAGCGGTTGTTCCTGTTGGCCGCAACGGAGAAGCATTGGAGAATGCCATGCTATATACGGACGAGAGAGGGCGGGAACAGGCTGGACAACTGGAAGAGGCAATTGGAGGAGAGCGTGTCATGGAGATAACCGGCGTTCCTCTTCATGCCATGTTTTCGCTGCCCAAGATGATGTGGATCAAGCAGAACAAGCCGCAATTATACGACGATGTCTGGAAGTTCATGTGCTTTGGCGATTATATGGCGTTTTTGCTTACTGGAGTCTCTGCTATGGATTATACGTTAGCCTCCCGTACCATGGCGTTTAATGTGACGACAAAGACGTGGGATTCAAAGCTGCTGACGGCTTCAGGGGTTGATAGGGACAAGCTTCCCGAGCTTGTTCAGTCGGGTGGGGTGATCGGAAGCGTACGTGACAAGCTGGCTCGGGAGCTGGGTTTCGTTGGCAAGAGCCCGGTAGTCGCCGCGGGCGGGCATGATCAAGCTTGCGCAGCGCTTGGAGCGGGGATTCTGAGCGGCAACGAAGCGGTTGACGGTATCGGGACGGTGGAATGCATAACGCCGGCTTATTCGGCTCCGGTTGTAAACGGTGTCATGCTTAGACATCACTTTAACTGCGCGCCCCATGTCGTGGAAGGTCTGTATCTGACGTATGCCTTCAACTTTACGGGAGGATCGCTGCTTCGCTGGTATCGGGATCAATTCGGCTCCATGGCGGAAGCTGAAGCGCGAAAGCAAGGGATCGGCGTATATGAGTATTTGAACGCTACAGCTGCCAAGGCTCCAACGGACCTGCTTGTTGTTCCTCACTTCGCGGGATCGGGGACGCCGACCATGAATCCTGATGCCAAGGGGGTTATTTACGGCCTTACCTTCAACACCGACGCCTCTCAGTTGTACCGGGCGCTGCTGGAGGGAGTCACTTATGAGATGCGCTATAACATGGACTGTTTGAAGGATGCGGGGATTGCTGTTCATTCTTTGAGGGCCGTAGGCGGCGGGGCGAAATCTGATCTGTGGTTGCAGATTAAGGCGGATATTATGAATCAGCCGATCAGGAAGCTGGATATTAGCGAGGCGGGTACAATCGGCACTATGCTTCTCGCCGGCAAGGCGGCGGGCATCTACTCATCGTATGAGGAAGCGGTGGAATTGCTGGTTAAGCCGGTGGGGACGTTCGAGCCCAATCCCGTTAACGGAGCGTTGTATGAAGAAAGATATGAGCAGTATAAGCGGCTGTCCAAGGCTGTAGAGGTTATGTGTACGTACAACTAATGGAATGGAATACGCTTCAATTGCCTTCGTCCCTCCAAATGGCGAAGGCATTTTTTCTGCTCATGCATCATGGATAGAGTGGTCGAGATTTTTATGCAATGCTAGTTGAATGTGTTTATAATGGAACTTAAGTTGATCGGGAGCTTGTCATCAATAAATATGTTTGCGCTTTCAATTGTTCATTTCGATAATAAAACAAGCAAATCATCATCCAATGATTTGGAGGAGACTTCTCATGTGGTACAAATATTTTTATTCCAATTTATTGGTATTTTCACTGCCTGTTCTTTTTTTCGGAGTTTTACTGTATCAATATGCTCTAAGCAGCCTAATGAATGTCATCGAAGACACCGGCATTCATAGTTTGAATCAAGTCCGCAACATGACGGATATGCGCATGAGTGAGCTAAAGAATATCTCCGCGCGCATCTCGGCCGATCCCGATCTATCTGCTTATATCATCAGGAGCGATGGCTTTCATACGAGAGAAGCCATTAGGAAACTGGGCGAATATCGGGATAATAGCATTATTATCGATGAAATATATTTATACTTTCGCGGCGATGAATATATTTATTCTTCCGAAGGCTCGAATGAACTGACTACTCTATCCAATTATTTCTATAAATTCAACGGCGGAGACGATCAACAATTTCTTCAAGTGCTTAATACGGTAGAGATTCCCATGATCAAATCCTATGAAGATGTAGTCGTTGAGAATACCGAAGCCAGATTATTGACCTACTTGTATCCCATTCCACCTGGCGCCTCCTATACGAACGGAGCCGTCATGTATGTCATTAAAGAGTCCATGCTGAACAGTCTGATCGAAGATATCCTGGGCAATCTGAAAGGGAGTGTATATATATTCGACGCGGATAACAATGTCCTGGTGTCGAAGAACAGGGAAGGCGGCATTCAAGTGGACGAGGTGCAACGCCGATTAATGTATGACGGGAATTCTAAGCAGAATATTAAATACTTTGCGATGAATGGCGAGAAGTATTCGCTAATGACGGTCACTTCGGATGTAAGCCATTGGACATTCGCGACGTTGATTCCGACCGACCAGTTTCTGGGTGAAGTGACTCATGTGAAATGGATTATGGGCATATGTTTCTTCATCATCCTCGTTATCGGCCTATCTGCCATTTTGTATATTTCCAGATATCAATATCGGCCAATTCGAGAGTTGACGGATCATGTGAAGAGGGTATGGTCGCATACTGGACTTAGAGGCAAGCCGAACAATGAGCTGGAGCGCATCAAGGAAACGATCGATGAAGTCGTGAGGGAACATCAGGGCTTGGTGAAGCAGATCGATACGCATCGTCCTCTGCTTATTGAACAGTTTTTGCACCGGTTGTTAAGGGGCAATCAGAAAAATCGAGAGGAAGCGGACTCGTTCATTCAATCGCAGCAATTGCAATTTTTTGAGGGGTGTTGCTTTGTCGTGTACATCACCTTCGGCGAAGGAGCGGATCAAACGGCATCCGCTCAGAAAAAAAACGACGTGCTGAACATGTTGTCCGACTTTGCCTGGTCAGGCGGACATGGGTACGGCATAGAGTTGATTCACGAGCATGCGATCGCGCTTATTGTATCGGTACAAGCAGTAGAAGGCAATGCGAAGCGGCAGCAGGAGATCGCGGTGATCGATATTCAGAATAAGCTGCGGCAAGAGTTGAACGTTCCCTTCACGATCGGGATTGGCCGGTATTACGATCATATTACGGATATGAACCAATCCTTTATCGAAGCTTCTGCGGCAGCCGGTTACCGCTTGGTCGGCAAGAACAGGAATTGGATCTTCTTCGATGAAATCGAGGGCGGGGAAGGGAACAATCTATGGTACCCGATTCAAGAACAAGTCAAGCTCACCCAGAGCTTGAAGCAGGGCGATCGTGAGGTAGCCCAAGAGACCTTGAACGCGATATTGAGTAGCATTGACGAAAAAGTACAGTCTCTTCTGTTAATCAAGCTGACCTGCATGGATGTCATCAACACGGTATTTAAAATGATTAATGAGCTCAACATAACGGACAACACGATGGATTTGAAGAAGCTGGTGCACTTCAACTCGTTGAAAGAACTGCATGATGAGCTTCGCCGATTGGTTGATCAAATATGCGATCAAGTAACGTGCATGAAAGAAGAGCAGAGCGCGTCCCTGAAGCACGGCATCATTTCATTCATTCAAGAGCATTTCGCTTCCGCCGACATCAGCTTGGACCGAATAGCCGAGCGCTTCGATTTGTCGGGTTCCAACCTTAGCCGGCTTGTTAAAGAGCAAACGGGCGAATCCTTTACCGACTATGTCGGGAAGCTGCGATTGGTTTACATTAAGAAGCAACTGAAGGAGACGGATACACCTATTAAAACGATTATTGCCGATGCCGGATATCTGGACGTATCAAGCTTTATCAGGAAATTTAAAGGAATAGAAGGCGTTACCCCGGGACAATACCGCAAATCGCGCTAACCGGTTGATTCGCATATGTTGCATGACACGCATATTCTCCTGAAAATTCGCTTGTATAGCGCTTCCTTTTTGGAAGCGCTATATTTTTTTGCGTTTGGCTGGGCAAGGGACATACTCTGCATGAAGCGCATATATACAGGACGTTCGGAATGGAGCTATTGTTATGTCGAAAGAACAAATCAATTCGACCACAAAGAGAGGGGATCTTATTTGAGCGCAAGGAAATGGTTGAAGCATTGGCCAATGTATGTATTCATGCTTCCGGCCGTCAGCTACTATTTAGTTTTTCATTATTTCCCTATGTACGGCTTGCAGATCGCATTCAAGGATTACAAAGTGACGGAGGGGATTTGGGGCAGTTCTTGGGTGGGATTTGCGCATATAGAACGGTTTTTCAATTCCTATTATTTTTGGGATTTGCTTCGCAATACGCTATTAATCAATGTGTATCAACTGTTGCTTTTTCCCGTTTCAATTATTGTAGCTCTATCTTTTAATGAATTGAAAGACGGTCTTTACAAACGTTTGGTGCAGACGATTACCTATGCTCCGCATTTTATTTCGGTCGTTGTCATGTCAGGCATGATCATTGCTTTCCTTAATCCGTCCACCGGCATCGTGAATACCGTGATCCAGGCTTTTGGCGGGAAGCCCATTGCCTTCATGACCGAGCCCGGTTGGTTCAAAAGCATTTTCGTGTTATCCGGAGAATGGCAGCAGCTTGGTTGGGGAGCGATTATTTATCTCGCGGCTTTGTCGGGGGTGGATCCCCAACTGCATGAAGCGGCTAAAGTCGATGGAGCGAATCGGTTGCGGAGAATTTGGCACATTAACCTTCCGCATATCGCGCCGACGATTACGATTTTGCTCATTTTGAACTTTGGCAGCTTCATGGCCATCGGCTTCGAGAAGATTTATTTGCTGCAGAACGACTTGAACCTCACTTCATCGGACGTGATTCAAACTTATGTATACCGAAGCGGATTACTAAATGCGCAATACAGCTTTTCCGCCGCGGTGGGTTTCTTTAATTCCATTATTAATTTTGTTCTGCTGATTGTCTTTAATCGAATCGCCAAGAAGACGACCGAGACCAGTCTGTGGTAAAGAAGGAGTTGACATCGTAATGAGAGAAACCGCATCGGATAGGGTGTTTGCGTTCTTCAATCATGTTTTTATCGGATTATTGTTGATTATCATTCTGTATCCGTTGATTTATATTATCAGCGCGTCCATTAGTGATCCCGTAATGGTGAATTCGGGACAAATGTGGCTGTTGCCCAAGAAGATAACGATAGACGGCTATATGCGCGTATTCGAAAATCGGGAAATTTGGAACGGATATGTTAATACGGTGATCTATACAGTTCTCGGCACTTTGCTCAATCTGCTTATAACGCTCCCTTGTGCGTATGCGTTGTCCAGAAAAGGAGTAGTCGGCCGCAATATTGTAATGGCTCTTCTGGTATTCACGATGTTTTTCTCCGGCGGACTGATTCCTAGCTTCTTGCTGGTCAAAGGCTTGGGCATCCTGGATTCCATCTGGGCGATGCTGCTTCCGAATGCGGTCGCCGTATGGAACATTATCGTCACCAGAACTTACTTTCAAATCTCCATCCCGAATGAAATGCTGGAAGCCGGCGAGATCGACGGATGCTCTCCCTTCCGATTGTTTCTCTCCCTTGTATTGCCGGTGTCAAAACCGATTATCGCGGTTATGGCTTTATTTTACGGAGTCGGGCACTGGAACCAGTATTTCAACGCCATGCTTTATTTGTCCGACCGGGACTTGTTCCCGCTGCAGCTTATTTTGAGAGAGATATTGATACTGGAAGAGATGAGTGTGTCCATGCTGTTGAACGGCTCGGGAGATCTGGAAGCCATGGCCGAGCAGGCGAGAGTGGCGGATATTGTCAAATACGCCGTTATGATTGTGTCCATGCTGCCGCTCTTAATTGTGTATCCTTTTCTTCAAAGATACTTTGTCAAAGGATTTTTAATCGGTTCGCTGAAGGGATGATGCATCCAGATTACGTAGAGGAGGTGAGGCAGGAGTTCGACCGCGATGATAATATGAGGTTAGAATTGTTGAAAAAAAAACGAAAAGGGGTACTGAACAATGAAGAAATATCTGTGCTGGACACTGGTCTTTGTGCTGCTGTTGACCTTGAGCGCCGGATGCAGCAACGAGAATATAGCGAACAATAAGGGCACATCAAATGAAAGCGCCACCAATAATCAGGACGCCGGTCTTCCGGACAACTTTCATGCGGAAGGCTTTCCTGTAGTCGACACCCCCATTACATTAAAGCTGATGGGAGCTAAATATCCTATTCAGGGGGCATGGCAAGATTTGCAGCTGTTCAAAGTGCTCGGAGAAAAGATGAACTTCGAGTTCGAATTCGATACTCCGGCCAGCCAAAATTTAGCGGAGAAGAAAAATCTGGCTTTTGCAACGAACTCTCTGCCAGATGTTTTCTTCGGGGGCAATCTTACGCCTATGGACGAAGTGGAGTATGGCAAGCAAGGGGTTCTCATTCCGTTGGAAGAATTAATCGAGAAGTATGCGCCTAATATCCGGAAGATGTTCGAGGAATTGCCCGATGTCAAAAAGACGATAACGGCACCGGACGGTCATATTTATGCGCTGCCCAAAATATCGACGATTCCCAGAGGGCTGGCCATAAAGGCCTGGATTAATCAAACGTGGCTTGAGAAGTTGAACATCAAGCATATTCCTGGCAATACGGAAGAGCTCTACGAATTGCTGAAGCAATTCAAGGAGGGGGATCCCAATGGCAACGGAGAAGCCGACGAAATTCCGTTCTCGGTTCAGAATCCGAGCCTGTTGACCACGATTATCCTTCCGGCTTTCGGTCTGGTCGAAGACGGCAATAGAATTGGCGTATTTAACGATAAGGCGCAGTATGTTCCACTGGATCCAAAGTACAAAGACTACCTTGCGTATGTTCGCCGACTGTACGAAGAGAAACTGCTGGACAATGAGATGTTCTCGCACACGCAACAGCAATACACAGCGAAGGGCAAAGAGAACAGGACCGGTGTATTCGTAGCGGCAGGTCCGTTCATTCATGTAGATATCACGCCGCTTGAGAGTGTGGATTACCCCTACCTGCCTCCGATGACAAGTCCGGTCAATGATCAGAAAATCTATCCGGTCTCGACCGGAGTTGCAAGAGGCGCATTTGCAATTACGAAGGAGAACGAACATCCCGAAGCTTCGATCCGTCTTGCCGATTATCTGTATTCGGAAGAAGGCGCAAAGCTTGTCATGATGGGGGAAAGCTGGGAATGGAACGAAGACAAGACCAGTTGGAGCTTCGTGTCGCCTATCAGTAACCGCGAGGAGCACAGAGGCGGTAAAGTCACGCCTGATGCAGGGGGAACCATTCTTCCTTACTGGACTTGGAGCAAAGAAGGGCTGGAATTCGCCGCCAAGGAGAACAATCCTCAAGGGAACTACTTTAATCGGGTGACGAGCGAAGCTTATCTGCCTTACGGTGTCACTCCTTTCCCGATGACGTATTTCTCGGAGGAGGAGCAGGCGAGATTGAATGTGCTGCTTACGGATCTGAATACCTACGTGGACCAAATGAATGCCAAGTTTATTACAGGCAATATCGGATTGGACCAATGGGATGAATTCACCAGTACGTTGAAGAATATGGGCGCCGAAGAGGTACAGCAAATTCATCAGGCCGCTTATGATCGCTGGAATAGAGGATAGAGAAAACGAGGTGGAAGTATGGAACACAATTTCAAACGGGCGGTTCCGGTATGGATCACTGGAGAAGCGCGGACCATGAACGTTTCTGCCGGATTCATCTATTCTTTTACCCGCAAGCAAGGCAGCAAGTACAGGCTCAACCTTACGGGATCTACGTTGTTCCGCGTTTACGTGAATGGACGATTCTTCCATTACGGCCCCGCAAGAGGACCGCATGGTTATGCGAGAATCGACGAGCTGGTGCTTGATTCCGAGCTTACCGAAGGCATGAATAAGCTGGCGATTGAGGTTGCGGGTTATAACTGTTATTCCTACTATACCTTGAATATCCCGTCATTCTTGCAAGCCGAGGTCTATGAGGACGATCGATTGATCGGATATTCGGACGTGAAAGGGAATTTCTCAGCCGTACGTCTAACCACGAGAGTTCAAAAAGCGATGAGGTATTCCTTCCAGCGGACGTTCACGGAAATCTATCATCTGGATCATGCGGAGCCCTTGGCGAATTGGATGACGGGCGAGGTCACCGCTCTAGAAGAGCTGGAGAACGTAGCGCTTGCCATCGACTACTTGGCTCGGGAATTGCCGATCCCGCATTACGATATCCGCTATGCCGAGCATGCGATCGAGTATGGAGCGGTCGACAAGCAAGAGCGCAAAGGAGCCACTTATGCGGAGCATCGATTCATTCATCAAATCTCGGATACGATTACGGGCTATCCGCTGGATGAAATCGAGGAGCGGCCGTTCGAGCTTGTGCAAGATCTGGAGTTTAAGCCCGTTGATCGGGTCAAGCGCGATCTGGCCGGAGGAACGATGGAGCAATCCCTGCAAGAGGGACAATATGTCTTGCTCGATATGGGACTCAACCTTAACGGCTTCATCGTCTCGGAAGTCATGGCCGCGCAAGACAGCGAAGTGTATTTCATGTTCGACGAGAAGCTGATCGACGGCCGGATCGCGATTCATTCCTGGGACTGGATCAATGTGCTGAAATATTCGCTCAAACAGAACGAGAGGCCATACTCGCTGGAAAGCTTCGAGAGCTATGGATTCCGTTATCTGCTGTGCTATGTCGCCAAGGGGACTGTTACGCTGCGGAGAGCGGGTTTGCGCGAATACACGTATCCGGCTTGCGAGAACGCCGTATTCCGTTCCGGCGACGAACAATTGAACGATATCTTTCAGGCGGCGCTCGAAACCTATCGGCAGAATACGCTGGACGTATTCATGGACTGCCCGACGAGGGAGCGCGCGGGATGGCTGTGCGACAGTTATTTCACGGGTCAATCGGCCCAGTACTTCTCGGGGGATGCGGCTGCCGAGAAGGTGTTCCTGGAAAACTTCGTGCTGGCGAGGGGATTTCCGTATCTTCCGAAAGGGATGCTTCCGATGTGTTACCCGGCCGATCATGTGAACGGCCGATTCATCCCGCAATGGGCGATGTGGTACGTGATCGAGCTGGAGGGTTACTTGAAGCGGGACGCCGCTGCGAATATCGACGACTTCAAGGCGTTGTGCTACGGCCTGATCCATTATTTTCGTCCTTTCCGCAATGAAGACGGCTTGCTGGAGAAGCTGGATAGCTGGAATTTCATCGAATGGTCCAAGGCGAACCAATGGGTGCAGGATGTCAACTATCCGACGAACATGCTGTATAGCAAGATGCTTCGGCTCATCGGAGAGTGGTATAAGGATGATGAACTGAAGGATGAGGCCGACCGGATAAGAGAAACAATTATCGAGCAGTCCTTCAACGGGGAATTTTTCATCGATCATGCGGTTCGCGAGGACGATGGAAGCCTCCGTCTGACGGACCATACATCCGAAGTATGTCAATATTATGCCTTCTTCTTCGACATTGCGGACGAGAAGGAGGAGCGGTTCAAGACGCTGCAAGCTGCGTTGCTGGATGTGTTCGGTCCCGCAAGGAAGGAGCTGGGGCTGCTCCCCGAAGTTGCGTATGCCAATGCTTTCATCGGCTACTACCTCCGGATGGAGCTCTTGCTGAGATGGCGAAGGTACGCGCAAAGCTTGAACGAGGTCAAGGGATACTTCCATCATATGAGCCGGTTAACGGGCACGCTGTGGGAGCACGGCTCCGTGAACGGAAGTCTGAATCACGGCTTCGCCTCCTTTGCCGGAGTCGTGATTCTGAAGGCGCTGCTTGGCATTCAGGAAATTAACGAGAAGGACCGGGTCGTCGTCTTCGATTTCGCCGATGTTCCCATCGAAGCCGAGCTTAGGCTGGGCACGAGCCTTGGCGAGATCCGGTTGAAGCGGGAGCTGTCAGATGGCGAATGGACCGTTCGGTATTCGGTGCCTGATGGGTATGATGCAAGGAAGATTTAACAGGTCGGAATCCAAGCCATCCATACATGAGGAGTGTACGTCATGCCATTAGTCGATATGTCTTTTGAGCTGCTCAAGAGCTACAAAGGAAGAAATCCGCGTCCCGATGATTTCGATGCTTATTGGGAAGCTGCATTAACAGAAATGAAAGCGGTCGAGGCTAATGTGGAAAGGAAGCCAAGCGCATTCATGACTACGTTCGCAGAATGCTGTGATCTCTATTTCACAGGAGTACGAGGCGCCCGCATTCATGTGAAGCATATTCGTCCGAAGAATCTCGGCAACGATAAGGGGCCTGCAGTGCTATTCTTCCACGGCTACTCGGGCAGAGCGCATGATTGGACGGAATATCTCCAATATGCGGCGGCAGGAGCTTCGGTGTTCGCGATGGACGCGCGCGGACAAGGCGGCGCTTCCGAGGATGTGGGCGGAGTGAAGGGTAATACGCTGCGAGGCCACATCATCCGCGGTCTCGACAGCGAGGATCCTCAGGATCTGCTGTTCCGCCATATCTTCCTCGATACGGCGCAGCTTGCGGATATTGCCATGTCGATGCCTGAGGTCGACGCAGAGCAGGTGTATGCCACCGGCTGGTCGCAAGGCGGAGCTTTGACACTTGCCTGCGCTTCGCTGGAGCCGAGGATCAATAAGCTGGCTCCCGTCTATCCGTTTCTGTGCGACTACAAGCGGGTATGGGAGATGGACCTCGCCAAGGGCGCTTATGAGGAGCTTCGTCAATATTTTAGAGCCTTCGATCCTCAGCATGAGCGTGAAAACGAGATATTCACCAAACTGGGCTACATCGACCTTCAATTCCTGGCGAATCGTATCAAGGGCGAGGTGCTGATGGGAGTCGGCTTGATGGATACCGTCTGCCCGCCGTCTACGCAGTTCGCTGCCTATAACAAGATCGCTTCGGAGAAACGCCTCGAGATCTATCCGGATTTCGGACATGAAGGCCTTCCTCGCTTGCACGAGAAAATCTATCAATTTCTGCTAGGATAATAACGATTATCGGAGGTAGAGAGCGCATGAATTCAAGGATGCCAAGGTATATGAGAAATGACAGGACGAACAGGTTTACGTTTCTCAGTGTGCGCTTATTGCTTTGCATGCTGGCTTGTTTCTCGATTCTCCAATCTCCCGCAACGATTCATGCAACCGGAAGCGATGTTTACGTTGACGATTACGGAGCGGTTCCGGACGATGCGGGCGACGACGGTCCCGCAATCCGCGCCGCCATTCAGGCGGCCAAGGCCGCTGGCACAGGTTCCCGGGTGATGTTTTCGCAAGGCAAATATGTCGTTAGTCCGCCGCCGAAAGCCTGGGATTTCGACACGAACGGAAGTCTGGACGGCTGGGTCTTGCAGCATGACCTGTCCGGCGGTACCGTCTCGGGCGGCATCCTTACTCTTACGGTGAGCGGCACGGATCCCTACCTCTTGTCGCCGAATAATCTGAATATCGATTCGAGGATCGTCAAATCGGTGAGGATTAAGATGAAGAACCATACATCGGGGACGGCCGCGCAATTGTACTGGATAACGGACGACGATCCGGTCTGGAATGCGGGCAAACGATTGGACTTTACCGTAGTCGCGAACGACGCCAATTATACGGAGTACACCCTTAATCTAAGCGGAAGCGCTTCCTGGGCCGGGGTCATTCGGCAGATTCGGATCGATCCGGAGCAGGGAGCGGGGACGGGAACCATCGAAATCGACGACATACGCGTCGACGTGCTTCCGGACAAGGTATGGGGGTTTGATACGGACGGAGATTTCGAGAATTGGTCCCTGATCAGCGATCTGTCGGGCTCCGTCTCGGGCGGCAGCATGAGCTTGTCGGTGACCGGCTTCGCGCCGTACCTGAATTCTCCGGACAATCTGGGCATGCCGACGGCTTATCGGTACGTGAAGATTCGAATGAAGAATAACACGCCTTCGACCGTGGCCTATTTTTACTGGAAGACGGAGTCGGATCCCGTCTTCGATTCGAAGAAGAGGATTCAGTTCCAGACGAAGCCGAATGACAGCGGCTACACGGAGTATGTGATCGATGCGGCGCCCAATATTTTCTGGACGGGGAAGATCAAGCAGATTCGGATAGATCCGGTGCACGGCTACGATTCGGGGTCCATCGACTTCGATTCGGTCTCCATGGAAGCTTCTCCTCTGGCGATTATCAACTACAACTTCGTCAATCAAGGGATGAAGGGAATCTCGTTCGTCGGCGATCAGACGGAGATTGCGTTCACGGACGGGTTAAGCGGAGGCTTCGCCTTGCGCGACGGTTCTGAAGACGTATCCTTCCAGGGTCTGACGATCGATTATACAACGCCTCCATTCGTACAAGGGAGCATCACGGCGGTAGATGCTTCGGCGGGCACGTTCGATTTCTTGCCGGACGCCGGTTACTCCTTATTGGACGATCCTGCAATGGCGGACATCCCAACGCACTGGAGCACGGTTCGCGATTCATCCAATCCTGCTCTCGAGAAGAAAACGGCGAGTCTGGTTTTCGTCAACTCCTGGGAGAAGATCGATTCGACGACGTATCGCATGACCGTTGCCGCCGGCTCCAAACCTTTGATCGGAGCATCGGGTCAACTGGAATCGGGAGACAAGCTGATCATCAATAATCGGGGACATGGCAACCATGCGATCTGGAGCATCAACAGCTCCGATATTTCGATAGAAGACGTGACGATCTACGCTTCGCCGGGAGCTGCGATCGTCGGCTCCAATACGGACGGGATTACGGTAGACCATCTGCAAGTGTTGCGTCGGCCCGGAAGCGGGCGATACGCTTCGACCAATGCGGACGGCGTGCATGTCCAATCGGCGCGAACGGGGCCAATCGTCACCGATTCCGTCTTCGAAGGCTTGCTGGACGATGCGATGAATATCTACAGCAGACCCGGTGCGGTCGTCGACGTACTGTCCGACACCGAAGTCGTCATCAACGGACGCGCTCCGGAGGCAGGCGACGAAATTCAGATCTTCGATCCCGTCTTGGGGAGGGTCAGGGGAACCGCGCAGGTTGCCGAGGTCGAATCGAATGCCGGATTCGCTGCCGTGACGCTGGATGCGCCGATTGCCGGCGTGGCTGCCGGAACGACTTACAAAACGGCGGATTCCTTGTTTAACTTAAGCGCGTCGGGTGCAGGCTTTCGGGTAGAGGATACGGTATTCCGGGAGTCGAAACGTTACGGCATCTATGTCAAAGCGATCGACGGGGTCATAACGGACAATACGTTTACCGATCTTGGCGGAGCGGCGATCGTCGTCGGCAACGAACCGGACTGGCCGGAAGGGCCGTTCGCTCAGAATATCGAAATTTCCCGCAATACGATGTCGGGCGTCTCACGCCACAACATTCAGGGGAATCTGTTCTACGCTGGGGCCATTATCGTTAAGGGAAATCGGTCGGGGAACGCTCTGTCCGACGAATTGGGACAGCAGAATATTGTCATCAGCGACAATAGCATCACGCATCCGCCGCGCAACGGGATCTATATCGGCAGTGCGGACAACGTTCAGATTATCGGCGGGAATACCATTGAAGCCGACGCAAGCGACAATGCGTTCGACGGTAATATTACGGGCGTTAAGGTGGAGAACGCCGCCAACGTAACCATCGACGGCTTGACGATCAACGATCCTCGCGCCGATCTGAACGCCGGAATTGAATGGAGATCGTTCGCGGATGTTGCGACAAGCGACTTGAACTTTACATTGGCTTCCGGCATTCCGGATGTACGTACGATCTCGCCTGATGCGCCGACGGGCTTGACGGCGTCGCCGGACGGCTCGTCGGTCGTGCAGTTGGATTGGGCGGACACGGCGGGGGCGGTCAAATACAACATTTACCGAAGCGCCGAGAGCGGGTTCACACCATCCTGGCACAATCGAGTGGCGACCGGTGTGACCTCCAGCGACTATATGGACGACGGCTTAACATCCGGAACGACCTATTCTTATAAGGTGACCGCCGTTAACGCGTCGAATTTCGAGTCCGCGCCTTCGGCGCAGAGCTCGGGAATGCCTGTCGGTCCCTATGACTGGCACTTCCATACGAATGGCGATTTCGAAGGCTGGGTCATGCAGAACCAGGTGACCGGCGACGTCTCCGGCGATGCGCTCAATCTTACGGCGGACGGCATTGATCCGTACATTCATTCGGCGGACAATCTTGGCATCGACGCTTCAGCGTATGCGATTGTCAGGATTCGTATGAAGAACAATACGCCGTCAACCCTGTCCCAGCTTTATTGGATCACCGACGCCGATCCGAATTGGAACAGCGCGAAGCGCCTGAATTTCACGACAAGCGCCAACGATGCCGAATACGTCGAGTACGTGCTGGATGTAAGCTCGGATCCAAACTGGACCGGCACCATCAAAAAGTTGAGATTCGACCCCGAGAACAATTTCAGTTCGGGGACGGTTAACGTGGATTATATTCTCTTGGAACCGTAAAATTCGTTGGACGACGGAGGGAATTCGGTGATACAGTACGATTCGAAGAAGATGAGATGGACGATACGCAACGAACAGGCAACCTACCTCATTGGATTGAAAGACCGTAAACTTCATCACATCGGCTACTTGCCTAACGACGAAATCGAATCATTGGACGATGAACGGATTATGTGCAGAGAGCTTCAGCCGGAAGCCGAGGTTCAGATTAATCACGAGGGAAGAACCAAGCATCACGGGGCAAGCTATACCGGCTGCGGCTCCAGCGCCAGAGCGGAATACAAGAGCCATGCGATAAGCGAAGACGAACGCGGGGAATCGCAAACGTTGGTCATTACGTCTCTGGACGAACAATCCGGTCTGGAGATCCATCACCACTATATCGCTTACAAGCGTTCGTCCGCCTTGACGCGCTATGTGACGCTTAGAAATGGGTCGGATACGCCGATAGAGGTTCAGCATCTGAGCTCATTCGCGCTTTACGGCATGCCCTTCGCCGCATCGGCCAACCAGATTCCCGGCGACCGGATACAGATTCATTCTTTTCCCTCCTCCTGGTGCTGGGAAGGGCAGATGAGAACGATGACCGCCGAGGAAGCCGGATTATTTCACCGGCTCAGCCTGGGGTGCTGGCATGTTGAAAGCACAGGTTCATGGTCGAGCAAAGAATACATTCCTTTTTTTGTCCTGGAGGAGGTGGATTCCGGAACGTTCTGGAGCGTGCAGATCGAGCACTCGGGGTCATGGCGATTCGAGATCGGCGCTCCGGGATTCCGCGAAGCGGGTTTGCATGTACAGGGCGGCCTCGGCAACTATACGTATGCGCATTGGTCGAAAAAGTTGATGCCAGGGGAAGCTTTTGCGTCTGCAAAAGCTTCTCTCTCCTGCATCCAGGGCGGAATAGACGATGCGTTGAACGCCATGCACAGCCATCGCGCGGCCGTTCTTATTCAGCGAAGCTATGCTGACAAAAGCTTTCCGATCATATTCAATGAATGGAATTCGACGCGGGGAGCGGTTAGAGCGGAAACGATCGAGAACCATCTGGCGGCCTTGTCGGGCACGGGCGCCGAGGTGTACGCCATCGATGCCGGATGGTACCTCCCTTATGATGACAACAGGGAATCAGGGGATTGGTTCATGCATACAGGCGATTGGGAACCGCATGAATCCAGATTTCCCGAGGGCATTCAGGCCGTTGCGGACCAAATAAGGCGAGCGGGAATGATGCCCGGCATCTGGCTGGAAATCGAGGTCGCGGGGGCTGGCTCCAAGTCCTATACGGATCATGAGCATTTGTTCATGACGCATCAAGCGGGATATGTGGAAGACAATGGGAGAAGATTCTTATACTTCGGTTTCCCAGACACACGGGAGTATGCGACGAAGGCCTTCGAAAAGCTTATCGCGGCCGGGTTCAGGTACTTCAAAATCGATTACAACGTCGATTGCGGCTTGGGCTGCAACAACAGCGGGGACAGCCTGGGGCAGGGATTGGTGGATAACGTACGGAGCTATTACGACTGGCTGAAAGAGTTAAGAAGAAAGCATCCGGACATCATTGTCGAAAATTGCTCGAGCGGCGGCAATCGTCTGGACTACGGCATGCTGTCGCATACCGATCTGGCTTCGATCACGGACCAATCGGACTGGTTCCGCTTAAGCGGCGTGTTTTACGGAGTCTCCAGATTCATCCATCCCTCGCAAATGGGGAACTGGTCCATTCTGAACGCGGACGCGGAGGAGAGGGCATTCGCGTTCGCGTTGATCAACTCCATGATGGGGCGGATGCATATCAGCGGCGAGATCGAGAAGTTGTCGCCCGCGCAGCGGGAGCTGCTTATTGAGGCGATTCACTATTATAAAAAATGGCGGGAGATATTAGAGGATTGCCAGGTCGTTCATCATACGCCGAATGCCTCGCTTCAATATACGGAAGGATGGCTCGTTCTGCAAATGCATAATGCGGCCGCGACGAAACTGTTGCTGGGAGCCTGGCGTTTGCAGAGCGATCAAAGCGAGTATGTTGTAAAATTATCGGGAATCGATGCGCAGTCTTATTACGAAGTCACATCATTTCCAAGAAAAAATCAACGAATCGTCAATGGAGACGAGTTGCAGCAAGGATTTCAAATGCATCTCGAAGACGAGTACAGCGCCGTTCTGTACGGGTTCGAAAGGAGGCTCTCATGACTAAGAAGCCAAATGTAATCTTCGTATTCAGCGATCAACATAGAGCAGAGGCGACCGGGTATGCGGGGAATCCGGATGTGCGAACGCCCAACCTGGACGCGCTCGCCGAACGAAGCTTGAACTTGACGACGGCGGTAGCCAATGTTCCTTGCTGCTGCCCTTACCGGGCCACCCTGATGACGGGGCAATATCCGCTTACGCATGGCGTATTCGTCAACGATGTTCATTTGGGACGGGATGCGACCTCGATCGCGGACGCATTCGCGGCCGGCGGCTACGACACCGCCTATATCGGCAAGTGGCACTTGAACGGCCGCGGCCGCAGCCAGTTCATTCCGAGGGAAGATCGTCAGGGCTTCGACTTCTGGCAGGTGCTGGAGTGCACGCATCACTATAACGAATCCTATTATTACGAGGATGAACCGGTGAAGTTGAAGTGGGAAGGCTACGATGCGGAAGCACAGACGAGAAGCGCTCAGCAGTATATTCGGGGGCGCAAGGGGCGGGATAAGCCGTTCTTTCTCATACTGTCCTGGGGACCGCCGCATAATCCATATCACACGGCTCCTCAGCCGTACAAGGATCTATATAATCCGCGAAAGCTTAGCCTGCGTCCGAATGTGCCGGATGCGCCCGAGGAGACGGCCCGTCAAGATCTGGCGGGCTACTACGCGCATATTAGCGCATTGGACGCTTATGTCGGCGACTTGCTGGATACGCTTCGAGAGCAGAATCTGGAGGAAGATACGATCTTTGTCTATACGTCCGATCATGGGGATATGATCGGTTCCCAGGGGCATGCCCGCAAGCAGAGGCCATGGGATGAATCTATACGGGTCCCCTTCCTAATACGCTATCCAAGGCAATTCGGGAAGAACGGCAAGCGGATTTCCACACCGTTCAACAGTCCCGATATTATGCCGACTCTGCTTGGTCTTTGCGGGCTCCCCATTCCCGAATCGGCCGAGGGCATCGATTATGCGCCGTATCTTCGTGGAGAGCGGGAGCTTCAAGTGGATGCGGCACTTATTGCATGCATTCATCCCGCAGGTGAATTCAGTCGCGCCGAAGGAGGAAGGGAATACCGCGGAATACGTACGGAACGCTACACCTATGTCATCGATCGGGAAGGTCCCTGGCTCTTCTACGACAATCAGCGCGATCCTTATCAATTGCATAATCTATGTCTCCAGGATTCTCATCGGCAACTGCAAGACGAGCTGGATGCCATGCTTCGGCGAATGCTGATGCAGCATGGCGATGCCTTCCTCGAGGGAGAACGCTACATTGAACAATGGGGATATAAGCTTGACCATACGGGCTCGGTGCCTTATGAGCCATGAGACAGGTTCGGGGGGAGAGTGCAAGTTGACTCGCATGACGATAGAGGTTAACGAGGCAACTTATGGATTGAGGGATGGTGAAGACGCCGTGCCGGCATTGCGGCGCGCGCTGGACGACGCGAAGCGGCTTGGGGCTGCGAGGCTCGATATCGCCTCCGGGACCTATGCGCTGAAGCCCGACTTCGCGCAGGAGAGGCATTGCTATATTTCGAACAACGACGCGGGAATGAAGCGGATCGCCTTCCTGCTCGATGAATTCGAGCATTTCGAATTGGACGCCAACGATTCTTTGTTCGTGTGTGAAGGCTTGATGGTTCCTTTTTTCATTACGCGTTGCCGGCATATCACGCTACGCAATTTTCGATTGGATTGGGAGAAGCCGTTTTTCTTCCAAGGAACGGTCGTGGCCTCACATCCGGAAGAAGGCAGCTTCGACCTTCGGGTACTGGACGAATGCGCGTATGAGATTCGCAAGGAAGAGTTGATCTTTCGCGGCAAGCCGGCGCCTGGCGCAGACCATTGGAAACAATGGCCTGCGCCGCTCCTGACAGACGTAACATGGGAGCAGAATATTCACTGGAACATGTGGTTCGACGAGCGAACGGGCAGGCCGGTCTATCAGGAAGGGAAATACCAGCTCGAACCGCAGCCTAAAGCCGAAGAACTAAGACCGGGAGTCGTCCGTTTCTATCATGCTTGCTCCGAGCTGCCGTCGCCCGGGATGACATTAGTAGTTAAAGGCAAGAAAGAGCCGAACCGGACCTCGCCGGCAATTGTATTGTCGGCGAGCAGCGATCTTAGAGTCGAACAGGTGACCGTCCATCATGCGGGTGGGATGGGTCTGATCGGGCAGCGCTGCGAGAATGTGACGCTCAAGCAATTCGAAGTAAGACTTCCTCCGGACAGTCGGAGAAAATGCTCAACGACCGCCGATGCCACTCATTTCAATATGTGCAAAGGCAAAATCGCTTTCGAAGATTGCTTTTTCGAAAATATGCTGGACGATGCCACGAACATTCATGGGAGTTATGTGCGTGTGGAAAAGACGGTGGGTACGCATTCGCTTCTTTGCCGCTTCATGCACAAGCAGCAGGCCGGACTCCCATTCGCGGATGCGGGAGATCAGGTTCGCCTGTTCACGCGGGACGATCTTCAAGCATATGCCGTATTGGATGTGGAAGAGACGGCTAGTTATAATTCCGAATATTTCACCATCACGTTCCGGCAGCCTGTGGACAAGCTGGCAAAGCCTGATTCTGCCGCGGATAATCTGACATGGCAGCCGAAGGTAGAGATGCGGCGCTGCACCGTACGGAACAATAGAGCGAGATGCATACTTCTCCAGACGCATCAGCCGGTTCTAATTGAACATAATCATTTCGAATGCTCTTCGTTCGCAGGATTATCCTTTGGAGGGGATGCCGGCTTATGGTGGGAGGCCGACAAGGTGGAAGACGTGTGCATCAGGCATAACGTGTTCAAGGATATCTATGGCCCGATTATTCACATTAGCCCGCAAATCGATACGACTGTCAATCCACAGGCAAGATATCATCGCAATATCCGGGTCGAGCATAATAGCATTGAAGCGGCCCACGGTACGCTTGTACGCGCGCATGCGGTGGATGGATTTCGATTTTCCGGCAACGCGGTTCGAGCAGGATCGAGAATAGAGGCCGCCAGGGAAACGCCGAACTGCTCATTCACCGCAAGCTCGGATGTGCTGATCAGCGACAATCGCGTAGAGTGGGGGGCGGATCTCGTGATCGCCGGAGATGCTATAAGCGATATCGTTCAACACGGAAACTGCTGAAATGAATGGAAAGTTTGCATATCGTGAGGCCTTTATCGATTCAAAGACAGAGACTAAGACTGATGATGTACTAGTCTAACTGGATTTCATGCTGTTTATTTCAGCGATTATTGCCATTTTGTGCGATCTAGTCTGATTCAACTGCACTTAATCCATTTGTTGCGTGCGAGATAGACGATATAGCCTCATTAATGACATATAATCCAGTTAGCTGAAGTGCTGCAGAAGGAAAAGCAGTGGATATCCAATGAACGCCAATATGAATATCTGAACGCTACAGCGGATATATTCGTTTGCGGCAATAAATTGTCCCTCCCGATGTCCTTGGCGCCATCGAGAGGGACATTTGCTGCTTCACTGAAGCTTGTACGAAATCGTATAACCCATTAATCCTTTGCTGCAATCTTCGACTTTGAAGATAACCGTATGATCCTCTTCATTGTACTGAAAAGGAATAGCCAGCAAGTCCTTCTCTACGCCTTTATAGATGCCCTCTAATTGGATACGTGGAGGCAAGGGGATCTCTATTGCCATATCCGATATGGCGGCGATTATGGCGCTGTCCTCCCTGTACGCGGCAAGAACCCGACCATGCAAGCTTAGAGCGGAATAGAATCCGGACAGGGGGCCGGAAGTATAGGTTCGGAAATATCTCTGGTGCTGGCTGTCAATGGTAATCTCCATGTCTGATCGGATCGGTGCGTGCCGATAGGCGTTCCATATGGCACGCAGCCGATTGTAATCGGATTCCCCCAGCTTCTCTTTTGTATCAAATCCATCGACATGATAAGTGACGGGTATGCCGAATGCTGCCGACACAATGCTGTATTCCGCGGCTCGAATGCGGGAGTTGGGCCAGCCGTCTACATCAATGAGCACGCCGGGCAGCATTCGCTTCACCAGCTCTGCGCGTTTATACCACATTGCCGGGGATTCCTGGTGAACGGGGAACAGATCGTTTAGCCGCTGAACCGGAGCAACCTTTTGCAGATAGGGTTCAGCTCCGCTAAGCGTTAGGAACGCATCCTCTTTATGACGGATCGACTCGGCATGGATGAATTTCACCAGATTATACCATAGCAGCTCGCCGATTCCCCATTCTTTGCTGTGAATTTGATGCTTGCCGGCAACCGGACCGTAATAGTTCATATCGATCTTGAAGCCGTCCGCATTCAGGCAGTCAGCATCGGACGAGAGCATGCGCCTAATCGTTTCTTTCATATGTGCCTGAACGTCGGCTCTGGAGCAATCCAGCAGGTAGAGATGATCGAATATTTCGGTATTGGTCACTTTTGCAGGCTCGCCGCTCAGGTCACGAACCAAATAGTGCGGGTTCTCGGCAACAATGCGAGATTCTGTTGTAACCCATAAGGGGGTATACCATAGAATAACGCGATGTCCCAGCTCCTTCATACGGTCAATCCATTGTCGCAAGCCTGCGTTGCCGCCGAATCGACCCCAGTGGGCGTGATAATCTCCGAAGTGGTCGAACCATAACGCATCGATAATAATGTTGAATTCACGCGAACCGGTGCTGAGCGCCAGCTTGTCGGTCCATTGCGTCAAGGCGCTCGCTGTCAGGGGATTGTCATCGAATCCAAAGCTGTTCTCCATATATTCCTGTTGGCCCCATGTACAGAACAACGGTTTGCTCCACCAGTCCCAGCTTTTCTTCTGCTCGTCCAAATAACCATTCTGACGATAGTAATCCACATAGGGATCCAAAATGCCATTCTCATCATCCAAGCCGAAATGAAAAGTTGCGCGTGGATATCGCCCCTCGTAGCAGGTTCCGTCGAAATGGGTAAAGGCCAACTGGAACGCTCCTTGCCGGAAGTCTCCAACGACTTCGTAAAGCGGGAGGGGATCGGGGATCATCAGCCCCCACCAATTCCCGCTATCCCTGCTCCACTTGTTGCAGAACGAAAGCGCTTTAGGAGCAGGGCATGTCATCCATATATAGTTTAATTGGCGATCGAATTGCGATTCCTTGGCCGTTGCGCTGTAAGAGAAGGTAACGGACTCTTCTGGCAAGAATACTCGATTGTAAGCATCGGGAAGAAATCCGCGCACGACATGATCGGTTAACTGCGAATTCGCGAAATAAATGATCTCTTTTGTGATATCGCACCTGCCGTCGATGGAATAGGAAAGGGAGGAGCCTTGAACGGTAAGCTTGACATTATCGCTGCTCCCGTCTAAAGCCCCAACCAATGTAACGCCATCACTGTCAAGAAACCATTCCTTCACGTGACGCTCGCAGCCGTCAATAATGGGGTTTAGATGCAGAGTAGCCATGCTTTCTCCTGCCTCAATCTCCAGTCGTTGATCCTGAATGGTTAATCGAGCGCCAGGCAAAGTAAGTTGATACGTATTTTCGAATAGCTTGAACATGTTATGCACCTCTGTTAGCTAGTGTAGCTGGGATTGATTTCAATAAGGATACGTGATGACCGGACTCCATGCTGTAGTATCGTATGCGATTGTGTTGCCGGGATCTAGGCGGAAGGAGATAACATCGCCTTCGGACACATAGGTAGTTACATCGTAGGTCGCACCGGCGGAATCGTCATAGGCTATATTTTGCCATCCTCCATTGCCTGGCCAAACGTTGGTGTTGTTGTTCCAGATGCTAACCAGCACGCCATCCCCGCCAGCCGTATCCCACTTCTTGACAATGCCGCTCACATTCACTAAGCCGTGCATCGGGGCTGTCCATTCGAGCAGAACTTGGTTCTGATCAGGATGGACGAGGATGTGTTCCGGCACTGCCCACAAGGAATCCCATGTGTTCGTCCCTCTCCAGTAGTGGCTGCCATCGGGGTTCCAAGCCATATCCTGAAAACCGATGCCTGCGGCCCAGGTTCTGTAGTGCCACCCGTTCGTATCCTGAAGGACAGAGTAGTCCCGTGCGGCCTTGTACGTATGGATGGAGTCGCCGTTGACACCTTCTCCCAGTGGACCGCGGGGAAGCCATTCCGTACCAGTCGGACTGATTAAGGTGACATCGCTTGTATAAGCGTTAACATTGAAATGGGGATCATTCCAATTCTCTACGTATTGGCCGTTGATCTGGATATTGCGAAGCTCTACGCCCCGAATATTTTTGGATTGGTTCCAGCCGGCCATGCGGATTTCGTTGCTGCCATCCGAGGTCGACGTAATATTGTCGTACGTAATGTTCTCGATATATCCTGGCCAGGCCTGATTGCCTTGAATGGAGCCGAACCAGAAGCTGTCGCGAATATCGATGTTAATGAGGCGTTTGGCCTTCTCTACGCGAATATCCTTGAAGGTAATGTTTTTCATAACGGTGCCGTTCAGCATGACAATATTAATGGCTGACCGTTCCGTCAACTCGTCTGGATAGGTTTTGTCGTCGTAATGATGGAGTATATCGATATTTTGGAACAAGATATTGTTGTAGTAGGAGGCTAGCGTTTCCTGTCCTACGCCAATGACGTTGTTGGCATCGCTCCACAACTGTGAGTTTTTGTAGGTAATGTTATAGTTGGGTGCCATTGTCGCGGGATCAATATAGGAATGATAGCCTTGATTTGTATAGCCTTTAATGGATACGGCATCGTCGCTGGAGCGGATAAATACATTATCGAAGAGAACGTCATGACTGTTAATGATATTGAAGCCATCCGTGCTGGCATAGCGAGGACTGACCACTTTGTAATTTTGAACGGTAATATTATGGCAGCCTTGCATGAAAGCCGTCCACACGCCGTAATTGCGATTGAGAATGACATCCTTGATCTGTACATTAGAGCTGTTCTTCAGTACTAACGCTACATCGTCATACGTGTCGTTGCTGTGATAGTCATTCAGCAAGATTCCTCGACCGCGAATAGTTACATTGGTCGCGTCCTTCACAATGACCCGCGCGCGCAGAATTGCTCCGCCTGCTATATACAGTGTCTGGCCGCTGGTGAGCATGATGGGGCTGCCCGATTCGTCGTGGTAGCCCGGTCCGTAATATAGCACATCCGGGTCGCTGGCAGAAGGAACATTCGTATCGGGGGTTTCCGCGAATAGATGCAACACCTTTCCTTGATAGTTCTCATCCAATACCAAGGTGACATGGGTCGGTTCATGCAAGGTGAAACTGATGGTGCTTCCTGAACGGGTGGAGCTTATGCCAAGCGAATCGGGAATCAGCTTGTATGTGGTGAACGGGAAATTGACGTTAATGCTCACGTTCACTGCGCCTCCCGATAATTCGAAGTAGCCGTATGTGACGGGGGTGCCCCAAGGATTGTCGCCGGCATCGTATAAATCAACGGGCGATCCCTGTGCACTGAGGCCGAAATCGGCAGAGACGGGAGCGCCTGAAGGCGCCGAATAGGTGGTGACAGTACCGCTGGCTGATGTAGTGTCCGGACCTATGAAGACGACCGAGCCGAGAATCAATAAGCTGGCAAGCAGGAATGCGATTCTTTGTCGAGCCAGTTTGGTGTTCATCATAAATGTCTCCTTTCTATTATAAAGCGGTCTTGTTCAATAGAAATAGAATGGAATTGAGCTCGTTCCCGCGGTGTGTCATTGGGACAATGAAGGGTTAACGCAAGTTGGCCTTCCCAGGTGCGGAACAGCATGCCATGCCCCCCGTCCTTGCGGAAGAATGGCTCATTCTCTTGCTTCCATGGTCCAAGAATGCCGCCGGATTGCGATCGGGCGAGCCCCATCGCGTATCCTTCTTCTCCATAGCTGGACCATATCATCCATAGCTCGCCTGACCGTGGCGAGAACAAGAACGGGCCGTCCGTGACATAGCCCTGATGAGTATCGTTTCCTTGCAGAATAGTCCATGGCGCTTCCGAAGCCGAGAACAGCCGGTACGGCTCCCCGAGCGTTCCCGTCATATCCGGCTTGAGACGCCGCGCGTACATTTCGCCGTCAACGACTTCCAGCCATTCGCGGCAGAATACGATCCATCGCTGACCTTCATCATCTTGATACAATGTTCCGTCGAGACACTCCCAATCGGGAGGGGTTAACGGTTCGTTCGTCAACGGCTGGAATGGCCCAAGCGGATGATTGGCTGCAAGCAGCTGCGTGCCGCGGCAATAGCCGGGGGCCTTGAAGCTGGCCAGCATGTAATATTGGCCATCCAACCGATGAACCTCCGGCGCCCAGAAGTTCTCCTTCCCCCAGAAGCTAGCGTTGGAGCCGGAGCCTGTAGCCACCCTGAATACGGGGAATGGGCCTTCCCAGTGCCGCAGATCGCGGCTGCGATAAGCGTCGAAGCCCGCGCCCGGTCCAGCCCACGGATTGTCGTCCGTCGTTCCGTACATATAATAGAAGGAATGCTCATCAGTGACCGCCGTCAGAATGAAGGGATCCCGTATGCGGATATCTTCCGTAGACAGCCATTGTTTTGTCGCTTCCATTCATCTCACCTCGCTTCGTTCTCATTGCTTAATGCAGAGCTTATTATTGCTCCATATTGCGAATTATCCCTTCACCGAGCCTGCCGTCATGCCGTCGATAATATGCTTCTGCAAGACCAGATACACGATGACAACCGGCAAGGAGACTAGCACCACATTGGAGAAAATCAAATGCCAATCCGAGCTGTATGTGCCCATAAAGTTGAAGATCGTCAGTGTCACGGTATAGTTGCTTGGATTGTTCAGGAAGTAGATGGTGATTCCAAAGTCGTTCCATGCGTTCATGAACGTAATAATTATTAACGTGACGGTGACGGGCCGTATTAACGGGAATATGACGCTGAAGAATAAACGCAAGGGACCGGCTCCGTCGATAACGGCGGCCTCGTCAATTTCCCGCGGAATGCTTTTGAAAAAACCGGTGTACAGGAAAACGCCAAATGATAGGTTTGTGACAACAAGCATAATGATGGCTGCCGCATATGTCTTGATCGACAAGTAATACGTTATGAAGTATGCCGGAATGATCTGTAGAGGAACCATAAGGCCTAACAGGATTAAGACATACAGAAAACCCGACATCGCCGTATTCTTTCTCTGCAAAGTGAAAGCCGTCATCGCGCTGAGTATAATTAGCAGCAATACTGTAGAGACGGTGATGATCGTGCTGTTCCAGAGCCCCATCAACACGCCTCCAATCTCTACCATTTGGCTGTAATTATCCAGAATAAACCACTGTTTAGGGAGAGCCAGCGACATTTCCGCTGCTTCTGCCTTATTCTTGAAGGAGTTGACCACGATAAAATAAAGCGGAATGACGATAAGCAAGCTGAGCGCGCAAGCAAGCAGCTCCCATAAAAATTTGACACCGCGGTTCATACCTCCACCTCCTTGCGAGCGATTGCTTTCCAGGTAGGGATGACGATGGCGATGACGATCAGCGATAATAATATGCTGGCGGCTGCTCCTTCTCCGAGTCTGCCGCTGCCGAACGCCTTGAATACGAGCGTGCCGAATACTTCCGTCGCGGATCCGGGACCGCCTTGTGTTACGGCCTGCACAAGATCGAATACCTTCAATCCGCCAATTAGATTAATGATCAGGGCATTATTGAAGTACGGCATGATGAGGGGGAACGTAATATGCTTGAACTTCTGAAGACTCGAGGCGCCTTCTAGCTCAGCGGACTCGTAGTAGTCCTTTGATATAGATTGCAATCCGGCCAATATAATCGCCATCGTAAAGCCAGCCCACTTCCAGGTCTCAATCATGACAAGGGAGTAGATCGCCAGTTGCCGATCCGTCAGCCAGTGCTGAGTGAGCGCGTCCAATCCGATATAGGTTAGAAAGTTGTTGATCATACCGGTGGTGGGATGCATGGCGGATGTGAAAAAAACGCCTACGGCGACCGTGCTCAGAATGGCCGGAAGGAAGAAGACGGTTCGCAAGTAGCTTTTCATTCTTAACTGCTGATTGAGGAATACGGCAAGCCCCATGCCGATGACTACTTTGAGCACCGTGGATGCAAAGGCGAAAATAAATGAGTTTCGTATCGCGGCATTCAAATAAGAGTCAGTCAGTACATGAACATAATTGATCCAACCCGCGAATCGGATTGCCTGGAATGAGAATTGACTAATATGAGTAAAGGATAATACGACGCCAAGCAGCGACGGGATGACAAAGAACAGCACATACAAGATTAGGCCGGGCATGACCAGCATATAGGTGTAGCGATTTTGGCTCCATTTGCGCATGGTTTCTCACTCCGTTTGTAGTTGAGCCCCTTTCCCTGCATATGGGGAGAGGGGCTGTTGATGTACAGGCTAGATGATTAAGGCCATTTTGTATCGCCCTTTGCTTTGGCATTTTTGGCTGTCTCTTCATCCAATGCTTCGACAACCTGCTCGAGCGATTTTCCTCCGACGTAATAATCCTGCATGAACTTATCGAATGCGCCATAGGAATACAGTTCGCCGTTGCCTTGCCAATGGAGAATGCCCTTGCCGTTCTTCAATGCCTGATCCAGGTCTGCGATTGCTGGCGCCAGCTTCGCGTTAACCTTTGTGTTCAGATATATGCCTGGCTGCGCGTCGGCATATATCTGCTGCGCTTCCGCGGAAGCGATGTAATTCACCGCCTGTTTGGCCAATTCGACATCTTTGGCGGAGGTCGTTACCGACAAGGATGCAGGAGGAGAAATATTCACGTAATTATTACCGTCCTCGGAGATCGGGAATGGAAATGCGCCGATGTTATCTACCTCTTCCGGGTACTTCTTCATGATTTCGCCCATAAACCAGGTGCCGTTCGCATGCATCGCCGCCGAGCCATCTACGAGCGCTCCTTGAGCACCGTCGTAGGTGTCCGACAAATACGATTCATTGACATATTCTTTGTCGATAATCTCTTTGGATTTTTCAATGGAGTCCATAAAGAGCGACAAGTTCTTGTATTGGTTTTTATTTGTATTCATTTCTGTCCAGAAGTCCGGGAACGATTTGCCGGATCGCATAATTTCCTGCGAGAAGCCGAAGTGAGGCAGGAATGTCAAGGTCCAAGTGTCTTTGCCCGCGTAGTAAATTGGCGTTTTGCCTGCCGCTTTCACCGTTTCCGCAAGCTGGAGGAATTCTGTCCAGGTCGTCGGCACTTGCAGGTTCAGCTCTTGGAACACTTTTTTGTTATAGAAGACGCCCATCAGCGTGGTCGTGTCTATCGGCACGGCATAATAGCTGCCTTTATATTTATAAACGCCATCCATTGCCTTCTCTTCGTATTCCTGCAGACTGGTCAAGCCTGTAAGGTCGACCAGCTTATCAAGAGCGTTGGCGTTCATGTCCATCCAGCCGGGACCGAAATTTTGCAGAAGATCAGGCAGGTCATCAGTAGCGATCTTCGTCTTTAAGATTTGCTCGCCTTGGCTGCCTCCGGCGATTTTTTGAATATCCAGTTTGAATCCGACCTGCTCCGCATTATCGTTTATGTGCGCTTCGAGAGCTTGCCAGCCGGGCGTGTACCAATCAGTGAACATTAACAGAGTCAAGGTTTTGATTTCTGCTTGTTTAGGTGGAGTTTCCTTATTGCCCGGCGTTTTCGTTCCATCCGTGTTATTCCCCTTCGAATTCGTAGCGTTGTTTTCCGATCCGCAAGCGGTTGCCGCAAATACCATAACCACCGCAAGCAGGAGAATCGAAATCATTCTAAACTTGAGCCGCATTGCTTTACCCCCTAATGTTTTTGAATAAGTGACTGATGCTATCATATCAAGAGAGACCAAGGCTAAGGATTGCACTTTTTTTCGAAACGCTGTATTTTTATTAATAAACTTAAAGCAAAGGGGCGGTGTATGACTGTGAAGAGCCTTATTCCATTCCGATACGTCAGCATCAAAGTAAAACTTGCCGCCGCCATTATGCTATTGTTCATCTTATTTCTGTCTGTAACCGTATACATATGGTACTCCAGCTCAACATCTGATGCGGAGAAGGAAGCCAGTAAGTTCATCGCGTCTATGATCAGCGTCTCCAATGATAATTTGGAGACAACGTTAAGAGACATTGATAAAATCGTAGCTAGCCTGGCCGTGAACACCGGCGATTATATGGATTCTCTTATCGCAACCTATGTAGCGGCGTACGAGACGACGGATAAAGAGAAACTTATCGCGATTGAACGCGAGATACAAGCCCATATGGTGAACTTGGCCGTGTTCAAGCATGGATTGAAGGGCTTGACGGTATCCGATTTGCAAGGACATACGATCGATTATGGCATTGTCACGCCTTTTGAACTTTTGAAGCAGCATACCTGGTTTCAACGTCTGCAGCAATCCGGCTCTGAAGCGGTCGTCGTGCCGCCCCATTATAACACCAAGCATCCCTCAAGCTCTAACCCTGGCAAAGACAGCATTATTTCCATCGTTCGTCCTATCTTGCATGAAGGGCTGGCAGCGGGATTTGTTATTGCGGATATAGACATCAATGTGGTCAAGGCGCAGTTCAGTACGAACAAGCTCAATTCGGGCAGTGTCGTTATCGTAAATAACGATACCCGTCAGCTGGTATTGAATGAATCGGAGCTCCAGCTGACATCGGATCAGCTCAAGAGATTAATGGCTCCTCTAACAAGGG
Organism: Paenibacillus sp. J5C2022; assembly: GCF_025567625.1. Classification (GTDB taxonomy): domain Bacteria; phylum Bacillota; class Bacilli; order Paenibacillales; family Paenibacillaceae; genus Pristimantibacillus. The sequence goes on along the minus strand of NZ_JAOQJC010000003.1, from coordinate 187,162 downwards.
AAAGCAGTGGGAGCTATTATGTGAATATGTCAGGGGAAGATATGTTCGTTGTTTATCACAATTCAACGTTTACAAAGTGGACGACGATGATATTGATGCCCAAGCGTGAATTGTTGGCCAATTCCTCTTCGACGCGGGACCGGATGTTGATCATATCTGTATTATTCTGTGCCGCGGCCGTTGTTCTCATCGTTGCCGTCACTCATTTCATGACCCGCAATCTGCTGCGGCTGCAGCGTGCACTGAGAGGAATCGGCAAGGATAATGTGGATATGAAGATTCGCATTCAATCAAATGACGAGATTGGCCAAATCTATAAGCAGTTCAATGCGATGACGATAAGGATTCAGAAGCTGATCGCTGAGGTTCAGGCAACCGAGCGCAAGCGAAGCAAAGCGGAAATTCGGGCGCTTCAAGCACAGATTAATCCCCATTTTCTGCACAACACACTGAATACGATCAAGTTCTTGTCGATGCTGCAAGGGGCGGATAATATTAAGCTCGTTGCGGAATCCCTGTCGACTTTAATGCACGGTCAGATGGATGACCGCTCCTTCATTTCGATCCGGGAGGAGATGGAATATTTGAAGAGTTATATCAACATCCAGCATTATCGCTATAACGACAAATTCGATGTGCATTACAGTCTCGAAGCTGGAGCGGAAGAGTGGATGATACCGAAGATGCTCCTGCAACCTATCGTGGAAAATGCGCTGTTACACGGCATCTCGCCTCTTCCAGGCCGGGGCATGATTGGACTGAAAATCTATCGGAGCGAGCATCGATTGGTGCTGCGCGTACAGGATAACGGAATCGGCATTAGCGCTTCCAGGCTGAAGACATTGCTTGCCGATAAGCAGGAAGGCAGGTATATCGGTATCGGTCTGCGCAATGTCCAGCAACGAATTGAATCAATCTTCGGCGCACCGTATGGCTTGAATGTATGGAGTGAGGAGAAGCGATTCACAACCGTGGAAATAACGATCCCCATACTAACCGAGAAGGATGTGCTTCGTTATGTATAAAGTGCTGCTGGCTGACGATGAGCTGCTTGTTCGGACTTCTCTCAAGCTGTTGTTGAATTGGGAGCAGCATGGCTTCTCCATATGTGGGGAAGCGTCCAGCGGCACGGAAGCGCTGCAGCTTGTCGAGCGGCATCGTCCCCATCTGCTCATCTCGGACATTCGCATGCCCGGGATGGACGGTGTTCAATTAAGCGGCGAGATGGCAAGACGCTATCCAGGCACCCGAATGATCATGCTAAGCAATTATGATGATTTCGACTATGTGAAGGGCGCTTTGCAGAACGGTGCTTCTGAATATTTGCTAAAGCACAGATTGAATGAAGAGGAGCTTACGGTTGCGCTAGCCGGGGTTAGAGAGTGGCTGCAAGCTCATTCGGAGGATGCCGAGAGCATGAGTCCAAACGCCAATCATCTGCTAGCCTTGAAGAGGGGGTTCATCGTGCAACTGATCGCAGGGTTCACATACAGCGAGGCGGAGCTGGACATGCATATCGGGATGCTGAATTTGAAGCTGGGCAAAAAGCGTTTCGTTCCCGTTATTTTATCCATCGATGACTACTCCACCCGTGAGCGAACGAAGACGATGAAGGCTTTGGAACTGGAGCAGTTTTCGGTTGTAAATATGGTTGAAGAGATTTTGCATGAGATCGGCAATGGGGCAGTCTGTCATGTAAGAGACGACCGGTTCGTCCTTCTCTTCTCGCTCCCGCATCTCCGCAGTGAAGGCCAGATGAGAGACATCGTTAACGGTGCCGCCGGCCGAATCGCGAATTGTTTGAAGACCTACTTGAATATGTCCGTCAGCCTCAGTATTGGCGAATTGTGCAGGGGCATTGAGGATATTCCAGCTAGCTACAAGAAGGCGGAGGAGCAATTAAGGAAGCGGTTCTACAAGGGGAAGAGCCTGATCCTGACTGGGGAATCGTCATCTGTGGAAGAAGTCGTCATATGCGGACTGGATATACAGCTGGAGAAAAGGCTGCTTTCCGCTATCAGAGCCGGCAACATCTCCGCCGTTAAGGAGGATCTGGCCCATATTTTTACCGCTATTAAGCAACGATCACTTAGCATGAACAGTTCGCAACTCATCTTCAATGATTTATTAGGGCTGCTGCACCGTGTATGCAAGGAAAAGGAAGTGCAGCTCTCTTTGCTCTATAGCAGCGAAGAGCTGCCGCACGACATTTTGGGCGGATTCCAGACACTGGATGAATTGAAGAACTGGTTCGAATCGCTGTTTCAACGTTATTTTCACGAGACCCGCGAAGAGGATGACAAGCTCTATTCACCATACACGAATCAGGCGCTTCGATTTATACGACAGCATTATATGAATGATATATCCTTGTCTCATACCGCCGAGCATATTGGCATCAGCAGCGCTTACTTGAGCACCCTGTTCAAAAATGAGATGAAGGTCGGTTTTTCAGACTACTTGACTGCTTTTCGCCTGGAGCAGGCCAAATCATTCTTAGAGGAAGGCAAGGAGATTCAAGATATTGCGAAGCTATGCGGCTTCAACAGCCAGCATTACTTTTTTCGCATCTTCAAGAAGCGGACTGGAATTACGCCCGGTGAATATGTAAAGGGGTTAAGAAGGTAAACTCAGACCTCTATAGGTTTTTTTCGTGCAATAACGGGTGGAGGAAGCTGAGATTTGGACATAGGAATGGTATAGTATAGAGGAAGTGTGGAAATTCGGACGGACAAGCTGCGAGAGAGGAAGGCGCTTGTGCCGCAGAAGGAAAGGTAGTGGATATCCAATGAATGCAGAGACGTTATCCTTGTTCAAAACATTGACGGAATTGCCCGGCGCTCCGGGCTTCGAGTCCCAAGTGCGGGCATTCGTTCGGGAGCAGATTGCCCCGGTATCCGATGAGATCATAACAGACCGGCTCGGCAGCATCTTCGGGGTGCGCCGGGGGGAAGAAGGCGGTCCGAAAATCATGGTAGCGGGCCATATGGATGAAGTCGGCTTCATGGTCACGCAGATTACGCCGCATGGCATGCTGAAGTTCTCACCGCTTGGCGGCTGGAACAATGGGGTGCTCCCGGCGCAGCGGGTGCATGTCATTACGGCAAGCGGAGCGCTTCCCGGCGTCATCGCCACTCCGCCGATGCTCGGCAAGGATCGCGACAAGACGGTTGACATGGAGCAGATGTTCATTGACATCGGCGCTTACAGCAAGGAGCAAGCGATGGAGCTGGGCGTTAAGCCGGGACAGCAGATCGTGCCGGTATGCCCGTTCACGCCGCTTGCCGATGGCCGCACGATTATGGCGAAGGCGTGGGACAACCGCTACGGCGTCGGCCTCGCCATCGAGCTGCTCAAGGCGCTGAAGGATGAGAAGCTGCCGAATACGCTGTATGCGGGAGCGACAGTGCAGGAGGAGGTCGGACTGAAGGGAGCCCATACGGCGGCCGAGCTGATTCAGCCGGATATCGCCTATGTGCTTGACGCCAGCCCGGCATTCGATGCGACCGGCGACCGCTCGGCGTTCGGCCGGCTCGGCGACGGCACCTTGCTGCGCATACTGGACGGCGCCATGATCACGCATCGCGGACTGGTGGAATTCGTTACCGACATCGCGGATAGCTGCGGCATCAGGTATCAGTATTATGTCGGCAAGGGCACGACTGATGCAAGCCGTGTCCAACTGCATGGCATAGGCGTGCCGTCCACGGTCATCGGCATTTGCACCCGCTATGCGCATACGTCGTCTTCCCTCATTCATACGGAGGATTACGCGCAAGCGAAGGAGCTGCTGATTCAGCTTGTGAAGCACACCGATCGTTCGGCCTTGGAGACGATTGTCAGATAATGCGAAGGGCTGTCTCATAGATTTCGTACGAAGAAGCGGCCCTGTTGAGCATGACGGGATGGCAGTAATAATAAAAAAGCGTAAGTTCTCGGGATATGTTCATCTCGGAACTTGCGCTTTTTTTTGCTGCATGGTTGCCCCCCGATTCCATTATATGCTCGCCCCCCCGGAAGCGAAGCTGCGCACTGCTTTGTATGCTTGGCCGCGGTAGTGGAGTTGCACATTGCTTTGCTTAAGTTCACGATTCGGCGCGCATCCACTATGGATAGTAAGCCTAACGGTCGCTATTGCGGTTATTGGAGCTGATATGACACATGTTGAAGCGTAACGGTTGTCAGCGACGTTAATCCACTTCATCTACCGTCGATTTAATGAATTAGAGCTAAATAAGCTCCGTCAGATCCGTTACATTTAAAATGAGACTAATAAGCTAGAAATAGCTTCTGTAGCATCCGTTAGCGGAAATAGGAGAACGGCATCCGTTAGCGGAAATGGGTGAGCGACAATCATTGCATAATAATCTCCTATTGCAACGTAACCGCCGTCAATGAAGTCGGCGTGTTGTAAGATGAAGGTAGAATAAGGCAGGCGACTAACAGGCTGCGAATAGGAGATGAGAAGCGATGAAGAGGAAATTCGGAATTGGCATTATCGGCTGCGGTATAATAGCGAAGAGGCATATAGAAGCTTGCCGACTGCTGCATGATTGGTGCGAGATTAAAGCGGTATCGGATATTGATCTGGAGAAGGCGGAGGAGGCGGCTGCATTGGCCGGAGCACAAGCCGACATCTACGCCGATTACCGGGACATGCTCAGCAGGGAGGACATTGATGTCATTGCGTTGTGTACACCGCCGTTCTTCCATAAGGAACCGGCCATTGAGGCATTCCGGATGGGCAAGCATGTGTTGTGCGAGAAGCCGCTGGCGCCTTCCCTGCAAGATTGCGACGAGATGCTGGAGGCGGCACGCGAGCATCGATGCAAGCTGGCTACCGTGTTCCAACTGCGCTTCTTGCCGGATATTCAGAAGATGAAGCATATTATGTCGTCCGGCATGATGGGGCCAGTCGTATTCGCGCAGATGAGCGGCAATTACTGGCGCGGCAGCAACTACTACGACGTGCCTTGGCGCGGCAAGTTCGAGACGGAGAGCGGCGGAGTGACGATGAACCACTCCATTCATACGCTGGATCTGTTCCTATGGCTCATGGATACGCCTCTTGCCAGTGTGCAGGCGGAGATGGACACGCTTAATCACGATATTGAAGTAGAGGACCTGTCGCTGGCGATGTTCAGATTCCAGAGCGGCGCAGCGGCGCAAGTCAGCTGTTCGCTGAACACGGTCAAGGAAGGGCATGCGATGAGCTTTTCTTCCGATCGCCATTATGTCAGCTACCCCTACTTTGTCCATGCGGTAAGACAGACAGAGCAAGGAGGGGCGAAGATGGATGCGGAAGAGGTGCGGAGGCTGGAGAGCGTCGCAGCGAAGGCGAAGCCGCAGCTGGATATGCCGAAGCCAAGCCATTGCGATTGCTATTACGATCTGTTCCAGTCGATTGTATACGATGAGGAGCCGTCGGTAAGCGGGCTGGAGGGCAGAAGGACAATTGAAGCGATTACGGCGATATACAAATCAGCTACGCTTGGCCGGAAGGTCGAACTGCCGATCGTCGCAGGAGATCCCTGGTATACGACAGAAGGCATCATAGCCAATGTCAAAAAATCGGGAAGAGGTGCATCCCGCCATGAACATTGAAAGAGCAGAGCTGTTCCCGCTGCATATTCCTATGAAGGGCCTGTTCAAAACGTCGCGCGGCGCCGTCGGAGGCAAGAGCAACGCTCGAACGGTTGTGCTGATCAAACTGACGGATGAAGCCGGCCATTCAGGATGGGGAGAAGCTTCGCCAAGCCGCCTGTGGTCGTCAGAGACGATGGAGACGGTCGTCGGCACGCTGGACAATTACCTTCTGCCGGCTGTAATCGGCAGAGATGCGGACGACATTGCCGGTATCCACCAGGCGATGAATGCTGTTATCGCACCGGCATTCTCTTCGGCGCATCCTATCGCCAAGTGCGGCATAGATACGGCTGTCCATGATCTGCTGGGAAGAAGACGGGGGATGTCCATTGCGAAGCTGTGGGGCTACCAGCCCGCAGCGGAGGTTGCGCTGAGCTGGACGGTAAGCGCTTCCGATATGGATGCATTGGAACGATCTGTAGACGATGGTCTGCAGCATGGCTATCGCAACTTCAATGTGAAGCTGGGGATGAATGCAGCCTTCGATGTGATGCAGTGCAATTGGCTGAAGGAGAAGGTGCCGGACGGATTCCTATGGGGCGATGCCAATGGCGGATATGCGTTCCATGAAATAGTGCGCATCTTGCCGGATCTGGAGAGCAGCGGACTTGATCTGCTCGAGCAACCGCTGCCCTCGAATCAATTGAAGGACTTGGCTCGGTTGACATCCCGCCTGCGCATCCCGATCGGAGTAGACGAGCCGATCGTGACCCCGAGAGAGCTGATGGAGTGGATACGTCATGACTTGATTACGGCTTATGTCGCCAAGCCAACCCGGAACAGCGGGCTGTTCCCGTCACGCATATGCATGGAGATCGCCCGGCATGCGCCGCTTATGACGGTGTGCAGCGGCTTGACGGAGACGGGGGTCGGCTTGGCCGCCAATCTGCAGCTCGCCTGCGCTTTCGGCGTGACTACGCCATGCGCGTGGAACGGGCCGCAATATCTGCAAGAGGACATTCTTGCGCAGCCCCTGACGATTAAGGGAGGCAAGCTGCAGCTTCCGGCAGGAGCGGGGTTGGGCATTGCAGTTGATGAAGAGAAGGTACGCTACTTATCAAGTGTGAGGTGACGGGAATGGTTAACGAGGAATTGAAGCTGGGAATGATCGGGCTGGATACGTCGCATGTCATCAAATTCACGGAGCTGCTTCAAGATCCGGCACATCCCCATCATGTACCCGGTGCGCGAATCATGGCGGGTTATCCGGGCGGTTCTTCCGATCTGGCAGCCAGCTATAGCCGCGTCGAAGGCTTCACCGAGCAATTGCGCGGGCAGTACGGCGTTGCGATTATGGCAAGTCCGGAGGAAGTAGCAGAGGCTAGCGATGCGCTGCTTATTACGAGTGTCGACGGACGAGTGCATAAGAGCCAGTTCGAAGCGATTGCGTGTTACGGGAAGCCTGTGTTCATCGACAAGCCGTTCACTTGCAGCTTGCAGGAAGCAGAGCATATCTACAAGCTTGCAGCCAGTTATGGCATTCCGATTATGAGTTGCTCAGTGCTCCGGTACCTGGAGCCTCTGGAGACGGCACTGAAGGAGGATGCCGATGTGATGGGGGCGGATTGCTATAGCCCCATGGCATTGGAGGCGACGAATCCGGGATGGTTCTGGTACGGCATACATGGCGTCGAGATGCTGTTCCGCATACTTGGCCGTCACTGCGAATCGGTAAGCGCCACCTTCAATGACCGGTTCGAATATGCCGTGGGGGAGTGGGCTGACGGCCGCATAGGCACAATTCGCGGCAATCGGACGGGCAATTACCAGTATGGAGCCACCTTGCATTATAGGGACAGGAGCGTGGCCATCACATCGGCGGAGAGCAGTAAGCCTATGGCGGCAGTGATGCTGGAGAGGATCATCAAGATGTTCCGTACGGGAAGAGCGGATATCGCGGCTGAGGAGACGCTTGCCATCATCCGTTTCATTGAAGCTGTCAATGAGAGCCGGTCCCAGAGAAGACATGTGAACATGAACAGTCTGCCCTGAATCGATCTTGAGCGTGGACAGAAACGGGGGAATCCATGAGACGAGAGAGGTTGCGGTTGAACTTTAAAGATTGGAGGCTGAGGACGAAATTTCTCTTCTCCTTCCTTCTTCTAATCTTTCTGTCGCTGGCCATGAGCAGTGTATTGCATTACTATGCGTCCACCAATCTAATGAAGGGGATGTCCTCCAGGAGCTCGGCATTGCTGCTGGAGCAAGTGGCATTGAATTTCGAGCAAAAAATACAAGAGGTGGAAGAGCTGTCCTTCGCCCAGTATAAAAATGCGGGCTTCTGTCCGATGATGATCGATAAAGACAAGAATAACTATGACGATATCGCCAAGGAGCAATCCATTCGGCAGTTCTTGTATAAAATGGTCTACTCCAACGCTATCTTCCCTTATGCCGCGGTATACGATAGAAATGGCGAGATGTATGCGCAATTCCGCCTTGGCTCGACGAATCATCCGGTACTGTCGGGCTTCAAGCTATCCAAGGCTGACATCGAGAGACTGAACGACAAGCGGGGACAGACGATTTGGAGCCAAGGAGACGAGGAAATCATTTTCATGAAGCGGGCGATGTACGATCTTCAATCATCGGCATATTGCGGTTCTCTCGTGCTTGGCGTAGAAAGCGAATATTTCAAATCCATCTATCCGCATAGCGAAGAATCTGGCGAAATTATGTACACGAACGGCGAAGGAGAATTGATTATTTACAATAACAGCTTCTCCGAAGAGCTGTTCCTTGCCGCTGCCGCCAGGGAGGATCAAGAGTTCTACCACGGCAACAAGAAATACATTCATATCTCCAATAGTACCTCCGACAGCCGCTGGAGACTGCATAACATTATTTCCTTTAACCAGTTCACATCCTATATGAAGACGATCCAATTCTGGCTCCTCGTCACCTTCATTGTAGCCTTTGCCGCTGCATTCATTAATGCGGCCTTGCTGTCCAAATCCATTACGAACAAGCTGTATATTCTCGTTAATCGTATGAAGACGCTGTCCGTAGGCGCATTGGATACGGTCATTCGAACGGACGGACGCGATGAGATAGGCATTATCGCCGAGAAATTCAACGGGATGGCTGCGAAAATCAAGGAGCTCATTCATGAGGCCAGCCAAGAGAAGCTGAAGAAGGAACGGGCGGAATACAAGCAGCTGGAATTCGAATATAAAGCGCTGCAAGCGCAGATGAATCCGCATTTCCTCTACAATACGCTGGAATCGATCCACAGTATGGCCAAAATTAACGGGCAGCAGGAGATTGGACAATCGATCTATCTGCTCGGCAGACTGATCAGGGAGAGCATAAGCCGCAAGCGGGACTTCATTGCGCTCCGGGAAGAGATTCAATTCATCCGCGATTACTTGACCTTGCAAGGAATCACCTATGAATCCCGCTTGCAGGTAAAGTACGAGATAGAAGAGAGTGCGCTGGAATGGATCGTCCCCCGATTCATCCTCCAGCCTATTCTGGAGAATGCAATTATCCATGGCATTGAGAAAAAATCAGGCGTCGGCATTATCCATATCCGTTGCTGCGACAAGGGGGAGCATCTGATGCTGGAGGTGGAGGACAACGGGGTTGGCATAAGGGAGGACATGATACAAGCATTGCTGAGGGAGGAAGAGTATGCGCTCACTGCCGCCGATTCCGGTTCCGGTTCCGGAGGAACCCGCGTCGGCGTGCGAAGCGTTCATAAGCGCCTGCGCATCTTGTTCGGCGCGGATTACGGAATCGAGATTCGCAGCGAGCTGCATCAAGGGACGAGGATCATAATCAAGCTGCCGAAGACAGGGAAGGAGGACATCCATGCTGGCGATGAAAGTGGTGGTTATTGAAGACAAGCCATTGATCAGAAGAGCGATTGTCGAGACACTGGACTGGCCCTCGATGGACTGTGAGCTCGTCGCCAGCGCCGGCGACGGCATAGAAGGCAAGCGGGTCATCGAACAGCATGAGCCTGACATCATTATTACCGACATCCGAATGCCGGACATGGACGGATTGCAGCTGGCGGAATATGCGCTGGAACGGTTGGCAAGCTGCAAGGTGATCGTCATTACGGGCTATCAGGATTTCCAATATGCCAAGCAGTGCGTACGTCTCGGCGTTCAGGAGTATATATTGAAGCCGCTCAACAACGACGAGATGATGGCGGCCGTAACGAAGGCAACGAACGCACTGAGGCAAGAACGCCTTGCTGTGCAAGAGAAGGAGCAGTTGATCGCTTCTGCCAGACGCCAGTATATATCCGATATATTGACAGGGGAAGCCGACTTGTCTCGCTTGTATGAATCTGCCGGAGCGGCCCATACGCTGTCACTGCTCCAGCATACCTATGTGCTATTCGTCATTCGTGAGGAAGTTGGGACGGAGTCCAGCGAGAGCTGGTTGGGACAATTGGATGAATCTCTTCTGCTTATGAAGCTAGAGGAGGAGGAAGAGGTATACCGCTATCCTATGCTGAACGAAGTGGCTTACGTCTGCATGTATCATTCGTCGGCAGCGGACGAAGTCATTGCCGGCTCCGTTCATCGCCGGGAGCATGCATTGAAGCGGGCGTTGTTGGAATTCGGGGAGGGACGCTGCCGCTATGAATGCAGCTATCCGCTTCATCGTCTGGAGCAGCTGCGCGAGCGGTATGTCGAGGTATCGAGCCGGCTGAGGCTGCGCGATAGGAACTGGGCGGCGTATGGGCCGCTGGTGAAGGGGGTTCTTCAATACATCGACGAGCATTTTGAAGAAGATATTGGACTGCATGCTGTAGCGGACCGCTTTCATATTAGCACAGGCCATCTGAGTCGGCTGCTGCGCAAGGAGACCGGCAGCAGCTTTGTCGATATTGTGACCCGGACACGAATCAGGGAAGCCAAGCGATTAATGCGCGACCCGACCAGGCGTATCTCGGAGATTAGCGAGTTGACGGGATTCAAGAACTATATTTACTTCTATCAGGTGTTCAAAAAGTATGAGCGCCAGTCGCCGCAAGAGTATCGCAGCAAGCTATAGCAGGCCATAGTAAGGGGGAGCATAAAAGGTGTTCGAATAACGAATATAATGTTCCAAAAACCTAATAGTATGCGCTTTCAAAACCTGATTAAATAAGGATATAGCCAGCAGATCAGGGGGTGGACAAAATGAGTCGGGATGCCAAGTTGACAGAGGTATCCGTCGTCCCGTCGAAAGCGCCGAGGCGGAAGGCGATTCAGCGCGAATGGGCGAAAAATTACGACCTGTATTTATTGCTCATTCCCGGTATCGTCTTCTTTGCCGTTTTTCGCTACATACCGATGGCGGGATATATTATCGCTTTCAAGGATTACAACATGTTTACGGGTTTGTGGGGGAGCGAATGGGCGGGATTAGCGTATTTTCGCGAAATGTTCCATCTCCCTAATTTTTGGAAGATAATTCAGAATACCATCATGCTGAACATCTGGTCGCTGGTATTCGGATTCCCCGCCCCGATACTATTGGCAATCTTGCTGAACGAGATCAGGCTGAAGTGGTTTAAGAGAGTGTCGCAGTCCTTGCTGTATGTGCCTCATTTCATGTCATGGATTATTCTGGGTGGCATCGTCTACAACGTACTTTCTCCAAGTTATGGAATCGTGAATGAAGTGCTGAGGAAAGCGGGTCTAGAGGAAATCTATTTTATGATCGAGCCCTTCTGGTGGGTTGCCTCCTATGTCGGTTCCGGGATATGGGCAAGCGCGGGATGGGGGACGATTCTGTACTTGGCGGCCATGACCTCAATCGACCCTGCGTTGTATGAATCGGCAGAGATTGACGGAGCCGGGCGATTAAAGCGAATTATTCATATTACGATTCCAGGCATCATGCCGACGATTCTTATTCTGCTTATTATTAACATCGGCAACTTGACGACGATCGGCTTTGAGCATATTTTTGCGCTGCAGAACCCTATCGTTCTGGATATTTCGCAGGTGATCTCCACCTTTATTTATTCCTACGGCATCGTACAGGGCAACTTCAGCATCACGACGGCTGTGGATACCGTTCAGTCGCTAATCAATCTTATCCTGATTCTCGGCGCCAACTACACCGTACGCAAGATGGGGAGGGAAGGCCTATGGTAGGAAAGGGGGGCAGACCGCGCTTCGCCAGCAGCTCCCGCAGGGGAGACATTGCCTTCACGATAGGCAATTACAGCTTGATTAGTTTTTTCGTATTTATATGCGTGTTCCCGTTCCTCAATCAGTTCGCGACTGCTTTCAGCGGTGAATATGCGATTCAGACCGGGCAAGTATTCATCTGGCCTGTCGATTTCCAGCTTGATGCGATGAAAGCGGTGTTGATTGATAACATTATATTTCGCTCTCTGCTGGTAACGGTGTTTCTCGCCGTGGCGGGGACGCTGCTTAATCTTCTCTTCACGGTCATAACCGCGTATCCGTTGTCGAGAAGAGACTTGAAGGGCCGAGTGCCGGTCATTAATTTCATTCTTATTACGATGCTGTTCTCCGGCGGCATGATCCCTTCCTTCCTGCTGGTGAAGGAGCTCGGCATGCTGGATACGCTATGGGCGCTTATTGTTCCCGGACTTGTTAACGCTTTCTATGTATTTATTATGATGTCCTTCTTCCGGAGTCTGCCGGAAGAGATACGGGAGTCGGCCACGGTCGACGGCTGCGGCAATATCCGCTTCATTATGTTGTTCGTTCTGCCGCTGTCGAAGGCGGCGCTGGCGACGATCGGCTTGTTCTATGCCGTCAGCCACTGGAACAGTTATTTCTCTGCCGTTCTGTATATTGATAATCCGGATCTGTATCCGCTGCAGGTGAAGCTGAGGAATATATTGCTGTTGTCACAGATGGACACCTCGATGGAGACATTGCAGGAGGAGTTCGGCCTGGAGTTGATTCAGGAATCGTTGAAGGCGGCGACCATCGTTTATTCCACAGTGCCAATTCTGTTCATATATCCTTGGCTGCAGAAGTATTTCGTTAAGGGTGTCATGATTGGTTCTGTTAAGGGATGAAAATAGGAATGAGGGGGAATTCGAATGAGAAGAATGCATAAGCTGACAGCAGTGGTATTGGTTATGATGCTCATATTGGCTGCTCTGGCAGGATGCTCCGGCAATAAAAATGCGGAGGAGCCTGCGGCAACCGGCGGCACGGGACAGAGCGAAAGCGGCAAAAGCAACGAAACGAAGGCAGAGGAGCCGCAAAAGACGGAGACGATTAAAGTATCGATCTGGGAGCGCGGCAATGCGCCCGAAGGGCAGAAAATTACGGATACGATTATGACTCGCTGGATAAACGAAGAAGTAGCGGGGCTTGGCATTGCAGTCGAATACGTTCCGCTGCCGCGTTCCGAGGAATCCGCCAAGCTGAGTGCATGGATGGCATCCGGCACAGCGCCCGATGTCATCCTCACCTACGACCTGAACACCTTCTTGAAGTTCGCTTCGCAAGGCGGCCTGGCACCTCTGGATGAATCGATTCAGAAGTTCGGGCAGGATATCATGATCAACAACAAGGAAGCGATGGAAGCGGTCGGAACCTATGACGGCAAGCGCTATGCGGTCATGGCGAAGAAGCCGAACAAGGCAGGGCCGGCCATGAGCATCCGCAAGGACTGGCTGGATAAGCTGGGACTTGCCGTGCCGACAACGTTGGATGAGCTGTATGAGGTGTTGCAGGTGTTCAAGGAGCAGGACCCCGGAGGAGTAGGCAAGGACAAGGTCATTCCTTATTCCATCCCGGCGCTTGGCCAGGGGGCCAAAGGCTTTATGTTCGGCACGACTTACGGCGCCGGTATCGACAATGAGGGCCCCGGTACGCAATTGTATTTTGCTTCCGGCAACATCGTGGATGGTCAATACCGATCTGCCATTACAACGCCTGAAGGACGCAATCACTTCCAATTCATGAACAAGCTGTACAAGGAAGGGCTCATTCCGAAGGAATTCTTAACCGATGTGAACTCGCAGAAGCATACGGAGAATGTGCTGGCCGGTTATGTAGGCTTCGTCGACTCCAATGAGATTGCCTACAATCTTGACTTGAAGATGAAGGAGCAGATTCCGGAAGTGGACTGGGTGACGGTAGAGCCGTTCATCGCGCCGGATGGCGCGCAAATGACGAGTGTCGGAGCTCCGTATGGCATGTTCATTATGGTTCCGAAGACGAGCAAGGACAAGACGGACGCTGTCATCAAGTATTTGAACTGGATGTCTGATCCGGACGTTCAGGTGACGCTGAATGACGGCTTCGAAGACGAACACTACACGATAGAGCAGGGCGTAAGAATCGTCACGGATGCGGAGAAGAAGGAGAAGGATATTAAGTGGTATTCTGCCGATCTGCAGATTATGAGCCTGGGATTGCCTTGGTATCCGTCGGACGTAGCCTTGATCCAATATCGGGACAAGGGAGAGACATTCGCAAGGAAAGTGGTGGAATATCGTGAAATAATGGAGAAGTACGGGACTTATCTGCCGACCTTGACGAATGAGCGCCCATTCAGCGAGAAGAATATGAGCGCCTTGGAGAGTATGCTGTACGAAGAAATCTCTAAAGTCATCATTGCCAAGGATTTCGATGCGGCTTATGACAGCATGTTGGACAAATGGGAGAAGATCGGCGGTCCCACATACGATGAAGAGGTTACCGCAGGCTTGAAGGAAATCGGCCGAATCAAGTAGACGATCTATCCGTTCAAGGGGAGGGATAGCGATGGACTGGAAGGCGGATTGGATCTGGATCGACGAAGAAGCGAGGCCCATAAATGCGCATGTCTGCTTCCGTCACACGTTCGAATGGGATAGAAAGTCAATCGCCTCGGCGGAATTGCGCATAAGCGCCGATACTTGCTTCAAGTTATGGGTGAATGGAACGGAAGCGGGAGAAGGGCCTATACGGTCAACCTCGAATCACTGGTATTACGAGCAATATGCAGTGGCGCAGCTGCTGCGCCAAGGTGTGAACACAATTGCGGTTAGCGTATGGCATTACGGTCATTCCAACTATCAGTATGTAGAGAATCGAGCAGGGCTGATTGTTCAGCTTGATATAACGGACAGTGAAGGCCATAACAGCGTGTATGCTACGGATGAAGGCTGGAAGGCGTACAAGCATGAAGGTTATGAGCGGAACGTCGTGAAGCGCAACGTCAATATCGGGTGGCTGGAAGTGTACGATGCCAGGCGCTGGACGGAGAAGTGGACCGATGGCAATTATGACGATGCGCACTGGGAGCAAGCCGTACCTCTATGCCGCGGCGGAGAGGGCGTGTGGAGTGAGCTGCATCCCCGCGTGATTGAGCCGTTCGGCAAGCGGATCGTCTATCCCGGGCAACTCTTATCCCATTCAGAAGTGAAGCCGCTGCAGAAGGTCGTCTCCGTCAATATGCGGGAGCAGTTCTTCCCCGGCAACCGGGATGCAAGCGCGAAGATATTCACCGGTTACTTCGCTACGGTCATTGTAGCGAAGCAGGATGCAAGAGGGTGTCTGCAGTTCGCCCACTCACCCTGGAATGGCTTGCAGGGGAGATTCAAGATCAATGACAAGTGGCATATGCCCGGTGACGAACTGCTGCTGAAGAAGGGAGAGCATATGCTTCTTGTGGAACTGGGAGGCGTCTACAACGATGTCATCAGTCACATGGAATGGGACTTCGATATGGAGCTTTCGTTCAAGCATCCCTTCTCTTCTCTGCCGGAGGAGGGGGCTTCCCCCTTCGTCACGCTGGGTCCCTTCCAGGTCATAGAAGTGATAGCCGACGGCTATGAGCCGGTATATGGCGGAGTGGAGAAGCGGAGCGGACTCCATAAGGAGCTGCCCGCCTTCCTGGAGGCCGGAAGCGTGAACTCGGTGCAGATGCTTCAGCGTTATCGTGAAGAGGCGAAGACGGTGCCGGCGACAAGCGTAATGGACAACATGATGATCTATTCGCTTATGCTGCGCAAGCGTGTGCTTGCTGCCTATGCCATTCATCGGGAGCAGGAGAGAATGCTGTACAGCCATGCGTATCCGACGATTATTCCCGTTCCCGAGCTTGGAGGGGACCGGGAGTACGTGATCGACTTCGGGAAGCTGTACGTCGGCCAAGTCATGCTGGAGCTCGAAGCGGACGCCGGCACCGTACTGGATATATACGGATTTGAAGCGATAGTGGATGGCCGTATTCGATACACGTCCGGCTTGAACAATGCTTTCCGGTACACTGCCCGTGACGGTCGGCAAAGCTATAAGAGCTTGTCGAGAATGGGCTTCCGGTATTTGATGATAGCGGTGCGCCGGCAGATCGGGCCGCTGTCCTTGTATCGTATCGCCGTTGAGCAGTCCGGCTATCCGGTGACGAATCAGGCTGTCTTCCGCTGCTCGGACCCGCTGCTGAACGATATATGGGAAATATGCAGACATACCTCGGAAGTATGCACGGAGGATACGTTCGTCGACTGTCCCACTTATGAGCGCGTGTTCTGGGTAGGGGATTGCAGAGTAAGCGCCCTGGTCAATTATTACTTGTTCGGCTCTTACGAGCTGGTGAAGCATTGTCTGGAGATGGTCCCCCGATCGCAGGACCAGAGCAGACTGCTGCTGTCGTGTCTGCCTACCGACTGGCAATCGGTCATCCCGATGTGGACGTTCAGCTGGATGATCGCTTGCAAGGATTATTTCGCCTATAGCGGAGATGCCGGCTTCCGGCAAGCTGTATATCCCGAATTCGCAAGAGTGCTTGAGGCGTATTGCGAATTCCTGAATGATGACGATCTGTTCGATATCAGCTCATGGAATCTGATCGATTGGGCGGATATGGATATCCCGGCGGTCGGGGTCGGCACAGCCCAGCATGGCGTCCTGGCGTATTGCTGCGGGATAGCGGCAGAGCTGGCGGAAGGGCTGGGCTATACAGAAGAAGCCCGGAAGTGGAGCGGACTGATGGAGCGGATGAGGAAGGCGCTGGGCGAGCATCTATGGGATGCCGAGCAGGAAGCATTCGTAGACGGACGCTATCGATCGGGCGAATATTCATCCACCTTCAGTCAACAGACGCATGTGCTGCTCTATCTATTCGAAGCGCTCAGCGAAGAGCAGCGTTCCTGTGTGGAAGAGCGAATCGTACATCCGCCGAAGGAGTGGGTGCCAATCAGCTCTCCATTCATGTCGTTCTATCTGTTCGAAGCCTGGCATAACATGGGGAGGCTGGATTGCATACTGGAGCGTATCCGCAACGTATGGGGAGGCATGGTTCGGCAAGGCTCGACGACTGCATGGGAGACGTATCCAGCCACGCGGAGCTTCGCTCATGCATGGTCCGCGGCGCCTGCTTATGTGACGGGGAAGTACTTGTTAGGCGTGGAGAGGATCGAGGATGGATTCAAGGCGATCAGGGTGAAGCCGCCGGAGACGGAACTAAGCTGGGCGGAGGGGGCGATTCCGACGCCCCTCGGGCGCATCGATGTATGCTGGAGCAAGGAAGGGATGCAGCGAGTGATGCGGATAAGCGTGCCGGAAGCGATCGAGGTCGACGATGCAGCCGCGCATGAAGCGGGCTGGGAAGTGACGATAGACAGACTGCGATGAACGGATTGGGAAGGGAGCGAGCGGTCATGGATGTCAAGGATGACCTTGCCAAGTGGAGGAAGGAAGATATTTGCGCACATTGGGGAGACGACTATGATCGTTATGAAGGGGCCATCGTTCCCCCTATCTTTCAGAACACTCTATTTACCCGCAAGACGAAAAACCACGGGTATACTTACACCCGCATGTCCAATCCTACGCTGGAGCTGGCGGAGCGGAAGACGGCTGCATTGGAGTGCGGGGAGTGCGCGCTGGCCTTCTCCTCCGGCATGGCGGCGATCACGGCGGCGATTATGCATGTGATAGAGAAGGATTGCCATATTGTATCCTTGAATAGCTTATACGCGCCGGCCCGCACATTTATTGGATCTTACTTGCGAAAGCTGGGAGTGAAGAGCACATTTGTCCCCGGTGATTGTGTAGAGCAGTTCGAGGAGGCGATTCGTCCCGACACGAAGCTCTTCTATCTGGAGAGTCCAGTATCCAATGTGTTCTCGATGCAGGATCTGAGTGGGATAGCGCAGCTGGCGAGAAGCAAGGGGATCGCAACGATTGTAGACAATACGTGGGCTACGCCGCTCTATCAGAACCCGCTGCAACTGGGCATTGATATCGTAGTTCATTCCGCTTCCAAGTATATGGGCGGGCATAGCGATCTCATTGGCGGCATGCTTGTCGCATCGGAAGAGAGCATCCAATCGATTCAGGTCAATGAACGGGGCATGTATGGCGCCATTATGGACCCGCATCAGGCATGGCTGCTGACGAGGGGGCTGCGCACCTTGCCGTTGCGAATGGCCAGGCATGCGGAGAATGGGCTTCGCATTGCCCGGTTTCTGAAGGAGCATCCGCATGTAGAGAAAGTGTTCTATCCCGGATTGGAGGAGCATCCCCAGTATGAGCTGGGGCAGAAGCAGATGTCCGGCTATAGCGGATTGATGAGCTTTATTCCAAGTGAGGGAGCGACAAGAGATATTACAGCGATGGCCCGAGCGATGCGGGTATTCGAGGTCGGTCCAAGCTGGGGCGGCTTCGAGAGCCTTATGAATTATCCCGGTGCAGGGATGAAGCCGGAAGCGACGGAAGCGACAGGCATTCCCCCGGGATTAATCCGAATATCGGTGGGCCTCGAGCATGCAGATTCCATTATGGACGATCTGGATCGGGGTCTGCATCAATGGATGAAGGGTTCGCTGAGGTAGAGGCAATGAGAGCACTGATAGATAGCGCACAGGAATCCGCCGTCCGTACGGAACGAGCTTCGTCCGAGATGCGTGATATATGCGCAGGGATGAGGGCGTATATTATGGAGCATTGCTGCGAAGGGATGGAGATGTCGGTTCTGGCAGAGCAGTTCTATGTCTCCAGATCTTATATGTACAAAATATTCAAACTGTGTACGGGGTACACGCCCTATCAATACTTGATGCTGGAGCGGATAAGGCAATCGAAGCGGCTGCTGCTAATGGAGGAGCTTACGATTGCGGAGATTGCTTGCCGTACAGGCTTTAACCATTCCCCTCACTTCATAAGGAGCTTCAAGGAGGCGACAGGCATGACGCCGGGGGAATACAAGCTCATGATGAAGAGCGGGAGATGACGGCCGTTCGACATCATATGGAGGCGATAAGCGTGAAGGAGAGAATTGAAGTAGATTTGAACGATTACAGCTTCCTGGAGGAGGAGAAGGAGCAGCGTCGCGGTATGCTGCGGCCTGTCGATACAGGCAATCTGCTGAGGAGAATCTATTGGCTGGAATTCGAATGCTCGCGGATGACCATGGGCTGGGTAGCGTCCATTCCCGATTGGGAGAAGAAGGGGGAACTGGTCAAGCTCTCTTATCTGCACACGACGCATATGAAGTTCCTGGAGGAGCGTCTGGATGAGCTGCCGGGTCCCGGTACGGGACGCGGGAAGTGGACGCCGGATACAATAAGAGAAGCATTCCAGAGAATATCGATAGCGCCTTCTATTGAAGCATTCGCTGCGTCCTATCAATTGGCCGTGACGAAGCTGTATGATCGCTATGCCCGGCTATCCGGCAGGCTGGACCCGATATTGGATGCCCCTACGCTGGAACGCTTCAAATATATAGAGACAAATCGGCAAGAGCTGATGCGATGGGGAAGAGAGTATGTGCAATTCGCCTCAGTGAATCATCCGGAGCATAGAGAACAATTCCATCAATGGCAAGATTATGTGGAAGAGACATGGCTAACGATGGAGCTGCATATGAACAGCTCCGAAGAGCATGCGCCGATCGAATGGCCGGCCTTCTCTGTCGAGCGGCCTGCCGGTCCCGTTCCTCCAAAAGCGGCAATTGACCCCCTGTACCCATTGGTAGACTTGACGAAGTTCAAAAGTGCGATGTTCGATCCCAAGTCCCCAACCTATGACAGCGTCAAGCATATGGTGTTCATCAATGCGAGCGAAATGTCGGCGGCGGAGACACTGACCTATCTCTACTATGGCGTTCAGCGCATGCCGATGGCATTCTATTATGATGTGGCGCGCCATACTTGGGACGAAGTGCGCCATAGCCAGATGGGCGTTCGCCGCCTGAAGCAGATGGGCTACAAGACGCAGCAATTTTCCTGGCATCCCAGCACTGTGCCTTCAAAGGAAAATATGAAAACGGCTTTTCCGGAGTTTTATGCGGCACTGACGATGGTGATGGAGCCTTGTTCATTCATTAAAAAGCGCAAATCGATCGACGCCTTTCTGGAGCATGGAGATCCGCTGTCATCCGTCCAGTCGGAGTTCGATATTGCGGATGAGCGGCTTCATGTCAATTTCGGCAAGAAATGGGGCGCGAAGCTGTTCGAGCATATCGAAGACTTCGAGACAGCCCAATCCGTGGAGCGCAAGGCGAAGCAGATGCATCTAAAGAAGATGGGCTATGATCAAGCGGAGATTGACAAGGTGTTGCATTCCTTCCCGGAATTTTGCGGCTTTGCCACAATGGATTTGAAATACGATCAATATTAAAAGCATGGAAGCTGACATATAACGCCAGATGGAAGTGCAAATAGATCGCCAACCACCTGAATCAACAGGCTGGATTGGTGATCTTTTTTTTGCGTTTTCCGGCGGACAAGGGGCAAGAAACGCAAGAGAAAGCTTGGAAATAACCGGAAAAGCGTACGATCACAAAAATTGTAGATCGCTCAAAACGGTTAAAGCGTAGCGCAACAAAAAGTGGCCGTTTCAAGCGTGAAGCGATGCATGTTAGTTTAGGGATGCGGGGCAGAAACACACAAATTCAAGGGAAAGGGGAAGTACATTTCGATGAGATCAGCATCGCCAGTGAAGCACGCACAGGCACAATCAGCCATTCCATCCCAGCTGCCCGCGAAATCGCCGAAGCAAGCGGGACGCAAGTCGGCATTTTGGAGACAGCTTTCGCGTAACCGTTTTCTTTATATGCTGCTCGTGCCGGTTGCGGCTTATCTGCTTCTATTTAAATACGCGCCGATGTTTGGAGAAATTATTGCTTTCAAAAATTATCGTCTGGCCGACGGCATCTGGGGCAGCCCATGGGTCGGCTTCGACCAATTCGAGAAGCTGTTCGCGAGCAGGGAGTTCGGAGTCGTGCTCAAAAACACGCTGCTGCTTAATTTGTATCAGCTCGTGTTCGCGTTTCCCGTCCCGATTCTGTTGGCCGTATTGCTGAATGAGGTGCGGGTGGAGTGGTATAAGCGCACGCTGCAAAATTTGCTCTATATTCCCCACTTTATTTCATGGGTCGTGCTGGGAAGCATTGTGATCGCGCTGTTGTCTCCTTCCACCGGCTTCGTGAATTACCTGCTGAAGGGCTTCGGACTGGAACCGATCTATTTTATGGCCGACAAATTGTGGTGGCAGGTCAGCTTCATCGCCTCCGGCATCTGGAAGGAAGCGGGCTTCGGCACGATTCTGTATCTTGCCGCAATGGCATCCATCGATCCGACGCTGTATGAAGCGGCCAAGATCGACGGAGCAAGCAGGCTAAGGCAGATCTGGCATGTCACGCTTCCAGGCATTCGCAGTACGATCGCGATTCTGCTTATATTGAAGGTCGGTCAAATGATGGATATCGGATTTGAGCAGATCTATGCGCTTCGCAACGATGCGGTGACAAGCGTGTCGGAGGTGATCAGCACCTTCGTGTATACGCGGGGGCTCGTCAATTTGCAGTACAGCTATACGACCGCTCTCGGCTTGTTCCAATCCATTATCGCTCTAATCCTGGTCGTGTCCGTGAACCGGATCATCAAGGCGATGGGGGAGCGGGGCTTATGGTAACGCATAAGAAAGGAGCGTGTCTCGAATGCGCAGTCGCAGTCATACGTTCGCGAATGGACTGAATTATATTTTATTGGCGCTATGCGCCTATGCGACCTTGTTTCCGTTCGTCAACATCATTGCCACGTCCCTCAGCAGCAGCCGAGCGATCAATGCGGGAGAAGTGTTCATGTGGCCGATCGAGTTCAATCTCGACGCTTACCATAATCTGATCAGGGACGGACAGCTCATTATCGCCATGAAGAATACAGTCCTCATTACTGTGATCGGAACCGTGCTTAATATGGTATTCACGGTTATGGCGGCTTATCCGTTGTCCAAGTCCAGGCTGAAGGGCAGGAACCTGATGCTGATGGCGATTCTGTTCACGATGCTCTTCAGCGGCGGTCTTATCCCGAATTTCCTGCTGCTGAACAGTCTGGGGCTGGTCAATACGTATTGGTCGCTATGGCTTCCCGCGCTCATTAGCGCATACAACATGTTTGTGATGAAGTCCTTCCTGGAAGGGCTGCCGGAAGAGCTGGAGGAATCGGCGGCGATCGACGGCGCAAGTGAATTCAGAATCTTGTGGCAAATTATATTGCCGCTGTCGAAGCCGGTTATCGCTGCGTTGACGCTATTCTACGCGGTGGGCTGGTGGAATTCCTACATGAATGTGCTCATCTATATACGCAGCACGGACAAATTGTCGCTAATGGTGAAGCTGTATCAAATGATTGATCTGGTCAGCAGCGAGTTGCTGCGCGGCGAAGGCGTTATGGAAGCCATCGTTACGCCGGAGGGCATTCGGGCGGCGGCGATCGTGTTCGCCATCGTGCCGATTCTCTGCGTCTACCCGTTCCTGCAGAAGCATTTCATTAAGGGCGTGCTGCTAGGTTCCATTAAAGGATAGTGAAATCTTGCAATTTTGCAATCTTGTAATCTTGGTTATCACTCGCGCCCAGTGCGCGTTTTGATATAATTAAAAAACCAATAGGAGGTCAACTATGCAACGAAACGGGAAAAGAAGAACGAGAGGGCATCTGTTGCTTGCGCTGGCTATGATAATGGCCATGCTTGCAACGGCTTGCTCGAACGGCGCGAACGGATCCAATGCGCCGGGCAATGACAACAATACGCCGCCGACAGAGAGCGCCCAGCAGGGTGACGGCAAGCAGGCGGAAGCAGATCCGTATGAGGGATTGCCCAAGAAAGTAAGCATCTCCATGTTCGACCGCGGGCGGGTATCCAGCGATGAAGGCACGTACGAGGACAACCGCTGGGTGAAGTGGATTCGGGAGCAGTCCGACATCGATGTATCTATCGTGCCGGTGCCGCGCAATCAGTCTCAGGATTCGCTGAACGTGCTGTTCGCATCGGGACAGGCGCCCGATCTGGTATGGGAATATGACCGTTCCTATATCGGGAAGCTGGTAACCCAGGGCGTTATTCAGCCGATTGGCGATTATATTGAGAAATACAGTACGTCATATAAAAAATATTTGGAGGAAAATCCCGATCTTCTGCCTCATCTGACCTTCGACGGCGAAATCTACGCCGTAGCTACGAAACGGCCGATAATTGCCATTGCCAACCATGGCATGTGGATTCGTCAGGATTGGCTGGATGAATTGAACTTGGAGCAGCCGACGACTGTGGAAGCGTTCATCGAGGTCGCCAAAGCGTTCAAAGAGCATTATCCCGACAGCACGCCGATCGTCGGACATACTTCCAACGATATATACGCGGCAATGTACGGAGCCATGAACTTCCTGTGGTATCTGGAGGACGGGAAGATGCAATACGGCGCGACGGTTGACCGATTCTCCGAAGTGATTGGCCTGGAGAAGCAGTTGTACGAGCTTGGCCTTGTCGATCGCGAATATTTGACGGACAATGACAACCAGCGCTCCAAGCAGCTGTGGACGACAGGCAAAGCGGGCATCTATCTCGGCCAGTGGGGCAATGGAAATGTTGACATTATGACGCAGGATTTGCTTACGAATGTGCCCGATGCCAAGCCTGTGCCGCTGGAAATGGTCGCGTCGCCATACGGCAAATACGGCGCTTATCAGGAATCGTCGCCTAACATTTTCGTTGCGTTCAACAAAGACATGAAAAATCCGAAAGCCGCTATCGAATATTTGGATTGGATGGTCGACGAAGGCTGGTTCCCGCTGGTATACGGCGATGAAGGCGTTCACTATAACTTGGTGGACGGTGTGCCGAAACGGCTTGACGACGACAAATTCAACAAGGAAGTACTGTATGCCGGCGAATATGCCGTTCTGAGGCAGCAGGTCGTCAAGCCGGAGGATCTTCTGGTGATGGCCGCCGATGACGAGTTGTCACAGAAAATTGCCAAGCTGAATGCGGAAGCGCTCAAGATTGCACTTAAGAATGAGTTCCGCAGAGACATTCCATATCAGCCAAGCTTCAATGAAATTAACGAAATTCGCTCGACGCTGGATACCTTCATCAGGGAGACGCGGGCGACGGCGGTGACGCAGGGCGAGAAGTACGATGGAGAATGGGCGCTGGGCGAGATTCGGAAGGAATGGGAGCGGCTTGGCGGCGCGAAGGCCGAAGAGCTTGCGCAGAAGTGGTACGAGGAGAATAAAAGCGGATTTTAATTCCATGGGCATGGAATGAACAACGGTTAAAATTCAGGGGGGAACAGACATGAATCTGGCGAAAAATCGAAGGCTCGTCAAAGCGATCGGGATTTTGTCGGTTGTCTTGTTTCTCCTTGTGTTTTCCTCGATCTTCTTCACCTATACCGTATTCAACGGTCAGTTGAAGGAACAGTTGATCGATACGAATACGGAGCTGCTTGGTCAGGTGAAGCATAAGCTGGATCTTACATTGAACCATATCGACAAGTCAGCGATCCAATTGCTCAAACATGAAGATGTCGTCCGATTTTTCGACTACGAGCTGAACGAGCAGCAGAGCAGGAACAATCAGATCAGAATTTCCAACTTGATGTCGAACGCGATTCAAAGCATGGACTATATTTTCACGATCGATTTATATTCGTATGACAAGGAGCGGCTCTATTCAGGCAATATACTGACGGAGACGGATCTGTCGGGCGATTTCCAATGGGTGACCCAATTCGAGCGATATGACGGCTTCTTCGAGTGGATCACGACCCGCAAGGTGATGATTAACCGTTCCAAGTATCCCGTATACCGGAACGTCGTGACGCTCGTCAGAACTTATCCGCTCATTCACTCTCCCGGCTCCAGGAAAGGCGCCATTACGATTAACATCAAGGAAGATTCCTTGTTCGGGCTTATCGAGAATAAGGTGGAAGCCGATGAGGGCCAGACCTTTATCGTCGACGGCGATGGCGTCGTGGTGCTGCATCCGGACAAGCGCAAGCTGGGCAAAGACATTAGCGAATTTTCGTATATCCGTCATCTATTGAACGATTCGGCGGACAGCGGCCACTTCATTGACGAAGTCGATCAGACGACTTCCTCGGTATTCTATGTCGACGACATCTATACCGGCTGGCATATCGTGCGCGTTGTTCCCGAATCGCAGTTCTCCAGGCCGCTCATCTTATTCCGGAACGGGCTTGCTGCGCTGGCGGTTGTGCTATTCGTCGTCGCGACATCTTCAGCCGCCGTGATCGGCCGATGGACATTCAAGCCGGTGAACCGGTTCATGCATTCGATGAGAAGCCGATTGACGGACTCGCCCAAGCATGCCGCGAGAAAATACACCGATGAATTCCAGTATTTCGAGTCGACGGTACAGGAAATTCTGGATGATCGGCAGCAACTGCATCGGCAGGTCGTGGAAAGCAAGCCGCTGATCAAATGGCGGCTTATGTCGGAACTCATGTCGGGCCGGGTCAAAAGCCGGACCGTGCTGCAGCCGTACTTGGAGATGCTGAGCATCTCCTTGTACTCGGACCGCTATGTTGTCATGAGCGTCGAGTTCGACAACAAAGGGCAGATTGATTCGCCGCGCGATCTGAGGCTGTATGCGTACGCGCTTTGCAACGTGGCCGAAGAATTGATGAACGCCGAGAGCGCGGGAATCGCCTCCGAGCTGGACAATGGCAAATGCGCGATCGTGATGTGCTTCGACGACGGGGAAGACCGGGAACGCCATTTCATGAGGGCGGTCGCGGTAGCCGATCTGATGAAGGAATTCGTGCAGGAGTACTTGGGGCGGACGATTACGATCGGAATCGGCGATCCGGTAGAGGAGCTTGCAGAACTGCGGCATGCCTACAAGCAGTCGCTGGAAGCGCTGAGCTACAAGTTGGTGATGGGCGGCAATTCCATTATTACGCGCGAGGATATTACGGGAGATTCATCGCCGCAATTCTATAAGCTGTTCGGCATGACAGACGGTATTGTCGCCTCTGTGAAGCTTCCGGACGCCGAGAAGACGCGGGTGCAAGTGGGCAAGTGGTTCGAAGCGATAGCGGAACAGGGCGTGCCGCCGGAGATGATTATGCAATTGGTCGTGCAATGTCTGATGAAAGCGGCCACCTCGGCCGCGGAGATCGGCGTGGATACGGAAGGGGTATTCCCCGAGCAGTCGCTGGTCGATATGCTGAACCAGTACGAACGGCTGGAACAGCTGGAGCAATTCACGGTCAGCGCTCTGGAACGGCTAGTCGTACGCATTAAGGAGAAGCGCAGCAGCCGCGAGAAGAATGACGTCATTGACAAAGCGATGCGTTACATTCAAGAGCACTATATGCGCAACGATCTTTCGCTCAATCTGCTTGCCAGCGAATTTCATATCAGCATCTCCCATCTGAGCAAGCTGTTCAAGGAACAGAAGGAATGCAACTTTATCGATTATGTAATAGAAGTCCGGATGGGTCATGCCAAGCGAAGGCTGGAAGGCACGGAGGACAAAATAAGAGACATCGCGGAGCAGGTAGGTTACTCCAATGTGAACAGCTTCGTGCGCATCTTCAAGAAAATGACAGGACTCACTCCGACAGAATACCGGGAGCGGAACAAGGCGTAATGCGGCAGCCGCTCCCCCGATTTTAAATCGAATGAGGAGGGTATTCATGTCTGTATATAAGAAATTGTCCCTTATTGTTGTAATCGCTTTATTGGTGAATGTATGGATGACTGCGGCGCCGGGGCCGGCTATGGCCAACGGAGAATTGCAAGTGTCCGGAGCGGCTTCCGATTACAATTATGTGTTCGGCGAGTTCGGAGATCCCCTGAACAAGTGGAGCTATTCTTACGGCGATCAACCGACCGTGGCGGGGAGTTTCGAAGTGGTGGAAACGGCTGAGGCGTATGAGGGCTCTTATGCAGGGCGACTGAACGCTGATTTCCGTGACAGCGTTTACGGCAAACCGGCATTCGTGGCGATGCGCAAGGATTTGGATACGCTGGACGTCCGGGCATTCTCCTTCTGGGTGAAAACCACGGAGATGAAGGAGCTTGGCATTAGAAGCAAGGACGCCACCGGACAAACGTTCCAGCAGACGATCGTGCTTCAGGATACGCCCGACTGGCAACAAGTCGTCGTCGACCCGCTGACCGCCAGCCTTCATTGGGGCGGGGCTGCCGACGGCGTATGGCATGCGCCAAGCTCGAGCATCGCTATTCTAATGGATCGCGGCGATATTAAGAACGGGGCTCTGACCGCCAGCATTATGGTCGACCACGTGACGGCTGAAATCGGCGATTGGCTGCCGGAATTGAAAATCAGGCAGACGGCGCTCGGCAACGTGTTCACAGGCGGCGAGCCGGTCGGCTTTGGCATATCGACGAAGTACCCGCAGTTCCAATGGCGCGTTTACGATCTGCACGAAAGCCTGATCTCCCAAGGGAATGAGCCGGCGCCGGGAGGCGAGGGTGCTCTGACGCTTGGCGGCATGGAACCGGGATACTATATGCTGCATGTATCGGTTCAGCAGCCTGGAGGCGAGATAATGGAGCGCCGAACTCCTTTTGCCGTGCTGACGGATTATGACTGGGATGCAGTGGAGGATTCGCCGTTCGGCATCGCGGCTCATCTTCATCGCTCCTCTATGGGCTGGAGTGAGGATCTTGCGGAGTTGATCCGCCATGCGGGCGCCAAGTCCGCGCGCGGCGGGATGGAATGGACGATCGAGAAGTCGCCGGGCGAATACACGTTTACGCCGAATCCGGATTCGTTCATGAACCGTCTTGAAGAAGAAGGCGTAAAGGGGATGTTCGTATCCGGGTACAATAATGTATTTTACGACAATAACGCTACGCCTTACACCGAAGAGGGGCGCGAAGGCTTTGCGAATTATGCGAACGCTTACGTAAGCCGTTACAAGGACCAGCTTGTCGGCATGGAGATCTATAACGAATTCAACGGCGGATTCGGCCGGCGCGGCAACAGCCCGGCGAACTCCCAGCCATCCTATTATTACGAATTAATGAAGAAGACGTACGAGACGGTGAAGGCCGATCATCCTGACTTTACGGTGGCTGGCATGGTTACCGCCGGCATTCCGATGGACTGGATGGAGCAGGTGTTCCAGCTTGGAGGCATGAACTATCTCGATGTTGTGACGGTGCATCCGTACCGGTATGGCCGCACGCCGCTGGAGGCGAGAGCGCCGGAAGGCATGGTGGCGGAGCTGGACGCCCTGAAGGACCTTATCCGGGAGTACAATGGCGGCGAGCTCAAGCCGATCTGGATCTCGGAGATCGGTTGGCCGACGCACCAGGCGTCCACTGGCACGGATGAGAAGACGCAAGCCGATTATCTGGTGCGCGCTTATGTGGTCGCGCTCGCGAACGGTGTGGAGAAGATGGTCTGGTACGATCTGATGAACGACGGTCTGCAGGCGGACTATAATGAACATAACTTCGGCATTATCCGGTTCAAAGACGATCCGCTCGGCGCTTATACGCCGAAGCCCGCTTATGTCGCTTACGCGGCGATGACGAGAGAACTGACGGGAGCGCAGTTCGTGGAGCAGGAGGATGACGGATCGGACGGTATCATGAGCTACTTGTTCCAGCGGGACGGAGAGCCTGTACGCGTGCTCTGGTCGCTGGAGGATGGATTGGCGGCGATCCATACGGAGACGCCAATCGTACTGACCGACATGACAGGTCGTTCGGAGACGTATGAGCCGTTGAACGGCAAGGTTTACGTATCGCTGACAGGCGAGCCGATGTATGTGAAGGGCGATATAGACGGTATATCGCTTGACGACACTTTCGCACTGGAAGGCGAGGATGCGGTAGCCGGCGAAGATGCCGAGCTTATCGTAACGCTGAACAATAATATGTCCTCCGCTCTGTCCCTGGAGCTGGAAGCGGAAGGGGCAAGTTATCCATTGTCCGCTGCCGGGGGACAGTCTTCATCGCTGAACATTGCCGTCGCGGATACGAAGGTTGGGGAGCGTTCCGTTATTGTGGAAGTGTGGAACGGAGGCAAGAAGGTCGGCAAGCTTCGCCATGCTTTCACGGTATCTGTCTCCAAGGAGGGAACGGTAAGTCCGCAGATGGAAGCAACGGGCGGAGCTTATGACAAGTCCATCGTGATTAAAGTGGAGAATTACAGCAAAACGCAGTCGCTGCAAGCGGAATCCGTTCATTGGGAGATCGGCGGCGAATCCGGCCAGCAGCAGATTTCACTAACGGCGCCTCCTCAAGGGTCGGCAAGCATCGCCGTTCCGCTCCCCTCGTCGCTGGAGGAAGGCGTTGAATATAGCGCGGCGGTGCAAGTGAAGTTTTTGAATTCGGAAGATTACGGCTATGAGGGTACAATCAGCTTCAATCCCGTTGTATCCCGCACAGTATCTGTCGATGGTGAGATCGATCCCGAATCGGCGGCGGCGGAACCTACTATTAAGCTTGCCGACGGCACCGTCAAGTTCAGCAATTACGGCGGCGCCAATGATCTGAGCGGTGATATATGGCTAACCTACGATCGCGACCGCTTGTATCTGTCGGCCAAGATCAAGGATGATCTGCATTCCGCCGCAGCGAAAGGCGCGGACATCTGGAATAACGACAGCATCCAGTTCGCAATCGCCAAGGGACTCCCCGGCGAGAGCTTGAGCTGGTATGAATACGGTATCTCCGATACGCCGGAAGGTGCGCAGGTGTACAGATGGAGCGCTGCCGGCGGCAACCAGCCGGGGGCGGTAAGCAACGCGCAAGCTGCGGTAACCCGAACGGACGAAGACGAGTACACGGTGTATGAACTGGCGCTGCCATGGTCGGAACTGGAGCCGGTGAAGCCGCATGTCGGCGAAGCGATGAGCTTCTCGTTGCTCGTGAACGAGAACGACGGCAATGGGAGGAGAGGTTGGATCGAATGGGCTTCCGGGATCGGTTCCGGGAAGAGGCCGAGCTTGTACCGATCCATGCAGTGGATACTTCCGGCATATGAGCCTGTCATTGCAATCGGCGGCATTGCGGAAGGGGAGAGCTATCAAGACGGCGTAATACCCGAGGTCAGTATAGTGGACGACTCCGGCAATTGGCAGCTTTCGCGACTGGAGCTGGATGGCGAACCGTGGACGGCTGGCGACGAAATCATTCGGAGAGGCAGTCATACGCTTGAGGTATGGGCCGAGAGTGTGTACGGGCAGCAGATGAGCAGAGCGGTATCGTTCGAGCTGTACAGCAGCACGATCTTGGAGCTTGACGATGCATCAGGTGCTTCCGGCGAGGCCATTGTGCTGGAAGCGGCAGTGAAGGATGCGGGCGGACAGCCGGTGAGCGGAGGTGAGGTCACGCTCGAATTGTTCGCCATCCAGCCGGACGGCACGGCAATACCGGTTGAGGCGGAAGCAACGTCCGGCGTATACGGGACGGATGAGAACGGAGTCGCCGCCATTGCGTTGCATTTGGAGGCGGGGCTTTACGAAGCAAGGGTGAAGTTGATCCCCGACCAGTATTATAATGCGTCCGAGGCGAGAGCTTATATTGCTGTTCACGATACAGATTCGGCATCGATCCGGCTGAACGGCCACTTCGATCTCGACGGGAATACTCCCTTATTCGGGAATAAAGTGAAGAAGGTTCATCTGAATATCGGGTCTGAAGGGATTCGCATTCATGCCACTCCGCAGGGGATAGACTGGACGTTGAACGCGAATTGGATGGTCGCGGCGGAAGGGCATGTCTTCTTGCAAGGCTCGGCGAGTTCCGGCGGCGAGACCTATACGGTGCAGATGATGGCCGATTCGTCGTCGAATACGATCTCGATGCTCATATGGAACGGTACGGATACAAGCGGCGAAGCTGTATTCGAAATGATAAGCGCCGAATGGAAGGGCAGCATTCAATGACGATGAGAAGGAGATAATTGGCATGTTAACGCTGCGTGAAATGAAAGCTTCGGCGACAGGCGTTGCAATACGCTCCTTGGGAGCAAAGGGAACGGATACAGGACACAATTACTTTACCGCGATGAGCTGGATGTCGGATAACCGGCATATTCTGCTTTGCACCGATATCGACAAGGAGAAGAAGGGCCGGTATATCAAAGCGGATACACATGGCGGGGCAACGGAGGTTATTGTTGAGCGGCTGGATTGGGGGCGAGGACTCGTCGCGCACGATGATTGCTTCTATTATTACGACGGTCCGCATATTTACGAGCATCATCTAGTCGGCGGGCGGGTGCGTACGGTGTGCAGCCTGGAATCCGATGCGGTCGTATATGGTCCGCTGTCGGTCACGAATGATGGCCGCACGATGGGGATATACTGGCGCAGTGGCGAGCAATGGATAATTGGCACAGTTGATGTCGGAACGGGACACGTACAGGAGGCTGCCGCCCCAAGCTTCGAAGAGCCTTACCCCATTGCCAATCATGCGATGATCAATCCTGTGTATCGCAATCTTGTATTCTTCGCGCATGAAGGCAAGACCGAGCATATTCCGGACCGGATCTATATAGCGGATACGGAAAGCGGCGAAGTCCGCAGCGGATTTCATCAGAAGCGGCGGCTCGATTCCGGCGAGCATGTGGAGTACGTAGGTCATGAAATGTGGGCGCCGAATGGAGAGCATCTGTATTTTGTTAAATATCCGCAAAGTCCTTTAAAGCCTACCGGAGTTTATCGCGTAGACAAGTGGAGCGGGGATGCGGAATTTATCAATGGCGATTTCCCTTATTGGCATGTGTCGCTCAGTCCTGACGGGCAATGGGCCGTCGCGGATACGATTGAAGACGGCGCGATGAGCAAAATTGTACTGATCAATCTGTACGATCGGTCCTCCCGGCTGCTGTGCGAGCTTCCGATATGGCGGGATCATCCTGGCCATCCGCATCCTTCCTTCAGCCAAGACAGCCGCAAAATAAGCTTTACTTACGCAGACGAGGAGCGGCATCTGCGGGTCGGCATCATCGATATGGAGGAAGGGAACGAAAGCCATGAATAAAGTGATGTATGAAGAAGATATGCTGCTGCGGACGATACGGGCCAAGGAAGCCGATTACAATGAAGAAATCTGCATGCTGCGATCGCCATTCAACAGTCCAGGCTACCATACGACGATCAAGAAAGCCGATTCTATTCATTCGACGCTCCTTTCGCTTGTGTATGCACTAGGTCTGCTGGATACGAAGCAGACGCAATATGAACAGCGTGCCTGCGACATTATGGAACGGGTAATTGCGATGCAGGATACGGACCGCAGTCGCAGCACCTTCGGGATATGGCCGTGGTTTTACGAGGAGCCATTGGATCGGATGTCGCCTCCCGACTGGAACTGGGCGGACTTCTGCGGCAAGCAGATGGTGCTTGCGGAGCTTCGACACGGCGACCGCCTTCCGGTAGGATTGCGGGACGCCGTGCGGAAGGCGGTAGCTAACGCCTGCGACGCGATCATGCTGCGGGATGTAGGTCCGGAATACACGAATATCGCCATTATGGGCGCTTTCGTCACTTTGATTGCCGGCGAAGTGTATGAACGCGAGAGCTACAGAAGCTATGGCATGGAGCGCTTGAAGAAGCTGGCCGATTATACGCGGCAGAGAGGCGCTTTCCAGGAATATAACAGTCCCGCGTATACTTGTGTCGCGATCGTGGAATTGTCCAAAATCGCCGCGGCAACGAGAAGTCCTGAAGCAAGAGAGATTGGCATGGAACTGCTGAACATGGCCTGGAAGAGCGTAGGAGACTATTACCATCCGGCGACCGGACAGTGGTCGGGACCGCATAGCCGAAGCTATCAAACGCTGCTGAAGGATCAGACCAAGGCATTCCTGCAATTGGCGACGGACGGCGCTCTGCTGTTCTTCCCATGGGAGGAGCTTCCTTACAATGAGGAGTGGTACGGCTGCGGCATCAAGTGCCCGGAAGAGCATATCGGCGCTTTCCTTGCAAGCGAGACACGGGAGATTCGGCAGATCTACGAAGTTGGCGGTAATAAAGAGAAGCTGGCTGCGACTTATATGACACCGGTATACACGCTGGGAAGCTTCAGCGACGAGATGATGTGGAATCAGAGAAGAGTGCTGCTGGCTTATGTGGATAACGGCGGGGAGGCAACCTATGCGCATTTGCGATTTCTGCACGATGGCTACGATTACTGCTCTGCCGTCTTCCATTCCGCGCAAGCGGAAGGCCATGTGCTGTTCGGCATCGGTTTTCTTAAGGAAGGCGGAGATACCCATCCCAATCTCGATAGGATGAATGGCAGCATAGAAGCTTCTGACTTCCGGCTGCGGCTGGAGATCGGAGGCTGTCAGGAGCGCGTAAGCGCAGCGACCCGGGGCAGCGGCGCAGATATTGCAATCGATGGGACGACGCTGCTGCTTCGCACATGGCATGCGGCATTCGGCCGCCTGCTGGCCGATGCGGACGGGATAGATGAGCGGCATACGGGGAAGGCTCGGCCTTGGGGCTGGGACATCAACCGATCGGATGGCAAGCTGAATATCGATTTTATCATTCACTCCGGTGCGCGAACCGTATTGGACTTCCACAAGCTTGAACGTGCGGCGCTGCTATTTTCTCTGATGATGAATGAAGGGCCCGAGTTGGAGCTGCAGTCAGAGTTCTTGCCGGAGATCATGAACGATGGCGAGTTCGCAGCAGTAAGGGGAAGCTGGAAGGGTCAGCAGATGGCACTTTCCGTACCGCTGTATCCCGTTGGCCGTTAGCTCGCATTTATCTCATTAGATCTGTATCCGCGCGTCCCCGTTACCATCTCATCGATGGTAACGGGGATTTTTTCGAGAAGCCAGGGGTGATCATTAGGGGAACGACACTTCATCCGGTTGCCGAGCCATTGGGCATAGGCTATAATATGTGATGAATTGAGAGCGCTTTCCATAAGTGTGTCGATGAGGAAGGGGATGCTTCTATTTCGATGAAGAAGCTGAATGTTCTTATTGTTGATGATGAGCTTCCTCTCAGACAGGAGCTTCGGATGTTTCCATGGGAGGACTGCGACGCCGTATTAATTGGCGAAGCCAGCAACGGAGAAGAGGCATTGCGCATTTGCGAAGAAGCTTGTGTTCCAGATGTTGTCATCACAGATATTACGATGCCGATTATGGACGGAATCGCGCTTATTCGGGAACTTAAGAAGCGGTATCCCATTGTGCAAATTGTACTTTTGACTTGCCACAGTGAATTTCAATACGCTCAGGAAGCGCTCCGCTTAGGAGCGCTTGAATATATTCTGAAAGCGGCAATTGACGATGACGAGTTAAAACAAGCGATGGATAAAGTAAGACTTGCGATTAGGAGAGAGAGAAAATCATTAGATAGCGAGAAAGCAGAAAAAAGACAACTGCAAGAAGCGTTGTTCGGCAAGCTTCTGCATCAACAACAATTGAATAACTCCGACTGGAACGCTTTTGAACTGGACGGGAAGTCCTCTTATCAATTGATCCGGTTCATTGTCGATGTTCCGGACTCGTTGTATTTGGCGATAAAACATCGTGTACAATGCTTATTTACAGAGCTTGAGGCTTCTCATTCGGATAGACTGACATGGTTATCCGTTCGAAAGCAGGAGTATTTCGTTATTTTTATTGTACAAGATTGGGATAAGGAGCCTGTCATAAACACGATTGAAGACGTTATTAACAGGTTGAATGCGATGATACGCGGAGCAGAGAAGCGGCATGAGTATACGCATGCCGTTCAAGCCGTTATTAGCGAGCCGTTCGCGACAGGAGATGGACTTGTCCATTCCATCGCAGGCACAACGGCATGGATAGAAGCGCTGTTCTACGACAGCTTGGAAGGGAACAAGGTTCATTCGGGTCTTCCTGTTCCTTTGAATCCAATTACGGATACACATGTGAAGGAAATAAGCGAGATGCTAAGAAAGTCCGCTTGGTCTGCGGACAGCTTGCTTGCATGTTTGAGGACGGAGTTTTTCAATTGGTGCGTCATACAGCGCATCCGGCCGGAGCAGCTTAAGCAGCGCATACTGGGCTGGTTGGTAGAGTGGTTGAAGCTGCAAGGAGATGCTGAGTTAATCAATCCAATTATCACCAATTTAATGGCGGTGCAAAACTTGTCCCAAATGATGGATAGCTTAATCACAGCTATTGTAAAAATAGAGAGTGAGAAGTCGCATTCCCGATTCGAAATTCGCTCCGCGCTCCAATGGATTCGAGACAATTTGAAGCAGCCTATTTCGTTGCCGATTATTGCCGAGCAGGTTGGTTTAAGCCCCCAGTATGTTAGCCGGTTGCTCCGTGAGGAGACAGGCGTCTCCGTTACACAGTATATTACTCAATTACGGATGGAGAAGGCTGTGGAATTGCTCAAACAAACGAATATGAAAATATATGAAATAGCCGAAGAGGTAGGCATTCCCAGTTATCGTTATTTCACCGTCATGTTTCGCAATTGGACGGGGGTTCCTCCGACGGATTATAAAAGGAACACTTAACGATCAGATACGGAGGAAGCGCGTGATGTCGAAGCTGTTTCATTGGTACGGAAGCCTTGGGCTTGCCACCAAACAGTTTATTTACTTGTTTACAGTGACGTTGCTGCTCGTTATGATACTGGCGTGGAACAATCTTCGCGAGTCCGAGAGCTTGCTGCGCAATCAAGTCGTTAGAGATGCAGAGATGTTAGTAAGCCGAACGAATCAATACATCGATGCCAGCCTGGATAATGTGGAGAATATGCTGCTGCTTCTATCGACTCAGTCCGATATACTGGAGGATGGCAAGGAAGATATTGCTCTACAAACATTGCGCAAATTCGCCGATTATAACAATTCAATAACCAAATCGCTATATATCATTCGTGCCGACGGGAAAGTCTACGCCAGTTCCCAAGTTTATTATGAGATTATCGGGAATCCGTATTTGTCGGAGCTCTATAAGCTCGCGTTGCAGAACTATGGAGGAATTAACGTTAGCGAGCCTTACAATTCCCCGATTTCCGGCGATACGCTAGCTTATGTGCTTCCGATTACCGATGCCAATAAGGAGTTGAAGGGGGTTGCCGTGGCGGAAGTAAACCTGGAGCTTCT
Organism: Paenibacillus sp. J5C2022; assembly: GCF_025567625.1. Classification (GTDB taxonomy): domain Bacteria; phylum Bacillota; class Bacilli; order Paenibacillales; family Paenibacillaceae; genus Pristimantibacillus. Next base: position 151,239 of record NZ_JAOQJC010000003.1, on the reverse strand, counting down.
TTCCATGCAGATCACCCCCATGAATTATCAATCCTATGTGCTATTCACGAAGGAAGGAAATGTCATCAATCGACTGCAATTTAACGATAAGCTGCTGCCCTATAAGCCCAGCTCTTATCCGCGAACGCTTAAAGACGATTTTCAAGAGCAGTTAGTTTCTCTTAAAGTAGGCGTTAGCAGTATACAGGCGGATTCCTCGAAATCGCTGGTAGCAGTGAGGTCGACGACTAACCGGCTTGGCTGGTCTTTAGCCGCTTTTATTGAGGAGGATTATTTTTACAAGGATTTGCGGAAGTTGGACAACAATTACCGAACGGCCGTCGTTATTTGGGTCGCGATACTATTAATAAGCGCCTATCTGCTTAGCCGTTCCTTCACGAAGCCGATTCGCAGATTTGTAGAGAAGATGGACCGCCTTCATGATTTGCAGATTATTACGAAACTTACGGTATCGAGAAGAGATGAGATCGGGAGATTGACACAAAGCTATAACGCTATGCTTGAGAGAATTCAAAATTTGCTGCAAAAAACGAAGGCGGCCGAAGAGCAGAAGAAGGAGTTCGAGCTTAAGATGCTGCGCAGCCAGATCGCGCCTCATTTCCTGTACAACACGCTAAGTTGTATAAGCAGCTTGGCCAAACAACAGAAAATTGATGAAGTGCGAGAGACTATCCGCTCATTGGTCAAGCTGCTCAGCTTCAGCTTCGACAAGCAATCCGAATTTGTATCGTTGGCGGAAGAATTGGAAAGTCTGCGCATGTATATGTACATTCAACAAGTACGTTATGGGGACCAGTATACGTATAAGCTTGATCTGGATGAGAGTCTGCTGCAGTATCGTATACTTAAGCTAACCCTTCAGCCTCTAGTGGAAAATGCTTTATTCCATGGGATATCTCCGCATAACGGAGGGCTTATCACCATTAAAGGAAAGACGGAGAAGGGGATGATCAGGCTTTACGTACGCGATGATGGCATAGGCATGTCCAGAGATAAAATCAACAAGCTGTTGTACGGTAAGATTGAGCAGGAGCGATCTCGGCACAGATTCACAGGGATTGGATTGCGCAATGTACATGACAGAATTCGAATTCATCACGGCGAGCATTACGGGTTGCGCATCGGGAGTAGACTCGGTGTCGGAACCGTTATACGCATCGATATTCCGCTTCTTCTGGATAAAGATGAGAATCTGGGTATTTGGGATTGATCGAAATAAGAGAATGGCTGTCCTCGGGACAGTCTTTCTTTTTGCCCAATATGAGGTTGAGGGATTTATCGCAAATTGAAACACTTTTTACGTTTTTATGTATATCGGCGATGCGTCAGGCCATTTATACTTTATTTAAACATTGAAAGCGCATACAAATAGGAGGGAAACGATGAAAGAAAATATCAATTTAAAGTCATCCCCTCGGATACAGCCTGTTTCACTAGCGAAACTGCAAATCGTTTTGAGAGTTGTCTGGCGGTTCCGGGCATTTTACATGATGCTTCTTCCGGGAGTTATCTACTTTATTGTGTTCAGGTATCTCCCTATGTATGGAGTCATTATTGCTTTTAAAGATTACGCCATTATGGAGGGGATAACGGGAAGCGCATGGGTCAATCCATGGTATAAACATTTTCAATCCTTCTATGAGTCTCCTTATTTCAATCAATTGTTGAGCAACACAATATTGATTAGCTGTTACAAGCTTCTATGGGGAACCTTGCCTCCGATTCTGCTGGCTGTGCTGTTGAACGAATGCCGTGTGCGATGGCTGAAGTCAATTGTGCAAACTTTAACTTATATGCCGCATTTCTTGTCATGGGTCATCATATTCGGTATTTTGCTGACGTTATTTTCTCAAAATGGCGGGTTAATCAATCGATGGATTGTAGAAGCCGGCGGTACTTCAATACCGTTTTTGACTTCAACGGACTATTTCCGCAGCATCCTGGTCGGTTCAGAGGTTTGGCAAAACCTTGGCTGGGGAGCGATCATTTATTTGGCGGCAATGGCCGGTATCGACCCTACTCTATATGAGGCTGCCAAAGTAGACGGCGCAAGTCGATTGCGCATGATATGGCATATTACGTTGCCGGGTATTCGAAGCATTATCATATTGCTGTTTATCCTTAAACTCGGCCATTTGCTCGATGCAGGCTTTGATCAAATCTATATTTTATACAACATTCAGGTATATCCCGTTGCGGATATTCTCGATACATGGGTGTATCGAACCGGATTGCAGCAATTGAATTTCAGCTTGGCTTCGGCGGTCGGACTGTTCAAGTCAGTTATTGGGTTATTTCTTGTACTAGCCGCTAATCGAATAGCGAAGAAGTGGGGGGAAGGGATATGGTAAGAAGCCTGGATGACAAAATATTCAATCTCATCGTTTACATCATTCTTGGCATTTGCGGGCTGTCTGCTATATTGCCGATTCTGTTCGTCGTTTCAGTATCCATCACGCCTTTCGGTGAAGTGCTCCGCAATGGCGGCTTTATATTAATCCCGAAAGAAATAACGTTCACCGCATATCGAACGTTGCTGACGGAATCCAATATTCCGCAAGCTTTCCAAGTTACGTTATTCATCACGATTGTCGGAACGGCGGTTAATATCGTGTTGACGGGGCTGATGGCGTATCCGCTTAGCCGCAAAAATTTGCCTGGGAGAAATTTCTTCCTTATGATGATCGTCTTCACCTTGTTGTTTAGCGGGGGGATCATTCCGACTTATCTCATTGTAAAGTCTGTAGGGCTGCTTGATTCGATATGGGCGATGATTCTGCCTAATGCCGTGTGGAGTTTTAATGTGCTGATTATGAAAAGCTTCTTTGAAGGTCTGCCAGAAGAACTGTTCGAATCCGCCAGGATGGACGGGGCCAAGGAGTTCCGTATTTTGCTCCGGATCGCGACTCCGCTTTCGATACCTGTACTGCTGACGGTGGGATTATTCTATCTGGTAGGTCATTGGAACGAGTTTTTTCAAGCGATCTTTTATGTGACGGATCGATCATTATTTCCGTTGCAGGTCGTCGTCAGAGAGATATTGATGCAAAGCCAGCAGCCGCTTGAGAACGCGGAAAATATAATGCCGACTCAGACGATGCAGATGGCCGCTGTCATTATTGCCAGCTTGCCGGTTATCGTTATCTATCCATTCATCCAGAAGCATTTTACGAAAGGCATGTTGCTGGGATCGATTAAAGGTTGATCCAGGCTGCGTAGATCTGGCCAGCTACGCGGACCTGTTCAATAGATACAGTTCTGAAAGGGGTATGAAGATGAGAAAAGTGTATTCTATTCTATTGTCGGTATCGCTTCTGTCAGGCTTGCTTGCAGGTTGCTCAGGAGGCGCCAGCAATAAAAAAACAGGCGACTTGTCCACTGCTCAACCGAACCAATCCGCCGCAGAATCCGGCAATGAATCAAGCGACAAGCCGATAAAGCTTGAAATTATTGAACCCGGCAATAATTTGCCGTCTCCGGATAAAGACAGCATTAAGAAAGAACTGGATAAAGCGTTAAATATGGATGTGAATCTGACGGTATATCCATCAGGCGATGATTATGCCAATCAATTAAATGTGCGTATGGCATCGGGCAATTTCCCTGATTTGTTCATGGTCAGTCGTCAGCAGATTATCCAGTTCTCCAAACAAGGACTTCTGCTCGATTTAACCCCCTATATGGATCAGCTTCAGCAAACGGTCGACTTCATTGGAGAAGAAAGCGTCAAGAAGGGAATGGTGGACGGGAAAGTATTCGCGATCTCCAAATCTTCGCAAATCCCGTATAACACTTATTGGATTCGCAAAGATTGGCTGGATAAATTGCAACTGCCCGTTCCGACAACAGTGGAGCAATTGGCTGCCGTCGCGGAAGCCTTTACGAATGATGATCCGGACGACAACGGCAAGCGGGATACTTTTGGCGTGACGGGATCAAAATTTGGCGCTTTCGCTCCTGTATTCGGAGCATATGGCGTCGGTATGCCGGGCAATTTCTACTTGAAGGATGGAGCGGTTGTCAATTCATTATACGACCCTGCAATAAAAGACGCGCTTGCGTTTATTAAGGAATTGATTCTGTCGGGCTCGGTTGATCCGGAGCTCTTGGCTAATACCGGACTGCAGCATCAAGAAAAGGCGATTAAAGGCCAAGCGGGCATTGTTCATATCGATTGGCCGAACATGACGAAGGAGCAATTCGTCGAGCAGATTAAAACAGTGAATCCCAATGCGGAGTGGCTGCAGATTGCTCCGCCGAGCGGACCGGGAGGGCAATATGACGGCTCATGGGATGTTGGAGCCACGCCTGGCCGATTCGCGATTCCGAAAGCGCTCGAGAAAGATCCGGAAAAGCTGCAGCGAATATTTGATCTGTTGAATTATATCTCGAATCCGGAGGGCGGATCGCTTCTTGTGCAATTCGGGGTGCAGGATATTCACTTTACGCTTACTGACGGCAAGCCGGTGATGACGGATAAAGCGGGAGAGGTTGGACACTCGTGGTTATATCAATTTACCGGGCGGCCTGAGATGGAATATTTGCAAACGAAATTTGCTCTACAATCGAAAGAGATACAATTCGCCAGTGATCAACCGCGAATTGAGGCATTAAATGGATTTATAGATAATCCGGAAGGTTATAATCCCGCTGACGCTGACCGTTATATTGAAGAAGAGCTTGCGAAGTTTATTTACGATAAGCGCTCGCTTAGCGAATATGACGATTTCCTCAAAACATTAGAGACGACGATGAATTATCAATTATTACTGGATAGTGCGAAAGCGCAGCTTGCACAACTGGGCTTTGGCGGATAAATCATGTGATGTGGTTAAAAGAGTTGAAGGAGCGAAGACCCTTGGCGACAACGGCCAAGGGTCTTTTCCTTGACTATATAGAGTTTATAAATTTCTAGTTGAATACCTGAATGGACTCGTGTGAGCGGGATTAGTGTATGAATCCTACACTGGAGCTTCGAAAAACTTCGCTTGCGACTTAAGCAGAAGCAGGTACTGGGGCTGCAGGCGATGTAAGCTCGGTTGGAGGTAGGAAAGTGTGCGAGTGGCGGGCTGCAGGCGATGTGAGCTCGGCTGCAATTTGCCGAAAAGGAGCGTTCGAGCCGAAATAGTGTATGAATCCTACACTAGCGTGCCGAAAAGGGTTGTTCGAGCCGAAATAGTGTATGAATCCTACACTAGAGTGCCGAAAAGGGTTGTTCGAGCCGAAATAGTGTATGAATCCTACACTAGCGTGCCGAAAAGGGTTGTTCGAGCCGAAATAGTGTATGAATCCTACACTAGCGTGCCGAAAAGGGTTGTTCGAGCCGAAATAGTGTATGAATCCTACACTAGCGTGCCGAAAAGGGTTGTTGGAGCCGAAATAGTGTATGAATCCTACACTAGCGTGCCGAAAAAGGTCGTTCGAGCCGAAATAGTGTATGAATCCTACACTAGCGTGCCGAAAAGGGTTGTTCGAGCCGAAATAGTGTATGAATCCTACACTAAAGTGCCGAAAAAGGGGCGTGCGCAGCAAGAGAGCAGGACGCCGCTAGGCGTTTTTCTGACCGGTTCATCGTTTCTCATGGCCCGGCTTCCAAGAATCGTTATATTTATTTGCAAGATTTTAATCTGATGGTTCGGTTTTTGTGTGTGATAAAATGAAGAGTACGACCGGGGGGAATACCGTTATAAGGAGTGACTGATACAGCATGCAAAACATTCGAAAATGGCTCCCGAACACGTTGAAATACAGACTATTTATCGCGTATATCACCCTTCTGATGCTTCCACTGTGCATTGCAATTTATTTCCTCTTTCAGCATTTCGAATCGATTCGAGAGCAGGATATGATCGACCGCATGTCCGAGCGTATGCAGCAGGTGAATAGATCGTTGACGGAAATGATGGCCTTTGCTTACAAGACGAATACGATGCTGAGTCAGGATGAAAGTCTGATCCAGATTATGCACGCTCCTGACAAATATGATCCCCTTGAACGGAAGAAGATAATAGAAAGCAAAATGTTCGGTATCAACAACAGCTTTTTCTTTCATCAAACAGAGCTGTACTTTCGTTTTATTGACCGTAACGGCAATGTATATACTTCCTATGCTCCCAATGACCAGTTAACTAACGAAGCGAAAGAATTGCAGGATTGGAGAAATACACTGCAAGCGGGCAACCGCCCTTACCGTTGGGTGGCGGACGATTGGAATGATGTAAGAAGCAGCCGGGGAGACAAGCTGCTAAGCTTATATATTATGCTGGATGACGAGCTGCGGGGGAATTACGGACTGGCGCGGATCAGCATCAATATACAGGAATGGTTCCGCAATACGCTCAAAGATAATCCGGTTACGGAGGACATGACCATTTTTACCGGCCAGGGAGAGATTGTATTGCAAAACAAGGGGGATGCTCTCAGTCGGGACAGCATGACAAAAATGATCTCCTCACATGAGCCGAATGGACATTACAAGGATGAACGCAACTTGTCGCTCATCAACTACAGTTACGTGGAGGAATTGGACTGGTACGTGGTTAGCCAGATGTCCTTAAGCGAGCTGCAGCGGGAGATGCAGCAATTAAGGCTGTTGATATATATGTTTCTGATTATGCTGGTCACCGTCTTCATAGCGGTCACCTTTTTTTTATCGTCGCGAATGACTAAACCTCTCTATCAATTGAAGAGGAGCATGGAAGAGGCATCGGACAAGAAGTTGAATGTGAAAATATCCATCAGCAAAAATGCAACGGATGAAATTCGTTCTCTTGGCGCGAGCTTCAATCGGATGATTGATGATGTCGTTGCGCTCATCCTTATGCTTAAGCGGGAGGAGCGGCAAAAGCAGGTGGTACGTTTCCAGATGCTGCTTCACCAGATGAACCCGCATTTTCTGCTTAACACTTTGAACACGGTCAAATGGATTGCAAGAAAAGAAAAGCAGGATGCCATTGCGGACATTTGCGCTTCACTGGGATTAATACTGGAGGCAAGCCTTAATTCGGAAATCGAGCTAATTACCCTTAATGAGGAGCTCAAATTGTTGCGCTCCTATGAATCCATACAAGCATTCCGATTCAGAGAAAATTTCACAATGATCTACGAAACAGAGGAATCGGTGCAATATGGGCTTGTGCCCAAGCTTAGTCTCCAGCCTCTCGTAGAAAATGCCATTACCCATGGCTTCAACATGTCTGAAGGACGCGGCACGATATGGGTCAGGGCGCGGGCGGAAGGAACCGAGCTTATTCTGGAGGTGGAAGACAACGGCATCGGCATGGAGGAGGCGGCTCGCAAGCCGGGAAGACGCAGCGGTCACGGGATCGGTCTGGGCAATTTGAAGGAAAGGCTGGAGCTGCTGTTTAAGCGGGAGGGAGCTGTGGAGACGACATCTGACGCTGAAGGCACCCTCGTTCGCATTCGCTTGCCGTTATTAATTGCAGCGCCGTATTCGCAGAAAGGAGATGACGGGCGTGTGGACGATATTATTGGTGGAAGATGAAGTGTTTGTCCGCGAAGCGATAAGAGAAATTTTGGATTGGGAGCGCCATGGCTTTTGTGTTGTCGGAGAAGCGGGAAACGGCAACGAGGCGTTTGCAGCTATTGTGGAGCTGAAGCCAGATGTTGTCATCGCCGACATAGTGATGCCTGGCATGGACGGAATTGAGCTGCTGAAGGAAACGCGGAAGGCGGGAATTCGCAGCCGTTTTATTATGCTGACAGCTATGAGTCACTTTGATTATGCAAGAGACGCCATACAATACGGGGCTTTCAACTATTTGTTGAAGCTGTCTTTAGATGATGATATTTTGCTGGAAAGCCTGGCGCGGATCAAGGAGGAATTGCTTGCTGAGCTGAAAGGGGCGGGAGAGGCGCTCTTTCCATTCTATCATCGAATCTGGGCGGACATACGGGAACAAGGGGCAGCGGCTCAGGCGGATTCAAGCGGACAGGCTTCTGCGATAGAGAAATTTCGCCATTTGAATCTGGATATCGTAGCTATCCTGAGCGGTGACGTCCCTGCTCATGCTGATCAGGCCGGTATCGGGATGGAGCGGTATTTGCTGGTCCAATCTTTCTACGATGCGGGTCAGACCACTTTTTTTTGCTGGAGTTTCCGGGGACATACAGCATCGGATAGCCGAATCCGGGCGAAGCGACATGTTGAGTCGGCGGATGGCGGCAGCTTGGCCCGGTTGTCCCAAGATTGGCTGCAAGTGCTGCAACGATTAAACTACGATTGGTATGGCAGCGAGTCTGATTTGACGATAGCGGAGAAAAGCGTGGCGACGCCAATTGAGGAGTTGGAGGCGGAATTGATTCGCTGCTTCGAAGAACGGAATGAATCCAAATGCGGCTTGGCGGCTAAGCAAATATGGGAGTGTATGAAAGCCTCGTCATTCACCCATGTGGAAGTGAAAAAACGGGCGACCTATCTGCTTCACATGTTGACGATGCTGGCAGGACAGAAGACGGGCGACTGGACGGAGCTGTACTCTGCCGTGAGCCATGAATCGCTGCTTGAGCATGTGCAGCAAGCGATACGGGAGCTTATAAGGCAGAAGCGGGAAGAACAAGTAAGCTATACGGATCATCCGGAGGTGAACCGGGTCATCCAATATATGCTGGAGCATTACAGAGAAAGCATTAAAGTTGCGGATTTGGCCAGTCTGGTAGCCATCAACGTGGACTATCTGAGCACTGTGTTCGGCAAAAAAACAGGCTTGACGCCAATCGCTTACTTGCGAAACATTCGAATGGAACAAGCCAAACGTCTGCTGTTGCATTCCAAGCTCAGTGTGGAAGAGATTGCGAGTCAGACGGGTTTTTCCGACGATGCCTACTTCATCAAAGTGTTCAAGCGCCACGTTGGGAAAACTCCCAGTTCCTTCAGGCGAGAGAATAATATGTAAGTTTTGTACTGCCAATCTGCAAGTTTCGTCCCTAATAGACCAAGGAGCGAATTGATATAGTTGGGAGGAATCAAACATTAGCGTTAGGGAGGTTGCAGAAAAGATGAGAAAAAGAAAGCGATTAGTCGTTGGCGGATTGGCATGGATTGTGGCGGTATCGCTAATGCTTGCCGGCTGCAGCGGCAACAGTAACGGCAATAACGGCAATGGAGGAACGGAAGGGACATCGTCATCTCCTCCATCCACAAGTGTCGAGCCCGGCGCAACGGCCAGCGCTGATCCGATTAAGCTGACCTTATGGGGAGGCGTACCGGCCGAGAGCGGTCCTCAAGAGGTAGTCGACAACTGGAACGAGGAAAATCCGGATATTCAGCTGGAGTATGTGCGATTCGTCAATGACGACGCTGGCAATCTGAAGCTGGATACGGCGCTGATGTCCAGCCAGCCTGTGGATATGTACTTAAACTATGATTACAGTCTTTACGAGAAACGGATCAAGGCGGGGAACGCGCTGGACCTGAGTACATTCACCGACTACAGCGTGGAGGACAAAATGGGCGAAGGCGCCGCTTTCTGGACAGTAGACGACAAGTATTACGGTGTTCCGACTACGAAAGGTCCTTCGTTCGTCTGGCTGAACAAGGATATGCTCGATGCGAAAGGACTGGAGGTTCCGACAGAATGGGGACTGGATGAGCTTAGGGATTATGCCGCCAAGCTGAAGGATGACAACGTATGGGGACTTGCGCAAAGCGATTATTACTTCAATGTGCCGATCAACGGTTCTATGAGGAAGCAGAGCTTGCAGCTGACGAATTCAGACGGCACCTCTGCATTTGATAATCCGTTTACGGTGAAAACGCTTCAAGTTTACTCGGACATGATGTTCACGGACAAGAGCTTGATGCCTCATACGGAGCAGATTACTTCAAAGCCCGCCCTGGATCAAATGTTTGTTAAAGGTGAAACAGCAATGCTGTTCTCCACGAATCAAGTCTTCCGTACGACGAACAACCTGGCGGAATTTCCGCGGACATTCAAAGTGGCGGCGGCTCCGGCTCCTAAAGTAGAAAAGGACCAAACGGATTATATTTACGCAGGCGGTCTGGGGGATGTGATTTCCATCAATCCTCGCACCAAGCATCCGGAAGCGGCCTGGAAGTTCATCCAGTGGTATGCGGACGGCGGAATGCTGCCGATGGCGGCAGGCGGCAGAGTGCCGGCATCCAAGGACTTCCCGATCGATGAGGCTGTTGCTCTTATGTTCAAAGGAGCAGAGGATACGTATGATCTGGAATCGATCAAGCGGGTTATATTCGGAAGCCTTCCGCTCGGCCTGAGCCGTCTGGACCGGAAGACGGGAACCGAGCAGCAAGCTGTGTATGACAACGTATTTTCCGGCAAGCTGACTCCTGAGGAAGGCGCGAAGGAATTAGCTCGCGTGCATAACAAAAATCTGCAGCAGTCATCGCAATAAAGCCGCCATGCCCAAGGGAGGCGGGGCTTAGGCGCCGTCTTCCCCTTTGGCTGCAGCCGCATGACGGTACAAACTAGAGACTACACACTATATAGAGAGAAAGGCGGTGACCGATCGTGAGCTGGATGAAGCGGCAGAGGCTGATTGGTTATGTATTCATTGCCCCCAATCTGATTGGAATGATGATATTTATGCTCATTCCGGCCCTGTTCTCCTTTTATTTGATGTTTACGGATTGGGTATTCGCTAGCGGGCAATCCCCGCAATTTGTTGGGTTGGATAATTTCCGGATGATGGTGAGGGACGATTTATTTGCTGTATCGGTCAGAAACACTTTGCTGGTGCTGATTCCTGTGCCGATTTCAATTATGCTTGGATTTTTAATTGCAGTCATGCTTAACAACAGGACCTATTTCCAGAGAACGCTGCGGGCATTCTTTTTCGCTCCATATTTCACCAGCGGCATTGCGATTGCTTTTGTGTGGATGGTGCTGTTCCAACCGACTAACGGCCCGATCAACGCCTTCCTGCGATCCGTTGGAATGAGCGACCCTCCCTTATGGTTCGCTTCTCCGGATACCGCGATGTATGCGGTGCTGGTCATGATGACCGCTGGCGGAATCGGCTACAACATGATCATTTATTTGGCCGCGCTGCAGGAGCTGTCCTCGGAGCAGCTGGAAGCCGCCAGAATCGACGGAGCGACGTTCGGGCAGCTGCTGCGAAGGATTATATTTCCTCTGGTCAGCCCGACGACGCTGTTCCTGATGATTACCGGCTTCATCGGCTCTATTAAAGGCTTCGGCATGATTTACGCGATTACGCAAGGAGGTCCTGCCAACAGTACGACGGTGTTCTCCATATTCGCTTATAAGAAAGCGTTTAACTTTTATGAAATGGGATATGCTTCAGCCGTCTCGTGGACCATGTTCCTGATCATCCTTGTCATCTCGCTTATTCAGTGGGCGGGTCAGAAAAAGTGGGTCCATTACTAACGGGAGGAAGAGGCAAAATGAAAGCTATAAATGTCAGAATAATCAGAGAACGATTGCTCAAAAGCTTTAATACAATTCTCATGACGATGGCGAGTCTGCTGCTTCTGTCGCCAATGATTTGGATGATCAGCACCTCGTTCAAAAAAGCGAAGGATGTCTTCACTTATCCCATTCAATGGATTCCGCTGGACCCGGTATGGACGAACCATTACAAGGTATGGATGACTGGCGACGGATTTATGATGTTTTATTTGAACTCTTTAAAAATATCATTGATCTTAATGATCGGAGCGCCTTTATTGGCGGCATTTGCCGCATACGGCTTCAGCCGAATTCCTTTCAAGGGAAGAGACGCTATTTTTCTGCTCTATTTATGCTTGATGATGATTCCGCAGCAAGTGCTGTTTGTTCCGAAATTTATTATGTTTGATTGGATGAACATCTACAATACCCATTGGGCGATCATTCTGCCGGGCTTGTTTACGGTATTCGGCGTCTTCATGATCCGGCAATTTTTCATGAGCATTCCCCATGAAATATCTGAAGCGGCTTTCATTGACGGAGCCGGCCATTTCCGGATTTTCTTTCAGTTATTCCTGCCGCTGTCCAAGCCGGTTCTGGCAACCTTCGCGATCATCGATTTTACATGGACGTGGAACGATTACGAGAACGCTTTGATATTCCTGCTGGACAAAAGGCTGTTCACCGTGCCGCTTGGCATGCAGAATTTCATGCTGGAAGCGGGTGTGGACTATAACATGATGATGGCCGCCGCCACGGCGGGAGTCGTACCGCTGCTTATCGTCTTCTTCCTGGGGCAGAAATATATCATTCAGGGGTTCTCGAGTTCAGCTGTGAAAGGATAGAAACAATACATTAAGGAGGAATAAAAGACCTATGTTTAAAAGGTTAGGTGTCATCCTTCTGGCCATTTGTTTGTCGGGCGTCTGGAATGTTATTGGTCATTTGAATGCGGAGCGTGTGTCCGCAGCCGAAGAAACCGGCTCCGCTCTTGCGGAAGCAGATTTTAATTACGTCATTAGTGATTTCGAGCAAGGAACTGATGATTGGGCTTTTAGTCTCGGCGATACTCCTGCCGTACAGGGAAGCTTCAGTGTGATCGAGTCCGTGTATAGCGCCCAAGGGAATTATACCGGGCAATTATCGGCGGATTTCCGTCAAAGGCCTACAGGTTCGCCATATGTGCTGATAAAAAAAGAGATGGGCGGCCTGGACATTACCCAAATGGCATTCTGGGTCAAAACCTCGGATCTGAAGTCCATACGTTTACGAACCACGGATTCGACGGGACAGACATTCCAGCAACGTATTACGTTGCAAGATACATCCGATTGGCAGCAGGTTGTGATCAATGAAATGGGTTCCGAATCGTTTGAGTATTGGAACGGAGCGAACGATGGGATATGGCATACACCAACGAACAACATATCGATCCTTTTTGATCGATTCGACATTAAGAATGGCGCTTTAACTGCTGCGGTGCTGGTCGATCAAATTACGGCTCAGGTCATTTTGCCGCCGGAGGATTTTGATAACGTAATCAGTGATTTTGAGCAAGAGCATGATGTATGGGCTTTCAGCTTCGGAGATACGCCGGCCGTCAAGAGCAGTTACCAGGTGATCGAATCGGTTAAGAGCTATAAAGGAAGCCGTGCAGGGCAAATACTGGCGGATTTCAGCCAAAGACCTACAGGCTCGCCCTACGCCTCCATAAAAAAAGAATTAGACGACCTTGATATTGAACAAATGGCTTTCTGGATTAAAACTTCGGATCTGAAATCTGTACGTATACGAACAACAGATTCGACGGGACAGACATTCCAGCAGCGGATTACGCTGCAAGATACATCCGATTGGCAGCAGGTTGTGATCAATGAAATGGGATCAAATTCGTTTGAGTATTGGAACGGAGCGAACGATGGGGAATGGCATAAGCCGGCCACAGCGATTACGATCCTTTTTGATCGATTTGACATTAAAAACCCCGCGTTGACCGCCACGGTGCTGATCGACCAGATTACGGCTCAAACCGGTGACTGGCTTCCGGAGCTGAAAATTCAGCAAACGACGCTTGGCAATATATTTCTGGATAATGAACCTAGCACATTTATCGTAAGATCATCTTGGTCGACGATCAATTGGGCCGCCTACGATATTTACGGAGAGCAAGTCGCATCGGGAAGCGAGAACACGAACGCCGGGCAGGCCGGGATTACGGTGCCTTTCAGCAAATTGGGTTATTTTACGCTTGAGGTTACAGTTGAGCGCCCCGGCAGTGAACCGCTGTTCCGTAAAAGCGCTTATGCGGTCGTTTCCTCGACTTTGCCTCCCGGCAACGGCGACTCGCCGTTTGGCATCAATACGCATCTGAACAGGACGGCTGGCGGATGGAGCAAAGAGCTGGCCGAGATTATTCGTTATATGGGCGCTTCCTACGTGCGGGACGGCGTGGAATGGATGACCCTTGAGAAGGAAAAAGGCATCTACACTTTTGAACCTTCGCCTGATGATTACATGAGGAAGCTTGCGGAGAATGACCTCAAGCTACTGCTGGTGGCGGCTTTTAATAATCCGTTCTACGACAACAACGGCACACCTTATACGGATGCGGGAAGAAAAGGGTTTGCCGAATATGCCAAGGCCTACGTGGGGCGATACAAGGATCAGCTTATCGGGTATAACGTCTACAATGAATTCAATGGCGGATTTGGCAAACGGGGCAACAGTCCTGCCAATTCGCAGCCGGACTATTACTTCAAGCTGATGAAGGAGACTTATAATGCAGTAAAGCCGGCATACCCCGATGTGCCGGCTGTAGGAATCGTCTCCGGGGGCATCGATCTGGACTGGATCGAAAGCGTGTTCAAAGGTGTGGGAGAAGGCGAAGACAAAAATGCCGGCCTGAACTATCTGGATGCTGTGTCCATACAGAAATACATGGACCCGTACGCTCCGGATGAAGTGTTCGACAAACTGGAAGACTTGAAAACACTGATTAAGCAATATAACGACGGCCAGCTTGTGCCGATCTGGGTGACGGAATTCGGTTCGCCGACGCATCAAGCTGCCAAAGGAGTCGATGAGAAGACACAGGCCAATTATTTGCTGAGGGCGTTTGTGTTGGGACTAGGGCACGGAGTGGAGCGGATGTCATGGTATGATTTTATGAACGATGGGCTGCAACCTGATTACAATGAAGACAATTTTGGTTTGATTCGGCATAAGAATGATCCGATGGGAGCGTATACCCCGAAACCGGCTTATGCGAGCTACGCGGCCACAAGCAGGCAGCTTGCCGATGCGGTTTTCCAGGAGATCGAGTCATTCGGCAGTGCGATTAGCAGCCATCTGTTTATGAAGGATGGCGAGGCTCTTCGGGTCGTATGGGCCCAACAAGAAACCCAAGCAGTGATCGAAACGAACAACAATCTGGAAATTACGGATTTGATGGGCAACACGGAGATCTATACGCCGTATAACGGCAAAATTTATATGACACTGTCGGGAGAACCTTTCTATATAAAAGGAAGCATAGAAAGGATCGTACAGGACGATACCTTTGCAGCTGTCGGCGAGCAGGCGGCAATAGGCGATCCGTATACATTCATCGTAACTATGAACAACGAAACCGGGTCTCAGCAGCTGGCTGTAACTGCAAAGATGCAGGAAAACAGTTATTCTCTTACGGCTGCGCAGGGGCAATCGGCAGAGCTTTCTCTGACCATTGACGAGACGCGGGACGGTTTCCGCTCGGTGGTAGTTTATTTGTTGGACGGAGCGGGACAAAAGATCGGCAAGCTGCGGCATGAGGTTGCAACCGGCATGTCACATAAGGTTACAATCAGACCGGCGCTGCAGCAGAATGAAGGGTCATTGACTCAAATATTGAATGTAAATGTAGAAAACTTTAGAGAAGCTGCAGATCTTACGGTCAACAGCATAGCCTGGAAAGTTGGCGGCCAATCCGGCCAAAAGCTTGTTAACACCATTATACAGCCGGGCGGCAAACAGTTATTCAGCATCCCGCTTGACCCGATTGCTCTTGGAGGGGACCAGCAGGCATCCATTCGCGTTGAGTTTGCTCAGCAGGACCCCTATGTGTATACAGGAAATTTCAGCTTCAATCCGGTCAACCGGGGCACGATTGCGATCAACGATCAGATCGAGCCGGAGATTGATGTTATTCCGCCTACAATCGACTTGTCACAGGGGAAACCCGTGTTGCTGTCCGGTCATACCGGCAGCATTGAAGTGAGAGGGCAAGTTTGGCTCCACTATGATCAGGATCATTTGTACTTGACTGCCAAAATAAAAGACGATGCTCATGCGGCGCCGGCCTCCGGAGCCGACATATGGAATAATGACAGTATCCAGTTTGCCTTGTCTCCCGGAATTCCCGGTGAAAGCATGGGCTGGTATGAATATGGCATATCGGATACGCCTAATGGCACGCAAATTTATCGCTGGACGACGATGGGAGAATTGCCAGCAGGGCCGGTATCCAACAGCCAAGCCGAGGTAACAAGGGATGAAGAGAAGAAGCTGACGATCTATAAGCTTGCTCTGCCTTGGTCGGAACTGACTCCGATTCGGCCTGAACGCGGAGATGTGATGAGCCTCTCGCTGCTCGTGAATGATAACAACGGCGACGGCAGAAGAGGTTGGATGGAATGGGGTTCCGGCATTGGCCTTGAGAAGAGAGCAAGTCTGTTCCGGTCGATGCAGTGGATGTTCAATCAGGCAGTTCCATCGGTCCAGGATGATGCTTATAACGTTAAAGCCGGCCAGAATGTACAAGGAATCCTGCAAGCGGAGCATGCAGAAGGAACTAAGCTTACTTTCGAAATAGTTGCCAACGGCAAGAAAGGGACAGTCGTGCTTACTGATGCGGCCCAGGGCAAGTTTGTCTACACAGCGGATGCTGATGTCTTGGGAGAGGATACGTTTACGTTCCGGGTATATGATGGCTATGAATATTCCGATCTTGGAACTATAAAGGTCGATATTGAAAAAGCGGTTGTAACTCCACCGTATCAGGGCGGACCTGTTTATATTCCGAGTTCAAATATTTCGCACACGGGTCAACTGTATTTGCCGGGCAAGGCAGCGGGGGAAATAAGCCTGGGCAATATCGCCAAGCTGATTATTGCCGAGGGCACGACAGACCAAAGCGCGAAGCTGTCGTTGCTGAAGCTGGAAGATAAGGAGATCGGCGGTCAGGACGGTTTGCGCTGGCAGCTGCTTAGTTCGCTCATCGAAGTACAGGGAGAGCCGGAAGTTAAGCTGAATAACCCGTTACTCTTGCGTCTTGCTTTCGACAAGCAGAAGCTGAGAGAGTCGCAATATCCTTCTATTTGGCAATACGACGAAAAGCAGGAGAAATGGATTGAAATCGGTGGGGAAGCGGATGGTGATATGATCCAGGCGGAGATCGGCAGTTTTGGGGAATTTGCCGTATTTGCCGCTCCTGAAAATCCGCAGTTTCTATTTAAGGATACTGCCGGCCATTGGGCTATTGAGCAAATGAATAATGCAGTTGAGCAGGGTATGATTAAAGGGTATAGTGATGGAACGTTTAAACCGGACCGTTCAGTAAGCCGGGCGGAGTTCCTGGTTATGCTTTATAGAACATGGAATAAAGGACAGGCGGATGTTTCTATGAAAACCTTTGCAGATGATACAGCTATTCAAGATTGGGCACGTGATGCAGTCTATCATGCTGCAACTGCTGGTTGGGTTTCAGGTTATGAAGATGGCACATTCCGTCCAAATCAACAAATCAGCAGAGCAGAGATGGCTGTAGTGTTAGCCAGAGTATTATCTTTGGAATCTGTAACGGCGGAAGTAGAAGAAATCACATTCTCGGATGCCGCTGATATACCGAAATGGGCAACAGGAGCTGTACTGAGTTGTGTCCGTGCCGGTCTGCTCCAAGGAAAAGGCTTAGCCTTTGATCCGGTTAGCGCAACAACCCGTGCTGAAGCTATTACTGTATTGCTTAGAATTCAGGATAGCAAGCAATAGAGGGTAAACTGTAGTAAAGATAACCCCAAATGGGCTGCTCTTAATGGATAGCAGCAGCAGCAAGAAAGCCGGGAATTCCTTTCCGAGGGATTCCCGGAGCTGTACAAATCGGAGGCGAGATGAGAAGATTTGGATATTGGAACGACTGCATTTGAGGAGTGAGGGGAAAGTATGCTGGTAGCGGCGATTATCGGAAGCCTTGTTTTTCTGTTCGTGACCGTCATTTATGTGCTGCTCGCGATAGGATTGCCATTGGGAGAATATGCGATGGGCGGTAAACATCGAATCATGCCAAAAGGCATGAGGGTTGCTTGCGTGATATCAGCGGCCGTTCAAATGTTTGCCGCATTTTGCATATTACAGGCCGCCGGTATTCTTGAGATCGGTGCATGGAACGATCTTGCACGAGGCGCTTGTTATTTTTTTGCATTTTATCTTGCGCTTAATACCGTCATGAACGCGTTGTCGCGAAGCAAGAAGGAAAAAATGATCATGACGCCTCTGTCGTTTGTTGCCTCTGTTTGTTTTTTCTTTGTTGCTCTCAACGCTTGACGATGGATTCGGAATACCGAATTCCGCTGCAATAAAGCATATAGCCGAGCTATGGGATAAATTCCTCCAGACTCGGCTTTTTGATTTGCGGGCAATACGCTGCGGCCTGTTCCTTCGGTTTCTTTTTTAGCGAGAGAAGGATGCGGTAGAACTTTGTCGAAATGAAGTTTGGAGGAGGAATCACCATGCATACTGTACTGGTTGTAGATGATGAGGCGATTGTTTGTCAGGGAATTAAGCAATTACTGGAGCAGTCGGATCTGCCCATAGAGCAAGTGCTGACGGCATCGAATGGCTATGAAGCGCTGGATTATTTGCGTATGGAAAATGTCGATTTGGTTCTGACGGATATCCAAATGGATGGGATGAACGGCATTGAGCTGATGGAATCTATTTTATCGGAAAAGCCGGACGTGCCTGTCGTAGTTATATCTGCGCATGACGAATTTGATTATGCTCAGAAATGCATTCGCCTCGGAGCGCGCGATTACTTGATTAAACCGGTCTTGCTTAATCAACTGATTGATATTGCGGGGAGGGAATTAACAAGACGCTCGGAAAAATATAAGCTGCATCTGGAGGATTCACTAAAGCTTAAATTTTCTATGACCGGCGTGGCTTCGCTGCGCACCTATATTTTGAACGAGATGATTTCGGGATCGCTCGAGCATGCCGACGATTACCGTTATATTTTTGAACAGATTGGCATCACGTTGAACGGACCGTATTTCTCTGTATTTGTAACGGAGCTGCAGTGGGAGAAAGCGGGGATTGGCGGCGAAGCCATTATGCAGCTGCGCGATCGCAATTTGCTGAAATATGCGGCTGTCAATATTATCGAGGAGACGTTGAAGGATTGGGAGGCGATCTCATTCTATAGCCAAGGCAGTAAAGTGGTAACGATCCTGCAATTGGAATTGGAAGACTATGAGCAAAACAAAGCGCAAAATATTTCGAAGCTGAATATGGTTGGCAAAACATTGGTTCAAAATATCGAGCAATATTTGTACATGGAATCAATTGTGGGTATAAGTCCAATCCGGTCGGGACTGCAAGCGCTTCCGGACATTTATCGTCTGGCGTCTGAAGCGACGAAGTGGCACGGGCTGTACGATACGCAGACAATCTTTTTTGCAGAGGACTACCAGTCAAGAGAAGCGGCATTGAAGGTGAATTGGCCGTACAAGACGGACCAACTCATGGAGAAGCTTAAAACAGGCAAGCGGCTGGAGGAAATTCAGCATGTAGTGGACAGCTTTGTTGCGGATATTTCCCCTGTATTTGATCAGCAGGATACGACAGCCGGCATTCCGTTAAGCATCGCTTATCGAGCGTATACCGTATTGCTGGAAATGAAGGAAACAGTGGGGGATCGTTATATGACGCTGGATCCTATTCATTATTTCCAATTTCCTTTGCAGAGCAACGGCATGAAGGAGCGTTTATCGGCTTTTCTGCTGGAGTGCGCGGACCTGATTCATTCCTCGATGATGGATCATGACCGTGCGATTGTACAACGAACGATTGCTTATATTCGAGCGGAGTTTCGCAATAAAGAATTGAAAATACAGGATATTGCAGACCATGTCTATTTAAGCCCGAACTATTTGAGCTATTTGTTTAAACGGATTGCCAACGAGACGCTTTGGGAGTATGTTACTAGCATGCGAATGGAAGAGGCCAAGCAGTTGCTGCTTAATACGACGAAAAAAAGATATGAAATTGCGGATGAAGTCGGTTATGAGTCGCCGGAGCATTTCAGCCGGGTATTCAAGCGTTATTATGGAGAAAGTCCGAATGCCGTTCGCGGATAAGTGGGGTGTTGGATCATGCTTGGCAAAATAAAATCGATGAATCTGATGAAGAAGGGAATCTTATTCGTCATCGTATTTATCTTTCTTCCGGCGCTGATCATTTTTTGGACAGCCTCCAATCAGGCTGCTTTGGCGATTAAGCAGCAGGTCGGCAAAACGTTGTCGGAGTTGAACAGACAAAATCATGCGACCATCGATCGAGTTATGGATGCTATTGATCAGAATATTGTCAAGATGATGAGTTCAAGCCTGATTCAACAATGGAATAAGCCTCGCCCTATTTCAGAGGAGCAGCGCGTAAAGCAATACGTAGCTACGGAAAAGCTGCTTGCTGAATATTCATCCAGGGAAAAATATTCACTGTTCCTTTTGGAGCATGACGTAGCCGATTATTATTTTGCTCCTTCTACTGACATATCGGATGCGGGCGTGTTTTTTGGGGATCATCAGGAGGGGAAGAAGTGGCTCGAAAATGCTTTAGACGCTGGCGGAATGGGAATTGTTCAGCCGATTCATCAGTTGGGCTTTACGAACTCTCCTCAGCAAACCTTTGCATATCTAAGAGCCGTGTCAGACTTGTCCTCCAGCGAGAAAACCCGGAATGTCATTGCAGCTACAGGAATTGAGACGGTCATTCAAGACGCGCTTAATGGGATTGATTTGCCGGAACAATCCAGAAAATTTCTGGTGGATCGTAATGGAGTGGTGCTGGCAGGGGGCAATCCGGAATTCCGCATCTTTGTATTGCCTGAGCAGGGAAAAGAGTTGCTGCCTAATGTATGGGTAACGAATCGTCATATGTATGTCTATCACGATAGTCCATTGTATATGAATCGCCTTGTCTATGAAATTCCGCTAAAGGAGGTACTAGGCTCGCATACGGCGATGCAGGATATTATTAAAATTACGGCATTATGCTATTTCGCGGTTATTTTGCTGGTGTTGTTTTTTTTCGGCAAGTCGATTATTCGTCCAATGGCACGGCTTGCGGCTTTCACGCGCATGTATGAACCGGGCAAAAAAATGGAACGGTTCAAGGAGGGCGAGCGCAAGGATGAAATTGGCGTTTTCTACAACTCCTTCTATTCCATGACAGAACGCTTGAACCAATTGGTGCAAGAGAAATATGTGATGGAAATTAAGCAGAAGGAATCGGAATTGATCTTGCTGCATTCTCAGATAACGCCGCATTTGCTGTACAATACTTTGGATTCTGTCTACTGGTATGGCATTCGGGGCGGAGTGCCGGAGGTGGCGGAAATGGTAAGGGATCTGTCGACCGTACTGCGGATTGGGTTAAGCCGCGGCAAGGAACTGATTCATGTTCGCGAGGAACGGGAGCATGTGGAGTCGTACTTGCATTTGCAGGAAAAAAGATACGAGCACTCCTTTCAATTTAGCATTGAGGTTGATCCCGCTGTGGAGAATTGCTTGCTGCCTAAAGTCATTATTCAGCCGCTAGTGGAAAACAGTATTTTGCATGGCATCGGCAAGATGGATGGGGAAGGGGAAGTCAACGTCCGGATTAAAGAAGCAGTTGATGAGGTGCGGATCACGGTAGAGGACAATGGTTTTCGGCCTGTGGACTTGCATAAGCTTCAATCAATTGTGATGGACGGGGCAGATGCTGACCAAGGGTTTGGCATACGTAATGTAAATAAGAGGATAAAGCTTAGATTTGGACAGTGTTACGGACTTTTCTATGAGCTCCGCGAAGAAGGGGGCTTAAGGGCTATTATCCGCCTCCCTAAGTTGTATAAGCTGGAGGAGCTAAAGCAGCTTGATTATACACAACAATATAAGTGAACCGGCCCCAGTAAGCCTCATGTCTTGATGAAAGGACAGCGAGGCTTTTTTAAATGAAACGTACCATCGCCATAAGGACGGCGATAGCCGTTTCACCTTGGTTGCGGAGAATAGATCATAGTTTGCTTAGAAGAGATCATCGGCTTATAAACCGGTAGCGCTTACAATAAAAGCCGGCAATGATAAACTGATGAAGGAGTGAGTGTTTTGGCAGTGAAAAAACAGCTATCTCTTGTACTGGCCGTAGTGCTGCTTTGTACCGTGCTTATAAATCCTCTCATGGATGCTGCAACATTCCGGGCATACGCAGCAGAACAGCTGGAAGAGGTACAAATCAGCGGGTTTGAAACGGAAGAGGAGGTTTGGCAGTTTGGACTTGGCGATGGAACAGGCGCTCAAGGCAGTTTTGTCCGAGATGAAATCGAGTCATACGAAGGTGCATTTTCCGGCAAGCTTTCCGGCAGCTTTGGAGCAGGAGGGAGCTTTGTTGTGCTTTCCCGAGGCTTTCTTCCGATAGATATGAAGAGCTTGTCCTTTCAAATCAAAACATCGGATATCAATAAAATTACGATTCGCTTAAAGGATGCCAAGGGGCAAGTTCACCAGCAGACGATTGTACTGCAAGCTTCGGAGGATTGGCAGAAGGTTGAAGTAACCGCATTTGACCGCGGATTGGGCTATTTGTCCTTTGGTTCGGGTACGCCGGGTGTATGGAACGGGCCTGCTGACCGAATTGAGTTTCTATTGGAAAAATCACGGTTAACAGGCGGGAAAACTAGCGGTACCGTTTGGATTGATGATATTAAGGCTATGGCAGAACCGCAGCAAGAGCTGTGGAAGACGGAAGTCGGCAGCTTTGAAAATACGTTTGATTTGTGGGAGCTTGCCTTTGGCATGGAGTTTCCGGGTGCCAATGGCGACTTTATTCGCGATTCTGCCGAGGTTATATCAGGCGTCTACTCCGGCAAGCTATCCGGAGATTTCAGCAATGGCGGCAAATATCTTTCGCTGGGAAGTAACCTGCCGCCGGTTTCTATGAAGAAGCTGGAGTTTTGGACCAAAACCTCGGATGCTCAGTGGGTAACACTGCGTATTAAAGATGGCTCAGGCCAGGTACATCAGCAGAAGGTTCCTCTTACGCCAAATGGACAATGGTCTAAGGTGGAAATTTTGAAATTCAATGGCGGCAAGGGTTACTTTTCATTTGGCGGGGCGAATGATCAGAAGTGGCATGATCCCGTGCAGCGGGTCGAGGTGTTAATGGACCAGTCCAGCTTTGTGAGTGGCAAGCTCAGCGGAGACATTTGGATTGATCAGGTTGAGATGACGTCTGAATTCCCGAATTTGACTGTTCAACAAACGCAGCTCGGCAATATTTTTCTGGAAAATGAGCCGGTTGCTTTGCAAATAGCAACGCAGGGCTCAACTGTGAATTGGAGCGTATACGATCATTTGGAGCAGAAGGTGCTAGAGGGCAGCGAGCCTGTTCAAGAACATTTGTTAAATTTGACGATTCCTTTGCAAAGCTACGGTTACTATACAGTGACTATCGATGCTGAAAAGGATGGACAGATGATTGCTGAAGCAGAAGTATCTTTAGCGCGTTTGTCTGCGGAAGATCCCACTTTGGTGGACGATTCGCCTTTTGGAATATCGACGCATCTGGCATGGGTGAAGGAAGGCTGGAGCACAGAGCTGAGCAAGCTGATCCGGCGCGCAGGAGCAAAAAGCTTCCGTGATGAGATTACGTGGGAGTCGCTGGAATATGAGAAGGGGAAATATCGCAAGCCTGCCAATCGGGATGCGTTTATGAAGCGAACGCTAGAGGATGATTTAAATCCATTTATTATTTTGAATTATACGAATCCTTTCTATGATCAGAACAGCACGCCTTATACGAATGAAGGGCGTGCAGGCTTTGCCAATTATGGAGTTGCGTTGTTGGATTTGTATGGCAATCAGATTGAAGCTATAGAGGTATACAATGAATTTAACGGCAGCTTTGGCTCCAGAGGCAACGGGCTTGCCGGCTCTCGTCCGGACAGCTATTATGAAATGCTTAAAACGACTTACGAGAAAATTAAAGCTGCCCGTCCGGATGTGACGGTAGTGGGTATGGCGACAGCAGGAACGCCTTTGGACTGGATTGAAGAAGTATTCAAGCTGGGCGGATTGGACTATATGGATGCAGTGTCGATCCATCCTTATCAGAGCCAGCGTCCGCCGGACGGGATGGTTCAAGCTGTGCGCAGTGTGCAGGAGCTTATGCGCAAATACAATAATGGACAGGAAAAACCGATTTGGTATACAGAAATCGGCTGGCCGACTAAAGCAAGTATAGGCATTCCAGAAAACACGCAAGCGAATTATGTCGTTCGCACGTATGTGCAAGCGCTTGGGGAAGGCGTGGAAAAGGTTTTTTGGTATGACCTGATGAATGACGGCATGCAAGAGGATTATTATGAGCATCACCTAGGCTTGCTCCGCAATCGGGAAGATGAAAAAGGAGCGTTTACTCCCAAGCCGTCCTATGCCTCCTATGCGACTATGACAAGAGAACTGATCGGTGCAGATTTTGTGGAGCAGGAATATGCAGGGTCGGATATTTTTAGCTACAAATTTGAAAAGTCCGGTGAGCAGCTTCGAGTCGTGTGGTCCAATGAGCCGCTTCAGACAGCCATTGAAACGGATACTCCGATTCAAATTACGGATATGATGGGAAATTCTAAAACGTATTCGCCATATCAAGGGAAAGTATTTCTAACCTTATCCGGAGAGCCGCATTATATCAAAGGCGAGGTTAAGAGTATGGTCAAGTCGTCTATGTTTTCAATTTATGGCGAGCCAGTTGTTGCTGGAGAAGCGGTTCACTTAACGCTGCAAATGAACAATAATGGCGCTGTTCCGGCTAAAGTAAGCTTTGAATTTGAAGGAAAGAAGTATGAGCTGGAGGCGGAAGAAGGGCAGCAGACTGAACAGCCGCTGCAGCAAGCTGCGATTTCAAAAACGGGTTCGCGGGTGCTGACAGGCTACCTGCAGGATGAGGGCAGAAGAATAGGCAAGCTGCAATATGTAGTACAATCGCTTCATCCCTATGAGGTGAAGGTTTATCCTGCTTTGGAAAGCAAAGATTTGGAACAAAAGGCGATTGCGCTGCATATTAAAAATTTCTCCAAGCAAAATGAGCTGGTCATCAATGGGATTGAATGGCAGCTGGGAAATCAGCAGGGGATGCAGACAGATCATGTTCTGGTTCAATCGGATGGCACCGCTATTATAAAAATTGGAGTAGCCGCTTTGAACAGGGAGGAAAGCTATCCTGTACAAATAAAGGTTAATTTCGAGCAGGCGGAGCCATTTGAATACGAAGGTAAGTTTGATTTTAATCCTATCCATATTGAAACCGTTGCCGTTGATGGCAAGCTAGATGAAGGCATAGAGGAGAGCGTGCCTACGATCCATCTGTCTCAAGGTACAGTCCAGATGACGGATTATAAAGGGAAAGTAGATCTGGATGGACAATTCTGGCTCCATTTCGACCGTGATCATTTTTATTTGTCTGCAAAAGTGGTGGACGATGTGCATGCTTACCAGGCTGAAGGGGCAGATATATGGAAAAACGACAGTATTCAATTTGCCATAGCGCAAGGCGTGCCGGGCAGCGCATCGGAATGGTATGAATACGGCATTTCCGATACAGCTAAAGGACCGCAAATTTATCGCTGGAATGCTCCAACAGGGGCTGCAAGAGGCCCGGTGTCGAATGGACAATTGCAAATTACACGCGATGAGGAGCAAAAGCTGACGATTTACGAGCTGGCGCTGCCATGGTCCGAGCTGGCCCCGATGAAGTACAATCAGCCTGACGGCATCCATTTCTCATTGCTTGTCAATGACAATGACGGCAGTGGCAGGAAGGGCTGGATCGAGTGGGCATCCGGTATCGGGCTTGAGAAAAAGCCAAGCTTGTTCCGGTCCATGCAATGGATTTTGCAGGCATATGAGCCAGTCATCCAGATCAGCGGTATCGCAGAAGGCGAAAGCTATCGGGACGGAGTGACGCCCGAGGTCAATCTTGTGGACGAATCCGGCAATTGGCAGATTGCGCGAATGGAGTTGGATAGCGAACCGTGGATGGCTGGCACGGAAGTGATTCAGAGGGGCAGTCATACGTTTGAGGTATGGACTGAGAGTGTATACGAGCAGCAGATTAGCAAAAGCGTATCGTTCGAGCTGTATAGCAGCACGGTTTTGGAGCTTGGCGATGCATCAGGAGCTTCAGGTGAGGCAATTGAGCTGGAAGCGGCAGTGAAGGATGCGGGCGGACAGCCGGTGAGCGGAGGTGAGGTTGCGCTTGAATTGTACGCGATCCAACCGGACGGAACGGCAATACCGGTTGAGGCAGAAGCAACGTCCGGCATATACCTGACGAATGAGAAAGGAGTCGCCGCCATAGAGCTGAGTTTGGCAGCGGGGCTATACGAAGCGAGAATGAAATTGCATCCGGGTGATTATTATTTTGCATCCGAGGCGAAATCCTATATTGCGGTTAATGATTCACAGGCAGGCTCGATCCGGCTGAATGGCCACTTCGATCTCGACGGGGATGCTTCCTTATTCGGGAATAAAGCGAAGAAGGTTCATATGAATATCGGGCCTGACCGGTTTCGCATTCATGCCACGCCGCAGGGAATAGACTGGACGTTTAACGCAGATTGGATGGTCGCAGTGGAAGGACGCACCTTCTTGCAAGGCACGGCGATTTCCGGCGGTGAAAGCTACACTGTGCGAATTATGGGCGAATCGTCGCCGAATGCCATCTCGATGCTCATATGGAACGGTACGGACACAAGCGGCGAGCCCGTATTCGAAATGCTCGGCGCCGATTGGAAAGGCAGCATCCAAATCCGGTAAATCCATGAGGGAAACAATCGTCGGATTGCCAATTACGCAATCGTCAATCCCGTGCATCGCCATAGAATGATGGTAAAAAAAGCGCTGAGAGAACATGAGATACATTAACACGAAGCGAAGGCCGGACTCGGGACTTAACACACCCCGCAGCGCTGGCCTTCACTACGTAAATTCCTAGATTTCTCGAAGAAACATTACGTCCTCAAATAAGGATACAGGGTCGTCTTCTTTCTTTTACGTGGAGATGCAGAGGATTAATCACAAAATGCGGAGGAGCCGTCATGGGGAACGAAGCCTCGCCCTTTTATACTGAAAGAGGGAGTGATGACGATGAGCGAACAGCAATCAAATGAAGCGAATCAAGTTTTGACAGTAATTTTGCCGTCAATTGGAACAGCAATGAAGGAAGGGGGCGGTTGCTATGCTAAGGCAGATTGAAGCTCCAACTTCACAGCTAGCCGCTAATCCATGGTGCAGAAAAATGAAAGACTACGGCTGGGGGCTTGCTTTTTTACTGCCGGCGATAGCTGTGTTTTGCATATTTTTGTGGACACCGATTGTAAAAGGAATCTTTTTCAGCTTTATGAATGTTGATTTTGTGAAAGGCAACAGCTTTGTTGG
Source organism: Paenibacillus sp. J5C2022 (assembly GCF_025567625.1). Lineage (GTDB taxonomy): Bacteria > Bacillota > Bacilli > Paenibacillales > Paenibacillaceae > Pristimantibacillus. Next base: position 124,100 of record NZ_JAOQJC010000003.1, on the reverse strand, counting down.
CCTTGATAACTATCGTGATATTTTTGCAAGCAGCGTGCTTGCCAAATCCGTTCTTAATACACTTTATTATATGCTTTTATGTATTCTTATCGGTTTTTGGGTGCCGAGCATCGTTTCTATTGCGGTGTCGGAGCTGAGATGGTTTAAAGGGGCGATGCGCTTAATTGTATATTTGCCCAATATTGTGCCGGCTGTTGTATTATACGGAATGTGGCAATGGCTGTATGATCCGCTTGGACCGGCCAATCAGATGATGTCATGGTTCGGCAGTCAGCAGATTATGTGGCTAACGGACAAGAGTATGGCGATGATATCGATTGTTATTGCGGAGACATGGCAGTCTTTCGGTACAGCTGCCCTCATTTATTTGGCAGGGATTGTAAGCATTCCGAAAGACTTGTACGAGGCGGCCGAAATGGATGGCGCCGGTGTGCTGCAGCGCATTCGATACATTACGATTCCAGGCATTCGCCACCTTTATATTTTGTTATTTATTTTGCAGCTGATCGGAACGTCGCAAGGCTTCCTGACGCATATGGCGTTAACGGGCGGCGGACCCAACAACACAACGCTGACGTATATGTATCAAATCATTAATGAGGCATTCACGAATTTGAATTATGGCAGAGCTTCTGCGATGGGCGTGCTTATGTTCATTGTATTGGCGTCCCTGTCGATCGTCATGTATAGCATTCAAGGAAGGAGCAAGCAAGCATGAGAATAGAGGAACGGAGCATTCTGTCATCCTTTGACTATAAAAAGAAAAGTGTTTGGATTGGCTATTCTATCATGCTGCTTGCACTGGCAGCGTTGGCAGTTACGATGCTGTATCCGTTTGGAACGACCATCTTTTCTTCTTTTAAAACGAAGGAGGAGATTTTCACATTCCCGCCCAGTTTTTTGCCGCAGCAGTTGGAATGGAGCAATTATAAGGAAGGGCTGCAATATGTGAATTTAGCAAAGGGCTTTGCCAATACATTTCTGCTGTTTGCAGGGAATGCGGTCTTTTCTTTAATTATTATTGGTCTGGCCTCCTTTAGCTTGTCTCAGATGAAGCTGCCAGTTCGCAAGGGCTTTATTCTATTTTTTATGAGTACGTTGATGATTCCAAGCGCAACCTATTTAATACCCAATTTCTTGAATTTGAAAAGCTTGGGACTGATTGATTCTTACTGGGCGTTTTGGCTTCCTGCGGCAGCGAATGCATTTAATATTATGCTGCTCAAAAGCTTTTTTGACGGTATTCATAAGGAACTGTTCGATGCGGCGCGGATCGATGGGGCCTCTGAGGTTCGCTGCTTCTTCCAAATGGCGATTCCGCTGTCCATTCCTGTATTTTCAACGCTGCTTATTTTTGCATTCACATCGACTTGGAATGATTGGTATTGGCCTTCGCTAGTGCTAACTACTCAGGATAAATATCCGATTGCTTCCATGGTTTACCGCAACATTATTGAGTCCAGCATTATTCCATGGAATATTAAGTTTAGCGTATTGACAATCATTATGATTCCGCCGCTGATTTTCTTTTTGATTTTCCAGAAAAATATTATGCATGGCTTGAATCTGTCCGGTATAAAAGGCTAACCTCGGAGAATTGATCATCACAATCTATGAATAGATCATCGCGGTCAAAAGTGGATGGGAGTATGCTTGATTTGCAGCAAAGTTTTCAGTAATGGGAAGGGGAAAAACAATGAAAAAGAATTTGAAAGTAGTCGGAATGCTGGCGATTATCGCAACGATGATGTTGATGTCGGCATGCGGCGGAAATGATGGCAAGGGAACAAACGGCAAAAGCGGGCAAGAGACGCCGGCTTCCGTGAGCCCGTCACCGGATGCGGAAAAAGAAAATAGCGAAATCACGCTTACGGTCCAGTTTCCAAAGTCGGATAATGTAGTCGAAATTCCGGTTTACGAGGACAAAATGAAACGCTTTGGTGAAAAATATCCGCATGTCAAAATGGTTAAAAACGATTGGTGGTATAAGTCCGACGAGATCGGAATCAAAATGGCTGCTCATCAAGCGCCATCCGGATTTTATGTGCCGGCTACAGAAGGCGGTACGCTAGTTGGTCATGAGTGGGCGGCAGATTTGACGCCTTTCCTGAAAAATTATGAGTTTGCAGATGATTTTAATGAAAAGCTTACCTCGCAGTTTACTGTGGACGGGAAATTATATGCAGTTCCAAAAAATGCTTATATTTCGTCTATTATTATTAATAAAAAGCTGTTTGAAGAGAAAAATGTGCCTATTCCTTCCTTGGATTGGACTTGGAATGAGTTCTATGAAGCGGCTAAAGCAACTGCCGATCCGGCAAAAGGAATCGCCGGCTTTGCTATTATGGCCAAAGGCAACGAAGGCGGCTGGAACTGGACGAACTTCCTGTATCAAGCCGGCGGCGCTGCGCAAGAGGTGCAAGGCGATAAGGTTGTTTCCGCATTCAACTCCGAAGCAGGCGTAAAAGCGATGGAGTTTATGAGAAAGCTTAGATGGGAAGGCAATGCTTTGCCGCAAAACTGGGCATTAAACTACGGTGACGTCTACAATCTGTTCAAGCAAGGCCGGGCAGCAATTGTGCTGGGTGAAAGCGGTCAAATCGAGGATGCTGTTAATAATGGCGGCATGGACAAAAATGATCTTATGATTCTTCCTATGCCTTCAATGGAAAAAGGCGGAGCTCATGTAGGCGTTCTGGGAGGAAACTATATGATCGTAAATCCGCAAGAGTCGATGGAAGTTCAGCAAGCTGCGTTCGACTTCATCACTTTTGATATGTTTAAAGACAGTGAGATCGATGTGTTGAAAACCGTGCTTGAGGATCGTAAGGCGAAGGGGCAAATTAAAGCATACGGAAGTGCCGCGTACTATTACAAGGCGGATTCAGAATTCGGCAAAAAGTTCGAGGCTCTGCTCGATGAATACCCGGACAATGTATATAAGCTGGATCCAAAAGTAATCGAAGCCATGGTTGGTATTCCAGAGCCAGCATACAACGGACAAGAGTTTTACGGAGCGATTACGAATGTGATGCAAGAAGTATTCACGAATGAGAAGGCTGATGTTAAGGCATTGCTTGATGAGGCTGCCCAAAACTTCGATAATGAAGTGCTTTCCAAAGTGACGATTCAAAAATAAATGGACAGCAGCTATCTCTTCTGTAGTTATGCACTGCGGAGAGATAGCTTTACTTTTTCTTAGGGGGATGCGGGGCGTGCTGGAAATAAGTGAGATAACCGACCCTGAGACGGGGCTTACGTATAAAGGAATTGGACAGAGCGGCAGTCATACGGCACATTCTTATTTTACGGTTGTGTCCTGGCGTGCAGATAGCCGCCATATAGTTGCAGCGGTTGATGTGGATCCTGCAACAATGATTGGTACAATGATGGAGATCGATACGGTTGATGGCTCTGCCCGAGTGCTGCAGGAAGCTATGCTATGCTTTAGCGGATTAGTTACGGCGGATGATGTATTTTACTACAGTATGGGGACCGAGCTACTAGCTCTGGATATGAAAACAGGTGAGCGACGGCTTATCGCAAAGCATCCGAAAGGCTGCACATTTCTTGAGCCGCTGTCGATTACGAATGACGGCAAGCGATTGGGCGTCTATTGGGAGGAAGCGGGAAAATATGCGGTCGGTACGATAGATGCCGCAACAGGAGAGGTGAAGACGGTTATACAGCCCGACTTTCTCGAGCCGCATCCTATCGCCAATCATGCGATGATCAACCCTGTGTATGCGGACCAACTGTTTTATGCCCATGAGGGCGGCACCGAGCATATCGTTGACCGCATCTGGTCTGTAGATGTGGATACAGGAGAAGCTTGCAATCTCTATATGCAGAGGAAGCTGTCAAGCGGCGAGTGTGGCGAATATGTCGGTCATGAGATGTGGTCTTATGATGGCGAGTGGCTTTATTTTATAAAATACCCGCATAGTCCGCTAGCGCCGACGGGCATCTATCGCGTAAGCCGCGATGGTGCATTGGCTGAGCCTATTAATGGCGATTGCCGCTATTGGCATGCATGTCCAAGCCCTGACGGCCGATATGTCGTCGCGGATACTTTGCTGAATGAAGGAAGAGGCTGCGAGATTGTACTAATTGATCTGATGACGCGCAAGTCTCGCATGCTTTGTCGTGTAAATCGCTGGAACCGCCATCCCGGCCACCCGCACCCTTCCTTCAGTCCTGACAGCCGCAAAATCATTTTTACTTTTGCAGATGAACATAATCATTTGCGCATTGGGATCATTGAGCTGTATGGGGTAAACGGATGTCATCGGATGAAGCACGGATTGTCCTTATGAAGAAAGACTATAAATAAATGCAGCTAATCAGAGAATACAAGAAGTCTTTGCATAAATAACTGCTTTCAATGAAGTGAAAGCAGTTAAGTGCAGGGGCTTCTTTTGTTATTTCTGCAGCTTTAATATGTGATGAATCAATGGCTTTTTGACATGCTCCAGCTCAAGAACCCAGTCCTATCAACGGTTTCGGAAATGGGATAGCACCCTGAAAAGTGTCTATTGTGCAAGATTCGCCTGCCCGGTATATTGTGGTTATCAACTTGAACCGGCCCATTCGGGAAGGGAAGAAGAGTGGGGCGAATCGCATGACAACAGAGAGAAGGGATGAACATGAACGAAAAATTAAGAAGCAGTCAATTGCCGGGAAGACAAACGTTTGGCACGAATCGAAGGTCGGGCGTTTTACGGAAGGATTATCAGTTGTACATGCTGCTGGCGCTTCCGATCGCCTTTTTTATTTTATTTAAATATGGACCTATGTACGGGGTTGCCATCGCTTTGCAAGACTATAGCATTTTCCGGGGCGTAACGGGCAGCGAATGGGTTGGCTTCGATAATTTCCGTCAACTGTTCGCCATGAGTCAGTTTTACGAGGTGATCAGAAATACATTGCTGCTGAATTTGCTCGATCTCGTGTTTGCCTTCCCTGCGCCCATCGTACTCGCGCTTTTGTTGCATGAGCTTCGGGTTGTCTGGTTTAAAAAGATTTCTCAAACCGTTCTGTATTTGCCGCACTTCATTTCCTGGATCATTATCGGCGGACTCGTCTATCAAATGTTTTCCACAAATACAGGACTTGTTAATTATGTCGTGAACGCGATTGGTTTTGAATCCATTCCGTTTCTGACAGATAAAAATTACTGGGTGCTCGTATACTTGGGGACGGGAATCTGGCAAAGCGCCGGCTGGGGGACGATTATTTACTTGGCGGCTCTTACAGGGATCAACAAGGATCTTTATGAGGCCGCTGAGGTAGATGGAGCGGGACGATTGAAAAAAATGTGGCACATTACGTTGCCGGGCATTCGCTCCACGGTTGTCGTCATGCTGATTATGCAGCTCGGACATATTATGACCATTGGCTTTGAGCGACCCTATGTGATGAGCAATCCTCTCGTCATGGACTATGCGGAAGTCATCAGTACGTTCGTCTATAAAGTAGGTTTACAGTCGGCACAATTTTCACTGGCGACAGCAATGGGATTATTCCAAGCGCTTATAGGTCTCTTCTTCGTTGTATTAGCTAATACAATAGCGAAGCGATTTGGCGAACAAGGGCTTTGGTAGGAGGTTGAAAAATGACTAACCAAGTAGAACGAAAGATGCAAAAGGTCCGGATATGGGATATCGTCATTATGGCGGTGATCACGATCGCTTTACTTATATGCTTGTTGCCGTTTATGCATATTATTTCGATATCTTTAAGCTCGAAGCAGGCTATCATCTCCAATGCGGTGACGATCTTCCCGCGAGGATGGGACTTCAACGCCTATGAAATTGTGTTTCAAGATGCAAGAATGTTAAAGTCCATGGGCTTGACCATTGGCTTGACGTTGGCCTACACCATCATCAGTATGATTATGAGTATTTGCGCGGCGTATCCGTTAACGAAAGAAGGGTTAAAGGGCAGATCGTTTTTTATGCTGCTTATCGTATTCACCATGTTTTTCAGCGGCGGCTTGATTCCGGATTACTTGCTTGTGAAAGAGCTTGGACTTCTGGACAATTTATTGGCGCTAATCGTGCCGGGGATGATAAGCGCATTTAATTTGATCATTCTCAGAACCTTCTTTATGTCGATCCCATCGAGTCTTGAAGAGTCGGCTTACTTGGACGGCAGTTCCCACATCAATACGTTGATACGCATTGTGTTGCCGCTGTCACTGCCGGTACTGGCTACTCTAAGTCTATTCTATGCGGTATCGAGATGGAACGGGTATATGGATGCCCTCTTCTATATCACAAACCCGGAGTTGTATCCGATTCAATTAAAGCTATACCAAATTGTGATGAACAGTATGGTGACGGACCTGACAGCTCAAGAAGGGGCAATGCAAACGAATGTCGTTCCCGAAGGGCTGAAGGCGGCAAGCATTATGTTTGCAACTACGCCGATTTTGATTGTATATCCTTGGCTGCAGCGTTACTTCGTATCCGGTATTATGATTGGAGCCGTCAAAGGGTAACGGTTGATCCTTCCGCCAACTCGGGAGTGATAAACATAGAAAAAGTCCATAAAAGAGCAAAAAAAAGGAGGATTTATTGTGGATAAAAAAGGGCTGTTCGATCCAAAGACAACGGACAACAATGGGGCTTCATCCGGTTTTATGAGCCGCAGACGCTTTGTGGCCTCTCTCGGCATTCTGGCAGGTGCAGCCGTCACCAGCCAGCTGCCATCAGGCGTACATGTTTACGCTCAGAAAGAGGAGAAGGATTATGCCGACAAGATGGATGAAACCAAAAATGCGCAAATGGCGACGCAATTCGATTGGTACACGGGCTGCACCTTTCACAAGGAGGTGCTGCAGCTTGGTCCCCAATCAACGAGCATTCCGGCTGGAGTAGATGCTTTATGGCTTGATGTCGGAGGCGATATTACCGCTGCCTATCTGTGGGAACCGAGTGGCGATTTCCCATCAGCCTCAAGAGCAGTAACCCATATATCTTCCAACAATTACGCTGGTTATGACGTTACGGTAAGCGGTGTTTCGAAGCCTTTTGAGTTTTTACCGAAAACGGCAATTCATAAAAGAGCAAATGGAGATTTATCCGGATGGGGGTGCGGGGGCAATGTTGCAAATAACAGGCCAAACCTGTCATTGGCGATCACCTACGAAAACGCCATATCAAATTCGAGCAAGAGAGCTCTCTATTCGAGGGAAAAGCTTGCTATTTCCGGGGAGATAGAGATACTGCCGTTCGTTTCATTGCATGCAAACCTCCTGGTTACAGACGGAGCGACAAAAGTAAAACCACATCCTAATAGCGATTTTCATGGACATGTGGAAATTATCGGCGCGTCCCCAGACCTCTTCTTTATCGACGGAACGCTGAATGATAGATGGTATGTTGCAGAATTTGAGACAGAAATTAAAGCTAGAGTTGTAAGCGATACCATAGGCGGAAGCTGTCTCGTATTAAGCGGTGTCGCGACGAGCAACAGAAGGGCGATCATTAGCGGTATCGAAGCAGACATATCGCTGTCCAAAATGGATACGGCATGCAAGGTTATGTGTGATAACACAGCCTACTCTGGCGCTGAGAATGGAAATAGCTACGTGACATCAAACACGATAAAAATAAACGCCGCCGGCACCAGGAGAATGGTGGATGAGTATTATTCAAACGGTCAGCAAAATGTCAGGCCGCCAAAGGAAGAAATAGCGGCAAACAACTACATTTTTCAGCATCAGCCTACACGGGTTGCAGAGTACAAGCTTCTTAACATAGTTGGTAGAATGAGCGATATAGCCTGCTCGTTTTGGGATTCAAGCATCCCGACCAACTCCGACCAAATCAACATATACGGTAATGACAACAGTGTTGGCGGGGTTAATTTCCCGGCAAGGAACTCAGGTCTTATTCACGATCAAGGGCAAAGGACAAAATTCAAAGGCGTAACATACGGAACACCGCAAGACCAGTTCTCAAAAATAATTGCAACAAAGTCTATCAAAAATCAAGATTTCGTCGTTGGGGGCCTGCTTGGTTCTGCCGTGGGGACCTTAGCTATAAACGGTAATCACTCTGCGACAGCCACGACCATGCTGTCAAAAACTCTGACTATTGATGAGAAAAGAAAGCCGTACATATTGACTATAGAGAACAGTGCAAACATCACAACTGGAAACTCATACAACGTATTCATAGAGATAACAGGAGCCCACGGCACAATGGAATTTGAGCACCAGAGCTCACTCGACGGACACGTTGTAAACGAAATAGAGGTTGGAATCGGTGATGCTGTCGTTGCATTCAGCTCGGTGATATCGGGAAGCGGGACATCATCCATGAACAGCCTTGATGTGTCAACAAACTTGCTTGGCAAGATAACAATAAACGTGAAGTGTTACGGCAGCGGTACATCAAATAACGGTTTTAGAAGGATAACAGCCATTAAGGGTTGCTTTACAACGGAATAGTCATAACAGCTCAAGGATAAGGGTAATCCTTCCGTCATTTCGGGAGTGATACACATATAAAAAGTCCATACAACAATAAAGGGGAGATTGAAGGATGAAAGGGTTTTACAAAAAATGGGTACTGCTGATGTTGATGACGACGCTGCTTGCGAGCTTGTTGACTGCTTGCTCCGGCAATAACGGCGGGAATGCGGCCCAGCCTTCCTCTAATGGCAAAGGCGTCAATTCAAGCAAGGACCCTGTCACGCTGAAAGTAGAGGTGTTTGATCGGGGGAATGCTCCTGCCGGCGCCGGTCCGGTTACCGATAATTACTGGACGCAATGGATTCAGAAAAATTTTGGCGATCCTAACAATATCAAAATGGAATTTGTACCGGTTCCGCGAAATCAAGAGGTAGATAAGCTTAATGTGCTCATGTCGACTGGAGATGCACCCGATATTGTATTTACGTATGACAAGAACACCATCTATAATTACGTGAAGGACGGAGGTCTGACGGAGCTTAGCTCGTTGATTGATCAATACGGTCCGAACTTGAAGAAGTTTCTGGGAGATGAGGTTCTTAGTTACGGTGTATTCAATGGCGAGCAATATACGATTCCTGCCAAACGCACGCTGAGGTATACACAATCCACCTATATCCGAAAGGATTGGCTGGACAAGTTGGGGCTTGAGGCTCCTAAGACAACAGAAGAGTTTTATGATGTGCTGAAAGCATTTAAGGAGAAAGATCCGGGCAATACGGGCGGCAAAGTTATTCCATATGCATTTAGCGCCTTTAACGGTACAGCGCTTACAACTCCTCTGGTCATGATTAGATCCTTTTTGAAAGAGATGTCGGATGAGGATTTTCATGCGTTAACAGGAGGCGTTGACGTAATGAAGCCTGGTTTTAAAGAAGGTGTTCAATATTTGAACAAATGGAATCAGGAAGGATTGGTCAGTCCGGATTTTGCACTCGACAAAGACGGCAAACAATTCGAAAGCAATGTAGCGAATGGCCTTGTCGGCGCCTTTACGGCATTGGCCGCCCATCCCGCCTTGATGCAGGCAGGCAACGTGTTCGATGCGATGAAAGGGAATGTTCCAGGGGCCGAATATATGGCGATTGATCCGTTTACGAATGAAGCTGGCCAAACGCCGAAACGCATTTACGAACCGATCGGCATTCAAGTTATGATCCCCAAGACCAGCAAGCATGCGGCCGAAGCCATCAAATATTTGGATTGGATGTCGCAGCCGGAGGTGCTGTTCACCTTGACAAATGGAATAGAAGGCATGCATCATACAATTCAAGACGGCTTCCCTGTGGCGATTACGACTGACGAAGCCAAGAAAACGTTCTATAATAATGCGGATATCGCCCTTGTCATTAATGGGAAAGACTTCGGATCTCAAGAGAAGAATCTCGAGGCGGTTGCCCTCTCGTTCCCGGAGTACAAAGAATTGGCGAAGCAATCGATGATTAACGGCTCGAAGGACGGGTATACGCCACCGCATTTCGAACGGCCGATCGAGGCCGATATTAAATATAACAAGGTGCTTCAGGATAAACTTCAGGAAATTTTGGTCATGAGCGTTTTGGCCAAAAATGCCGAAGAATTCGATAAAATCTATGAATCTGGCATTCAGGAGTTACTCAAGCTAGGCGGGCAAGCTGTCATTGACGAACGCAGAGCCGCTTATCGGGAAATGAACTAAAACACAAGGACAACCCCATCTATTCCAGGGGGTTGTCCCTATTTACGCATAAACAAGGAGAGGAATAGCGATGAAAAACAATAACTACATGAAAAGAATGCTTCTCTCCTATCTTCCTATATTATTTGTTACAGTGAGTATCATTATTTTTATTTTTTCATCTATTATTAATGAATTGAATGTTCGCAATGCCATACATGCCAATCGATTGACGGCCGATTATATAGCCAATATTGTGGATAATACGCTGAAAAGAATCGCGTTGGACGTTCGAGACATCACGGAAAGCGGAGGGGGGCTGGAGACATATCTTGACTCCCCTTCGGATCAGGCGCAGGATTTCGAGATATCCAATCTATTAAGCGGTCTGATGATTCGCTATAGCATGATTGACTCCATTTATCTATATCGAGCGCTAGATGGGAGAGTGCTTGATCAGAGCACGATACGCCCATTAGAGCAATTTCCTGACCGTCACTTTCTCAGTGAAGCGCTGCAGAAGCCATATTCAGGCGTATGGACTTCCCCGCGACAGCAAGAAAATGAGTTGCTCGGCTCGAAAGCCGCGTCGCAGGTCATATCCCTGGGCGTAAAAGTTCCGAAGGATTCCGGAAGCCTGGGCTACTTGGTTGTTAATGTCAAGCTTTCATCCTTCCAACGATTCATCGGACAAATGATGGACAGAACAATGGCCGACTTCAATCTTTACGATACGGAAGGACGTCCATTTTTCGAAGAAAAAGGTTCATCAATAGCCAGTAAGCGGTTAAGTGCCGATATTGTGTCAGACTATACGGGGTGGACGTACCGAATGAGCATGAAAGGCGGAAAATTATTCGATTTCCTCTTTCATGGCGGCTTGGTGTGGATAATGTTAGCCCTTGGAGCCATCGTGTTAGCGATTGGTTTAACCTTCTATGTGATACGTAAAAGCTATAAGCCGATTCAGTCCATCATGCACCGGATCGAGCGATTTTCCTCTCAGACGACGAAAAACGCTTCAAAAGGTAAACTCAACGAGTTCGCTTTCATTGATCAAGCGATTGAACGGCTCATCACAAGAAATATGATGTTTCAGGAGCAACAGCAAGGACATTTGGTCATTCGAAGACAACAGTTTCTTCAAATGTTGCTGAGAGGAGAATTCGAAGACGATCTTGAGGCGTGGAAGCAGGAAAGGCAGCATTTCGGATGGATGGAGTCCCGTCATTTCATGGTAGCCCTTCTTGAGCTCGACAACTATGTGCAGTTTGGCATGAAATATAATCCGAACGATCAATCGCTATTCAAATTTATCGTTAGCAGTGTCGCGTCGGAGATTGCCGACCAGAATGAACTGGGTATTGTTGCGGAGTGGGTATCCAAAAACCAGATGGTTATTCTATTGCATGATACCGACAAGGAATCTATGGAGCATCGCATGCTGCAGCTTTCCGAGCAAATAAGGGTATGGGTAGAGGAACATCTTGCTTTCACGGTTACGATTGGAATCGGTACGGCAGCCGATGATGAAACATCCATTAGCCAATCCTTTGAGGAGGCGGCCGTGGCCATTAGCCGTAAAATGTCTCTCGGCATGAATCAAATTATCGATGCCGCCGAGACGAACGGGAAACGGGATGCCGAAGCCGAATGGTTCTCCTATTTGGAGACTATTCGAAATATCGTACGACAGCTGCGCATGATGGAACCCGGATGGTCAAATGAAATGAAAAAGCTGATTCATGAAATGGCATCGCATTATTTTCAAAGGGACGATGTCGATCGTTTGTTGCATAACTTTATGTTTCATTTGGAATACGAACTGGAGAGTTCAATGCCGGAGGCGGTTCGCCTTTGGCAGGAAGAGTTCAAGCCAAAATTGATCAATGCGGTTGAGCAATCGGATACGCTGAGTCAGCTTGAGGGCCGCCTGCTGGACATATTGAACCGGCTTTTCTTAGAGATGGAGGGGCTCTCGCAGAGTCGGCGTCATAATGCGTTGATGCATGAGATTCGCGATTATGTTGCGGAGTATTATATGAATCTGGATCTCTCGCTGACTCTTCTAAGCGACCGTTTTCAGATTAGTCCGAAGTATATTAGCCAGCTATTCAAAGAAAGTATGGGGCAGAATTTCAGCGATTTTCTAATCGGTCTGCGCCTGGATTACGCCAAAAAATTATTGCTTGAATCGGACGCAACGGTTCAGGAAATATCGGATAAACTGGGCTATTCCAATGTGACATCGTTCATCAGAGTGTTCAAAAAAGTCGTTCGATTGTCGCCTGGTCAATATCGGGGGATTCATTCGAAATTAGCGGACGGCGGTGGGACGAAGGATGCACAAAACCAGGGGCAATAGAGTGGATGAACCAACCTCCGGACTCTCTACATGCGAGGGCTTTTGTTTTGCGATCCGTGTTCGGCCATACAATTGACATTTCACTTTTCGGGGGGCAAAATGGTTGGGAACAGGGTTTCGCTTGCAGGATCAGGCTATAGGAGGTAGGTCTTTGATGTTTGATGTGAAGATGGATTTGATAGAGGACTGGATCAAGACGGTGAAGGAAGTGTTCCGCGGTTCGGGTTATCCGCTTCAGGATGGGTTGTCCGAAGAGGAACTGGCGCTGCTCTATTACGAGCAAACGCTTGAAGGGGAGCAGGCGCAGCAGGCGGCAGCGGCGACTTTGACGCGGTTGCGGGAGCTGGAGGCTGCGATACGCGATAACCTGTCGGCGGTCATTGTGCCGGACATTCGCCAGCGGACGGGTTATGAGGGCGACAGGTTCCACTTCTGCTGGGTATACAATCAGGGCGAGCATATTATCGAGATGGAGTCGGAATACCGCATTCCGCTGCAATAAGTCATACGGGGACATAGGGATACAGGAATACAGGGATACAGATACAGGGATTCAGGGATACAGGGATACAGGGATACAGGGATACAGGGATACAGGGACAGCCGGGCTAGAGGATATATTCCTCCAGTCTCGGCTTTTTGGTTTTGCGAGTCATTTCGAAAATTTCAGCTTTGCCAACAGATCAAATGAAATCATTGTTTCTTTGCATAAATGGTTGATGTTGGAAAAAATGGGGTGTAGAATGAACTTATAAGAAACATAATGAAACAACTAAGAAACGAAAAGGAGGGAACATGGAAATGAAAACGCGAATTTATTCAATGAAGGATACCAAAAATAAAAGAAAGTTTCTTTTAATAGCAGGGATAGTGATTATTAGTGTGATTGTTGCAAGTATAGTTATCAATGAGGTAAATAATAAACAGGTTTCAGCTGAGAAACTTGTAGATACACTTTACAATGGAGAAACGTTTGAATTTCGGGGCATAGATTGGTTTGTAAGTAAAGAAGAAATGTTAAATCATGAGAATATAAAGCAAAATGATGGTTTAGAAGTTCGGCCTAATGTGATCAAGCACCCACAAAAAATAACTTTTAAAGAAGTGGAACTAAATGTGGAGACAATTTTGTACAATTTCACCGACGAACCTAATATGCTTGTATCAGGTGAATATTGGGCAACATTTGAGGATAAAGATAAATATTTAGCGACCGTTGAAAAAGTGAAAAGTGCTCTGGATTCCGAATTCAAAAGTTTTACTAGGAGTGAAGATGACTTCAATCCACTGCAATATCCGAGTGATTCTATAATATGGCGGGCTGAGGATGAAAGTCGTTTAACCTTCAGTGTCTTCGGAGACAATGTTGATACCGAACGTATTGAACCTTATACAATTAATATTCACGTTAGTGCACCGCCACCTGCTAGAGATATTCCTTGATATAAAAATGAGCAATATTATTAAGTGAACAAATCGTTGAAACCTACAGGGACAGCCGGGCTAGGGGATATATTCCTTTAGACTCGGTTTTTTTATTTGCGGGCAGTTTGTTGATTGCCGGAGGGGGAGCGCGCGAGTCGTTGCTGCAAGGCGGAGTGTATAGGTTGGAACACGCAAAGTGTGCGAATACGAGGTTGCAAGTCATGGCGCATAGGCTGTAGCGCAGAAAGAGCCCCTACCCGGACACTTTTATTAAGACTTTGTAAAGAAATACGTTGACGTAAAGTCGATCCAGGTATAAACTCATAACAAAACAACTTTATTTATTATAAATCGTGTTGTTTTATGTGGTTTATATTTGATTTTTAGAGTGAGGTGTTTATCATCGCAATAGCTGTTATTTTGGTGCTTAGCTCCGGTGTTACGCATGCCGTGTGGAATTTGTATACGAAGTCCAGCAGCAACAAAAATGTGTTTTTGTGGCTCATCCATGTTTGCGGCATTGTTTTGTTTCTGCCATTCCTCATTCATGACATCTGGCAAGGTGTGCCGCTTCAAGGTTATCTGTTCATGGCCATGACCTTCCTCTTTCAGATGAGTTATGCGTTCTTTTTGCCGAAGGCGTACGAGCGTGCGGATATGTCGCAGGCGTATCCCATCATGAGGGGGATTGCAGCGCTGCTCGTCCCTATTCTGGGAGTATGGCTGTTCGGCGAGCGACTGACGCTTATTGGCTGGCTGGGCGTATCGGCGATCGTTATTGGCTTATTCGCTATCGGGGGGCTTTGGCGGCTGCCGTGGCGCAGTTTTTTCACGTCATACTGGCCTATTCTTGGCGTCGGCGCATCCATTACATGCTACACACTTACGGATAAAATGCTGCTTCAGCATATATCGCCACTGTCCCTCATCGCGTTGTCCAATGTCGGTTTCTCTCTTATGCTGCTTCGCAGCGCTCTGACCTCCCGTGAGATCGGAGCTGCATGGAAGCGCCAATGGGGAAAAATTCTGATCGGCACCTTCCTGGCTCCCGGCTCCTATATTCTGTTCCTGTTCGCCATGACGCTCGGAACCGTCTCGCAGCTTGCGCCAATCCGGGAAATTAGCACGGTGGTCGGAACGCTCTTCGGCATCTGGCTGCTGAAGGAAGCGGACGGGATTAGACGTGTATCCTTCGCGGGACTTATTACCGCGGGCATTATCGCAATTGGGATATGGGGCACGTAACAGTGATGCAGCCTGCGAAAAGCAGTAGCTTGTCCCAATTGTTAACGTTATAATGAAGTAATCATTATGACGTAAAGGGGCCGGACTATTGTCTTTAGCAGGTGAAGAACGGAAAGCGTATATTCTGGAGCAATTGAATGCAGAAGGCCAAGTGAAGACGCTGGAGCTGGTAAAGCATCTGAGTGTCTCCTCGGAGACCATTCGCAGATATTTGGAAGAGCTGGAGGCAGACAACCGGCTGAAGCGGGTATACGGAGGGGCCATCAAGATCAATCTCGACAACGAAGAGCCGACGTATATGAAGCGGGAAGTGCTTTATATGGAAGAGAAGCGCCGCATTGGGAAAGCAGCTGCGGAGCTTGTAGAGGATTACGATGTCATCTTCATCGATGACGGCACGACACCGATGCAGATGATCCATTATTTAATGAACAAGAAGAATCTTACTGTGCTTACGATTTCCATTGCCGCGTTGCATCTTCTAATGGAATACAAGAACAAGGAGCTGTTCTCCGGAGACATCTACTTCATCGGCGGCAAAGTGAATGCCGCGCAGTCCCGCGTATCGGGCCTGGTAGCCGAGCGGATGCTGGCGCTGTTCAACGCTGACAAGGCGTTCGTATCGGTAGACGGCATCGTCTTGAACGGCTGCATCAATTCCTTCGATGCGGAGCGGGGACAATTGGTGAGCCGAATGATCGAGCAGTCCAAGCAGACGATCGTGATGACGGACAGCAGCAAGATCGGACAGTCCCATCTCTACCGCACGGCCGAATGGCGGCAGATCAATATGGTCATATGCGAAGTGCCGATGCCGCGCGGCTGGCAGCAGACGCTGGAGGAGCATGAGGTCGGATGGATTGTGGCGGAATAAGGAGAACAAATAGCGCTCATATGAGAGCGAGGTTGTCTCTGTCGATTGACGGAAATGCGGAGAGCTCCGGAGAGCCTGAGGGGTGGCGTGGCAGGTTTGTACGAATTATCGTACAAAGTGAGCGAATGATGCCCGGAAAGGGTTGGATTTGTACGATTTATCGTACAAAGCGAGCGTGTGAGGCCTGAAGAGGAGTGGATTTGTACGAATTATCGTACAAAGCGAGCGTGTGAGGCCCGGAAAGGGTTGGATTTGTACGATTTATCGTACAAAGCGAGCGTGTGAGGCCTGAAGAGGAGTGGATTTGTACGATTTATCGTACAAAGCGAGCGAATGATGCCCGAAGAGGGTTGGATTTGTACGATTTATCGTACAAAGTGAGCGTGTAAGGCCTGAAGAGGGTTGGATTTGTACGAATTATCGTACAAAGCGAGCGTGTAAGGCCTGAAGAGGAGTGGATTTGTACGAATTATCGTACAAAGCGAGCGTGTGAGGCCTGAAGAGGAGTGGATTTGTACGAATTATCGTACAAAGCGAGCGTGTGAGGCCTGAAGAGGAGTGGATTTGTACGAATTATCGTACAAAGCGAGCGTGTGAGGCCCGGAAAGGGTTGGATTTGTACGAATTATCGTACAAAGTGAGCGTGTGAGGCATTCTTGACGCGGCTATGTGACCATAATGGTCGATCCCCCCACTTTTCGGGCTCATTTCTCGGTGGCTATGCGACCAAAATGAGCGATAGAAGGTAACTTTGGTGCTTATGAGGCACTCTTGGAGCGGGTATGTGACCAGTGGTGTGACCAACCGAGTTGTAACCGAACATCTGAACATGAATTGGGAAGCGCTATCACAAGGAGGCGGATTGAAGTTGGAGAAGCATGATTTACTGTTCAAAGAGCCTATAGCGAGATGGGATGAGGCGCTGCCGCTCGGCAACGGGCTGACGGGCTGCCTGCTGTGGGGAGACGGGGCTCCGCTGCGGTTCAGTCTCGACCGAGGCGATCTGTGGGATCTGAGGCTGGCGCCGGAGGTGCTGGACGAAAGATTCACTTACGCGGAGCTGATCGACTGTGTGCGCCGTGGTGATCAGGAAGAGCTGCAGGCCCGCTTCGACAGCAGCTATGAGCGCTACCCGTATCCGACGAAGCTGCCGGCGGGACGTCTTGAGTTGCGCATGGAGCAGCCTGCCGACCAAGTTGTCAGCCGACTGGCGCTGCGCGAGGCTTGCGCGCATGTGGATCTCTCCTTCGGCAGCCGCACTATGCAAGTGTCGAGCTTCCTTCATGCGGAGAACGGTCTCGGTTATATGCGCATTGCGGGTGAAGCGGGAATGTCCGGCAAGCTGGCGGTCGTACCGCCGGACTATACCGGCATTCACGAAGAGGGCGGGGATCATGATGTTTTTAATACTAGTCTTACACGGCTTGGATTCCCAGCTGCCACCTTGCATGAAGAGGGGGGCTTGTGCTGGTTCCACCAGAAGACCTTGCTAGAACTGGAGTACGCCATCATCGTCGGCGAGCGGGAGTCGGCTGAAGGAGAACGGCTTGTCGTCTATGCCATCGCGGCGAACCATGACGGTGAAGCGTGGCTGGAGGAGGCGAAGCGGAAGGTGAAGGCGGCGCTGGCCGAAGGATATGATGGCGCCCTTCGCGATCACGCTGCCTGGTGGAAGCTGTATTGGGACAAGAGCTCCATCAGCTTGCCGGACGAGGAAGCGGAGGGCATGTGGCTTCTGACCAACTACTTGCTCGCTTCCTGCTCGCGCAAAGGAGCTCCGCCGATGCCGCTGCAAGGCGTATGGACAGCGGATGAAGGCAAGCTTCCGCCGTGGAAGGGCGATTACCATAACGATCTCAATACGCAGCTTAGCTACTGGCACTATATGAAGGCGAACCGGCTGGAGGAAGGGGAAAGCTTCATCGATTTTCTGTGGGAGCTGCGCCCCGCCGCGAGGGCATTCGCTCAAAGCTTCTACGACGCGCCCGGCATCAACTTGCCGTCGGTTATGACGCTGAAAGGCGGAGCAATGTGCGGCTGGCCGATGTACAGCTTGAGCATTACGAACCATATTTGGCTATGCCAGGCATTCGATCATTATTGGCTATATACAGGGGATCGGACGTTTCTGCGAGAGAAGGCGTATATTTATTTCAAAGAATCGGCAGAGTGCGTATTGCGTTGGCTCACTCCCGGAGAAGACGGCAAGCTAAGGCTGCCGGTATCCAGCTCCCCGGAGTTTCACGACAACCGTCTGGCAGCTTGGCTTGACCCCATGAGCAATTATGATGTGGCTTTGCTTATGTACTTGTTCCGGCGGTTGGCAGATATGGCCGAGCGGCTGGAGCTTCATGAGGAGTGCAACCGTTGGTCGGCGGTGCTGACTCAGCTGCCTGAGCTTGCGGTGAACGAGCGCGATGTGCTGATGGTCAATCCGGAGGAGTCGCTTACGGAGAGCCACCGGCATTTCTCACATATGATGGCTGTCTATCCGCTGCAATTGTTGGACCCGCGGAACTCGGAGCGTGACAAGAAGGTTGTCGGAGCGTCGATTTATAACTTGGAGGTGCTGGGCAAAGGACAATGGGTCGGCTTCTCGTTCGCATGGGCAGCCGCGATGTATGCCCAGCAGGGAAATGGGGAGGCTGCGATCTATCATCTTCAGCAGATGTGGCGCTACTTGTGCTCGCCGAACGGCTTCCACCTGAACGGGGATTTCCGCAATGCGGGTGTAACGATGTTCCATTATCGGCCGTTCACGCTGGAGTCCAATTTTGCCGCTATTAGTGCGCTTCAGGATATGCTGCTGCACGCGGATGGAGGGACGCTTCGCGTATTCCCGGCCATTCCGGCGGAATGGGCGGAGCGGGAGGTCGCGTTCCGGGATTTCCGAGGGGAGATGGGCATTGTCATATCCGCGCGCATGTGTGCGGGGCAACTGGAGTATGTGGAGCTGCGGGCTGAACGTGCAGGCGCGTTCCGGCTGCAAAATGATTTCTCCGGGGAAAGGCTTCATCTGCATAGGGACGGCAAAACGGAGGTCGTCGTATGCGGACGGAACGAGATTGCGGACATTCCACTTGAGGCGGGAGAAAGCTGCACAGTTACCTTAATGAAGTAGACAGCTTGATGCGAGTGGATTATTCGACTAGTGTTCGCCACCCCATACATAGTAGCGCCGAAAAGGTGCGAATGAGCGGAGATAGTGTATGCCCCATACATAGGAGCTCCGGAAAGATGCAAATGATCAGGGTTAATGTATGCCCCATACATAGGAACGCCGAAATGGTGCGAATGAGCGGAGATAGTGTATGCCCCATACATAGGAGCTCCGGAAAGATGCAAATGATCAGGGTTAGTGTATGACCCATACATAGTAGCTCCGGAAAGATGCAAATGATCAGGGTTAATGTATGCCCCATACATAGTAGCGCCGAAATGGTGCGAATGAGCGGAGATAGTGTATGCCCCATACATAGGAGCGCCGAAAAGGTGCGAATGAGCGGAGATAGTGTATGCCCCATACATAGGAACGCCGAAATGGTGCTAATGAGCAGGGTTAGTGTATGCCCCATACATAGGAGCGCCGAAAAGGTGCGAATGAGCGGAGATAGTGTATGCCCCATACATAGGAACGCCGAAAAGGTGCGAATGAGCGGAGATAGTGTATGCCCCATACATAGGAACGCCGAAATGGTGCTAATGAGCAGGGTTAGTGTATGCCCCATACATAGGAGCGCCGAAAGGTGCGAATGAGCAGGGTTAGTGTATGCCCCATACATAGGAGCGCCGAAAAGGTGCGAATGAGCAGGGTTAGTGACAGGATGACAGGATTGCAGAAGAGCGGGATGGACGCTGGATATAGGCAGTAAAATCCAATTGATAGCGATCTGTCACTAATCGGCGGCCAATTCAATGGAAAGTTAGATGGACAAAAGCGTCATATTCCACCTATAATAAGCATAATCGTAATCGAGCACCTAAGGTCGGAGAATCTGAGAACCCTTATGCTGAGAGTGCGCTGTTTCAGTGCGCTCTTCAGGCAGAAGGGTTCTTTTTCATGTCATTGTCGAGGTGCCGGTGAATCCGATGTGATTAGAAGAGATGAGGTGGACATGATGCTATCGGCGAAAAAACGCAGCTTCTATCTGGGGCGAATGGCCAGAGAGAAGCTGGATCTGTTGGTAATTGGCGGGGGGACGACAGCGGCGGCCATTGTGCGGGACGCCAGCTTCAGAGGCATGAGGGCAGGCTTGCTTGATTGCGGCAGCTTCGTCCCCGATGCCTGTAAATATGAGATCGGCTCAACGCTGCAGGACTATCTGGCTTGGGGGCAGGAAGGGAAGCCGGGAATTATCCGCAAGGCGAAAGTAAGCCGGGAAGCGGCGATGGAAAGGGAAGAGCTGCTACGCCGCTTCCCCCACCTGATCGAGCGACTAACCGCCACGCAACTGCTTGGAGGAAGCGCTGCCCTTAAGGCAAGCGGCTGCCGATGGTTCCTCTATCGCCGCCTTGCCGACAGTAGGCGGAAACAGAAGCAGGTAAGCCGAAGTGAGCGGGGAGCAATGCCGCCGTTGCAAGGGCTGAGGATCGCAGCGGGCGGAAGTCGATCTTGCCATACCGAGCCGGCTTACAGGAGGAATGAAGCCAGACTTGCGATGGAGCTGCTCAAGAGCGCTTGCAGTCAGGGAGCGCTCCTATGCAATTATGTCGATGTGCAATCTATTATTTATCGAAGAGGAAGAATAGACGGCGTAAGAGTAGCCGATCGTATTAGTGGAGAGCAATATCATATTCATGCCCATCAACTGATTGTCGCGGGGGTGTCGCCTATGGGCGAACATCTGGCGGACATGGATGGGAAGCCGTACAAGCGTAGCCCGTTCATGAAGAGCTTGCATCTGGTCCTCGATCGGAAGAAGCTTCCGATCGGCGGACCGCTTGCGTTCACAACCGACTGCGGCATGCAGGTGGAAGCGATGCCGCTAACCGGCGTCGTATATGTCCGCGCTGTGGACAGCAAGGCTGCGATAGCTCCGGAAGAGGACAAGGCACCGACCGATGAAGACATTCGGAAGCTGCTGCTCTTATTGCAGCATGCATTCCCCGATTGTCAGCTGAGTGCGCAGCATGTTGTATCCGCTTGGAGCGCGCCGCTTGCCTTCTCCTATGGCGAAGAAGGCAGTCGTACGGCCAGACGCTACAGGGGGCAAGGCATCCGCTTGTGCGATAGCGGCTTGCTTGCCGTTGCGGATGAGGCTCCTGCAGGAGTGCTCAGGCGTGCAGAGGCAGTCGTCGATTTTGTCTCCGCTCAACTGCAGGACTGCTATGGAACGATCTATCCCGCCAGCCGTGCGGACTATGAGCCGCTTGGCGGCGGGCAAGGGCAAGCAGGCGCCATGCCTTTTCCCCGTATGAAGCAGCGGCTGGTGAAGCTTGGCATGACGTTCGACCTTGTGCCTGATGCAGTACTGGAGCTGATCGCGCGTTACGGCTCCGATACAGCCATTATGCTGCAAGGCATGGCAGACGTAACGGAATATGACACGACCGATGAGAAGCTGATGTATAGTGAATTGAAATATAATGTCGAGCACGAGATGACGGTTACGCTAGCCGATTTCCTGCTGTACCGAACGGGGTGGCTGTTCTTTCACCCGCATAGAGCCGAAGCGGCGCTGAGTGATGTGACGGCGATGATGGGCAAGCTATTGCAATGGGGGCGGGACGATGAGGAATGGCAGCTTGCGCTGCTGCGGCAGCAACTGAAGCGTATGGGCTCGCAGGTGCAGACGATGATGAAGCATGCGATGCAGGAATTGGAGAAGGAGGAAGTTGGCAATGCCCATGTATGAGATTAGTCTGGATATAGAGACGATGCTGTTGAGGCTGCTGCTGGCGGCGCTGCTTGGCGGCGTGATCGGTTGGGAGAGGGAGCGGCGCAACAAGCAGGCCGGCCTGAAGACGCATCTGCTCGTATCGGTAGGGTCTGCGTTAATTATGCTGACGTCGATCTATGGCTTCGACAGCGCACTGGTCAATCATCCCAACGCCCGGTTCGACCCTGCCCGGCTGGCGGCGCAAGTTGTCAGCGGCATCGGGTTCCTGGGGGCTGGAGCGATACTTAGACGCTCCAATCATGTCATCTCCGGTCTGACGACCGCCGCGACATTATGGGTCGCTGCCGCGATCGGGCTGGCCGTCGGCTCCGGCTTCTATATCCCCGCCGTTGCCGTGACGGCGCTCGTGCTGATCAGCACGCTTGTGCTGAATAAGCTGGAATCGAAGTTTCTGTTCATCAAGAAATCGGGCAGCTTGAAGATCGTCATTGAAACCTATGACGGTCCTGTAGAGGTAAGCCGTATTACCGAGCTGCTTCACAAAGCGAACATGTCCGTGCAAGGGCTGAATGTATCGGACAGCAGCGGAGACGAAGACGCGGGCACGCTTACGATGGAATTTCGGGTATACGCTTCGAACGCGAAAGGCATCGACAGCTTGTTCGAACGGTTATGGAAGGTGGAAGGCGTGAAGCAGGTGCGCATGAACTGGAGAGATCGGGAGTGAATTTGCTGACAATTTTACCCTTGTCAAATGAAATTCGAGCATGTAATATTAGGTTGTAAATAAGGAAAAGCTGGGCAGAGAATATGAGAAGCCCTTTGCATGCGGGAACGCTTTTATGTGAAAGCGTTTTACTGTGCAGAGGTCTTCTCTTGTTTTTTTCTCAGCACTTTTAAGGGGGACATGAGATGAGAAAACTGGCGTTTTTGGTGCTTGTATTCGCAGTGATCATTTCGGCATGCGGCAAGGGAGGCGGAAGCGAATCCAAGTCTGATGGAGGTGACAAGAGCAGCGGCAAGCCGGTTGAACTCGAATTCTTCTTCCCGGTAGCGGTCGGGGGACCGATCACGAAGCTGATCGACCAGTTGGCCAAGGATTTCGAAGCGGAGAACGAAGGCATTACGGTAAAGCCGATCTACGGCGGCAGCTATCAGGATACGATGACGAAGGTCGCCACGACCGTGCAGGGCGGCAATGCGCCCGATCTGGCCGTGCTGTTGTCTACCGATTTGTATACGCTGCTGTCGATGAATGCAATCGAGGATTTGACACCTCGCTTTGCTGGCGATTACTTCAACGATTTCTATGACGCCTTCCTCGGCAATACGAAGTCCGGCGATCAGGTATGGAGCGTACCGTTCCAAAGAAGCACGATCGTCCTCTACTACAACAAGGATATGTTCCGTGAAGCGGGACTCGATCCCGAGAAGGCGCCGGCCACATGGGACGAGCTGCGGGACTATGCGGCCAAGCTGACGAAGCCGGACGGCTCGCAATGGGGAATCGAAATTCCGAGCACAGGATATCAATACTGGATGTTGCAAGCGCTTGCGCTGCAATCCGGCGGCAATATTAAGGCGGGAGACGGCAAGGAAGTGTTCTTCAATCAGCCGCATGTGGAGGAAGCGCTGCAGTTCTATGTGGATCTGGGCAGGAAGGACAAGGTTATGCCGGAGGGAACGATCGAGTGGGCAACGGTACCTTCCGACTTCATTAGCGGCAAGACGGCGATGATGTTCCATACGACGGGCAACCTGACACGGGTGAAGAATGAAGCGGGCTTCGACTTCGGCGTCGCGTTCCTGCCGGCCAACAAGCAGTTCGGCTCCCCGACGGGCGGCGGCAATCTATACGTGTTCAAGGATATTCCGGAGGAGAACAAGAAGGCGGCGATCAAGTTCATCGAATTCCTGACGCAGCCGGAACGCGTAGCGCAATGGTCGATTGATACCGGCTACGTCGGAACGACCAAGTCGTCCTACGAGACGGAAGCGCTGAAGAAGTACGTCGCGGACTTCCCGTACGCCGCAGTAGCCAGAGACCAGCTGGAGCACGCGGACAGCGAGCTGTCCACTTATCAGAACGGTCAGGTGACCAAGGCGTTCAACGACAGCATCCAGGCGGCGCTGCTGGGTACGTCGAGTGTGAAGGAGGCGCTGAAGAAGGCGCAAGATCAAGCCGACGGCATACTGAAGCCGTTCCAATAATCATACTTTCAACCTGAAACAAGGCTAGAGACGATGAAAGCCGCGGTTGCACGACTGAACTTTCATACGATTGAAAGCGGAGTTGTGCACGCGGCTTTTCGTTATACATAAGTTCCGGAGTTATTTCACATCATGGCGGAAATGGGTGATGATTGTGTCGCAGCAAGCGGTGAAGAGAGGAATAAGAGGCAGAATCAACTGGAAGGAAAATGCATTCGCCTATGCGCTGTTGCTGCCTTCCTTGATCTTTCTGGCATTATTCACATTTTATCCGACGTTCAAGTCCATCTACTTAAGCTTCTACAGCTCTACATTCGGCGCCAAGTCGTTCGTCGGCTTCGATCAGTACGCGCGCGTCCTCCAGGATGAGGTATTCGCCAAGGTGATCAAGAACAACCTGCTGCTCGTCATCGGAACGGTGCCGACAAGCATTCTGCTGGCGATCTATGTGGCGATATGGGTCAACAACAAGATGAAGGGGAATGGCCTGCTCAGAGCGGCATACTTCTATCCGACGCTGATCCCTATGATCGCAATTGCGAATATATGGCTGTTCATCTATACGCCCGACTACGGCCTGCTCGATAAGTTCCTGTCCTATGTGGGAGTGAACGGGGAGAACTGGCTGGGTGATCCCGCATGGGTCATGTATGCGATGATCCTCATGCTGATCTGGAAGGAAGCGGGCTTCTTCATGATCTTCTATCTGGCGGGTCTGCAGAATCTGCCCGGTGACGTATATGAGGCCGCATATCTTGAAGGGGCAAAGCCGCTGCATGTATTCCGCAAAATTACGTTCCCGCTGCTCATGCCGACTACGCTGTTCTGCATGATTGTCGCCACGACGAACTCCTTCAAGCTGGTGGACCATCTCTACATTATGACCAAGGGCGGTCCCGACAATGCCAGCAATCTGCTGCTATTCTATCTGTACGAGACGGCATTCAGCTTCTGGGACATGGGGGCGGCTGCGGTGCTGACCGTCGTGCTGCTGGTCATCCTGCTGGCGATATCCATCTTCAATTATGCTTATCTGGATAAGCGGATTCATTATTAAGAGAGGGGAGCAACAAGAATATGTATCGCATTGTCAATCGCATCATCATTATTCTGCTGGGCATTCTCTTTCTTCTGCCGCTTCTGTGGACGGTAGCGACCTCCTTCACGCCGGCATCGGAAGTGATCACCCGGCAGAATCCGTTCGCCGTCGGCAGCCCGACATTCGGCAATTATGCTTCCGCCTGGGACACGATTCCGTTCCTGCAATATTACGCCAATACGATCATTATCGTGCTGGGTATTCTGGCCGTTCAGCTATTGACGGTGACGCTGGCTGCCTATGCATTCGCCCGGCTGAACTTTATCGGGCAGAGCTTTATCTTCATCGTGTTCCTGGTGCAGATTATGATTCCGCCGGACATACTCATCTTCCCGAACTACGCCATTATGAAGGAGCTCGGGCTAATCGATTCCAAGCTGGCTATTATGCTGCCGTACTGGGCCTCCTCCTTCGGCGTATTCCTGCTGCGTCAGACGTTCAAGCAGATTCCCGTCGATCTGGACGACGCGACGAAGGTGGACGGGTGCAAGTGGTGGCAGACGCTGTGGTACGTCTACTTGCCGTCCGCCAAGCCGACGTATGTCGCATTCGGATTAATATCCGTCAGCACGCACTGGAGTAACTTCATGTGGCCGCTGATCGTCACCAATTCGGTGGAATCGCGTCCGCTTACGGTGGGCATTGCGATATTCGCGCAGTCGTTCGAGACGGGGGCGCAGTGGGGGACGGTGACCGCTGCGACGATGCTTGTCATATTGCCGCTGCTGGCCGCTTTCTTCCTGTTCCAGAGGCAGTTTGTCGACAGCTTCATGCATTCCGGCATTAAATAATAGGTTTTCATTTGAGGACAACCAGTATAGGGTTAAAGGGGAAGACATATGCAACAATACTCCGGATATATTTTCGACTTGGATGGTACGATCTATCTTGGCAACGAAGCGATCGACGGAGCGGTGGACACGATCAATTATTTGCTCGGGCTGGGCAAGAAGGTATTATTCCTGACGAACAAAACGATCGAATCGCGCCAGCACTATTGCCGCAAGCTGACATCGCTCGGCATACCCGTTCAGCTGAACGCCATATTAAGCCCCTCCGTCGTAACCGTACATTATCTGAAGCGGAATCATCCGCAGGCGAAGGTGTACGTCATCGGCGAAGACATTCTCAAGCGGGAGTTGAGCGAGCAGGGTATCCTGTTCGCCGACAAGCCGGAGGAGACGGATGTTATCGTCATCTCCTGGGATCGGGAATTCCACTACAGCCATCTGAACTTCGCCTATAAGGCCATCAAGCGGGGGGCGGCGGTCATTGCGACGCATCCCGACCGCACTTGCCCGATGCCGGGCGGAGATGTGCCCGACTGCGGCGGCATGATCGGCGCTGTGGAAGGAACGACGGGAATGAAGGTGGACATCATTATGGGCAAGCCGTCCTTGCTTACCGTGGAGGCGGCGCTGGATGTTCTTCAACTGGAAGCGAAGGATTGCCTCATGACGGGAGATCGGCTGGAGACGGATATCCGCATGGGCAACGAAGCGGGGATGAGCACGGCGTTAGTGCTGACCGGCGTCACCCGAAGGGAGGACATTGGGACAAGCGAGATTAAGCCTACTTATGTGCTCCAATCGGTTCATCATATAGGCAGCGGTCGCATGATCGGGTCGGCAGAGTAGCGGTTGCCTCGTTGATTGCCTCGTTCTGCTTGCTGGATTCAGCACGTTGCATCGATAGGTTAATAGGAATGGCGGCTGCGGGCTGATGAAGTGATACGGTATGTGTCGAAGCCATGGTGCTGCGAGGTCATGTTGCGTCGAGGTGATGGTGCATCGAAATGGTGCGTCAATGCCATGGAGCGCCGAGGTGATGGTGCATCAAGTGGATATTATGTAGTTATTACCGCGACAATCGACGTTTTCGCACCCTGCAAATGGAATTAGTACAGCTAGATCGGGCCATACAGCACACTATCCAATCTATTGCTTGCAATAATAGCATGAAATCCAGTTCATTGCGGACAAAAGGTGTGAATTGGAATTTTAATAGCATGAAATCCAGTTGAATAAGTGAAGTGCTCTCGCCAAGAGAAGATCGGGCAAGTCTTGTTGATGATACTGGAGATCCGGAGATGTAGATTCAACGATAAAGGAGAAGAAGACACATGAAGAAGAATACGGAAGGCGCACAGTGCATGGCCTATTGTCTGAGAAGCAAGCCGGTTATTACATCGTTGATGAATGAAGAGGAGCTTCCTGCCATTCTGGAGACGTCGTCGACGGTTGTTTTCATATTGAAGACGGATATTTTCAAGATTGAATCGATCGTAAAAAGAATAGGGGAAGCGGGCAAGCTGTCGTTCGTCCACTTCGATCTAATAGAAGGTATAGGCAAGGACAAGATGGGCGTGTCCTACTTGGCGGAGAAGGTAGGGATTGACGGCATCGTCACGACGAAGAACAATATCATTGCCGAAGCGAAGAAGCAAGGCTTGCTTACGGTGCAGCGTCTGTTCGTGTTCGATTCCGTCTCTCTCGAGAACGGCATTAAGATGACGAAATCATCGGAGCCCGATGCGATCGAGGTATTGCCGGGGATGGTATGCCAACGAATTATGGGGCGCATTCGCAGCGCTCTGGATATCCCTGTAATTGCCGGAGGATTAATGACGGATATGCAGGACTTCGATGTTGCACTTGGCAGCGGCGTCATTGGCATATCCACGTCCAGCAAGGAGCTGTGGCGTTGGCAAGACGAGGGGATGAAGAGTTAGGTTGCGAGTGCTCCCGTCCAGTGAAGTGCTGCTGAACAAGTCAAGCGAGCGGTAATGCATTGCGCCCCGGCAGGGAAATCTGCCGGGGCGTTCGTTGTGATGGGGCTTGCGGGATATCTGTATGGGAGGGAGGATAGTGTAGGAGGGGGGAGTGTGCGGAGTGTAACATTTTTGGGGTGAATCCGATGCGATTAGAACCGATGAGGCGGACAGGATGCTATACCCGATTACAAGCAAAACAAACAATAGTACATTTAAACTTGCGCAGACCGCCGTTAAGATAGAAATGTAAGCAGTTTCATTCAATATCAGCCAGTCAAATTTATAACAAGGGGTTGGAAATGGTGAAGGTAAATGGAAAGAAGAGGCTGAGAATTTGGGGAGCGCTTTCTCTGCTCACAATTATTATTGCAGCAGGATGTACTAGCGGCAATTCGACGGGAAGTTCTACACCGACAAGCAATAGCGGCGCCGCACCGGTAAGCTCAACAGAGCCGGCACCGGAAAATGTAGAACTCAGGATGATGTGGTGGGGTTCGCAAGATCGTCACGATATGACGATGAAAGTCATCGAGCTGTTCGAGAAAAAAAATCCGCATATTAAAGTAACGCCGGAATATTCGGGATGGGACGGGTATTGGGACAAACTGTCCGTTCAGGTGAGCGGCGGCTCTGCTCCTGATGTCGTGCAAATGTCGTTCGCTTATTTGGCCGATTACACGAACCGTCAGGCGCTGCTGGATTTCGGCACACAAGACATAAATTTGGATAAAGTCGATGAAGGCACTTTAAGTACCGGCAAGTTGAATGGCAAGCTGTATGCCATTCCGTCCGGAGTAGGCACTTCCGCAATGGTTTATGACAAAGCGATTTTGGATAAGGCGGGCATTCAACTGACCAAGACGCCAACCTGGGAGGAACTGGCCAATATCGCCACAGAAATTCATGCCAAGCTAGGCGGCGATGTAGTAGGTATCCCAGACCTTAGCGACGAATCGGATGTCTTCAATTACTATCTCCGCACGAAAGGGATGTCGTTGTTCCAGGATAATAAAATCGGATTTACGGCAGAGACATTGGAAGAATACTACATTTACTGGGATAAATTGCGGAAAAGCGGCGGCATTCCGTCCGTCGAAGCGAGCCTCGCTTACAAAAGCGAGCCGCTTGAGAAATCACTTCTCATGACGGGCAAGTCGGCATTCGCCGTCTATCCGTCGAATAATTTCAATGCTGTAGCAACGATGGCTAATCGTCCGCTGGAGATGGCGTTCATTCCTTCGCACACCGATGAGATGGCGAATTACTTGACGCCGACCATGTACTGGTCGATTACGGCCAAGAGTAAACATCCGAAGGAAGCCGCCATGCTGGTGGACTTTATCATCAATGATCCCGAAGCGGGCAAAATTCTCAGTGTCAACCGCGGCGTCCCCATCTCGTCGGAAGTCCGAGATATCGTCATGCCGCAACTGAACGACAATGAGAAAATGATGGTCGATTTTGTAGGCAAAGTGTCCAAGTCGGCCAAGCCTGTCAATATTATCGAGCCGAACGGATCGGGCGAAGTGCGGAAGCTGTTCGGAAATATCGCGAACGAAGTCGGCTTTGGTAAGAAAACACCTGCGCAAGCGGCACAGGAATTCATCAAGAGTGCTAACGATATCCTGGATAAAATGAATAAATAGAAGGTGCGGTCAGGTGCGTGTAACTCGGTTACGGCACCTGATTTCACACTTAAGATTCGGAGGGAATCATCATGCGTCTGCGCAATCATCTTACGGGCTACTTGTTTCTTTCTCCATGGCTGATCGGCTTATTTGTCTTTACTGTGGGACCAATGGTCAGCTCGTTGTACTTGTCTTTTACCGAATTCGATCTGTTCAGGCCTGCTCAATGGATTGGATTGGAAAATTATCGAAATTTATTTCTTCATGATGAACGCTTCTATCAATCGCTGAAAGTGACATTCTTTTTTGCTTTCATCTCTGTACCAGCCAGGCTCATCGTTTCTCTTCTGGCAGCGTTGCTGCTTAATCAGGGATTGCGCGGAATCGGACTGTACCGAAGTGTTTTCTACCTTCCGTCATTGGTCGGCGGAAGCGTCGGCGTAGCTGTGATGTGGCGCCAAATTTTTGGGCAGGACGGCATTTTGAATGTACTGCTTGGGAGATTGGGTCTGGAAGGAAAAGTCTGGATTGCACATCCGGACTACGCGATTTATACGATCATTTTGCTTGGGGTATGGCAGTTTGGCGCGTCCATGGTCATTTTCCTTGCCGGCTTGAAGCAAATTCCCGAGCATCTGTACGAGGCTGCGGCGATTGACGGAGCTAGCCGCATACGCAAATTTACGCATATTACCTTGCCCATGCTATCACCTGTTATTTTTTTTAATCTGATTATGCAAACGATCGGTGCATTTATGGTGTTTACGCAAGGCTTTGTCATTACAAAAGGCGGCCCGATGGACAGCACACTTTTTTATGCACTGTATTTATATGAGAAAGGCTTCACATTTTTTCAGATGGGCTACGCTTCGGCTATGGCCTGGATTTTGCTGGCGATTGTCGCCATCTTTACCGCTCTTATTTTTTCGAGCTCCAAAATGTGGGTTCACTATGAATCCGGGAATGGGGGCAGATGACAACGATGACAAACCTCTTGGGGAAACTGCCTGTGCGTCAGGCATTGCTGCATCTCGTCCTGTTTTCGATCGGCTTGTTTATGCTGTACCCGCTGATCTGGCTTGTTCTCGGTTCGTTTAAAAGCAGTATAGGTATTTTTTCGGATAGGCTGTGGCCTACGGAATGGGTTCCGGAGAATTATAAGCAGGGTTGGTGGGGCATTCCCTCCATGAGATTCAACATCTTCTTTCTGAATTCGGCAGTGCTTAGCTTAATCGTCGTTGTCGGCAATGTCGCTTCAGCCAGCTTGGTCGCCTTCGCCTTTGCCCGTCTGAATTTTGCATTGAAATCCGTTTGGTTTGCGATTATGATGTTGACGATGATGATTCCGGCACAGGTGACGCTCATTCCGCAATATGTGCTGTTTCACGCATTGGGGTGGGTTAATACGTATTTGCCTTTAATCATTCCTCATTTTTTGGGAGCAACTCCTTTCTTTACTTTTTTGCTTATTCAGTTTATTCGCGGAGTTCCGCGAGAACTGGACGAAGCGGCGACGATCGACGGTTGCGGAACCTTCTCTGTTTTTTGGCGTATCGTTATGCCATTGTGCGGTCCCGCACTGATCACGGTTGCGATTTTCAGTTTCATTTGGACTTGGGATGATTTTTTCGGGCAGTTGATTTATATTAACGATGTCAAGAAGTACACGGTGCCGCTCGGACTGCGATTGTTCATCGACAGCACCGGTAATAGCGACTGGGGACCGATGCTAGCCATGTCCGTATTATCCCTGTTGCCGAATTTTATCATCTTCTTGACCTGCCAGAAGTATTTCGTACAAGGGATCGTAACGAGTGGTTTGAAAGGGTAGTTTGGAAAGGATGGCGCGTATGAGAAAACGCTTGCGTAAAGGCGAATGGCGATTATATCCCCTTCTATTCGGGATATTTATACTCTTCACCAGTACTTTCATGGTGACGATAACCACGATTATTTACTATCGCGTTTCAGCCATCCTTACAGAGCAGACGAGTGAGACAAGGCTTCAATTGATTGCCGAGACGGAGAAGCAATTCACCTCTCGCATCCGTGAGATTGAAGAAACGTCCTTAATGATTTCCACTAACCCGAAGCTGCTGGAGGCATTATCGGGAAGTAAATCCGATCTGCTGAATGAAGCCCGGACACGCGAGGAGATTCGCCAGATTGTCGATAGGGTTACCTATACAAAGCCTTCGATCAGCGGCATCCAATTGTATAGCGACAGATTCGATAATTCTTCCAAAATTGCCTCTGAACGGGTAATGCCTCTCGCTGATATGAACTGGCCTAATGATATGGAACGACTTGAATATTCGGATTCGCTCTGGATCGGATCGCATATGGAGTCGGGCTTGCCGGGGCATTCAGCCCCGGTCGTGACCTTTATCCGCAAAATATACATGTACAACGGAAAGGTAGGGGGATACCTGGTCATTCACGTAGCGGAATCCTTGCTCTCGGCTTTATTCGATGCTAGTGAACGCAGGTCCCCCGGCTCCTTAGTCGTATTCGACGGCGGCAGCCGCATTATGCTGGCCCGAAACGATACAGTTGCGGGACAAGCTCCGCCGCTGGAAGATATCGCCGAATGGAACAGGGCCATTCCTGGACAAAGGGAAGGGTATTTTCGCAAAAGTTTTGACGGCAGACCGTACCTTGTGATTCATTCTTCAGCCAATCAGGCGCAATGGCGCGTGATCGAAATCATCCCCTCTGATCTGTTGTTCAAGGATATCGGGACGATCCGCTCTTGGGCGATCGTGATCGGACTTCTCGGCATTTTGTTTTCCTTGCCGGCAGCGTTCTATGTGTCACGAAAAATCACGAAACCGCTTCCGGAAATATTGGCCGGATTCAAAAAAATTCCTAGCGGCAACTTCGAAGTGCGCCTCGGCGAACGAAACCGGATTACGGAGTTTCGTCTGCTAACGGAAGGATTCAACCGGATGAGTCAGGAGCTGAAGCAACTGTTGATTCGACTGGATGAAGAAAACAAGGCGAAACAGAGAGCGGAGCTGGCCGCACTTCAGAGTCAAATCAATCCGCATTTTCTATACAACGCATTGGATCTGATTAACTGGACGGCGGCCATGAAGGGAGTTCCCGAAGTAAGCGTCATGGCCACAAAGCTGGCCAAGCTGTTCCGGATCAGTCTCAGTAGAGGAAATGGCATGATTCGGCTGCGAGAAGAATTGGAGCACTGCGCATTGTATGCTCAAATTCAGCAGGCCCGTTATCCGGAGCTGTTCTTGTTGACGATACAAGAAAATGCCAAGACCGACAATCTATTCGTGCCGAAATTGATTCTTCAGCCCTTCGTCGAGAATGCCATTATTCATGGATTCGTCGAGCCGTCTTCCAGCCACTACGAAATTGAAATTCGGGCGGAGCAACTCGACGAAAGCACGCTGTCGCTGGTGATCGAAGATAATGGGGCAGGATTGAAAGCCCATTCAGGAGAGCGAGCTGAAGAGGAGCCGATTATGTCGACTTCTTCGGCGAGCGGCAGCAGCGGGTACGGAACGTATAATGTCCGCCAGAGAATACGTCTTTATTTTGGCGAACGTTACGATGTTCGTCTGGAACGCCGCGAATCCGGAGGCACCAGGGTCACGCTGACCCTTCCTGTGCTCAAGACTGAGGAAGAATTGGCCATATATCAACGATAAGGGGTGAGCCTTGTGAAGATCATGCTGGTCGACGATGAGCGCCATGTGCTTGAAGGCTTGAATAAGATGATCGATTGGAAGGGGTTATCGATTTCCAGTTTAATTACCGCGATGAGCGGTGAAGAGGCTTGGCGTTTGTTTCAGGAGCACCGCCCTGACATTCTCTTAACCGACGTTTCGATGGCTAAGGGAAATGGACTGGAGCTGGCAGCGAAAATACGTGAAGTCGATCCGCATATTCCCATTCTCATTTTGAGCGGCTACAACGATTTTGAGTACGCCAGGGGGGCCGTTCATTTGAATGTGGCTCGATATATACTCAAGCCGGCTCTGTTCAACGAAATTCAGGAAACGATTGGCGAGGTGATCGCCGACTTGGAGGAAGAGCGCAAGCAGCGCCAGTATGCCGAGAAGTTTGAACGGTACATCGGCAAGTCCTTGCCCATGTTGCGCGAACAATTTATTGTCGACCTGCTGAACGGCAGTTATACGGGAGGAGAGCTTGATGAGGACCATCTCCGGTTCTACGAAATCGACAATAAGCTTTTGTCGGGCGGCCTGGTAATGAACTTGATTCTGTATCGTCCGGAAGAACGAGCCAGGACGGAGATGCACTGGCAGCTGCTCAAGTTTTCCGTTGCCAATGTCGTGCAAGAAACAGCCGCTGCGTATGACGGGCATGTACAAATCTACGTATTGCGGTTTACCGATGACAAGCTGCCGATCCTGCTCGTGAACGATGACGCGGAGAAGATCAGGCATACGGCGCAGCAATTGGCTGAAGCGATTGTCAGGAACGTCGGGGATCACCTGGATCTGGATCTCAACGCTGCGATTGGCCGATGGTACGGAAGCGCTCGGGAGCTTAGTCGCTCCTATAGCGAAAGCATCGAGACGCTGCGGGTGCTTGAATTTGAAGGCTATCACAAAATCATGGGCGCCGATGAATCTGACAAGGCGTTGTCCGCCTCCTTCCGCTACCCAGCCATGCGTATTCAACAATGCATTGAAGCGGCTCACAAAATGTCTATGCCGGAAGTGTTCTTCCATTGGGAGGAAATCCGAAAATGGCTGCTTATGGAGGGAACGCCGCTCGCTACTGCGCAGATCGCAAGTTTATCGCTGCTGGCCGGCCTCCTCGAAGAACCGGAAGGAGAACAGACGCATGGCCGCAAGGATACGAAATTATTGCCGTATATCAGACGAATCCAGGAATGCCGAAGCAAGGAAACGATCTCGGGACTGGTAGAGGAACAAATCGAAAGCGTGCTTCCTCACCGCGAGTCCCAAGTACAGAGTTACATCCGGAATGTTATCACGCATATCGAGCAAAACTATCACGAAACGATTTCCTTTGCGGAGCTGGCCCAAAACATGCACCTGACGCGAAGTTATCTGAGCTATCTGTTTAAAAGGGAGACAGGCACGAGTTTTGTTTACTACTTGACGCAATACCGGATCGAGAAGGCGAAGGAGCTTCTTCGATCCGGTCGGCATATGATTTACGAAGTATCGGGATTGGTCGGTTACTCCGATCCGGCTTATTTCAGCCGGGCGTTCAAGAAAGTGACGGGAAGTGCCCCCAATGAGTATTTGAATGCTTTTCAAGGCTCCGCGAAGACTCCGCGCTCGAACGGATAGCGGCTGCCGATGTGCGTACGCCTGATCAGTTGCGAGCTTCCCGCCTAATCGGGAAGTCCGTATGCGTTCATGCGGGCAGAAACCTTCCGCAGCGCATCGGCAACATCGTAAATGTCCTGCTCGCCGCCCAGCAGCACAGCCTGACCGAGCCACAGCACCTGAGCCTCGCTTATTCTTTCGCTGACGGGACACGGATAGACGGATTGCTTCCCTGTCCGTTTTGCCGTCTCGGCGATGATGGCCGTATTGCAATTTAATGAATGATACCCGGGCAATACGGGAATACCTTCCGCATGCAGCATTCGAATGACTTGTTCCTTCATTGCCGGAGAAGCCAATTCCGCCCGGATTTTGAACATATATATATGATAAGCATGGGTAGTGATTCGCTCGTCGTTACGGAACGGCTGAAACTGCTCAAGCCCGGAAATCAGTTTATCCAAAAGTGCCGCATTGCGTGCCCTCGTCCGGATTTGCTCGTCCATCCGGGTCATCTGGCCGAGTATGACGGCAGCCTGAAATTCCGTCATCCGGAAGTTCCAGCCGATTCGCTCATGCTGATACCAAGCTCCGCCGGGGACACGTCCGACATTGGCAATGGACCACATCGTTTCCATTAACGTGTCATCGTCCGTAAGGATGATGCCGCCCTCGCCCGAATTGATGTTTTTGCTGGATTGAAAGCTGAATGTACCGGCATGACCCAATGTCCCTACCTTGTGGTTCTCCCAGCTTGCTCCAACAGCTTGAGCGGCATCCTCCAGCAGGAACAAGCCATGACGATCGGCAATCGCCTTCAGGCTTGTCATATTGGCAGGGGCTCCGGCGATATGCACAGCTATTATCGCTTTTGTCCTCGGCGTAATTCTTTCCTCTACTTTGTGTGGATCGATAAGCAGTGTGTCCTCTTCAACGTCGGCGAATATGGGAATGGCGCCTGCGAGTAAAGCTGCGGTACCCGTCGCAATGAAGGTGTACGGCGGCATGATCACCTCGTCGCCGGGTTCGATTCCGGCTGCCATCAACGCAACGGTCATCGCAATCGTTCCATTCGATATGTTTATGGCGTGTCTGGCACCGTGACGATGGGCGAATTGCTGTTCCAAGACGGCCAGCTTGTCCTTGTTAGCGCCTCCCCAGTTGCCGGAATGAAGCACTTCGAGAATGAGCTTCTCCTCCTCCGCCCCCCAGACCGGCCAGTTTGGAAAGGGAGTTGTTCGTACAGGCGTTCCTCCGTCAATTGCCAGTTTGCTCATAGCAACCCACTCCTATCATTTGAATTCGATATCTTTGTCGCCGAGGCTCACAAGCTTGCAGTTCACCCCGTAACGAATCGTTACTGTTTCTCCGCGATCTTCCCCGTTTAATAGGGGAATGCACAAGCAAGCGTCAGCCGGTCCATCTCCATGTACAATCATTCGCTGCTCCGGGCCGTCTGCGCTCTCGATCCGAAGCTTCCGTCGTTGCCGCTCCCATTCGTTGATTCGCTCGCCCGTCCAGAACACGAAGCCGCGCTGTCTGGCCTCTTGTACGAACTGACGCAGCCAGTCGTAAATCGCCGGTTTCCTGTGGATATGAATCGGATGGAAGACAAAATGGGCGATTCCCCGAACCAGGGATGTCTGCTCCAGGATTGGGGCTATCAGACTGGGATCGCATTGCAAAAAATCGCTGTACAGGAATCCGATTTCCAGCACGTCATAAGTTCGATTTCTCTCGTCGCACCATGCGGCGGGGAAATAAGGCTGGCACGTTCCGTACAGAAATCCGGTATTTCCCCTCTTGCTGCCGCCCCGTGTCTGATCGGAAGCGATCCCGTACTGTTCGCACCAGCGGAACAGCTCGCCCCAGCCTTCTAACCGGGTCATATGGTTTTTGTTGGAGAAGATGCGATCGGCCGGAACGGATTGCGATAGCGCTTGTAACTGCTCGCCGAATGCTTCCTGCGTCCATTCGCCGTCCTCCTCCGTCACCGCGTTATAATGAAAGGCGATCTCATGCCCTTTGTTGAGCATTCTCTGAAATATCTCCCGGCTATACAAGGGGGCTATCATACACCATGTCGCTGGAACATCGCATGCTTCAAGCAGTTCCAGCGTCGTCTCCGCTTCCATGTCGCCCGAGCTGTCACTGTCCAGCGACAGCAGCGCCACATGTTCAACGCTTGCGGGCCAGCGGTCGATGAACGGCAGCGGCAGTCCCAGTGCCAGCGCCGCTCGCAGCAGATGCGACACCAGCGCCTCACGCCACAGATCGGCATACGGATGTGCGAAGAAAGGTTCACCTGCCGCGGACCGCTCCCTGTCATTCGTCCAATCTACTGCATATTCGTCGTCGGCTTTCAGAAAGCCGTCATGGATCTGTGCCGTTCCGTCGGGTGCCGGTACTCCGTCGCAAATAACAGGCAGCTGGCCTTGCTGGAGCATGACAATCGTATCCGGAAGCGATACCGACCAGCGTTCCAGCGTTCCCTTGCCGATCGCCATACGCTGGAGCGCGGCGCCCGCTTCCGGTCCGTCGGGGCTTTGCCCGCACAATACGCCGGCCGATTGGATGGTGGGCGCCGGCTGATGATTGGCCGCAATCCGCCACGGCTTCGCCGCGAGGAAACGCAACGCCTGGCCGCTCCCGCCGACCGGTTCGTCAAGCTTGGCATAGCCCGGACCGATCTCTCCGACCGCCTCGCAGCCGCATCGCACGGCAAGCGCATCAAGCGAGCCATATGCGATAAGCGTTCCGCCGCGTTCGGCATACGCCCACAGTTCGTCAGCTGTTCCCGTGTCTTCGCTGCTGTGCGCGACGAGAAGCAGATCCGGTGACTTCCCTTCCGCAAAACTCAGATCCTCGTAGAGATCGAACGGAATTCCGGCATGCTGCAGCACCTCGGTCAAGTAGAAGCCGAACACGTTCAACCCGAGCCGCTGCCTCCTCCCGGCATCCCGCCGGTCAAGCAACACACCAACTTTAGCGATTCGCATCCGATATTCCCCCTTCTGAACATATATGCGTCGACAGGATCGTTCTTCGGCACGGAACGCCGTAACGGACTTCGTCACCCTGCACAGCGCTTCCTTGCGGCAATGGGACGAAGAAGACCGCGTCGCTCTTCGCGGAGCCGGACACCAGGCACGAACCGTCCTCCGTTATTCCGGTTATGCAGAGAGCTCTTCGCTCGCGTTCCCATTCGTTTATGGCTGAGGAGGTCCAGAACGCAAAATCTCGCGCGCGGGCTTCCCGAACGAGCTTGCGAACCGATTCCCGAACTTCTTCTCTATTGTGAATGTGAACCTGATGAGCCAGAAAGTGAGCAACGCCTTCAACGTTCTTAACTTCATCCAGGATAGGAGCGATAATACTGGAATCCGCCCATATCCCTATATCAAGGTCCTGGGTGAGAAAGCCGATCTCGAGCACATTGTACAAACGGTTCCGCTCATCGACCCAGGCGGCGGGGAAGTAGGGGTGAGAGGTTCCGAACAGGAATCCGACATTGCCCCTCTTGCTCGGACCGCGCGTCTGGTCGGCTTCGATTCCGTTCTCTTCGCACCAGCGGAACAGCTCGCCGTAAGCTTCGAAGCGGGTAATATGGTTT
The DNA here is from genome assembly GCF_025567625.1 of Paenibacillus sp. J5C2022. GTDB lineage: Bacteria > Bacillota > Bacilli > Paenibacillales > Paenibacillaceae > Pristimantibacillus. The sequence continues at coordinate 85,597 of NZ_JAOQJC010000003.1, read as the reverse complement.
TTGTTCGATACCATCCGCCCAATCCCCCTGTCTTGCGTCAGCACGTTCAACTGGCGAGCGAATTCGGAGCCGTCCCACAAGCCGTCGTCCACTTCATACGCATTATAGTGAAAGGCGAGCTCATGCCCTGCGGCGGCGATCCGATTGTGCATCCCGAGGGAATAACCGGGCTCGAGCATGCACCAGCATGAAGTGATGCCGCATTCTTCAAGCAGGTTGAGTGTAGAATTTGCATGCTCGTCGAAGTTGCCGTCACTGTCATGTGACAGCAGGGCAACTTGATTGACACCATTCGGCCAATAGCCTGCGAAAGGTAGCGATAACCCGCGCTCGGCACACAGCCGGATCAGGTGTCCGATTAAAACTTCGCGCCACAAGTCGGCATAAGGATGTGCGAAATACGGGACGCCGGTGTCCGACTTCATACGATCCCACCGCCAGTCCATTCCGATCTGATCATCCGCTTTCAAAATGCCGTCGTTGATCGCCGCCGAGCCGTCCGGAGCAGGAGGGCCGTCAGCGAGAACAGGATGCAGCCCTTGCTGCAGGCCAACGATCGTCGCCGGAATGTCGATCGTCCATCGACTGAACAAGCCATCGCCGATCGGGAACGATTGCAGGGCAGGCGCAGCACTGATCGCGTCTGGTCTGTCGGGCGCAACCTCGCCAGTAGAGTCGTATGCCTGAGCTGCCTCTGCTTCCCGGCGCCACGGCGAGACGTGAAGCGCCCGGAGAGGGCGCTTCACGCCGAAGCGCTCCGGTAGCCGGATATATGACGCGCCAATCAGTTCGCCGCGCTGATGTCCAAGCTTGGTGGATAGAACATCCGCCATTCCGTATGCGACAATTAGACCGCCGGATGTCGCGTAGCGCCACAATCGTTCTGCCGAATCGTTCGTCTCGGGCATCGCGGCAGCGATAACGAGATCGAGACGTTCAAGAGATTCAAGCTCGTCCAGTGACTCCATTTTTTCGTATGGAATCCTTCGCCTATCCAGTATTTCGGTCACGTAGCATTCCCACGCATTCAATTGCAATCCCCATTTCCGCTCCAGCGTCCGGCGGTCAAGTAAAACGCCAATCCGTGCTAACCTCAACTCGTGTTCACTCCCATTTTCGTTTTATATAAGCGGTTACAATTATTCTAAGAAAATATGAATCGGAGAGAAATGCAGTCTGGTATGTTAAGCTTGGATTCAAGTGCGTTTCGCTTGAAAAGCGCAAGTTCCGGGTTAAGCTGGCCCGAGAACTTGCGCTTTCACTTTTACTAGCTGCTGTGGACGACCACGATTATCAATGCACTGGAAGCGACTCCTGCGGCATTAACCAGGTCGGCACGGTACTCGTAGGTGCCGGGGGGACGTCCGCTGATCGCTGTGGCTGTCGTCTGCGCCCTCGGCGTTGTCGCCGTCAGCGGCTGCTCATCGATCAGTACGTCGTTCTCGTACAACCGATACGTTGTGCCGTTTGTCCCCCACCACATATTCATTGTCATGTTAAAATCTCCGTCGCCGTCCCAGTTGTCATGCGACAGGACGGGAACGCCGGGTGCAGCGTCGGTGACGGTGACGACGAGCGGGTCGCTCGCCGTTGTGCCGTAACCGTTAGCAAGCTCGGCACGGTACAAGTATACGCCGTTCGCCCGGCCGCTGATCGCCGTCGATGCCGACTGTGCTTCCGGGGTACGATCGCTCAGCAGCTTCGTCTCGATCAGCACATCGTTCTCATACAGCCGGTATACCGAGCCGTTGCTTCCCCACCAGAGGTTCATCGCTATCGTGTAGTCGCCGTCGCGCAGCCCGGTATCATGGCCGTTGTTGTCGGTCAGAGTCGGCTTGCCCGGCACCGCCGTGCTTGCTGCCGCGCCATCGACTTCATATCTGATCTCCGCACTTAGAGGGATAAGCGCCGACTGTCCGGCCGCTATCGCATACTTGTAGCCAAGTGCAGGATCGAAAGGGTCCTGATACCCGTCGACAAGCGTAATGTCGCCGATCTCAAGCGTCACGCCGCCATTGTCTGCAGAGTGAATCCCCCGAATCCGGTAGCTGCCGTTATAACGCGTGTTCCCATTGTCAATATAGATAAACCGGCCAATCAGTTCCTCGGGGGCGATGCCCTGAAGGTCAAGCGCGACGGTGATCGTATTGTCGACTTGCAGATCCCTGGTGAAATCGGTAATCTGTGCAGTCAGTGCATCTGTATACGGGTTCGTAAAATTGCCGATAAAGCTTGCGTCGGACAGATAACCGCCGGACTGTTGACCCTGTTCCTCCGTGTAGACGCCGAAGAAACCTTTGAATTCAAATTTGTTGTCTACAAGATATGTCGCGTCCTTGTCGGCGGAATACACGATGTAATCGGTACGTCCGTTGCTCAGCACCACCTTGACCGCCTTCGCATCGTTCGTCGCGACCGGCAAGCCGTCCCGGGTCAGACTGACCTCCTCGATAGATTGCACATGCCGCTGGCCGGCATAAGGCTCGATGACAGACACAAAGTTGGAGTCCAGATCACTTCCCGTTCGCTTCGCCAGCATATAGCGAAGCGACTCCGGGTTGCCCGGTCTGTTCCGCGGCGGGATGCCGTCCGCCAGTGCCAGCTCATCCAGCTCGGTCAGCATCGTCAGACGCAGATGGACGTCGTCGGACGGGTTATTGAAGGAGTTCCAGGTGTCGACAATATCCCAGTCCACGCTGAAGCCTGCACCCGGGGCAGTTGCCCGCTCCACATTTTCCAGCCAGGCGAATCCGCTCGGGTCGGTTGAACCCCAGGGAATGCTCTCGCCCGCATAAGTGCCGCCGTTTTGCGGTGTCAGCGCAACGCCGTCGACCGTGGCCTCCCCCTCGGCGCCGTGGAAGCTGAACAGGTGCTCGCTGCCGCCGATGACGCGGAAGAAGTCCACATAGTAGGAGTTCTCCTCATCCACCTTAATCATGGCAGTCGTTCGTCTGTACTCCGACGTATCGCTGTAGGAGTCCGGCGAACGGACATCGATCAGCTTGACGAGGCCGCCGTCCTCGAAGTGCAAGGGGTCCGCCACGATAATATCGGTTACCCGCTTCCGGTTGACCACTACGGTATTGTGCGAAATCGTGTTCTTCATCCATTGCGTATTGTGCGGCGCAAGGTCCGCCGTCTCGGGGTAGCCAAGCTCCGGCGACAGATCGGCGCCAAAGCCGTGTATGCCGATGTTAAGCGTATCGCCATGGCCGTGGCCGCCGGTTCTGCCATAGTACATCCACAGATCGCGCAGCGTATTGCTGTAGGCGCCGCTGCTCTGTTCATCCGCTGTCGCCGCATCAAGCAGCTCAAGACGGATAATCCCCAGCTTATAATTGCTGCTGCTTGTGCCGGTGCATACAAATTTGATCGAATTTTGCCCTTCTTGCAGCAGAAAGCGTCCGAGCGGGATCGACATGGCATTGGCCGCCCCCGGCTGCTTGAAGTCATGCTCGAGCACGGGCACCCCATTGATATAAATCTGGTATATGCCATAGATGTCCGTGTTGCCGAAAGGCTTGAGCGTAACATCGTACTCGCCCGCCTCATTAACCGTAAAGCCGAATTCGATGTATTTCCCCGCTCCAATCGTATTCTCAAGCTGAAGGGTACCCGAATCCGGCCACGCCGAAGTCGTCGAGTTGGTATCCAGCACCTCCAGGCCCAAGAAGCTGTGGCCGATGGACGCGGCCGGCATCTCGTTGCGGCCTTCGCGCAGTGCCGCCAGACCGTAACCTGTCAGGTTGTCGCTGGAGATGTTGAATAAACCGTGCGTATCAATTACGTCACCGATGTCGGCAGCGACTTGCTCGGGGTTGCCCGTAAAAATATCGCTGTGAATCCCCCTGGTGCTGTTGCCGTTAAGCATATAGGCAATTTGGGCATAAATCGGATCGCCGTATTTTTCGAACGCCTTGACGGACTGCTTGAAATTAAGCAGGCTCAAGGGGGCTCCCGTGCTACCGGTGTCGCCGATTGCCGGTATAAATTTCTCGCTCAGGGTTAGTCCGACATTGGCGGTAAACATCTTTTTGAACTTGACATTGTCGTACAGATCGGCGCCCGGATAGAGGTCGTAACCGTCCAGCACATCCGCCACAAGCTGATAGCCGCCCAGCCAGAGTGAATTATAATGCGGCGCAGCCTCGTCGCCATGGCCGTCACGATTCAGCACGTCAACAAGCGTAGCGTAGAGATTGCCGCCGGTGTTGTCGTACGAACCGCCTCCGTTGCCCGCCTGGAAGTTGTAATCGAGCCATTCCTTCGTCTCGGGCAACGTATCGTACACGACGGCTGCCAGCGCCAGTGCGCTGTGATGCATGCCGACATTGCCCCGTAAATCCGCCTGCTTGTAAGCCGTGAATACTTCCTTGACCAGATTCTCTTCAATATTCATGCGGATGCCTGTTGCGCTCTGCTTGAGAACACCCAAATGATAGCGGTCCGCCTTGCCGGACAAGAAGTCGATGGCGTCCGCGTTGGCCGCAGCGGGCCATAGCTGGTCATAGGCGCCCAGCGGGATTTTGATGGAGTTGGCTTCCCAGATGCTCCCCACGCCCTTGCCTCGATCCGTGCCGTTGTCGCTGTTCATAAAGCCCATCTTGCGAAACTCTCGAGTGCTCAGCTCCGGGTAGACGTCCGCAATCCGGTCGAGCAGGATGATGCCGGCTGTGCCGTATTTGTCATCGCCGGTGTACATATACGCATCGCCGAATGCCGCAAGCGCCTGCAGGAAACCGCCGGTGGTATGCCAGCCGCCGTGCCAGTGCGCATAATACGCGACGAAGGTATAGAGATTGCTGCCGTCATGCCATCCGTAGCCGTCGTCCACACCCCATGACGGATCATCGGTATGGTATTCGCTCAGATTGACGAGATAGCCTGGCTCACCCTCCGCAACGAGCGCATCGTTGCGCTGCCTGGCCAACTCGGGGTCGAATATGCCGAAGTCGTTAAGCCCCAGCTCATAAAAACCGGCAAAATCATTGGTCGGGAACATAGCTCCTGTAGTCGGGTCGATCAGCTTCCACGGGTGTGCCGGATCGGTTTTCCACGGGTAATTGCCATATTGCTGATAGAGCTCATATCCGGTGATCGGGCTGCCGAGACTTTGCCCGGGATCGGATGAAGCGCTCCGCGGGATACTCTGCGGCGTCACCATCGCCCAAAGCTCCTCCAGGCTGTACTGTGCAAGAAAACTGTCCGCCGCGTCAATGCGTGCTTGCGCCTGGACGCTCGCCCAGTCGTAGCTTTGCATGTTTACCCGGGCGGCCGCTATTTTCTCCTCCGTGTAATAACTCCTTCTCGTCTTGCTGGAGGCGACGGCGCGCACCTTGAACGGCACGTTGTCCTCAAACGTTTCGCCTGTTGCCGTATCGTGGACGGTAACCTTCACATCTGCGTCTCCTGCTGCAATCGCAGCCGGCATACCGCTGGCCAAGCCGATTACGGCAGGATTGCTTGAGCCGTAGCTGATCGTGTAGCCGTCGCCCGGTGCGCCGATATAGCGCTTGTTGCCTGTGCTGAAGTGTCCGACCACATTGATGCGCGGCGTATCTCCGATATGAATGTTCTTGCTGTTGACCTCCAGAGATATAGACTCCAAAAACTCCGGAACGACCTGCACCGTGAAGGATGCGTTATGCGTCACTCCGCCGAGTGTTACCGTTGCGGTAACCGTTGCCTCGCCTACGGCAACCGGCGTAACGGTGCGCATCTCCGTGTTCAATGCCAGAACGCCGTTATTCGTTACGCTATAGACAATCTGCAAATCCTCCTGCGCGTCGATCCCGGCTCCGCTGTTGTCATACGCCTTGACGGACAACGCGAAGGGCGGTCCGCCTGCGCTCATTGTGTCCTTCGTGGCGTCGAAGCTCACGCTGCCGAACGTTTTGGAGCCGACCTTGAACGCTGCCTGAATCGGATCGGGCTGTTCTTCGCCGTTAAGGGACAGGATAGCGCTCATCGTGGCTTCTCCCGGCGTCCTGGCGGTAATCCTGCCGTTGCCGTCGATCTCGGCAATGGCCGAGTCCGAAGACGCATAGGACAAGGAAGCAGTCAGCAGGTCGGGGAAATGATTGTCCGCATATTCGAAGCCGTCGCTGAGCAGTGCGGTTGTGGCGAAACGAGCCGTCTGTCCCGGAATGACGTCCGTCTTGGTCACGCTCCCCTCGGCCGATACGAACGTCGGCGCAGGCGCCGGGACGAGCTTGATCCAGGTCGGGGTCAGGAAGCCGTCGCTTTGCAGGGACTCCAGGCGGAGCTTATGGACGCCCTCGGTCAGGTAGATGCTCTTGTACAGCTGCTCAGGCGCATTGGTGCCCAGCGTTCCGCCGTGATTGTGGACAAAAACCGACTTCCCGTCAATCGCAGCCTCGCCCAGCTTGCCGCCATTGTAGCTGCCGCTTTTATAGACGACGACATACGTGTCCGTACTGGGCACAAGAATGTCGAACTCGGCGTATTCCCCCGCATTGGCGGCCATATAGATGCCGTATGCCTGATTGCGGAACGCCAGGCTTCTCTCGGCCAAAGCCGGTGCAAGCTCGGCCAGTCTCCAGTTGCTGTTGGCCAGCGTCGCCTCCTTCAGCAGGGCCGTGCCCCCGTTGGCCGGCGGACGGAAATCGTACATAACAGCCGGCTGCAGTTGATCCCAGACCTCGATCGGGAACGAAGCCGTCTTTGTCCCGTTGCCCCACGTAACCTCCGCCGTCACCGTCGCATTGCCCGCCGCCTTTGCGACCAGCGTATTTTGGTTTTCCACTGCCAGCACTTGATCGTCGGAGACCTTGTACACAATTTGCAAGCCCTCCGGGTCCTTGATCACTGCGCCATTGTTGTCGTATGCGACGATCGACATGACGAAGGGAGCGCCGCCCACGACCAGCACATTTTTTGTCTTCTGAAAGCTGACTTGCTCAAGTGTCTGATTGGTCACCGTCAAGCCTGTCTGATAAGCATACTCCTTGCCGCCCGACTGCAAGGTCGCCTTCAATTGCACGGTTCCCGCCGCCTGCGGCGTAATCAGGCCATTGCCGTCGATCGTCGCAAGGCTCTCGTTCAGCGACTGGTAAGAGATCGTGCTGCCGCTCATGGCGGGGAATGCTATGAACTGGTCATACGCATAGGCGAAGCCATCGCTGAAATTTGCCTTGGCGATTAATCGGACGGAACGTCCCACAGGGACATTGTTTTGCGAAACCGCCGCACCAGCGCTCGCTACAAAGGTCGGCTCGGTTGTCGTCGCAAGCAATCTCAACTGGCTAGGCATCATAAGCCGTTCGGCGACGTTCGCCGTCATGGTCAGCCGAAACTTATGTTCCCCTGCGGCAAGATATACGGTCTTGTAGCGCTGCTCCTGATCGAGCGCCCCGAAGTGATGCTGGCCGGCCTCCATCCCGTCGATCATCAGCGCAGCCTGGCTGCCGCCGCCCGATTTATAACCCGTGAAGGCGACCTTGTACAGTCCGGCTGCGGGTACGCGGATGTCGAACTCGGCATATTCCCCCTTGCTGGCCAATATATAGAGGCCATAAGACTGGTTCCGGAAACCTCCGCTTCTGTCCAGAATTTCCTGGGACACCTCGGCAACCCGCCAGCCGTTCGTCTCCAGCGACGCATTCGCAACATCGACGCCACCCTGATTCGCCGGGCGGAAGTTATAGAGGAGGGCGCTCCCGGCTTCAACCTCGAAGGAAGCGGACGCTTCCATGCCGCGGTATGAAGCGTTGGCCGTAATAGTAGCGCGTCCGGCCTGGGCGGCCGCAACAGCCTTGCCCGCCGCGTCCAGCGTCAGGGCGTTGCCTGTAACGGAGTACGCAACCGTCAGTGCTTGCGGAGCGTCGATGACGCCGCCATCCTGTGCGTAGGCTGTCACGGAAAGCGCAAACGGCGCGTCCCCCACAGCCAGAAAATCCGGAGTGCGATCGAACACGATATGATCCAGCACTCGTTCACGGACGGTGACAACGGCGCTATACCCATACGTTGCGCCCCCCAGCGTCAAGTTCGCCTTCAGCGTGGCGCTGCCGCCTCTTACGGGAGTAATGAGACCGGTTGCGGCATCGATGACCGCGACATCCGTATTCTCGGATTCGTAGCTGATCGTGCCGGTATAATCGGGATACGCTTTAAACTGCTCGTATTCATATACGAAACCGTCGCTCAGCTTTACCTTGGCGATAAACCGGGAGGTTTCATCCAGACTGATGTTATCTTGCGACAGCGCGGCGCCGGCGCTTTCCGCAAAGCTCGGAACCGAGGACGTGGAAATCAGCTTCAGATGAGTCGGCATCATAAGCCGCTCGGTGACGTCGTCCATCATGACCAGACGGAACGAATGGTCTCCCGCCGTCAGATAGACGGTCCGGTAACGCTGCTCTGTCATGTCCTGTCCGAAGTGGCGCCGGCCGACCTCCATGCCGTCGATCAGCAGCGCCGCCTGCTGGCCGCCGTTTCCTTGATAACCTTCAAAGGCCACCCGATACAGCCCATCTGCGGGCACACGGATGTCGAGCGTGACATACTCGCCCTTGCTGGCCACAATATAGATGCCGTACGGCTGGTTCCGGAAGGCGTTGCCTCTGCTCAGGATGGTCGGAGATACTTCGCCAATCCGCCAACCGTTCTGCTCCAGCGTAGCGCTTGCAAGATCCACGCCGCCCTGGGCAGACGGCTTGAAGTTATAGAGGATCGCGTCCGACGCGGCTGCAACCTCGACGTCGAACGAGCTTGTCTTCGGGGTGCCGTTCCGGTAGACTGCCGTCACTGCGACGGTCGCGTGCCCTGCCTGTTGCGCCGTGACGATGCCGCTATCCGCGTTCAGCGCCAGGGCGTCGCCGGAGACGGAGTAGGAGATCTGCAACGCGTCCGAGGGCATAATCTCGCTATTGTCATCCGCATAGGCCTTCGCGGAAAGTGCAAATGGGGCGTCTCCCACCACCATCAGGTTTGTGGTCTTGTCAAAAACGACACGCGCCAGCACACTCTCCTTGACGGTGATGGCCGCGCTGTAAGTGTACGTCTGTCCGCCCGTCGTCAAATACGCTTTCAGCGTAGCGCTGCCGCCTGACACCGGAGTAATGAGGCCGGTTGCAGCGTCGATGGCTGCGATAGCCGTATTCAAGGATTCGTAGCTGATCGTGGCACTTTCGTTGCCGGGAAGTGACTTGAACTGGTCATACGTATAGATCAGGTTATCGCTCAGCTTCACCTTCGCGATGAATCGGGACGTCTCATCCAGCTTGACGCTTGCCGGCGACAGCTCGACGCCTGCAGTCGCCGCAAAGGCAGGAGCGGCTGCAGCGGGAGCCAGCTTCAGGTAGGTGGGCATCATGTACCGGGCGCCCAAGTCCGCTATCATCACGAGACGAAACGTATGGACTCCCTGCTCGAGATAGAGAGTTTTGTACGTCTGCTCAGGCAGCTCGGTTGTACCTCCGAAATAATACTGCCCAAGCTCTTGTCCGTCGATCAGCAGCGCCGCCTGCTGGCCGCCATTGGCGTTATAGCCTTTGAAGTGTACGGTATAAAGTCCTGCCGCAGGCACGAGCAGCTCCAGTTCGGCATATTCGTTCTGTTCGGCGAAAATGCCGATGCCGTAGCTCTGATTGCGGAAGGCGTTGGGCCTGCTCAGGATCGTTGGGGATACCTCGCCCACCCGCCAGCCGTTCGCCTCCAGCGTCGCGTTGGCAAGATCCACGCCACCCTGGTTGGCCGGCTTGAAGTTGTAGCGAAGCAAGCCGTCCGCTTCCATGACGGTAATCGTCACTTGCTCCTCGTAGCCGCCATAGCTTACGGTCAGCGTTGTGACGCCTGTCTTCAGCGCAGTGATTTCGCCGGTCGCCGTGTCAATCTGCACGACACCGGGCGTGGAATGCATGATGCTCACACTTCCGAGAGGGATATCCATTTCACCGTTTTCCGTGTGCCCGCGAACCGAAAGCAAGGGATTCTGTCCGCTATCCAGAATGATCGTATCCTCAGTCACAGATACCGCGATGGCGTTTAACGCACCGGCAGTGACCAGCATGTCAACGGATGAGGAGGCAATGACCGTGCCCTGATAAGCCGCCGTCGCTGTGATGGTGGCCGCTCCTGGACCTATCGCCGTCACAGTTGCGTTGATTCCGCTCTGTGCTGCAGTTGCGACGGCCGGATTGCTGGACGTATAGGTAATCGCAAGGGAGGGGAGGAGGCCGGAATTGCTCGCGTAACGCGCAAGAACGGTATTGATCCGATCCTTCCCGAACAGCGGACCAACCGTACCCGCGTTGTCTGTCAGCGTCACGTTCGCCGTGTTATCGGTTTGCAGATCAAGACTCGTTTTGTCAGCCTTGATGTTGAACTCTTCGAAGGCGAGTTGCCCCGCATGCGGGTCTATGGACCGAAGGAAAAACGTCTCGACATACACATACCGCGTCGTATTGGCCGCGTATGCGCCATAGGCAGATACCTTCAGCGTGTGCGTGCCCGCAGTCAATTCAATAAAGCCGTTCCCGAGCAATTGCTCAGCGGGAGCATCCGTTCCGTATGTACGGGTGATGACCGCTCCAAGCAGCTTGTTGTCGATATATATTCTGGCGCTGCCGCCCTCCGCGATATATTTCCCCGGTGTATACCCCAATCGGTACAGCCCGGTCGCGGGCACGTCGATCGTAAAGCTGAGCTCCTGCAACGGATTCACCGGATTGGGATTTCGCAGCGCCGGAAAAAACAGCCCCGTCTCGTCGATTACCGGATCGGGAGTCGGATACTGCGCCGAGCCGGACGTTTTCCCGTCATACTTCCAACCATTGACCTCAAGCGTCGCACTCGTCATATCCGCACCCGCGCCAAGCCGGAAGTCGTACACCACATCGTCGGATGAAGGCACCGCCTGCAACGCTGGCAATGTCGATAATAGACCAGTCTCGACGCCGGCATCCGTCTCTGGATTAGCTGCGGCGGCGACAACCGCTATGCCAGCTTGTCCGGTGAGTAAACAAACGATGAGCAAAAAAACATACATTAATTTGAATGCGCTTACAATTAATCGGTTTTCTCCCATTCTTCTTCTTCCCTTTCCTCATGAATTGCTAACATGATAAATCTATTGCCCTCCTTTCATACTCGGTTACAAACAGTCTATGAAACCAATAACCTGAACGGAATGCAGTCTGGTATGTTGAGGTTGGATTTAAGTATGTTTCAGTAGAGTGGCGCTGCGAGATGACGGTATGCTTTCCCAATAAAGTGAATCAGAGAGAAGGCCAGCAGCATATTTGACATCATTCACAAAATTTGCGATACTTATAAAGTAGTTGACGTATCAACTAATGGAGGTGAAAAGATGAAGCATCCATTATCCGATCATATAGGTGTTCTTCTTCATATGATTGACCTTGAGATCGTTCAATATATGAAGGAACGGCTTAGTCCCGTACAGTTGACCCCGGAGCAGCATCTTATTATCGCACTGCTGATCAGACAGCAAGGCCTGACGCAAAACGAGATTGCAGAGGCGCTCAGTAAAGATAAATCAAGCATGACCAGAATGCTGACCAGTCTTGAGAATAAAGGTTATGTCACGAGAAATTGCTGTGGCGATGATCGCCGTGCGATGAAGGTGTTCCTGACAGAGAAGGGCATGTCGCTGCAGGATAATGTTGAAGAGGTCGACCAGTCGACCAGAGCCCTAATGCTAAGGGGCTTCTCGGAGGCTGAATGTGCGGAACTTGCAAGATTGCTGCTTAAGCTTCGCGACAATGTGAGGGACGAACAGCGCTCGATGTCTCATCTAGACGCGCCAGAAGGTTGATCGCGGCTCGGAATAACAAGGGAAGACGGAGGAGAAACAAATGAAAATCGCTGCTATTATCGGAAGCAATCGCCAAGACTCGTACAATTTGAAGCTGGCTCAATATTTGCAGAAGCGTTATGCCGACCAACTGGAGTTCGATATTGTTACTTTGAACCAGGTGCCGTTCTACAATCAGGATATCGAGAACGAGCCTCCGGCAGGGGCGGCGGCGCTGGCGGAGCGGGTGAAGCGGGCCGATGCGGTGCTATGGGTAACGCCTGAATACAATGCAACAATTCCCGGCGTATTGAAAAATGCGATCGATTGGCTGTCCAGAGGAGAGCGCGTCATGGTCGGCAAGCCGTCATGGATAATGGGCGCTTCCATGGGACTGCTCGGTACGGTGAAGGCGCAAGCTCATCTTCGCGATATTCTGTTCGCGCCCGGATTGTCCTCTCCGTTGCTGCCCGGCAATGAAGTTTATGTCGGAGCGGTGCATGAGAAGATCAACGCCGAAGGCGATCTGATCCACGAACCGACGGCAGCCTTTCTCGACCAAGTGGTGAACAATTTTATAACATGGTACCACAACCATCAGAAGGGCTTCTCCAACTCCTAATCACGATTAATCTCTACAATAGTTATACAAATGTGATAAAAATCCCTGTATCCAAACGCTTCATGCGAGCGGATAGAGGGATTTTTTGCTGATGCCTGCTTTATTGTTCTTGCTCGTCCTGCACTTCGGATTGGAATGCCGCAATGCTGTTCTGGCGGCGCTCATTTTTCTCTTCGATGTTGTTTTTGTCGACAGCGGAGATTTCTTCCGCGTGCTCGGCGAGATATTCATTCGCTTCCTGCATGTTCGCCTTCGTGTTCTGAATGTGCTGCTCAAGATGCTCGGCATTGTCTGCGCGATTATCCGGCTTTGCCATATGTGTACCCTCCCCTCCGATGCGAAATCCTACATTATAATTACCAAGGAAGAGGGACGCTATTCATTTTTGTGGGCGGAAATCCAAGCTTTTTCTCCTCTGCATGCAAATAGGCCCAGTAACGGTACTGCAGCAATTTGTCCTCAGACAGACGCGGCAGTTCATTCTCCTTATCGCTCTGCACGATAACAAATCTCGATTCCGCATGCCAGGCTACCTTGGCTCCGAATGTCTCCAGCACGATTCGAGCGGGGATGTACGTATGTTTGTTTATGATTCGGGCCGGGGCTCCCAGCGAGCGGTTTTCCCCGTTAATCGCAGCGATCTCTTCATCAATTTTCAGCTCCACAATTGTTCCATCCTTGCTGGCCGTTACTTTCCGTTGCTCTGCATCCCATTGCAGCCGAACATCCAATCTGCTCAGAAGCTCCCTCACCGGCACGAGGGTGGTGCCATTCTGGATGACGGGGTCATTATCCATAATCAGCAGCTCCTGATCCCATACGATTGCCGCGCTGTATCCCAGTTGTTCAGAGGGAATCGCGGAAGGAACGAACCAGCTGCCCGGTTCGAGAAGCGCAGGGAATTGGTGAATTTCATTGTATGCATTAATCCATGCGCCGCTCTCCGCACCGACGTAGGGATGTTTCCAATAATCAGTTTTGGCGTCATGCTTCAGGAATGCCCGGTAGATGAGCTCAGTCTGATTCCATTCTTTTTTCTTATATTGCAATTCCAGATTATACAGGGATAAAATTCGCAACTTGGCTAAATCCTTCGGATATTTCGATCCTGCATATTCCTCTTGCTGCGAGTATCGCCGGGATTGCGTTGGATAAAAATTGCCCTCCATGTCTATCGTGTAGTCGCCATCTGAATAATAAAGTATTCTGTCAGGGTATACATCGGAATAGAAGTCCGGAGTCAAATGATCCCTATGAATGTCGATCGCCTCAAACATTATGCTGCTAGCCTCCTCGATGGAAAGCATGTCTTCGGGAATGGGGGGCAGCTCGACATTGGACCAATATACGGTGTATTGGGCAACTTCGCCTGTCTGATTATTGATCGTTATGTCCACGTAGTCGTCCGGGAATCGAATCCCATTATGCGCACGGTGAAGCCTAATGTCATGGGGCGCATCGATGATTGTAAACGGTGCGTTATCGTATGCTGACATCCATTCGCTATCCTGACTCCAGTATTGATTGCGTACGAATTGTTGCGCCAGCTTCAGCGCTTCGTCGTAGCTTATTTCTTCATTGCAGGGGGACGAGCAGGGATAATCCGATATCGTATGCCGAATATAGAACTGCATGAGCGCTCCGGATGGAAGGAAGGAGATTGTTCCGGTATGTCTCGGTTGTCCGGCCTGATTCAAGTCAGAGGTAACATACTGCACTTCCCAATGCATCGTCGGCTTATGCAGCTTCACGACATTGTTGATAATGGCATCCTCCGGAAGCTTCATAGCCTCCTTCACATGGGAGATCGCCTTCGAACGGGTATCAATGACAAGCTCGGATAATGATTCCGATGCGCTTGACCGATTGGCCGTTGTCCCGCTGCTAAGCGTTGTGAATGGAAATAACAGTGCGACGGATAATGTAAAGCACAAGATAGCCTTGCTCCATTTCAACATCAATGGTACTCCTTCCTCAACATCAGTATGTTTTTCCAAATATTAGACGTTCGGGAGAGAGGAAGTGTTGCGGATCAATAAAAAGACATGGTATAGAAGATTAGGACTAACTAATATTGAGAAACAATAAAAAATATAGTAAAATACAGAAAACAACCTAAGGGGATGTGAAGGCAAGATGGAGACGAATCGAAGGGAAGCAAACGCAAATCAATCAGAGGTAAATCAATCGGATGCGAAAAAGATAGAAATTGGCATTAGCACATTTCTGGAGGCTACGCCCCATCCCGTTACGGGGAAGCGGGTTAATCATGCAGAACGGCTGAGGCATGCGGTAGAGGAGATTGTGGTGGCGGATCAGGCGGGGCTGGATGTCTATGGCATTGGCGAGCACCACCGATCGGATTATGCGGGCTCTGCGCCGGCTGTCGTGTTGGCAGCCGCCGCATCCATGACGAAGGGGATCCGATTGACGAGCGCAGTTACCGTACTCTCCTCCGACGATCCTGTCCGTGTGTATCAGGACTTCGCCACATTGGACGGCATATCGAACGGACGTGCGGAAATTATGGCGGGACGCGGCTCATTCATCGAATCGTTCCCGCTATTCGGATACGATCTGGAGCATTACGACGAATTGTTCGAGGAGAAGCTGGAGTTGCTGCTGAAGGTGCGAGCCTCGGAGAAGGTGACTTGGCGTGGCGGCCATCGTCCCGCTATTCATAATCTGGGCGTTTATCCACGTGCTGTGCAGCATCCGCTTCCTGTATGGATCGCCAGCGGAGGCAATCCGGAGTCCGCAGCGCGTGCGGGCATGCTGGGCTTGCCGATCGCATTCGCGATTATTGGCGGAATGCCCGAGCGTTTCTCCCCGCTTGTGGAGCTGTACAAGAGAGCTGCCGCCAAAGCCGGTCACGATGTGAACAAGCTGCAGATCGCGACCCACTCGCATGGTTTCGTAGCGGATACGACGGAAGCGGCTGCTGAAGCGTTCTTCCTCCCGACGCAAGCGCAGATGAACGTGATCGGACGCGAACGAGGCTGGGGACAGCCGTATGACCGCGATGCATACGATGCGGCACGCAGTCTGCGCGGAGCGCTATACGTAGGAGATCCGGAATATGTGGCGGAGAAGATCGTTCTGCTGCGCAAAAATTTGGGCGTCACTCGCTTCTTCCTTCATGTCAATGTCGGCACGATGCCGCATCGCGAAGTGCTGCGAGCAATAGAATTGCTGGGTACTAAAGTGGCCCCAATTGTACACAAAGAGCTGGCCAGAATTGAGGGAGGCAACTAACGCTGCAAATATTAAAGGTTCAGCTCCTTGCGATACAGCCCGGGAGGACGCCCTTTCTCTTCGGCGAACACCTTCGTAAAGTAATGTACCGACTGGAAGCCAGTCGCTTCCGCTATATCTTTGATAGACATGGAAGTGGCGAGCAGCAGTTCCGAAGCCGCGCGAATGCGCTCGTGCTTCACGAAGCCGCTGAAGGTATGCTCGGAATGCTGCTTGAACAGGCGCGACAGATGCCTCTCGGATAAGTGCAAATATTGCGCAACATCCTGCAAGCTTAGCGGCGATGCAATGTTGTCCCTTATAAAATGCTTGGCTTGCTGAACGATTCGGATAGCCAGGCTGGAGGAGGGCTGCCAATCTCGGGCCTTGCTTCCTGCTCCGGACGAGAAGGCGTCCCCGAGCGAGGTGAGCAGGACGCCGCAAGACTGCCTGATCCATTCGACGGCGCTTACCGGTTGAAGAGAAGCTTGCGCAGCCAATGCTCTCCAATAGAGAGCAGACGGCGATTCTTCAACGTTATAACGGACGATATGCGCAGCGTGCTGAAGCCTATTCCAGTAGGCTGCACGCAAGTCGGCATCGCATGCCGCTTCTTCCAGCTCGAATGCGACATACATCATCGCCATTCCTTCGCCGCTTCTGATCTGGTGGACAATACCCGGTCTGGAGAGAAACAAGGTGCCGTCCACTAGCTTGTGAACTTGTCCTTCTTCCTCATATTCTCCATTGCCGTTCAGTACATAGCATATCTCGAAGAAGGAGTGCTTGTGAACGAGATTATCGTAATGCCTCTCCATCACACCCCAATAATGGATGCGGAAGCATAGTCCCTCCGAAGCGCAATGCATGATGAAGCTATTCAGGAATTGTTCTGCAGCGCGGTAATCCAATCCATTCACCTTCCTGATCACTAATCTATATTCATGGCGTAATATTGCAAAAAAAGGACCCGTAAAAGCAAATACAAGCGATACTGATCAAAGTAAGATGTGACTATGATCACATCCATTCCTATTGTAGCTCACTAAAGGAGGAAAAAATATGATTTCTGCAGAAGATGTGCAATTTTATAAAGAAAACGGGTACTTGCTCGTTCGTGAGGTATTCACCAAGAGCGAGGTCGAGGAAATGAGAGAGGCGATCGAAGGCATCATCCGCAAGGCCGCAGATGCGAAGCTGGACCGCAATGCGGCTTGGTCGAACGATTTCATTCCGCCGGAGGAGCTGAAGAAGCTGGTGCTGAAGGGCTTCCACGATGTGCATTACCAGCATGCCGCCTTCACGAGAGCTGCCGCTCATCCGCGGATGGCAGCGGTGCTGTCGCAGCTGATCGGGCCGAACGTGCAGCTTCATCACAGCAAAATGCTGGTAAAACCGCCCGAGAAGGGGGCAGCCTTCCCGATGCATCAGGATGCGCCGTACTTCCCTCACGCGAACCATACGATGCTGGCGGGTAGTGTGCATCTAGATGATGCCGACCTGGAGAACGGATGCTTGTCCGTCATTCCCGGATCGCACAAGCAAGGCGAGCTGCCGCACGTGGGCAAGTATTATTTGAATCACAAGGAATATCCGATCTCCATGGGCACGCCATGCCCGGCGAATGCGGGCGACGTCCTGTTCTTCAATTATTTGACGATTCATGGCTCCGATGTGAACAAGAGCGATCGTCCTCGCCGCAACGTCTTGTTCCAATATCGCGATCCGATGGACCCGCCGACTGAGCAGGTGCATATTAATTGGGGTCAGGGCTTGATGGTATGCGGCGAGAATCCGGTCTATAAAGAATATCATCCGAACTTCGCCTTGAAGGAATAGGTGCAGGCCGGGCCGGGGTTTAGCGAGTCCACGCAGACAGGACTTCAGCTGAGCCCCGGCATCTTTCAGTTGTGCTGCTTGCTGGAAATGTCCATCGCATCGCTTGCTGCAGCCATTCCTCCTTTTCCGGGGTACTCTCAGATTTGAGTATTGTTCACGAGCAAGGTATGATCAAAGGTAGAAGACTTTGCTTGTTGGAGGTGGAGTGAATATGGAGAAGCTGATGTTCGTGGAAATCGGTATGGGCATCGATCTGCATGGGCAAAATGTGACGAAAGCGGCGGTACGGGCGGTGCAAAACGCCATTCATCACAATTCCATGCCGGGAATCAGATCCGTATTGCCGGAAGGTGACTTGAACCGCATGAAGGTGCATGTGAGACTGGCCGTTCCAGCGGACAAGGAGCTGCTGGATGTGGACAGAGTGCGCGAAGAGCTTCCTTATGGACAAATTACTTTCGATATTGTCGACGGCGGCATGCTGACGACGAGCGGCATCGTATTGGCGGACAAGGACGACCGGAATGATCTTGCCTATGTCGTTGTCGCTTCCGTGGAAGTCGGCTACTGATCGTTCGGCCAAGCTTACAATATTGTCATCTCACTTGAAAGATAGTTCGATGGATGAGCGTAGCCATCCGCTATATGATGAATACAACGACATCGAACAAGGAGAGATGGTTCATGCAAAGAGCAATGGTTCGAAAAGTGACTATCGTAGTAGGCTGTGTCGTAAGTATTGTGTTAACGGGAAGCAAGAACCCGGCCTTCAAGGCGGATCAGAAAAATAAGCTTTCAGCGTGAAGAGGCGGCCGCCGATAAGCCGCTTTTTTTTTACCACAATAGAATTTATACATTTCCGGGTTACCGGAAATGTATAAATTCTATTTGGCGATAAAACCTACCTTTAAACGCGGTCGCTCATCTTCGAAAGGCCTCGATAGAGGTTTTCTCATTAACCGATCCCCCCTTCAAGGTTCTAGGGCGTGTCTGAGACGCCCTAGAGTTTGAGCGTCATTTTCGATATAGTAAAGAAGAGGATAGACAATTGACAGCCCGGATGTGGATAAGGTGCTGGAATGGGGGGAGCTGTCCTGCCAAAGCTTGAAGTACGGGGACATATCGGCACGTATATGGAGGATTTCCAGGATTGCGGCTTTCATCATAACGATTCATGCGAGATCAGCATAGTGCTGGAGGGCAGAGGCGTATTCGAGACGCCCGACAAGAAGCACTTTATCGAGGATGGCCACATTATCATTGTGCCGCGGGGCATGCTGCACCGGTTCGGAGCGGTGACGAAGGTGCGCTTCGGTGTCATCCATATCGCGAACGGACCGGAGAGATTGGAGCAATGGCTGCGCATGCTGGCTGCTGGACCCGATGTCAGTGAGCTGCCGACGGCTGCGGACGTGCAGGGCAGACTGCGCGCGGGGGACAAGAGTTCGGAAGGGCAATACGGCCTGGCAAGCGATGGGGAGGAGGGCGCGGGTGCGCAAGCTCATGCGCAGCATGCCGGTACAAGCTCTGTTCGCATAGCCGCCCTGTCACGAATCGATAAGGAACGGTTCGAGGGATTGCTGCGAGAATGTCTGCGGGAAGTATCGTATCCGCTGAAGGAGCGCGAGGTGACGATCGTCGCCTGGCTGGAGGTGCTGGTGCTGTTCCTGCTGGAGCACTCCCAGACGAACGTGCAGGCGCTGACAGTAACGAAGGCGGCCGACTATATTAGAGAGAATATGCGCAGCAACGTGCAAATATCGGATCTGGCGGAGCTGTCGGGCTTATCCGTTCCTTCGTTCCGCCGTCTGTTCGAGCAGACGTACGCCATGAGTCCGAAGCAGTATCAGCAGCAGTGCCGGATGAATGAAGCGAAGTGGCTGCTGACGGCTACGGATAAGGATATCCAGGAGATCGCCTTGCAGGTGGGCTTCACCCGCATGCATTCCTTCTCGCAATGGTTCAAGGAGACGGAAGGACAAGCGCCGACAGCTTGGCGCAAGCATCAGCAGATGCGTTCGCATATGTGACAGAGCTTATTTCGCCGAACTGAAGTATTATTCGAACCGAAAGCCGTAATGGGACGAACTGCACGTTACAAAAGGCCAGAAATGCGCAGGCGAGCATCGGAATGCTCCCGCGCATTTCTTTTTGCGTAAATTGTTGAGCGTTTTCCATAAATACTTTTCCGTATGATTGTACTATCCTTAAACCTATCAAGTATGTTAATTGTTGAGGAGGCTATTGGAATGAAGATCGTAAAAATCGGATTTATCGGCGTTGGGGGCATGGCACAACATCATATGAAAACGCTGCAAAACATGGAAGGCGTGCAGCTTACCGCTATATTCGATATTAATGAGGAGAGAGCTGCGGAAGTAAGCGCAGAGTTCGGCGCCAAGCCTTATGCCAGCGTGGAAGCGCTATTGGACTCCGGCGAGGTGGACGGCGTATACATCTGCACGCCTCCGTTCGCTCGCGAAGGAATCGAGGAAGCGGCGGCGAAGCGAGGCATTCACCTGCTGTCGGAGAAGCCGATCGGACTGGATATGGAGGAAGTGCGCCGCAAGGAGCAGATTATCTGCGAGTCCGGCATTATTCATACGTCGGGTTACTGCTTGCGTTATCTCGACATCGTGCAGCAGGCGAAGGAGTATTTGAAGGACAAGGCGATTCATCTGGTCATGTCCTACCGCTTCGGCGGCATCCCGCCGGTGAAGTGGTGGCTGATGATGGAGCAGTCTGGCGGACAGCTTGTGGAGCAGTCCACTCACCAGTTGGACCTGATCCGTTATCTGGCCGGAGATGTGAAGGAAGTAAGCGCCATTCATGAGCAGCGCCATCTTCGCGAAGTAGACCCGGATGCTACTGCATACGACGTCGGCACTGTATCGTTCGTGCTGGAGTCCGGCGCGATCGGCAACATTACGAGCACTTGTCTCGCTTCGTATGTAGGCAAGGGAGAGATCGAGTTCTTTGGCCATCAGTTCTATCTGTCGCTGAACGGCAACACATTGCGTATTGTGGATGACGAGCAAGACATTACGATCAAGTCGAAGGTAGACTTCTACTACGAGCAGAACAAGACATTCGTAGAGGCGATTCGTACGGGCAATCAGGGTCTTCTGCTGGGCAGCTTCAGCGACGCAGCCGATACGCTGGAAGTGACTTTGGCTGCGAACGAAGCGGCTGAGACGCGCAAGACGGTATCGCTTCAGCTATCCCGTGCAGGTGTATAGGAGGCAGCGCATATGTTGAAAAGTGTTAATCAATGGTGCTATCCCGATCACACACCGCTGGAGAAGGTGTTCCAGATAAGCGCCGATGCGGGTTATGAAGCCGTGGAGCTGAATCTCTACGAGCCGGGCGGAACTGGATTGACGTTGGACTCCACGCCGGAGGAAGTGGCTGCAATCGGGGAGTTAGCGAAGCGCTACGGGCTTCAGCTTCGCAGTCTGTCAACGGGCTTGTTATGGAAGAGTCCGCTGTCGTCGGCCGATGCAGAGGTGCGGGCGCAAGGACGCAGCATTGTGTCGAAGCAGCTGGAGATCGCGGAGCAGCTCGGCATGGATACAGTTCTCGTCGTTCCCGGCGCTGTCAACGCCGATACGCCGTACGATGCCTGCTACGAGCGCAGCCAAGGGGAGCTTCGTCTGCTGGCGGAAGAGGCGGAGCGCCGGGGCGTCCGCATTGGCGTGGAGAATGTATGGAACAAGTTCCTGCTCTCGCCGCTGGAGATGGCCAGATATGTGGACGAGATCGGCTCGTCGCATATCGGCGTTTACTTCGACGTAGGCAATATCCTGCTGATGGGCTTCCCGGAGCAGTGGATTCGGATATTAGGCGACCGCATCTTCAAGGTGCATGTGAAGGATTTCCGTCCCGGCGTCGGTACCGGTCAAGGCTTCGTACCGCTGTTGTCCGGCAATGTGAACTGGAAGGCGGTTCGCGAGGCGCTGGAGGAGATCGGCTACACCGATACGCTGACCGCAGAGGTGGGCTTCTACGAGAGCGATCCATGGCAACTGGCTTATGATACGGCGCAGCATATGGAGGTCATTCTGGGGAGACGCGACGACAGATAATATTGTCCGCTCGCTGCCCGATCGATGACGGCATGAGCGGATTATGGGGCCGCCAGAACGCAGAATTGCGTTCTGGCGGCCTTAAGTTATTGCGGATAGGGATGATTGCAATGGTTGTAAAATGGATTTCCAACTAAAGCAAAGAAAATATATGAAATTAATGTGTGATTTTAGTTGTTTGTGTTTTCTGTTGGCAGTACAATGATCATGTTAATACTTAATCGATTGGGGAACGGGAGGAATAGTCCAATGAATCAAAAAATGAAATTCCGGGAAGACGGAACGTTTACGATTATTCAATTTACCGATGTGCATTGGATGGACGGGCTGGAGACGGACATTCGGTCCAAGGAAGTCATGGAGACGGTGCTGAATACCGAGGATGCCGATCTGGTCGTATTCACCGGCGATCTGATCTATCCGACGAAAGACTGCACGACCGATCCTGCAACACTAATGAAACAAGCGGTAGAGTCTGTTGCATCCAGAGGCATTCCGTGGGCATATATATTCGGCAATCACGATACGGAGCACCACATCACCCGTTCCGAGCTTATTGAGGCGGTCATGGCAGAAGCCCATTCCATGACGCAGCGCGGCCCGGAGGAGATTGCGGGAGAAGGCAACTACGTCATCGAAATCGGCGGTCAGAGCGGAGACGCGGAAGCCGCGCTCTACTTCATGGACTCCGGAAGCTACTCGTGCCTGCCGGGAGTGAAAGGGTACGACTGGATACGGCGGAATCAGATCGACTGGTATGTGGAGCAGTCGAATGCGCTTGCGGACAGAAGCGGCCGCCGGGTGCCTTCGCTTGCATTCTTCCATATTCCATTGCCGGAATACGATGAAGTGTGGTCCAAGGGGCAATGCTTCGGGCACAAGCTGGAGAATGTATGCTGTCCGAAGGTGAATACCGGATTGTTCGCGGCTATGGTGGAGCAAGGCGATGTGATGGGCACCTTCTGCGGGCATGACCACTTGAACGATTACTGGGGCGAGTGGCACGGCATCCGGCTATGCTACGGACGAGCAACCGGCCTGAATACCTACGGCAGAGAAGAATTTCCGCATGGGGCCAGAGTGATTCGGCTCCAGGAAGGTACGCCGGGCTTCCAGAGCTGGATAAGGCTTGAGAATGGAGAGAAGATCGAGCAGACGGCTGCCGGATTGGAATAATACGTTAATGCTAACTTGGGCAGCGGTTGTTAATCGGTACTGCTCGGGCGATTGTACTGGCGGCAGAAGAAAATATGAGCGTCATCTTAATTTTTGACCGTGTCCTTTGTCCTGATTCTGTGGTATTTATTAGGTAGATCGTCGTTCACAGCCACTTGACTGAAAGCGTTAAGGCAACTTCCAATGACAAAGGATGGAGTGACTCTGCAATGAAATACCGCAAATTAGGAAAAACGGATATGAATGTGTCTACCCTCAGCTTTGGCGCGTCATCGCTAGGCTCCGTATTCCGGGAAACGGATGACGGGGCCGGTATCCGTACGGTGCATGAGGCGATCGATGCCGGGATCAATTATATTGACGTATCCCCGTATTACGGGGCGATGAAAGCGGAAGCCGTGCTTGGCAAGGCCATTCAAGATATTCCTCGGGACAAGTTCTATCTCTCTACGAAGGCGGGCAGGTACGGGATGGACACTTTCGACTTTTCGGCTCGACGAATAGTGAGCAGTCTGGAGGAGAGCCTGACAAGGCTCCACTCAGATTATGTGGACATTCTGTACCTTCACGATGTGGAATTCGTACCTGCGGACATCATTATTGAAGAAGCTGTACCGGCTCTGCACAAGCTGAAGGAGCAAGGGAAAATCCGGTATGCGGGCATATGCGGGCTGCCGCTGGCCATGTTCGAGCAGTTGCTGCCGCATATAGAGGCAGACGCCATTATTTCCTATTGCCATTATTCGCTTAACGACAGCTCGCTGCTGGAACTGTTGCCATTGCTGGCATCCAGAGGTGTCGGGCTTGTGAACGCTTCGCCGTTATCGATGGGGCTGCTGGGTATGAGAGGCGCGCCGGACTGGCATCCCGCCGGCGCGGATGTGAAGGAGCTTTGCAGCAAGGCTGCTGCCTATTGCGCCTCGAAGGGAGAGGACATCGCCCGGCTGGCTGTGCAGTATTCCACAGCGAATGAGCGCATTCCGACGACGCTGGTTAGCACCGCGAATCCGGAGAATATTGTGAAGAATGCGCGATGGACAGAGGAGCCGATCGATGAGGAGCTGCTGCAGGAAGTGCTTCAGCTGCTGGCCCCGATTCATAACGCGACGTGGGCAAGCGGCCGGCCGGAATATAACCGGAGCTTGCCGGGACAGGAGGAAACTGCCGAATGAGAGGAATCGTCTGCGAGCAAGTGAATGGCTTCCGCATGGCGGAGGATCTGCCCGAACCGGAATGGAGAGATGGAGAGGCTATCGTAGCTGTGAAGAGGATCGGAATATGCGGCACAGACTTGCATGCCTATAAGGGGAACCAGCCCTTCTTCAACTATCCGCGCATACTGGGACATGAGCTGTCGGGAATCATCGAGCGCATCGGTGGGAACGACGCCGGATTGCGCGAGGGCGATCAGGTAACAATTATTCCTTATCTGCATTGCGGCGAATGCATCGCTTGCCGGAACGGGAAGACGAACTGCTGCGTATCGATGCGGGTGCTCGGTGTCCATACGGATGGCGGCATGCGCGAGCGGATCGCCGTTCCCGTCACCCATCTGATCAGGAGCGAAGGGCTCAGTCTGGATCAGGCGGCCTTGCTGGAGCCGCTGGCGATCGGCGCCCATGCGGTAAGGCGATCCGGTCTGGCTGCCGACGATACCGTGCTAGTCGTCGGAGCGGGTCCGATCGGCCTGGGTGTCATGGCATTGGCCAAGTATGCCGGCGCTCGTGTTGTCGCGATGGACATGAACGCCGAGCGTCTTGCCTTCTGCCGATCTTGGGCTGGCGTTGACCACGCCATTAACGTCAAGGAGCAGCCCGGGGAGAGGCTGTCGGAGCTGACGGGAGGCGATTATCCTGCGCTAGTATTCGACGCGACGGGCAACGCCCAGTCCATGATGGCTTCCTTCGGGTGGGTCGCCCATGGCGGCGCCTTGATTTATGTCGGACTGGTCAAGGGAGAACTAACCTTCAATGATCCGGAGTTTCATAAGCGGGAGCTTACCTTGATGGGCAGCCGCAATGCGACGAAGGAAGACTTCGACCATGTGCTTGGTGCGATTAGGGCCGGCGCTGTCGATATGGAGCGCTACATTACGCATCGCTCCAGCTTCGAGGATATGATCGGAGCGTTCGATAGCTGGCTGAAGCCGGAATCCGGGGTCATTAAAGCGATCGTGGAGCTGTAAAAATGATCGATTGGCAGCTGTTGGCGGGCGAACAGGTCTCGGTAGGCGGTTCAATGTGATCATAGAGCGGAAAATCAGGCACACTTTCGAGGGCTATGTAACCAAAATGAGCGATAGAAGGTTGCTTGAGGCGGAACGAGGCACTGATGTCGGGGCTATGTAACCAAAATGAGCGATAGCGCCACTTCTCAGCAGGATTGCCGCGTCTATGTGAGCGAAATGAGCGATAGAAGGTTGCTTGAGGCGGAACGAGGCACTGTTGTCGGGGCTATGTAACCAAAATGAGCGATAGCGCCACTTCTCAGCAGAAATGCCACGTCTATGTGAGCGAAATGAGCGATAGAAGGTTGCTTGAGGCGCAACGAGGTACGAATGTCGGGGCTATGTAACCAAAATGAGCGCAAGCGCTCACTTCTCAGCAGGATTGCCACGTCTATGTGAGCGAAATGAGCGATAGAAGGTTGTTTGAGGCGGAACGAGGCACTGTTGTCGGGGCTATGTAACCAAAATGAGCGATAGCGCCACTTCTCAGCAGGATTGCCGCGTCTATGTGAGCAATATGAGCGATAGGCAGCTGTTGTGGACTGGAGCTGGACGGTATGCGAGCAGCCAATTCGGATTCTGATCAGTTCGCAGCTATGCAAGACGAAAAGGGAGACCTGCGCAATTGCGAGCAATGTTGCTTCATGCGCTGATCTCCCTTTATTGTGCTATCGTTGCGGTTATCCGTTCTTCTTCAACAGGGCTGGAAGCACGAAGGCGTTGATCGTATCGTGCAACTCTTCGACAGAGTGGCTTCCCGGCTGTCTGATGTAAAACAGACAGGAAGTCTCGATCAAGCCCAGCAAGCCCGCGGCAATCCACTCGCTGTTGAATTTGTTCAGCACGCCATCCTCGTAGCCCATCAACAGTATGCCGGACAAGAAAGTAATATAATCGGCCTTCAGCTTCCCGAGCCTCTCCAAGATGTCGGGTTCGATGCCGTTCGTCAGTTCGTTGGAGATAATATGGATCAGTTCATTGTATCGCAAGAACAGCTCGATATGCTTCTGCACGATGAGGCGCACTTGTTGCTCGGCGCTCTGATCTTCACGGAGAACGTTCTGAACTTCACTCTGCAGCATGCTGATGCCGTTCGTAACAATCGTCTCGAACAGCTCGCCTTTGCCGGAGAAGTGATAGTACAGAGTGCCCTTGGCTACATTCGCTTCGGCGGCGATATCGTCCATGCTCGTTCTATGGTAGCCCAGCTTGGAGAACAGCTTGATGGCCGCATCAATAATTTTATTCTTGCTCACTAACCAATCTGTCCTTTCTCACGACACTATGATGCTGTCCATTATAACATAATCCACCGCATTAACCTATTGTTACCGATCTTGTTCCGCTCCCGGAGGAAGGCGCGATGCGGAGCAAGGCGGCACCGTAACTGCCAAGCTGTGTCCATTCGAAGCCGCTGCCTGCCGGGGTGAGCCGGACGCTTCTCTCATTAGCCGTATGCTCCTGAGCGGGCGGCATATAGATAAGCGTCGGAGCGGATAAGCTGCCGTCCTCTTCCCATTCCATACGGAAGGAGTCGTCCTCATGGCGATAAGCGTAGCGGATAATGGTGCCGGACAC
Source organism: Paenibacillus sp. J5C2022 (assembly GCF_025567625.1). GTDB lineage: Bacteria > Bacillota > Bacilli > Paenibacillales > Paenibacillaceae > Pristimantibacillus. The sequence goes on along the minus strand of NZ_JAOQJC010000003.1, from coordinate 59,057 downwards.
GGCCATGGGATAAGCGCGGCATACCCCCTTGAAGGAAGAGTAGCGGTCCATATCCGGAGACCAATAACACCAGAATACATCGCCGCACAGCAGCTGCTCGAAGATGCTCTGGACATGCAAGGCGGCGTTCTCCGCTTCGGAGGAACCGCCGTATGCTCCCCATTCGCCGATGAGCATGGGCATCTCCAACCGCTGCCGTGTAGCCTCGTGCTGCCGGAAAATATAGCTGACCCGTTCGTTATCCGCGGCATGGACATAATCGGAATCCGTTACCAGGTCATATCCGTGAGGCGCATAAGCTTGCTGCCTGTCCTGACGGCCATCCTGATCCAGCACTGGGGTAATCGTGCTAGGTACGCCCATATTGGAGAAATAGTTGGTCTCCAGGAACAGGATGCCGTCGGGATCGCATTCACGAATGGCGTCGCCTACCTTCTGGTAGAACGGAGAGAGAACGTTGCGCTCGAAGTCTCCCTGCGCGATTGCCGAGGCTTCCATAACCTGACGGTAGGAATCGATGGATTCAAGCAGGCTCAAGGCTTCCATCTTCTTGTCCTGATCATGCCACATAGCGAGCAGTTCCTCCATATCGGGCGGCTGTCCGCCCGCAAGCCGGGAGGCAAGCTCTCCGTATTCGGAGAACATGGCTTGCACGATTCGCTGCACGCCGCTGCCGATGAACGGTTCGTTAATCATATCGTAGCCGATCAGATTCGGCTCGTCTGCCAGATAACGCACCGTATATTTCCAAGCCTTGATGAAGTGATCCTGGATGCCGACGCCGTCAGGGGCGGGCGAGTTGTTCCAGAAGTGGTCGAAGGCGGTCTGAACGGCCCGGTCGAACAAATAAGCGTCGCTCCACAGCGCGGTCTTCTCATAGATGTGACCATCTGTAATGGTGGCCCATGCCGGCGCTCCATCGGAATACAGGCAGCTGTACAGATCCTGATGCATATCCAGAAAAACGTACATATCATGCTGGTCGGCGAGACGAATCCAGTGCCGGATGGCTTCCAGATACTGATCGTCATAATGTCCCGGCTCCGGCTCGATACCGTCCCAGATGATGCCGAGGCGTATGACGTTGAAGCCCCAATGCTTCAGTCTCATGAAGTCCTCCGGTGTCCAGTCATCGATATAGTTCCTTTCCTTGTCTTTGCAGACCATGCTGATGCCGTGCAGGATAATATGCCGGTTATCGGAATCGATGAAGCGGCTGCCTGATGTGCGAACAGTTGTCATGCCAATCCCTCCCATAAACTTAGAATGACTAGTCAGTACAATAACTATAGGCGGAGGAAGCGACACTGTCAATACTTTCCCTTTATAGCTTTCCCGTTATAGCATGCTCGCTGCTTCTGTCAGTCGCCTGGTTGCAGGTTCCTTCCATGTTGTTGCCTTTTTGCCGCAATGATCTCGCCGCTTTCTTCCGCAATGTGGCGGTATGCGAGAGTCATTCTTATTCTGCACTACGCAACAATATTAAAAAAGGACAACGAGTTAAAAAAATGAACAATGTAAATATCAAAATAGAGTATAAAAAACTGAAAATCGATTATTTTATTTTGGATTTAAACCGTTAAAATAGAGCTGCGTAAACCAACGCCAAGGAAATAGGGACATAGGTAAACGACGAGGAATGGCGACTATCAGATTGTAATGGGGATGGACGAGCATCGAGGCTTGACGTCTATTAACATTGCAATCAGGATGGACGAGCATCCCAGACTGATGTCCGTTAATATTGCAGAAGGGAATGGTTGAACGATGAGGATTGACGCTCATCAGCATTATTGGACAATAAAACGGAATGATTACGGATGGATTACACCAGAGCTTCCTGTGCTATATCGGGACTTCTTGCCGGAGCACTTAAGACCTCATCTGCGAAACCATGGATTGGACGGCAGCATTCTCGTGCAAGCGGCACCGACAATCGAAGAGACGGACTTCATCTTGCAGCTTGCCGACGGGAACGATACGGTGCTCGGCGTCGTAGGCTGGCTGAATCTGTTCGATCCGAATCACCGCCTCCATTACGAGCGCTTCCGCCGCCATCCCAAGTTCGTCGGCTTCCGCATCATGATTCAGGACATGCCGGATGCTTCTCGGCTGTTGGAGCCGTCCTTCGTGCAAGCGCTTCGCTTATACGAATCGGAGGACGTACCCGTTGATCTGCTCGTCGTATCCCGCCAGCTGCCGCATGCCGTGAAGCTTCTGGAGCAGGTTCCGCATCTGCGGGCCGTCATTGACCATATCGCCAAGCCGCGCGTGAAGGATGCGGAGCGCGAGCCATGGCTGAGCCATATGACCGCATTGTCCCGGATGCCGAACGTCTATTGCAAATTATCCGGCATGGTCACGGAGGCCGATCACAGCCGCTGGAGGAGAGAGGACTTCATGCCGTATATCCGACAGGTGCTGGAGCTGTTCGGCCCGGAGCGGGTCATGTTCGGCAGCGACTGGCCCGTATGTCTGCTGGCGGCGGATTACGACGAAGTGATGGACGTTCTGGCAAGCGGGCTGCCGGATAACTGGGGAGAAGAGGAACGTGCCCGGCTGTTCGGCTTGAATGCTCAGCAATTCTATAAATTAAAGCAAGGGAGATGCGGAGATGACAGGGGCAGGTAGAGGCGTCAAGGAGTCAAGCGCGCGAGGGCAATACAGTCTATGGTACAGGGAGCCGGCCGCCATATGGGAAGAAGCACTTCCCGTCGGCAACGGCAGTCTGGGCGCCATGGTCTATGGGGGCATCAGGCAGGAGCGCATCAAGCTGAACGAAGATACGTTATGGTCGGGTTACCCTTGCGATACGAACAACTATGAGGCGCATGCCTGCCTGGAGCAAGCCCGCCGGCTCATCCATGAGATGCGCCATCGGGAAGCGGAGCGCTTGATCGAGAGCAACATGCTGGGCCCGTTCACGCAATCCTATATGCCGCTCGGCGATCTGCTGATCGATATCGGACATGAAGGCGAAGAGGTGTCGTCCTACAGGAGGGAGCTGAATCTGGAGGAGGCTGTCATCCGCGTCAGCTACGAGAGCGGAGGTGTCGCATACAGCCGCGAGCTGTTCTGCTCCGCACCGGACGGCGTTATGGCGCTAAGCTTCCGGACGGATCGCGCGGGAGGCGTTCATCTGGGATTGAAGCTGGAAAGTCTGCTGCATCATGCAGCGGAGCGGATCGATGGAGGCATACTTGTCATGCAGGGCCGCTGTCCGAGCCACGTCGATCCCAACTACTTTCAGATGGAGGGGCGAGAGCCGATTCAGTACGAGGAAGGGAAGGGGATGACCTTCGCGGCTAGCGTCAAGCTGATTCACGAAGGAGGGGCGCTTCACGCTTCGGAGGACGGTTATCTCGTCGAAGGCGCGGACAGCGTTATTCTGCTCATGCATGCGGCGACCAGCTTCAACGGCAGCGGCCAGGACCCCTATACGGATGGTCAAGATTCGCTGGCGAAGTGCCTGGCGAAGCTGGATGCCGCGTCGCAGCACAGCTGGGAGACGCTTCAAGAACGCCATGCGCAGGACTATCGGCCCTTGTTCGAGCGGGTTGAGCTTGATCTGGGCAGCAGTGAACGAATCGATCAGCCGACGGATCTCCGGCTTATGGAGCTTAAGGCAGGCGGAAGCGACTCCCATATGGAAGCGCTGTTATTTCAGTATGGCCGCTACCTGATGATTGCCGGTTCACGGCCGGGGACGCAGGCTTTGAACTTGCAGGGCATATGGAATGCCGACATGCGTCCTCCCTGGAGCAGCAACTATACGCTGAATATCAATGCGCAGATGAACTACTGGCCGGCGGAGACATGCGGCTTGGCGGAATGCCATGAACCGATGCTGGACATGATCGGCGAGCTGAGCGAGACGGGAGCGCGAACGGCCAGCATTCATTACGGCTGCAGCGGGTGGACGGCCCATCACAACTCCGACATATGGCGGCTGTCTTCGCCGGTCGGCAGAACCGGCGAGATGCCGGATACCGTCTCCTGGGCGATGTGGCCGATGGGCGCCGCATGGCTGGTGCGTCACCTGTGGGAGCGATACGCATTCGGAGGAGATGGGGCCTATCTGAGAGAGAAGGCTTACCCCTCCATTAAGGGGGCAGCCCTGTTCCTGCTGGACTTCCTTGTGGAAGGAGGGGACGGGCAACAGGTGACGAATCCTTCCACCTCGCCCGAGAACAAATTCATCGCCCCGAATGGCAGCAGCGCCAGTGTCGGCAGCGCCTCGACAATGGATATCGCGCTCATTCGCGACGTATTCCGGATATGCTTGGAGGCCGGCCCGCTCGTGGCGGATGACGCGGAGGAGGAGGAGGAGGAGGCATTCCGGAACAGGCTGCAGGAGGCGATCGACAAGCTGCCGCCATACCGGATCGGCCGTCACGGCCAGCTTCAGGAATGGCTGAACGATTACGAGGAGGCGGAGCCGGGTCACCGGCATATGTCTCATCTGTATCCCTTGTATCCCGGCAATGAGATTACGCCCGGCCTCACTCCGGAGCTGGCGGAGGCATGCCGCCGCACGCTGGAGAGGCGCATCGGCCATGGTGGGGGCCATACCGGATGGAGCTGCGCGTGGCTGATCAATCTGTGGGCGCGGCTGGAGGACGGGGAGCAGGCTCACCACTTTGTGGAGACGCTGCTGAAGAAGTCGACCTATCCCAATCTGTTCGACGCCCACCCGCCGTTCCAGATCGACGGCAACTTCGGCTATACGGCAGGGGTAGCGGAGATGCTGCTGCACAGCCATGCCGGTCAATTGGTCCTGCTGCCGGCTCTGCCGAAGGCTTGGAGCAGCGGCTCCGTGCGAGGGCTGCGCGCCCGCGGCGGATATGCCGTCAGCATGGAATGGGACGAAGGCAAGCTGAAGCATGCCGCTCTAATCGCAGAGAGAAGCGGTGTGTGCACGGTCCGTACCGGAACGGCTGTCCAATTGCGCAGCAACGGTCCGGCATTGACCTCCGCCGTACGCATCGAAGCATCATCCGAGCACGAATATGTATACCAATTCTACATCCGTGCCGGACAGACAGTAGACCTAACAACTGAAAAATAGGTGAAGCCGGCGAGACGAATCGGTGTCGCCATGCGCTACAGGGAGTGAGAGAACATGCGAACAGTAATAACGCTGGATAACCCTGCGGGGACAGAGTGGCTTAGTGGCCACCTGAGAATGGGCGGCGTAAGCCCGTCCGGTGAAGAAATCAATGTAAATAGCCATTGTCTCATTCGTAACGGAAAGCCTTGGCTGCCCGTTATGGGCGAATTTCACTTCTCCCGGTATCCGTCGCAATATTGGGAGGAAGAGCTGTTGAAGATGAAGGCCGGCGGCATCGGAGTCGTCGCCACGTACGTCTTCTGGATTCATCATGAAGAGAAGGAGGGCCGCTTCCGGTGGGACGGCGATCGTGACCTGCGCCGGTTCGTTATGCTGTGCGGGAAGCTAGGACTGGAGACCGTCGTCCGAATTGGCCCTTGGGCGCACGGTGAATGCCGCAACGGGGGATTCCCCGACTGGCTGCATGGAAGATGCGCGCCGCGCACGAATGACGAGGACTATCTGGTCTATGTCAGAAGGCTGTATGCGGAGATAGCGGCCCAGCTGCAAGGGCTGGCCTTTCAGGATGGCGGCCCCCTCATCGGCCTGCAGTTCGATAACGAGCTGACAGATAACGCAGCGCATCTGCAGCGGCTGAAGGAGATTGCTCTGGAGGAGGGGATGAGAGCGCCGCTGTATACCGTAACAGGCTGGGGGGGACCGGGCGGAGCAGCCATTCCGAAGGACGAAGTGCTTCCTCTGTTCGGGGGATATCCCGACCATCCTTGGGAGAGGCATACGGAGAAGCTGGCTCCGGGACCGCACTACTTCTTCCATGCCGTGCGCAACGACCCCGGAATCGGCAGCGACATGCTGCAAGCGGTGGAGGGGATCGCCGGCGATCTGGCGCATATCGACCGCTATCCGAACGGCACCTGCGAGCTTGGGAGCGGCGTGCAGCATACGTACCACCGGCGTCCCGTTATCACTGCTGACGACATCGGAGCGATGGCGACGGTGCGCATCGCGAACGGCTGCAATCTACTAGGCTACTACATGTATCATGGCGGCACCCATCCCGCCGGAGAGCTGACGACGATGCAGGAATCCAGCGCACACGGCAATCAGCTCCCCGTGCACAGCTATGACTTCCAGGCTCCGATCGGAGAATACGGCTTCCTGCGCGACTCTTACCGCCTCTTGAAGCGGCTGCACTTGTTCATTCAGGACTACGGTTCCAGCCTGGCACCTATGAATACAGTATTTCCGGGCCATCGGCCATCCTCGTTAAGTGATACGGAGACGCTTCGCGTGGCGGCCAGGGCGAAGGACGGTGCAGGATACGTGTTCTTCAACAATTATCAAAGGCTGACGGAGATGGGGGTGAAGGACGGCGCCGGGGTCGAACTGCATCTGCCGGAAGAGCGTCTGATTGTACCGGAAGGAGACGGCTGCGAGCTGAAGGACGGCGCTTATTTCTTCTGGCCCTTCAATCTGAATATGGAAGGCGTCCTGCTGAAATATGCAACGGCTCAGCCGCTGTGCGTCCTAAGAGGCGAGCATGAGACGGTATTCGTGTTCTTCGAAGCGGGAGGCGTGAGGCCCCGATATGTATTCGATAGCGGTACGGTGAAGCTTATTGAAGCGAATAAGGCTACTGTTCGGCGAGAAGGGCAAGTCATGACGGTCAGTGCTCTCCATCCCGGCATCGCGAGCATGTTCACCTTGCAAGCGGAGGACGGGAAGGCGATCAAGCTGCTGACGCTGACCGAGCGCCAATCGCGGCATGCGTGGCGCGGCTTGGCGTTCGGACAGGAACGGCTTGTGCTGTGCGAATCGGGTATCCTGTTCAGTCCCGACGGGGAGGAATTGCGGATTTTCGGCCAAGATCCCGAACTTGCCGCATTCTCGATCTACCCGCCGGTGGAGCGGTCTTTAACTTGTGGCAGCGTACCGCTTCCTGCCGAAGAGGAGTCGGCGTTCCGGACGTATCGGCCCCAACCGGGAAGGCACGCCGTCAAGGCGGTGTACAGAGCGGTCCGCAATAGCGAATTGAACGACGAACTGTTCCCTTATTTGTTCGAGGAGAAGGGTCAGGAAGGGCAGTCGCCGGAATGGGAAATAATCGTGGATGTGTCCGCCTTGCACGACGGCGCGCAGGATATTGCGTTGACGATCGACTATGTCGGGGATGTGGCGCAGCTGTATATTGGCGGACGCTGTGTGGCGGACCGCTTCTATGATGGCGTTCCTTGGCGGATCGGGCTCAAGCGCTACCGCGAAGAACTGGAGCTAGGACCGATAATTCTGAAAATCTCGCCGCTGCTGAAGGAACGGGCCATCTACTTGGAGAGCCGCCCGTCTGCCGACAGAATGGCGGAAGTGCGCAGCATCAAGGCGGAGGCGGAGTTCATATTGGCGATTAGAAGCGAAGCCTGACAGGATAAGACAGTATAGGCATATCGAAAGGCAGGATCGATACGTATGAGCAATCGAAATGCAATTGCCCGCAAGTTGAGGCAAGTAGAGAACGTCATACATGAGGGACGATTCAAGACCGAATGGGAATCGCTGCTAGGGTATAGCATACCGCAATGGTACGAGGATGCGAAGTTCGGCATCTTCATTCATTGGGGCGTGTATGCCGTGCCTGCCTTCGGCAGCGAATGGTATGCGAGACAAATGTATACGAAAGGCTCACCATGCTATGACCATCATGTGGCGACGTACGGCGCGCAGGACAAGTTCGGCTATAAGGACTTCATCCCGCACTTTACTGCCGACAAGTTCAATGCCGACGAATGGATGGCGCTCGTGAAGGAGTCGGGCGCGAAGTTCGTCGTGCCTGTGGCGGAGCATCACGACGGGTTCCCGATGTACGACTGCCCGTTCACGGAGTGGAACGCGGTGCGGATGGGACCGAAGCGCGACATTATCCGCGAATTGGCGGATGCCGCCAGCCGGCAGCATCTCGTATTCGGCGTCTCCAGTCATCGGGCGGAGAACTGGTGGTTCTTCAATGGAGGAGCCGAATTTCAATCCGATGTGCGAGATCCCCGCTATGCCGGACTGTACGGGCCGGCGCAGCCATGCGATCCAGATGGGTGGAGGCCGGAGCAGCAGCCGAACGAACCGTTCCTGGAGGACTGGCTGGCCAGGACGTGCGATCTGGTCGAGCGGTACGAGCCGCAGGTGCTATGGTTCGACTGGTGGATTAGCCAGCCCGCGTTCAAGCCTTATCTGCAGCGGCTGGCCGCTTATTATTACAATAAGGGGCTGGATTGGAAGCGCGGTGTCGCTATCAACTACAAGGACGATGCGTTCCCGGAAGGAACGGCGGTATTCGATATCGAGCGCGGGCAGCTGGCGGATATTCGCCGACCGTTCTGGCAGACGGACACGTCCGTCTCGGAAAACTCATGGAGCCATATTGCCAATCACAAATATAAGTCGGCGGACAGCATCATTGGCGATCTGGTCGATATCGTCAGCAAGAACGGCGCGCTGCTGCTCAACATCGGTCCCCGCGCGGACGGCACGATTCCGGAGGAGGAGCAGGACATGCTGCGTCGAATCGGACGCTGGCTGTCCCTATACGGCGAAGCGATATTCAGCACGCGGCCGTGGAAGGTATTCGGCGAAGGGCCGACGGAGATCGGCAGCGGCTCGTTCAGCGACACGAAGCGGCAGCCGTTCACCTCGCGCGACATTCGCTTCACGGTCAGGGACGATCGGTTGTATGCCGTTGTCATGGCAGTGCCGGATGACGGGCAAGTGCTGATCCGCTCGCTATCCGATACGCTCCGTCTTCATCCGGCGGGGATCGAGTCGGTGGAGCTGCTCGGCTATTCCGGCAAGCTGGAATGGTCGCGAAGCTCGGACGGACTGGCGATCCGGCTCCCTTCCGATCATAATGCGGATGGGGCATTCGCATTGCGAATCATATAAGCGGTACGAATGATTTCCCGGTCAATGATGGCCGGGATTTTTTTGCATATTGATCAGACATGATATATCCTAGCAAGGGGTAAGGTAACTGTAGGCACTGCGACAGCCTAGATATTTCCTGATAACCCACAATAAAATGAGTGAGGAGATATCTGATGGTAGACGTTCTAACCGAAATCATCATTAAGCGTCCGCGCGAGAAAGTGGCTTTTCTAAGCTCGTTTCTTATGCGGTGTTGATTCAGGCTGTTGATGCAAGCGGATAGTTGCAGGGCTCTTGATGGGGCTAATCGTTGCGGTAATCATTGCGTTAGTATTGTTGAAAAATGCTGTTTTCGACCTTATGTCGAGAAAAGTATATGCGATCGCGGCAGGGGAACATATCATTTCCTTTATTGCGCTTGGCATCATTCATGGAGTATGGCAATAATGCAATCTGTTAGAATGTCTGAAAAACGACCGGGAGAGGTCGTTTTTTTTATTCCTTCTTTAGAACTGATGACATCGATTTACAAATTCATTACTTATATTTGATATGGAGTAAACAAAAAGGTCCTATATTTAGAGGTGTTTATTGATGGTTAATAGATATTAACCATGTATTAATGATTAGGAACGCTTATGTTGTTGCCAATTAAACAAGTATTGCGGGAGGAGGGTTCCAAGAATGACCAAGAAAAAAAAGTGGATGAAGTCAGGGATCATGGTTGTACTAGCGTCAAGTATACTGATCTCAGGCTGCGGTGTGAAAAAAGAGGGTGAAGCATCCGACTCTGCTTTATCCTCGACGAGTAGCGGCAAAGAGTTGCCGCCTTACGCAGTGACGATGGCATTCTACGGGAACGACCAGAAAGACATGCAAACCGTACAGGTTGAAATGAACAACATTTTGAAGGAGAAGATCAATGCGTCCGTCAATTTGACTCCGATCAGCATTAGCGCGTGGCAGCAACAAACGAACCTGATGCTTGCAGGCAACGAGAAGATTGAACTGATGATTACGTCAACCGGGTTTAATTACGCCACTCATGTGGCCAAAGGGCAGTTACATCCATTGGATGAGCTCATAGAAAAATACGGATCTGGCATTAAAGGAAGCTCTGGAGCCTTTCCAACAGGCTGACGCTAAAATTAATGGGGAGAGCTGCGCGATACCGACTGTAAAAACTTGGCGTCCGCCTACCTTTGGGAGGGATATGTTTTGCGAGCGATTATGATCATGTTTGATACGTTAACCCGTCATTTTTTGCCGCCGTATGGAGGGGACTGGGTTCATGCCCCCAATTTCGCAAGACTCGCCGAACGCACAATCACTTTCGATAACAGTTATGTGGGCAGCATGCCTTGCATGCCTGCCCGCAGAGAACTGCACACGGGACGCTATAACTTTCTTCATCGCAGTTGGGGTCCGTTGGAGCCGTTCGATGATTCTATGCCGGAGCTCCTGAAGAAGCAAGGGATTTATACACATTTGGTCACTGATCATCATCATTATTGGGAAGACGGCGGAGCCAACTACCATAATCGTTACAACACATACGAATTGATTCGCGGGCAAGAAGGCGATCCGTGGAAAGGGCATGTCAAGGATCCTGTGATGAAATCTAAGGTAGAGTACAAGAAAGATGTGTTTCGTCAAGATCAAGTCAATCGGGAATATATTCGGAGGGATCGCGAAGAACAGTTTCCGCAAGCCCGCACCTTTACGAAAGGCCTGGAATTTATACGCACTAACGTTAGAGAAGATAGCTGGTTTCTTCAGATCGAAACATTTGATCCGCATGAACCGTTCTATGCCCCACAGAATTATAGGGATCTGTATCCTCATAATTTCGACGAAAAATCATTCGATTGGCCGGCCTACGGGGTTGTAAACGAAACGCCTGAGGAAATCGCTCATCTATGCTTTGAGTACGCCGCTCTTCTCAGTATGTGCGACGCTTATTTAGGCAAAGTACTCGACTTGATGGACGAGCACGATATGTGGGAAGACACGATGCTGATTGTCAATACTGATCATGGGTTCCTGATGGGCGAACGCGATTATTGGGCGAAAAACATCATGCCTTGGTACAACGAGATTGCTCATACGCCTCTCTTTATATGGGACCCGAGATGCGGAAAAAAAGCCGAACGCCGAGATAGCCTGGTTCAGATGATCGATATGGCTCCAACCCTTCTGGACTTCTTCGATTTGCAGGTTCCGGGCGATATGACTGGCCGTCCTCTCCGTGAAACGATTGACACCGATAAACCGGTTCGTGAAGCTGCTCTCTTCGGTATTCACGGCGGACATGTGAATTGCACCGACGGAAGGTATGTTTATATGAGAGCGCCTGTACATCCCGATAACAATCCGCTGAATGAGTACACCTTAATGCCCTCTCATATGAAAAATATGTTCACTCCTGCGGAATTGAGAAATATACAATTGCGTGAGCCGTTTACATTCACAAAAGATTGCATGGCAATGAAAATACCGGTAGAATCACCATGGTTCAACCCATATCAATTTGGAACGAAGCTATTTGATCTGAAGAAGGATCCTTATCAGCAATACGAGCTTCAAGATGCGACGATCGAGTTGCGGTTTATTCGCATTCTGGCAGAGCTGATGACTGCGAACGATGCGCCTTGCGAGCAATTCGACAGACTCGGTATCCCGCAAGACGGACGGATGGACGAGGCAAGCTTAATGCTTCAGAAAAAGTTGGAATTGGATAACGGCAAGGTTGATTTACTGCAGGATAAGGTATGGACACGCGAAGCGCAAAATCAGTGGCGAATGCTCCTTCGAATGACGCCGGAATCGGCACGATCCCAGCTGCAAAAAGGCTTCGAACGTTATGTCACTGCCAAAGACATCAGTCATATAAGTCATGATATTTTCTTGAACTTCGTCGAGCAAACTTTTCCGGCAGAGAAGAAAAGATTTTTAAGCCAGCTCATGAAAATGGCAGGAAGAGTAAACTAAATTCAAATAGACAGCGTCATCGTCGTCCCGCGCGGTAACGGCTGTTCTTTTTACAATTTATTAATATATGCTTTGTTGGTATATCATTGATTAACATGCTAAAATGGCGGAAATACTCCTAGAGACGTAGGGAGGCTTTTTACGTGAACGCCAAATGGAAAGAACAACTGGAGCAGCATCGCAGCCAGCGGCGCGAAGATATTATTTCGAGCGCGCAGGACTTGCTGCTGGAACGGGGATTATCCGCTGTTACGCTTAAAGATATAGTGGAGCATTGCGGAATTAGCAAGGTGACGCTTTACAAGTATTTTCGTTCATATGAAGAAATCATATTCGAAGTGCAGATGAACGTGTTGCGAACGTGGATGGAAGGCATCTATCGGGTTGCTGCCAAAGGCGGAAGCGGCTTGGAGAAACTGCGAAGCCTGCTGGAGCATATGGTCAGCCATTCCGAACAAAATCCCAACGCGATCCGCTTCATCGCCATATTCGACGCTTACTACCGGGACAATTATCCCACTGCCGAGCTTGAGCAGCGATACCGTTCCTTCTTGAAAGGAGGCCCTCACCCGTTCTTCGCACTGCTTCAGCAAGGAGTGGATGACGGCTCGATTCGAAGCGATATCGATCTCAACGAGCTGACTTATACGTTAAGCAACATCGTTATTGCCACCTTGCAGCGGATGATTCTGAGGGGGCAGCTGCTTAAGCAGGACCAGGGAGTCGAGCCCTCCGCCATCCTCGAGCATATGGTCGCCATGGTACTGACGTACGTGAAAGCGTGATGCTCAATGAAGTAAGAATAACACCGTCAGGTGTTATTCTTACCCTCATAAAATGATAAATAACCGAATTAGCGGCAACTGGTAACTGGAGAGCGTAGAGACTCGGAATAAACCAAATTGAAAGCGCTTACTAAAAGACGTTCAATCATGAGGCTTCTTTACGATTCATTTACTTGATCATGACAATAGGCTAACAAATAATAGGTATACTTTGAGTGTTTACTATTAGTAATCCTTTGATAACATTTGGTAAATGAGATTCATCATCTCGGCAGGAGTGTTTGCGGAAATGAGTCATCGTTTAGAAAGACCCAATATTTTGTGGATTACGCTGGAGGACACGAGTCCGAGAATGGGATGCTATGGAGATCCATTGGCACGAACGCCCAACATCGACAGACTTGCTAACGAAGGCACGCTATACCGCAATGCTTACGCTGTAGCGGGCGTATGCGCGCCCAGCAGATCGGCTGTCGTGACAGGCATGTATCCGACATTGATCGGAACTCGACAATTCCCGAAACGATGAGGGCCAATGACTATTATTGTACTAATACCTGGAAGACGGACTATCAGGACTATCAGTTCGAGTCCCCTTTTACGGCATGGGATGAAAACGGAAGCGAAGCGCATTGGAGGAACAGGGAAGAGGGAAGCCCCTTTTTTGCTGTATTTAACTATGTATTTTCGCATATCCAATGTGGCAGGAGCTCTGGAGACTTCATTTAACCGGCCAATTAAGCGAGCATCAAAAGCTGTTCATGTCAAATCAACGGCCTCCTGAAGAGCTGTACGATTGTGTAAACGACCCTTTCGAAGTCAACAACTTGGTTGAAGACCCCTCATTCAGCGGGGAATTGCTTCGTATGCGCTGGTTAGCATCAAGATTACAGCTAAGGCGGTTCGTATCGGCTATCGCGACAGCGAGGAAGCGGCGGCTTCGTTTTCCATACAATAGAGAGAAATCCGCATTCCTTCAGGAGTGCGGATTTTTGGTTGTTGACCGGAGTTTCGCTCTCTCACGCCAATTCCTGGACACATCCCGTTGGTCGTCTCTGCCTTCATCATTTCTTTACATGTGTTTGATAATGCGATAACAAATCGTATCTATACTAAAGGTGTTTACTGATGGTAAACACATGGTGAACGTTGGTTAATATTCTCAATGTGCAGAGAGGGTAGACGATATGATTTCAACTGCCGTAAGAAAAAAACTTAGCCGGGTCAAGAAGTATAATGTACTGTTCCTCATGATGGTGCCCGGGCTGCTCTATCTCATTATCAACAACTATTTGCCGATGTTCGGAGTAGTCATCGCCTTCAAGGACTTCAACTATTCCAGCGGCATATGGGGGAGCGAATGGATCGGGTTCGAAAATTTCGAGTATTTGTTCAAGACGTCCGATGCGTTCGTCATTACCCGAAATACGATACTGTACAACGTTGCTTTTATTATCCTTAATCTGATTATCGCGGTCGGAGTGGCGATTCTGCTTAACGAGGTGAGGCAGCGGCTCTTATCCCGCTTCTACCAGAGTGTCATCTTGCTCCCTTATCTAATCTCCATGGTCATTGTCGGCTATCTGGTATTCGCATTCCTCAGCATGGAGACGGGCCTTGTCAACAATAGCCTGCTGCCGTTGCTGGGATTGGAGGAAATATCGTGGTACAGCGAAGCCAGGTATTGGCCGTACATCCTGACGATCGTACAGGTGTGGAAGAGCGCCGGTTACTTATGCGTTATCTATCTGGCCGCCATTATCGGGATTGATCCTGAATATTACGAGGCTGCCACAATCGACGGAGCAAGCAACTGGCAGAAGATCAGGCGCATCACGATTCCGCTCATTATTCCGGTTATTACGGTGATGACCCTGCTGCAGATCGGACGCATTTTCTATTCCGACTTCGGCTTGTTCTACCAAGTTCCTCTTAATTCGGGTGCGCTGCAATCGACGACCAATGTCATCGATACGTACGTCTACCGCGCGCTAATGACGCTGGGCGATATCGGCATGTCTTCCGCTGCCGGCTTATATCAGGCATTTGTCGGATTTGTGCTCGTTCTGCTGTCTAACTACATGGTGAGAAGAAGGAACAGGGACAATGCATTGTTCTAGAAAGGGGAGATTATTGTGAAACAAGGAAATGTGCTGTGGCAAGGAGCCGTTCATAGTGTGCTTTTCATTCTGTCGCTGCTGTGCCTGCTGCCGTTTGCACTGCTGTTTATTTCTTCCGTTACGGACGAGCAGTCGATTTTGCTGCATGGATATTCGTTCTTTCCCGAGCAATTCAGCCTGTCCGCTTATCATTATTTGTGGCAGGATGCCGAGCGTATCATGCGCGCTAACGGGATTACCGTGCTGGTGACGATAATCGGGACGGGAATCAGTCTTGTCATTACTTCTCTTCTTGCTTATCCGCTATCGCGGAAGGATATGCCGGCGTACCGCTTTTTGTCCTTCTTCGTTGTGTTTACGATGCTGTTCAATGGCGGACTGGTTCCAACTTATCTGGTCTATACCGGCTTGCTTGATTTGAAAAATACGCTGATGGCGCTAATCGTGCCCGGACTGCTGACCAATGCGTTTTATGTCATGCTGATGCGAACGTTTTTTGTTACATCGGTGCCTGCCGCCATTATTGAATCCGCCAAAATCGACGGAGCGGGCGAGTTCAGAGCTTTCGTGCAAATTGTGCTGCCGTTGTCGATGCCCATATTGGCGACCGTCGGCTTGTTTCAAACAATTCATTACTGGAACGATTGGTTCAACGGCATGGTTTATATTACGGACAGCAAGTTGTTCAGCCTGCAGAATCTATTGAACCGCATACTGCTCGACATTCAATTTCTGGCCAGCAGCAATTTCGGCGGAACGCAGGAAGGCCTGACAGCCAATATTCCGACGGAGACCGTCCGGATGGCCATGGCGGTGATCGGAATTGTTCCGATCCTGATCGCCTATCCGTTCTTCCAGAAGTATTTCGTGAAGGGCCTGACGATCGGGGCAGTCAAAGGGTAAGGGAGTACAGCTAAGGGAGTATAGCTAAGGGAGTACAGCTACGTCCAGTCATGCGCTGGTGAGCATATGCAATCTTCAATTCACTAACGGGAGGAAATCAGCAATGATCAAAATGAGAAAACTCGCGCAATCGGGAGTGGCCGTCATGGCCGCATCCGCCGTGCTGCTGGCTGGCTGCGGGACTACAGGGAACGAAGCGGGCAATGCCGGCTCCAATACGTCCGGAAGCGGGTTGAAGCCCTATGAGATCGTCGTGGCGTTCTATGGCAACGAGCAGAAGGATATGCAGAAGGTGCAAGACGAGATGAGCAAGATGACCAAGGAGAAAATGAACGCAACAGTCAAGCTGATGCCTATCGCCATTAGCGCATGGCAACAGCAGACGAATCTGATGCTTGCGGGCAGCGAGAAGATCGATCTGATGTTTACCTCAAGCGGGTTCGGCTACAGCTCGCAAGTGGCAAAGGGGCAGCTGTTGCCGTTGAATGATCTGTTGGAGAAGCACGGGGCCGGCATTACGGATGCGCTGGAGCCCTTCCAACTGGCCGCCGCCCGATTGAACGGCGAGAATTACGGCGTCCCCGCCATTAAAGATATGGCATCGGACTACGGCATATTGATGCGGAAGGATCTGGTGGACAAGTACGAGATAGATACGAGCGCGATTAAGTCGGTGGAAGACATGACGCCAATCTTCGAGACGATTAGCGCGAATGAACCGGATGTCGTGCCGCTAGTGGCCAAAAATCCGGGTACTGCTCCCTTCTATGCAGGCTATACGACTTACGATGCGTTGGGCGACGGGATCGGTGTGCTGCCCAATTACGATAACGGCTTGAAGGTCGTCAATTGGTTCGAGAGCGAGGAGTACGCCGAGGAATTGACGCTGCTCAGAAGCTGGTACGAAGCGGGTTATCTGCTCAAGGACGCTTCGACGGCCAAGCATGACGGGCGGGAGCTTGTGAAAGCGGGAAAAGCGTTCGCTTTCTTCTCCAATATGAAGCCCGGTTCCGATGTCGAAGCAACCAGAAAGCTGGGCCGTGAGATGGTATCGGTCTCGCTTACGCCGGCTTACGCCACGACCAGCACTATTACGAGCATTATGTGGTCGATTCCGAAAAATTCGAAGGACCCGGACAGAGCGATGATGCTGCTCAATATGCTCTATTCCGACAAAGAGCTGTACAATTTGTTCACTTGGGGCATTGAAGGCGAGCACTATGTGAAGGTGTCGGACAATGTGATGACTTATCCGGAAGGTGTCGATGTGACCAATAGCGGCTACAACTTCAACACGCCGTATATGTTCGGCAACCAGTTCCTGTCGTACACCTGGACGACGGAAGAGCCGGATGCCTGGGAGACGATGGATGCGTTCAACAAAGGCGCTGTGCAATCGAAAGCGCTGGGATTCATTTTCAATGTGGAGGATGTAAAAACGGAAGTGGCGGCAGTCAATAACGTTATCGCGGAATACCGTCTGGGACTGGATACGGGGACGCTGGACCCCGAGGAGCATCTGCCGGCGTTCAATGTGAAGCTGAAGGCGGCGGGCATCGACAAGATTATTAACGAAAAGCAGAAGCAGATTGATGAGTGGGCGAAAGCGAAGGGGTGAGAGGATGAAAAGGTTGATTGCAATGGAAGGTGCGAATAACTTCCGCGATATGGGCGGTTATCGCTCGATCGATGGACGTAAGGTGAAGCACGGACTCTTCTACCGTTCCGATGAACTGACCGGCTTGTCCGAGCAAGATCTTGTCCGGTTGCGGGAGCTGAACATTAAGACCATCTTCGATTATCGGGACGATTATGAAGCGGCGGGCAAGCCGGACCCCGAGGTGGATCATGCCGCGCTTATCCGAGTACCGGCCATTCAGGAAGGGCAGCAGGCCAAGATGAACTTCCCGTCGCAGCCGGAAGGCGGGGAGAGCGGCGGACACATGATTGAGCAATTGCTCAAGAGCGGCTTCTTGCAGAGCTTCCGCGCAGAGGAGATGATGATGGAGCTGTACGCGAAGCTGCCGATCGGCAACCCATCCTATAAGCGGCTCATGGCGCTCGTGCAGCAGCCGGAACGATTGGGCTTGCTTCATCATTGCACGGCGGGCAAGGATCGGACAGGCGTAGGAGCCGCCTTGATCCTGCTGGCGCTTGGCGTACCGGAGGAGACGGTGATGGAAGATTATATGCTTACGAATGTCACGATGAAAGCATTTAATGAGAAGCTGCTCGACCGGCTGGCCGGTCGGGTGGAGGAGTCTGTGCTGCGGAATATGGAAGAGCTGCTGGGCGTCCGGGAAGCGTTCCTGGAAGCGGCGCTTGACTCCGTTAAGGAGTCGTACGGACATTATGATATTTATTTTGCCGAGGAATTCGGATTGACGAAGACTGTGCGGGAGTCGTTGAAGAACAGCTGCCTGGAGTAGCGGGGCGTTAGGGGCGTTAGTATCGGCATAGGGAAGCAGGAGGACTGGATGATGGTTGATTTGGCGGTCAAGCCGTTTTATTTGAATGAGGAAGAGATGCGATGGGTGCATGACACATTAAATGCAATGGATGTACGAGAGAAAGTGGGCCAATTGTTCTGTCCAATCGGCTTAACGGATGACCGGGAGCAACTGGGAGCGATTGTGAAGGGGATAAAGCCGGGAGGAATGATGTTCCGTCCCGGCCCCGGCGAACAAGTGCAGGATGTGCACAGGTACCTGCAGGAGCAATCCCGCATACCACTTCTATTGGCGGCCAATCTGGAGGCGGGGGGCAACGGCATCGCTACCGACGGCACCTACTTCGGCAAGCCTCTGCAGGTTGCCGCGACGAACCGGGAGGAGACGGCTTACCGTCTGGGGCTCGTGGCCGGCAGAGAGGGACGGGCTGTCGGCTGCAACTGGTCGTTCGCACCGGTCGTGGACATCGACGTCAATTGCTATAATCCGATTACGAATGTTCGAACATTCGGTTCCGATCCGTCGAAGGTGGCGGCAATGGCTAAGGCGTATGCCAAGGGTCTCCGCGAGAGCGGGCTTGCCGCGGCGGTCAAGCATTTCCCGGGTGATGGAGTCGACGAGCGTGATCAGCATCTGCTCTCCTCCGTCAATTCCTTGTCGGTCGAGCAATGGGAGGAGACGTTCGGTGAAGTGTATCGGGAGCTGATTGAGGCGGGAGCGGGTTCCGTCATGGTGGGGCATATCATGCTTCCCGCCTATTCACGCAAGCTGGTGCCGGGCATCGCCGACGATGAATTGATGCCGGCCACGCTGGCGCCGGAGCTGATCCGGCAGCTGCTGAGAGGACAACTGGGCTTCAACGGACTGGTTGTGACGGATGCGACGGCCATGGCGGGCTTCATGATGGCGGAGAAGAGGGAGATTGCCGTGCCGAAGGCGATCGCTTCCGGCTGCGACATGTTCCTGTTCAACAAGAATATAGAGGAAGACTTCGCGTTCATGATGCAAGGCATCGCAAGCGGCATTCTGACGTTGGAGAGAGTCGATGAAGCCGTACTGCGCATATTGGCGCTGAAGGCTTCCCTCGGCCTGCACAGGCAGCAGCGGGAGGGAACGCTTGTGCCGGAGCGGGAGGCGCTGACGATGCTGCAGCATGAGGAGCATGTCGCCTGGGCGAAGGCATGCGCGGAGCAATCCGTCACGCTCGTCCAGGACAAGCTGCGGTTGCTTCCGCTTGCCGTCGAGACGCATAAGCGCGTGTTGCTGTACGTGCTTGGCGACCGCGGCGGGCATCGAAGCGCTCCGATCGGACACTACATGATCGGCAGATTGCGGGAGGAAGGGTTCGAGGTGAGTGTATTCGACCGGGAGAATGTCGATTTCGCCAGCCTGTTCGGCTCGGTGAAGGCGTTCCGCGAGCAATACGACTGGGTGCTGTATCTGGCCAATGTGGAGACGGCGAGCAACCAGACGACGGTGCGCATCCAGTGGGAGCCGTTCATGGCTGCGGATGTGCCGTGGTTCGTACGGGAGGTGCCGACGGTGTTCGTATCGGTCGCCAATCCATACCACTTGTTCGATGTGCCTCAGATTGGCACCTATATCAACGCCTATTCAGGCAACGAAATGACGATAGATGCGGTCATCGGCAAACTGTTGGGGGGATCGGCGTTCAAGGGAGTCAGTCCTGTCGATCCCTTCAGCGGCGCTTGGGAAGTGAAGGCATAGAAGCGGAGTGGCGGGAGGAACGGATGGAAATAGAAGCGGTTATTTTTGATCTGGACGGTGTTATTGTCCATACTGATCACAATCATTACTTGGCCTGGCGACGCCTGTGCGCGGAGGAAGGCATACCGTTCGATGAGGAGTTGAATGACAAGCTGCGCGGCGTTAGTCGCATGGCTTGCATGGACATCATTATGGAGAAGGCTGCCCGGGCGTATTCCCCGGAAGAGAAGATGGAGCTGGCGGAGCGGAAGAACGGCTATTACAGGCAGTCGCTGTATGAGTTGACGGAACGGGATGTGCCGCGGGACGTCAAGGATGTACTGTTGCGATTGAAGCGCATGTCGCTGAAGCTGGCTATCGGTTCTTCAAGTCGCAATGCTGCGTTCATTGTCGAGCGGCTTGGTCTGGAAGGCTTGTTCGATGTCATTGTGGACGGCAATGCTATAAGCTATAGCAAGCCGCACCCCGAGGTATTTCTGCAGGCGGCGGAGCGGCTCGGTGTACAGCCGTCCCGCTGTCTCGTCGTGGAGGATGCGGCGGCAGGCGTGGAAGCCGCCATAAGCGGCGGCATGAAGGTCGCGGCGATCGGCTCGGCGGCTATGAATGATTCGGCAGCAGTGCCGGGTTCGGCAGCTGCGAACGATTCTGTGTCTGCAATCGTCAAGCCAGATTATCGGCTTCATAGGCTCGGGGATATGCTGATGCTGCCAGGTCTGATCCGGTGAATGAGCATATTTTTAGCATCCAAAAATTTAAAAATCTATAAATATGACAACGATCTTCAAAAATGAAGATCGTTTATTTTTGTTCCAAGCATTACAGTATGGGGGAGAGCGTGACTATGCATTCATTTACCGGGGGGAGATAGGCAATGCCGATAAGAAACGACGATCATGCCTTCATACTGGAATGCGGCGGCATGTCCGTCACGTTGGACAAGGAAAGTCTGGCCGTCAAAGTGAATACGGGGACTGCCGTATGGGAAACGGCAGCGGGCGGTGCCAACGTGATGCGGGGCGAGGAGAGGACGGCACTTCACGCGGCGAAGGAGAAGAGCTTTACGCCCATTGCATCGGGCTATTTCGAAGGCGTTCTGATACGTCTTGGACAGTTCGCCTGCGGGAATGGTGCAAGCGAGGCCGAGGATGCCCTGTTCATGTCTATTCTGTTGAATACGCACAATAAGGAGCTATTATTCGAGCTTCATGACGGATGCGGGGAAGCGGGACAGGTCGATGAAGTCGTCTGGCCCGGCGCATTCCGATTTCCAAGCGGTCCGGAATCGGACTACACGGTCATTCCTGCCATGCAAGGGTATATTGTTCCGGCTTCCTGGGAGCAGCCCGTCTTAAGGTACCATAACGGGATGATGTTCGGACGGGATGCCTACATGCCGTGGTGGGGCCAGCTGAGGGGGAATAACGGCTATCTGGCCATTATCGAGACGCCTGACGATTCCAGACTGTCGGTTGAGCATATTCCGCAGCTGCATACGCTTGCCGAAGCGGTATGGGTGCATTCACACGGCGGCATCCGATATTCGCGAAAACTGCGGATGACCTTCGGAGAAGGCATGGATTACGTCGCCATGGCGAAGGGCTACAGGAAGCATGTAGTAGGACTCGGCAATATGCAAACGCTGTCAAGCAAACGGGAGGCGAATCCCAAGTTGACCCGCTTAATGGGAGCGGCGGTCGTGCATAGCGGCGTGCACACCCATATCGTACCGGAATCGAGCTACTACGATCACGAGCATCCCGGCAACAACGATTACGTCGTGCATTTCGAGGAGAAGGCCCGTCAGCTGGCGGAACTGAAGCGGCGTTACGGGGGCAAGCTCTATGCGCATATAGACGGATGGGGACTGCGGGGATACGACAACCTGCATCCCGACATTCTGCCTCCCAGCCCGCCGGGAGGGGGATGGAAGGGACTGCGGAAGCTTCAGGAGACATGCAGGGAAGAGGACATTCTGCTCGCCCTTCACGACAATTACCGCGATTTCTATCATGATGCGGCTTCCTATCATACCAGCTTGACGATCAAGGATAGCGAAGGCAAGCAGGAGTACTGCGATATTTGGGCGGGCGGCGCGCATAGCTTTCTGTGCACAGCCTATGCGAGAGGATACATGGAGCGCAACTATGATATGCTGCGGCAGCATGGCGTTGAGCCGGACGGCGCCTATATTGACGTATTCGCCGTCGTCCCTGGGGACGAATGCTATGATCCCGCCCACCCCATGACCAGGTCGGAGAGCTTGTCGTACCGAAAGGGCTGCTTCCAGGAGATTAGAAGCAGGGGAATGATTATCAGCTCGGAGGAGCCGGCGGATTGGGCCGTTCCCGTCCTGGACCTTGTTCATCATGCGCCTTATGCGCTTGCGCCGGGTCCTGGCGAGGGCGTGGCGATCGGCATTCCGGTGCCGCTGTTCTCGCTGGCGTATCATGATGCGCTGATTGTGCCTTGGCCGCTGGAGAAAGGCGCGTGGGGCATTCCGCTCGCGGACTGCGGTTATTTGCACGGCATGTTGAACGCAGGCGTTCCTTACCTGTCCATACAACCGTCGGAGGAGGAGCTACGAATTGTGGGCGTAATGGCTCAGCTGCATGAACGGGTTGGCGGACTTGAGATGACGGGCCATGAGTTTGTAAGAGGGAATCGCCGCAAGCAGCGCACAACGTTCTCGGACGGCACGAGCGTCGAGGTGGACTTCGACGAAGAGTACTACTTGATCAAGACGACCGACGGAACTGTAATTGAGCGGTAGATTGAGCGGTAGATTGAGCGGGGATAGATATGAAGCAAGCGGAGGCTGCCGAATAACTGCCACAATCAGACGGTATACGTTATCTCTTATAGCGTGGCGGCCATTGGGAATGAAGTAATCTCCTTCTCGCTCAGAATGGCCACGTAGCCATCGGAGATGGGCTGAAAGTATGCGCCTCAAAATATATGCTATCGCTCAAACTGCTCACATAGAGCGCCAACAGTGCCAAGCTCGCCTATAAAGTAACCGTCTATCGCTCATAATGGCCACGTAGCCATCGAAAATGAGCCGAAAAGTGTGCGCT
The DNA here is from genome assembly GCF_025567625.1 of Paenibacillus sp. J5C2022. Classification (GTDB taxonomy): domain Bacteria; phylum Bacillota; class Bacilli; order Paenibacillales; family Paenibacillaceae; genus Pristimantibacillus. The sequence continues at coordinate 36,026 of NZ_JAOQJC010000003.1, read as the reverse complement.
ATCGCTCAAAATGATCGCATAGAGCGCCAGAGCGCCAACAGTGCCAAGCTCACCTATAAAGTAACCGTCTATCGCTCATAATGGCCACGTAGCCATCGAAAATGAGCCGAAAAGTGTGCGCTATCGCTCAAAATGATCACATAGAGCGCCAGAGCGCCAACAGTGCCAAGCTCGCCTATAAAGTAACCGTCTATCGCTCATAATGGCCACGTAGCCATCGAAAATGAGCCGAAAAGTGTGCGCTATCGCTCAAAATGATCATATAGAGCGCCAGCAGTGCTATGTTTATCTCCGCCGCCGAGGTTTGTATGAAAAATCGTACAAAGTGACGCATAGAAGGCTCCAAACGCCGAAGTTTGTATGAAAAATCGTACAAAGTGACGCATAGAAGGCTCCAAACACCGAAGTTTGTATGAAAAATCGTACAAGTTGCTGGGTTAGTGGAGTAAATGGAGAGCGATTGTACGAAAAATCGTACAAAGTGACGCATAGAAGGCTCCAAACGCCGAAGTTTGTATGAAAAATCGTACAAGTTGCTGGGTTAGTGGAGCAAATGGAGAGCGTTTGTATGAAAAATCGTACAAAGTGACGCATAGAAGGCTCCAAACGCCGAAGTTTGTATGAAAAATCGTACAAGTTGCTGGGTTAGTGGAGCAAATGGAGAGCGTTTGTATGAAAAATCGTACAAAGTGACGCATAGAAGGCTCCAAACGCCGAAGTTTGTATGAAAAATCGTACAAGTTGCTGGGTTAGTGGAGCAAATGGAGAGCGTTTGTACGAAAAATCGTACAAAGTGACGCACAGAAGGCTCCAAACACCGAAGTTTGTATGAAAAAAACCATGGCCTTTTGTCCACAACTCCAGAAGCCGAATGTGTCGAAAGAGACAAGTGTCGTAAAGTGAAGGAGGTATACGCCCATGAGAACAATAGCCAGCCATGAACCGCCGGCGGCGCACGTGATGCATAGCTGGAATGCCGACACGCGCACACTGCAATACGCCTATAACGGCAGCCCCTTGCTTGCATTCCACATTCCGGATGGAGCGGAACCGTACTACCGGGAGTATTCCAACGGCAATCTGCAGAGCAGGCCGCTTGCGCAACAGCTCTATCTCGCACTGGATCGGCCAGCGACAGTCAAGGTTCGCTTCAGGCTGAGCAAGGATGCGATCAACATGCGGCCGCAGCGCGCCACGGAAGGGCAAGCGATACTGGGGCAGATAGGCAAGCCGCTCCTGCACGGCGTGAACGGCCTGTATGATGTGCTCCAGGATCTGCTGATCGATTGGCACGGAGCGGAATGGAGCTGGACCCGTCCGCAACTGGAGCAGGACAGCGACGGGAACTGGCAAGCGGAAATGGAGGTTCGAGCCGGTCGGCGGCCATGGATTGTCAATCTGCGAATGCACTATTATCGGGAGCATCTTCACTATCAGAACCATCGTCCGTGGGAATGGCGTCCGAAGCTGCAGCCGATTGCGGGCTGGAGCACATGGGAAGCGTTCGCCCAGCATGTGACGGCAGCGGATATCGAGCGTTCGGCCGCCCACCTGAAGGAGCATCTGCAAGACTACGGACTGGAGTTCATCCAACTGGACGACGGCTATCAGACGGAGCAGATTCCGCCCAACAAGGAAGGCATTGCCGCGGATGCGTGGCTGCAGACGAACGATCGGTTCCCCGGCGGCCATGACGGTATTTTATCTGCGGTACGCGAACGGGGATTCCAAGCGGGAATATGGACGAGCGCGATGGTGACCAATCGCGAGTTCGCTTATGACAATCGCGACAGCTTCGAGAAGGATGCGGACGGCAATCCTTTATGTGGAGAGTGGATTTACTATGTGCTGAAAGGAGAAGCGAATACGCTGAAGGAACAAGCGGCACCGTTGTACAAAGGGCTGAAGGAGCATGGCTACAGCTACTTCAAGACGGACCAAATCCGGCACTATTTATATGACGGACTGCATAAGGCCGTTGTTGCAGGCAGCATTGACAGCGACGAGGCATCGCGGCAATTACGCGCTTATCTGACGTGCGCACGCGAGCAGTTGGATGACGACGATTACTTCCTGGCTTGCTGGGGCGTGCTCACGGAGGCGGTCGGACTGGTCGACGCTTGCCGGATCGCAGGCGACTCCAATCCGACTTGGCCGGCGATCTGCAAGCAGATAGTGGAATCGGCCCGCTGGTACCATACGCACCGCATTCTGTTCGTGAACGACCCCGATTATGTGTGCATGCGGACGGAGGAGGCTTGGGGCAAGTCGCTGCTCTCTCTCGTCACGTTGTCCGGAGGGGTGCTGATGATCAGCGACAACACCGATCTGTACGATGCGGACAGACGTTATGCGACTCAGCGCTGTCTGCCGGCGCTGCCGACGTCTACCGGGGAGACGGGACCGCTGGACCTCTCTTATCCGCTGGATCTGTCACTGCCGAAGGCGGACTACAAGGCCGACCCGTCCGCCGCTTTCGCCTTGCTGGGGATAGACGCCGCGCAGCAGCTCGCTTGTCCGACGGCGTCTCTATGGGCGTTCCACTTCCAGCTGCCGCATCGCAGTTGGTGCGTCGCCGGTCGCTTCGCCGTCGTGCCTTTACCATCTGCTGAGCTGGAGTTGGAATCGCTCGCTCTGTCTCCGGACAAGGCGTATTACGCCTTCGACTTCTGGCGGCAACGCTATATCGGCAAGTTCGAAGGCACGATTGTGCTGGAGAAGCTGGAGCTGGGACATTGCCAGATTGTAGGTTTGACGGAAGTAGAAGCCTATCCGCGGTTAATCGCTTCATCCAGACATGTCAGCATGGATGCTGTTAGCGTAAGGAACGAATGCTGGGACAATAACGAGCTGCTGCTGGAGCTGGACGGGGTGAAGGGGACGACGGAGAATTACTGGATTGCCGTTCCGCCGGATTATGAATTTAAGGAGCATGAAGCTTCCGGCCTGACGCTCGCAGGGATGGAGCATGGCGATGGAGAATGGATTCAACTACGCATTCGTTTCGACCAGGCAGGGGGCGGCCATATTACATTGCGATTTATATAGTAGCGCAGAGCATAATAGCATGAAGATAAGGGGATGAGCGAAGTGAAGGGATTAGCTAGAAGAGTCATTATTATCGGATTGGACGGCGCAGGTAATATGGTGAAGGACACGGAGACGCCGAATATCGACCGGTTGTTGGCCGGCGGCTTCGTCAGCTACGAGGCCAGAACGGTGCTGCCGACGATAAGCGGAGAGTGCTGGGGGTCGATGTTCCACGGGGTGCAGCCGAAGCTGCACGGATTAACCAATGAAGTAGCCGATACGCAGAAGTATCCGCTCGACTCGCCGTATCCCTCATTCATGAAGCTGCTCAGGGATGCGGAACCGGAACCCGTTATCGCATCACTTAGCGCATGGCAGCCGATTAACGACGGCATTATCGAAGAAGGGGCCGCCAATTATGTAGCCAATGTACATGCCGACAGGCATCATGTCCAGAAGGTGGGCGAGCTGCTGGAGACGCATCCCGACTTCAGACTGCTGTTCATTCAATTCGACGGCATTGACGGTGCGGGACATGCCTTCGGGTACGGAACGCCGGCTTATCTGGACATTATTCGCGAGACGGACGGCTATATCGGAGACATTTCCTCAATGCTGGAGCAGCGCGGATTGCTCGACGGAAGTCTGATCATTATGCTCGCGGATCACGGCGGGGGAGGAGCGGACCCCAATGGACACGGGAGCGCCCATCCGCAGGACGTGACGATATTCTGGGGTTGCAGCGGGCCGGGAGTCTCCTCCGCCATTGCGGCGGAAGACATCTGCATTACCGATACGGCGGCAGTCGCGGCATACGCGCTGGGTCTGGAGGCGCCGGAGTTGTGGTCGGGTCGGGTTCCGCAAGGTCTGTTCCGGACGGAGCCGGAGCAAGACGGCTTCGGCGATTTGCCCGAGTATTACCATGCCCCTCTTCGAGAGGCTATCGACAAGGTGCGGCAGGCGCAGGATGAAGAGACAGCGACTCTGATTTATTATACCGATGCACATCATAAGACAGGGGGCAATCAGTTGCGCGTCGCGCAAGCGATTCGGCATCTGGCCAGGGAGATTGCCCCGGATTGCATCGTGGCCGGTGGTGACTGGAGCGAGAACGGCGATAAGGCGGATGTGCTCCGTTCCCAGCGTGAATTAATGAGCGCGCTTCGCGTGGATGGGTGTCCAGTGCTGCCGGTCAAGGGGAATCACGACGACAATTCCATTCACGATTTTCACCGGAAGTGGAAGGGCGCCAATCATGTGATCTTCCCGATTGAAGCATATAACGACTTCTACAGCAAGCTGGAGGGAACCGTCTCCTTCGACAAGGGGAACGAGACAGGTCTGTATTTCTACTACGACCTCCCTGAAAAGAAGACAAGAGTCGTCGTTCTCAACAGCATCGATATTGTCTATCAAGTCAACCGCGACGGCATGCTGGAGCAGAACGGGCAGTGGGAATATGCCTTCTCCGACCGGCAGCTTCACTGGGTCAAGGAGCACGTATTTGACTTTAGCGGCTTGGAGAACGAGGACGAGTGGAAGACAGTCATTTTCAGCCATGTGCCCATTCTGCAAAGGGAACTGACCGGTTATACGGATGGCGAAGTGGCGAACGGAGAAAAGCTGTGGAAGGTGCTGAGAGAAAATCGCAGCCGGATCTCGGCATGTCTGTTCGGACATGTGCATATCGATCAGGTTTACGCCATTGACGAGATTCCGCTCATCACGACTTTGAATTCCGTCAGCTACAAGAACTTCCCGGAATCACCGGATAAAATCCGCGATACGATCTCGGAAGCGGTCGTGGACATTGTAACTATTAACTATGCGAAAGGCGAGCTGCTGCTTACGCGGTTAGGTGCCGGAGAGGACAGGCAGATCTCCATTACCAGCACAAATGGATAAGGCCTGACTTTGCAGAAGTAAGTGGTTCTGAATTCAACATATGAACAAGGGGAATCACCGTTGCTGCGAGTGGTTCCCCTGTTCCTACAGGGTGCAATACCATTCGAACTGTTTGTAAAATCGTAAAATATAGCCCTCGAATTCATCACTAAACTCGCGTATAATCTCAAACTTCCTTGTGTGATATTATAAGCTTCTGCCCATCACAGCCTCTTTCTCAAATAATTAAAAACTCGGCTTATTATCTAACTGGATTTCATGCTGCTAATTTCTTTGGAATGCTCCAACTTGTCGCCAACAACTGTATTTCATGCTACTCTTTCTGCCAATCGTTGCGTTACTGTGCAATTTAGTCTGATTTAACTGTACCTATTCCATTTGCAGCGTGAAAGAATGAGAAATTATCTTTAATAATGACACAAAATCCAGTTGGCCGTCGCCGTGCTTCAACGTGATGTATGAGCGCATCCAAAATGGCCGTCGCCGTGCTTCAGCGTGATGAATGAGCCCATCCAAAATGGCCGTCGCCGTGCTTCAGCGTGATGAATGAGCCCATCCATAATAGCCGCCGCCGTGCTTCAGCGTGATGAATGAGCGCATCCATAATAGCCGTCGCCGTGCTTCAGCGTGATGAATGAGCCCATCCAAAATGGCCGTCGCCGTGCTTCAGCGTGATGAATGAGCTCATCCATAAAGCCAATGATCGACCCTGCGTATCTATATATTCCACCTTCTACTATCTGCTACTTGCATATGGCGTCATTCCTCTGCCAAGCATCATCTCTTACTCGCTTACCTCTGCCAAGCATCATCTTTACTCGCTTTAGCTCCGCCAAGCTTCATCTCCTACTCGCTTCAGCTCTGCTGAAGCTTGGCGTGCTGCGTCGGCGTCGTGCCGGATATCTTCTTGAAGTGGCGGATGAATGTGCCCGCATTGGAATACCCCACTTGCTCGGCGACTTCCTTCATCGTCAGGCCGGAATTCGAATTCATCAGGCGGATCGCGGCTTGAATCCGTATCGTATGCATATAGTGATTCAGGTTGTAGCCGGATTGCTTCTTGAAGTAAGACGACAAATACACATGCGTAATAGAGAACTGCTCGGCAATCAAGGTCAGCGACAGATCGGGATTGGCATAATGTTCGTCGATATAAGCTTTGATCTGTTCCAGCAGCGGCGTATTCGGCAGCGCGAAGCGCTTGGCGACATCGATGTATCCCTTGCGAATTTCGTTATACAGGTGCATCAGATGATAAGTGTGATTGAAGTCGGGCGCGATGTCCCATATCTCGCTTGGATTCAATTTCTTGCTGTTCATCATGACAAGCAGCAGATCGTGCAAGTAACGCAGCATATTGCGGAACTGCTCGAAGGTCATATGCTTGAGCGTTCTGTCCATCATCTTATCGAAAAATTGGATAATAGCGTCGGAGTTGCCCTTCAGCGTATAGTTGACGAGCTCCTGCTCCTTGTCGATGGACAAATGAAAGACAGTCTCCTGCTCGCTGTTCCATTCCTTGTAGCGGAGCACCCGGGTCATGCAACCGGGATCGGGCACGTGCTTGAATATGGCATCCAGCGATTCCCGCAGCGCCTTCCCGACTGCTTCCAGGCGGGTATGGACATTGCTCAGGCCGCATAACAGATGGCGTTCCTCTCCCGGAGAGGAATGGCTGTCCAGCAACTGCGCGATCAGCTCTTCCAGCTCCTCGGCCTTGGAACAGCCGACGATATATACGCGCTTATCGTCCTGGGCATGCAGATGAATGAACGGGCAAGCGCCGCCAAGCGCGGTCTCCAGCGCTTCCGCATAATCCCCGGTCGCCTTACCGTGAAGATCCTCCTCGATTAGCGTGAGCAGCATGTAAGAATGGAATTTGTGCTGCAGCGACTGCCTGACGCTGTGCTTCATCTGATAATGCTCATCGGCCAGCAAGCGAAGCAGCGTATTGTGCTCCAGGATGGCGGCTTGTTCCGTCATCTCCATCTGCATCGATGTCGTGGCGTAATTCAGCTGCTTGAACTTGTCGGATATGATGGCGAATTCATTCCTCGTAGCCGATGCGGCGGTCCAGCCGTTGAATGTGCTGGCCAACTGGCGAAGCGGCTTGAACATGGACCAGTTCACGAGCAGGAACGCCAGATTGGCAACAAGGAATACGGCGAATAACCCGAAGGTGTACCCATTCGTGCGCTGCAGCCGTTCCTGCAAGAGGCTGTCCGAGAACAGGACGGTATACGTAAAGTCGGAATTCGCTTTCCAAATAGGCGTATACTTCGTCCCTTCAATAACGACCGTCTCCGCAGAAGTCTCCTCCAGTTGCTTCGCCTCACCGGCAGTGCTGACGATGGGATGGCCTGTGCCGTCGCCGATTACGATGACATTGTCCAGCAGCTTGGTCTCGCTGTTCAGGTATGCGAGAAGCTCGCTCTTCTCCACTTGCGCGAAGATATAGCCCTCCGGGAATAACCGGTATGCGAACAGAATCATTTTATTGAAGTTATACAATTGCTCCAACTGCTCGCTCTCATGCAAGCAGCGGCAGCTGTCCTGGTCGTTATTCGTCTCCAGACTGTCATAGAATACGTTCAAGTTACGGGTTCCGTCGCCGCTGATGACCAGGTCCTGATTGGGAAAGTAGACGGAGATTTGCGCCCGGAAGGGAAGCTTGAGATTGGATTCCAGCAGCATGTTTTTATAACCCAGCAGCGCCGTCTGATACGAGCGCGAGTTTCTCGGATTAATGGACAGGAATTTGGTATCCGGGCTGACGCTTATATCGTAAATCGATGTCCGGATCTCATGCCATTCCTTCGAGAGATTTCCCGACAGCTGCTCCAGGAAGTCTTCGTTCGTCCGCAGTACCTGCTCCTTCACATCGTTTTTCAAGTACACATAATTGTAGCCGAGCAAGCCAGATAGCGAAATAATGAAAATCATATTGACCACAATCAGCTTCGATAGAACGCTGCTCTTGTGAATGCGTGCGGTAACAGAGCGGAACAAGCTGTACATGCCGGATGCCCCCCTTTATTGTACAGTGTGATTGCAGCTTGCATCTCTCTCTTGATATTTCCAAAAATGAATACGCTTGCAAAAATAAAATGATAGCTCTCTCTGTCTTGCTAATTATAATCAGATTCTTCCCCGCTGTCTCGCAATGCTGAAATATTGAACAGAATATTAATATATGGCAATACGCATAATTCGGGGTTCTGAAGAGACGGCACCTCTTAATATGCAGCTGTCATTTATACCGATATGAATTTTTCGGAACGATGTGAATTGTTGCACATTGCCCGGAGGCGGCGGCCTCTATTAAGCTAAGGTCACCAAGAGCGGCTCGTGCTTGACGAGGCGGTTCGGGTCAAAAAGAAAAGGCTTACATTTGGTTGACGTATTGTAAAGCGCACAGGAGGGGTGAACTTGCAAAGTTTGCAATTACGAAAAAGAGACAGCATCTTTCGAACACTTTGGAAGCAGCGCTACTTGCTGCTGATGGTCTTGCCGGGATTTCTGCTGATTCTTGTGTTCAAGTATGTTCCCATGTACGGCGTGACGATCGCTTTCAAAAGTTATGACGCTTCATTAGGGTTTCTAAGGAGCCCATGGATCGGGTTTCAGCATTTCCAAGCCTTTTTTGACAGCCCGATGAGCTGGAGAATTATTAAAAACTCATTGCTGCTGGCGTTTTATTCACTGCTGTTCGGTTTCCCGGCGCCCATCATTTTTGCGCTGCTGCTCAATGAGCTGCGGCACAAGCTGTTCAAGCGGACCGTGCAGACGATTACGTATTTTCCGCATTTTCTGTCTGCGGTTATCGTCATCGGTTTTGTTCACGAGTTCACATCCGTAGAGGGCATCATTAACGAGGTGCTGAGCTGGTTCGGTGCGGAGCCTAGAACACTTCTGTATCTGTCGGAATGGTTCCGTCCGCTATATATCGGTTCCAGCATATGGCAGGAGCTGGGGTATGGCGCCATTATTTATCTAGCGGCGCTGACGGGCGTCGACCACTCGCAATACGAAGCCGCAGTTATAGACGGGGCGAATCGCTGGCAGCGGCTGCGATACGTCACATGGCCCGCGATCATTCCCGCAACAACGGTCATGCTTATATTGAAGCTGGGTTCCATCTTGAGCACAGACTTCCAGAAGGTGCTGCTCATGTACAATCCCAAGATTTATGATACCGCAGACGTCATTGAGACCTATGTATACCGGGTCGGCGTGCAAGGCGGTCAATTCGAATACGGCGCCGCTGTAGGCTTGATGCTATCGGTTATCAGCTTCGTGCTGATTGTGTTCGCCAATTACTTCTCCAAGAAAGTGTCCGAGAACAGCTTATGGTAAAGGAGTGAATCGCCTTGAAAACGTACAACGAGGGCGTTTGGTCGAAGACGTTCGACATCGTAAACTACTTGTTCATGATTGTGCTTTGCGTAATTATGCTGTATCCGCTGCTGAATACGTTCTCTGTATCCATCAGCACGCCAGATCTCATCGCCCAGGGCAAGATTAGCTGGTACCCGCAAGGCTTTGACATTCATGGGTATAAATACATTTTCCAGAGCAACGATATACTGACCGCTTACAAAAATACAATCGTCTATCTGGTGATCGGCACATTCCTGCAGCTGCTGCTCACCTCCCTTTTCGCGTATCCGCTGGCGGTTAACGAGTTCATTCTCCGCAAGCCGCTTGCCATATTCGTCATCATTACGATGGTATTCAACGGCGGACTGATCCCGACCTTCCTTCTGATGCGGGACCTGCAATTGTTCAATACGATGTGGGCTATCGTGCTGCCGGTCGCCATGAGCGCGTTCAATATTATTATCTTCCGGACATTCTTCCAGGATATCCCGAAGGAATTGCGGGAGTCGGCTTATTTGGACGGGGCGAACGACATCGGCATTCTCTTCCGCATATATTTGCCGCTATCCAAGCCGTTGATGGCTACCTTTGCCCTGTTCGGCGCGGTGATGTTTTGGAACATGTGGTTCGAGCCGATGATTTTTTTCAACGACGAGAAGTACCAGCCGATTCAGCTTATACTGCGACGAATGACGATAGAACTGAACGATTATACCGATGTCGGCGGGCTGCAGCGTTATATCGATACGTTTAACGTGAATCCGAAGAACATTAAGATGGCTGCGGTCATCGTCACCATTTTGCCTATACTGTTCATCTACCCGTTATTGCAGAAGCATTTCGTCTCGGGCATGATGATCGGATCGGTGAAAGGTTAACAGCGGTTGATCTATAATTCACATAGATAGATTAACAATACAAACAATGGAGGGGTTACATTGAAAAAGACAGCACTTATTCTGTTCAGTCTAATGCTTGCCGCTACGTTCGCGCTCGCAGGGTGCAGCGGCAACAACGAGAACAAGCCTGCGGAAATCGGCAACTCCGGTGAGAAGGCTCCGCCGGCCGGCTCCAATGAAGAATCGATCAAAATCCAGGCCTATATGTCCAGCTTCGGGGACGACCCTCGTGAGACTGAGCTGTATAAGCTGTGGAAGGAGAAGATGGAGCAGCATATTGGCAAGAAGCTTGATATTGAGTGGATCTATGTGAACAGCGACGATTATCCGGAGAAGATCAAGCTGACGCTCGCCAGCGGCGATACGCCGGACATTATGTCGGGAGTGAAGGATGCCGAGGTCATGTTCCAATTCGGCAATCAGGGAGCGCTTCTTGATATTGCGCCTTATCTGGATGAGTATGCTCCGAACTACAAGAAGTATCTGGAATCCACCATGTTCTCGGACAAGAGCATGTATACGCCGGAGGGCAAAATGTTCTTCTTCGGCGACGGCTTCAACAACGACACCGGATTGGCCGGTTCCGCTTATCCCGCTCTGTACCGGTTCGACATTTTCGAGAAGCACAATATTAAAATTCCTGAAAACTGGGATGAGTTCTATGACGCCGCCAAAAAGCTGAAGGAGCTATATCCGGATTCTTACCCGGTGAACGCGCAGGAGTGGCCGAAATTCTGGGATGCCACTTCCTTGTCCAATCATTCCAAAAGCGATATTTACTGGAATGGCGAAAAATACGTCTACGGACCGACGGAAGACTCCTTCAAAGAAGGCTTGATGTACATCCGCAAGCTGTATGATGAGAAGCTGCTTGATCCGGAGTTCCTGAGCCAGTCGCAGGATCAGCTTCAGGCCAAAGTAACGACGGGCAAGTCGTTCATGATTCCGATCGCTTGGGCCGGCTGGTGGGAGAAGTATTCCGTTCCCGATGACGGGATCGAATGGGGAGCGGCTGTGAACCCGAAAAACGAAAACTACGGCGATCAATGGGTGTTGGGACCGGCTCTGCTGGGGCAGACGATCTACCCGAACTACGGCATCATGGTCTCCAAGAAAACGAAATATCCCGAGCTGATTATTCAGATGCTCGACTATCAGTACTCGCCGGAAATGGTGGATCTGATGCACTGGGGCGTGGAGGGCAAAACGTACAAAATGGTGGACGGCAAGCGCGAGTTCATTAATGAGAGCGGCGAATGGGAGGAGCTGTCCGCATTCGGCCTGGGCAATCCGTGGACGCGTCAAGGCTTCGTCTATGCGCCTCAGAACTACTCTACCGATTATATCAAGTATAAGAAAGTGAAGTTCTACGCGAATGGCAGCATTGAGGAAATTCGTCCGCAGGAGGGAATGGGCAGACTGGATTCCGCCAAGGCCATCGCACCATATGAGCAGTCCCCGGTTATTCGTCTGAGCAAGCAGGATGAAGCCAGAAAAGCGCAGGTGATGACGGCGGTCAGCACGTATCTGGACGAGAATATTTATAAATTCCTGCTGGGTGAAAGAGACTTCAGCGAGTGGGATGCCTTCAAGCAGGAGCTTGCAAATATCGGCGACTATCAATCAATCGTGGACATGATGAACGAACAGGTGTCCCAGTAAGTAGCAGAAGCCTGGCGGCGTGCGAGAGTGGCGCTGCCGGGCTTTTTTGCTCCCATGAGGAATGGATTAGACAGGGAAGGATGAACCGATATGAAGAAAATGAATGAGATCGGCAGCGGAACCGAGACGTGGCGCTCTATACCCGGCCATGTATACGATTGGAAGAAAACGATGCAGCCGGAGACGGCTTATCGGCACGATTACAGCCGAAAGCTGACGATGAAGCTGTTCTTGTCGGAGCCCGACGGTAAAGGTGGGTCTGCCGCATACTGTACATTCAGTCAAGCGCTCCGGTATGTGGAGGAGACGGACCGGATTACGCGGGGAATTCCCAAGGTCATCTATCTCGTAGGCTGGCAGTACAACGGCCATGACGACCAATACCCGGCTTGGGATGAAGTGAACGAGCAACTAAAGCGGCCTCAGGATCGCACAGCCAGAGACAGCTATCTGTGGCTTGTCGAGGAAGCCCGAAATCATCACACGACAATCAGTGTTCATGCCAACATGACGGATGCTTACGACGATAGTCCTTTGTGGGAGCAGTATGTGAAGGAAGATCTTCTTGCCCGTCATGAAGACGGTTCCCTGATGCAGATAGGCGTGTACAACGACAGGGCCGCCTATCATATCTGTCCGAAGCGGGAATGGGAAAGCGGCATGAGCGTGAAGCGCATCGACAAGCTGATCCGGCTTCTGGAGCTCGATAAGGCCGGAACCGTTCATCTCGACGCTTATTTCCCTCGCGACAATGCTTATCACGGCATAACCGAGGCGGAGGAATCCGCCTATATTCGGCGCGTCATCCGTTATTTCAACCAATGCGGCGTCGATGTGACGAGCGAGAATTTCAATCACAAGCGAGACGATCCGTTCATCGGGCTGCAGGCTTGGAGCTGGGTGCTGGATCAGTGCGACGAGCGGCATTATCTGGAGCGGCCCGCTTCATTGGCGAGCGGCGGCGTCATCCGCGATTATTCCACTCTGGACATTCCATTCCGCAGGGATCTGGAATTTCTGTTCGGAGCAGGCATGCACGGGGAAGGCATCTATCTGGAGGCGGCCAAGAGCGGATATGCCAATTGGCATGATGAGTTTATCGAGCAATTCTGCTTAAGGATGCTATACTCCCTCTACTTGAATCGGCTGGACCGGCTTCGCATGGAAGGCGAGGGAGGGGAGCGGGTCGTTCATTATTCCGGCGGTCATACCGTCAGCTTGGCGGACCGTACCTTGCGCTGCGGCGACGGACGGCTTCTGCGGGATGGCGACGATGTGCTTCTTCCCGCTTCGTGGCGGCAGACGCCGGAATTGATCGCGTTCAGCAAGTCGGGATACAGCGGCAAGACCTGGTCGCTTCCTCCGGAGTGGACCGGTGTAGAAGCGGTTGATCTGTATGAGATTACGGCGGAAGGATTGACAGCAAGGAAGCTCGGGCATCGTCTGGAAGCGGGGCGGCTGACGCTTGCACTGGAGCCGGGGGTGGCTGTATCGGTAGTGCCATGTGATTGCTGAAGCAGGTCTCATGCGAATCGCAACCGAATATCAGGTTATAGGATATGGTTTACTGAACCAGGAGAGAAGGAGGGGGCGTATGTTATCGCTTGACTATGTGAATGCCGCTGATTTCGGAGCGAAGCCCGGTACGGGAAGCGATCGCGTATTGCCGGAAGCATGAGGTTCGCAAGCTGGTGTTCGAACGGGGCCGTTACGATTTTAAGCATCCGTCGTTTCTGGAGCAATACGATCAGGTCATGAAGCATGGCGCACAGATGGATCTCGGACAAGCGCTTGAGCAGAAGTCTGTTGCACTCCGTTTGGAGGATATGTGCGATTTTGAATGGGACGGGGGCGACTCGGAATTTGTTTTCCACGGACTGGTGCAGCCGTTCGCCTGTCTGCGCTGTCGCAGCCTGAAGCTGCATTACGCGAGACCGCAAGGTCTGCAGCCGGGGATGCATCTTGTGATGAGGCATCTGATGAATTACCGGATGGGTATTCTGTTCTACGAATGCTCGGGTGTTCAGGTGTACGATGTGACGCTGCATTATATTCCTGGCATGGGCATTATCGGGCATCGGAGCGAGAACTTGGCGTTTACCCGGTTGAAGGTAAAGCCGGGGATCGGCCGCGTATTGTCGACGAATACGGATGCGACACACTTCATTAGCTGCAAGGGCGAGATCTCGTTCACAGCGTGCAGCTTTGAAGGGATGGGGGATGATGCGGTGAACGTTCACGGCTTCTATATCATCTATGGACGAGGCGGCTTGGGACTTCGAATTCAGTCGGCCGAGGATGTAATCGTTGCGGATAACCAGTTCAACGGCTGCTCTCAGATTGCAGAGCTGGATCATTCGCGTCACATACGATTTCGGGGCAATCGGTACGATCGCGATAATGCCGGGATTGCCATAGGAGAAGGATGCGTGGACAAGACGATAGAATTGGGGGATGAGCAGTGACGGATAATAGTGCAGCAGTCCGAAACGGGCTAGTGCCGCGCGTCTTCCGGGTAACCGATTACGGGGCGAGACGGGATAGCGGGGAAGACAGCGCGCGGGGAATTGCGGCTGCGATCACCGCCGCTTCCTCTGTGGATGGCCCCGTCGTGATCGAGTTCCCGTGCGGCCGCTACGATATATTCCCGCAGGAAGTCGCCAGAGCGCCTTATTATGTGTCTAATACGGCAAGCGAAGAAGAGTATCCCGATCCCGTGAAGACGATAGGTCTCTTGCTTCGCGGGATGAACCGGTTCCGGATAGAAGGCAACGGTTCCTTGCTTGTGTTCCACGGTCGCATGACGCCGATCGTACTGGATGGATGCCGGGAAGGAGAGATTTGCAATCTAAGCATCGATTTCGCCCGGCCGACGATATCGGAGATGCGGATAACGGAGGTCGGAGAACGCTATTGGGATGCGGAAGTTCATCCCGATTCGTGCTATGAGCTTGCCGATGGAGCGCTGCACTGGACAGGCGAGGGCTGGAGCCATCGCGGCGGTCCGGCGCAGGAATACGATCCCGTCAGCAACCGGACATGGCGGGTGCCGAACCCAGTTGCGACGGCGAGCCGCATCGAGGAGGTGCGGCCCGGCAAGCTTCGGCTATGGTTCCGGGAGGACGCCGCCGCGGACACCGCGGTCGGTCGCGTGTTCCAGATGCGGGACGGCATTCGGGATCAGGTAGGAGCGCTCATTGTCGGCTGCCGGGATATCGCATTCCGGGACGTGTGGATGAGGTATATGCACGGCCTGGGCATTGTTGGCCAATTCAGTGAGAATCTGACGTTCGAACGATTGAAGCTGGCTCCTGATCCCTCCAGTGGAAGAACGGCGGCAGCGTTCGCCGACTTCCTCCATCTGTCCGGCGTGAAGGGGAAGGTGACGGTAAGTGACAGCCGCTTCGACGGAGCTCATGACGATGCGATCAACATCCATGGCACGCATCTTCGGATCATGAGTAGCGATGGCGGAAGGCGGATACGGGTTCGCTTCATGCATCCGCAAAGCTATGGCTTTCAAGCTTTCCACGCAGGGGACGAGATTGAGTTCATTCACGCTGACACGCTCAGGCCTTACGCTGCCCGCAGCGTAGTGGCAGTATATCCCATAAGCTTGCGGGAGGTCGAGCTTGAGCTGGACGCTCCGGCCCCAGAGACGAAGGAAGGGGATGTGGTCGAGAATGCGACATGGACGCCGGAGGTGCATATTCGCGGCAACAGCTTCAGCCGGATTCCGACCCGCGGCATACTCCTGACGACGCGACGCCAATCGATTATTGCGCACAATCGATTCGAGAAGATGGCGATGAGCGCCGTCCTGATCGCCGACGATGCCGGCAGCTGGTACGAATCCGGGATGGTGCGACACGTCGAAATCAAAGGGAACAGGTTCATTGCCTGCGGCAGTGCGAATGCCCCGGTCATCTTGATCCATCCCGAGAATACGGTATGGTCGGCGGATCAGCCTGTCCATCAGCATATCGTCATTCGGGGCAACCGTTTCGAAGGGGGGAGGGCGCTTCTGTTGGAAGCCAAGAGCACGGAGCATCTGATCTTTGCGGATAATGAGATCGCAGGCGCGTCATGCGAGGCGAAGTGTTCCGATGACCAGGGAGACTCTTTGAAGCGATGGATATCACTGACGGCCTGCAGTGAAGTCGCCATCATCGGCAATGCAATGGGCGATGAGGAACTTAAGGAGAGTGAAGCTGGTATCGTCTCTGTTCATGATATGGAGAAGCGTCATATTCGGGCTTGCGAAGGGCTGCATCTTGTTGTCGCGGATACACGAGAGTCGTTCCAGACTTGAATTCCGTTCCGAAGATCATTCGACCCAATGCCCCGTGGCTGTTCCCGAAAGCATAAAGGCTGCTTTCGGGAACAGCCACTCATTCGCCTGTCATCGAAGCATAGACGTCATTCGTTAACCGGTCACTTTGAAGCTTACCGTTTCCACCGCTCCCCGATTCCCGTTCGTATCAATTGCATAGACGTCAATCCTGTACGTCTGAAGCGGCGCTTCCCATGGGATGGTGTACGACCATGTATAAGTGCCGTCCGCTTCGTGCTTCATCACATCGAAAATGCTGTAATCCGGAATGCGGACTATGGATTTGTCGAGTACGGTATCCGGATTCAGATTGGCGTATTGCACCTTCATCGTTATCCGCTCCCCGCGCTTGCCTTCGTTTTGCTGGAATGTCGCTCTTACCTCGTAAGATGGCTTCATAGAAACAACCTCCTTAATTGTACTGACTAGTCAGTTTTATATTAGCAGGATCAGGAAATAATGTCAACGATGAAATGCCATGATAAATGGCCATGCAATAACCCTGCCCATTCATCGACTTCGCGACAAGGAGCAGGGTTGTTGCATGAAAGAGGTCAATCATTGGGGAGTGCAATGATCGTGGCCGCTCATCTTTGAAACGAGCTGGACAAGGATTATTTCTTTCTCTTGTAAGCGGTTACCTTCCAATTGTCATCGTTCCGGGTAAGAATGACGATATCGGAATGCAGCGTTTTTTTGCTGCTGGCGTTGTTGACCGCAGTTATAAATACTCTTGCTTTCGTACGATTTTGATTTTTCTCTTGAATGCTGTAAATATAGTAATCGGTAATCATTTCTTCCTTCAAACGATGGCGCAAAAACACAGGCTTGTTTCCTTCAATCAGATTAGTATAGAACTGGTTTACTATGCACTTTGCTTCACGATGCTTAGGTATGTTCGGGTTTGTCATATACCGTTCGCCAGCCATGGAGACCGCGAACAGCAAAAAAAAGGAAAAAAATGCTGTGAGTACCTTTCTCCTTCTAATCATCAATCCCCTCCTTAACTTGCATCGCCATAAATTAATTTAATATTATCAAAATTCCAATTAAAGGTATAGTATAACTTGGAGAATGGAAAAGCTCTATCGATGTCATTCTGAGATAGTGACTTAAGACTTGCAAAGCGGACTCACTCGGGTAAACAAAATAGCGAAAGAGAAAAGCCGCAATTTCGATCAAATAGGCCGGCTCGCCGCTATGTTATGCTACAGACATGAGGTGATCACGTGACAACTCATTCGATGATTCACAAAGCGCTGCAATATATCGAAAGCCACCTGGAGGAGGAGCTGCGGCTGGAGCAAATTGCGGCGGCGGCAGGCTTCTCGATGTATCACTTTCACCGTTTGTTCCAGGAGCAGATCGGAATGACGACGGCCGATTACATCCGATGTCGCCGTCTCGCTCTTGGCGCGGCCATGCTGATGCATACGAACGAAGAGGTGCTGCACATTGCGCTGCAATGCCGCTTTCAATCTCAGGAGGCGTTCACGCGGGCGTTCAAGAAGCTCTATCATCTTCCGCCGGGACGTTACCGCAAGCTTATGGCAAGCGTGATGCAGAAGAGAGACGACAAAGGAGAGTGCGAGAACATGGAGAGACAAGAGGTGAAAGGCTGGCTGCTGAGCGGTTCCGATCCTTCCCGGTATGAGATGGGAACCGATAGGAAGCAAGTGCATACGGGGCAGGTGTCCGGGTATTTGAAGTCAGTAACGGCATCAACGGCAGAGCAGTTCGCGACGATGATGCAGCAGTTCCGGGCGGACAAGTGCAGAGGGGAAAGAGTAAGGCTGTCCGCATTCATCCGCACGGAAGATGTGAAGTACTTCGCCGGCTTGTGGATGCGGATAGACAATGCCTCCGGGGATACGCTCCAATTCGATAATATGAGCGATCGTCCCATCGTGGGCAGTCATACATGGAATCAATACTCCTGCGTGCTTGATGTGCCCGAGGACAGCGCCACGATCTCATTCGGGGTGCTGCTGACGGGAAGCGGCAAGGTGTGGATGGACGGTTTTGCATTCGAGAAGGTTGACCGCCGTGTAGCCAGTACGAATATGGGAATGAGCACACCATTGCTGGACGAGCCGACTAATTTGAATTTTGAAGCTACTGTCTAATGAATCGGGTGAGCAGCTGCCGGACCAATTCCCGGCGGCTGTTTACTTTTGTTTTGTGGAAAATGGACTTCAGATGATCTTGTACTGTATACGGGGACAAATGCAGCCCAACTGCTATATCCTTCGTAGACTGTCCCTGGAACACTTGCTTCATCACCTCGACTTCACGTTCAGTCAGCCCGTAAGCGCGAGCGATTAGCGGCAGCATATGGGCAGGCCGAGCCTGCTCCAGCAGGACGGCTACTTCGATTGCGCCAGTTCCATTAATTAGCCTGCTCGCCTGCAGCGACAGATAGGCGCCGCGCGGCGTGCGCATGCACACTTGAGCCTGGCGCGCAGAGGAGTTATCCGCCTTGCCGGCCAGAGCCATGGCAGCGACAGCCCGAATAGGCCGAGGCCATGCATCGCCCTGAATATGCTCCCATTGTCGAAGCTGCGGCAGCAGGTCGGCAGCGGCAGCATTGCAGGACAGCTGGCGCAGCTGCTGGGACAGAATCAATATACCGGTAGAGTCCGCATCTCCTTCGAGGGATTCATGATCATCCGGCAATGCAAGCGTGAACTTGCGCAGCGTCTCTCCCAGCACAGGAGCTATACGCGCGATAGCGGCCGCTTCGTCCTGATGGAAGCGGGGATGACCATTCCTCCGGAACAGCATAAGAAATCCCCAGCAGGCCCCATCGCTTACAAGAGCGGCTCGTAGCTCATCGGCAAAGCCAGCAGGCTGCAGAACGTCGCGGTATCTCTCGCTTCTCTCCGGCTGTCCGCCGGTCGCTTCGAATAATGAAGCTGCGGGCTGATCACTGTGCATAAGCGTTGGCAGCCGGTTGAAGTCATGCTGCGCGATATGGTATTCCAAGCGGAACAATTGGTCATGGATGGCTTCGATTCCTTCTTCAGTCAATGCCCCTATGGACAGCAGGGTAAGCGGATCTACAGCCGTGCAGCAGGCTGCCTGGAAGGGAAGGGATTTTCTTAATAGGGCGATCGCCTTTTCTCTGTATGCATGGGATGTCGGTGCGCTGTTCTCCAGTTGACGCAATTGTCGGCTCAATCGATCGATGTCCATTGTTCCTCCGTTACTTTCCCAGAATTATGGGATAGTTATTTTGAACGTACATGATTTAATTGTATTGGAAAACGTTCAACGGGGAAAGGAAGATTCGGCGATGGGGAAGAAGATCATTGTAATCGGCGGTTATGGCCATGTAGGAGGCGGAATATGCAGACGGCTGGGAGAACTGTATTCTGGGAACGTCTGCGCGGCAGGCAGAAGTCTGGAGAAAGCTGAGCGGTTCGCCGCGTCTACGGGTGGGAAAGTGAAAGCTATGCAGTGGGATGCGGGGGCGGAGCTGGAAGATGGTCAGCTTGCCAATGTCGAATTAGTCATCATGTGTCTGGATCAATCGGATACCCGGCTGGCAGAGGCTTGCTTGCGGCAAGGCGTTCATTATATAGATGTATCGGCCAACGGCCCTTATTTGCTGCAGGTGGAGAAGCTGCACGGAGTCGCGAAGGAAGCGGGAGCGACAGCGCTGCTGAGTCTGGGGCTGGCTCCGGGGCTGACGAATATGCTGTCCCGGCAAGCGTTAACGGAGTTGGACGAGGTAGATGAGATTGCGATTCATATTATGCTGGGATTAGGCGACAGCCATGGCAAAGCGGCGATTCAGTGGATGGTGGATCAGCTTGGCGCTGCGTTCGAAGTGCTGGAGCAGGGCAAGCTTGTGGCGAGGAACAGCTTTGCCGACGGCAGAGACACCGACTTCGGGGGACGTCTCGGTTATCGCAAGACGTACCGCTTCCCCTTCTCGGATCAGGCAACGCTTCCGCGCACGCTGGGAGTAGAGACGGTATCGACCAGACTGTGCTTCGATTCCCGCACGATGACAGCGTTAATGGCGGGTATGAAGAGTATGGGGTTGACCGGGCTGCTCAGCAGAGAAGGCGTTCGCCGCAGTGCAGTCGACCTGTTCGGCAAGCTGCGAATGGGATCGGACAGATATGCCTTGAAGATCGATGCTTATGGACGCCGTAGAGGAGAAGCGGCAGCATTCCAGGCTTTCTTGCAAGGAAACGGAGAGTCGGAGATTACTGCAGCTGTAGCTGCTGCTGCGGCTGACCTCCTGTATTGCGACCGGAATGCTCCTGGCGGCGTCTATCATTCCGAGCAACTGCTGGCCGTCCGCCCGGATAAGGGGAAACTGACGCTTGCGCCGGATAGTGCTGTATGGAGAGGGAAACCGTCTCGTATATGGGCGGAGGGCGTCGATTGCCGATGGTTGATAGGGGATATGTTATGATAGGAGGGAGATGAGTACAAGGGAGATATGGAATGAGAGATATTCATACAAGCAGATTATGGTTGAAGAAGATGGAGCAAGCGGATGCAGGAGCGCTGTATAGCATTTGGTCCGATCCGGCTGTTACGGCCTTTATGAATATCAGTGCGATGACTGACGTAAGTCAAGCGGTAGAAATGATTGGGCTGCTTACGACATTGGAACGTGAGAATAAAGCGGTTCGATTCACTGTAATAGATCGGAAGAGTAATGACATTATCGGTTCCATCGGCTTCAATACGTTAGACTTTGACAATGAGAGAGCGGAAGTAGGATATGACATTTCAAAATCTCATTGGGGCAAAGGATTCGCCGGTGAGGCTCTTGCAGGGATGATGGAGTATGGATATGGTCAATTGGGGCTTAACAGAATAGAAGCGAAAGTAGAGCCGGATAACAACAACTCGATCAGAGTGCTGGAGAAGCTTCGTTTTACATTGGAAGGAACGCTCAGGCAATATGAAAAAATAAATGGAAAGTTCGTTGACTACCATGTATATTCGAAGTTGAAAGCAGATGAATGAGATGAATGGTCTTGTACGATTAAGGAATGGAGGCGAAGCTTGTGAATTACGAAGTAAAGCACGAAGGCGCCTTTGCCATGCTGTGCGTGGAGCTGTCGCAAGGAGATCGAGTCAAGGCGGAGTCGGGTGCGATGGTATCGATGACGCCGACATTGGAGCTGAAGGGGACGACTGACGGGGGCGTGATGCGGGGTCTGGGCAGAATGCTCAGCGGGGAAAGCTTCTTCTTCCAGGAAATTACTGCCGCTCGAGGCGGCGGGCAGCTCGTGCTGGCGCCCAAGTCGATCGGCGATATTCGTGCGGTCGAGCTGGACGGCAGCTACAAGCTGCTGGTGCAGAAGGACGGCTTCCTGGCTGCAACAGACGGTATCGAGGTCAGCACGAAGATGCAGAATCTGAGCCGCGGAATATTCTCGGGCGAAGGGTTCTTCATCGTTGAGATTAGCGGACGAGGCACCGTCTTCCTCTCTTCATTCGGCGCGATCAGCGAAGTAAAGCTGGGAGCGGGCGAGGAGATCATCATCGACAACGGCCATCTGGTCGCCTGGCCCGGTTATATGGAATACAGCATCGAGAAGTCTTCGCGCGGTTGGGTATCCAGCTTCAAGAGCGGTGAGATGCTCGTATGCCGCTTCCGCGGCGAAGGCATCGTACTTATTCAGAGCCGCAATCCTTCCGGATTCGGCAGCTGGCTGCGCCGCTTCATCCCGACTTCATCCGGTTAGCATGGGACTCGATGTGCGGCTTGTCCGAGGCAGTTGCCACTTCGGTATACGGCTCTGAAGCCGATGATTGGGGGCCTGCTTGCGCACTTGCCTCGAAAGAAGCAGCTTCGCAGGCAGGCAGGCAGGCAGGCTTAGACTCAGACTTAGTCTTCAGACTTAGAACTGCTCCAGATCACCCTACCCAGAGTTCCCAGGCCTGAGCGCCCACCAGTGGCATTTTGTACGAAAAAACGTACAAACGCCCCGGCCTGAGTGCCGACCAGTGGCACTTTGTACGAAAAATCATACAAACGCCCCGGCTTGAGCGCTCACCAGTGGCATTTTGTACGAAAAAACGTACAAACGCCCCGGCTTGAGCGCCGACCAGTGGCACTTTGTACGAAAAAACGTTACTACTTAGCTACTAAGCAAGTAGGAGCTTATCGCTCAAAATGGTCACATAGAAGCGGAAAAGTAGTGGGAATTGTGCGCTATCGCTCATTTTGCTCACATAGCTCCATTAAGCGTGCCTCGTACCGCCGAAAAGTAGGAGCTATCGCTCAAAATGGTCACATAGAAGCGGAAAAGTAGTGGGAATTGTGCGCTATCGCTCATTTTGCTCACATAGCTCCATTAAGCGTGCCTCGTACCGCCGAAAAGTAGGAGCTACCGCTCAAAATGGTCACATAGAAGCGGAAAAGTAGTGGGAATTGTGCGCTATCGCTCATTTTGCTCACATAGCCCCGCCAAGCTTGCCTCGTACCGAATGGACCTAAGTAGTAACGAAAAAACGTACAAACGCCCCGGCCTGAGTGCCGACCAGTGGCATTTTGTACGAAAAAACGTACAAACGCCCCGGCCTGAGTGCCGACCAGTGGCATTTTGTACGAAAAAACGTACAAACGCCCCGGACGAGCGCTCACCAGTGGCACTTTGTACGAAAAAACGTACAAACGCCCCGGATTGAGCGCTCACCAGTGGCACTTTGTACGAAAAAACGTACAAACGCCCCGGATTGAGCGCTCACCAGTGGCATTTTGTACGAAAAATCATACAAACGCCCCGGCTTGAGCGCTGACCAGTGGCATTTTGTACGAAAAAACGTACAAACGCCCCGGATCGAGCGCCGACCAGTGGCACTTTGTACGAAAAACGTACAAACGCCCCAGCCTGAGCGCCGACCAGTGGCATTTTGTACGAAAAAACGTACAAACGCCCCGGATCGAGCGCTCACCAGTGGCACTTTGTACGAAAAAACGTACAAACGCCCCGGATCGAGCGCCGACCAGTGGCATTTTGTACGAAAAAACGTACAAACGCCCCGGCTTGAGCGCTGACCAGTGGCACTTTGTACGAAAAAACGTACAAACGCCCCGGCTTGAGCGCTGACCAGTGGCATTTTGTACGAAAAAACGTACAAACGCCCCGGCCTGAGCGCTCACCAGTGGCATTTTGTACGAAAAAACATACAAAGTGCCAGTGCACATTGCTTCTGCCGACGCTAAACCCGCACCGCCACCTCATCTGTCGACTCAACCACCGGATCAGCATCATTTGCATTCTGACCATTGACGGCCTCGTTATCCAGCTTCAGCTCCAGTAACACTGGACAGTGGTCGCTGCCCATGACGGCAGAGTGAATATCGGCAGCCGCGATGGCAGGAGCCAGCTTTGCGGAGACGAGGAAGTAGTCGATGCGCCAGCCGACATTCCGCTCCCGCACCTTCGGCATGAACGACCACCATGTATAGACGTCGGTTCGATCCGGATACAGATGACGGAAGGAATCCACATAACCGGCCTCCAGCAGTCGGGTCATGCAAGCTCGCTCCTCCGTCGTAAAGCCGGCATTGCCGTGATTAGACTTCGCGTTCTTAAGATCGATCTCTTGATGTGCGACATTCAGGTCGCCGCATAAGACGACAGGCTTGCGTGTCTCCAATTCTGCAACGTAAGCGAGGAAGCGTTCTTCCCACTCCATACGGTAGTCCAGTCTGGACAGGTCGCGTCGGGCATTGGGCGTATACACATTGACCAGATGCCAGTCGTCGAACTCCAGCGTAATGACCCGTCCTTCGAACTCGGAGTCTTCTTCTAACCCGTAATGCACACTTATCGGCTGCAGCCTCGTGAAGATTGCCGTACCGGAGTAGCCTTTCTTCTCGGCATAGTTCCAGTACTGCCTGTATTCCTCGCCCAGCTCCATTTCGATCTGGCCTTCTTGCAGCTTCGTCTCCTGAAGACAGAAGACATCGGCATCCATTTCGCGGAAGTAATCAAGAAATCCCTTCTTCACGCAAGCCCGCAGGCCGTTCACATTCCATGATATCAGTTTAATCATTGCTATCGCTCCAAGCTGATTGTCCATTTAGTAATAATAATTCGATTCGAAACCGCTGAATGCGGCGAAAGCGACGACGAATAAGATAATAATAATGGCATAAAGAGCGGTGCCGATTATGCCGCATACCAGACCTGCGATGGCCAGTCCCCGTCCTTGCTCTTGCCTCTGCTTGATCTCCTTGAACGCCAGACTTGCGAATATAATGGCGATAATTCCGATAATAAACCCGAGATAAGGGATCGTGATGGCAAGAATGCCGAGCACAAGCGCTGTAATCGCCTTGCCGTTCGTCTTGGGCGGATACGGGCTGGGCGGCTGCTGATAGCCGTAGGAATAGTGTTGGTTGTTATTTGGATATTGAGGTTCCATAACGATGCTTCTGCCTCCTTCTGTGAAGTGTCATTCATTTATCAGAAATGTATAATGTCGTAAACATCATAGCAGACATCCGCTATCGGCGACAATAAAAACACTCTCCCAATCGGGAGAGTGCCAGGGGAATGCGGGATTGTCTTTCTGCAACAATTACAATTTTAAGCTGACAATGAATACTACCGCGAGAATCGCGATGAAGAAGCCGATGACCATGGTCAAGTAACGGGATAGAGCGATAGCGTCATTCGGGTGCTGAGTGAGCTTTTTCTTCAGCTTGGCTCCCATTATTCCCGCGATGATCAGGAATAGCAGAATAATGGTGCCGCCGGCCTTCTCCATCATATCCAGCCAGAACGGCTTGCTGCTGCCGAGGTCGAGCTGGACGATCATGACAACGCCGCTGATCAGCACGACGAATGCGGACGGATGGGCGAAGCGGTTAAAGACTCGGATGATGGACCCGGTAAGCCGATTCGCATCGGCAGTTCCCAATTGCGCTTTGAGCAGAACCAGCATAATGACAATCGTCATGATGGAGCCTACCCAGAGAATCAGTCCCGTCAAATGTGAAAATAGCATAAATCCGTACATATAGTAGTCCTCCTTAATGATAGCTTTCCGATGAAATATGCCGGGCAGATGCGTGATGTGCACTGCGCTTGATCCAACGCTCCAGCAAGAGAAGCAGCGAAGGGAGCAACATGCCCCGGATAATAAAAGTATCCATAATGATGCCAATGCCCATCATAAAGCCGAATAGGAACAGTTCCTGCAGCGGCTGGGTCATCAGGACGCAGAAGGTGGCTGCAAGGATAACGCCAGCCGAGGATATGACCCCGCCAGTGGCCGACAGGCCATGGAAGACAGCTTCCTTCCATGAGCGCTGCTTCGCCTCTTCCATAATGCGCGACACGAGCATTATGTTGTAATCGACGCCAAGCGCGATTAAGAAGACGAACGTATACATCGGCAGCCGGTAGCTGATGGATTCATAGCCGAAGCCTTGGCTGACAATGAGCCAGCTTAATCCGAATGCGGCGGCATAAGACAGCAGCATCGTAGCCATCATGGTAAGAGCGATCAGTATCGATCTTGACTGGAAGATGAGCATGATCGTAATGAGCAGAATGACGATGGAAAACACAAGGATCGTGTCGCGCTCGTTCATGCTTCGGACGTCCAACTGCTGGGCGGTAGGACCGGCATAATGAAGTCGATACTGATCGGGCTCCAGCCCGGCTTCCTCGAGCAACTGCTTGCTGTTGTCCCGCAGTCCGTCGATAACTTGCAAGGCGGAATGCTCGTAGGGGTTATCAGCCAAGGTCAATTGCAAGCGTACAGCCTGCCCGTCTGCAGCCATGAAGTCGCGCGGCAATTGTCCTTCCAGGATGCCGGCCGAAGCTTGCTCCACATTCGGCGTCAGCTCGCTTACGCCGTCAGTCGCGTCAAGAGACTTGGTCAGCGCGCTCAGCTTAAGAAGCCATTCCTCAGATAGATCGATGGTCGC
The DNA here is from genome assembly GCF_025567625.1 of Paenibacillus sp. J5C2022. Classification (GTDB taxonomy): domain Bacteria; phylum Bacillota; class Bacilli; order Paenibacillales; family Paenibacillaceae; genus Pristimantibacillus. The sequence goes on along the minus strand of NZ_JAOQJC010000003.1, from coordinate 9,895 downwards.
ATCGCTTTCCAGAATGACGGTCACCGGAGCGAGTCGGCCCTTCGGGAAATTCTGTTCCAGCAGCTCGAAGCCTTGCCGCGAGGACAGATCCTCGGGGAACGACTTCATCAGGTTGAAGGAGAAGCTGATGCCGGGTACGTTGAGGGCAGCGAGCAGCATCACTGCGGTGATGGCTCCGGCAGTGTAACCGGGCCGCTTGACGACCAGCTTCGCAATCCTGGACCAGAGCGGTTGTTTGCGTGCCCGGGTTGCAGAAGAATTTGTCGTAATGCGGCTATCCCGGCCAAGTGCACCCCTATCTGCTCCCGGCACTTCCCCGTCTTCACCGCTTCCCAGTTCCTGCTTCGGCTTGAAAGGCCAGAAGGCGGCTCTTCCCGTCAACGTGAATACGGCGGGGATCAGCGTCAGTCCGCCCAGCAATATGACGGCCATGGCGATGGAGAATACGGGAGCGAAATAGTAATAAGGCTGGAATACGGCGGTGAACAGGACGATGACTGCGAGCAGTACCGTGCCGCCGCTGAACAAGATAGGCTCGCCTACCTGCATCATTGCCGCCTGCATTGCATTGTGCTTGCTCGCTGTCTTCCGGAGTTCTTCCCTGTAGCGGGAGACGACGAACAGGCAGTAATCCGTTAATACGGCGAATAACAAGATCATCATGATCGACAAAGCTTGCTTGTCTACAGTAATCCAGCCGTTCTGCGCCGCCAGCCCGAGCAGGCGATCGACGGCCTGATAGACGATTCCCGCGATCAACAGGGGAATCAGGGAAAGCAATGGCGAGCGGTAGATCGCAATAAGCAGAATGAGAATAAGGCCGACGGTAGAGAAGAGCAGGACGAGATCCGCATCCGTGAACAGCTTGATGGTGTCGGAGGCGATACCTGCAGGTCCTGTGATTTCCAGCTGCATGGCGCCTAATCCGATGGACTCGCCATACTCGCGAATATCTTCCAGCGTGTCATAGATGTCGCCGGACTCCACCTCTTTATGGAAAGCGGCTTGAAGCAGCAGCGTGCTTCCATCCTCCGAGAACAGCTTGTCTTGCGACTCAACGGGTAGCATGTGGAACGGCAAAGCGCCTGCGATGGTCGCCGGCCGCTCCTCGGAGGAAAGCCATTCGCTCATTGTACTTATCGCTTGCCGTTCATCCGCCGTAATGGGCTGGTCGCTATGGAAGACGAGCAGCGCCGTCAATCCCTGATCCGACGGAAAGTGCTTATCTACCAGCGCCTTGGCTTCAGCGGATGGCATATTCGCATGAATGCTGCCTTCGCTGCTGCTGATGGCATGTTCTTTGGCGCCGGGAGCAATGCCGGACAAGATGACGATGGCGGCAAGCCATATGACCAGCACCGCTATACTTCCTCGCTTGCTGCTGACGAAGCGAGCGTATGAACGTAGTAATGTATGCATGTCTAGTGTACCTCCTGCTTTGATCTTTCCTTGATCGTAGAGGAGGAATATGAACAAACGATGAATGGAGTGTTACAAAAAGAAGAAGACAGCCCGATAATCGATCGGACTGCCTTCAATTGGACACAGGGACAGGTTACTCTTCTTTAACGACTTTCAGATTCGTTAAAATATGGTCACATGAGCCCTCGTAGCATTGCACTGGAATCGGGATTGGAGGAGGTTCAGGACCGTCATCGCTAATGCCGTCTCCATAATCGCCGTCAGGGTTCCATAAGTTCGTTGGCGTATAGCCTTCGGCTACCGTCTCCGGAGTGAATTCAACCGCTTGTGCATAGTGACCGATGACGTTCATATTTTCATCGTAGAATATAGAATAAATTATGTTGTCGTTCACATATTTATTTGGATATTCCTTTGAACTGATCACATATGCGTTAGCGTGGATGGTCTCGTTGTCTAGTTCATACAAGTTTAGCTTGATGTTCCATAGTTCGTTTTTCCAGTCCGATACATACGTGCTTTGAGGAACGCTTACTTGTTCGTGATACATACTGACATAACGCGCTTCAGGAAGAGCGTCCGCAACACTTTGCAGGTCAACTTCCCACTTGACCGAACCAGGTACTACGAAGTCAGTTCCGCAATAAGGACAAATGGAATACAGGTCGTTCTTCAACTGCTCGCTGGTATACGGCGTGAGCACAATTCCGGGATTGTCCATAATGGGCAACGATGGCGTAAAAGAATGTGCATAAGTTCCTTCAGCGACAAGAGTATCATTCCTGTAAGCCTTTATGTACCAGGAACCGTTATCTTTTGGCGAATGCTCGATTGGAATAAGACAGAACATGAGATCGCAAGTGAATAAAGCAACGCTGCTTTCCTTTGAGGCGAATACACTAACCGTTGTATCGTATGGAATAATTGCATTGCTAGAGTAGATCATATAGTTGTAATGGTTACCGCCGCGATATCTCGTAAGCCGCAGCGATTCGATAAGATCGAGATCATCATCATAGTCTGGGGCGATTCCGTCGCCAAATCCGCCGTCGGGGTCCCACAAATTGGTTGGAGCGTAGCCTTCGGCAACTGTGCTCTCGTCGAATGTAACAGCTTGCGGATAATAGCCGATGACGTTCATTTGCTCATCATAAAAGACGGTGTAAATAATGTAATCGTGCGCCTGATTATTCGGATATTGACCATCTACAATGATTGGAGAAATGATAGGCGGCCAGATCGGATCGTCAATTAGTATGAATCGTGAGGGTCCCCAAAGCTCATTGTGAGCATCCGTTGTGTATACGCTCTGCTTCACACTGACTTCCTCTTGAATCATATTGACATAAATGGCATCCGGAAGCGATTGCTTCACTTGTTCAGGGTCTATTGTCCACAGAGCGCCATTGATAATGACGATATCCGGCGAGCAGAAGCAGAGCTGATCCTTCTTCGCAATCAATTCTTCGCGAGTATAAGGCGTGATGGTGACGCCTGGATTTTGCTCGATGCGCTCAGATGACGTAATGGTGGAATGGAATTCGCCTGTTCCGATTCCTTCTCCATCAAGAGCTACTTTAATGTACCAAGTGAAATCATCAGCTGGTTGGTAAGCGACCGGAATTTTGCATGCATAATATCGCTCGCAGACAAACAACAAATTCTCAAGCTCTGCATCAAACACCTGAATAACGATATCTGCATTGAGAGGATACCTGATGCCGTTCAGATACTCCATCTTTAAAAAGTAGTCGTAATGATTGCCCGCCCGCTCCCTGTACAGGCTGAAAGCTTCTTGAACGGCGCGGGGATAATGGACGTCAATAAAGTAGCCGGTATAAACAATGCCGTGAGAAGTCTCAACCCCCGGTCGGATGACGACAGTCACATCTTGCTTCGGAGGCAATGATAATGTTGCAACACCGGCCGCTTCGTCCAGCTTTCCAGAGCTGATTCGCTTGTAGCCTGGAACGGATAGTGATATCACCTCGTACTCAATGATATCCGCACCTTCCGCTCTAAGAGTTACCGGTACGGATATCGGCTGATCGATGTCTGCCCGTACAGTTTCATATTGTGTGACCTCCGGATCAAATCCACTTCCTTCGACATAGCTTCGCTTCAGCTCATATTCTCCAAACTTCAGCTCCGTTAAAGGTACAGCTTCCTTATCCGGCTCTGGCGTAGGAGTAGGGCCTGTTGGCGTTCCACCGCCGCCCGGAGGGAAGAAGACAGGGGGCATCGTATTCGCACCTTCGCCATCCGTTGTCGTTGGCTTTTTCTCGAAGCTGGACTCCTTGGCAGCCTTCTGGATGGTCGCTTTCTCAATAATCCCCTTGCCGACAATCTTCGTGACCGATTCCAGCACCAGATGAAGGATCGTTACATGCTCTCCAAGATCGAGCTCCGTACCCTCGGATTGGATAATAGCGGATTCCGCAGTCGAATCACCGCTGAGAACGATACGAATGTGACCGCTCTTCTTGTCAACGATTATGCTCACGATAATGCAATCTTCGAAGTAAATGGAATTGGCTCCTCCGCCTTGCACGTTAGTGGAGCCTTTCACCGTTACATTCTGGATATGCGCATCTCCTTCGCCGACGGCTTCCGTAATCGTAAGGTCTCCTTCGATGACAGTGTTGCGCAGCGTGACGCCATCTGCGGCGATGACGACATTGCCGGCAACCGTCTTCGTGCCTTCTTCAGGTCCGTATGTACCTGGTTGATCGTAGACAATAGCTGCGCCAGCTTTATATTCGAGAGCCTTCTGCAGAAGCGTAACCGCTTGCGCACGGGTCAGATTGCCTTGCGGACGGAATGTACCGTCCGTATAGCCTGTCAGAAGCTCCGCTTCCGCAAGGGCAGCCACGGAGCCGACGCTCCAATCCGCTGTCAGACCGGCATCGGAGAAGCCGGAGAGTGCTGCCATGTTGCCGCTTTCAAGCTGGAGCAGCTTGGCTACCATAATGGCGGCCTGTTCCCTCGTAATTTCGTTGCGCCAACGGATGCTGCTGTCTTCATAGCCAGCAGCATAGCCTGCCTGCACAGCAATAGCTACATCCTGATAGACCCAGTCGTCAGTATTCATGTCAGTAAAGCTTGCGTCTGTATGTGCTGTCAGTTGGAATGAACGATTAATAAATGCCATGAACTCGCCACGGCTTACGGTCCGTTCCGGCTGATACGAGCCGTCTCCATATCCCGTCAAGTAAGAGTCGGCCGCCCACTGCCTCATCACATCTTCCGCCCAGTGACCGGACAAGTCATCCGATGAAGAAGTTGTCACTGCCTCCGCCGTGTCGGCAGCGGAAGCTGCAACAGATTGAGCAGGCGCTCCCAGCAGCCCCGCCAGCATGGCGCAGATGCATAACCAGGCGAGTCCCTTGCTTGGTAAGTTCAGACTTCCAAATTTCATGTAGTCTAACATCCCTTCCATTATTTTCATCATACTTTGTCTATTCTAGCATAATGAGAAATGGAGATATAGGGAAAATAAGACATTTACCCTATTGACAGATTTATCGTTAAAACGATCTCGGCAGCCATAACGCAATTGACGTTCCTTTGCCTTCTTCACTGGAAGCCTGAATGGTTCCGCCATGCAGTTGAACGATCTTGCGGCATATGGCTAGACCCAAGCCGCTGCCGCCATCGCGGCGGCTCCTCGCTTTGTCCGCTTTGTAGAAGCGGTCGAATATATGAGGAAGAGCATGAGACGGGATGCCTATGCCAGTATCGGATACTACAACGCGCACTCCTCTCGCCTCTTCGGAGATGGCAATGGCAAGCGAGCCGTCTTCGCGCGAGAATTTGATCGCATTGGCGATTACATTCGTCCAAACATGATGCAGCAAGCTCTCATCCGCGGTTATCGTCGTCGCCGGCAAGTCGAGCTCCAGCTCCAGCCGCTTCCGCGCCCATTGCCATTCCAATACGATAAGAATATGGCGGATCTGCTCATCGAGACGGAAGCTGGACGGCTTCATGACGGGCGTATCCTTGTCCAGCGAGGCAAGCGTCAGCAGCTGCTTGCTCAGGGAGGAGAGACGAGCGCTTTCCTCATGAATGATATCGAGGTACTGCTTCTGTTCTTCCGGCGTTACTTCCCCCCTCAGTATCGCATCGGCGAAGCCGTGAATCGAAGTGACCGGCGTCTGGAACTCGTGGGACACATTGGCGACGAATTCCTGGCGCATCTCATCCAATCGCTCCAGTGCGCCTGCCATATGGGAGAAGTGCCTGGCGAGATCGCCGATTTCGTCCTGACGTTTTACATCCAGAGTCACCTTGTACGAGCCGCCTACAATTTTGTTCGTCGCCTTCTTCATTGCCTGGAGCGGCTTGACGATAGTACGGGTAAGAATGACGATAAACGCAAGAATGAGCACGAAAGCGTAGCTAAGCAGAAGACCGAGCAGCACCCTGACTTCCCCGATCTGCTGCTGCAAATTCGGACGAATGAACATGGCATACGTTTCTCCGTCATCCTGCAGCGGGAGTCCGATCGTATTACGCGAGCTGTTTTCGAAATATCCCATAATTTTCAAGACATGACTCGACTTGCTGCCATAATACGCTTCCCCATTCAGCACTTGCCGAACGGTAGCTTGCGCAATTCCGTCATGCTTGAAGGGATCGCCATAGGTATGAACGTCCAGCTTGTTGTCGGCGAGATAGATTTGATAGCCTAATGAGGCGACATGCTCCATATAAGCGTCAAGCCCGATCGCGGGAGCGGATTGGAAGAAGCTTTGCACCTCCAGAGCGATGGGCAGCACTCTCTCCCGGTTGTCGTCTTGCAGTCGGTACTCGTAATAATAATCGGTTATGAACAGGGCGGCCAGTCCGCTTATAAGCGTAATGCCGATAAAGCTGGCGACGATGCGCACATAGAGTGTTTTCATTTGCCCGCAGCCTCCAACCGGTAGCCGATACCGCGAATGGTGGCGATGATGAAGTCGCCGCTTGCTTCCGCGAACCTCTCGCGAAGCCGCTTGATGTGGACATCGATAGTACGGCTGTCTCCTTCGAAGTCTTCCCCCCATACTTGCTGCAGCAGCTGCTCGCGGGTGAAGATTTGGCCGGGGTGGCTCGCAAGCTGAGCCAGCAGCTGGAACTCCTTCAATGGCAGCTGCTTGGGCACTCCTTCTACCGTAACTTCATAGCTGCGCCGATTGATGACAGTTTGATTCAATGTAATAAGATCGGTGGAGACGATATGATAGCGCCGAAGCAGCGCCTTGATGCGGAAGATGAGCTCTTCGGGTTCGAATGGCTTAACCATGTAATCATCCGTGCCGGAGAGGAAGCCTTTCGCTTTATCTTTTTGCTCCCCTTTTGCGGTGAGCAGAATGACAGGCATATCGTAATAAGTGCGAATCTCCTGACACAGCTCCCAGCCGTCCTTCAAGGGCATCATCACATCGACAATAGCCAGATGGACGGGGTGCTGCTCCAGCAGCTCGGATGCATGCTGTCCATTCTCGGCTTCCAGGACGGCATACCCTTCCTTCTTCAGATGGTATTCAAGCAGTTTCCGGATATGGGGATCGTCGTCTGCTATCAGAATTTGCAGCTTCATGTCTTCGCAGGCTCCTTTTTGGAATAGGTTTTCCTTCCTTGAGAGGGTTTCGTCAATATGTATGGACTTTCCTATTTATTTCTGTTCCGCAATGCGTTAATATTAGCTTAACAATACACAGAACGTCGAACCGTCAGATTGCGACGGTTTTTCTTATTTTTATTCTAGTCAAAGAGCGGGAGAGTGAGCAAGCTTGACATGGATTGCGAATAGTTTCAGAAAGTCGCCGTTTTGGGCTGCTTTCCTTTTATTGATGTTGAAAATGGTCTTATTTCGTTATTTTATTTTCGAAGGCGTTCAATTCGATCGGCTGCTGGCGGATGCTGCCGCAGTTTTGGCGGTTCTATGCCTATTCGAGTTAACGACTACTTCCAGATGGAAATCGGCAGTGTTCATAGCCGTCAACGCTATCGTATCGCTTATGCTGTTTTCATCGGCCGTCTATTTCAGCTACTTCAGCAGCGTACCTACTTACAAAGCGCTGCTCAATTTGGGCCAGGTCGGACAAGTAAGCGACAGCGTCGAGGCCTCAATGGAATTGAAGTTTTTTCTGTTCTTCCTTGATTTTGCCGTATTGGCCTTGCTGAAGCTGGTTACGCTAAAGGCGAATCGTAAAGTGTCGGTGTCCAGCAAAGCGGTTGCGAAGCCGTATATTGTTATGATAGCACTGATCATTAGTTTGGGCGCTTCGCTGCTCTATATTCGTATGGACCGACATATTTCCAATGAGCTGGTGCAAGCGGAACGGCTTGGCTTCCTTAATTATCAGGTAGCAACGGCAATCAAGGAGAAGAAGGCGAGCAATGCCTTGGCGGATTCCTCCATCAAGGAGATGGAGAAGGCGGTGGCCGCGCATCTGGACAGCTATGATGACGGAGCGGTTGCCGGTACACCCAACTACTTCGGCGTTGCGGAAGGGAAGAACGTTATCGTCGTGCAGTTGGAAGCCTTCCAGAATATGATGATTAATCTGGAGGTGGACGGGCAGGCGGTGACGCCGGTCATGAACGAATTGATCGGAGACAGCTTCTACTTCCCTCATTTCTTCCAGCAGGTAGGACAAGGCAATACATCGGATGCGGAGTTCTTGTCCAATACTTCGATCTATCCCACAGGAGCGGTCGCCATGTCGAAGGGCTTCGGGGACCGGGATCTGCCCAGCTTGCCGAAGCTTCTGGACAAGGACAATTACAGCTCGCTGACGTTCCACGTGAATGACGTCACATTCTGGGAGCGAGACAAGCTGTATCCCGCATTGGGCTTTACGAAATATTACGAGCGAGCAGACTTCAACAACGATAAATTCAATGCTTTCGGCGCTTCCGACAAGGAGATGTACCGGGTAGGACTGAAGGAGCTGACCAAGCTTCATGAACAGGACAAGCCGTTCTACGCCCAGTTCATCAGCACATCCAGCCATCATCCGTTCAAGGTGCCGAAGGATCTGCAGACGATGACGCTGCGGGATTCGCTGGAAGGAACACAGCTTGGCAACTATATTCAGGCAAGCCGCTATACGGACCAGGAGCTCGGCCGCTTCATAGAAGGGTTGAAGGCGAACGGCATGTGGGACAACACGGTGCTTCTTATCTACGGCGACCACTTCGGCTTGCAGACGAAGGACAACGATCCCGCGTGGGTCGAAGAGCAGCTTGGCATGAAGTATGAAGAGAGAATGAGCCGCTTCAACATTCCGTTCATCGTACATGTGCCAGGGGTTGAAGGCAAGACGCTGCAGACGGTAGGCGGACAGGTCGATATTATGCCGACAATTGCCAATCTGCTTGGCGTCTCTCTGGAGGAGGAAGGCTTCACGGCGTTCGGCAAGGACTTGCTTAACGTAACCAACAATGCGATTGGCATGAGGTATTATATGCCGACGGGATCTTTCTTCAATAATGACATCATGTTCGTACCGGGCGAAAGCTTCGAGGACGGTACCGCCTATGATCTGAATACGATGGAACCGGTCGAAGAGTTCAGCCAGTATCGCGATGATTACGATTATGTACTGAAGCTGATGAAGCTGTCTGACGAATATGTGAAGCTGCTTCCGAAGCGATAGCGAATCGGATAAGCCGCTCGTCTCTTAGGGGACGGGCGGCTTTTTGGGTTGTTGCGCCCGAACGCTGGGATTTGTACGAAAAATCGTACAAAAAGGATTGCGCAGCGCCTAGTGCGCAGGGATTTGTACGAAAAATCGTACAAAAGGGAACGCGCAACGCCTAGTGCGCAGGGATTTGTACGAAAAATCGTACAAAAGGGAACGCGCAACGCCTAGTGCGCAGGGACTTGTACGAAAAATCGTACAAAAAGGATCGCGCAGCGCCTTGTGCGCAGGGATTTGTACGAAAAATCGTACAAAAAGGATCGCGCAACGCCTAGTGCGCAGGGATTTGTACGAAAAATCGTACAAAAAGGATCGCGCAGCGCCTAGTGCGCAGGGACTTGTACGAAAAATCGTACAAAAAGGAACGCGCAACGCCTAGTGCGCTGGGATTTGTACGAAAAATCGTACAAAAAGGATCGCGCAACGCCTAGTGCGCAGGGACTTGTACGAAAAATCGTACAAAAAGGATCGCGCAACGCCTAGTGCGCAGGGATTTGTACGAAAAATCGTACAAAAAGGATCGCGCAGCGCCTAGTGCGCAGGGATTTGTACGAAAAATCGTACAAAAAGGATCGCGCAACGCCTAGTGCGCAGGGATTTGTACGAAAAATCGTACAAAAAGGATCGCGCAGTGCCCCGTGCCCCTGAGTTTGTACGAAAACTGCACCGGTTATAAGGTTATAAAGCTAGTAAAAGGAGATGGCGATAGAGGCAATAAAGTGTGTAATAGAGAAAGCAGTGTGCATTAGGGAAATTAAAGTGTGTAATAGAGAAAGCAG
>NZ_JAOQJC010000029.1 GCF_025567625.1 Paenibacillus sp. J5C2022 | reverse complement strand
TGGTTACACATGGTGTATTTTTGCACTTGTATCCCCGCAAGGGGGGGTTCGGGCAAAGCGCAAGCGCGTCACATAATAACGCGCCTCCGAAGCCCGCTCGATCATGAGCGATGAGAGACATTAGCTTCGGGTTGACATCGTTCAATGTGCAGATTAACAGCCTTGCGGTTCGGGCGATCGACGTTCCCTCTCATCGACAGAATAAACAACGGAAGGAGCGCGGCCGCGGCAAGAGCGTACAGCGGCTCGAAGTAGCCGTAGCCCACATACAGAAAGAAACTGGAAAAAACGACGATTCCCTAGGTCGTTAGCGCCGTTCTCGCCCAGTGCTGGCCATAACGCCCTCCGTGACGAGCTAATTGATAGTATACAATACCTATCGATATCATTGGACCCGCAAGCGTAATCCGGTCAAGCGAAATGAAGTGTATCAGATGATGATTCACGTTATGAATATCGTCCGTCGTCATCCCCAGAAAGTCGAAATCATACGCTCGATTGCCGTCTGAATAGCCGCATAATTGAACGGATCGTTAATGACAACATCATTAAAACGAAGGGGGGATAATCGCACAAAACGAGCAGGCCTATGCACAAACGCATAGGCCTCTCACCGATTCGAACGTACGAATCATCGCATCCGGTACCTGTAGAATCCACTATTTATTCATTCCGCAACAAATCGATTGGTTAATGAGCCTAGTTTTTCAATTTCAATCGTAACGTTATCTCCTTCTTTCAGGTAAACCTGCAGCTCTGGTGGATAACCCATCACAACGCCTTCCGGTGTTCCGGTCAATATCATATCTCCGGGCAACAGTGTAAAGTGCTGCGAAATGTAGCTTATAATCTCGTCGCAATAAAATATCATATCGCTTGTATTGGAATTTTGCCGGACTTCTCCATTCACGATCGATCTGATTGCTAATTGATTGGGATTCCCTACTTCATCTGCAGTTACCAGATAGGGCCCAATAGGAGAAAAGCCGTCGCATGTCTTGCCAAGCAGCCATTGCTGAGTCCGCAATTGCAAATCGCGCGCTGACACATCGTTTGCGTTGCAATAGCCAAACACAACACCAAGCGCTTCCTCCTTGGACACGTATTTCGCTTTTTTTCCGATGACGATAACAAGCTCGGCTTCATAATCCACCTTCGTCGTCACTTTCGGAATGACGATATCCTCTCCATCCGCAGCAAGCGCGTTGCTGAACTTGTTAAAGAGGACAGGATGCTCCGGCACGGGGAGATTGGTTTCCTCTGCATGCTTGCGATAGTTAAGACCCACGCATATGATTTTGCCCGGATTCGTGACACAGGGTCCGAGCTGAAGATTCGCTTCATTCAACCAACACGCTATCGTCTCCTTAGCGGTTAAAGTCCTATCAACCAGTTTATTCAACGCCTCAATAGCCTTTGCACCATCTTCTATCACTTCTAGAATGGTGTTAGGCACATAACTGTCCGACAAATGATGGGCTGCCAATTCAACATCCAACACCCCCATGTCCGTCCGAACGCCTAAACATAATCGATCTTCCTTCACAAATGTAATCAGTTTCATCTTTTTTCCTCCACCTTATTTTTACAGCATGATAGGCTTCTCTTTATCAGTTAACATTTTTCCCTCCGCCTTCCGCAGCCGTTCCATAATGAACCTGCAGTTCAGCTCCTTTTCTTTCAAATCCTGAACCGTATAATAATACTGATTGCTTGCTTCAAATCCAACTTTGGAATCGCTAATGACAAGATGATAGAGCTGTCGAACATTATCACTTTCTTTTTGAACGATGTCCATGAGCTTGCGACAGTTCCTAAGTTTCATTTCATCGCGTTTCGAAGTCAGGTATTGGTTGCGAGCCATTATAAACGAGATTTGCAAATAAGTGCTGTAGAAATGTAGATAAGCTGCGTTAGCTGCAGTCATCAGGTTTGCGAAGTCGTTCTTTGCTTCCGCAGGCGTCAGCTTTCGTGCCTTTTCCAGCAATCGAACCCCCTCCTTCCAGCCTTCTGACAGCTTCTTGAACTGCCTTGCGAATACGGGTTTCGGGTAATTGCCTCGCCAACCCTCGAGGTCATCGTACGGAAATCCTAACATGGATGCCGTATTGCCGGTCGGCTCAAGATGCAGCAGGTTTGCGGGCCCGTAATTTTGCGGCGCGACATACAATACGTTCAAATCAAAAGGAAATTCACGGAATGCCCGGCTGAAAGCGATCGACGCATCACCTATCTTTTGACCTGCCGCTCTGCCGAATTTGCCTTGAAGCAGGTTCTGGACTCCCTTCTTGTCGCCACCCTCGACTTTTGTATCGGTTTCCCAATAATATTCGGCTGCAAGCTCCAAATTGAGCGAAGGATAACTACCAAGCGTCCAGCTCAGCATCAATGCGCTGACTCCTGATTCCTTCAAATTTGCGAGATGTTCTTCCAGCAATGGAAAGACAGGCAGAAAGGGAACCGCTGAACATTCCCAAGTATTGTTGAATTGCACCTTCGCCGCCCCCCTCAGCCCTCGCTCTTTCGCCATCCGCCACATACGCTGAGCCTTCTCGCCCGGACCAACGTTGGACATTGAATAATCAATCACCTGATTCGGAATTCCGGCAATATTCGTTGGTAACGCTTCCTCGCTTGTACACATGACAAAAACGTTATCCGGGAGCGCTTCGATTGCTCTGGAATAGTCGCCCTCCGACCACCCCCAGTGCCCGCTCCACCCCCATGTCCAACACAAAATTCGCGCATCGGGTTTTTCTCTGAATACGCCTTCCGCAATAAGACGGTTGACCTCAGCAGTCACTTCACCAGATGTCCTCAAGCTGCAGCGTGGACAATTCGTCCTTCCTCCGACAGCTCGTGAATAACAGTGCGTCCAATTTTCCGACATCGTAATGGTGATCAGTCCCGCTAATTCGGGCACCTCGCTAAACAGCCTTGATATAGCGCCGCTGAGCAATTTTTGGACATCCGGATGGGAGGTGCATAGCATCGCTTGGCCATCATCCTCTGTATGCCCCTTCCAATCCGGCTTGTCTGCGAAAAAGGCTTCAAGCATAGACCTGGGCTCGTTGCAGTATAGAAATACACCTATTCCATATTTTTCTGCTCGTTGCACAAGATTGCGCAATCCATCGATTCGTTTCTCCCAACCGACGGATAACTGGGGAGCCGCCTCCCACGGTACTAGGCTATATAGCACGCTTTGCAGCCAAACTCCGTTGATACCCATGTCGGACAGTCTCTCAAGCAGCTCGTCAGGATAAGGATCCAGTTCAGGCTCCAGCAGCGGATCACCAAATAGAGCGCCATAAGAATAAATAATGCGTGTTTCGAATTTCGAGTCGCGCCGGTACTCTCCTGTCACGATATAAGGCAACCCGCTTTGGCTCATCTGCTTTGAAAGCCATTGCAGCCCCCGCATCGCACCGACTTCATCAACGGCGATAATTGAGATATTGGTCGGCGTTACCGAGATCGTATGGCTTTCCGCTAAACGGGTATCATCAGGAACAATCGAAATGCGCATGATGTTTTTTTCAGAGGAGTCCTCCCCTTCATCTGCGGCATGTGCTGACCCCGCATCCTCGCTAATCATCCACTTGCTTCCCCATATTTGTTCATGTTCCCTAACGAATCGTTCCGAAGCCGATTGAAGCAAAGCAGTCTCGTACGGCAACATTATCATCCAAGGCGCTTTCAGACTCACCTCGCCCGAAAGCGGTTTGCGAAATGGAATTCGGACGCTCGCAACTGCTTGTTTATATTGATTCAAAAAATCGAAAGGCTGTTCGCGCCGTCCGAAATCGGCTGCTTCATTTTCTTTCTGTTTCCCGAACTTCTCTGCAATCGTTTCTTTTATCCATCGAGTCCAATCCCGCTCCTCCAACGTAAGCTCCTTATAGCGCACCGTCTCGGTCCAAGGCTTCACGCTTCCTAGCTTTATCCATAGGAAATCATCCTCTTTCAATGTGAAAGCAAGCTTCTCTTCCGTCCATTCCAGCAATTGCAGCAATTGCTGGACGGGAAGCAGATGCCAGTTAGCGCGGATAATCGTAATATATCCTCTTTCCAGCCATTTGGTCTCGTTGTTGACTTGCTGCTCCTCAAGTCCAAGTTCGGCAGCGACTTCCGTAATTTGAGCTTCGGTAGCGCCGAGTACTTTTGCTATGTTGGTCAGAGGCACCAAGCCCCAGTTACGCCAAATAACAGCCTGCATGCGCGTTGGGAAATGCGGCAATTGGATCGATGGATGATTTGGACTATCCTCTATATGTAAAATCACAATCCACTCCGTTTCATCGTATAAGTTAGAGTCGACCTTATTATTCCATCTTTCCTACCATAACTTCGCATCCCGTCTCGCATGAAGCGACGATCACATTGGCAACTTCAATTCCATGAACCGCATCGGCAAATGAGATAACGGCTGGATCCTCGCCAGATGCAATACATCGGCAAATATAGGTCAATTGTTCACGCAAGCTCCCTACCGTTGCCCCGTGAAGCTTAACGTGAATATTCATATCGGGCGTTTGTCTACCTTCTCCGCTCCATATATGCAAGCCAGACTGGCTTGTTTCGAAATGCGCGATGCCGCTTAGACCGATCACTTCAATCGCATCTGCGATTTCAATGCCCGCCTTGTCTGGCGTCAGCCAATTGCTGTGCAAAACGGCAATCGCGCCGTTTTCGAATTCCAGGTTTGCCCATAGCACTTCAGGAGAGGTTGCCCCGGATAACGTTCTACCATATGCTTTTACCTTAACAACACGGGAGCCGGCGTACCAAATAGCCAAGTCGATATCATGAATCATCAGTTCAAACACGGTATGCACCCGCTTAAAGGTTTCAAACAAATAACGCTCGCGGGATCGCTTCATATACATGCTGACAGGAGTTCCGACCTGGTTGCTCTGAATCGCATCTTTGATCGCCGCATAACGGGGATCGAAACGAAGCAGATGCCCCGGCAAAATCAAGCGGCCGCTTGCAGCAGCAGCCGCTTGCATCTTCAGAGCTTCTTCCGGCCGAGTCGTTACCGGCTTCTCGACAAGCACATGCTTGCCGTATTGAAGCGCTTTCAAGGCGGGTTCCAAATGCTGACTTTCAAAGGTTACGACACTGATCAAATCAATACTAGCGTCCTGAAGCAAATCATTCTCATCGTAATATAGCCGCTTAATACCATACGTTTTTCCCGCTTGTTCCAGCCTCTCCGGCGAACGATCGCAAATGGCCACAACCTCCGCTTGCCCGAGCGCGCTAAAGGCTTCCAGATGGCACATTCCCCATCTTCCCAATCCGAGAATACCCACTTTCACTTTGTTCATTCGCTCTCTCTCCCCATCTACAAATTCGGAGGCACATCCAAGCGCTCGAAGCAAACATACGCTTTCTCGATATGTTTCCATGCTTCAGTCAACAGGAATGTACCATGACCGGGAAACAAAGCATCGATACGAAGCGAATGCAGCTTGGCAACCGTGGCCGCGTATTCGGGAATGACGCAATCCCACGTATTTTGAATAACTACCTTCCCACCGGCGAAGATCGAATCCCCGCTGAATAGCAGCCTCCTTCCATCGCGTTCAAGCAGATAGGACACATGGCCCTGAGCGTGACCAGGCGTATCCAGCACCATAAGCGCAACTTTTCCTATCTCGATCTTATCGTTTTCCCTAACGCCTCGAGCAACTGGACAAGAAGGGATTGTGTAATCTTCCGGGTATACACCCGCCCGAATGGCGGGAGGAACGCTTAGCTTCTCCAGTTCTCCATTGGCGAGCCAATTACTAACGTCTTGTGAAGAAATAACCTGCATCCCGAACCTCGTGTGGAAATAAGCAGCTCCGCCCGCATGATCGCCATGACCGTGCGTCAGCAGCAAATAGTTGATTTTGTCGGCAGCGATACCGATGCGTTCGATATTCCCTACAATTCGCTCTGGATTTATTCCGCCCCCTGCGTCAATAAGCGCATATTCCCCGTCACCGCAGTCCAACAGATAGACGTTGCAATCCATGGTATTGCTAGTTTGCGCGCCGTATTTGCCGCTCCCTACCAAATAAATCCCATCCTCGAGCTTTATCATAATGCTACATAGGCGATACATTCGATTTCTACGCACATGCCAGGGGGGAATTTTCCGACTTCAATCGTGCTGCGGGCTGGCGGCTCTTCTTTGAAAAAAGCCTCATAAACGCGATTGTACGTCTGGAACGCATTCAAGTCGTCGATAAAGGACGTCACTTTGACGACGTTATGGAGCGAGGTTCCGGCAGCCTGCAAAATTTCCTCCATATATTGAAGCACGACGCTTGTCTGCCGCTTCATATCCCCAGGGTACAGCACCTCTCCTGTTGCAAGATCAAACGGGCAAGTGCCCGCCACATAAACCAAATCCCCCAGCTTTACGGCTTGAGAATAAGAGCCGCTCGGTTTCGGCGCTTTATTCGTTTGTATGATTTCTTTTTTCAAAGCTCCCTCAATCCCTTCTGATTCCCATTGTACTTGCAAGCCAATTGATAATAAAACTCTGCCGCCAGCTCAACATCGGAGACGGGAACCCATTCTTCGTCCGTATGTGCCTGTTCTATCGAGCCTGGACCAAAGACGATAGAAGGAATGCCTTTCCAAGACTGAAGCTTGCTTGCGTTGCTGCCGTAGGATACCCCACGCAAGGTTTGATTCGTGCCAAGCTCTTCGGCAACCATCTGCGCAAAACGTACAATCGACGCCTTATGGGAAGTGTTCAACGCAGGATCCAGCAGCAACGGTTCTACGGTTAACTGGATATCGTTAAGTTCTGCTCTTAACTCCCGTTCAAATTCGGATAACACTTGCTCCGGCGATTCACCTGGCACGATACGACGATCAATGCGCACTTCGCACAGCTCCGGAACGATATTGATCTGACTGCCGCCGCTGATCGTACTGACAACGATCGTTGGACTTCCGCACAATGGACTAGCAACCTCAGCCAGACCCGGCTCTACCCGCTCCCGTATATGACGGACAACATCCATCATGGCATATATGGCATTATCGCCTCTGTGTGGAGCCGAGCTGTGCGCTGCCTTGCCATTGGTCTGAACGGCAAACCGGGCACATCCCTTATGCTCCACTACAATGCCAAGCTCCGTCGGCTCGCCGACAACGGCGCCCGAGATGGGAATATCCAAGGACATAAATGCAGTAAGGCCCTGGAATGCATACTCCTCATCGACTGAAGCGCAGAAGATAAGATCGGCATGAAGAGACTCCGGATGGCGCGCGCAGCGTTCCATCATATGGATCATACCCGCCAAAGCTCCCTTTGTGTCACAGGCTCCCCTTCCATATAATCGCCCATCGCGATGAGTAGGCACTAATGCATTCTTCATGCCGCCGAGTGATACGGTATCCATGTGAGCTTCAAACAGCAGCGCTGCATCGGGTCTACCAACCCGAATTTCTGCGATAATATTGTCACGCCCATCGGCAACAGGCTGCCTCGTTACCTTCAGCCCCGCCTTGAGCAGACGTGCTTCGATATATTCGGCAACGTCCCGCTCTCCCCGGGCATCCTTGCTGTAATGCGGATTAACACTTTGAATGCACAGCAATTGTTCCAAAATTCGTACGGCTGGGTGCGCCGCGCCTTCAACCGCCGATCTATCCACATGCTTCACTCCTACAACCAATTGATGTTATGATAATCCCAATCCTTGGATTCTTGTAAATCCTTGAACTCATTAAAAGATCGAAGAATATGTTTACGCATCACTTCCTCAGCAAAGTCCGGATCGCGACGCACAAGCGCGTCAATTAATTCGGCGTGCTGATCCACTTCCTTCTGCTTCGTAGACACTCTTCCTAATATTCGGCCGGCAAGCGAAATATGAAACGTGATGGAATCATAGCTTGCGCTTAGCCGGGAATGATTAGACAAGCGGATAATGCTTTGATGAAGCTCTACAGATTCCTGGAGCAGTGAATCAACAGAATCATCCGCCATCTTTCTCTTCATCTCTTCAAAGAACTGTGACATTGCCTCAATTTCTTCGTCGGTTGCCAGTTGGACTGCCAATCGAATGGCCAACCCTTCAAGCATGGAACGAAGCGAATACACCTCGAAAATATCCTTCATATCAAATGTCCGCACCATCGGCCCCTTGTTTGGCACAATGGTAATAATACCTTCCCCTGATAACTGACGAATCGCCTCGCGAACCGGCGTCTGGCTAATCCCGAGATCTTTTGCAACTTTAGTCTCTACTATTCGATCACCAGGATTAAGCTCACCATCCAATATTTGCTGCTTAATATATTCTGCCAAATCTACGCTCATGCTTTGTTTTTCCAAAAACGTTCGTTTTGTGATCGGTTCCTTCATTCTTTAGTCCCTGCTTTCCATCGATATTTATATCCTATATGTTGCATTATACCTTATATATAAAAAGCAGAATAGGAACTTACACGATGAAAAAGGGAGCTTCGTTACGGCTTCATCAAAATTTTCCCGTTTGTCACCTTGCCTGCAACCAATTGCGCAAACGCCTCATAGCCGTCAGCAAGCGAACGAATTTCGGTCCAGCCAGTCTCGGTTATTCTCCCGGCAACCAACAAATCTACCGCGTCCTGAAAATCCTGACGCGAATAGCAGAAGGATCCCAGAAGCTCAATCTCATGGCGGATCAAATAGTTAATCGGCAATACCGTTTCCTCTATGCCCAGACCAATATTCATAAAGGTTCCGCCGGGATTAAGAAGTTTTATGGCCGATTCTCTAGTTGTCTGGAAACCGGCGGCATCGATAACGACATCGATTCCCTTGGAACCAAATGTTTGCTTCGTCCGTTCTTCCAGGTTATCCTCCCTAGCATTAGCCGTTTCCTCCATCCCGATAGCGCGACACATCTTTAATCTTTCCGGGTTCGTATCTACAATCATGACCTTTGACGCGCCAAGCAGCTTCGCTATCTTGGCGCAGAGCAATCCGATGCCGCCTGCTCCAATCACAACAACATTGGCGAAGGCATGTCGATCCATCGCTCTTCGAGTCGCCCGAAGCGAACAAGCAAGCGGTTCTGCAAGCGCGGCGCGAAATGAATTCATCGACTCAGGGACCTCGATTGCGGCCGCAACAGGAACAATAGCCCATCGCGCGAATGCTCCCGGCATATGAATGCCTATAATTTTTCTACTTTCGCAAAGTTGAGTGGATCCTTGGCGACAACGATCGCATTGTCCACAGAAAATCAGCGGATTAACAACGATTTTCCTGCCGATTAAAACGTCGTTCTCCTTATTTCCAACCTGCTCTATGATGCCGCAAAATTCATGCCCCATAATTAATGGCGGCTTGCGCAAACTGTTATGGCCCAAATAACCTTCAATTTCCGACCCGCAAATGCCCACGGCCTCTATACGCACAAGGAGTTCTCCATCCTCGGGTATGGGACGCTCCCGATCCTCCCAGATCATTTCCTCCGCCGCGCTCCATACTAATGCTTTCATTTGCGAACCTCCAATCTTATGAACATGAATAATAGAATAGGGATTGTATGATAGGATTCCAGTCAGAATTATAGATAAACATCAAGGATGACTATGCCGCGACCAGGAACTCGCACTTGAAATCCGCTGTCTTCAGGAGTAATAGGAACCCCTGGGAAGTCATTTTTTATAATAACCTTACGAATGGTCCGCCCCCAATCGATAGTGGCGGAAGCGTAGTTCATATTCTCGTTGTAGATGAACACTCTGCTGCAGCCTGCATCCGTTTCATAAGCCATGATCTTGAACTCGCCTTTTCCACTTTGTATTGCCGGTGTGTCCGAACTTTCAATGATCTGATCCACTATGCTTTGCAGATAGGCCATTGATATTTCGCGTACAGGCAGCGGATCTAGCCAAGAAGACGGATCTCGAGACGTAACATCCTCCCCCGCGTTTGAGTAGGCATCCGGCTCCGATCCTAGTAAAAACCGGGCCCCTTTGTCGTAACTCATAATGGCTGCCAGTTCTTCCTCAGGGAATAGATGCGGATTAACCACAACGATTGGACCGTTAATGAGATGCAACTGTTCAATACGAACGGCGGCGTAAAGCGGAACGCCTCTGGAGGATAGTTCATGGACGAATTTATGTGCCGTCCAGCCCCTTCCTCCGATATAATCGTTTAATTGCCGCTCAAATGCGCGATCCGACCAAACCAGACAGGCACCCCTCCATTGCTTGGGGTTCGCTTCAAAACCGAGTTCCCAACGCTTGTCGATCCATTGCCACTCATGCTTCTCAATCCCATCCGACAAACAGGCGACAAAACCGGATGAACAACGCGCCAATTCCCCCCTCTCATCCACAACAAACAAGTTGCTTAGTGAATAAATATCTCGTTCAATCACTGTAGGCGCATGACGAAGGGCATCCCATCTTTCAGTCGTATCGTGAATAGAGTTTAGGCAGATCAGCCTCGCCTCGGGGACATATGCTTTAATCGTCAATAACATGGCCATAAAATCGTAGTAAGGCTCCATCTCCACTCCAGCCGCGCCAATCGATAACGAGGAGATCACCGTTTCCACAACAAATCCGTCTATCCCTGTATTTGCGATGCGCTTATAATCAACTCCGTATCGGTATAACGCTTCGAACGGATCCCTTGTCCACGCGGTATTAAACAACACTTTGCGTCCTTCGGTATGCATGGAGTTAACGATTTTCCTCCACAGCTGTTCCCAACGATCGGAATAAAATCCAATCCATTGCTCCCGCATGTTTTCCCATATCCATTCAGCGCGCTGCTTCAACTGATCCGGATGCCCTTCGCATAAAGGCGCAATAAGATTGGCCATATCCGGTGAAAGTGTCTCTCTGAATTGTCCGACCATATCATCGGAATAATCAGCGTCCGCAAGAGTGATTCGTGGACTGGTATAGCCATCCGAACCATGGTATCCGTCGAAGCCGTAATCAGACAACGTCTCACTCAGCTTCTCAATAAAAAGATCTTCATAATAAGATCCATCCTTGAATCTCCTTAGCGGATTCAATGAACCGTAATATTCGCCATTCTTGCGAAGCTCACACAGATAGCGATGATCATCGCACCATTCGCTGGCTAAGATCTGCCCTTCGGATATATACTCAAACAGATTAAAGAAGCTGCAATAAACTTCAACCCGCTGTCGTTGCAGTTCCTTAACAAGCCCATGCAACTGGAAATTGGTCCATACTTGCCTCATCCGCTCCCGACCATAGGGACGCCCTGCATAGGAACAGCATTCGGGCGGAAGAGCCCATTCCCGCTTCATCCCTTGATGGGCATGAATAAAGTCAGGAGTAAAAAAAAGAATAGATAACCCCTCAGGATGAAAGCCTACACGGCTCAAAAAATCCTCAACGCCATAATCCGGCAATTGGTTATCGAATCCGATTAATTCGATCCACAGCCATTTCTCGAAATGTGTGTTCATCGACATAAACCTCGATCACCTTCGCTTCCTTCGAGTTATTGCACGATCGCCGGATCAATGTTTCCGGTTTCCTTCCATTGCCTGCTGAGTTCTCCGACAAGTCGCGACATCCGCTCATAACCGTCCTTCGTAATGACAAAACATTCTTCAATTCGGTTGGAGCCATCGGGATGTCCAAATAAACTAATATCGGTATTTACTGTCATTCCAGGAGCGAATACGCCTTCCGTACTTTCATTCGGATAAGGAGACTCGGCTTCCGCGACGCCGCAGCCATGCAGCGGCGGATATAAATCATATTGAGATACGTTTCGATTGCGGAAATGTTCTTTCACTGCCTTCACAAGCTCCGACTGTTTGCCTCCAGGCCGTAGTTTGGATATAGCAATGTCGTTCGCTTCAAGCAGCAGATCGATAAACTGCCGCTGTCGTTCGGATATAGTCCCCACAACAAATGGGAAATTAATAGTTGCGATATATCCTTCATATTGAATAGCGAGGGCAGCCATGACCATGTCGCCGTCTTCAATCCTTTTACCGGTCGCTCTTCCGATAATGGTTTCCACCCGTTTCCCGCTCGATACGAGACAAAACGGCACGGCTTCAGCGCCTGCTTCAAAAGCTGCTTGATGCGCGGCAGCGGATAGCTCCAGCTCGCTTTTGCCAACTTCAGCGGCTGCCATCAGCGCTTTATATCCGACATCGGCTATTCTTGCCGCTTCTTTCAAACACGCGATTTCATTTTCCGATTTCAAAAGGCGGCTTTCGAATAAAATCGCATTAGCATCCGACACCTCACATCCAGCGAGTCCGTCCACAATCGCCGCATACACTTGACGTGCCATGGCGTCAGCACCGACAATACCAACCTTGCGTAAGAACGTCTTTTGCTGGATATCGGCAAATAAGCTTCCGAAACTCGTATAGTTGGCATGGGGATATTCGATATCATCAGGTACCGTTACGCATGCGAAATCCGGAATTAAAGATATATTCGGCCAAGCGCTCATTTCCTTGCAGACATTCTCCCCTTCAGGGGCTGCCAGTAAAATTGGCTCTCCTTCGTAAGGGACAACAAGCGCCCCGCGTTCGAACAACGGCCAGAAATTGCTAACATACCGTAAATTCTCACGGCGATATTCGTCTCCGTAAATAATGAGCAAGTCGAACTGCTCTCGTTTCATTTGATCTTTCATCCGGTTTATTCGATCCTTAAATTCTTTATGGGAAATTTTGATCATGTTTCGTTCCTCCTAAAGGATGATTTCAGGTCTGTCCGTATTTTTCAAAAAAGCTTCTCCGTAATTTACTCCGGCTTGCGCGCCACGCATAAACGCTTTCCCTTCCAGTTGACGAAGCGCTCCCGGAACGACGGAACATTGGGAAGCGTAGGCTTTCATTGCTTCCAGTTTCGCTTCCAAAGTATCCGATATATCAACGATATGCGTAATTTGGTGAAGCAACTCGATCACTTCAAAGTAGTATAACGCTTCCGGCTTCCACGGATCTCCGAGTTCGAGCGAGCACGTCCAGCCCGCTTGCCAGAATGCGTCGGTCGCAATTGAAGCTACAGCCTTATGCGTGTTGTATTCTCTCCAGTAGTGGGTAAAAACGGCTTGAGGCCGATATGCGCGGATCGCCTTCATACAGATTTTATAGGTAACCTCGTTTGCCGGAATGGCGTAATCGCCGTAGTCGTAAGCTTCAAAATGAGAAATGCCTAAAATTTTCTGTACTGTCTCTCTCTCATTCCGTCTCGTTTCTACGATGCTGTCTTTTTCTGCAAGAGTAGGGTAACCCTCATTACCGTTAGCAAACATGACAACATTAACTTCAATACCAGCAGCGGTCATTCGTTTGATCGTTCCGCCGAGTCCCAGCACTTCGTCATCCGGGTGCGCGCATATGACAAGCGCTCGTTCAATATTTAACATGTATTGATCGCTCCAATCACTTTTGAAAGTTATAACTATCTGTCAAACTATGTAATAGTCGAGACACATCCTCCGTGTCGTTGAACAAATGAACAGAGGCCCGAAATCTGCCATCTCCTCCCCATACAAAGACCTTGTCGCGAAGCAGCCTCTGAGCAATTTCTTCCCCTTGAAGGGTTGATACACATATGTTCCCAGCCCTTCGCTCCGGCTGGACAGGAGTCATAACTTCGTAGCCTAATGCTTGTAAGCGCTCTATTAATTGTCCGCCCAGTTCCAGAATGTGGCTTTCAATCCGGTCAATGCCAATCCTCCGAATTAATCCGGACGAATAATTCATGGCATAGATCGTCGCATAACTCGGGAAGCCAAGCTCGAACCTTCTTGCATCATCACAATAATCGAAGGATTCAAATCGGTTTTCAGAGAACATATCTTTAATACTTCGCCATCCGATCGATTTCGGGAAAAATGCTGACGTCCTCTCCGGATTTACGCCCAAAATCCCCATTCCGTGAATGGATAATAGCCATTTATAAGAGCTGCACACGATAAAGTCCGTTTCGTTCATGTCAACAGAGACGGCTCCCAGAGATTGCGTGACATCAAGGAGCAATAAAGTGTTCGTGGTTTTCAAGTATCCGTACAGTTTTCTGTAATCGATTCGAGCGCCAGTAAGATAGCTTACATGGCTGGTGATCACCATTCTTGTTCTTTCATCAACCCTTGATAAAATATCGTCAATCGATACTTCCCAATTCTTATGAGAAACAACGCGCAGTTCAACTCCTATTTCCTTGAGCCGAATCCAAGGAAGAACACCCGAAGGAAATTCCAAATCATTAATGACGACATTATCACCTTCTTTCCAATCCATCGATTGAGCGATCATTGATATCGCTTCAGAGCAATTGGACAAAAAAGCTATATTCTCCGGTTGATGATGGACTAACTCTGCAATGTTTTCCTTGCACTCTTGTTCGATCTCTGCGTTTCTACTCCTGCCTACTGGCCCCTCCCCCCGCACCTTTAAGTACTCTTGGATAGCTTTTAAGCCATCCTTATGAACAGGCGTTTCCGCACCCGAGTAAAGCCAGGTGCAAGTCTCCAGTCCGACAAAATGCTCCTTTGGCTCAAGTGATTTCATTTGGTGTCGTTTCTCCCTCGTTTTTATATATTATATATAATAAATTATACTTGATATATATTTGATGTCAATAATCAATTTTCCATAGATTAACATGATCACTTATGAATGACGCTCGCGTCAATTTGCCAAAGGCAGCTTAACGAGAGCGCCCGAATCGTTATCATTATCCGTCTATCTTTTTAACTCAATAAACTTCTATCTCTGCAAACTGCATTCTATAAATGAGCCCTTCGTTTGGAATTGTTCGCAATTTTGTGCCTTCTATTTTGACATATCTCGCATTTTGACTCGCAAAAGCAAACGTCTGGACGGCATTTCCAGGCACAGCATATCCGGTTCTAGTCACAACCGTCGTCCAATTCACATTATCGGCGGACACCTGAATCGTGAAGTTCTCCGGAAATCCCGCTCCAATATTCGTTCCGTCATTTCTCGGATAAAGATCAACTCGATTGATGGTTCTGCCGGTTCCAAGATCCACATTGATCCATTCCGTATGATTCATTGTCAAATTGGAGTTGCTGCTCCAGCCGTAAGAGCTTGCGTCTGAAGATCTCGCCCCGTCCACCGCCTTCGCTGTCCCCCAGCCAAACCCTTCAAACGAACTAGATGCTGTTGCGGTCTTGACCGGGAGGAAGTAAAACTCGTCAACATATACAGCGTATACATTGCTCATGTTATTGGCTGGCGTCACGTACACATATTGCGAATGGGTCTGCGATGGCGTGAACGTTCCGACCTTAACCGTATGCCAAAGCATATTTTCCATGCTTGCAGCTGATACAGTAACAGGCGAGCCTATCTGGCTTGCTGCCGTTTCGTCATAAATACCGGCTTCAAATGCATTCCCGCTAGGCTGTGAAGGCGGAGACCCGTAAGGCCAGACCGCTATCGTATCATTGGCATATCTAATCTTGACTTTCGCATACAAATCATAGGTCACACCAGCAGATACATTTGCTTTATTCCAATACCACTTTATATCGCGACCGTTTGTATTCTGCACAATTTTCATTGCCGTCTTTGAATCGGATGCTGTTACATCCTCGTTTCCCTTCATTGCGCCGTTCTGTAGAGTGAATAATTCATCCTGTCCAGAGTACGCAGCTGCACTCTTTACGAGTTTAATAATTTTACCCGCACCGGGCGAAAAATTCAGATTGCTAATTGTATAGCTGGAGGAGTCAGAATGGTATACAAGAGGTGAATTATCGTAAACATTGTATATTTCCGATATATCCATCCCCAACTCAGCACGATTAATTGTAATTGTAACATTCTGATAATTCGAACTATCGCGATTGACAACAACGAGATACTTATCACCCGTCACTTTATCTACATGTGTGGTTACATCCGCGCTCGAATAAATCGTATTGTCACCAACAATAAGTCCTCCTCCGCTAGTACTGGCAACATTTCCTATACGGATCATGTTCTTGATCGTCGATTCCATGGTTGCGATTTCTCCGAATAAGGCTTGACTTGCGGTGTAATTAGCTGTATGGTTCAGTTCTTCATCAACCAAACCTTTCCAACCTTGCTGTGATTGATAGATGAAGTAACCAATTCCTTTTGAGTTGTGGCCAATGGACAAGTATGTCATTGCTCGCAGCTCGGCAGGGGTCGGAACTCTCCATCCCACTCCTGTTCCTCCAAAGTTTTGCAATATACTCCAATAAGGAGCTGGATTGGCAATGTCTTTTCTGATCTGCAGGTTGAAATAATCCATCTGTTCAGTGAAATCCCAGGCTCCTGTTTTAAAATTGCCGGCAGCGACATTCTCCCACGCTGGATAGATATCACTCAGAAGCGCATGAGTTTGTTGCGCAGAATAGTGCATCGACACGCCCTCAATATAATTATAAACAATGGACACCGGATGGTTCGGATCGATTGTCTCCAGCATTCGTTTCATATTTTTCAAATTTTCTGCCGTCCTAACATCGACCTCCGGCTCGTCTCTCAAATAATAATTCAGCAGTGCGCTTTTATTTCGAATAGGTGCGATCAGTTCGGTTAAATAGTTGTACATCGCAACCTCATCATTCGCCAATGACTCGTTTCTATAAGCGGTTTCCGGATCGGGCATTGCGATAACCTTTAAATCGTTTTCGGCTGCTTTATCCAGATACATCGCATAATCAGCCGGTGTTTTTCGAGACATATTAACCATTGCCACTGTATCAGCATTCATATTTTTAATCTCAGCAAAAGCTGTATTGATGTAGGTTGCTGCCGCAGGTGTGTGATAAGGTACCAGCTCTCCGGCAAACCATACCATTCTTGGCACGAAGGTGTTTGCTGTATTGGCTGGAGGCGAAAACAAGGTTACGCCTGAAATGACTTGAACGTTTTTCTTGAATATATCCGTTGTCCCGTTTGCCACCTTCACCACATACAAGCCGTTCGGAACGATTTGCCCGGCGCTATTTTTCCCATCCCACTCAACAGTCTGAGTCCCCGACTGGCTTGCACCGGTCACAAGCGTTCTCACTAGCGAATTATTGACCGTATTGTACACCTTCACACTGACGGTTTGCGCGGCAGGCAGCGTATACGTGATGGCGCTCGTATCGTTTAAGCCATCCTGATTGGCCGGAGACATTTTGTATGGGTATATGGAAATGCTCTGGCTTGGGTTATCATCGATGTTAGCCTTCTCTACATAAACCTTGTCAATTCTTACGCTCGGGAAATTTGTAGCATTATTTACTTTAAAAAACGCGATATGATAGGTGT
Organism: Paenibacillus sp. J5C2022; assembly: GCF_025567625.1. Lineage (GTDB taxonomy): Bacteria > Bacillota > Bacilli > Paenibacillales > Paenibacillaceae > Pristimantibacillus. The sequence goes on along the minus strand of NZ_JAOQJC010000029.1, from coordinate 76,397 downwards.
GCGCAGGATTAAGTGTAACGATCGGCGTCATGACTTCATAATAAATAGGAAATTTCAAGTTAACGGGCCAATCAGTCGACTTAACAACCGTTGGGGGTACCGCAAAGGAGCTGGTTGTATTGTTATACACCAAATATCCGAATACATCGCCAGACGAAGTATCTAGATCCGCAAATTGCGGATAAACAACCAGTCCAATTTTATAAGGCACATCCGCTTCGATATTTGAAGAATCGATAGGCGCCTGCACAGTCCATTCAGGAACGGGGCCATTAAAGAGTACAGCCGCGCTGTTATCACCTGGCAGCCCATCGGCTACAGATGCCCCTATGGAATCCAAATAAAGACTAAAATCAGTATCTTGTATCGTGTAGGTAGTGTGCTCTTTAAACGTAATATAGTCCACGTAGATGTCAGACACTTGCGCAGCGTTGTTCACCCCTGCCACATAGAAAACAAGCTGATTCACGCCGGAGTTGGGTTTGAACGTCCCCACTTTATATTCTTTCCACACCATATCCTGTGTCTGAGCTGCCTCCACATGTTTCTCAGGCAACACGTAAGCCCCGTAAGTATTGTCCCATACCGCCATCTTAAAAGCAGAGCCTCCAGGATTGGAACCAGTATGATCTACCTTGACTCTAAAGAATACGTCATACGATACACCAGCCTTTAAATCACTCATGTCGGTTTTTAAATACGTTATATTCCAATACTGACTGTCGTTCATCATTCTCGCGCTTGAATTATCCGCTGTGCTGCCGTCGGTGGAACTAGTCACTCCGTTATAATACACAAAGCCGCTATCCGTATCCTGAATTTTAACGTCGGCCGCATTACTGGTATGCGCTTCAATAAATAAAGCAACTATAAACAATGCAAAGACCACAATTAACCTGAACCATGCTCTCATTAGCTTAGTTCCTCCTTATTGTCATCTGAACATAATTCAGGCGACATTCGTAATATATACAATTGTCGCCTGTAGTTAAGCCGTTCCTATTTCAATTGATACTTTGAATGAATTTCCAAAAATGTATCTACTCCAAGCTTCTTCAGCTGTTCCAGATGCTTCTCCCACTTCTCATCTGTTAACCCTTTCATCAGGAAATCGGCGAAGCTGGAATTGACATATCCGTTCGGACCGTTCATATCCTCAAACACACTAAGTGCTTCATAATCGTCCGCTTCATAAATTAATAGCGTATTTAATCCCTGCAAGGTCAGCAATGGCTCTTTTAGCTTGTATGCGGCCAACTCTTCCTTCTCGCGAGGTGTAATAAATATGCCATCAGAGTAGTTTTTGGATGGAATAATATTCGGCGCATTAAATCCTGGAGCAAGACTAAAGTTAAACGTCATATTGTCCATTCCATCCGGTGTCGGCATATCCTCGTATGTGCCATCAGCCAACTTCTTCAGTCCGATGCCAACCGGTCCTTCCTGAATTTCCAAACTCATCTCAAAATCATAATGTGTGTCTACCCATTTCATCGTAATTTCTGGATTTTTATTGGATGACGTCATCATAAAAGCTCCGCTCCAAATGCCAGGGTTTTCTTGTTTCCAGCCGATATCCCCGTTTGGTCCTTTAAGACCGAGCAAAGGAACATATTCATCGCCATTAGTCAACGTGCTGGCTATCGGATAAGAAGCGACGCCAAGTATCGGAACCTCATTTTGCAATTTGGCGTGATAGATCGCTGAGGTTTGGGTTATCATCTCTTGATCCAACAAACCTTCGCTATACAATTTATTCATGTATCGAACGTAGTCCTTATACCCTTCCTGCTGAGGAGCGAACAGAACTTTACCATCCTTAATGTAGGAATGATTCCATTGGTGATCCATGATCCCAAATGAGCTAGCAAGTGAATTGCCGCCAATCCAGTTGGAATTGAACATAAAGCTCATCGGTATTTCATCTTTTTTGCCATTGCCGTTCAAGTCTTTGCCTTGGAATGCTTTCAAAGCCTCGTAAAGTTCATCCGTTGTCGTCGGTACAGCACGACCCACCGCATCCAGCCACTTCTTGTTAATCCACATCGTATCCGGCGCCCGGTAGAATGGTGCGTCTACAGCTTTGGGAAGCGCGTAAATATTTCCATCGGCATGTGTGATCGCCTTTTTATATTCAGGATATTCCTCAAAGAGCTTCTTTAAATTAGGAGCATGCTTTTCAATTAGTTCATTTAATGGAAGCAACAATCCCTGATTCGCCCAATTGCTTAAATCAATTCCTCCGACCATTGATCCGTAGATTGCGTCGGGGTATTCCCCGCTTGAGAATATCAGGTTCAACTTTTCCATTTTTGACATTTCATCGACAAGCGTCCAATTGATATGAACATTCGTTTCTTTTTCCAAATTTTTGTATAGCTCATACTCATTGTAATCATTTACTTTACTGGAGCTTGCTTTAAATGCCAGAATATCCAACTCCGCGGTTTCAGCTAACGGGAAAGCAAGCTTATCTTTCTCGTCCCCTTCAGTACCCGATTCATTTCCTGTCGAAGCTGGCGATTTTGTCGGTTCATCTTCCGATTTCGCGTTATTTTCTTTGGAGCAGGCTGCGAGCACGGAAAATGCCAACAGGAAAACTAGTGTCACTTTTAACCATTTGTTCAATTTCAATCTCCCCTTCTAAATGTTGTTGTATATCATGTCGGACATCCGTTTTAGCCCTTCACGGATCCAATCATAATACCTTTCACAAAGTACTTTTGCAGAAACGGGTAGAGAAGAAGCATCGGCAGGCTCGCAACCACGACGAGACCGTATTTCACCAACTCTGCCTGCCTGGCTTTCTCGGCGGCGCTATTAAGATCCCCCATCATCTCGCTTGCTTGATTCGTGATCAAAATTCTCCGCAGAATGATCTGAAGCGGCTGCAAATCTTCACTGCTTATGTAGATCAGCGCTTTGAAAAAGGAATTCCATTGCGCAACCGCATTAAACAGAATGATGACAGCAATAATGGGCAATGACAACGGAAGGACGATTCGGAAAAAAAACGAGAAGTTGTTGGAGCCATCTATCATCGATGCTTCCAGCAATTCATCAGGTATGCTCTGCTGAAAAAAGGTGCGGGCAATAATAATTTGAAAAGCAGTTACCGCGCCAGGAATGATCATCGCCCAAACACTGTCAAGCATTCCTAAACTTTTTACTAGAATATAGCTAGGAATCAACCCCCCCTGGAAAAACATAGTAAATAGAATGAATAGCATAATGGGTGTACGCCCCGCCAAATCTTTACGAGATAAAGCATACCCTCCACTAATGGTTGCGGCTGTGCTTAGAGCCGCACCTAATACAGCATAAATCAGAGAATTTTGATAGCCTTTCCAAATTATTTCATAAGAAAATATCGCGGAATACCCAGACCAGGAAAAGTGGACCGGCCAAAGCCATACTTCTCCCGAATTTGTAGCGTTGGGATCGCTTACCGATGCGATCAAAATAAAATAAATGGGATAAAGGATGGCGATAAGTACGATTACAAACAAGGTTATGTTAAACACATCGAATATGCGGTCAGAGACTGTTCTTTTATTCATATTTTCTATTTTCCCTCCTACCATAATGAAGTACGATTCATACGGCGAGCTATCGAATTAACGATAACTAGCAATATACAATTTATAATTGAATTAAATAGTCCAATGGCAGAAGCATAGCTGAATTGACCTCCGACAAGACCCTTCTTATAAACATAGGTCTGAATAATCTCCGCAGAAGAAATATTAAGCGGATTTTGCATAAGGTAAGCCTTTTCAAAACCTAAATTGAACAAGTTTCCCACGGTCAAAATAAACAGGATCGAGACTGTAGGCATGATACCCGGCAAATCAATATGCCAGATTCGGTGAAGCTTATTAGCACCGTCAACAACCGCCGCTTCATGCAACTCCGGGCTTATTCCTGTTAACGCAGCCAAATAAATAACCATGCCCCACCCCAAATTTTGCCAAACGCCTGACCAAACAAAAATCGTTCTAAACCAAGAAGACTCTCCAAAAAAATAAATGGTATCCCCTCCGAGCGCCGTAATCAGTTGATTAATTAATCCGGTCTGAGGAGAAAGAAACAAATACAGCATGCCGACCAATACGACGGTTGAAATAAAAAAGGGGGCATATGTAACGGTTTGAACCATTCGTTTGAACCTGCTGCTGGCAATCTGGTTAAGCAGCAGCGCCATGATGACCGCGATTGGAAATGTAGCCAACTCGTATAAACTGAGCCATATAGTATTTCCTAATATTTCCCAAAATAAGATATGATCAAAAAAGCGTTCAAAATGTTTTAAACCTACCCATTCGCTGCCTGTAAATCCTTTAGAAACCATGTAGTTCTTAAATGCCATCTGAAGTCCATACATCGGCACATATTCCATGATCAGAAAATAAAGCAAGGTAGGAAGAAGCAATACATATAACTGCCAGTTTTTTACTGCCTTATTAAAATGAAAAAGAATATTATTGAAAAAGTTCCTCTTCTTCATCAGGGTCTTCCACCCAGGGTCAGAATTTCGCTTCGATTCGATATTCATTGTCTCTGCTCCTTATGTATGGGATTATAGGACTCGAATGGCTAGTTATTAGATGATCATTTTTGTAATTCACATCGCGTTTATATTATATATAATATATTATACTTAAGCGTCTAAGTCTGTCAACAAAATTGTATGCGCATTCATTTCCATGAAAAATAAGTATGTTTCACAGGTTTACCCTGAACTGTACCCCGTCAAGAGACAGTATAAAAAATAAAAAGTCGTTAAGCGACCTTGACCCCTCCGTATACTTGCTGCCCCAGAGTATTGCCTGCTATAAAGTAAAGGCCTGTGACCTGCAGTTCCAGTATGGAACAAACAGTGTCACAGGCCAAGTTCATTTTCATTCATGGGGGTGGCCGTAAAGGCCATGGTAGTTTTAGACGGCCCCTGGGGAACAACCCGTACACAAGAATTGTTTTCCCACAACCGCCGACCATCACGATTTGAGCTGACTATCTAATTATTCACACAAGCTAGGCTCGTTGGTATACAACCGGAAAACTGTCCCCGATAATGACTTCACCTGGCATCACATTAATATGTGGTTCCATAGGGTGAGTCCCGGTCGGAGCGTAATAGGTATGTCCAGGCATATAATGAACGGCTATTGCGCGCCGTTTAGTATCCGTCCGATTATGAGACCCTCCGTGCCAGGTTAAACAATGATGATAACCTACCTGACCTTTTTTAATTTCAAAAGGCTCTGCTTCGACCTTTGCCCCCATCGGCAGCAGTTCAGGTTGATTGTGATAAGGCTTGAAATCGGAGGTGCTTCTGATATGCTTGTTCTGATTCCCCCATTTATGGCTGCCCGGAACCATCCACATGGCCCCATTCTCGATCGTAGCGTCATCAAGAGCAATCCAGGCGCTGACGAGATCAGGCGGTTGGATAATGGGCCATGCAGGATGATCTTGGTGCCATCCCGTTGGGCCGCCAGTAACCGGAGGTTTATATAGAAATTGATCATGCCAGATTCGCAATGTATTGGAACGGCACAATTGTGCTGTTTCCTCACAAACTCTCAGATTAGCAGCGTGATTCAAGTACGCCTCACTTGCCATCCAAATATTAACAATCTGGATAACCGTTTCTGTTTTGCTCATGGACATACCATATTCAGAACTGCCGTCCAGCAAATTTCGATTAAGAACCGGCTTATTTACCGACTTACCGGACATAACCAATTCGGCTTCCTTTCGGAGTAGCTCTACCTCCTGGTCATTAAGTATTAAATCACCTTTGATAAAACCTTTCTCATCGAACTCTTTGATTTGTTCTTGTGTTAGCATAAAATCCTCCCGTTCTTCCCGTTATTTACTTTCATATGGGTCTGCATTTAAAGAATAAAGAAAAACACTAACGCAGTCTTTAGGAATTTAGGAAGATATTTTGCACTTTTTAAAGGAAAAATGATAACAGGGGAGAACAAAGTATTGAAGGCCCGAATAATTGAGGGAGGAAAACAAGGGAATGGATCAGAGCCGAGTCCATGTAGGAGACCTATCAACGATAAGACCTACCGTAAATTTTGCAAACCGCTCAGTTTCTTTACCCGGGCAACAATGGGGGCCACGCACGATTCCTGACAGTCAATTGCTTTATGTCGTGTCAGGTTCAGCCGTTCTTGCCCTTGGTAATCAACAAATTCATCTTGCTGCAGGAGATTGCGTATTTTATGGTTCAAACTCCCCGCATAAAATCATCTCGTCAGAGGCTGATCCCAGCACTTTGGCAAGCATTCACTTTAGTTGGGATCGGGAATCACCGAAGCCTATCTCTCCGATCGGAAACATATTTGCCTGTACCGATAATGAGCTTGACCTCCCTGCGCAAACCTATACAATTGACGTTGATGGCTATGGAGGTTTTGTATTTCCCAACCATTTTGTGATTGCCGATCTGGAAAGCTATTTTAACCAAATCATTCGAGAGTACAGATTTGAGGAGAAAGGCTATGCCACGACTCTTAGAGGGCTAATGATGCAATTGCTCGTAGTGATTATCCGTCATCAAATTAACGGCTATTTTTCATCTACAGATTGGCGAAAAATTGCCCCGGCCCTAGAAGCGATCAGGAAGCAACCGCAACTCGATTGGACAATAGCTGAATTAGCTAATTTGTGCGGGTATCACCCTGTCTATTTTACCGAAATATTCAAAGAGACAATCGGTTATTCACCTAAACGTTATTTAATTTTGGAACGAATTCGCAAAGCAAAGCAGTATCTCCTGGAAGCGGAATCCATAGAGAAGGTTGCGGATCTGTTGGGCTATTCAAGCATCCACTACTTTAGCCGAAGTTTCAAGGAAATAACCGGTTATACACCGACAGAATTCAAGCAACTTAGTATCCATCTATAACGTAGCATTATTTATAAAAATAGTAACTATTTACCTAGCCCATATTAATTTATGAATTAAAGCGGTAACTCGGTCGGAACAGTAACAACAGCAGTAAGCCGCCTTCCAGTGATGGATTCCGTAAACCCATAAATCAGCGAAAATCTGGCGGTAAGATAGGGGCAAGGGGCATTCTGGAAATACGCTTTGTCACCCGGATGAGAACATCATTCACAAAGTGAGCGCTTGTTCATCATGCATGGCCTTTCTCGAAGATACAGAGGTAGTCGGTTACGTGCGACGTGAAGTCTTTGAACTGCCGCCGCTAATGGTACGTGGACGGCTTATTTGCGTGCTTGTCATAAGCTGCCGCTTGATCCGATTTCGCAGCTGTTTGGAGATCTTACGACGTACCGTCCCATTAAAGCAACACTGCTTCGGATGCTGGGGAACATACATGACCAATCCACTGCAGTAGAGGACCAGATTCGGGAACCGTTATGCAATTGAAGATACAAAATGAGTTGCGAGACTACATGGCGGAGATGGCTAAAACACAATTAATTCATTAAGTCGGTCATCTACAGGAAAAAAGCCACATCCTCATATTAGAGTATAATTTCATTCATGAAATTATACGGTGTGAATGAATGCTATATGCAAATTAAGTGCTAATCTACGATATACGAAGGCCACCTTCTTTAATACTTACGAAGGTGGCCTTTTATATACTCAAAAGGGGAGCTAATTGTACACACCCGGTTAAAAATCGCTCGTCAAATCCTCCCATTTCAAATCCAAAACAACCGAAACCTTAATCGTATCTCGCAACACCTTATTTTTATAGTCATTGCCATCCTGCGAAAGGAGAATTACTTCGCCGAATGCTGATAACTATAGACTTCTAGGTATCGACGCGACATATCCCCACCACGCACTCCACATGCACCGTCTGAGGGAACATATCCACCGGCGTCACTTCCACGGTGCGGTAGCCGCCATCCTCCAATATGCGAAGGTCGCGGGCCAGCGTGGAGGGATTGCAGCTGACATAGACGATCCGCTCCGGCCGCATTGCCAGAATCGTATCCAGCAAGGCGGGGTCGCAGCCCTTGCGCGGCGGATCGACGACGATGACGTCAGCCTCCACGCCCTCCTGACGCCAGCGCGGAATGACGACCTCTGCCGGGCCTGTATCGAATGTCGTGTTGTCCATGCCGTTCAGCGCAGCATTGCGCTTCGCGTCCTCGATCGCTTCCGGCACAATCTCCACACCGTATACATGGCCAGCATGGCGAGCCAGGAACAGCGAGATCGTCCCGATGCCGCAATACGCATCGATTACCCGCTCCTTGCCTGTCAAGCCGGCGTATTCCACAGCTTTGCGGTACAGCGCAATCGTCTGCGCCGGATTCACCTGATAGAAGGATCGCGCCGATATAGCGAAGCGTATGCCGTCCAGCTCATCATAGATGACATCGCTGCCCCACAACACAATCGTCTCGTCTCCGAATATCGCATTCGTATCCCGTTCATTCACGTTCTGTACGATACTCTTCAAGTCTGGTATGGCCGCACGCAGCTTCTCGATCCACTCCGCCTTCCTCGGCATACGCTTGCCGTTCGTCACCAGCACGACCATCACCTCGCCCGATACGACGCCGATACGTACCATTACATGCCGCAGCAGCCCTGTACGCGCACCTTCGTCATAAGGGGCTATGCGCAGCTCTCGGGCAATCGCCTTCACGATGGAGATCACTTCATCGTTGCGGCTATGCTGGATATGACAATCGTCCATATCAATAATACGATGTGTGCCGCGCGCATAGAAGCCTGCGATCAGCCCGGCTTCTTCCGTGTCTCTGCCGCTGACGCCCACAGGCACTGCAGCCTTGTTCCGGTACCGCCACGGATCAGCCATGCCGATAGTAGGATGCACAATGACGCCATCTGCGGATTTGCTATTGATCCGCTCGATCTGTTCCGGAGAATCAGGTCCAGATACGTTGCTCACTTGCTCGTCCGCCGCTATTACGGAGTCTCTGTTCGCCTGCCCGCTCTTAGATGCCCGCTCCACAGTACGATCCGCTTCAGCATCTCGTCCCTCAACTCGTTCTTCACCACGGTCTACAGTTTGCCCCTCTTCGGAGCCACGTCCCGCAGCCTGCCCCTCTTCCGCATCACGGTTCGCCACATGCTCCCCAGCCACCTTCAGCTTGCCGATTCGCTGCAGATTTTCCACGACGTGTCGCCTCTTCCAGGCCAGTTGCCCCGCGTAGCTGTAATGCTGTAGCTGACAGCCGCCGCATTCCTTATAGATGGCACATATCGGCGAGGTGCGATCACCGCTTGCTTCCACATGTTCCAGCAAGCGGGCGTAGCCGTACGTTTTCTTCAGCTTGGTCACCTTGGCCCGCACTTTCTCCCCGGGAAGCGCCCCGCGTATAAAAAGGGTAAAGCCGTCTGTACGGCCTACCCCTTCCCCGTCATGCGTCAGTCCCACGATTTCAGCGGTGACTTCTTCGTTTTTTTGCAGCGGCGCCGTCGATGCTTTATCCGCTGAGCGGGAACGCTTTCCCCCCTCAGAATGAGAGGCGTCCAACTTACCGCCTTGTCCAGACAGGGCAGCCATACTGCCATCTATTGAATCGCGGCTACTCCCGGGCCTGCCAGCCCTGCCGCCTCCTATCGCATCACGGCTCCTATACCGTCCGCTTGATTTCTTCCTTGCCATGTTGTCTCTCCGATCCTTCAACTCGTTCATAGCAGCAGTACAGGTGCTGAAACGTTTTGCCTGCCGCCTCTTATCCTGCTGCTTATCGAACTAGCTGGATTTAATGCTATTAAAGTTGCACGATATCGCTAATCAAGTCTCATCAAGTGGATTTTGTGTAACTAATTTGTTGGGAATCCGCCATTCCGCTCTATTTGCATCAATCTTACTGTACTTTTTCCAGCTAATAGTCTCAATGACCACCATTCCTCACTATTAACTGTACAAAATCCATCTAGATGGCCGACGACCGTCCCCTTTACATTTTACCATCACGCATCTAGATCGCTGGCCGTCCCCTTTACACTTTACCATCACGCATCTAGAGCGTCGGCCTTCCCCTTTACACTTTACCATCACGCATCTAGATCGCTGGCCGTCCCCTTTACATTTTACCATCACGCATCAAGATCGTCGGCCTTCCCCTTTACACTTTACCATCAGACATCTAGATCGCCGGCCGTATCGATTGCAGGCGGCCAACACTCGCCGCCCTGCTGACGCCCCGCCCCTGTCGAATTACCTTACCGGTACGTCGACACGCCTGTTGCATCGGCGAATATGTTCAGATGGCGAGGCAGCACCGAGAAGGTACCCGGCAGTACACCGCCGTACTCGCCGTCGAGATTCAGCTGCACATAATCCGGTGTCGTCACCTTGATCCGATTCGTGCGGAAGTGCATGACATGCGGATCGTTCAGATGCTCGCCGCGCAGCGCCAATGTGGCCAGACGGATGAACTCCGCCAGATTGCACTTGCGGATCAGCAGCACGTCGAGCAATCCGTCGTCCAGCTTGGAATCCGGCGCCAGCCGCTCGAAGCCGCCGACAGAGTTGCTGTTGCAGATCAGGAACAGCATGAACTCGTCGTGTATTTCGTCCATGCCGTCCGCTTCGAATCTCAGCTCCGTCGGGCGGATGCGGACGATCTTCTCCAGCCCCTTCATATAATAAGCAAGCTGTCCGATCATCGTCTTCAGCTTGCTGGGTACGTCATACGTCAGCTCCGTCAAGGAGCCGCCGCCTGCTATATTAATGAAGTAACGCTCATTCACCCGACCTACGTCGATGGGACGCGTATACTGCCCGATAATAAGATCGCAGGCGTATTCCCAATGCTTGGGTATGCCCGTCGCACGCGCGAAGTCATTCGTCGTACCCACCGGCAATATGCCAAGCGGAGGACGCTTCGACTTGTTCGCCAGACCGTTGATCACCTCGTACAGCGTACCGTCTCCTCCGGCGGCGATAATCATGTCATAATCGCGGTCTGCGGCATCCGCTGCGGCAAGCGTCGCGTCTCCCTCGCCAATCGTGGCGTGACAGGTCGTCTCGATACCGCCCTGATCAAGGCGCTGCAATATATCCGGAAGCCGGCGCTTCATCTCTTCTCTACCAGACGTCGGATTGTAAATCAATCTTGCTCGTTTCATCATCACATTGCTCCCTCTTCATTCCTTTGCGATATGAAACCACTTAACCAACTCCCTATATGCCTCTCGATCCACCGCTCGATTGCGGGATGAGGAAGCATGGCGCTTCCGTTATAGCGATACACAAGTCCCGCAAGACGCGCAGGAATGACATGGTTCGTGAAGTACCCCCGGCTCAAAAATAACGGAACCACAATAATCGGCTCATCAGGCTGAGCCGATTGCAATGCTGTCAGCTTGCAGGATGTCTCATCGGGCAGCAGCAAGGCATAATCCGCACGCGCGAATCCGCCCAGGGCGCGAAGCTGCTCGGCCAGCCGGGACAGACCGCTCTGCCACCTCTCCTGGAACACGGGCTCCTCGCTCCCGTGCCCGATCAAGAGCAGCGCTTCCTTCTCCGGCTCGGACGACAGCTCGGACAAGTTGTCCATCAGAAGCTCGACCACTTCCGGAGCGTCGTCCATGGGACAGCCGTATGTGACATTGGCCGAGATGCGGAACGTGCCCAGATCGCCACAGAAGCCATCCGCAATGGAAGGATAGCCGAAAGCCTGGGCGATTTCGTCCACATGCGTACTGCCCGACGAGACGAACAGCGGCAAGACGAATAGATCCGTTACGCCCTGACTCTCCAGCTCATCGATGCCATCCTGTATCAGCCTGTTCTCCACAATCTCCAGGAAGGCGGAGACGACTGGCACCTCCATGCCGTCTTGCGCGGTGCACCGGGAAGACGCTGCTACTGCCGCATCTACCAGCCTCACCCACTCCGTCTCTCTGGAGCCGTGGCTAATGACAAGAACGCCGGGCTTCATGGCTTGCGCACTCCTATCTACCGAGTCGATCCAGTGTCATTTTGTATCCGTCGTTGCCGTAGTTCAGGCATCTCTTCACTCTGGAGATGGTAGCGGTGCTTGCACCCGTCTCCGCCTCGATCTGGTTGTACGTGCTTCCTTTCCCCAGCATGCGCGCTACCTCCAGTCGTTGCGACAAGGATTGTATTTCATTGACTGTGCACAGATCGTCGAAGAATACATAGCACTCCTCCACGGACTTGAGCGTCAATATGGCCTCGAACAATTGGTCTATCGCTTTATCATTGAGCTTCTTCAGCTGCATGCATTACCACTCCCATTATTGCTATTCATCTTATTTTATCCCTTCCGTACCTTTATTTCAAACTTTACCGTGTTCACGTATCGAAGAAGTCAAGCGAAATGACAAATGTTGCTTCCCGCCCTCAGGGCATTCAACCAGAAAAGTATGAAAACCCGGGACATTCGTCCAATCACCACGTTAGCCTATGCCATAGACTGATATTAAAAAGGGTTGTGATCCCATTGAATCAACAGCTTTACCCTGGTGGCGGCAATCGGCAGCACAGGCAAAGCCGAGCAGCGCGTCCGCAGGAAGCACAGCCTGGACACGGCAGCGCGCTCCGGCAGCCACCGTACAATCAACCAAGCCACGACTATCATCAGCTTATGGAGCAATATCAGTTCGTTCCTTCATCATACTATCATCAAGGACATCACGTTCAGGGCACATCGTACCCGCCTCATGCCTGGGGCAACGGCAATTACGGCAATCACGCCAGAAGCGCACCTCCGCAAGCCCATATCTCATCGCAAAATACGAGCGAGCCTCATCTGCTCCCGGCCGTCGTCCCGCAATCGTCCTCCCAGCTTGCAGAGACGCCTCCCAGACCCCCATCTTCATCCGGCGGATTCTCGCTGGCCAACTTGACCAAGATGGCCAACTTGAGCGAGATTAAAGGCTTCGTCGACCGGATGGGAGGACTGGACGGTATCCTGTCCACGGTAACGAAGATGCAGAAGGTCGTCACCGGCGTATCCCAGATGGCTCCCATGGTGAAGGTGCTGTTCGGCTCCTTCGGCAAGAAGTCCATCTCGCAAGACGACGAGAACAATTCCGGCTCTGGAGCGAAGCGTCGCCGCCGAAGAAGGAGCGGCAGCACACGCAAGAAGAGCGGCACCGCGCAGCGGCGCAGAAGACGAAGCGGCAGCCGGCGAAAATAATCGAGGGCATGACGAACAGGACAGCGGGAAGGCCATGAAGCTGACATCTAGCGCTTCATGGCCTATCAAGCTGTCCTTCTTCTCATTCGGCCGCAGTCCCGGCGGAGCTTGCGCTCTCCCATGTCGCATAGTCACGGAGCGCCGACGTATTCGGCACGACATGAATGTACGTCTTGCCCGGCATGAGCGCCAGTTCCTTCCCGTCCTTATGGAAGCGGATCATGCCGTCGGCCGCCCGCACCCATTCCGCCTCCATCACCTTGCCCTTCTGGAACAGAAGCGCGTCTCCACCGGATTTCAAGTCAATCGCGAGCCTGCCTACATCGTCCAGCGTCTTGTGCCCCGTCTGGAAGACGATAAGGTTCGTCGCGGACAGCTGCTCGTCGTTGTTCATATCGATATGCGGCTTGTCATTTATGGATCTTATGTATACGTTCGTGGATTCGTCGTACTTGTAGCCGACCTTGTAGCTCTTCAGCAGAAATTTGATGCTGATCTCCTTCGCATCCTCTACTGTGGAAGCGTCCGCCTCGTTCATTGCTCCTTCCGGAAGATAGATATATTTCTTCAACTCCACTTCTGAGGAGTATCCCTTCTTGTCCGCTCCCGTACGCAGTTGCTCCAGATTGGAATACAGATTGTGAGGCGCCTTCCGGTCCTTGCTTCTCCAGAAGTAAGTGCCTGCATTTGTAATTTCATCAAGATAAGGCTTGCGCTGGTTTTGCAGTATGCCATATGCTTCCGGGCTTCCGCCGGCATGGGCGATGACGGAGCCGTAGCTCTCCGCGATCTCGATCAGATAAGGCCGGTTGCTGCGGATCGGGCCGATTGTGAAGTCCTGCTTCTCTGTACTCTGGAAGATGGCGACTAGTCGGGTGATGCCGCCTTCCGCCAGCACTTCCCATATGACATCGGCTTCCGTCAGGCCGGATTGCGGCCGTGCAGGCGCCAGATTGTTGATCAGCACGGCCATGGGCCTTGCGCTTGCTTCCTTCTCAATTCCAATCCCCGTCAGGGGCGCTGCATAAGGCAGAGGCGTAGGAGTCGGCTCCGCTGTAGGATCGACGGTTGCAGTCGGCTCCATCGTCTCCTTGATGACCGGATCGCTCTTCCCGCCGTCCGATCCGCTGCCGCATGCCGACAAGAATACCAGAATGACCGTCAGCAGCAAAGTTAACGAAATACGTGCTTTCCCCTTCATGAATCCCCCGCCTTTTTCCAGTTTCATCAATCTCTTAATCTCTCTACTATTTAAACATAGATCGACAGGGATGTCTTGACCAAATTATAAAAACGCCGATGCCCTTCACACTTATTTCTTAATTGCAATGCCACATCGCCTACAAACCGCCATTCGCCCACTTTTCATACTCCAACCGAGATCACATCCCTTGCAACTCCTAAACTAGCCACTTTCCGCGCTCCAACCAATGCCACATCGCCTACAAACCGCCATTCGCCCACTTTCCATACTTCAACCGAGATCACATACCATGCAACTCCTAAACTAGCCACTTTCCGCGCTCCAACCAATGCCACATCGCCTACAGACCGCCATTCGCCTATTTTTCATACTCCAGCCGAGGTCACATAAACTATTGTGTAGGATTCATACACTAGCTCGGCTCACACGCTCCTTTGCGGCACTCCAGTGTATGAATCCTACACTATTTCAGCTCGCACTCCCCATTTCGGCGCTCCAGTGTATGAATCCTACACTAGCTCGGATCGCACGCCCCTTTGCGGCGCTACAGTGTATGAATCCTACACTATTTCAGCTCGCACTCCCCATTTCGGCGCTCCAGTGTATGAATCCTACACTAGCTCGGATCGCACGCCCCTTTGCGGCACTCCAGTGTATGAATCCTACACTATTTCAGCTCGCACTCCCCATTTCGGCGCTCCAGTGTATGAATCCTACACTAGCTCGGCTCGCACGCCCCTTTGCGGCGCTACAGTGTATGAATCCTACACTATTTCAGCTCGCACTCCCCATTTCGGCGCTCCAGTGTATGAATCCTACACTAGCTCGGATCGCACGCCCCTTTGCGGCGCATGATGTCGAGCATTCCGAAAGTGTGCCGTTGATCAAGCGATTAAAAATCCAATAAATGCATAACTTAAAGCTATCTCCCATGGAAACGAGGCGGAAAATTGTGAGCAAAGGGAGCGGCAACCTCAGCATATGGCTATCCTTCTCCATCCTTCTGCTAAGCTCGGGCCTGGTCTGCCATGTCATGGCAATCCCGATTATATTGGACGTGTCGCTCCGCGATTCATGGCTGACGGTGATCGTAGCCGCTCCATTGTTTTTGGTCTGGCTGCTGCTGCTGCATATCGTTATGAAGGGGCTTCACGGGCAGCGGCTGCCGGACTGGCTGCAGAGGGAATACGGCATTATACCGGCCTGGCTGCTGCGCCTCCTGTCGATCGTCATCCTCTTCTTCTCCGGCACTTACACGCTAAGAGACACCTCGTTATGGACCGTGACGACTTATATGCAGCAGACGCCAATGATCGTGGTCATAGTCAGTGCGGTAGCGCTGGCAATGCTGGCCGCCTACAAGGGCATTCGCACCATTGCCATGACGTCGAGCATTCTGGTGCCATTCGTCATTCTGCTGGGGTATTTCATCATGGGTGCCAATACGCGCTATAAAGACTACAGCTTGCTGCTTCCCGTGCTGGAGCATGGCTGGTCGCCCGTCTTCAGAGGCGTCGTCTATGTACTCGCCGGACTGATGGAGGTGTGGATTCTGCTGCTCTACCAGCATGAATTGCGGCAGAGGATGAAGTGGTGGCAACTGATCCTGCTGGGCCTGTTCCTGGTCGGCATGACGATGGGGCCGACGATTGGAGCGATCACGGAATTCGGTCCACAGGAAGCGGCCAAGCAGCGGCATACCGCCTTTGAGCAGTGGAAAATACTAAGTCTCGGCATCTTCCTGCAGCATGTCGATTTCCTGTCCATCTACCAATGGCTGTGCGGTTCCTTCGCCCGAATAGCCATCTCCTTGTACTTGATCGTGGACATGGCGGACATTCGCAGGCCGAGCCGACGTCTCATCGCGTTGTCGATTGCGAGCGTGGCGATGATCTGCGGAGCGAAATTTTCGAAGCTGCGGGATGATCAAGCGATCATGTACTTGCAGAATATCCATCTTCCGGGCATGTTTATTTTCACAAGCCTGTTAGTTGCCTTCCTAATATTAGCGATCTAGGGAAGCAAGTTGAAAGCAAGGAAAGGGGGAGCGGAATCATGAGTCATACAGATGACAATGAAGGGATCGTTCCGATCGACGAGCACGTACTGCGCCGCTGGTTCCGCGATAGCCACGACGTATGCATCTACTGCCAGCACTTCGGCACGCTTCCCGATCCGGTGCCTGCATTGTTCGCGTACAGCACGGGAATGGCGGAGACGACGACCATCAACGATATCGTTATGCCTGCGATCAGGAAGCTGTATGAGAAGACAGGCTTTCTGGACAAGGATACTATTATGAAGGAAGCCGATCTGCAGTGGAAAATGATGGATGCCACGAAAGGCGAGGTGAACCGGCATGTTGTCGCCGCCCATTTGTTCGATGGTACGCTCCTGTTCATCCTTCCGAACCTGCAGACGATGTGGAGCATCGATGTGTCGAAGCAGCTGTCACGCGTGCCGGAAGAATCTTCCACGGAAGTTGCGATTCGCGGACCGAAGGATGCATTCGTGGAGCACTTGTCATACAATGTGGCGCTTGTTCGTTCCCATCTGCGCACGCCGACGCTCGCTTGCGAGTACTTTCAACTGGGTACGCGCACGATGACGAAGTGCGCCTTGCTCTACGTTAGCGACATTGCGAACGAGGACACGATCAACCGAGTCCGCGGACAGCTCTCTACCATACGGGAGGAAAAAATTCTGACGACGGGCAATTTGGAGAACAGTCTTGCTCCGGGGGGATTCACCTTGTTCCCGCAGACCGATTATACGGGCAGGCCCGACTTCGCTGCCGACTGTCTGCTCAATGGCCGGTTCATCGTGCTCTTGGATGGCAATCCGACAGCGATTATCGCGCCGACCAACCTGTTCCTGCTGCTGAAATCGCCGGAGGACGCTTACTTCCCGTTTCTGTCCACCAATCTGGGAAGGCTGCTTCGCTATGCCGGCCTGTTCCTGACCATCTTCCTGCCGGGCTTCTTCATTGCCTTCACCACCTTCCACTCCGATCAAATCCCGTTCAGCCTGCTGGCTACTATATCCATGGGACGTGTCGGATTGCCAATGGAGTCTGCACTGGAGATGTTCTTCATTATGTCGCTTATGGAGCTGTTCCGCGAGGCCGGAGTCCGCTTGCCAACTTCCATCGGACAGACCTTGACGGTCGTGGGCGGCCTGATTATCGGCGATGCAGCCATACGAGCAGGCATGGTATCGCCGCTGATGATCGTCGTCACCGCCATTACCGTCGTCGCTGGCGCCACCTTGGTCAACCAGTCGCTGACGAGCACGACAATCCTGCTTCGCTTCGTCTCCTTCCTGCTCTCGGCGATATTGGGCATGTACGGGTTCATTCTGTCCATCATTCTGCTTGTCATCTACCTTACTTCTTTCGAATCTTTCGGCGTGCCTTATCTCGCGCCGGCTGCGCCTCTGCAACTGAAGGATCTGCTCAGAAGCCTGTTCAAGCTGCCTCAGAAGTGGATGAAGCGCCGGCCGGATTACTTGCACACGCGTAAGCCTGACAAGAGGGGAAGATGAAGCATGAGTGCACACTATTCCTTGCCGGCTGTCCGAATAGCAGCGACGGCACTGGCTCTGTGCATCGGCATGACCGTCTTGACGGGCTGCTGGAGCGCCTCCGATGTGCAGAACAAGAGCTATGTGAAGGCGCTTGGCATTGACTACGAGGACGGCGAGTTTATCGTGTACGCCCAATTTCTCGACTTTACCAGCATTGCGAAGTCGGAGTCGGGAGGACGGCGGGAAGGGAAGCCTTCCACCTGGGTCGGGCGCGGCAAGGGCAAGACGATCAATATGGCGTCCGACCAGCTATACAACACATCGCAAATCTACGTCACCTGGGGGCATATCTCCGCCCTTGTGTTCACGGAGAGAGCGCTGAAGGCGAAAGGGTTCGAAATGATCGAGATGGTCAATCGATTCCCGGAAATCCGCTACAACACTTGGATTTATTCGACGCAATCGGATCTGCTGGATATTTTATCTACAGAAGCCTTCTTCAATATGACGTCGCTCTTGTCGATCCTGCATGAGCCGATGCCGAACTACAAGCAGAATTCGACGCTGCCGCCAATCGAGATGTTCAAATTTATCGCGCGCTATAACGAACCCGATCAGCCCTCCTATATGCCCAGTATCAGCCTGAACCAGGATCAGTGGAGAATGTCCAAGAAGCCGGCTCCCCAGCTGATGTTGAACGGGGCATACTTCGAAAGCCACGACGGAAGCAAGACATTTATTAGCAAGAAGAAGCTGGAGGGCTATCAATGGATGCAGAAGGAAACGAATCGCGCACCGCTTACGGTGGAGAAGAACGGCATCGTCTATGCCAACTTGAGCTTAGGCCGTCCCTCTGTGGACATTCGCCCCGTACTGACGGACGGCAAAGCCCGCTTCCATATAACCGTGGGGCTGATCGGCGCCATGTACGAATACAATGAACCGATCTCGTACGAGGAGATGATATCGATCGCCGAGAAGGCCGTGGCCGAGCAGATTGAGAGGGTCTATCTGGAGGGGGTGCGCAATGGCGTCGATCTCTTCCAATTGGGACGGGCACTTCGCCTGAAGAGTCCCGTGATGTGGAAGCAGCTGACGGATAACGGGAACCGCCTGCTCGTCACGCCGGAATCCATCGAGAAGCTGACTGTTCACATCGACATCCCGTATAACGGAAAGTACAAGCGATTGACAGATTAGATCGACCAGTGATGCCACTCCTGCTGCTGGCGGTCGCGCTTCTCCAACCATTGCGACGTAACGGTGATCGCCTCTTCCTGATGCTTCCTGCTGGAATACGTATGGTTCGCCTGGAACAGAATCTCCTTGTCGCACACCCCTTCCGCTCTCGTCCAGAATACCTTCTGGTACAAGAAGCTGTAGTCGACGGGGATGAGCTCATCGCTAGTACCGTGGACAAGCAGGACATCTCCGCCGAAGCGCGGGGCCGACTGGAACGGCTGATGCTGCATGAGCGAATCGAAGTAGGCGGGCTGCAGCACGTATCCCATATGATCGGCGCCCCCCTTCGTGATCGCCTCGTCGTAACTCTCTCTCCCTACGATGCGGACAATATCGCTGAAGGGGTAGCCGACAGGTGACCACAGGACGAGCCGCTTCACCCGCTTGTCCTTCACCGCTGTCATAATGGAGACGGCCCCGCCCAAGCTGTGGCCCAGCAGAATGATACGCTGCGGATCGACGCAATCCATCGCCGAGATATAATCGATAACGGTGCGCGTCTGATCCACCATCGCATCGAAGCCGAGCGCTCCGTATTCGCCTGAGCTCTCGCCGCAGCCTCCATAGTCGAACCGCATCACGAAGCTGCCGCTTGCCGCCAGCGCGCGCGCCGTCTTCACGAACAAGCGATCGATGCCAATCCGATTGCCGATGAACCCGTGGCAGATGATAATCGCCCCATGCTTTCTGTTGCAGTCCTTCCCTTGTTGATGATTCGTTCCATTGTCGGCAGGGTAATGTAAAGTTGCTGCCAGTTCAAGCTCGTCGTGCCGAAGCACCAATTGCTTCTCCATCCCGAATTCCTCCTCATGCATGCGTGCGTCATCTATATATAATAATTCCTACCTGTATACTATGATTTAATTAAAACTATACTATCACCTTCCCCGCCGACTGTCAATTGGGTACTGAGAAGCGGTGCTGAGAGGCGTAATGAAAAATTCTTGTACGGTACAACCGATGCATACAACGCTCCGAACTGGCAATAGTAAAAAAAAGACCTCATACGGAGGTCTTCGCCATTACACTTATCGCTGGGAGGTGCGCCCATGCCGTTATGGATCGCATGGCTTCGGGATCATTGGATGTCCGTTATGCTCGCCGGCGGCGCCGTCATTGCCGTCATCTATGTCATCGCCCGCCGCAAGCTGCTATTTTTCAAGGAATAGCGGCATTGCTATTCGCACGATCGTTCCGGCTCCACGTTCACTGTCGATTCCGATCTCGCCGCCGTGGAGCTCAATGATCTCCTTGCATATCGCCAGTCCCAGTCCGGAGCCGCCCGCTCCGCTGCTTCCCTTGAAGAACTTGTCCATCACATGCGGCAGTTCTTCCGCATCGATTCCCTTGCCCGTATCCGATACTGTCAGAATCGCCTGCTCCTTCTCCGCCGCAGTAACTACGCGCACCGTCCCGCCGCTGTCGGTGAATTTGAACGCATTGTCAATCAAATTAATAATGACCTGCTTCAAACGGTTCGCATCGCCTTCCACGAGAATCGGGCTGGCTCCGTAGGTCGGCACTAGCTTGACGCCTGTCTTCTCCTCCCGTACAGCAAGCTGGCGTACCGTCTCCCTTACCGTGCTGTTCAAGTCCAACGGCTCCGGATGCAGCTCCATCGTCTTCGCGGACAGCTTGGAGAAGTCCAGCAAGTCCTCGACAAGGCCGGATAGCCGCTCCGTCTCCTTGCTGATAATGGACAGCCCCATTCTAAGCTCCTCGTCGTCTTCCGTCGGCTCGCTCTCCTTGAGCGTCTCGCTCCACCCCTTGATGGAAGTAAGCGGCGTACGGAGTTCGTGCGAGATGGAGGAGATAAAATCGTTCTTCAGCGTCTCCCGCGTATTCAGCTCGCTAACCATCGTATTGAACGTCTCCGCCAGCTGGCCGATCTCGTCGTTGCTGCGCTTCGTCGCCCTGCGCGTCCAGTCGCCCTCTGCCATATATCTCGCCGCCTTCGTCAGCTCCCTGATCGGCTTCACGATGCGCTGGGCCAGGAAGAGGCTGAGCCCGAGGAACAGCAAAATGACAAACAAGCCCGCGATCGCCGCAAGCTGGATGAGACGGTACACCATATCGTCCACTTGCTCCAGCGATGATGTATACCGGAACAGCGATACGACCCGATTGTCGTTCCATATCGGAATCGTCACGGAGACTACCCGCTCCTTGTAATAGGGATCGACGCCCGTCCAGCTTCCTGCCGAACCGGACATCGCCGCCTTCACATCGCTGGTCGCATAACGGATATCCGGCGCGAAGCCTTCCGAGTCGATACGCACCTCGCCATTGCTGCTCAGCAGCTGGAGCCGGGAGCCGCCTCCCTCCACCATGTACAGCAGCATGTAGTGCGCCTGATCGTTCAGCGTAAGCGAGGACAAGGAACGGCTGTGGAGCGACATGGCCGATTCCGCGCGCTGCTTGACCGAGCTGTTGGCGCTGCCGTAATAATATTTCCACATCAGCAGAGAGAATGACGCTCCCAGCACGGTAACCACCAGCGCAATCAGCAGAAGATAGCTCAGCACCATCTTGGTCTTGACGCTCTTCATGCCCGCTCGCTCCGTCTCCATCTATATCCGAAGCCCCATACCGTCTCGATAAAAGAAGGCTCCGAAGGATTGCACTCAATCTTCTGTCGTATGCGGCGTATGTTCACGTCGACCACCTTCAGATCGCCTACATAATAACGTCCCCATACCGCCGTCAGGATATCGTCGCGGCTGACGCTCTCTCCCTCCCGCTCCATAAGCAGCCTGACAAGCGTCCATTCCGTAGGCGTCAATATAATCTCTTCCCCGTCCTTCCAGAGCTTGCGCTCCATGACGGACAGCTTGAACGGTCCGCTGATCCTGACGCCCGAGGGACGCTCATCTTCCGAACCGACCGTCGTACTGTCCGCTATGCCGGAGCTATGCCCCTCGGCAGCCGATCCCTCGACAACCGGCATGGTATCGGCGAGCTCCCTTGCCGCTGCTACAGGCTGCTCGCCCTTATCGCGGACTCCATCATCGGCATGCATGCGCCGGTAGAGCGATTTGATTCGCGCGATAAGCTCACCCGGACTGAACGGCTTCTGCACATAATCGTCCGCTCCCAGCTCCAGCCCGTGGATCTTGTCCTCCTCCTGGCTCTTCGCAGTCAGCATAATAATCCCCATTCGCGGATATTGCTCACGCAGTCTCTCGCACACTTCGAAGCCGCTAATCGTCGGGAGCATCACATCCAGCAGCGCAATATCGAACGGCCCCTGCTCGGCCGCGAACGCCAGCGCATCCTCACCGTTCTCCGCTTCCGTCACTTCCATCTCATTCCGCTTCAGATTAATGCGAACGAAGCCGCGTATCGCCTCTTCATCCTCCAGCAACAATATTCGCACCATTCTCACCGCCATTTCCGACTCTATTGATTATGCTCGAACTGGAGCAGCGAAGGAAATCGTTCCACAGCCTTCACCATATCCATGAAATCCGCCTGCGCAGCTTCCGCCAACTGTACGGGAGGCGCCTTCGCATACTGGACAACGAACACATTGCCGCTATCTCGGCTCAGCTCGAAGTAAGGCTTCTGCTTCGCTTTGTTCTGCCAGGACTCTTCCAGCTCGCTCCACTTCTCGAGCCGTATCGCATACAATGCAGCAAGCTCTGTCGAAGCCTTATCCCGTTCATCCCAATACTGGAACGAGACCAAGCCGTACGGTTCATTCTCCAGCGGAGAGAACGTATACCGCCCCCTCCACTCCTTCGGAATCGTCAATCGGATGCCGTATGCGTAATTTTGATACTGTTCCGTGACAACCTCGTAGCCCGTTCTTCCGTCCCACTGCACATACTGATTGATCCATTCCGTGTCCACGTAGGAAGCTTGCTCCGATCCCGGAGCCTGCAGCGCCCTGTGCAGCTCCAGAATGCCGTCCCCGTTCACGTCCTCGCTATACACCCCTCTGCCGTTGAAGCCTTCCTCCGACATGAACAAGGGACCATCCGGATAGATAGGCTTCAGCTTGCCGTTCTCCCAGGCGTACATATATGTCATCATGCTATGCGCTCCCGTATTGCCTTCGATTATAATCCCTCTATGCCTTGGGGATATCTCGCCGATGACCATTGTGTCATAGGAATTGACCGAGGGAGTCAGCTCCATGCTTGTGATTCGCTTCATCCCGTTCCCTCGCCATTCGTACACATCAAGGTCATGAGAAGATAGCATATCGTCCCCTTTGCTGTCGTAAGAGAGCAGAATTGCCAGCTGTGTAATGCCGTCATTCCCGAACTCGCCAACTTCCGCGAGCGTATACGAGAAGCTCTCCAAGGGCTCCAGCGTCTTCTCTCCCGTATCGTTCCGCGTCACTTTCGTCTGGAACGAATACAGCTCCAGCGTATTGGGACTGTCATACGATCCGATCCAGCCTACGAGCAGCTCCTGCTGCCCGTCATTGTCGAAGTCCGTCAGCTTCAGCCAGTCGATGCCTCTGGCGAGGGGCTGTTGAATCGTCAGCCACTTGCGCCAGCTGTTATTCTCATTGCGCAGCAGCATGATCTCCGGTGTACTGTATTCCCCGTAATACGTGACCACCGCTTCATCCACGCCGTCACCGTCCAGATCGATGAGCCGTACCGCTTCCTTGTAGTCATCATCCCGAAGCGGAAGCGTGAGCAAGCTATGCTTGGGCAGCGCACGAGCAATCGCGCTTGTCAGCTGCTGCTTGCCTTCGGCAATCGTCGGCTTCTGCAGCAGATCCGCCGGCGCAGCCGTATACTTGCATCCGCTGACGACCAGAGGAAGGAGAAGCAGCGCAGCAAGAAGCGGCGCAGCCCTTAGCTGCCGCTTCCCCTTGCCGCGCTGCTTGAATGTTAAGCCAGGCAAAGTTGCATTCCCCTCCTCATAGATGAATGTATCGTTGAACTTCCGGGCGGAATGCTAATCCAGCATATCCAGCTCCTCCAGCTCATCCATTGTCACGAATTCGTAGCCCATCTCCCTGAGATCCTTGATTGCACCAGGGAGCATCTCCACTGTATTCTTAATATGCTTGCCGCCGAAAGAATGCATTAATATTATACCACCCGGCTTCGTCTCATTACGAATCATCTTCCGCATATCTGCTACAGAAGTGCCTGCCCAGTCCCGCGTATCCACAGTCCAGCCTGTATGCTCGCGTTCTTGCTCCTCCAGTACGTCCAACAGCGTCTGGGAGAGCGCTCCGTAAGGAGCCCGGAACCATTTGGGCCAGTAACCCAGCACCTCTTCGATCGCCTTATCCGTCTCGGCGATATTATCGATTATTTGCTGCCGGCTGAGCTTCCGGAAGTTCTCATGCCCGGTGGAGTGATTGGCGATGCCATGGCCTTCGTCATGCATACGCTGCAGCACCTCGGGATATTTCTTCACCTGCGATCCCACGACGAAGAATGTCGCCTTTACCCCTTCTTCCTTCAGGATATCCAATATCGCCGTCGTATAACGGGTGTCCGGCCCATCGTCGAACGTGAGCGCCACCACCTTCTTCTTCTCGCCGGGTTTTTGCTTTTCTTTGTCCGGCGCGGTTCCCCCGGCATTTCCTTTGTCTTGACCGGCGTTGCCCTTGTCATTGCTTCCATTGCCGTCATTGCTTCCGTTGCCGTTATTGCTCCCGTTGCCACTAGCACTGCTCCCGCTGCCGTTGCCTTTTCCATCGTTCGTACTCCCGTTGCCGTCGCCTTTGCCGCTCCCGTTTCCGTCCGCTCCACTTCCGTCGTTCGTACTCCCGTTTCCGTTACCGGTGGCTTCGCCTTTCCCTTTCCCGTCCGCTCCGCTTCCAGCGTTCTCCGACTCTTGAGTGGCATCCTTGTCTGCGCCGCCATCGCCGGCATTGCTATCTATATGAGAAGAGTCCTTGCCGCCGGGTATGTAGATGCCATTCCCGTTCCCGTTCGCTCCAATCAGGTGGCCCTTGACGCTATCCGGTTCGGTAACTGAAATCAATATACCTTCCTCCCCGTTACCGTCCGTCAGATCGCCTTGATCCTGAATGGCTCCCTTGTTACCCGGCGACACTAGTCCCGATATACTGATTGTCTGACCTGCCGCACAGCCGACGAGCCATATAATAATGGCTGCAAAAAGGATCACAACCGCCGATTTGCGATAATTTCTTTTTCTTACTCTTGATGTTCTCATCTTGCTCACCCTCTATCCCGCTGATAAATCTATCTTATCGGAATAGCGGCTTCAGAGAGTTACAATTTAGTTACGACGTTCGAGAGAGTGTGACATACGATCAACAAGCAACACACAAATTGCCGATTGTGAATATTCCCGTTATAATGAAAGTTAATATAGATGAGAATTATTTTCATTGGAAGGGAGGGACTTAAGCCAGTGTCTCACTCTATTCACGAGGTTTACAACACCTATTTTCAAGAGCTATCGCTCTTGCCGACGTCTACCGGCGATAACGTTACAAAGGTTATGAAGCTGGGGCAGCCAGTTGGTCTCGGCCATATCGATCGCATCATTACGGCTGCAGGAATTGAGATCGTCCAGTGCCGTCACCAGTTGCATCACAATCATACGATCCGTGTGGAGGCCGACAGCGCATTTGTCGAGCTTACCTTTTTGCTACATGACTGATCTCAATCTGGAGGCAATCGTCGCTGCAAATCCCGACCTCATATTTGCCGGACCGACCCAAGAGAAGATTATCGGGCAATTGGAGAAAATTGCGCCTACTGTTCTTGTGCCGCATGGCTTCGACGCTTTCCGTGAGCGCTTCGCTTTCATCGCGGAAGTGATGGATAAGCAGACAGAGATGGAGGAGTGGATGAAGGCTTACGAAGAACGTGCCGAGCAGCTTCACAAGGAGATCAAGAACGTGATCTGCGAGGAGCATTTCGCTGTCATTGGCGCCACTACGAAAGAACTTCATATTTACTCAACGACGGGAGTGGCGGATATGATCTTCGGCGATCTTAAGCTTCCTATGATGCCGGGCACACCGGAGGCGGATTACTGGGGCGGGATTGTCGCTGATCTGGAAATACTGTCTACGTTCGAGCCTGACCACATTGTTCTCATTGCAGACAATGAGAACAATATGTTGGAGCAGAGCGCAATTTGGAGCAGCATGAAGGCAGTGAAGGAAGGCAACGTGTATCGCATGACCAACAGGCAGAACTACAACGAAGCCTTCTACGCGCTGGGCAAGAAGAAACTGATCGAGGAGCTGGCTGTGAACATTAGCGGAAAATAAAATAGGTTGTCGATGATCATTCACCTAAAAGGGAGCCACTCATATGGCTCCCCCTCTCGCGTCAATGCGACTTGCAGCTATTCTGTTCGCCCTTTCTCCGAACATTCACCTATCACGATTCGATTACTTTGACCGTAATCTCATCTGTCGCCGTCAATCCGGTATCGTTGATCAACTCCGCATAATAAGTGTAGCCCCCTGGCAATCGGCCGGCAATGTTCGTTAGAGTCGACTGAGCAGAAGGGGAGTGGGCACTTAGCCTCTGCTCGTCAATTAACATGCCGTTCTCGTACAAACGATACGTATGCGCATTCGTTCCCCACCAGAGATTCATCGTTATCTCATACTCGTCACCTTGCTGCCAGTTATTATGGGAGAGAACGGCATGGGCGGGGTTTGCATCTGTCACTATTACTGTGTGCGTTTCCGTGTAAGTCACGCCATGAATATTGACGAGTTCAGCCCTATAGGTATAGGTTCCATTGTTCCTGCCCGCAATTGCGGTGACGGCTCGCTGGGCATTGGGAGCACGATCCTCTAGCGTCTGTGTGTCAATCAACTGACCATTCTCATACAATTTGTACCGCTGTGCTTGATTGCCATGCCATATATTCATCGAAATCGTATAATCGCCGTCCATCAGTCCCGTATCATGACCGTTATCGTCCGATAGAACGCCCGCTGCAGGAGGAGCCGTGCTGCTTCCCTGCGGGAGCGGGGTGTATAACAGGAATGGGCGGCTCTCGGCGTGCTCCTTGCTGTGAATAACAGTAGCATACCCCACTCCCGCCTGTGCGATGGCGAATGTTGCGACGCCGTCCCCCGCAGCCTCGGCCAGTACAAAGTCCGTAACGTCAATGCGATGCCAGTCGGCAACGCTCGTAAAATGAGATGAGCCGAGCGCCGCTCCATAATTCAGCTGCGAATGCCAAGTCATGGCATGTTCATCCCAATTATCGTCCGTCACAGGGTAGATATAGATATCGGACTCCGATCCGTCGCCGTCGCGTATAAACCCATACAAATTAAGGTATACCGACTCCGTCACTGAAGGGCTCGCGATCTCGCTAACATCGAATTTCATATAACTAATCCGTTTAGTGTTATCCCCGTTCGCCAACTTGACATTTAGCTCGCTCTGCTGGCCATAATTTTTATGTGCATGATCGCCGCCACGGACGTAGGTGTCAGAGGCAGCGAATATTGTCCCCCTCATCATTGCCGTCACTTCCAGCCGGGCAACCTCCATTTTGCGGTTATGAATGATCAGGGCAGTAATGCGCACATCCCCTTGCGCATGCGGATACACGACACCTTGCTCCGATATGCTTGCTATAGCGGGATTGCTGGAATAGTAGTGAACCTGTGCTTGAGACAGATCGGCAGCTGTGCCGTCGGTCATGCTTCCGGCAAGCTCCAGCGCCAAAGCCTCGCCTACGATCAGATTCGAAGGCGCATTCGCGAATACGGCCGAGTCGAACACATTGTCGATCACTGTCGGCGGCAATGGCTGCGAATAGAACTGCACCTCTGTCAGGCTGTTATAGGCGTTAACAGAGTTGCCCTTCCCAATAATCTTCACATAGCGCGCCGTTCTCGTTGCTGTTGCGTAATGCTCCGGCTTAAGACTCTTGCCGCTCGAGACACCGTTCGCAATGACGGTCGTCCATTCCACACCGTCTTGAGAGACGGCTGCATCGAAGTATCCCCTGCGCTCTGTGCCGCGGAACCATGCAATCGATATCGTCTCAATCGTCTGAAGCGAACCGAGGTCGTATTGTATCCATTCGCCGGAGCCGAGAGACGACCAGCGAGTACTGAGATCGCCATCGATCGTATTCGCCGGAACATTCCCGTCATGCGAGCTTGCGCTGACAGCGGCTACAGGCAGAGAGGGAAGCGGCGGTTCCTCTTCGAGATCCATATGAATGGCATACCTGGTCGTCAACGCTGAAGCGTGATCGCTCACCTCAATCCATGCCGTTCCCGGCAAGGACGCCGGCGGCGTCACGATTACATTGGCTTGCGCATCGACAGACGCAGCTGTAATCAGCGGTATCTCTGCTTGAGACGCAGGCAATTTCACATCATAGGTAAATGTATCGCTGACGAAGTCGGGCAGCCCCTGACCATCCATCGCAATAGACGACAATAAGGAGGAAGCCCCGCCAGGCAACGACCAGCTCGATAAGCTGGTTACCGCAGGCAGTTGTTGAGAAGATGGCGGCGACTCCCAAGGCTGAAGCGGCACCATGAGAACAGACAGCTGCAGCTGCTGCGTATTGGGCTCATGAATGACAAGCTTTTTCACACCCGCATTGGTATTTTGACCAGCCGGATCTGCTGTCTGAGGAAGCGGCTCGGCGTCCATGTACTGGAATTCGCCCTGGCTTGACAGAATACGCAGCCAGAGACGTTTGCCATCCTGCTCCAATGTCGCTTCCTTGCCATCCCCGCTAATGCTCTCGATTCCAGTAACGGTATGCATGAACCACCAGATATCCTCTGCTTGAGAAGTGACCACTTCGTCCTGAAGCAAAATATATCGGCGATCATGAAATAGCTTGAGACCGCGCTTTGTGCTAACCGCCTTATCGGCATATACAGGAGTCAAATCGGCAATCGCATAGACCTCGGACGGCGATGACTGGAAATCGGTAATAGGGGCCGCGACCTCGTAATTCTGCTCCCTTCCTCCGTCAGGGCCGATGACAAGCGTATTCGTGCCTTCCGAGCGAAGCCGGTAATAGCTCCATCGTTGGTTGCTGCGATCGAAATAGCCGGGCAAATTATAATTATCCGGCCCTAACGCGCTTGCCCAGCGGACGCCAAGCGCATCAACAATGAATTCTCCGGCATCCAAGTGCTTGTGACTCGAATCCGCAACAGCCCCCTTGAACCCTGCAAATACGGCATGTGGAGATTCCCATGCACTTCTCATCAATCCGACTTGCGCATGGGAATACAGTCGATCCTTCTCCAATCCATTAGCCGCCGGACCTGTGTAGCTGTTAGGCGTGTACCATAGCAAGGCTTGCGGAGTGCCAATAGAGCCTTCTCTGGCCCATTGATACAGGGGATTGTCAAATTTTTGTGCGAACCAGAGCATCTGGGGAGCCGCGAGCGTCCCTGAACCGCTGTCGGAGAAATTAAAGGCCCTCCCAGTCGGTCCTTCCATATAGATGGGGAAGCTGGCGGTCTCCGAGACGCCTGGCGAATCGGACAGGCCGAAGCTCGTGCCGATGACAGCTTCCAATCCGCCCAAGTAGAGAGCCAAGTAATGTGCGGCATATTCCCAGTAACCGTAACCTTCGAACCAGCCGCCGTTCGGAGCGAATTGGGAGATCGCTTTCGGAATGGACTCCAATGATTGACGAATAATGTTGTCTGCGAGATGTCCGTATGCCGGCTCATCGCCAATCGCCAGCGCTCCGGCAAGCAGACCGCCGTTGCATACGATATTCCAATTATGCAGCTTCGAAGGCCAAGTCGCCGTCTCGTATTGGCTCAAGCCGGGCATTAGTCCTTTCGTGGCGATGGCATCCCGTATCGTATCTTTTCGATCCGTCGTCCAGTAGTCATAGAGCCAATCGTATCCGATGGCAAATGCGTGCGTCATCTCAGCCGTATCCAGGAAGTGCCTGGGATTCCAATCCGGGAAGGAGGCTGCGGCATTCAGCTCCATCCATGCACGTTCCGCATAGGCGGGATTCTGATCCAGATGATACATCATGGCCAGCGTGTAGATTCGCTTAAGCACCAGACGGCTTGTATCCAGCAGGCGCAAGCCGTCCGGAATGGAATAAGTTGCGACCGGCTCGCTCAGCATCGCATCCGCCTGCGCCTTCACATCCTGATACCATCTGGCGGCAACCGGGTCAGTTGCGATATGGGAAGCAATCTCTGCGAATCTGGCATCGTCTGCAAGCAGTCTGGGATGTCCATTCTTGAACATGGAGACTAACCATCCGCTCTCCTCCAGATGGAAGTGATCGAACGACACAGAGCCGGTAGCATGCCAGAGATAAGGTTCTATCATAAGCAGAGCCGCTGTATCCGGTGAACGGAAGCTGAAGCTTACCTTCGTCCACTCCTTGTCGCCTTTCCAGCTCCCGATCATGATATTGTCTCCGAGCTTTCCCCAATTGCTATTGAACATCTGCAGCCTTACAGTGGAGCCGAGATCAGGGGATACAAGCTGCTCCGTTTTGACCCAGAAGGACAAATAATAATCCTTGTTGGCTTGGATGGAGACTGTCTGCGATATTTTGGCTCGCGTGGGCGCTTCGGCGCTGATTCGCAATGCGGCCTCACCAGCGTAAGGCTGCAGAAGCTCCGCTTCAAATACAGGTGCGCCGCTATTCGTTTGCTTTGACCAGGCTTCCGGAAAGCCATTCACGACGGAATCCAGACTTGGATTAAGCAGCATATTGGCAGATTCCCAAGGCTTTAGCTCGGTCAGCGTCATATTGTCGAACCACACAGTTCCAACCGCATTCCATAAAAAATTTTCGACATGCAGCCGTGTAGTATCGGCAGGCGTGCGGAAGCTGTAGGTGATTTTCCGCCAATCCTGAGTGCCTGTCCAATTGCCGGCGAATAAAGAAGAACCGACGGAATTGTACGCCTGGTCGTAGAATTGAAGCCGGATCGTCGCCCCCCGATCGCTCGAAGCCAATTGATCGAGCTTGACCCACGCCGTAAGCTCATAGGTGGTGTCGCCTTTCACCGATGCGATCTGATGGACGCTGGCTCTGCCCTTTGAAGAAGCGCTCAGCTTAACTGAATATTGGCTGTCATAGGCTTGCTGGCTGTCCGCCGCAACAGTGGGCGTCCCGGTATAGGTGGATATATTCCAACCCTGAGGCAAGCTGCCGTCAACCGCTTCGAAGCTTCCATTGTTCAGCAGCGGCAGCGGCTCTGATGCGCCGGAATTGTCTGCAACCGCTTTCACAAATCCGGAAAACGGTACACCATACAACAGCAGCAGACTCGACACAACAGCGGCCATTACGAGACCCATCACTCCTCCGTTAACCATCCTTCTCCTTGCATCCTTCACATGACATCACTCCCTTGGTTTTATAAGACAAGCAAGAAGGAAGAGGAGTCACCCATTGCGGTGGATCCTCTCCTTCTTGCTGCTTGCCATCAATCTGTGAGTCTGGCTGTTTCGCTAGAAGCTAGATGCCTTCTTTAAAATTATGAGTCGCTTCCTTAATGAGCGCCTCTCCTCCCATTTTGCGCCACTCAGTTACGTATTGATCGAAGTAATCGACAGGCTCTTCGCCCATAATTATTTTTGTTGCCGCTTGAATGAACAGCGAATTCGGAGCGCCGAAGTCGCCTACTTCCGGCAATGGAGAGCGCGGTGTCGTCATGTTCATCAACTGGGGATCGAATCCATCGGTTGCCGCCACGCTATAGAAGCGGTCGAGCACTTCAACGGCTTCCTGCCCCAGAGATAACGCCGCGTAGTCTTTGTTCCAGCTAGCTACATTGAACGAGAGGTTGCGCCAGCCCAATGTCTTGTCGTCCGTATCCTGCTGCTTGTTGTAGAAAATATTGCCGTCCTGTTCGGTATGAGTCACCCCGGGCACACCGAAATAGATGAATTTATTCCCTGCTTCTGTCACCAGGAAGTTGAACAACCGAATAATGGCTTCCGGATTTTCGGCTTGTTTGCTAATATTCACCACACCGTTAAATGGTGTGCGCTGGAAGCCGGCTTGTTCGACACCTGCGGCTTTTGGCGTATTGAAAGTTGTCACCTTTGGCGTTTGATCCGGGATCGATTGATTTAAGCGATTTTGCCAATCCCAGGCCAAGTTGGCGGCATGAGTCCAGACGGCCGTCTGACCGCTTTGAATTTTTTGCTCCCACGTATTGCGGTTGTTGATCATGAACTCCGGATCAAGAAGCTTCTCCTCGTTCATCTGACGAAGATAGGCCAGCGCTTCCTTCATGCGCGGATGAATCGTATACGGAATCACTTCTTGGGATGCTTCCATCCACTCCCCGCCCCAGACGGATACCCCCCACATGCCGATAATATTATCGAACCAGGCGAAGTTCTCGCGCGCGCTGTACGGATAGACATCCGGTGAGCCTTGCTTGATGGCGCGGAACATGTCCAGCAGATCGTCCGGCGTGGCGGGAGTCTTCGTGTAGCCCCCTTTATCCAGTAGATCCTGACGGACGAACAGCACGCGCTGAGTCAGCGTATTGCCTTCCAGCAAGCGGGGAATGCCCAATATTCGGCCATTGCGCGTGACAGAATCCCATGCCGCCTGAGGAATCACTTTCAGCAGGTCTTGACCATGCTCCTGAAGCAAATCGTTAAGCGGCAGCAGCTGATCATTATAATACAGCTCGCGATGGAGTCCGCCATCCAGGATGACATCGGGAATTTGTCCGGAGGCAATCCGCAGCTTCACCTGATCGGTCATCGCCGTATGCGGGAAGAATACCAGATCCAGATCGGTATTGGTCTGCTCCGCCAGATAACGGATAGTTGGAACGTCCATGGATGCTCCGCTTGGTATTTGGGCGTTATTGTCCGACAAGTAAATCTCGATGTGCGCCGGCTCTTCTGTTTTCTGTTCGTCCCCCGGAATGGCGGTAGCGGCAGCGGTTGCAGCAGCTGTCGGTTCTTGTTTGACACTGCTGCCGTTATTGTTGCTGCAGCCTGCCATGACCATAGCCAGCAGCAGCAACAACATTGCGCTCTGTTTCAACGGTGCTTTCATTGATAATACCCTCCTTAGTAGGTCTGTAAGTTGCTTGACATGCTTACTTCTATATGAAGCCATACGGCGTCATATCTGTACGTGGAAGGGATCGCTAGCCCTTCAGGGAACCGATCATGGCTCCTTTCACGAAGTGCTTCTGGAAGAAAGGATAGAGTACGACGATCGGAGCAGTGGCAAGGACGATCGTCGCCATCTCCAGCGCTTTCGGTACGAGAGAGAGCGATACGTCCGAGATGGGCGACATCCCGATATCGCTCATAGAGCCTGCCATCATATAATAGATGTACAGCTGCAAGGTCTGAAGGGAACGATCGGTAATATACATGAGCGGTCCCATATAGCTGTTCCAGTGGCCGACGGCATAGAATAAGATAAGCGTCATCATAATCGGCTTGGACAGCGGCAACGCGATCTGGAAGACGATGCGGTAATCATTCATGCCGTCTATCTTGGCCGCTTCGAACAACTCCTCCGGCAAGCCCCGGAAAAAGGTTGTGCACAATATCATATTAAAGGCACTAATGGCGCTCGGAATGATCAGCGCCCACATCGTATTAAGCAGGTGCAGCTCTTTGATCAGCATAAATACGGGAATGATCGGCGCTTGGAAGATCATCGTCACCAGAATAAAGAGCATTATCCCTTTTCTGCCGCGCAGATTCGCCTTGGATAACGGATAAGAGCCCATGACCGTCAATAATATGTTGAGCAAAGTGCCGATCGCCGTCACCTTGACCGTCATCCATACTGCCCGCCAGAAGTCCGCATTGGCAGCGACCGTATTCACATGTTCCATCGTAGGTTCAACCGGCCACAAAAACACGTGGTTATGGATGATCGCATTAGGAGAACTGAAGGAACCCGCGACGACATGAAGAATAGGGAGCAAGGACAGCAGCCCCAGCAAGGCCAGCAAAGTATAGTTGGAAGCATCGAATATACGCTCTCCTATTGATTTGCGAATAACCATTGTAGACCTCCATTATTGCGCTAGTATAAGGACTCGCCTGTAGCAGCCTTACTGGCTGCATTGGCCCCCAGCAGCAGAATAAAGCCGATGACGGATTTGAACAAGCCGATTGCGGTTGTGAAGCTGTACTGTCCTCCGATAATACCTGATTTGTAGGCGTAGGTGTCCAATACCTCTCCTACCTCAGTCGTTGTGGGCGTCAGGAATATAAAGATTTGCTCGAAGCCGACGTCCATAATGTTGCCAATTTTCAATAACAGCAAGATCATAATGGCCGGCAGCAGTCCCGGAAGCGTGACATGTAAGAACTGCTTCCAACGGTTGGCGCCGTCTATTGTAGCCGCCTCGTACAGGCTTGGATTAATGCCTGACAGCG
Organism: Paenibacillus sp. J5C2022; assembly: GCF_025567625.1. Lineage (GTDB taxonomy): Bacteria > Bacillota > Bacilli > Paenibacillales > Paenibacillaceae > Pristimantibacillus. Next base: position 41,948 of record NZ_JAOQJC010000029.1, on the reverse strand, counting down.
CCGCCAGGAAGATGATCGCGCTCCAGCCCATCTCCTTCCAGATCCCTGCACTGACCACGACCGTCCGGAAATAATCAGCGACTCCCAGTATGGAGACAGCGTCCTGCTCCAAGAGCTTCAGCATGGCGGTTGCCAATCCCGATTCCGTGGAGAACAGCATGAAGGCGAGTCCGTACACGAGCGTCCATGACAGAAAATGCGGCAAATAGAGTACCGTTTGAATCGTTCGTTTATACGTCATCATCCGTATTTCATTAAGCAAGCACGCGAGAATAATCGGGGCCGGAAAAGCAAAGACGATCTGATAGAGGCTGATAATGAGCGTATTCCAGATGATCTTCCCGTAATACGGATTGGAGAACATCAGCTCGAACCAGTACAAGCCCACCCACTTGCTTTTCAAAAGTCCATTAAAAATGTTGTATTCCTGAAACGCTATGACACTGCCGAGCAAGGGCAAGTATTTAAAGATCAGGAAGTACATAACTACAGGGATCAGCATGATGTATAAAGCATGATTTTTACGAACGAATTTCCAGAACGATTCTTGATGGATTGTTCGCTGCCGCAGAGGCCCTTTCTTCGCAAATTCCATTTGGTGAATACCCTCTCCTTTCTCTTACTTCACATTATAGAGATTGTCGGCAGCAACACTTATAGGTGAAATTCAGCGCTTATCGGGGCAATCTTCCGATTAACGCAGAAGAAGCCTCTGACCGATGGGCCAGAGACTTCTTGCAACAAACTCGATTAACCGACTATGCGGCGTTTATATTCAAGCGGCGACAGCCCGTAGTGCTTTTTGAAGAGCTTATTGAAGTGATTTACATCCTCATACCCGACGGCATGGGCAATCTCGTACACCTTCTGAGAGGATTCCAGCAGCAGGGAGCAGGCATGTTTCATACGCTCCTTCACAATGTAGGTCCAGATGGTCATGCCGGTCTCTTGCTTGAACATCGTGCACATATATGTTTTATTAAGCGAGACTTGATCGGCCAGCTCCTGCAGCTGCAGTTGATCGCATAAGCGATCTGCGATGTACAGACGTATGCAGTCGATAACCGGCTCTTGAGGCGGCACATGCTCCGACTTGAGCTGGCGCAGCAGCTCATACCCGCATTGTTCCAACTGATGGATGGCAAGCAGACGATAGTAAGAACGCGCTTCCGATCGTCTCAGAATCGGCCGATTCCAGCCGTCGAACAGGGGGGCGGCGGGGGGCTGCATATCCGGAGAGAGCTCCAGCTCATCCTGCAGATTTCGCATCCACAGCATAGACAGGAAGGGCATCAGCTCAAGCTGATTAGCCGCGCACTGCTCGATGGAGTCCAGTGTGTCCATGAGCAATAGCGGCAACGCCAGTCCGTTCAGCGTTTTCAACGCATGACTCCATTGCTCCACTAACGCGCGATGTTTGGGCAGATGCTGTACAAGCATCGCGGAGGCTTGATGTACGCGATGAGCCGCAAGCGCTTCTACAGCGTTCGAGATACTGTCATGAAATATCTGCTCGTCGATGGGCTTTAGAATATAATCCAATGCATGGAGCTGAATGCTCTTCTTGGCATAAAGAAAATCGTCGTAACTGGAAATGATCAAGGATTTCATAGAGGGATGAGATTGATTGATGTTGCCGATAAGCTCTAAGCCATCCATCAGCGGCATATTAATATCGGTAATGCACAGATCCGCAACATGCTCCTCCAGCCACTTTAACGCGCGAGCTCCATTCGGGACGGCGGCTGCAGCCACAACCGGCGCATCGGCTTGCTCGACGGCAAGCGAGACGCTTTGCCGGATAATCGGCGCATCATCTACGATAAGTACGCGATACATTAACTTCCTCCTTGTGGAATAAACGGGAATGAAATCGTAAATTGTGCGCCGCCTTGTTCCGATCGTCCCGCTTCCAGTCTGGTCTGATCTGATCCATAGAAGCTTTTTAAGCGGAATAGGACATTAAGAAGTCCTACATTTTTATTTAACTTCGTAAAATCCTCACCGCGGACAGGAGCAGATAACTGCTCTCGAATTTTCTCCAGCGAAACGTCCGAGAACCCCAGACCGTTATCGGAGATGCGGATATACACCTGCTTGCCGTATTCGCTCTCCTTCATCCAGCCGCGAATCTCGATATGAATGCCTTCCTCGCTGCATGTATAGCCGTGCTTGAAGCTGTTCTCAGCCAGCGGCTGCAGCAACACCTTCATGCATTGCGCTTGTTCAATAGCGGGATCGATCGCAATGCAGTATGACATTGCATCCTGATATACCCGCTTCATAATGGCGAGATAGTGCTGCAGATACCGCATCTCTTCCCGTATCGTGACGACGGTATCCTGGAAGTTGGAGGTATAGCGCAGCAGATTGGACAGGGAAACTGCCGTCTGCCGAATTTCCTGATGCCCGGCCAAGTGAGCCATGGAATTGATCGCTTCCAGCGCATTGTAATAGAAATGCGAATGAATCTGCACCTGCATGGCCGACATGACGGCGCGCTGCTGAACGACTCTCGTATCGGTTAATTCCGATACGACCTCATCCATTCGTGATAGCAGGTGATTATACGCCGCAGCGATCTCCGCAACCTCATCTGTTCCATGAATATCGACGGGACTATTGAGATTGCCCGTTATCGTCCGTTTAATCGTATGGCGGAGCTGCTTTAATCGCTTGGTAATGGAGCTTGCGGCAATCCCTATCAGTATAACGGCGACAAGCAATCCGCAAGTCGTCATCAGGATCGTCCAATTCCTCACCTTGGCAATGCTCCGAGTCAGCTCATTGTTCGGAACGGTGACCACCACCTTCCAATCCAACGACGGAATCGGGAGAAAGATCACCCATTCGTCCCCTGACTGATCGTAGAAATATCCGTCATCCTGCTCGCGTATCGGATGCCAGGATTTCTTGATCTCGGTATGCATCAGCCCCATATCCGGAGCGGTCACAATATGCGAATCATTGACAATCATCGCATAGCTCCCGGGACTTAATTGGATTTCATTGAGCAAATCCTGTATGTACTGGAGAGATAAGTCCATGGCCGCAACGATTCGTTCCTGACCAATGTGCTGAACGGTGACATAACGTAAGATTGGTGTCGTAATGGGATGAGAGCGTTCATCCCGGTAATCCTCGCTTAAGAACACCATCCTTTGAATACCCGTACGTCCATTGTCCCACTTCTCGAGCTGTTCCGACAGCTGATACCGGGTTTGCAGATGCAGATGGCGTACAGCATCGCTTCGATAGACGAATTGTTCGCCATGCTCAGAGTAGAGCATAACAGTCAACGCTTCATGGTGGTAGGTCACATAAGGGATAATATAGCTCTCCTGCATGTTTACAAATTGATCCATCTTGCGGTAATACGAATTCGCTTGCGCCCAGTACTTCAGATCATCGCTAACCAGCAACGTTTCAAAAAAATGCTCGCTATCTTGAAAATAGCGGGAGATATGGAGATTGGCTTGCTTCATAATCTGGACGCTGAAGTTTTCCAAATCCCTCTTCATGGCACGGGAGCTCCCTACGTAGTTAAAGCTGCCAATGGAGGCAATGACAACGATTACAATTAAGGAAAGCAGCAAAATAAGCTTCCACTTTAGCGAACTTGCAATGATTTTCAACAAAAAATCACCAGCTTCGTCAGGCAATATAGGTAGATTTATCTATTATATCACTTCACAAATCCGTTCTTACAGGAGATTGTTTGGGTGATTGCAGGTTAATATTTGGTTTGTGCGGATATTCTATGCGATTATGAAGAAAGTCGGAAATGCAGACATTGCTTCAGATTTCTTCAGCAGCGTTCTTCTTCATGTCCGCTCTATTTTGTCGTAATTTTAAAAAAACACATGCTTCCCGAGAAACCTGGCTTTGTGAAAAACCTTTGCTCCCATTTGAAAAATTAAAAGTGATTATGTAGCTGATATGGAACCTCGTGATATATACTATTCAATCGCTTTATCTGCGTATCCAATTTGATTATTCGCTGGTGGTAAAGAGCCAGTAAACTTCATGGCACCTTCACCGCTTCTCTTTTCTTCACATCAATTTTTATTTTTTTCGTCAGGAAAGGAAAATTGGGAGGTCGTGAGTACTATATAAATATCTTCCTCTGATGTCTTTTCTAATTTAATCCAATTATTATTCTTCTCTACGAACAGTACAACAATATCTTTCACAGGCAAGTCTAATGGAATACGTATTTCTTCATCCGTTGAAGTACTTCTAAGATATAGACGAGCATAACTATTCTTTTGAAATAAATTAATTAGCTCGATTTGATATTCATACATATTATCCGTTGTAATTTGTAATGAATCAGTTGTAACATTCTCATCTAACCATCCACTAGTGTCTACGTACTTAAACAATGTTGGACTTAAGGACAGCATACATAAAATTACTATAGAAACAGCAATAATATACCATGGAGATGGAGGAATCCATCCTTTGAAAAGTAAAACTATTGATAAAGTAATTAACAATATCGATGGTATTCCAAAATAGACAAAAATGACGGTTGATACTAAATCCATTCCTAGTTGAAAGTTTGCTGTAGATCCTAGAATAAACCATGCAACAGCCGCTGAACTCAATAAAATTACAATCATCCATACTATTCTTAAAAGTATGTGCATTGTCCCTCCTTGCTTTCATCTGTAAGATGTATTTCATCTTGAATCGAATCAGTCATCATTCCATTAGTATCTCTATTATTCGTCCAATTAGATAGTATTCCTTCCCTTTTCTTCCACTGAGAAAAACTCCTAGCGGCGTCCATGACTGCTCACTTCCGGCTCGCATGCTCCTTTACGACGCTCCGTTGTAGGAGATGCTGGGGTGCGGTCGCACGGGATTTCCACACTTTAGTGTTGGCTGCATACACTGCAGACGCGCTCGCACATGTCTATCCATTATCTTAGGGGATTCATTTCGAATTATATTAATTCTATTTTTATAAAAAAACACCCCCTCTCACTATGTGAAACCTACTGCTTAGTGAGAGGGGGTGTTCCAAAATAAAAACGAGCTAAACTGGCGACAATGCCACCAGTGCTACTTATACAAGCGCCTTCGCCGCGATATCCGTGCGGTTCTGCTTGCCCTCGAACTGAATGACGCTGACCGCTTCGTAAGCGCGGGCGCGCGCTTCCGCGATATCGCGGCCGAGGCCGACGATGCCAAGGACGCGGCCGCCGTTCGTGACGATGTCGCCGTCCTTCTCCGCCGTACCGGCGTGAAAGACGAGCGCGCCCTGCGCTTCCGCCTCTGCAAGGCCGGTAATGACGCGGCCCTTCGGATATGAGCCAGGGTAGCCCTCGGACGCCGCTACTACGCACACAGCAGCCTCGTCGCTCCACTGGATGTCCAGGTCGGCCAGTCTGCCGTTCATGGCCGCCAGCACGATATCGACGAGATCTGTCTTCAAGCGCGGCAAGACGACCTGCGTCTCCGGATCGCCCATACGGGCGTTGAATTCAATCGTCTTCGGCCCGTCCTTCGTAATCATCAGTCCCGCGAACAGCACGCCGCGGAATGGACGGCCTTCGCTGACCATTGCCTTCGCCGTCGGAATGATGATATTCTGAATCGCATCATCGATAATCGACTGCTCAATATGCGGCAGCGGCGTGTATGTACCCATGCCGCCTGTATTCGGTCCCTTGTCGCCATCGAATACTGGCTTATGATCCTGTGCCGGAACCATCGGCTTCACAGTCTCGCCGTCGACGAACGCCAGAATGGACATCTCCTGTCCTTCCAGGAATTCTTCGATAACGACTTGATTACCCGCTTCGCCGAACACCTTGTCCACCATGATGGAACGAAGAGCCGCCTCCGCTTCCTCTATCGTTGCCGCAACCGTTACGCCCTTGCCTGCTGCAAGACCGTCGGCTTTGATAACGATCGGTGCGGATTGCTCGCGCAGATATGCAGATGCTTCCTCGTAGCCCGTGAACGTTTCGTATTTTGCCGTCGGGATATTGTACTTCTTCAGCAAGTCCTTCATGAAGATCTTGCTTCCCTCAATCTCCGCTGCAAGCTTGTTCGGCCCGAATGCCGGTATGCCCGCCGCTTCGAATGCATCCACGATGCCGTCGGCCAACGGATCGTCCGGTCCTACGAATACGAGATCGATGGAAGAATCCTTCGCGAAGCTCGTCAGCTCGTCGAACTGGTTCACCGCAATCGGCACGCACTCCGCAATACTGGCAATCCCTGCGTTGCCCGGCGCGCAGAACAGCTCCTTCACCTTCTCGCTCTTCTTCAGCGCCCATACGATCGCATGCTCGCGCCCGCCGCTTCCGATAACCAATATACGCATGTTGCAAGCCCCCTTAATATAATATGACCCCGCCCCTTACCGTCGGCCGGATGCAGCCAATGGCAAGAGGCGAGCCCTCAGACATTTTAATGTTTAAAATGACGTACGCCTGTGAACACCATCGCGATATTATGCGCATTCGCCGCCGCAATGGATTCCTCATCCTTGATGGAGCCGCCCGGCTGAATGATCGCGGTAATGCCCGCCTTCGCCGCCAGTTCTACCGTATCGCCCATCGGGAAGAACGCATCGGATGCCAGCGCTGCTCCCGCCGCCTTCTCGCCCGCTTGCTCGATCGCAATGCGCGCTGCGCCGACGCGGTTCATCTGGCCAGCGCCTACGCCTACCGTCATGTCGTCCTTCGCCAGCAGGATCGCATTGGACTTCACATGCTTCACGACCTTCCAGCCGAACAGCAACTGCTTCACCTCTTCTTCCGTCGGCTTGCGATCTGTAACGACCTGCAGATCAGTCTCGTTCAAGCTGTGCACATCGCTCTGCTGCACCAGCATGCCGCCGTCTACAGAAGTAACCAGCCATTCCGGCTTGCGCTCGGCTGCTGCTGACAGCTCGCCCAGCTTCATGAGACGGATGTTTTTCTTCTTCATCAGAATGTCCAGCGCCTCCGGCGTGAAGTCAGGAGCAATGACGATCTCCAGGAAAATGCTGCCCAGCAGCTCGGCTGTATCCGCGCCAATCGTACGATTAGCCGCGATAATGCCGCCGAAGATGGACGTAGGGTCCGCTTCGTATGCTTTCTGATACGCCTCATGGATTGTCGCTCCGATGCCTACGCCGCAAGGGTTCATATGCTTCACTGCGACGACAGCCGGCTCGTCGAATTCCTTCACAATCGCCAGCGCCGCATTGGCGTCGTTGATGTTGTTATAGGACAGCTCCTTGCCGTGCAACTGCTCCGCCGTCGTCACATTGCCGGTAGCGGCCAGCGGCTTCTTGTAGAACGCCGCCTGCTGATGCGGGTTCTCTCCGTAGCGAAGATCTTGCACCTTCTCGTAAGTGACAGTGTAGGATTCCGGCAGAGGCTCGCCGTTCAGCTTGGACAGATAGTCGGAGATCAGCGCATCGTATGCGCCGGTATGACGGAACACTTTCGCCGCAAGGCGCTTGCGCGTCTCTAACGTCGTGTCTCCTCCGACCTTCATCTCCTCGACAACTGCGCCGTAATCTCCGGCGTCTACGACAACCGTAACGAAAGCATGGTTCTTCGCCGCGGAGCGAAGCATCGTTGGTCCGCCGATATCGATATTTTCGATCGCGTCCTCATACGTCACATCCGGCTTCGCAATCGTCTCTTTGAACGGATACAGGTTGACGACGACCAGATCGATGTAATCCAGCCCCAGCTCCTGCATCGCCTTCTGATGCTCTTCATTGTCACGTACCGCCAGCAGGCCGCTATGCACAGCGGGATGCAGCGTCTTCACGCGTCCGTCCATAATCTCGGGGAAGCCCGTCACATCGGAGATGCCGGTAACCGGCACGCCTTCCTTCTGCAGCAGATTGAAGGTACCTCCCGTTGAAATGATTTGCACGCCCTGATTCGCCAACTCTTTCGCAAATTCCACAATGCCCGTCTTGTCCGATACGCTAATTAACGCTCTGCGAATAGCCATACCTTCGTCCTCCTTTATTAACTGAACCTATATTTATTCTAAAAGTCACATAGAAAGTCACATAGAACCGCCAAGCGTGCCTCGTCCCGCCTCAAGCAGCCGACTATCGCTCATTTTGCTCACATAGCACCAGAAACACGCTGATTTGTGCGCGCTATCGCTCATTATGGTCACATAGAACCACCAAGCGTGCCTCGACCCGCCTCAAGCAGCCGACTATCGCTCATTTTGCTCACATAGACACCGGAAACGAGTCGATTTGTGCGCGCTATCGCTCAATATGGTCACATAGAACCGTCAAGCGTGCCTCGTCCCGCCTCAAGCAGCCGACTATCGCTCATTTTGCTCACATAGCACCAGAAACGAGTCGATTTGTGGGCGCTATCGCTCATTATGGTCACATAGAACCGCCAAGCCTGCCTCGTCCCGCTCAAGCAGCCGACTATCGCTCATTTTGCTCACATAGCACCAGAAACGAGTCGATTTGTGGGCGCTATCGCTCATTATGGTCACATAGAACCACCAAACCTGCCTCGTCCCGCCTCAAGCAGCCGACTATCGCTCATTTTGCTCACATAGCACCAGAAACGAGTCGATTTGCGGGCGCTATCGCTCAATATGGTCACATAGAACCGCCAAGCGTGCCTCGTCCCGCCTCAAGCAGCCGACTATCGCTCATTTTGCTCACATAGCACCAGAAACGAGTCGATTTGCGGGCGCTATCGCTCATTATGGTCACATAGAACCACCAAGCCTGCCTCGTCCCGCTCAAGCAGCCGCCTATCGCTCATTTTGCTCACATAGCACCAGAAACGAGTCGATTTGTGGGCGCTATCGCTCATTATGGTCACATAGAACCGTCAAGCGTGCCTCGGCCCGTCTCAGCATCATTCCCCAATCCGCACATGACGACCGTCCAACTTCACTCGTCCGTGCGCGATATGCTGGATGACGCCGGGCAGCAGCCGCTGCTCAACCGCATGAATGCGCTCCGCCAGCGACTCCGGCGAATCGCCCTCCAGCACCTCGACAACCTGCTGCGCAATGATGGGACCGCTGTCCAGTCCGCCATCGACGAAGTGAACCGTCGCTCCCGTCACCTTCACGCCATACTGCAGCGCCTGCCCGATCCCGTCCACGCCGGGGAAGGCCGGCAGCAGCGACGGATGGATGTTGATCATCCGACCGTAGTATGGCTCCACCAGCACCGAGGTGATGATGCGCATATAGCCCGCCAGCACGATCAGCTCTACGCCGCGGCGCTCCAGCTCGGCGATAATCTCTCCCTCGTAGGCTTCGCGGGAAGGATAATCCTTCGGCTTGAAGACGAAGGCCTCCACTCCGGCCCGCTTCGCCCGCTCGACCACCGGCGCCGACGGCCGGTCACAAACAAGAAGCTCGATGGACACATCGAGCTTCCCCTCCCGCACGGCATCGGCAATCGCCTGGAAGTTCGTCCCCTGACCCGATGCGAATACCGCGATTCGAAGCTGAGACATTAGACTTCCGCTCCCGTGAACGTCACGGCCCGGCTTCCCTCTGTCACCGTGCCGATGCGGTACGCCTGCTCGCCGAGACCGCTCAGCACCTGCAGAGCATCTTCCGCTTGATCGGCAGGCACGACGACGACGAGGCCGATGCCCATATTGAATGTTGTGAACATATCGCGATTCGTGATCTCGCCCTTGCGCTGCATCAGCTCGAAGATCGGAAGAATCGGCCATGCGCCGTACTGGATGTCCACATTAACGCCATCCGGCAGCACGCGCGGAATATTCTCGATGAAGCCGCCGCCCGTAATATGCGCCATGCCCTTCACCTGAACGGATTCGATCAGCTTCAGCGCTTGCTTCACATAGAGACGGGTTGGCTCCAGCAAGACGTCGCCAAGCTTCGCTCCGCCGAGCTCCTCCATCTCCTGATCCAGCGAGTAGCCGGCTTCTTCCAGCAGAAGTCGACGTACGAGCGAGAAGCCGTTGCTGTGAATGCCGCTGGAGGCAAGACCGATGACGGCGTCTCCAGGCGCAATCGTGGAGCCGTCGATCATTTTCTTCTTGTCGACAATACCTACGGTGAAGCCCGCAATATCGTACTCCTCCTCCGAATACATGCCCGGCATCTCTGCCGTCTCTCCGCCGATCAGGGCGCAGCCGGACTGCACGCAGCCTTCGGAGATTCCCTTCACAATCGCCTCGATCTTCTCCGGCACCACCTTGCCGCATGCCAGATAGTCAAGGAAGAAGAGCGGCTCCGCTCCCTGCACGATAATGTCATTCACGCACATTGCCACTGCATCGATCCCGATCGTGTCATGCTTATCCATGGCGAAAGCAAGCTTCAGCTTCGTGCCGACGCCGTCCGTGCCGGATACGAGCACAGGCTCCTCATATTTATCCTTGTCCAGGCCGAACAAGCCGCCGAAGCCGCCAAGCTCAGTCAGCACCTCGGGACGGAACGTCCGCTTCACATGCTTCTTCATCCGTTCGACCGCTTCATTGCCTGCGGCAATGTCGACGCCCGCTTTTTTGTACGCTTCTGACAATTTGGTCAACTCCTTTATATCTTCTGGTTACTTGGAACCACGATCCACTTAACAGCTGCAGCTCTTATCCGATTCCTCGTTCACAGGCGTCGGATAATCGTTGTCGAAGCAGGCGAGGCACATGCCGCGATTATACGCGCCATCGTTGCCCCCTACGGAATCCACGAACCCTTCATCGCTTAGAAAAGACAAGGAATCCGCATTGATCTCCAGCCGAATCTCTTCCACCGTGCGGTATGAAGCGATCAGCTCCTTGCGGTCCGGCGTATCGATGCCGTAGAAGCAAGGGTTTTTGAAAGGCGGCGAAGTAATCCGCACATGCACCTCCGTCGCACCCGCTTCACGCAGCAGATTGACGATCCGACGCGATGTCGTGCCCCTGACGATGGAATCGTCGATCATGACGACGCGCTTGCCCTCCACAACCTTGCGGACCGCCGACAGCTTCATCTTCACGCCCTTCTCCCGCAGTTCCTGGGAAGGCTGGATGAACGTCCGTCCGGTGTACTTATTCTTGATCAGGCCAAGCTCATAAGGAATGCCCGTCTGCTCGGCATAGCCGATTGCCGCGGAGATGCTGGAGTCCGGCACGCCCGTTACGACATCCGCGTCCACGAACCCTTCGCCTGCGAGCTGCCGGCCCATCCGCTTGCGCGCGGAGTGAATATTGATGCCGTTAATGTCGCTGTCAGGCCTTGCAAAATAGATATATTCCATCGCGCAAGTCGCTCTGCGCTGCACTTCCGAATAACGCTCCTCGCGAAGGCCGTTCTCGTCCAGAATAAGCAGCTCGCCCGGCTGCACGTCGCGCACATATTCCGCGCCGATGGATTCGAAGGCGCAGGACTCGGACGAGAATACATAACCCTTGCCCAACCGTCCCATGACAAGCGGACGCAAGCCGTGCGGATCGGAAGCGACCAGCAGCTTGTCGTTCGTCATGATCAGGAAGGCGAAGCCGCCGACGAGCCGCTGCAGCGCTTCCTTCGCCGCCGTCTCGAAGTCCTTCGGCGAACGCGCGATCAGATGCGCGATAACCTCGGTATCGCTGGACGTCTGGAAGATGGAGCCGCTCAGCTCCAACTCGCGGCGAATCGCCGGCGCATTGACGATATTGCCGTTCGTCGCTACGCCCAGATCACCGTCGCGATAGCGGAAGATCAGCGGCTGGGCGTTGCCCAGATGGCTCTCGCCGGATGTGGAATAACGCACATGTCCGATCGCTCGGTCCCCCTGCAGGCTATCCAGGCTGTCCTTGTCGAACACTTCCTTCACGAGCCCCATGCCGCGATGGTAGCTGAACTTGTTGCCGTTCGCGGAATCCACCGTGCAGATGCCCGCGCTCTCCTCCCCGCGGTGCTGCAGTGCATGAAGGCCGTAATAAGAGAGACCGGCGGCGTCAGGGTGTCCGAACACCCCGAACACGCCGCATTCCTCCCGCAATTTATCGAAAATATCGTCGCGCCCTATGCCCTCATTGTAATGAGAGCCTGTCCACAGCAAGGGCTGCTTTACTTCATCAGACATGGAATCGCATCCTTCCAGACCTTCTCCAGATGTTGGACCGGCGCATGGATGCCGGCTTTGCCGTTGACGTTAATGGTCAGGCTGCTTCCCGTTACCGTTCCGACCTTCGCGTGAGCGATGCCTTGCTCCGTCAGCCAAGCCGCCAGCGCATCCACTTGCTCCGGCTTCGCAGACAGCAGAATGCGCGACTGCGATTCGCTGAACAGCAGATGGTCAGGACGCAGGTCCGAAGTCAGGGATACGTCAGCGCCCTTGCCGCCGCTAATGCAAGACTCCGCCAGTGCGACGGCGATGCCGCCTTCCGACAGATCGTGCGCGGATGCGACCAGCCCCTTCTGAATCGCGCCAAGCACCGCTCCTTGTACCCGCTTCTCCACTTCGAGATCGATAACGGGAGGACGGCCGGATGCCGCTCCGTTCATCACATACTGCAGCTCGCTTCCGCCGAATTCCGCCTTCGTCTCCCCGATCAGGATGATGACGTCGCCTTCGGACTTGAAGCCTTGCGTCATAATATGGTCCGTGTCGTGCACGAGTCCCACCATGCCGATAACCGGCGTCGGGTAGATCGCGCCCTTCGCATTCTCGTTGTACAGACTGACGTTGCCGCCGATAACCGGCGTATCCAGCTTCACGCATGCCTCGGACATGCCTTCAGCAGACTTCTCCAGCTGCCAGAATACATCCGGCTTCTCCGGGCTGCCGAAGTTCAGGTTGTCCGTAATCGCCAGCGGCTCTGCGCCGGAGCAGACGATGTTGCGCGCCGCTTCCGCCACCGCAATGCGGCCGCCCATCTCTGGGTCCAGGTACACGTAGCGCCCGTTGCAGTCCGTCGTCATTGCCAGCCCTTTGCGCGTACCGTCGATCGTGACGACTGCGGCATCGGAGCCCGGACGAACAGCTGTATTGGTGCGAACCATGTAATCGTACTGATTGTATACCCACTCTTTGCTCGCCACAGTCGGCGAAGCAAGCACTTTCTCCAACGTGCCGTTCAGATCAGTGATCTCGGCGAAGCCAGCTGTGTCTACAGCGGCGTTGTCCCGATAATATTGCGGCTCCGCGGACGGCTGATTGTACACCGGGCACTCGTCGACGAGCGCTCTCACCGGCATATCCGCCACCTGCTCGCCTTGATGGAACAAGCGAAGACGGCCGTCGTCCGTCACCTTGCCCACTTTCGCACAGATGATGCCCCACCGATCAAAAATCTCCATAGCCTGCTCTTCATGCTGCGGCTCGATGACGAACAGCATCCGCTCCTGCGACTCCGACAGCATCATTTCGTACGGCGTCATGCCCGTCTCGCGCTGCGGCACCTCGTCCAGATACAGTTCCAGACCGTTGCCCGCCTTGGACGCCATCTCCGCACTGGAGCAAGTCAGACCCGCTGCGCCCATATCCTGAATGCCGAGCACGATGCCGGAATTGATTAGCTCCAGCGTCGCTTCCATAACCAGCTTCTCCATGAACGGATCGCCGACTTGCACCGCGGTACGCTTCTCTTCGGATTCCTCGGACAGCTCTACCGATGCGAACGTCGCGCCGTGAATGCCGTCGCGGCCAGTGGCCGGGCCGACATAGAATACCGGGTTGCCGACGCCTTTGGCTACGCCGCGCTGAATTTTATCATGATCGATTAGGCCGACGCACATTGCGTTGACGAGTGGATTGCCCTCGTAGCTCTCATCGAACATGACCTCGCCCGCTACTGTCGGAATGCCGATGCAGTTGCCGTAGCCGGCGATGCCGCTGACGACATTTTCGAACAGATACTTGACGCGCTCATTGTTCAGATTGCCGAAGCGCAAGCTGTTCAGCAGGGCAACCGGACGTGCGCCCATGGAGAAAATGTCGCGAATGATGCCGCCAACGCCAGTCGCTGCGCCTTGGTAAGGCTCAACCGCAGAAGGGTGGTTATGCGACTCGATCTTGAATACAACCGCTTGATTGTCGCCGATATCCACGATGCCTGCGCCTTCGCCAGGCCCCATCAATACACGCGGTCCGCTAATCGGGAACTTCTTCAGAATAGGCTTGGAGTTCTTGTACGCGCAGTGCTCGGACCACATAACGCTGAATACGCCGATCTCCGTATAGTTGGGCTTGCGGCCCAGAAAGCCGCAGATCAAATCATATTCACTATCGGACACGCCGAATTGCGTATAGATCTTCTGGTCGGCAATCTGCTCTGCCGTCGGTTCCTTAGCTGTTAATTGCTGCGCCATGTTGTTCCCTCCATGCATTCAGAATCGATGTGAACATCCGCTTGCCGTCTTCCGAGCCGAGCAATTGGCTTACTGCGCGCTCCGGATGCGGCATCATGCCGACGACGTTGCCGGCCTTGTTGGAGATGCCCGCAATGTTGTCCACGGAACCGTTCGGATTCGTGTCACCCGCGTAGCGGAATACGATCTGGTTATTTTCTTTCAAATCCGCGAGAGTCGCCTCATCGCAATAGTAGTTGCCTTCGCCGTGGGCGATTGGTATATCGATAATCTCGCCTTGCGAGTATTGGTTCGTGAACGGGGTATTGTTGTTCACCACTTCAAGCGGCGTACCGTGGCAGCGGAACTTCAGTCCCGTATTTCGAATCAGCGCGCCCGGCAGCAATCCCGCCTCCGTCAGAATTTGGAACCCGTTGCAGATGCCGAGAATATATTTGCCTTGCTCTGCAGCCTTCTTCACTTCGTTCATTACATCCGTGAATCGAGCGATGGCGCCGCAGCGCAAGTAGTCGCCGTAAGAGAAGCCGCCCGGCACCAGGATGGCGTCGTAAGCGGACAAGTCCGTCGCGGTGTGCCATACGTAATCGACTTGTTGCCCGACTGTGGACTCTACCGCCTTGTAGCAGTCGATGTCGCAGTTGGAGCCTGGAAATACAAGTACCGCAAACTTCATCGCCTTAACCCTCCAGTTCGAATCGATAGTCTTCTACGACGGTGTTCGCCAGCAGCTTCTCGCACATTTCCTTCAGCTTCGCTTCCGCTTCCGCGCGGTCGTTCGTATCCAGCTCAACCTCCAGGTATTTGCCGATGCGCACCTTGGATACTTCGTTGAAGCCCATCGAGTGAAGCGCGCCTTGCACTGCAGTTCCTTGCGGGTCCAATACGTTTTCCTTAATCGTGACGTAGACGGTTGCCTTCATAATAGCCTCCTGAATATGGTTGTATTATTTGAAAGTATTGAGTTACTTTGAACGACTTGCTCTCCAGTGTATGCGGCATACACTAAGCTGGCTCGTTCGAACCTTTTGGGCGCTCCAGTGTATGCGGCATACATTAAGTTCGCTCGTCCGCACCTTTTTGGCGCTTCAGTGTATGCGGCATACACTAAGCTGGCTCGTCCGCACCTTTTCGGCGATCCAGTGTATGCGGCATACACTAAGTTCGCTCGTCCGCACCTTTTCGGCGCTCCAGTGTATGCGGCATACACTAAGCTGGCTCGTTCGAACCTTTTGGGCGCTCCAGTGTATGCGGCATACACTAAGCTGGCTCGTCCGCACCTTTTTGGCGCTTCAGTGTATGCGGCATACACTAAGCTGGCTCGTCCGCACCTTTTCGGCGCTCCAGTGTATGCGGCATACACTAAGCTGGCTCGTCCGCACCTTTTCGGCGCTCCAGTGTAGCCACTTTCCAAGATCTAGACTAGGTTTCATGCCTGCTCCTGCAGCAACCAGCCAACTCTGCCCAGCCGCTTGCCGCCAGCGAGCAGCCTAGCAGATTGAGCACACTATCGCTACTTCAGCTCGGAACCGCTCAAGCGGCGATAAATCTCGCGGTAGCGCGCAGATGTCGCTGTGACGACCGCCTCCGGCAGCGGGTCCGGCATGCTGTTGCGGTCCCAGTCGGTGCCCAGCAAGTAAGTGCGCACAGGCTCCTTGTCCATGCTGTCGATCTCCACATCCAGCTCATAATTGCCTTCCGACCAGAATCGCGAGGAATCCGGTGTGAAGATCTCGTCGATCAGAATCACCTTGCCATCGATCAGCCCGAACTCGAACTTGCAATCCGCAAGAATGATGCCGCGCTCCTTGCAGTAGCCGTGCGCGTATCGGTACAGCTCCAGGCTGCGGTCACGCAGCTCCGCCGCCAGCTCCGCGCCGACCAGCTCTTCCATCCGCTCGTACGGGATGTCCTCGTCGTGGCCGATATCGTTCTTCGCGGCCGGAGTGAAGATCGGTTCCGGGAACTGTTCGTTCTTGCGCATTCCCTCTGGCAGCGCAATGCCGTTGATGGCGCTCGACTGCACATATTGCCGCCAGCCGCCGCCGGTAATGTAGCCGCGCACGACGCACTCGATGTCGATGCGCTCCGCCTTGCGCGTCACCATCACTCGATTTTTCAGCAGCTCCGGCTCCGTCACCAGATCGCCCAGCTTCTCCACGTCGGTATGCACGACATGATTGGGGAGCATCTCCTCCGTCTGACTGAACCAGAATGCCGACAAGGAATTCAGCACATTGCCCTTGTCCGGCACGGCAGGCTCCAATACATAATCGAACGCCGAGATGCGGTCCGTGACAACAATCAGGTAATGCTCACCAAGATCGTACAGCTCGCGAACCTTTCCCTTATACACCAGCGGCGCCTTCACATAATCAACAGCAGTGGATATCGCCTGCGGTTGCACTGTCATGAGCACTCTTCCCCCTTAATCAATTCAAGCCCAAACGTTTGAAAATCGTATCCACATTCTTCAGATGCCAAGCCGGATTGAAGCAATCCTCAATCTCTTCCACAGAGAGCACCTCTGTAATTGCCGTTGTTTCTTCTATAATAGAGCGGAACTGGCGCTGCTCCTCCCACGCTTGCATCGCGCGCGGCTGTACCGTGTCGTACGCCTGCTCGCGGCTGAAGCCCTTGTCGATCAGCTTCGTCATAACGCGTCCAGAGAACGGTACGCCGTAAGTGGCGCTCATGTTGCGCTTCATATTGTCAGGGAATACGGTCAAATTCTGAATAATGTTGCCCAGACGGTTCAACATATAGTTAAGCAGCATTGTCGAATCCGGCAGGATGACGCGTTCCGCCGACGAATGGCTAATGTCGCGCTCATGCCACAGCGGTACATTCTCGTAAGCCGTCAGCATGTGGCCGCGGATGACGCGGGACAGACCGGACATATTCTCGCAGCCGATCGGATTGCGCTTGTGCGGCATCGCCGACGAGCCCTTCTGGCCCTTCGCGAACGGCTCCTCCACCTCGCGGAACTCGCTCTTCTGCAGAGCGCGAATCTCCGTTGCGAACTTGTCCATCGACGTCGCGATCAATGCCAGTGTCGCCATATATTCTGCATGACGGTCGCGTTGCAGCGTCTGCGTCGAGATCGGTGCAGCCGTAATGCCCAGCTTGTTGCAGACGAATTCTTCCACGAATGGGTCGATATTCGCATAGGTGCCGACGGCTCCGGACATTTTGCCGAACTCTACGCCCTTCGATGCATGCTGGAACCGTTCCAGATTGCGCTTCATCTCTTCGTACCAGAGCGCCATCTTCAAGCCGAACGTCGTCGGCTCGGCATGCACGCCATGCGTCCGTCCCATCATCGGCGTATCCTTATACGCAATCGCCTTCTCGCGCAGAATACCGATGAACCGTTCGATGTCCTTCAGCAGGATCTCGTTCGCCTGGCGAAGCAGATATCCCATCGCCGTATCGACCACATCGGTCGAAGTAAGGCCGTAGTGCACCCATTTTCGCTCCGGTCCAAGCGTCTCCGATACGGCGCGCGTGAACGCAATGACATCATGGCGCGTCTCCTGCTCGATCTCGTAGATGCGCTCAATATCGAAGCTGGCAGACTTGCGCAGAGCGACTGTGTCCTCCTTCGGAATAACCCCCAGCTCGGCCCACGCCTCGCACGCGCACAGTTCCACTTCCAGCCAAGCTTTAAATTTGTTTTCCTCCGTCCAAATCGCTCTCATTTCCGGTCTGCTGTAACGATCCAACATATCCCTTCACACCTTCCAAGCTTGAATTTCTTGTTCCCAAATCCCCGTATCCTCAATCCACTTCATCGCATGATCAACAGAAGCAGCCAGCACGTTCACGTGGCCCATCTTCCGCTTCACGACGGCATCCTTCTTCCCGTACAAATGCAGCTTCGGCTCGACGCCAAGCGCCTCCGCTCCGGTATCCTTGCAAGCGATCCGCTTCAGCAGCGGCTCCACATGCTGGCCCAGCACATTGACCATCACCACCGGCGTCATGAGCGACGTATCTCCCAGCGGCAGTCCACATATCGCGCGGACATGCTGCTCGAACTGCGATGTGCGGCACGCTTCCATCGTATAATGACCGCTGTTGTGCGGACGCGGCGCCAATTCGTTGACGTACAGCTCACCGCTCTCCGTCACGAACAGCTCTACTGCAATGAGGCCGACGACTCCCAGCCCCTCCGCGATCCGTATCGCCAGCCCCTCCGCCTTGCGCTGCAGCTCATCTTCGATGCGAGCAGGCACGACGGACAGATGCAATATATTATCGACGTGAATATTTTCCGCAGGGGGGAATGCTTTTATTTCCCCCTGCGAGCTTCTCGCCGCAATAACCGATATTTCCTGCCGGAAGGCAATGAACTGCTCCAGGACAAGCTCAGTGCCCGCCCGGGAGAGCGTCTCATACGCCTCATTGATCTCCGACTCCGAGCGAATGACCCATTGGCCCTTGCCGTCATAGCCGCCCGTCGCCGTCTTCAGCACACAAGGCGTACCGAATACCGCCACCGCCTCACGCAGCTCGTCCGCACTGCCAATCTCGCGGTACGGCGCCACCTGCACGCCCGTCGCTTCAATTGCGCGCTTCTCGCGAAGCCGATGCTGCGTCGTATACAGCAGCTCGCTGCCTTGCGGCACATACGATTCCGCCATTAGCATGGCAGCGACTTCGGCATCCACGTTCTCGAATTCGTACGTGATGACGTCGGCACGCTCTGCCAATTGCCTTGCAGCATCGCGATCGTCGTATGCGGCTTCGATCTGCCGCGCCACTTGGCCCGCCGGGGCATCCGGCGTCGGGTCCAGCGCGATGAAGCGATAGCCCATCGCGCTTCCCGCTTGCGCCAGCATGCGCCCCAGTTGACCGCCGCCCAGCAGCCCGATCGTGCTGCCAGGAAGAAGCACCGGCGCAGCTTCTTGCGACATCTTTACACCTGCGGCAATGCCGTCGGCTGCAGGCACTTGTCCCGCATTACCGCTCCACATCGTTTCCTTCATCATAATGTCTCACTGCTTTCCAGCACTTGCTGCTTCACGCGTTCCCGACGCGCTTCCACACGATCCCTCACCTCGGGATCGAAAGCGCCGATCATCTGTGCCGCCAGCAAGCCCGCATTCGTGCCTCCGGCATTGCCGATCGCAACCGTCGCCACGGGGATTCCGCCCGGCATCTGCACAATCGACAGCAGCGAGTCCAGCCCGTTCAGATTCGAGGACTTGACGGGCACGCCAATGACCGGCAGTGCCGTCTTCGCAGCGACCATGCCGGGCAGATGTGCAGCGCCGCCGGCTCCGGCAATAATCACCTTCAAGCCGCGCTCCGCCGCCGTCTCCGCATATTCGAACATCAAGTCCGGTGTCCGATGCGCGGAAACAACCTTCTTCTCATAGGGAATATCCAGTTCCTCCAGAACGTCGCAGGCTAACTTCATAGTGTCCCAATCCGACTTGCTGCCCATAATGACGCCCACCATCGCAGACATTGCCTCAAACCCACTTTCTCTATTAGTATGTGATCATTAACGAATAAAAAGAGCCCTTCAGCAATCCTCATCCGAATATGCCGCAGGACTCCAACGCGAAACACCCGGCACAACAACTACAACCGGATGATCACAACTCATGAATGCAAACAACAGCAAGAAGCTCGCACCCCGCCATAGAAATGGAAAGGAAGCGATGCAGCCGAGTGCGCCATAGACGCCGATCACGGCGGCTTAAGCCATTGCTCATTCATCAAGCTCGTAGTCCAGAAAATGCGGTTTCCGGGTAGAAACATTCGGGCCTATCCCGAACATATACGAGACTGCTATGGACAAGCGGAAACGTCCGCTTCAACCTCCTTTAGTTTATCGAATCTGACATGGGCTGTCAACAAAATACGAACATTTACAAGCTTTCAATTGTTAAAGTTCGTTTTTAGCGGATTCTTCCTTGAAACCCCCTCTTCTTGGCCGCATCGACTCCCAGTTCCATCATTATCCTCCATCATCTTCCTTTAGGATACCCTGGTTGCGCCTGCAATTATTAGACTATGGACAGACCGCGCTGAATACATTGGATTATAAGGAGCTTGCAGCCGGCGAGAGGAGACAGCCTGTCCTCAGGCCGTCCAATCGATAAGGAGGGTTACACGTGCAGATACATACAGTGAAGAAGGGAGATTCGCTCTGGGCGCTGTCGCAACGCTACGGCGTGCCTCTCGAGCACATCTTCGACGCGAACGGATTGACTGATCAAAGCCCGATTGTAATCGGTCAGGCCATCATCATTCCTACCGATTCCGACACGGTGACGCACAAGGTGCTCGTGGGAGAATCGCTCTGGATAATCAGCCAGCGCTACGGCGTATCCATGCAGGAGCTGGCGAAGGCCAATGGCATTCGCAATCCCGCTCAAATCTCAACGGGCCAAGTGCTGACCATACCTCGGGCGGAGAAGCCAATCATCGAGGTCAATGCCTACACGGAGAAGATGGATGAGGCGGGCGTGAAGCTGGTCGATGAGGTCGGCGACTACCTGACCTACATCAGCTTGTTCAGCTACCGCGTCCGGATCGACGGCTCCATGACGCCGTTGAACGATGCCGCCGTTATTGCCGAAGCTTATGATAAGCGGGTTGCACCGATGATGGTCATCACCAACTATGAAGGCGGCACCTTTAACTCCGACATCGCGCATGCCGTGCTTTCCAATCCGGCTGTACAGACCAATCTGATCGGGAATATCCTGCAGGTTATGAACACGAGAGGATACAAGGCGTTGAATGTCGACTTCGAATACGTGCTTCCCGGAGACAAACAGAACTATAACGACTTCCTGCAAAGACTGGTGGACGCTCTTCATCCCAGCGGTTATCTCGTCTCCACCGCACTCGCGCCGAAGGTATCCGCCGATCAGCCAGGTACGTTATATCAGGGGAAAGATTACGAGGCGCATGGGCGCATAGCGGATTTCGTCGTGCTGATGACTTACGAGTGGGGCTGGTCGGGCGGCCCGCCGCGCGCAGTGGCTCCGCTGAATGAGGTCGTGAAGGTGCTGAACTACGCAGTAACCGTCATCCCGCCGGAGAAAATTCTGATGGGGATGCCGCTGTACGGCTACGACTGGACGCTTCCTTATGTGCAGGGGGGCCGCTGGGCGCCGACCGTCAGTCCGCATGAGGCGGTCGCAAGGGCAGCCAAGTATGGGGCGGACATCCGCTACGACGAGCCAGCCCAGTCCCCTTACTACAACTATTACGACGAGGAAGGCAAGGAGCATGTCGTCTGGTTCGAGGACGCCAGAAGCGTGCAGGCGAAGTTCGACATCGTAAAAAGCTACAAGCTGCGCGGCGTCAGCTACTGGGTGCTGGGCGTGTCTTTCCCGCAGAACTGGTTCGTGCTTGGCGAGAACTTTACGATCAAGAAGCTGGTGTAGGGGGCTGCTTAGAGCGGGATGAGGCGCAACTGGCAGGGCTATGTGAGCATTTTGAGCGATAGCGCAACTTTTCAGATCTTTTCCGCCTCCTATGTGAGCATTTTGAGCGATAGAAGATTACTTTAAAGCTACTTTTGGCGGGATGAGGCACTGCTGGCGGGTCTACGTGAGCATTTTGAGCGATAGCGCAACTTTTCAGATCTTTTCCGCCTCCTATGTGAGCATTTTGAGCGATAGACCTCTACTTTTGGCGGGATGAGGCACTGCTGGCGGGGCTACGTGAGCATTTTGAGCGATAGCGCAACTTTTCAGCTCTTTTCCGCCTCCTATGTGAGCATTTTGAGCGATAGACCTCTACTTTTGGCGGGATGAGGCACTGCTGGCGGGGCTATGTGAGCATTTTGAGCGATAGCGCAACTTTTCAGCTCTTTTCCGCCTCCTATGTGAGCATTTTGAGCGATAGAAGATTACTTTAAGGCTACTTTTGGCGGGATGAGGCACTGCTGGCGGGGCTACGTGAGCATTTTGAGCGATAGCGCAACTTTTCAGCTCTTTTCCGCCTCCTATGTGAGCATTTTGAGCGATAGCGCAACTTTTCAGCTCTTTTCCGCCTCCTATGTGAGCATTTTGAGCGATAGACCTCTACTTTTGGCGGGATGAGGCGCAACTGGCGGGGCTACGTGAGCATTTTGAGCGATAGCGCAACTTTTCAGCTCATTTCCGCCTCCTATGTGAGCATTTTGAGCGATAGACCTCTACTTTTGGCGGGATGAGGCACTGCTGGCCGGGCTATGTGAGCATTTTGAGCGATAGAAGGCTGCTTTAGGCTCCAATTGAACAAGGAACGAGCGCATGCATCAACAGGATTGATAAGCATGCGCTCGTTCCTCTACATATATATTCTTACTGCCGTCAGCCTTCCAGCCATTCGGTCTTCTCTGCGACCGGACCGCGCTTCGGCTCCGGCGGTGTCATGTCGGGATAGCCGATATAGACCAGCCCGACCAGTTCTTCGCGCTCCCGAAGCGCTAGCGCCTCGTGCATTCGCGGATGGTACATCGGGGCGCCGGAGCGCCATATCGCTCCCAGCCCGTGAGCATGTGCGGCGAGAAGCATATTTTGCACAGCGGCTTGGGCTGCCGCCAGTTCTTCCGCCATGAGCGCACGCGGATCGTCGGACGGAGAGCAGACGGCCGCGATGACGACAGGTGCACGCATCGCCTTAACCATCTCCTTCTCCCGCAACTCTTGCATGTCCGGCTCGCTGATTCCCTCGCGATCGGCAGGCGAGACCTGCGCGTATGCTTCGCCAAGCCGTTCCCTGCCCTTGCCCGTCATTACGATGAATCGCCATGGCTGCGTATTGAAGTGACTCGGAGCCCAGTTCGCCGCCTCCAGCAGCGATTCGATCACACCGCGATCTACCGGGTCCTGCTTCACCCTGCCGATCGTTCTCCTCGTCCGGATGGCCTCCAGCACATTCATTCCTTCTCCAGTTGTCTCTTCCTTCTGCATCAAGTCCATTCCCCTCTCCCGTCTAAAGCTAGTCAGTGACTACCCCGTCATAAGTTGTATTTGTCCAATATCCATCCAACATCCGCTAATTCAACAGAGCCGACACATCGATCCATTCGTCGTCAATCATCCACTTAGCAGATAACGATGTGCAGCCGGCTTCCCCTCCGCTCACCTAACCGCCACAACGAACAATTCGAAGTGTATCAGACGTAAAACGCAATCAATATTTAACCGAAGCGTCTAATCGAACAGTCCCTTGTATTCTCCGTACCCTTCCTCCTCCAGCTTCTCCTTCGGAATGAAGCGGAGGGCGGCGGAGTTGATGCAATAACGCAGTCCCGTCGGCTGCGGTCCGTCATCAAACACATGGCCCAGGTGAGAATCACCTTCCTTGCTCCGCACCTCGACCCTCACCATCATGTGGCTCGTATCCGTATGCTCCGTCACCGTACTCTGCTGCAGCGGCTTCGTGAAGCTGGGCCAGCCGCAGCCCGCATCGAACTTGTCCTTCGAGCTGAACAACGGCTCGCCCGAGACGATGTCCACATAGATGCCTTCTTCCGTATGATCCCAGAACTCACCCGTGAACGGCCGCTCCGTACCGCTGTTTTGCGTCACCTCATATTGAATGGGCGTAAGCCGGCGCTTCAACTCGTCGCGGTCGATCTTCGTTTTCCAATGCTTGCTGATGAACGCATCTCGTCCCGATCCTTTGCGATACATTTTATAGCGGAATGGGTTCTTCTTATGGTAATCCTGATGGTAGTCCTCTGCGGCGTAGAACGGTCCTGCCGGCTCGATCTCCGTCACCATCGGTCCCGAGAAGCGGCCGCTCTGCTCCAACTCGCGCTTGGAGGCTTCCGCTTCCTCCCGCTGCTCCTCCGTATAGTAGTAGATTCCCGACCGGTAGGAACTTCCGCGATCATGGAACTGTCCTCCTGCATCAGTAGGATCGATCTGCTGCCAGAATGTGCTCAGCAGCTTCTTGTATGGGAACACATCCGGATCATAAGTAATATGTACAGCTTCTGTATGCCCGGTCGCGTCTGAGCACACTTCCTCGTAAGTCGGGTTCTCCGTATGCCCGCCCGTATACCCCGATACGACAGATATAATGCCCGGCAGCTCCTGGAACGGCGTCACCATGCACCAGAAGCAACCCCCAGCGAATATCGCCTCGGCCCGACGGCCGTCTTTCTCCAATTGTTCCATCTCCATTGTCCTCCTTCGATCGCTTACCTGATTGCCAATCTCAACTGATTATCATTATACAGGATGCCCCCGCCCAGCTCAAAATGATCCAGCATTTGGCTTCGTCCTGAATGACGACAGCTTCCCGCACCTTTGTTACAATTAGATGAAATTCGCAACCTTTTGACACTCCCTAACCGTTAAGTAAGGGCACAAGCGCAATTGGACACAAATGAGGTGAAAGAAAGATGCAACAATCCAACTTGGAAATCCATGCCGGAAGCCGTCAGGCAACCACGGCGCAGAAGCGGAAGGGCAAGCTGGCTGTCGCGGTTTTTCTCGGCGTATGGATGATTCTGATCGGGGGCGGCGCATTCGGAGCGAAGTGGTACATCGATCGGATGCAGACGAACATAACCGCCGATATAGAGCGGCAGACGACCGCGCAAATCCAGCAGCTGCAGTCCTCCTATGATGCAGCGCTCAAGGAGCTGGAGCAGCAGCATACGGAGGAAATGAACGCACTGAAGGGCAAAGTCGACGCACTGAACGAACTGCTCACCTTCGCCAAGGATAATGCCGACACGAAGACGGATAACAGCAACAAGCTGTACACCCAATTGAATGAAGTGAAGAAGCAGCTGAATGAGCTGAAGAAAAATCTGGATGTGCTGAAATGACGATAACGACACAGAACTTGCACAGAATGGCCTTGCTCGTAATCGCCCCTTTCATCGGACTGATGCTGTGGCTCCTCATCAGTGATTTCGCTATTCAACTGGACGTAGAGACGAAGCGTGAAGTCGCCGTTCAACCACAGCAGCTTGCGGCAACGGACGAGGCTCTCACGGGATTGGAGCAAGCCCGTCAGACGGCGGGAGAGACGAGCAAGTCGCTGACGAAGCAGATTGACCTGTACAAAAAAACAAATGCGGAGATGGAGGAGATCGCAAAGGTCGCCTCTTCCCAAGCGGGCCGGCCGCTCGCCATCTACGATCGGCAGATTACAAGCAGACTCGGCAAGCCGTCTTCGACGATTAGCTCGGACAAGCTTCGCGCGCAATTATTTTATGTGAATCATGAGCATTTCCGCGGCTATGCGGTCAAGCTGCAACTGAAGTCTCCCGATGCGATGAACATGGTAATGGGCGGGGACAAGCCCGGCGAAGCGATGACGACGCTGCAAGCTGTCAAGCATTACGGAGCTGCTGTCGGCGTGAATGCCGGCGGTTATGCCGATGCCAAGGGGAAGCGGTATCCGCTCAGCACTACGATTGCGGATGGCAAGTACATAACGGGCTTTGAAGCCTCGTATGCGGATTTGTTTTTTGTAGGGATGAATGATAAGAACAAGCTTATTGGAGGAAAATTCGCGAAGAAGGAGCAGTTGGATGCGAAAAATCCGAAGTTCGGCGCTTCCTTCGTGCCGATTCTCATTAAGAACGGAGCGGCGCAGGACATACCCGCCAAATGGCAGACGAGCCCGAAGCGCGCTCCCCGCACCGTCATCGCCAATTACAAGGATGATCAACTGCTCATCCTCGTAGCGGACGGCTACAATGAAGGAGGAAGCTCCGGAGCGACGCTGTCCGAGTTGCAGACGATGCTAAAGCGGTACGGCGTTGTCGACGCCTACAACCTCGATGGGGGCGGCTCCTCCTCGCTCGTTTTCAACGGCAAGCTGGTGAACAAGCCGTCTGACGGCAAGCTTCGCAAGCTGCCGACGCATTTTCTGTTTTTCAAGTAGGGGCGCTCACTGCCCTTGCTTTTTTCATTTTCAAGGCAATGCCCGCCTTCAAAACATCGATATCCCGCTCCCGCTGTAGCAGCAGCCGCTCCGCTTCCTGATGCGTGATGAGCTGGAACCGCACTTCGTCTCCCGGCTTTAATCCGGCAAATATCGGCAGATCGACGGCGGCAACCTGAGCCACTCGCGGATAGCCGCCCGTCGTCTGGCGGTCCGCCAGCAGCACAATAGGTTGTTCGTCTCCAGGCACTTGAATCGTGCCTGCCGCCACCGCTTCCGACAGGAGCTCATCCTTCGTGTTTAGCCGAAGTGCAGCCCCTTCCAACCGATAGCCCATTCGGTCCGACCGTACACCTACCTGGAATGCCATCTGCAGCAGCGCACGCTTGCCCTCTTCCGATAATCTATCCAGATGCGTTCCCGGCATAATCCGGATGACATGCATGGGGGTATGCATAGTAGCAAAATGCCCCGCATGCCACGGCGACGTCCCTCCTTGCCCGCGAAGCATGTGCATGACTTGCGCTT
The DNA here is from genome assembly GCF_025567625.1 of Paenibacillus sp. J5C2022. Lineage (GTDB taxonomy): Bacteria > Bacillota > Bacilli > Paenibacillales > Paenibacillaceae > Pristimantibacillus. The sequence goes on along the minus strand of NZ_JAOQJC010000029.1, from coordinate 15,284 downwards.
GCTTGGACCCTGGCGCTGACAGCAACATGGACAACTTGTCCCCCTTGCGCAGCGCACGTCCGTCCAGTCCGCCAATGCCCGCTCGCAAGTAAGTGCTGCGGCTTCCCATTACTAGCGGAACGTCGATTCCGCCGGACACAGCCAGATATGCTCTGCATCCGGATCGGCGGGTGAGGAAGCTTAGTACGCTGCCTTCACGCCACAGCACCGGTCGCCATAATGGAACCGACTCCCCATCCGCCACCACTACCATATCACCGCCGCAGATCGCGATGACGATATCTTCGTCGGTCCGCAGCTCCGCCCCGGCCATGGTCAACTCCAGCACCGCCATCTCTTCATCGTTGCCGACCAGCAGATTCGCCACCCGGGCGGCTCCTTCGTCCATAACGCCGCCGGACACCACGCCGTGCTGCTGATACGCTGGCCTTCCCAGGTCCTGTACCGTGGTCAAAAGACCCGGCCGCATGACGGTTAACGCCATATTCCCTCCCCCAATCATGCTTAAGATATCGTCATCTGCACATTACAGCTACTTTGTACGATTTTTCACTCAAACCGCCTGCTCCAGACGCTCGACCCTACACTTTTGTACGTTTTTTCATACAAACCGCCTGCTCCAGACGCTCGCCCCTACTCTTTTGTACGTTTTTTCACATAAACCGCCCACCACAGACGCTCGACCCTACACTTTTGTACGTTTTTTCATACAAACCGCCCGCTCCAGACGCTCGACCCTACACTTTTGTACGTTTTTTCATACAAACCGCCCACCACAGACGCTCAACCCTACACTTTTGTACGTTTTTTAATACAAACCACCCGCTCCAGACGCTCGACCCTACACTTTTGTACGTTTTTTCATACAAACCGCCCGCTCCAGACGCTCGACCCTACACTTTTGTACGATTTTTCACTCAAACCGCCCGCTCCAGACGCTCGATCCAACACTTTTATACGTTTTTTCATACAAACCGCCCGCTCCAGACGCTCGACCCTACACTTTTGTACGTTTTTTCATACAAACCGCCCGCTCCAGACGCTCGACCCTACACTTTTGTACGTTTTTTCATACAAACCGCCCGCTCCAGACGCTCGACCCTACACTTTTGTACGTTTTTTCACATAAACCGCCCACCACAGACGCTCGATCCAGCATACTTTCCGGCTACTTACTTCTTCACGCAACACTCATAGCTACTGCCGGGAACGGAACGATCACCCTTCTTGCCCAAGCAAGCTTCCGTACTCCTCCGCCTCAATCGGCAGGAAGCGAACGAGATCGCCGGCCTTCAGCAGAGTCGGTATATCCCCTTCCGGTCGGAACAGGGAGAGCGGCGTCCGTCCAATCAGCTGCCACCCGCCCGGTGTGGCGAGCGGGTAGACGCCCGTCTGCTTGCCGGCGATCCCTACGCTGCCTGCCGGGATAGAGGTGCGCGGTGTCTGTCGCCGCGGAGACGCGATCCGTTCCGACATGCCGCCCAAGTAAGGAAAGCCTGGAGCGAAGCCGATCATATACACGAGATAATCGGGCTCGCTGTGAATGGCGATTACCTCTTCCGGCGTCAATCCGTTAAACCTCGCGACTTCGTCCAGATCGGGTCCATACTCTCCACCATAGCATACGGGAATCGTGACGACTGTCGGCTCATCCTCTTTCTCGCAGAACGCCATATGTCCGTCCCTTGTTCCCGCCAACAAGCTATCCAGCCTTTCGCATACCGTCTCATAGATGGAAGCATGCCAGCCCTCACTGGCGCTTCTGCTACGCCACACCATCACAGGATCATAATGGATCGTGACCGATGCGAATGCGGGCACGACTCCCTTCACCCCCGGCAACCCGCCCTCCTCCAATATATGGAGCACAGCCATCACTTTCCGATGAGTCGCTTCATTCAGCTCGTTCCCCAGCCGTATAATAACACCGCATTCTCCCAGAGGGAGCAGCTCATGAGGCGGAGCTTGTCCTCCAGCCCCCCCTTTCCCCTGCCTTTCCTGCATACCGTATCTCCTCTCGCACTCCTAGTAAAGCTAATCATTCGACAAAGTATTCATGGTCATTGGGTAGAGCTCTTATGCTGAGCAACTCCGAAATGTGCACAGTACAGCAACAGGATAACGATCGTCATTGCGCGCATCACACCCCCATTCCACTTCAACCTGTTCCTTAGGCAAAGTTCGGGATATCGTGTTGGACATGGAGATTCGCATGAAAGTCTGTCCAACGTAAACCGTTAACTTCAGCGATGGCGTCGTTCCAATATTCCTTCTTGAGCTTACTGATTGTTATCACTTAGATCTGCATCCCGTTCTCACCGGCTTACAATATTCTGAACGCGGCCGACTTGACCGTCTTGCAGCCGCACCTTGATTCCGTGGGGATGCTGAGGAGAATTGGTCAAAATATCTTTAACGACACCACGCGTAGTCGCGCCCGTCCGTTGATCTCTTTTTAGCACAATGTCTACTTCCAGCCCCGGCTTAACGTCGCTGCGCAATTTTCCATTCCATGCCATTCCGCACTTCAACTCCTGCTCTAATCTCTAGTTGTTCTAATCGTACCATTTTCGGAACCATCGACCAAAAATAATCCCGTGAAACTTTGTTCCTCACAACCACTAGCCCAACATCCATTACACCTTCCCTTAGAACCCCATGGCTTTATTCGTGGGAGTTGTCACCAGCGGCAATAGCCCTGAAGGAGATACCTTCCCGCTCCAGCGACTCTCGCAATGCCAGCACATGATCCGCCGCTCCCGGCGTATCGCCATGGACGCATATGGTGTCTGCCTTCAATGTGATCACGCTGCCTTGCCGCGTAGCAACCTTGCCTTCCTTCACCATCATGACGGCTTGTCGGGCCACAGCCTCCTCGCTTGCCAGCACCGCCCCTTCGATGCTTCGCGGCGTCAGAGAACCGTCGCTCTCATAGGAGCGATCCGCGAACACTTCGTTCGCCGTGCGAAGCCCCAGTCTCTCCCCCGCTCGAATAAGTGCGCTGCCCGACAGTCCGAAGAGCAGCAAGCTTCCGTCCACCTTATATACCGCTTCCGCAATGGCTTCCGCAAGCGCATTCTCCTTCGCCGCCATATTGTACAATGCCCCGTGAGGCTTTACATGCGACAAGAAGCCGCCTTCCGATTCCGCGAACGCCCGCAGCGCACCGATCTGGTACACGATCATATCATAGGCTTCCTTAGGCGTTATCGCCATCTCTCGTCTCCCGAACCCTTCCCGGTCAGGCAGACCGGGATGCGCCCCGATGGCGACATTGCGCTTCATGGCAGAACGAACGGAAGCGCGCATAATACCGGGATCACCCGCATGGAAGCCGCATGCGATGTTGGCGGACGTAATCAGCCCCATCAGCTCCTCATCCGCCCCGATCCGGTACGCGCCATACCCTTCTCCAATATCGCAGTTGATATCAATACTTAGCATATGCAATCCCCTCTCCGCCCACTGCTTTCAACCTATATTATATACATTTGAACAGGTGGTGAATGAATACTCCCGCCACTTACGATAGCTATCGCTTACGTTGAAGTGGGGGTTTCTGATGTATCTTCCTTATCTCAGGATGCTTAACACCAGCGGAGTTGACACGTTGACGGACTGGCTACCATCCAACCCCTCTATCCCATCTGTATCTTTTAGAGATACGTTTGGGAATACTTTTCGCATAATATTGGCTGCTCCATTCACATCGGCGTGAATCAAACCCTTCATGCTCCTATACATCCCGCGACTGATTCGCTTGCCGGAGAAGTTCCATTCTCCTTCTTCGCCATATCGCGGCAACGGGTCCTGGTCCAGGAAACTCGCTTTCGATGTATACGCTTCTTCCGTCAGCGTGACCGTGATTCCTTGTTCAGCCGCTTTGTACTGGATCATCGCAATCAGCATCCGATGCGGCATGTGGCAAAACACCTGATTGTTGCGCCGTCCGATCGCTGACGCTTGCTTCCAGCCATCGTTATGGCCAATGACGATCACGCCGATCCCTTGCTCCACAGCCAGCTTGACGATTTGACGGCTCGCCTTGTGGAAGATGTCTTTGATCCGGCGGTAACGCTTCAGGTGCAGACGTACCAATCGCTTGGACGTAAACGCCCCTTCATTCGGCTTCTTGCCTTGACGAAGGATGCCTGTATAATCCGCTTTCATCTTGTTGTAATACTGATTGATCGCCTTCGCAATCTTGCCCTTCACGAGCAACGGTTTCATACCTGTTGTCGTGACGATGGTTGCCAGATTGTCGACGCCAAGATCAATCGCAAGTCTATTTCTTTGGGATGCGGCCTGCTGTTCCACCCGGTAGGCGAAGATTAACTCCACCACATATTGTCCGTGGCTCGGCACCACACGCACCTGCATCAGCTTTCCACCGCTGCTGCCCAGCTTGCCGATATTCAGTTGCAGCTTCGTCTTTGGCAGCTTGAGAAATTTCCGATTCTTCACGACGCAATCCTGATTGGAGAACACCACTTCTTTCACCTTGCCTCGCGCATAGCCGGGAATGGGCGGTCTTCCCCGATACTTCTCCGGATGCTGGCGGTAATCCCGGATGCTCGCGAAGAAGGAATGCCAATTCTGAAACACCGCCTTCATCACCCCTTGACTGCTCTGCGCCGGGAGCGAACGATAATCCGTCTGCTCCATCACTCTTCTCTACCCTACCTAACCGACAGAACTCCCACTTCCTCAAGCGACGATTCGCAGCGATTGCACCAACAGCACTTCCACCTATGAAAGTGGAAGCGGTCCTCATACAATCAGCAAGTCCTTCGCCACCTTGTTGACCGGCTCGCAGCCACTCTCCGTGACGATGACGATATCCTCAATTCTCACGCCGAATCGGCCGGGCAGATAGATGCCGGGTTCCACGCTGAACACCATGCGTTGCTCGACAATCGCCTCGCTCGCTCCATGCACGGAAGGGAGCTCATGCACGTCGATGCCCAGTCCGTGTCCGGTCCGGTGGGTGAAGTAGTCGCCGTACCCGCCCGCCGTAATGACGTCGCGGACGGCCCGATCCACTTCCGAGAAGGGAACGCCGGGCTTGACGGCATCCAGTCCCGCCTGCTGCGCGGCTCTGACCAGCTCGTACACCGTTCGCATCTCATCACTCGCACTGCCGACGCATACCGTTCTGGTCATGTCGGAGCAATAATGCTTCAAGCGCCCGCCGATGTCCAGAATAATCATATCCCCATCCTTGACCACTGTATCATCCGGCACATGATGCGGTCTTGCGCCGTTGGCTCCCGCTGCGACAATCGGGGCGAAGGATTGCTCATACACCCCCTCCTTCTTCCAGAGACTGCCCAACAGCTCCACAAGCTCCCGCTCGCGCATGCCGGGCGCAATGCTCTTCATAAGAGCCCCCATGACCCTGTCCGCGATCCCGCCCGCCTCGCGAATAATCGCCAATTCCGTCTCGTCCTTCACTTGCCGCATGCCCGACAGCAGCGGCTCTCCATCAACGAACGCTACTCGCGGACGGCACTTCATAAGGGACAGCAAGTGGCCGCTTGACCACAGCGAATCGATCGCGACCGTCCCCGTCTCTTGCAGATGGCGGGACAGCACTCCCATCGCATCCTCTCCATCCCACCAGAAGAGGCATTCCCACGTACTATGCTCGAAGTCCTGCCGGTGCATCTCCGGACTTACGACGAGCGGCTCGCCCTCGCCTCTAATAACTAGCGCAAGCAGCCGTTCATGCGGCTCGATCCACTTGCCCGTAAAATAATAAAAATTCGCGACACTCCCGACAACAAGCGCGTCAACGCCCTGCTGACGCATCCGCTGAACGGCGTTCGTCAGCCGACTGTTTAATGCTTCCATTGCAATTCTCCTTTGCCCGCGTTCTTCCATTATAGTAGAGAAAAATGCCCACTCCGCACAAAATGACGCTTCCGCCGATAAATTGGCGCAACGTCACCATCTCTCCCAAAATAAAATAAGCCAAAATGGCGGTGCCGACAGGCTCCAACAGGATGCTCATCGAGATCGTCGTCGCGCTGAGCCATTTCACCAGCCAGTTAAAGACGGTCTGCCCGAATACAGTAGGGATGAGCGCCAGCAAGAACATCCATAGCCAATCGCTGCTCTCGTAGCCCGTCAGCGCTTCACCTGTGGCCAGGCAATAGACGAACAGATATAGTGCGCTGGCAGCGTACACGATGAACGTATACGGGAACAGCTCCAGCTCCTTGCGGACGCTCTGACCGATCATGAAGTAGACCGTTACGACAGCCGCTCCCATTAGAGCCAGCAGATCGCCGAATAGCGCAAGTCCGCTGATCTGCATATCGCCCCAACCGATAATAAAGCTGCCCGCTATCGCCAGCAGACCGCCCCCAATCGCAGCCATTCTCAGTCGCTCCCGGAACAACCAGGCGCCTCCCGCTATTGCGAACAAGGGCTGCAGCGTCACAAGCACGGTCGAGCTGGTGACGGACGTATAGTTCAACGATTCGAACCAGAGCACAAAGTGAACAGCAAGAAAAAAGCCGGCCAGCAGACACATCATCCACTGGCGGCGAGTAAAACTCCTTATGTGCCTTAAGCCGGTTCTCGCGTCCGCCATCAGCAAGGGCATAATAAGCAGTGCGGAGAACAACATGCGATAAAAGGCAATGACGGATGCCGGAGCCTCCGTCAGTTTCACAAATATGGCCGACGTCGATAAAGCCGCCGCGCCAAGAATCATGGCGATATATGCCCGGGTGTTGCTCATAGATGACATTTCACCTGTACCGTATCTCCCTCTTTTAATACTACCGTAATCTTGCTGTGGACATCGCCGTTCCAATCCCGCTCATAGGCCGGCGGCATCGGATTGCCGTTCACATATAACCGTTCGTATTCGCCCGGGAACTTCGCCGTCCACTGGATCGGATGCTTGCAGCGGTTCGTCATGGCGCTCGCTTCGCAGCCTTCATGCCGCACATCGATCTCCCCGTCGAACAGTGGAACGGCATCTGCCTGAATGAAGCCAAGCTCATCCGGCAATCCCGGAAGCGTCGCGACCGTCCGCTCGCGCGCGTCAGGCTCGATGCCCAGCAGTCCGGCGTATACCGCTCCCATCACGGCGAATGACACCTCGGGATATTCTCTCCTGTGCAAGCGCTCGTCGGTCAGCTCCAAGAGCTGTTCCATCGCCTGATTGCGATACCCGTACTTGCAGCAGATGTCCGGCAGATGCGATTGCTCCTCCACATTGTATCCATCATAACGGATCGCGTCTTCCAGCGCCAGCTTCAGCTTGAGGGAATCTCCGATGAAGCCGAAGTACAGCGGCAAGTAGTTGGCGGATTTATAATAATCGTTATGGAACGATCGATCCTGCAGCTTGCAGCCGCTGAAGCGACCGGCCTTCTCGTCCCACCATTCCGTCTCATATTGCCCCTGAAGATCGTCCGCTTTGCGCAGCCACTTCTCCGCTTCTTCCTGCTGCCCGCACCATCGCTTCATCTCCGCATACGCGCGGAAGGCGGCATATTGCGCAGCCAGCAAGTCTCCGGCCACAAGCGGGTGGAGCCCATCCTCTACGTAGGAAGCGATCCCTCGTCTCCCATAATAGGCATAATGCTCCGGCGTACCGTCGCCGTCCTTGTCCCACACCTCAATGTAGTCGGTTAGCGATTTGTCATAGAAGCGAGTGAAGACTGCATGATGAAGATAATCCTCGTCTCCCGTGCGCATATATTCCCGATAGCAGCAGTGCAGAAAATCAAAGTTGGCCGGCAGGTTATACCAGAAATCGGAGTCGTCCGTATAATCGACGGGCGTCGGCCGATCTTCCTTGTTCATTTCCCAATACGTGCACCAGTCCCGCTCTCCGGCAATATGCTGCGCGAACTTATGAAGCATATTTTTCGTATAATCCTTCAGACCCAGCATATAGGCGCCCGCGCTTTGATGAGACACATCCCTTACGCAGAAGCTTTCCCTTGCGGGCAAAGCGGCTTCATACCACTTGCCTACGGGATCGCCGTCATTGACATAAGACAAAGCTTGCTCCTTGGCCCAGGCGATCCCCTTGTTCAATCGCTCATCCGACGTCCGGACGGCAACTCTCCCTATGCTCTTCGTCCGTTCCTGCGGCTGACTCTTCATGCTGCATCCCTCCCCTAACGTCTCACGACTTCCAGCGTTCCGGATACCGGAACGTCGAACCTGTGCAAGCCTTGCTCCAGGCGAACGCCGCTGCGCAGCACGACCGTCTTGCCCTGACAGTTCCGAATGGCGATATCCGCCTCGCTCCAATCCGCTTGCCATTCCACGACGACGCGCTTCTTGGCCGTGCCGTTCACGATGATGACGACTGGCGGCAGCTCCGTACCCGGATTAACGACCATATCCTCATAGGCGCATACGATTCGCTCGCTTCCATTGCATGCCGTCACGATCGGATAATTGGATTCCGGCGATTGCGGCATCAATTTCCCGTCCAGCAGCACATCCCGATGCTCCCGCCAGAAGCCGAGCCAGTATTGCACCATCTCGCGATGCGCCTCGGGAAGCCGTTCGACCCGCATGGAGAGCTGCGGTACGGAGAACAGAATATTAATAATATGAATAGCGGCCGATTCAACAGACTCATCCGTATGCCACATGATCATATCCGAATGAACGGCCGTATCACCCGCAATCAGGCGAATGTCCACGACGCGGACACGGTTCTCGAGCGGATCGTTCGGACAGTCGTATGCACGGAACATATTGCCGTACTTGCGCATGAGCGGACCGATATACGCCTGGCGGAATTCAATCATAATATCGGGCTTCACCTCGCGGAGACGCTGAATGACATCGCTCATCAGCCGATCTACCGCTTCGGGAACGGAGCGGTAATCCATCTCCGGATCATCCTTGTGAAGGGTATGCTCATCCGCTTGGAAGCGGTCGATGAAGTCGAGCTTGAAGCCGTCCAGATTCCAGTCTCTTACCGCGTTCATATACGTATCGATCACATAGCTGCGCACTTCGGGGTATCTGGGGTCCAGTACGCCCGCCCCGGCTTGCGGCAGGAACTTCAGCAGCTTGTGCTCGAAGCGGCTCCATGCCTTGCTGTGTATACCCACATACGGAACGGAATACCACAGCATATATTTCACGCCCATCTGCTGAACCCGTTCGACATGCGCCCGCATGTCTCCCATCTTGTCCACGCATACTTCCCAATCTCCACAGTAAGCGTACCCTCGCGCATTATCCTCCGTCTGCCAGCCGTCGTCGACGATGACGCTGTCGCAGCCGAGCGGCTTGGACAGACGGCATTGCTCCTCGATCTCTGCGGGAGACAGCTGCTGGTGGAAGCTGTACCAGGTAGAGTACATCGGCAGTCTGGCCGCATCCGGCACAGGTGCGGGCGTGTAATCGGGCAGCTCCGCCCACCACTGGCCGACCTCATTCAACGAATCGTAGTACGGCATATCCCGCATGTCGATGTAGAGCGTGCCTTCATAACGATTGATCGGGGAGCAGGGCTCGGAGAATAATTTGACGCTGCAAATAAAAGAGGCCGATTCCTCATTGACGCCCGCCTTCAGCTCCACCGTATTCATCGCATCCGAGAAGGCGAATGTGAGCCGGTTGCGTCCGCTTCGGCTGAACAGACTGCATACCGGCGCGAAGGAGGATGACTTGGAGGAGAAGCCCTTCTCCCAATCGACATAGAACCTCTTGTTCCGATACAAGGCGGGATGCCAGAATGCGAATATGTCCACGATGGGATGATACCACTCTATCTCCACTTCCGGCGGCTGTCCCGGCTGTTGCGCCTCCAGCACAATCCGGACGCGCTCCAGCCCCTCCGCCACTTCAGTTGCTTCTATTGATGCTTGGAACGACTGCGTCTCGTCCTTAACGTGTAATCGGAATTTTTCACTAGTTGCCTGTACCATCGTCTTCTCTCTCCTTCTATGTGGCTGAACATGATTATCCCTGTATGAGTGACTAGCCCTTGACGGCGCCAAGCGTGATGCCCCCTACGAAATAGCGCTGAAAGAACGGATAGACGAACAGGATCGGCAGCGTCACGATCATCGTAACCGACGCGCGCAGCGTCTCCGCAGAGATGTTGCGGAACTTCGTATACGCCTGCTGCTGATTGGTCACTTGATTCAGCGCTTCCACTTCGAGCAGCATCTTCCTCAGATACACCTGCAGCGTATCGTAATCGCCGCTGGAATTGTACAAGATGACGTCGAACCAGGAGTTCCAGTGGCCTACCGAGCTGAATATGGCAATGGAAGCGAATACGGGCAGCGAAGTGGGGATGACGATCTGGGCGTAGATTCTAAGCTCGCTGGCGCCGTCTATTCTGGCCGACTCGAACAGCGAATCGGGCAAGTTCTGCATATACGAAGCCATCAGCAGCATGAAATAAGCGCTCAGCATACTCGGCATCCAGTACACCTGGAAGGAGTTGGTCAGTCCGAGCTTCACCATTAACAGATAAGTCGGAATCAGGCCGCCGCCGAAGTAAATCGTAATCAGGAAGATGATCCGCATGAACTTCCTGCCGGAGAAATGCTTGACGGTGACGACATAGGACAGCAATCCGGTCGCCAATACCGTAATGATCGTCCCCACGGTCACCCGCAGGACGGACATGAGAAGCCCTTCGTAAATCTTCTCATTTTGCAAAATAAAGGAGTAGTTCTCCAGCGTAAATACGCGGGGCCAAAAATAAATGCCTCCCCGCGCCGCATCCGTCCCTTCGTTGAGCGACAGCGCAAACAGGTTAATGAACGGATACAGCATCAGAAACGAAAATACGATCATAAAAAGGATGTTGAAACCATCGAACAGCCGACTTCCCAGCGTTGGCTTGTAAAACCCTGTATTCATCCCGTCTCCCTCCTATATAATCGATGTGTCCAGTACTTTCTTGCTGAAACGGTTGGCTCCGAATACAAGCGTTACGCCAATTAACGCTTTCATCAAGCTGATCGCGGCTCCGTAGGAATAATTGCCGAGCTGGATGCCGTATTTGTATGCGTACGTATCGATGACCTCATGGAACTCTCTCGTCTGCGCGTTGCCGATGAGCAGTTGCTGCTCGAAGCCCGCGTTCAGTATGCCGCCGATGCCCAGTATCCAGAGGACGACAATCGTGGACCGGATGCTGGGAAGCACGATATGCCAGTTCATCCCGAACCGTCCGAGTCCGTCCACCTTGCCTGCATCGTACAGCTCCGAATCGACGCCTGCAATCGCAGACAAGTAGATGATGGTCGACCAGCCGACATCCTTCCATATGTTAGACGAAGTAATAATGCCCCAGAAGTACTTGCCTTCTCCCAGATAAGAGATCGGCTTGTCAATCAGCCCCAATCCCAGCAACAGCTGATTCAGAATACCCTCATTGCCCAGGAGCGTGAACAGCAGGCTCGCCACGACTACCCAGGAGATGAAATGCGGCAAATACGATATCGTCTGAACGATCTTCTTGAACGCCTGCTTGCGTATCTCGTTCAGCAATATCGCCAATATAATCGGTGCCGGGAAGCCGAATAGAATATTCAATCCGCTGATCGCAAGCGTATTGCGGATGACTGGCCAGAAGTCCGGGGACTGAATAAAGCTGTTAATATGCGCAAGCCCTACCCATTCGCTGCTTAATATCGGCTTGCCGGGGATGTAGTTCATAAAAGAAATGATAATGCCGTACATCGGCGCATACTGGAAAACCGCGATCCATACGATCATCGGAATGCAAATGTACCAAAATTGCCTTTCCCGCACCGCCGTCCGCCATAACCTTCTGACCGTTGAAGAAGCATGCTGTCCTGTGTCCTGCCGGTTCCGTCTCATCATACGATCCTCCATCGTGAAAAAAATTGCGGGAGGAAGGCGCCTTCTCGCGCCCTCCTCTCAACTGCTACTTCCAATCCTGCATTCTTTGCTTGTATACGTCGGATTTGAACTGTTCGATATCTTTCAGCCCGGCTTTGTTCAGCTTGTCGCGCAGCGCCATGAAGTTGCTGACGGCAGCCTCCTCCGTATCGCTCATGACTGCTTTCGCCCATAACGTCTCCAGTTGATCGTCGACCTGCTGCATTGTAATCGCCAGCGGCGTGCTGGGATCGATCGGGATAATGCCCCTCGTGAAATCGTAGATGGTGTCCTTCAGATTGTCGTTCATCAACTTCTTCCACTTGGCTTCTTCGTTGAAGTTCTGATCGAACCAATACGTACTCTTGCCGTCGTCCTTCATAAGGCCTTGCCCTTCCACCAGGTTGAACATATCCTGACCGATCTTCTCGCCGAGATCGTAGTTCCAGGTCGCATCGACAATTTGCCGGCGGGCGGCGTCCACCCATTCAGCCTTGCCGTCCTTGAAGGTCCAGACGGAATCCGCCTGATTCGGCGCTCCCCAGCCGATCAGACGCGTGCCGAGGTCGGTAACAGAGAAGTTCAGCCACTTGATAATACTTTCCGGAGACTTTGCTTTGTCCGTGATAATCGTGAAGCTGCCGCTGCGCGCATTTTTGGCGGACAGGTAAGCCATATCTGCTGAATCCGCTTTCAAAGCGACTTGTATATAACGCTGCTCTTCCTTCCAATCCGGGTTCGTCTTCTGCCACACTTCATGACCGCCGTTCCAGGATTGCCACCAGGCTCCGATATGACCCATCACTCTTTCTGTAGAGAACTTGGCTTTCCAATTCTCGAACTTGTTCACGAACATATCGGGATCGAGCAACCCTTCGCGATAGAACCGATTGATATATTTCGTCAGCTCCAGCCCTTCGTCCGTATTGACCCAGTGCGTGAATTCTCCTTCGTCCGTCACTTTGAAGCTGTCCTTCAGACCGTACATGCCGGCAAGCGTAGGCACCATGTTTTTGGTGACCGGGGCGTAGCTGGACAGCGCATAGGTAGTCTCGCCGTTGCTGTTCGTCGCATGCTGCTGCTGCATTTGCTTCAAGAGGTCGAAATACTGCTCCGGCGTCTCGAATGCCGGCGATCCCATTGCCGTCCACCAGTCGTACCGGATATGGGCGGAGTAATCTGGAATCGGGAGAATCCCCCAATAGCGCGGCAGTCCGTACAGCTTCCCGTCTTTATCGAAGTACGAGCTGTACCAGTCGCCCAGCTGCGATTTGATGTTCGGCGCCTGCTTCTCGATGTATTCACTCAGCTCAATCGCTTTCCCCTGCGCCGCCCATTTAGCGACGTCTTCGGCGCTTAAGCCGGTAATGACCTCGGGGTAATCGCCTGAAGCAAGCATCAGGTTCAGCTTCTCTTTTTTATCCACGTCATACACGATTTTGTTCAGCTTCACGTTGAATTGCTCCAGAATGTACGCCTGAAGCAACTGCTGATTCTCTTCGACCTTATCCGGGTTGTCTTGACCGGCATAGAAGTTGATCTCAATCGTCTTCTCGGGGACGGTCCAGCCGAATTCGTTCACGACCGCCTCTTTGCCTGAATCCTTCTCGGATGCGGGAGGCTGAACGTCGTTCGCCTGATTATTGTTGTTGCTGCTGGAACAAGCGGAGACTAACAGGATGGCCAAGCTCATAATCACTACTAACGAAACCGTTCTTTTCATATCTACCCCTTCTTTCTTTTGAGTCGGTCCATTCACTTAAGAGCGCTTACATATCTGCTTGCATTGCCGATCTTGTCTCGACGAGGTGCTTGCCGACGTCTTATTCCTCTTGCCTTCTTGCCCTTTCGCCCTTTCGCCCTTTCGCCCTTTGCCCTTTTGCCCTCCTGCCCTCTTGACCTATTGCCCTTTTGCCCTCTTGCCTTCCTGCCTTCTTGCCTTCCCCCTTTCACCCCTTGAAAGTTGACCCATATTTGTTTTAGTAAACATTAACTAAATATTTCACAACGCAATCATAACATCTTTATTTTCCGTCCGCAAGAGTCCATAGAATAAAAAAATGCTTAATTGCTCTGGAGAACAACTCAGCATAATTTTAATAACCTATTTTTTCGCGCCGCAGCTTTGCCGAATCATCAGCTTGGTCGGTACATGCACATGAAGAGGAACCTCGCGCCCTTCCACTTGGTCGAGCAGCAGCTTAACCGCCATTTTGCCCATCTCTTCCGTGTGGACCTTGACGGTTGTTAACGGCGGATTAAGAAATTCCGCAATCGGTATGTCATCGAAGCTGACGATCGACACATCGTCCGGCGCCTTCAGACCGCACTCGTCTATCGCCCTTACCGCACCGACCGCCATGGGATCGCTGCCGATCAGGAATGCCGTCGGCCTGTCCGGCTTGCCGAGCGCTTGCTTCATCAATTGATAGCCGCCTTCCATCGTCCAGGCGCCAACGTAGACATCATCCCGCCTGAACAGCCCCTTCTCCTGCATTATTCTCTCATGACTCATCTGTCTCGTATCCAATATCGGCTTGTTCCCTTTGCTTGTGTACTCAACCGTCGTTCCGCCTATATAGCCGATCCGCTCATGGCCTAGTTGGAACAGATGCTCCAAGGCTTTCGCAGTGGCTTCTTCGAAGTCCGTAATGACCGCGTCGCGCTGCTCGTCGAATATATAGTCAACGGATACGACGTTCCGAATATGCGGATACCTGTCCAAATAGTCAGGGTGTACTTTCCCGATTACGATCAATGCGTTCAGATGGCTGGCATCGATATGCAATTCCTGATTCTCGTATCGCCGGAAGGTGCTGCTAATAGCGATGCCCTGCTCGCTGCACTCCTTCTCCACCGCTTGCCGGATGGACAGGAAGTAAGGATCGGAATCCTCTCGTTCTTCCGAGCACCAGACGATGAGGCCCAACTGCAAGCTTTTTTTACCATTGCCGCTCGGAGTCTTTATTTTCTTGTAATTCAGTTTATGGGCGGCATCGAAAATTTTCTTCCTCGTCTCGTCCGTTACGCTGATACTGTAATCGTTATTCAGAACGCGCGAGACGGTGGCGCTGGATAATTCCGTCATCTTGGCTATATCTTTTATCGTTGCCATGCTGTCACCACTCTCATTAATAAACTTTTACTAAATATTTTAGCAACAATTTTCGTTTTATGCAACGAAAAAACCTCTGCCGCACCTTTTCAGCTCTCCAGTGCAGGATTCATACACTACTCTGGCTCGCACGCACCTTTTCAGCTCTCCAGTGTAGGTTTCATACACTAGTCCGGATCGCACGCACCTTTTCAGCTCTCCAGTGCAGGATTCATACACTACTCCGACTCGTACGCACCTTTTCAGCTCTCCAGTGCAGGATTCATACACTACTCCGACTCGTACGCACCTTTTCGGCTCTCCAGTGTAGGTT
>NZ_JAOQJC010000028.1 GCF_025567625.1 Paenibacillus sp. J5C2022 | reverse complement strand
ATTTGTGTCTACTATCTTGACAGAGGTCCAGTTTGATTGACGCGTTAGTTACAAAGGTGAAGAATACAAAGGATTGTATTGTGCTTCCTCCTGAAAAATTTCCAAACCTGTTGAATAAATATCATAAGCTTCCACCGGACCTTGAAAGGTTCTACAAGTTGTGTGGAGGATTGACATTATACACTAAATCAGACTACACCATTACAATCGTTCCTCCTAATGATTTCGCTTTAGCTAATCCAGTAATTGTCGGCGACCTCTGTGAAACAGATATTTCTTCGAATTGGTATATTGTTGGCACTGGGGGAAGCTCAGAGTTTATTACGATTGATTTATCTAGTGATAAGAACGGAAGGTGCTACGATAGCTTTGTTGATAGGCATGGAGTTGTTGGGGATAATCCGATCATTGCTAAATCGTTTAGTGACCTGCTTATAAGATTAATGGACAACAGAGGACAATATTGGTATTGGCTAGAGGATGACTTTGTTTCACTGGGCGATGCGTATGGTAGTAAGTGAAATTAATGCAAAAGTGAGGTCTGTAAAAATTCACTTATCGGGCGGTGATTGAACAAAATCAGTCACCGCTCATTTATCGAAGAATGTACGAGGATACGTATGAAGGGGATATTGCGAATCCGCTGAGTCATATTCGTATGTGCATAATAATCCGGTATTCTGTTTTTTACGAGGTAAATTTAAAACCATGGGAATCAACAATAAATCGGCATAAACTGTCAACATCCTTGTTACCGGGATGTGACAGTTTATTTGTTTTCTGAATGGTTGCATAACGCCTCAAAAAGGATGATTTTTCAAACGACGGATTGTCAAGCCAAGTGCGACAGTTCCTCCATGAAGGCTTCGTAAGCTGATTTCCAGTCCAGGCATTTACGGGGGCGGTGGTTGATGAGACGAACAGCCTCATCCAGTTCCTCATCAGTGACCCTAGCAAAATCGTGTCCTTTAGGGAAGAACTCCCGCAAGAGCCCATTTGCATTCTCATTGGAACCACGTTGCCAAGAAGAGTAGGGATCAGCAAAGAAGACGTTCACGTTGTGAAACTGCTCTAGTTCGGTATAGCAGGCAAACTCTTTGCCGCGATCTGTCGTAGCGGTTTTGAAGGCACCTTGCGGGTACTGACTTGCGGCTACATCAAAGGCGATTTCCATCGAGCGTGCAGTGCGGTCAGGCATCTTAACAGCGAAGTACAGCCTGGTCTTACGCTCGATAAAGGTGGCTGCACAGGCTTTGCTTTTCCCTCTGCTGGACACGACCGTATCCAGTTCACAATGACCAAAAGTCTTGCGCTTACGCACTTCTTTAGGGCGCTGACGGATCGGCGTGCCGACGAGAAAGCGTTCACGTGCCTCCATGGGTTTACGTCGCTTCCCTTTGTGGCGCAGCACCTGTGTCTCTGATACGGATAGCTTGCCATCATAGCGAGTTTTACGGCGGCCTGCTGGAAGCAGTCGGCATGGAGCCCGTGTACACGGGCTCCCGGGCGCGCAAGCTCTGGCAGGACATCGTCAAAAGCCGCTCCGCTCCCGGGGAGCGCACCATGGTCGTGGACATCGACGAGGCGCACGAGATGAGCGAGGCCATGCTGCTGGAGCTGCGATTCGCCCTGAATTACAACATTGATTCCGCCGCATTGTTTCCCTTGATTCTCGTCGGGCAGCCGGAGCTTCGCAAGCTGCTGCGGCTGCGAAAGTATGAAGCCACATTCCAGCGCATCGGGTTGCAGTACCACCTGAGCGGCATGAGCAAGGAGGAAACGAGCGCCTACATCCGCCACCACTTGACCGTAAGCCGGACCGAAAAACCGGTCTTCGCCGAAAGTGCGCTCAGCCGTATTTTTGCTGCCAGTCAAGGCCTCCCGCGCGTTGTGAACCAGATCTGTACACAGATTCTGCTGGATGCCGAAACTCGACATCTCGAAGTCATTGAAGAGACGGATGTCGTCCGCATGTTGGCCGACATGGACCGGCAGCGCGGCGTCACGACCTGAATGCGAACGATCCCCATCATCCCCAATGATTGGCGTGTGCTTCCGATCCTCGGAGAGCATACGCCTCTTCTTTTGATCGGCGGCACGTTCTCGGGGTTCTGGCGGATTGGCGCTACATTTCTACCGTCTTTGTCGCTATTTTCTACACCGTCATTTTACGTGAGCGGTAACACGTTTCGTCGTTTCTCTGCAATCTGTTCAGGTGACCAGGTCTGCTCAAGCTTTTCCTGCAGTTCTGTGGCGAGCCCTGCAGAGAACTTGCCTAATGGGGCACTTGAGGATCTCCGTCCTTGATAGGCGTCATGCGCGGCTCCGGCTTCGTACCGTTCTGCCCTCTGTCCTCTCTTGAGTTCACGGGCAATGGTGGAATGATGACGACCAAGCTTCTGGCCAATTTCTCTAGCTGTCCAGCCAAGCCCATGCAACGTCTCTAGTTGTCCGCGTTCGATTATGCTAAGATGGGAGTAGCTCATGTTGGGTTCTCCTGTATAAATGGTGTTGTGGTGACTTCCATTTTACACGAATCCATTCATGGGCTGCTTTGTTTTTAGCTGTCGCACTTCATATTACAATCCGTCAAACAAAAAAGCAGCCATACAAGGCTGCCGTAAAAGTGAACCGGTATTCTTTCACTCACTTTGTTCTTCCCACAATTCAGTCATACGGTCTGTCACGTCACGGTTCGAGACAATAACTGTGTGATTGATTGAGTGTGGAGTAATGCGAAACACTTCCTTATCTTTATCAAACAAGGTTATGATGTATAACACGCCACTTCGATCCTCAGGACTAGGATCAAGCGTCACATCTATTTCTCCAATTTTGTCGAGCCATTTGCTGATGATTTCTTTATCCGTTATACTTTTTCTGGTTCCCCCCGCCTTAAGTATCTCCATACGCTCAATAGTACCTTTATTCTCCGGATAAAAGGATTTGATCTTTTTTACGGTAGGTACAGTGGGCACTGTGTTGCTATCTTGATGATCCGGCTTACAACCCATTAATGTAATTACAGATAGAATCATCACCACCATAAACATTATCCATCGACATTTCATGCAATCCCCCCTTTTTTTATTTTCAGACGAAACCCAGGTGCTCTTGGTTGCAGTAGAAATGCAACTTAAAAAGACGTCGAATAGACCCGACGCCTTTTAATTATTCTAGTCACGCACTTTCCAAAGATCAGTCATGGTGCCGAACGATCCCATGAGAAGATAGACTGTTTTCCCGGTCGATTCCCAATTATCTTGTACAAGGGCATATTTGGGGTTCGACCAGTCACTTGTATCGGTATAACTTTCATATCCAACTAAAGTAACCATATGTCCACCATCTGCACCAGTAGGATCATTATAACTATATCCGATTAAACGGAGAAATGCAGGGCTATCAGCCCCCACTTCAGACTTAATATCGCTGAAACTTACACTTGTATCTCGGGTAACAGAGAAATTGCTGCTGTAGCCTTTTTCACTGATGTAGCTGTCAAAACCAGATTTAACGTCGCTGCTATACACGCCATAGGAATCATCGTGATCCATGAGTTCACCCAGGCGGTCAGCTACATTCAACCAATTATTTGACGAAGACATGTTCGGATAGCCGTTAGAATCCCAATACATAGCAATTGCAGCTCCAGTAGTTGGCACGCAATCGTTATCCATGCTTGAATTATCGTTTTGCTGATAATCAGGAACTCCAGAAATAAGATCATATTCATAGTTAATAATTGTGAAAGTACCTACGTCAATACTTTGTTCTGAGGGGATTGGTCTGACGATCAATTCATCTTGCTGCACAATTTTTTGTCGCTCGTCAATCAGGCTTTTAAATGTTTGATTGTCAAATGTAAGATTCGTTTTCACGTCGAGATATTTGTTATCGTCAATTTTATTTACATAAAAGAGAGCTCCCAAATAATAAAGATTTGCTGTGTCTTGCCCTTGGCCAGGGTAAGTATCGCCGGTTGCAAACTCAACAATCAGCCCTGTTGCATGATCAATAACAAAGTAACCGGCAACTCGATCAGAACGATTGAGAACGATGAGAGATTTCGTAACTTGGTCGTTTTCATCCTTCAAATCAATAATTTTTCCAGGTGCAACGTCTTCAAACTCTTTGAACCCAAGTTGAATACGTTCTTCGATTTTTTTATTTGCAATGGATACCATATTGGACTGGTTATTTTTCGAATCATCAGCAAAAGCGCCCGCAGGGAAAAGCATTGAAAACGCCAACACGCAAGTAGCAACTGTCTTCGTTATTTTTTTCATTGACTTACACCCTCCATTTTTAGTTTCTGTATCTACTTTTGTGATCCTTCTTTAATTTTTCCCAGCTCATTGTAGATGCATAAAACCAAGTGGTGGTCATATTGTCTACTATATTTAACGACAGAAACCACACACACATCTGACGCTGAGTGCAAATTTTTGATTTCCAATAGCGACCACAATAAGTGTGTGTTAATTCACTTCTTTAGGAAATTATCCTCTCCTTTACTGAATAGATTCTCATTGATTCTATTAGTATCGGAGTGAATATGAATGTAGTTTAAGTTGTGTCTCCATTAATCCTAATAGACAAATGAGTTGGTTCTAGCACATTCTCTACTTGAATGGACGATGGGCAGCCAAACGGTTATCCAGTCACATAAAGGATATCAACCATTTCATTTTAAGTCAATAACTTACTATTATGAAAATATAATATTTTTTTAAAAAAATATGGATGTGAAACGGGAAGCTGCGGCCTTCCGTTTTCTCATAATCGAAATCAAGATGCATTTTTGTGTGTCCCCGTTTTTGCATTACTCCGGTAAGGTCAGGGGCTGCACCCTCTTTTTCCCGGCAGATGCATTCAGGACAACGTGAAAAGTTGCAGCAAGCACTGAATTTGGATGGCCACCAAATTCGCTTGTTAGGGGCGAAGCCCTTAATACCCCTCTCGAGAGCAGAAATTCATTCATTCCCCGTCGCTTTTGAATCGGTTCGAAATCATTCATTCACACTCTCTCCAATACAGTGAAGTTCCAATAACGTCACATCGTACATCGCCAGGGCTTGGGGGCGCAGCCCTCAACAAGCGAATTTGGGAGACCAAATTCAGTGCTTGCTGCGCCGTTACACGGCGCCATAAAGCACCTTCCGGGAACAATAGGAAGGGCTGCCGGAGTCAAGAGCGTTTCTTCGCGCGGGGCGGGTAAGGCGTTTTTTGATCGGTGCGGCCAAGCAAATAATCGACACTGGTTTGATGGAAGTCGGCTAATGCGATTAAGAGCGCTGTCGGAATATCCAGCTTCCCTCGTTCGTAATCGCTGTACGTCCGCTGTTTGCAATTCAGATGCGCGCATAGCTGCTCCTGTGATAAATCCTTATCTTCACGCATGTTTCGTATTCGTTCGTAGACCACAAGCACTCACCTCAGGATGAGTATAGTTCAGTGGATAATCCGCTATTTACTTTCAGTGTGTTATACACTGGAATTTTCTATACACGCCTTTACTCATGCCGGGGCGAGCCAGAACGATGTGGTCCGCGAAGGGGGGCATCATGGCGAAAGGAGTCGAAGAACTGCTGGCGCGTATCGAAAGCGTTCGCCGGGACCTGAATGAGCAAGCTTTGTATGACAGTCTTCCAAGCCCGACGATGCTTGAAAAATCCAGGGAACTCGATCGTCTGTTGAATGTGTATCAAGCCGTCAAAACGGGAGCGCAGATCACGCAAGGCTGAGATCCCTGCTTTTTTTTATGATAATCGGCACAGAGGTGTCCGATTTAGGCGCGAAAATGAAACGGTTAGTAGAGGGCTGTATTTGAAGAAGCCCTCCGCTAACCGTTTTATTTTGGAGAGGAGAGCGAGAACATGAAGTCCCCCATCTTTCGTGACGACCGGCATGAAGCTTTTTACGACCGAATGTTAGCCGAAAGTCGTTGTACGGACAGCTACCATCGCGCCTTGTTTTACACGCTGGGACTGTCGAAGGATACACGCGCCCATATTCAGGAATTGTTCGACTTTTCCGATGGCGGCATCAAACCGGAAGGCCTGTCTGCTTCCTGGCAAACCGGAGGTTCTCTACGTATCTGTCGTTTGGCGTTTAATCTCTGGAACGGCTGGAGCCAGACGGGCGAGGAACGGTATTCAACTCTGTATGAGCTGTTTGATTGCGAAGCTGCTCCCTACTTTTTTGAAGCAATACGGCTGCGCTATCCGGAATATGCTCGCCAACTGACACCCGCCATCAAGCCTCATGCCGAACGCACGCGGTGAGCCGCGTTTGGGAGATTTACGGAAGGAAGAGATGCGGATGAACGAAGAGAAGCTTCCTTTGTCATCGACTCCGGCAGACCGCGACCGCGATCCGATGCACGAGATGCAGTTGGGGAAAAACTTGTATATCGTGAAATGTCACATTATCGGTAATGAAACGCTCGGTGATAAAATCGAACGGCTTGTTTTGAGAACGTGGGAGGAAGAAGCGTTCAGAAGCCGATGAAGCCGGAAGGGAATCCTCGCGATTCCCTTTTCTCATAGACGCGGGACACCCTACCTCAACCTTCCAAAATTCGGTATACTGAAATCAGCCGATTTGTTGCTGGGAAAGGACGGAGAATGAAGAAACAACAGCAAACCCGAACCGCAATTTACTGCCGTTTGAGCCGGGACGATGAACAGAGTGGCGAAAGCATGAGTATCGAAAATCAACGGATTCTGCTCCGGCGTTACGCGAAGGAGCAGGGCTTTGAAGTAGTTGAGGTGTACACGGACGATGGCTGGAGCGGCACCAATTTTGATCGCCCCGACTTCCAGCGAATGAAGCGGGAAATTGAAAACGGCGGCATTGATATTGTGCTGGTGAAGGATTTGAGCCGCTTGGGCTGCAACCAGATCGAAACGAGCCTGTGCATTCAGGTGTTTTTCCCGGAGCATCAGGTACGCTTTATTGCCGTCAGCGAGAACATTGACACCGCCAAGGGCGAGGACGATTTCATGGAGCTGCGGAATCTGTTCAATGAATGGTTCGTCCGCGACACAAGCCGGAAGGTCAAGAGCGGCTATCGCCAGCGGGCGTTAAATGGCGATTACACGGGAGCCTTTGCCCCCTACGGCTACTGCAAGGACGAGCAGAACAAGCATAAGCTGATTCCAGATGAAAAGACCGCCGCGATTGTGCGACGTATTTTCCGATTAGCGGTGGAAGGTCACAGTCCCTTTAAAATCGGTAGACTGCTGCGGGCAGATCGTGTTCTCACTCCTCGCGCTTACTTGGCGGAGCAGCATCAGCGTTACCTGAAAGTAGCCAATACCCGGCATCCGTACGATTGGGGCGCAACGACCGTCAAGGCTATTATCCAGAACAAGGCGCATCTGGGGCATATGGTGAGCCATAAGGCAACCAAGCCCTCCTTCAAGAAAAAGCGGGTCGTCGCCGTACCCGAGGACGAATGGATTGTGGTTCGGAATACGCATGAGCCGCTGATTGACGAGGAAACCTTTGCATTAGCACAAAAGGTCATTCGGGTGAGGAATCGCCCGACCAAAGAGGGAGAGCATCAAATCTTCGCGGGTTTGCTGAAATGCTCGACCTGCGGTCAAAGCCTGTCCTTTGCTCGCGGAGGCAGCAGCAAGACCAGCGGCGGTAAAGGCGGTCGCGGTAGCTTCGCCTGCAACCAGTCGCGGACGCGCGGCAAAGCGTATTGCAGCTTCCATTACATCAGCTATGTGGACATCTACGAGATTATGTTGGCGGACATCCGACGACATGCGCAGACCGCCAAGGAGAGGGAAAGCGCCTTTGCGGAGAAGCTTGCCGCGGTGAGTCAGAAACAGCAGAAAAAGCAATGGAGCGCCGCTGTGAAAGAACGCATCAGGTTAAACAGCCGGAAAAGCGAGTTGCAGACCATTCAGCGGAAGCTTTATGAAGACAATGCTTTAGGAAAAATCACGGATGAACAGTATGTGACGTTGTCACGAGATTTTACAGCAGAGCAAGCTCAACTGAAGAAGCGGCTCAAGCTGTTGGAGGAACAGCTTCACCAGGCAGAGAACAAGCAGGAAAACACGACTCGATTTTTGGAACGGGTACGCGAGTATACGGATATGAAGGAATTAACAAAAGCGGTATTGAATGAACTGATTGACAAGGTTGTTGTGTATGATGCCGAAAAGATAAACGGCAAGCGCGTGCAGCGCATTGATATTTATTACCGATTCGTCGGTCTAATTTCGTAAACAACAGAGGTTATTACCTCGTTAAAAATAGATTACTCCATTGTTATATACCGATCCCTCGAGGCACAGGGTTGAGTACAACATTGGCTAAGAAGTTTTATTTATGCGTGATAAAGCAATGGGCGGCAAGATGAAGATATACTGTGACGCAAGAAGTGATTTGGGGACAGTACAGAAAAACTATCATTTTAGTGTTCAAGGTAGACCTGTTGGGAATGTAATTAATGATCTGCAAAAGGCTGGACAAAAAGATATATTACAACAATATGATGGCAGATGGAGGCAACCATCAGAAAAGGAACCTGCAGAGTTTGCAGATACATTAAAAAAATCATGTAGGGTGGTAGTAATGGAACTTCTAAAGAAGGAAGAAATATCGAGTGTAATATTATTTGACTTGCAGTTGTCAGAAAGTGAACTAATGGCTTTTGAGGCATGTGTTCGTTTTGTATTCGAGCATCTTGATTCAGAAAAAATAGAGAAAATCAGTGACTGCACAAAAGAAGAATTGGGATGGATGCAAGAAGAGTTGGTTAGTTTGATTACTAGTAGCATGCTCCCGCAATACTTGCCATCCAGATATAAATCTCAAGAGTAACTATCGTTTTTGAAATAACAAAGTGAAACAAGGCGCAAAAGCCGCATGGCTTCCTGCACCTTGTTTTTTTGCTCCTATGGGCTGCGTAAGGCCTATGTCGCCGACGCAATACCGTGCGATGACCGGTCGCAACATCCGGAAGATGGCTTGCCCTACAGGACGGAACGCATGCCCAGCAAATCCTGCGAGATTTGCTCGATGTTATCATGAGGGCCGACAAAATAGTAAACCTTCGACACGTCCGATGATGCTCCGGGAACGTCGATGCTTAACGCAGGAGAGTGATATTCAAGCTCGGCAAAATGTCCCAACTGGCCGCCGTCGTAATAAAATTGCATGCACGATCCCTTGTAGTGGGAATCATCGGGAGGATAGTCCGGGTAGATGCCGGAAGGATGAACGGTAAATTGGCGAACGACGAGACTGCTCCTGTTGTCGTCCAATCGGCGCAAATAACCGAATCTCCCCGTTGAAGACAACGCATCGACCGACAGCTTAAAACTGTGAACGCCTTCGCACGGAATGCGGAAGCCATGGGGCGCAAGCTCCACATTTACCGTATCCGTCTGGGAAAACATCGTCCGAGGGCGAACAGGTCCGTAGCTCGGGACCAGGATACGGCCTCTGGGAGGAACCTGCATAATGCTCCACAGGTTGCAGAAGCCGGGAGCGGATTCGCATTCCGCAGCAGGCCGCGAATCGCCGGGGGATAAATGCATGCGAGTATGAACTTCGTATCCGATATAGGAGACGGATTCGCTCATCCCAGCCGCCGAACCCGAGTTCATGGCATAAGGATTAGGCGTTAAAGTGAACTGCTTCGTCAGTTGCAGGAGGACATTTCGACCGGAAGTCCGATGAAGCAGCTCGCAGTCCATGCTGGCGGCGACGAGGGAGTTGGAGGACAGATCGAGCTTCCAGTTACCCGGATCGAGCTGCGCAGGAACGTCATATTGTCCGGAAGCGTCCGTGTAGTAATCCAGTTCCGGACTGATCCAAGTACGGTCCCCGCCTACATTCCAAGGGAGATCCGGATGGGCGGCGCCGTCGGCGTGCCAGAAGGCGGAGTCCTCCTGTTCGTTAGCCCATAACGCCAGCGCCCGAGCGCCTTGCTCCCGAACCAGCAGTCGACCGCCTTGCCCGTCGGAGAGCGAGACGGGCGGATTGTTCCTTTGCGGCTCGTATTTCTTCATTATGATATATCCCCGTTCTCAGATTCGTCAGTAAAGCAAAGCAAGCAATCCTCATCCTGGATATGCTGCGTCCAGAGCGCCTCGATCTCCTCCTCGGAGCCGCTGCGAAGCGTGGATAGCAAAGCGGCATGATCGTCGACGACCCTCCGCATATCGTCGAAACGACTCGTGTTCTTGATAAAATGCAGGCGCAGCCGGTTGACGATCCCCGACCAGATTTGCAGCGTATAAGACGAATCGTCGAGAGAGAGGAGTTGCTCGTGAAATTGAATGTCCTCTTCGACCAGTGCGGGCAAGTCTCCGTCAGCCGCATATTTCTTCATCCGCTCGACGATCTGCTCAAGCTTGCCGTAGAACGCCTCGTCTCGTTTGGCGTGACTGTACTTCAAGGCGAACAGCTCCAGCTTCAGGCGGATCGGAATCAGCAATTCCGTGACTTCTTCCTTCCGAACGTCGGCTACCGTCGTTTCCCGATAGGGGGAACTGACGACGAGACCGAGCGCTTCCAAATCTCGCAACGCTTCGCGTATAGGCCCGCGGCTGATCGACATTTGCTTGGAAATGTCCAGCTCCTTCAGCTTTTCCCCCGGCTTCAAATGCCCGCCGATAATCGCGTTCCGAATATCGTTCAGAACCCGTTGGCGCAAGGAGAGGTTTTCTTGGCTCTTAAATTGAAATGTATCCATGGTTAATTAAACTCCTTAACGAATATTGGCTTCTTCATCCATATAAGCCGTCTATTACCGCTATTATAGTGGAATGTGAGTCGATCTTCAACAGACAATTGCTGAAGATTGATTGTTGACAATCGACTAATGCGGATTTATGATGGGTTCAAGCGAAAAAGGAGGAAGAGCCAATATGAATGTTCTAGCTATATGCGCCCACCCGGACGACGCTGAGATCTGGGCAGGCGGTACGTTGGCGAAATATGCCGCACGCGGCGACCGGGTCACGATCGCGGTCGTAACCAACGGGGAGGTGGGCTCGCCGACGCTTCCGAAGGAGGAGATCGCGGAAATCCGTCGCCAAGAAGCGATCGCAGCAGCCAAGCATATCGGAGCGGAGCTGATCTGGATGGGCTATCCGGACGAGTTTCTGTTCGATACGGAAGGGACGAGACTGGCATTCATTGAAGCGATGCGCTGCAGCGATGCGGAAGTCGTCCTGACGCATTGGCCGGACGATCTCTATAATCCCGACCATACAATTACCGGACGGATCGCCAACGATGTAGCGATCATGACGACCGTTCCCAATATCGTCACGGCCAGTCCAAAGCTGGATAAGATTCCGATTGTCTACTTCATGGACAGTGTGGCGGGATTAGGCTTCCAGCCGGAGGAGTATGTGGATATTACGGAGACGTTCGAGACGAAGAGGCGAATGCTGGCCGAGCATGTCAGCCAAGTTGGGGATTGGCTGCAGGATCAATACGGCTCCAATGCGATGGAGATGATCGAGGTGACCTCCCGTTTCCGTGGCATTCAAAGCGGAGTCCGCTATGCAGAGGGCTTCATTCGGGCGAAAGCGTACCCGCGCAACATTACCGGAAGCTTGCTTCCCTGAGCCAATACGAATAGGGGGGGACGGAACATGAGGAGATTCGAAGACCGGACGGTTATTGTCACGGGAGGAGCAACGGGAATCGGCCTTGCGACCGCCAAGCTGTTCGCGACCGAGGGGGCGAACGTTCTGATCGCTGGGCGCAGCGAGTCCAACGGATATCAGGCTGTCGAGCAATTGAAGACAATCGGTGGGCGGCCCTTATATGCGAAGACCGACGTTTCCGACGAAGAGGACGTTAAGCGTATGATCGAGGCGGCCATCGAACATACCGGCCGGATAGATGTTCTGATCAACAATGCGGCAATGTTCTACGAGAGCGATTTCCTGGAGGAAACGACGGAACGGTGGCGAGCGGTGTTCGACACGATCGTCAACGGCGCTTATTGGGGAACCAAGTACGCTGCGAAGGCGATGATCGAAGCGGGCATCCACGGAGCGATTGTGAACGTATCGTCGATTAACGGCTATCGCGCCTTGAATCAATCCAGTCATTACAACGCGGCCAAAGGGGCGCTCGATCAATTAACTCGCGGTACTGCGCTGGAACTGGCTCCGCATGGCATTCGCGTGAACGGGGTTGCGCCGGGGTTTATCGATACGGGGCTGTCGGTCGTCGGCGGCGTGAACGAGTTGGAGACGGACTGGTTCAAGGGTTATTACGTAGGAATGAGGAAAATTCCGCAGGCCAGAGCCGGAGAGGTCGACGAGGTGGCGAGCGTAATCGCCTTCCTGGCTTCCGAGGCGGCCTCTTATGTCCAAGGTGCGACGATTCCTGTCGACGGCGGACTGTCGGTCACTTTTTAAGGGGGAGAAAGCGGTGTCGAATCAAGGAGAATGGCAGCAGATTTCCCGGGAAATCCGTCGCAAAATACTGCCCCCGGGCCAATCGATGATGAGCATGCTGATCGAATTTAAGCAAGGCGGCTTCGGTCCAGAGCACGCTCATCCCCATGAGCAGTTGGGCTTTGTCGTGAAAGGCAAAATTCGCATGTACATCGACGGCGTGGAAGTCGAGGTGGAGGAGGGCGAGCAGGTCCGAGTTCCGAGCAACGTTTCCCATTCCGTATTGGCGCTTGAGGACTCTCTTGTTCTGGAGACGTTTACACCTCTGCGCGTCGACTTGCTCGCTACTTGGCAAGTATCAACCGAAACGGAGATGAATTTATGAAAATTACCGAAGTCGAAGCGATACATTTACGCTTGCCCGATCTGGATGCGGAGCAATGCGACGGCACGCAGGATACGTTAATTATCCGCATCAATACCGATGAAGGGATCGTAGGCGTGGGCGAGGTCGACTCTTCTCCGCTTGTTGCCAAAGCGGTCGTGGACGCGCGCGCTTCCCACTCGATCGCGACCGGCCTTAGGAGCTTGCTGATCGGGGAAAATCCGATCGAGATCGAACGGCTGTGGGACAAAATGTATCGGGGAACGCTTTATTTCGGCCGCACCGGCCCTGCTTTGCACGCGATCAGCGGCGTGGACATCGCGCTGTGGGATATATTCGGCAAGGTGATGAACCGTCCTGTGTGCGAGATGATGGGCGGCATTTTCCACCGCAAGCTGAAAGCCTATGCAAGCGCACTCATGCCGGAGACGATTGAGGAAGCGGCTCGCATGGCGGAGCAGTACGCTAAGCAGGGCTATAGGGCGATGAAGTTCGGCTGGGGACCGATCGGACGCGATCCGAAGTTCGACGAGGCGCAGGTCAAGGCAATCCGGGAAGCGATTGGCGACGACATCGACATCATGATTGATGCGGGACTCGCATGGGACTTGAAGGGCGCGCTGCGAATGGCCGAAGTCTACGAGAAATACGGCGTTTATTGGCTGGAGGAGCCGGTGCATTCCAATAATATTGCCGGATACCGCGAATTGGCGGACAGGACGAGAATTTCGATCGCCGGCGGCGAGCAGGAGAGCGGCCGAATGGCGTTCCAACGGCTGCTCGACGAAGGGCATCTGGACATCATTCAGCCTGATCTGGCGCGCGTTGGCGGATTGACCGAGGGCAAGAGAATTGCTTATTTGGCTTACGATCGCCACAAGAAGGTCGTCCCGCACGCCTTCAAAACCGGCATTTTGGTTGCGGCCAGCACGCATTTCGCGGCAGCGATTCCGAACGGCTTTATGATCGAATATACCGTATCGAGTTCCCCGCTGGCGCGGGACTTGGTCAGCCGCGAGGTGGAGTTCAAGGACGGCTACGTAACCGTTCCCGTCGAGCGTCCGGGATTGGGCGTGGAGATCGACGAAGCCGTATTGAACCGCTACCGGGTCGAGTGAGGAGGAGATACACATGTCATCGATGATGCGGGCGCTTGTATATGAAGGACCCCGACAAATGAATATCCGGAACATCCCGGTTCCCTCCCCCGGGGAGAAACAAGTGCTTATTCGGGTCGAGAGAGTCGGCATATGCGGCTCCGAGTTGGGCGGCTTCCTCGGCCATAACTCGCTGCGCGTGCCGCCTCTCGTTATGGGGCATGAATTTTCCGGCGTTGTGGCGGAAGCGGGATCAGGAGCGACGAAGTTCCGGCCGGGCGACCGAGTTACGGTCAACCCTCTGGGCACATGCGGCGAATGCGAGGATTGCCTTGGAAGCTCCGAGCAGCTGTGCCCCAGCCGCAGGCTGCTCGGAGCGCATGCTCCGGGAGCCTTCGCGGAATATGTCGCGGTACCTGAGCGCGACATTCACCTGATTCCTGATTCCGTCTCCTTCGATCAGGCGGCATTCGCGGAGCCGTTCGCCTGCGCGGTTCATCTGTGCCGGCTGATCGCTCTGAGACCGGAAGATCGTCTGCTCGTCCTGGGGGCCGGACCGATTGGTTTGTTCGCTCTGGCTGCTGCCAGAACTCTCGGGTTGGAGAACATCGTTGTAGCAGATCTGAACGCCGATCGGCTGCGCATCGCGGCGGAGCTGGGCAGCACACCGGCGCAGGGAGACGCGGAGATTGCGTCGCTTAAGCCTGCGGAAGGGTTTCATGCGGCGGTGGATGCGGTAGGAGCCGCTTCGACCCGCCTTCGCTGCGTGCAATCCGTGCGACGCGGCGGCAGAATCGGGCTGACCGGCCTTCATGAGGCCGATACGACATTGCCGATCAATTCGATGATCCGTGAAGAGCTTAAGCTGTTCGGCGCTTTTGCGTACTCGCGGAACGATTTCGAAACGGCTCTGCGCTGGATCGCGGAGGGCAGCATCGATTTGTTGCCCTGGACGGAGCATCGTTCCCTGGATGAAGGCCAGAGCAGCTTCGAGAAGCTGGTGTCCGGCCCGGGCGCCATCGCGAAGATTATGCTCTGTCCCTCCACATAGAAGTGATGGACATCATTCGCAATCGTACTCGGATTGCCGGTGGAGCGGCAGGTTTACCTGAAGCCCGGCGACGAAGTCAGCATTTGCATCGAGAAGATCGGAACGTTGAGAACTCGCTTTGTCCCGGAAGCTTAAAGCGATGTGGATTACGATATAAAGGAGACTGGATCGAATGGATGCGAAATTCGCGGTGGAGTGGAAGAAGGGACCGTCCCGAGGAAGCGTCTCGACGAATTACGGCACTGTTAGTACGGCAATTATACGTGGGATCGGTGAAGCTGAAGGATCGAGCTTCTTCACGGACGGAAGTTCGATACGACTGGAAGTGACCGTGCGATCGGAGGATTTGCAAGGTGCACAGGCGATTCTGGTGAACATCGATACGTCGGAGCACCCGTTCAGCTTTTTCTTGCGGGATGTGAACAAGGCTTATCCGATATATATTCCTGCCTACGGAATTGCGGTTACGCAGGCTGAGGACGATCGGACTTATGAGCAAATTCAGCACGACGTCAAATCGTTGAACTTGATTACCGATCTGCAGCGCATAGATGACGAGCCGGAGGAAACCTTCGCTAGCGCTGCAGCCCATACCCGGGAGCTTGCATCCCAGACATGGCTCGGTTTGTCGCGCGACGTTCGGATTTTCGGCGTCGGGTTTCGCGGTATCGGCGGAGAGGAAAGGCTGTGGGACTGGGTGCAGCCGAGATTTCACGGTTTCGAAGTAAGGCTGCCGGAGAACGAGGATAAGCCCGTCTGTTACCGGTACATGCTTGGCCGAGGCGTAGGCTGTGTGGACGGCGTTACCCGCAGGCTCGAGGACGGAACGCTCCCCATCCTGCACGCCTCCATCGCGGATAACGACGTAGTCTACGACACGGTATCCTTCGTCTCTTATGAAAGCAGCCCTTTGAATGCCGATACGTTAAGGGGCACGCATTATCTGGCCGCCGACGGCTTCGGCCACTTTCATATGCTGACGGAAGAACAGACGGCGCTTCGGGAAAGAATCCTTCCGCAGGAGATGAAGCGGGATGAGGAGACGGTGCTCTACTTCCGGGCGGTAGCCACGAACAAAGCCCAAGTGCCCAGATACGCTTGGTTCAAAAATGTCGTTCCCAACGCTTTCGTCTTAAACGATGACATGCAATACAAGTTCGACGGGGATAACGGGTTCGTCAGCTACTCGGAAGATCGGATTTGCTGCGTATCCAGGCTGGGCGGACAACCGCTTCGAACGGAAGAGACGGCGGTTCTCCTTCCTCCGGGAGAGTCGGTCACTTTCGAATTTTACTTGCCTCACCGTCCCATCTCCAGGGAACGCGCTGAAGGATTGAGTCGGCAGAGCTTCGAAGAGAGATGGACGGAGTGCCGCGCTTTCTGGCGGGAGAAGCTTTCCCGAGCGGCGTCGATCAAGCTTCCCGAGCCGCGGATCGAAGAGATGGTCAAGGCCGGATTGCTTCATCTCGATCTCGTCTCATACGGCCTGGAGCCCGGCGGAACGATCGTTCCGACGATCGGCGTGTATACGGCGATCGGCTCGGAGAGTTCGCCGATTATCCAATTCATGGAGTCCATGGGATGGAACGACGTTGCGGAGAGGGCATTGCGATTTTTCTTGGATAAGCAGCACGAGGACGGTCTGATGCAAAACTATGGCGGGTATATGCTGGAAACGGGCGCCGCGTTGTGGAGTCTCGGAGAGCATTACCGGTATACCCGGGACGAAGAATGGGTTATTAAGATAAAGGACCATCTGCTAAAGGCATTCGACTATCTGGCTAAGTGGAGGGACCGCAATAAAACGGAGGAGCTTCGGGGCAAAGGATACGGCATGCTGGAAGGGAAGACCGCAGATCCGGAAGACCCGTTCCGCTCCTTTATGTTAAACGGGTATGCGTATATGGGGATGAGCCGTCTGGCGGAGATGCTCAGGAACGTCGATCCCGGCAGTTCCGCACTAGTAGACACCGAAGCGCAAGCTCTGAAAGAGGATATCCGTCAAGGTTTGTTCGCCACGATGGCAAGTTCACCGGTCGTCCCGCTGGCCGACGGAAGCTGGGTGCCGACCGTCCCTCCTTGGGCAGAGCACAGAGGACCGCTTTCCGTGAACGGGGAAGGCGGCAAATGGCTGACGCACGGTTCGGTCACCGCTCGGGATTCCCTTCTGGGCCCGCTATACCTCGTTTTTCAAGAGGTCGTTCGTCCAGACGAAGCCGCAGCGGAATTCATGTTGAATTATCATCATGAATTGATGTGTACCCGCAATGTCGCTTTAAGTCAGCCCTACTACAGCATGCATCCTTGGGTGCATCTGAAGCGCGGCGAGGTCAAGCCGTTCCTGAAAGCCTATTATAATGGTTTCTCCGGATTGGCAGACCGGGAGACGTATACGTTCTGGGAGCACTTCTGGCACGCCAGCCCGCATAAGACGCACGAAGAAGGCTGGTTCCTCATGCAGACCCGTTGGATGCTTTACATGGAAGACGGGGAGGATCGGTTGAACTTGTTGCCGGGAATTCCGAGCAGATGGCTGGAGAACGGCAACGTCATCGAGTTGGACGGAATCGTGACTTATTTCGGAGAAGTCACGTTGCGCGTCGAATCGAATTTGGAGCGCAACGAGATCGTGGCGAAAGTCGTCTGCCGGTCGGACAGAAAGCCGAATACTGTAAGCATCCGGCTCCCGCATCCGGAAGGGGCGAATCCCGCAACGATCATTGGCGGATCATATTCCGCTTCGCGGCAAACCATCTTGGTCGAACAATTCGACGGGAACGCCGAAATTACGCTGCGATTCGATTAATTGATGCTATAATGGGAGCAACGTCCTACCTTCAAAGTTCCCACTTCCATGTCAGGGGGTTATCTTATACGAACGAATAACGTTCAATCTTTCCAAAAGAGGAGCAGACTCCTCTTTTTTGGTTTAAGAAATAAATTTATTTTGTTCAACACGATCATTGGCATCGTTTTTATTACCGTTTTAAGCGCTCTATTATCGCATTTCATGGAGAAGTATACGAAGGAAAACATCAATCAGTACGTTACGAGCCTAAACGCGCAGATCAGCAACAGCATCGACCGTTACGTCGACGACATGCAGAAGGTGCTTATGATCCTCTCCAAGGATGCCAACCTCCCCGTGATTGCGGACAAGAAGTTCGTCGGAACCTACGAGGGATATGTTGCCTACAATCGTTTTTACGATAACATCCGATCGCTGATTTTTTTCAAAGGCTACAAATCGCTATCGGTCATCCTCTTCGACAGGCAGGAAATTCTGACGACGGATTTAAATGACGGCCAGGATTTCAAATATATTCGCAATGCCTTGAATACGAACATGTACCGCGAGATCACTGATTCCGAGCAATCGATGGTGCTGCTGCCCGGGTTCTCCCTGTTATCTGGCAAGGACAACAATACGTTATTCACCCAAGCCATCAAGTTATGGGGCAACCTGCCCGGAGAAAAAGACTTTATGGTACTGAGCGCCGACAAAAACCTGTTCTCACAATTTCTCAATGGGGTCAATAACGAAGCGTTCGACGATACTCTCATTACGACGGAGGACGGGAAGGTGATTTTCAGTCTGAATTCCGACGTCTCGGCTTACGACGAATTCAGCGACAAGGACATCGGCCGACTAGCCGAATTCGACACGCTTCATCTCAATGGGGCAAGCTATTACGCCAATGTTAAAAATTCCGCGACAACGGGCTGGTACGTCGTCTCTTTGATTAATCAAAACAAGATCGACAAACAAATCAACGATTCGAAAATCATCATTATGATGACGGGAATCATCGTGATGACCATCTTGATTCTCGCCGTTCATCTCTTCGTGACGAGGAGCACGCGGGATCTCAAGCGGTTATCCAAGACGATGAAAAACATAGAGAAGTCGAACTACCAAATCCGAAGCAACATTAACCGCAACGACGAGATCGGCGATCTCAGCGATAGCTTTAATTCGATGGTCAAGAACGTGCTGGAGAACCAAGTGCTGCGCAACGAAGCCGAGATCAAGAGTTTGCAGGACCAGATCAACCCTCATTTCCTGTACAATACGCTTGACGCGATTAGTTCGCTGGCCATCAAACGGGATCATGTCAGAATTAATGAAATGGTGGAAAAGCTGGCCGATTTTTACCGCTACAATATGAACGTCGCGAGCAACAACGTCGTGGAGATCGGAACCGAAATCCAGCACGTGAAAAATTATCTTGAAATTATCCAGGTTCGCTACGGCAGCCGCTTAAGCGTGATCTATGAGATCGACGAAGGCATGTCGGAGTACCGGACGATTCGGTTCACGCTTCAACCCGTCGTCGAAAACGCGATCAAGCACGCATTTAACGAAATGTCCATGGACTGCGTCATTCGGATTAAGGCTTACGAAACGGAGGATACGATCGTTCTGGAAGTGTCGGACAACGGAATCGGAATCGAGGAACCCATACTTCGCAAGATCATGCAAGATATCGATGAAGAATCTTCCTTGCCGCATTCCGGGACTCGCAGGGGCGTAGGACTGAAGAACGTGAACATGCGGTTTAAGCTGTTATTCGGCGGCGATTACGGAGTTTCGATCGAAAGCGCCAAGGTGAAAGGGACAAGAGTCGTCATTATTGGTCGCAAATTGAAATGAGGTGCATCTAGATGAAGGTCATGGTCGTAGACGACGAAGAGCTGAGCAAGGACAAAATCGTTTATTTGCTTCACGACAGTTCCGTTTCGTTCGAAAGCGTTTTAACGGCGGGAAACGGCAGGGAAGCGCTGGATTTGATCGAAGGCGGCGAACTTCCGGACGTGATTCTGACCGATATCCGGATGCCCGTCATGAACGGATTAGAATTGATCGAGGCCGTAAAGGAAGCGTATCCGGACATCAGGTTTATCGTGACCAGCGGCTATGCTGAGTTCGATTACGCCGTCAAAGCGATGAAGCACGGGGTGACGGATTACGTGCTTAAGCCGGTAAAGGCCCAAGACCTTTTTCTCGTGGTGGAGGCGATGCGGGACGCGATCGCGGCATCCGGTCAAGCGAAGGTAGAGAGTGAACGGATCGAAGCGGTCACCCGGGAAAATCGCCGCATGGCGATGGAAAAGGAGATCTATCATCTCTTGACCGACCGGTGGGGGGATAAGGCCGAAAAGGGGGACGTGGAACGGGAAATTGAAATGCTGAGGCACGACTCTTACCTCGTTGCCTCGGTCAAGCTCCATACCGGCGAACGGCCAGTCGACGGCGAAGTCTATCGGGAATTGCGCGATCGATTCGACGATGAAATGGGAAACGGCTGGATGATGGGAAATTACTTCGGCAAGGATACCTTCATTCTCATATTCGGTGGCGAGGACGAAAATCAGCTCGCCCACGTGGCGGCTAAGGAAGCGAATCGGCTTCGCGCGTCGCTCGGCAATCAGCACGGCTTAGCGGTAACGATCGGCGTCAGTCGACCTTGCGGCGATCCGAGGACGGCTTACCGGCAAGCCGCGAAGGCGCTGAAGAACCGATTTTGCTTCGGAACGGACCGAATCTTCCTGTATGCCGCAAACGAGGTTCGCAACAATAGCGCTTCGCAATCGCTCGCGCTTAAATTCAAGCTGGCCGAGCAAAGTCTGGAAAACAAAAGCCTTGCAAAAGTGATCGCCCTTCTCCGTCATACCTCGGAGGATGTATTCGTCCGCTCTCTTGTCGAATGCCGGGAAGAAATTTCGATAGACTACCTGTTTAACGAGTACGTCAATCTGGTGATCCGGTTTTGTTTAAAGAACGGCTACGATTTCGTCGATCGGATCGATCCAGACGTTCTATCGGGAAGAGCTCTGGACGAACTCGAAGATCGCGGCGCGATCGTGAAGATGATTGAGGCGATGATCGAGAGATTGTTTCGTTCCGATCCCGGATCGGAGGAAGGTGTCCTGCGGAATCCCGCTCCGAATTCGTCGGTCATCGATCAAATCATCGCTTACGTGTCAAGAAATATTGAGGAAGAGATCACTCTGCAGACGGTATCTGATAAATTTGCCCTTAATCCCTCGTACCTATCGCGCGTCTTTAAGGCCGCCACGAATCAGGGCTTCGTCAAATACGTGACTGGGCTGAAGATCGACAAGGCGAAAGAGCTGCTCAAGAACGGGGCGCTGGAGATCGCGGACATCGCCCACGGACTAGGATTTTCCGATCAGCAATACTTCAATCGGGTATTCAAAAAAACGACGGGAACGACGCCGAACGAATGGCGGACGAAGAGTAAAAAAAGTCCAAAAAACGTGTAAAATTCGTACAAGATAAGCAGTTGCTCAGTACGATAAAGTAGAAGTACAAGCAAGGCGTAATCGGTGGTAGGTCGAGTCCATTCCGAGCGGCGTTTTGGAAAGCAAGGCTAATTCGGAAAGGGCGGTCCTGCTCATCTCGTTAAGAAAGCGCTTACATTTCTCTTGAGAGAACTATTTTACAGCTAAGCAGGTGAAAGGTATGAACAAGCTTTATCGTCAAAAATGGTTGATCGCGTTCGCATTACCCGGATTTCTGTTCTTTCTCGTGTTTTCCTATTTGCCGATGTACGGCGTCGTCATTTCTTTTCAGGACTTCGACGTCTTCAAAGGCGTGTTCCGAAGCGACTTCGTCGGATTCGATAATTTCAGAACGTTATTCGATATGCCCGATTTTAATAACGCGCTCCGGAACACGATCCTAATCAGTGTGATGAAAATGATTGTGCTCTTCCCGGCCACGGTCGTATTTGCCCTTTTGCTCAACGAAATCAACAAGGGATGGTTCAGGAAATTCGTTCAAACGACCTCCTATTTGCCGTATTTCGTCTCTTGGGTCATCGCGGCGGGGATCTGGTATAAGCTCTTGTCCATCGACGGTGGAGTTGTGAACGATCTGCTCGTCTCCCTTGGGGTCCTGAAAGAGCCGTTTTATTTCTTAGCGGATAAGAACGCTTTCTATCCGATCATTCTATTTACCGAGGCATGGAAAAACATGGGGTTCAGCGCAATTATCTTTATCGCGTCTTTGTCCGCGATCGACGTCCAGCAGTACGAGGCAGCCAAGGTGGATGGAGCCAGCCGGTTCAGGCAGATCTGGCACATCTCTCTCCCGGGGATCAAAAACACGATCGTGCTCATGTTTATTCTGAACGCCTCG
The DNA here is from genome assembly GCF_025567625.1 of Paenibacillus sp. J5C2022. Taxonomy (GTDB): domain Bacteria; phylum Bacillota; class Bacilli; order Paenibacillales; family Paenibacillaceae; genus Pristimantibacillus. The sequence continues at coordinate 72,552 of NZ_JAOQJC010000028.1, read as the reverse complement.
AACCTGTTAAAGGCGGGTCAAGATCAAATGTGGACGATGTCGAACGTGACCGTTCAGCAGCAGGCCGAAATTCTGGACACGCTCGTTCTTCGATACTTGAAGGATATGGGCTTAATGGGGTATTCGATCGGAACGGCCATGGGTATCTTCCAAGCCATTATCGGTCTGGCCTTGTTCATCGTCTGCAATTATTTGGCGAAAGCCGCCAAGAGTGATTCCATCATTTGATTTCGGAGGTAAGCCATGAAGAAGACACGAAAATTCGACGCGTTCGCGGCGATCAATGGAATCCTTATGTTGATCTTCACGTTCGTCTGTATCTATCCGTTCTACTACGTCTTGATCGTATCCCTTAATGATCCGCTGGACGCGCAGCGGGGAGGGCTATACCTGTGGGTAAGATCCTTCTCCTTCGAAAATTATAAAGCGATCTTCAAGACATCGGAGCTGTTGAACGCTTACCAAATTACATTGTTTCGGGTCATAGCCGGGTCCGTTCTGCATTTGATCCTGACCGCGATGTTCGCATTCGCGTTAACGAAGAAGCACTTCGTTTTTGGCAAGTTTCTCACCTGGTGGATGCTGATTCCGATGTATTTCTCCGGCGGCATCATCCCGACTTACGTCGTCATGGACATGCTGGGCCTGGTCAACAACGTGATGGTTTATGTCTTGCCGCATTTGCTCGCCACTTTCCATATCTTGATCCTTCGTACCTTCTTGAACGAGTTACCGGCCGCTTTGGAAGAATCCGCTGTCATCGATGGAGCGAGCGATTTCTCTCTTTTCTGGCGTATCGTCATGCCACTAAGCACGCCGGTGCTGGCGACGGTTGCGCTGTTTATCGGCGTGTTTCATTGGAACGACTGGTTTTCCGGATTTACTTATATGACAAGCGAAGATCTCTGGACCGCCCAGAACGTACTTCTGAAAATCATTCAAACCAATGAGGCTTCCAACATCGCGTCCATTTCGAAGCTGGACTCGGGCTTCAAAGCGACCGTTACTGCGGAGTCGGTCAAAATGGCCATGCTGGTTATTACGACGGTTCCGGTTATCGTCGTCTATCCGTTTCTTCAAAAGTATTTCGTCAAAGGCATGATGCTAGGTTCGATCAAAGGTTAAACGGACAAACGGTATGAGTACCTAACGGTATTTATATATAATGAAATCATAGGGAGAGGTTAGCAGACATGAAAAAGAAAATGATAGTTTCACTGGCTACGCTAGCGCTGGCGACTTCCAGCGTTCTGGCCGGCTGCGTCAAGACGAACGACGGGGGGAAGGAATCCGCTCCTGCGGCATCCTCGCCGGCACAACAGGCAACCGCTTCGGTGGAAACCTCGATGGAAGCTCTTCCATCGGAACTCCTCGTTTCCTCGTTTAACTGGGGATGGCCTACCGTCGACGAAGCACGCGACAGAATTGGACCGGAGCTCGAGAAGGCGCTGGGGTTCAAAGTCAAGCTTAACGTCCTGAAGACGGGAAGCTCCGACGAAGCCGACAAGAAGCTTCAGCTGTGGGCGGCCACCAAAGCGACGGACATGCCGGATATCTTAATGACGACAAGCTCTACGCTGGCGGCGCAAACGATCGATTCGCTGGGACGGAACGACATTCTGTTGGACTGGAACGAAATCCTCGATCGGATGCCGAACTATAAGGCGCAAGTTAGCCAGCTTCTGCCGATCAGCACGGACGTAGAAACTGGGAAGCTGTTCCGAGCTCCCCAAAATTTCGAATCGCCGAGGGGAACCAAGCCGGCTACCGCGCCGCTCATTCGTAAGGATTGGCTGGATCAGCTTGGCCTTCCTATGCCCAAGACAACTGACGAATTGCGGGATACGTTGATCGCTTTCCGTGATAACATCAAATTGCCCGACGGGCAGAAGGTTATCCCTTCCATCGATTTCGGAGAGATGTTCTGGAACAATAAATACATGTTCGATAATCCGGAATATTCCTATGCGGGCTCCGGCAACGTGACGGTCGGATTAAACGATTGGTTTACGGATAAGAGCGACGGCAAGGTCAAACGGCACGATATGGTATTCACGGAAAATCTGTTCGAATTCCTAGCGTATTACAATTCGCTCTTTAAAGAGGGCTTGATTGACAAGGAAAGTTTGACGATGAAGTACGGACAATATATCGAGAAGGCGTCCAGCGGCCGAGTGGGATTGTTCGGAACTTGGGGCACCCACGTCATGACGGTCAACGATAGCTTGGCGAGCGTGAATCCGAAGGGGCTGTTCGTCGGAACGACCGTGTTCAGTAGCAAGACAAATCCATCGTTGAATACGGATTTCGTCAGAAAAGCCATGCTGGGAGTCAACTCTTACTGGATCATTAAGAAGAGCATCAGCGAGGAAAACTTGAATGCCTTCATCAAGTACATGGAATACACGATGGGGGAAGAAGGTTGGAAACTGACGACCTTCGGGCAGGAAGGCATCGACTGGGAGTACGACGCGGACAACAAGATCGTAGAGACGCAAGCAGCAGCGGATAAATTCAAAGGAAGTCTTACCGAAAAAATCCCCGAAGGGATCTGGTACTACAGCCCGACGCCGAACTACGATCTCCAGGCGAATTACTACGCTCCAACCGCTTACGACAAAAGGGCGGACGTCGTCGAAACCTTGAAAAACATGGGTTACGTACAGGGAGAGCCGGTCTATACCTATATTACGGATAAAGCCCCTTACGTCCTCCCCGGACCGATCGAATTGAAAAAGGGCGCAGGCTACGCGACCCGGTGGAAAGACATGGTCGTCTCTAGCGTGTTAGCGAAATCTGAGGAAGAAATCCGGGATATCATCGCCAAGTGGCAAGAAACAGAAAGGAAACTGGGCTACGACGAAATCTCTGAGGAAAGAACGAACAACTTGAAAACCATTCCGGATTTGGAATAGTCCTATATAGCTAGAACAGCTCCTTCTCGTCGTCCCACGGCTTGATCTGCAAAAAAGTCCAATGAATCCGGTAAAAATATTCCTATATCCGATGAAGCGGTTGCCCTATTCTTGTTAAAGAAGAGTGTGAGCCGGGTTTGGAAAGCGTTCTCAATAAAAGGAGGTCATTTTATGAGAAAAAAGTCACCTTTCCTTCTAGGCCTATTGGTGACGATTTTCGTTTTCTCTACCGTTTCTTCCGCCCAAGCAGTGATATCCGATCCGAAGGTCGCCCCGTTTCCCATCGGGATTTTCTGGTCGCCGAGTCCTCAGGACACGACGTTCGAAAATTACAAACAGATAAAGGACATGAATGCGACCTACGTTCTTTTGACGAACGGCGTTATCAATCAAACCTTTAACGACGCCGCATTGGCGCAGTGTGCCGCTAATGGCTTAAAGTGCGTCGTACAGGAAGAAAGGCTGGACTCGTATAAGTTTTACGAATTGCAAAATCGCGGCGACGGAGGAGATTTTCTCAACTACGGTCATTCGTTCGGGCAAACGTTCACGACTCCGAATACTCCGGATATCGCTATCGATACCATTGAGTTATTCATGGATGAAAATCTGCCGGCCGCCGGTCAGAAGATGACGTTAAAGCTCTACAATTCGCCAGGCAAGACGACTCTGATCGGAATTTCATCGATAACCGGACCCGCGGGTACGATCCACCCAACCTTTTATTTTTATAAATGGCTTGCACCGAATACCACGTATTACATGGAGTTGACCTCCGACGGGCCATTGGCTCAAAGTTATGTGATCTATCATACTTCCGATGCATATAGCGGAGGAACCGCTTATCGGGACGGCGTAGCCCAGGCGAGTCACGATTTGTGGTTTAATCTCCATTACGCCCGTAGCATGTTTATCGGAGGCGCCGAGCCGTATGCGGCCGATATCGCACAAATTACCAACCACTATAAAACGAACGGAGCTTTCTTAGGCTATCATCTTGTCGATGAACCTTCGGCCGCAAAGATGGTCGGTTTGCAAAGCACGATCGAGAAGATCAGGGCAGCGGATCCGAATCATTTAACGTACGTGAATTTGCTTCCGACCTATGCAGTCAACCTCGGCTTCGGCGGGCAAACAGGGGTATTCGTAAATCCTGCTCAGTCTGTAGGGCAATCCTTTAAAACCAATTCGAAGACGACAACAATATCGACGATTCAATTGTATATCGACAAGAATCAATGGGGGACGAACGAACCTTTAGCTCTGAAGCTGTGGAATTCTCCCGCCAAAACAACGTTGATCGCGCAGCAGACATTATCGGGAGCGAGCACGAATTATCCGCAGTTTACTTTGAATGCGGCCGTAAGCCCGAATACAACCTATTACTGGGAGCTTACCCATGGAGGAGGCGGGGACAATTCCGTCGGTTGGGTCGTGAAGTCGACGAGTGGAACGGAATGGGAGAAAGATGGTACGGCTTACGTGGCGGACAGTCCTTCGGACGGCGATTTCTGGTTTACCCTTAATCAAAACCTGACCGCTTTTTCCTATGAAGATTACGTCTACCGCTGGGCTAGCAAAGACCCCGATTTCCTTATGTACGATCATTATCCGTTCGGCGCAAGCGGCGGAATCAGCACCGATTATTATTCGAATATGGAAATTATTCGCAGGCAATCCCTGGAGGCATCGATCGATTTTTGGACCTATATTCAATCCGTTGGGATCACGGGGGTGCTTAGAGCGCCTACGGAAGGGGAAATGAGGTACCAAGTGTACACGAGCCTCGCCTACGGGGCCAAAGGCATCAATTACTTCACCTACGAGACTCCATCCGGGCAAGGAGAACCTTTCCATGACGGCATTCTGCTGCCGAACGGGACCAAGAACGCCTCGTATACGTACGCGCAAAATATTAACGCGGAGGTGTTGAAACTTGGACCTAAGCTATTGTCGCTGACATCCAAGGCCGTATATCATACCGGAACGCTGCCCGCGGGCACGACCGCGCTGCCTTCGAGCTTTTTCCTTCAGCCGTCTAATCCTTCGGATCCGTTAGTAATCGGATACTCGACGGATGCCGATGGACGCCAATTTGTCATGGTGACCAACCGGGATACCGTCAATTCGAGAACCATCTCGTTTACGCTTTCGCCTAAACCAAGCACGGTAACGGAAATCTCCAAAACGACGGGAGGCGAAGTGGCTACGAATTACAACCCGGCCACTGGAGCGATGTCGTCCGCCTTTGCTCCGGGAGAAGGCAGATTGTACGCTTTGCCGTCGTCCCCTTAGAATCTGGCCTTTAATGCCGCGGTCACGTATTAATATTGTTATTCATAATTGCACTTCTTCAGCAAATTTTAAAACAATATGGAATTGATCTGTCCCCTTTTATAGGTATCTAGAGATAATCGCAAAGAGAGTATCGTGCCTCATTCGAACAAAATGCTGCCACATGCGAGTGTAACTGCTCCATGTGGCTTTTTTTCTACGATAAATTTGTTAGGACAGAATCTCTCAAACACTTGATGTGCTGCTTCTTTTCCAACGCTTCCCATTACTAATTGCTTTCCACCAACTTTTTACTTATACTTCATAATTAGCGTCATCCTTTCACACTAGCAGTGTGTCATTCACTTTTACGGAAGCGCTTACAAATAAGGGGTGGGATCATGTTGAAAAAACGGGATACAGAAATACATAAGACCGTTCATATTTTTATGAAGAGATGCATGAAGTATTTTTCAATTATGTTCGTGCTTTCTCTAGTGATTGTGCCGCTTTACTATACATCCTATGCAATGGCTAAGCAATTAACGATTAACAATAGCGGCACTAAGCTGAAAGAAGGAATGGAGTCGCTGGAATCGCAAATCATGAAATCCTATGAAATAACCAGTCTTTTACGCGAGGAGAGAGAATTCAAACGGCTGTTCTTTTTGGATGGACCTCCGCCGAGCGAAAATTATGTGGATATCAATGTGATCCAGAAAAAACTGAGAAGCCTGTCTCTTACAAATGACCTGTTCTCCAATATATATATTACTTTCAAAGAAAATCCGGTTTTTATATCCAATTATTTCGCATCGGATAATTACGAGAATGTATACGGCCGCTTCCTTGGCTATTCGGGCCTCTCTGCGGAAGAATGGCGCAGTATGATGTATGAGGAGAAATACAGCGAAAAACTCATGCCCGCCAAGGGGATTACTTCAACTTATTATCGTCAAGGCGAGTTTCAAGGGATGACAGCGTTTATTAATAATTCCTACTTCAATGGGATCGATCAGGAGAGTGTTCTGGCGATTGTATTCAATCAAGAGGATATTATCGGCAAGATTCTTCATGAGGACCAACGGGAGAATTCCTTCGCTTATATTACCGATCAGAACCAACAGATTTTGATGTCATCCAACTACCCGGGCAGTGAAGCGCTCGGCGACGTTCGCAATCTGGATGAGGTGACGGTAGCCTCGGACAAGTACATCACGCTGACTCATAAGAGCGATATGCTTGGGTTAAGCACCGTCGTGGGCATTCCGCTGCATACCTTTCAGGATCAAGTAAATTCCTTACTGAATCTCGTTCTGTACTATGCAATCGGAGGTACGCTGGTGATTCTGCTCTTGTCCTTGCTTTATTCCATGAAGGAGACGCTTTGGTTGAAGAAGCTGGTCGATGCAGCATCCAAATCAATGAAGACCGCTTATTCTATCAGTAATGAGTATTCCTATATTAATCATGCTTTTTCGACGATCACTACGTTGAATGAAGAGCAGCTCAAGAAGCTTGATGCATTGAATCATTCCATGAAAAGCTCAATATTAAAGCATCTGATCATTCTCGGTGCTCACACGGAAAAAGAGATGCTAGAGGTGAGAAGCTACTTCGGGCAGCAGTTTGACCGCTTCTGTATCGTCAAGGTGGAATTTGAATTCGCGGAATCGCTGCACCTCGATCTATCGGTACAGCAAAATATAGGTTTGGAGTTTGCGGAAGCGCTTCGAGAATGGCTTCCATATGAGTTTATGACAATCAGCCAGCATGTACGCGAATATACTTTTGTCATTTTCTTGCATGAACCGGAGGAATGCGGGGCTCAGCACTTGAAAGAGCGATTCTCCCAGTTGATTCGGATGATGACGAACAATTCGCCTTTCCCGCTTAAGATTAATGCAGGGATTAGCTCTGTTGCCTCGGGAATCAAGACTGCGAAGAGTACTTACGGACAAGCTGTCCACGCTTTAAATACGAATGAAAATGAAGTCTCGAGCGGTGTGTATACGTTTGATTACAAACCGGGGGATGCCGCCGAAGATAAGATGATCTTTGAGCTGACCTTATTGCTAAAGCTTTATGATGCAATCATAGCCGGGGAGAGCAAACTTGTATCGCAGATGTTCCAAGACAGTATGAATGAGCTGGCTGCGTACGCGCCGTCGGAGCAAGAGAGGACTCAGGTGTATTACTTGTTCAGGCAGACCGTCTCGAATGCGAATGAAGCGATATTTAATGATAAGAAGAAGTCCGAGGAGGGTTCGGCTCTATCCATGCCGGAATTCCATCAAGCCAGTGATGTGAACAAATTAATGAATGAATTAATGCTTATTGCAATACGACTATGCGAGACTGTATCCAATCATCGAAAAAGCAACAATGAAAAGCTGAAAGAGGATATGCTGGCGTTTATTGATACGCATCTGGCCGATTCTGCCCTATCAGCCAGCGGCATCGCGGATCAGCTTATGATCTCCGAGAAATATGTCTATGCCTTTGTGAAGGAGCAAACCGGGAAGAGTCTGAGCAAATATATCGAAGAGAAGCGAGTGGCCAAAGCGGAGCGGTTGCTGCTTGAAACCGATGCTCCCAATAGCAGCGTCCTGAAGGAATGCGGATTTGGCAGTGAAAATACATTTTACCGCGCATTCTCCAAAAAACATGGGGTTTCCCCTGCGGTATGGCGAAAAAATCATGGCAATCTTACGGAATGACAGTGCCTGAGCAAAATGACAGAAGTCAATCATACGGTGAGGCGGGAGAATTTGAAAGTGGAGGTTTTCAAACCGCGCAGTCCCTTTATACAATCCAAGTGTATTCGAATACAGGCAAAGACCACAAAACAAAAGGGGAGGCAAACAAACTTGGAGCAAAAAACGCCATTTTCCATGAAGAAGGGGTTAAGTATTCTGATGGCTGTCAGTTTATTCGGGATGCTGCTAACCGCGTGCGTTTCCAATCAGGAGGACAATAACTCGGGGGCCCAATCTGTCGACAGCTCTTCGAGCAATACCGGGAGCGCGGAGCGTCCTACCATCAAGGTGGCTATTCAGGCGAATCCGAACGTAGAGGACTACGAGACCAATCATTTTACCAAGCTTATTGAAGAAGGCATGAATGTCAATTTGGATTTTATCGAGCTGCCCAGTAAGAAAGAGGAAGCATTGACCAAGTTGGCATTGATGGTTTCGTCCGGTGAGAAATTGCCCGATGTCATCGATATGAATTTATCGGATTCTATTATTTACGATTATGCGCGCAAAGGAGTCTTTCATAAGCTGGACGATTACTTGAATGATCCGACTGTAGCTGTTAATTACAACAAAGTAGAGGAAAGGGAATTTGTTTACAACATGAGCAAAATGGCGGACGGCAACGTATACGCATTGTCCGGATACAATCAATATGTATGGAACGAAGGTTCAAGTCGGGCCTGGATTCACTCCGAATGGCTCAATAAGCTGGGTTTGGAAGTCCCTACTACAACCGATGAGTTTTACAATGTATTGAAAGCCTTTACAGAACAGGACCCCAATCAGAACGGCAAGAAGGATGAGATAGGCATGGTGGGGGCTCTGGGCGGATGGGGGCAGGACCCGCTGGTGTTCCTGATGAACGCTTTCATCTATGCAGATCCCAGCAAATCCTATCTTATGGTGAAGGACGGAGAGCTAATCCCTTCCTTTATACAGCCGGAGTGGAAGCAAGGACTGGAATATATGCATAAGCTCGTGCAGGAAGGCTTGTTGTCACCGTTATCCTTCACGCAAGATCCTACCCAATTGAAGTCGCTGGTCAATGTGCAGGGCGGCATGGCAGGCATTGTGCCGGCTGGCAGTTATAGTACATTCGGAGCCGAGCTGGAGAACAAGATGAGCTTGCTCCCACCGATTGCAGGACCGGCAGGCCATGTATCCACGGCTTACAATCCGAGACTTCCGGTTCAGCTCTGGTTCGTCACGAAGGATGCCAAGGACCCGGAACTTGCTGTTAAGGTCGGCGACTTTATGCTGGATACTGAGATGTCGCTTGTGTCCCGATTTGGCGAGAAAGGAGTGGACTGGACGGATGATCCAACGGTGACTTCTCAATATGTGGGAGACTTTGAACAATCCGATGGCCTGACAGCGAAGATTGCGGTATTGAACCCCGACATCTGGAATAATCCGCAGAACAAGCATTGGGGCAATGTAAATCCTTATTATCAGTCACCGCTGATGGGCAAGTCCATCGGCAACAAGAGGAAAGATGATGCGGATCTGAATGCCAAGCCGAACTGGCACCCGGCGTTTGCGACAGGTTATGCATCCGTATTCCCGGATGAGTTCATAACCAAGCTCAGTTACACGCCGGACGAGACGATACAGATTGCGAACAGCAAGACAGCGATCGATAAGTATGTCATTGAAAGCGCTGTCGCCTTCATCACCGGCAATCTCTCCATGTCGCACTGGGATGATTATTTGAAAGAGCTTAACCAGATGGGGCTGGAGGAATATCTTAAGATATCCCAAGACGCTTTTGACAGAACGAAATAAAGGAGGAACGCTGGCGGCTTTGAATCGGTAAGCAGCTGCATGAGATTCAAAGCCGCTGTCCTTTAAGAAAGGTGCGTTTGGAGAGATGAATTTGAGTCGAATCAATAAACGATTTTTATCCAGTTGGCAGATGTATATTTTTTTGTTGCCTTCCATAGTTTTCATTATAATATTTGCTTACTTTCCTATGGCGGGAGTTCAAATTGCTTTCAAGGAGTATGATTTTACGAAAGGAGTTTGGGGCAGCGAGTGGATCGGCTGGGACAACTTTCAGCGTTTTTTTAACTCCTATCAATTCTCCAAGATTATATGGAATACACTCTCGTTGTCCTTTTACAGTCTGCTTATTGGCTTTCCGCTGCCTATTCTATTTGCGCTGGTTCTTAATTCGTTTACCGGCCATAGGTTCAAGAAGCTTGTGCAATCGGTTTCCTATATGCCTCATTTTATATCGACGGTAGTTATCGTAGGGATGCTCGTTCAGATCTTCAACCCGCGCACAGGGGCATTCGGCTCGCTTTACACGATGTTGACCGATAAAATCATGCCCGATATTCTTGCCAACCAGGATGCTTTTCAACATTTGTATGTATGGTCGGGCATCTGGCAGAGCATCGGATGGAGCAGCATCATCTACATTGCCGCATTGTCATCCGTGGATGAGCACCTGCATGAGGCCGCGCAGATAGATGGCGCTTCCAGACTGCAGCGAGTAAGGCATATAGACTTCCCGTCGATATTGCCTACGGCTACTATTATGCTCATCTTGGCAGCAGGCAATATTATGGATGTCGGCTTCGAGAAAGTTTTTCTGATGCAGAATAATCTGAATCTGGCCAAAAGCGAAGTCATCTCAACGTATGTGTACAAAGTGGGCTTGACGATTGGAACAGGGGATTTTTCGTTTGCCACAGCCATTGGCCTGTTTAACTCGGTCATTAATTTTATATTGCTGATTGGTGTTAACTTTGCGGCCAAGAGACTGAGTGACACGAGCTTATGGTGAGGAAAGGAGTGCCTATAGTGAACCATACTGTTAATCAGGGACGTACGCGATCGACTGCTTCGGATAAAGTTTATTATACCGTATCGGGTATACTGCTAACCTTTATCTTGATTGCTGTATCCTATCCGCTAATCTTTATTTTGTCAGCATCCCTTTCCTCAGGCGATGCGGTGTCGTCCGGCAAAGTCATGTTATGGCCTGTGGATTTAAGTTTGGAAGGATACCTTGCCGTTTTTAAAAATAAAGATATCGGGGGAGCCTATCTGAATACGCTTTTCTATACCGTTGTTGGCACGTTCATCAACGTTACCTTGGTGATGACCTGTGCTTATGCATTATCCAGGCCGAAGGTCATGGGCAGAAACTTCTTCATGTTTTTGTTTACGTTCACCATGTTTTTCAGCGGCGGGCTCATTCCATTTTATATTCTTCTGAAGGATCTGAGCGTACTGAATACCATTTGGGCGATGGTACTGCCTGGCGCGCTCTCCATTTACAACATGATTATCGCCCGCACGTTCATCCAGTCTACGTTGCCCGGCGAGCTGCTGGAAGCGTCCAAGATGGATGGGTGCAGCGATTTCCGCTTTTTCTTCTCTTTCGTCCTGCCGCTTTCCAAAGCGGTAATTGCGGTAATCGCCCTTTTCTCGGCAGTAGGGCATTGGAATGCCTATTTCAGCGCATTGATGTTTCTGAACGATCGGGAGTTGTATCCGCTGCAGATCATTCTGCGGGAGATCCTGATTATGAATCAAGTGGATATTTCGATGTTGATAGACCCCGAATTGCAACTGGCCAAAGCGAATACCGCCGCTGTATTGAAGTATTCCTTGATCGTCGTGGCTACGGTCCCGATCTTGTGCGTATATCCCTTTATTCAAAGATACTTCGTCAAAGGGGTTATGATCGGCTCGTTGAAGGGATAAGTTTTACCACTTTCATTGATGGTTGCAGCACAGCCGTCGATGAAGGTGGTATTTTGTTTTCAAGCTCGTATGGCTGAGAAGTTAAAGTAACGGAGTCCAGCCAATTAAGTGAAAGGGGAGAAGGCCAGTAGAAGACCTTATCCCCCTTTTTTGCATGTTCTTGACTTCGTTGCCTTGCGTAGACTGTTGTCTTAAGCTCTTGTCTTAAGCTCTTGTCTTAAGCTCTTGTCTTAAGCTCTTGTCTTAAGCTCGAACAAATTGCTTGAAATAGATGGATTTTGTCCATTTAAATATCCAGTTAATGTAATTATGAAGCACTTAAATGGATTTCTTGTAGTTGATTGCAGTGAATTGCTTGTGTGCAGCCGAATGGAGCGTATTTAACTGGACATTTTCCATTTGATTGCTTCTTGTTGCGCTCACTCCACCAATGTAACTGTACAAAATCCATTAAGATGCGAAGCTCCCACGTCGAACTGTACAAAATCCACTAAGATGCGAAGATTCTGGGTAGCTGTATGGGGGCGGATACCCGGGATAACCGGGATAACCGGGATAACCGGGATACCCGGGATACCCGGGATACCCAGGATAACCAGGATAACCAGAATAAGCAGAATAACCAGGATAACCAGGACCGGTCGCAATCCCGACTACGCCCTTTCCAGCACGGAAAGCGTTCTCATCAGCGCGACGGCGGCCTGCGCTCTCGTCACTTCCGCTTCAGGATTGTAGCGGCTTTCGGATACGCCGATCATAATCCCCTTTTCGAATAATAGGGATACCGCAGGCTTGGCGTAGGAAGCGATAGCGTCCATGTCGCTAAACCGATCAAGTACGGATTGGGCAGTCTCTTCCTCCATGCCGGCATTCATCAGAGCCTTGGCCAGAATGCCGGCCATCTCCTGCCGGGTGATGGTGCCGTCCGGATCGAAGCGGGTGTCGGTCTTGCCATTAATGAGGCCAGCGCTCTTGGCTGCTGCTATGTCTCCGGCATACATCGTTCCGGCCTGTACGTCGCTGAATGGCGAAGCCGAATAATCCGGCGCCAGGCCAAGACCCTTGACGAGCATGGAGGTGAATTCAGCACGTGTAATGCGGCTCATCACGCCGAAGTAGTTGTCGGATTCCCCTGCAAGCAGCAGCCTCGCTGCGACCTGTGACACACTGTCCCGAGCCCATGCCATCACTTCGCTGTCGGCATCCGCGTATCGGAAGCTGGACGAGACAACGGCATATATGCTATTGCCGCCGCTCAGCAGTTCCGCGATCAGCGAGCCGTCTTCATCGGTTGTGAAGCGGGTATGAACGGGGCGAAGCTCATCGCTGTCAGGCAAGTACAGAACACCGGTCATCCGATCCCGATTGATTCCGTCTCCATCAAGCTGGTAGGCTCGAATAAGCAGATGTCCTCCGAAATCCGATATTTCCTCATAACGATCTTTAGCCGTCTTCCTCTCCACTTTAAAATCCAGCGGGGAGGCCGCCAGCTGCAACCCGCGAGCTTCCGCCAATGCTTCGATCGCCGACATGATCTCCTCATCAGGAGGCGATAATGTAATACGCACATCAGCATTCACGCTCAGTGCGTCGGCAGGCAGCTTGTATATGACGTCGTTCCATATAACGAACAACCAGCTGTCATTATCCTTGGCAACCATCGCCTCGATCACCTCTTGCGGAATGCGAATGACGATGTCTTCGGCATTGTTGTCCGCCGTTACGGTAAAGATGTCGCTGTCCACACTTTCGATTTCCCGAATGGAAGACCTTCCGAGTATGTTGGCGATCCAAGTCCCCCCGCTCCTGGATATGCTGGCATTGAGCTCATTGTCGTTCACAGCGGGAGGAAGCGGAATTGCGGCAGGAGGAGCTGGAATCGATTGGGTCGTCGCAGTTATGGCTTCGCTCGCAGGCGAGACTTCCGATACAGATGCGCCTTCCATACGAATGGCGAGCACATGCATGCGATACGCTGTGCCGTCGTCCAGATTGGAGATAACAGCCGATGTCGCTTCTGTGCTAAGCGCATAGCGACCGTCGATGTATACCTCATACTTCGCCGCATCGTCCACTTCATCCCATTGGATATGCAGTTCGGATACAGTGGAAGAGGTTAATGCTACATTCATCGGTGCTTGTAAGGCATTCCCGTTCACAATCCCGTTAATCGGCAAATCATCGGAAAGCTGCTTCGTCAAGGTCAAGTTGCGGTCGGCGCTAATCTCCCAATTCATGACGCCTGCCAAGTTCATCGATTTGACGAAGGAAGCGATATACATCATCGAAGTCTCATTATTAAATGAGAGGAATATGCCGTTCTCTTCATTGTACAGGAAGGCTGACTTGGCGGCATCATTCCAATGGAAAGCATAGTCATCCCGAGTCATATAGTTATTCTCGATATCGGTGAAGTCGAACTTGCCGCTCTCCCATGAGCCGGGCGGTATGGATTCGCACGTCCGATATTCTCCGTCCGGCGGACAACCTGCCCAGCCTACGCCGTAATACGGTATGCCGAAGACCAGCTTATAGGACGGAACTCCGCCGTTCAGATGTCCGAGCGCACCGCCGCTGGCATGATTGCGCGGAGCGGACGGCTTGGGATTGTTCAGATCGTAATAGAGCGGCGCATTGTGATTGGCGATAGTCTCCCACGATCCGCCGTAATCGTAGGTCATAATGTTAATGAAGTCCATATGATGAACGGAGTTGGCCAGATCCGCATTTTGTACGAAATTGTCTCCTTGACCGGATGCAATCGTGAGCAAATAGTACTTTCCATCCTCAGCGCTGGCGGCATCCAGCGCTTCCCGCACGGTCTTCATCATGAGCGTGAAGTTGGCTTTATCCTCGGGACGGTGCGAATTATCCTCTTCTCCGCCCTCGACAGGGTATTCCCAGTCAATGTCCAATCCATCCAATTGGTATTCTCTCAAGTAGTCGACGACAGAATTGGCGAATGCGCGCCGTGTCCTTTCATCTGCCGCCATGTTGGAGAAGTTGTTGGACCATGACCATCCGCCGACGGATATGAGCAGCTTCAGGTGCGGATTGCTTTCTTTAATGGCAGCGAACGCATTGAAGTTGTCAATATCCGCTTCCGGATCACCGATAATCATCTCGCCGTCATGCACATAGCGATTCTGCAGCGGGATATCTCCATTCCGGCACTCTGTTCCATTCGTTGCGTACTTCCTCCAGCACAGATCTGCGAACGCATAGTTAATATGCGTAAAATGGGAAACCGCTACGTCCTCCGGATGATAATCCCTGTCGTAAATGGACCATTGCGTGTAGTAAGTGACATTCGTATATTGGCTGCCCGGTACGACAGTCGTCATCTCGCTCATAGCCGATTGCCATAAAGCGTTGCTTGCACGCACCTGGAAGGAGTAGGATTGGCCTTCCGCAAGTCCTTCGATCGTATAGCGATTGTCGTCCGTCGTGCCGATCATCGCTTCGTTCATGTAGACGTCATAGCCGGTTGCTCCGGGAACGGCAGCCCATCCAATCGCAGCGGTCGTCCGATTGGAAGTCACCACTTGCAGATCGACGGGAGCAGGAAGCATGCCCCATGTGATGGTGATCGCATTGCTGTTCGCAGACACATCCGAATTCTGCGAATTCTGCGCGCCTACTTCGAAGCGGTAAGTCGATCCCGCAACGGTCTGTTCCGGAACGGCGAAGGTGTAAGCGTTCGATCCATCCCATACGCCTCCCATCCAGTTGCCGTTCGCGTAGAAGTCGTAGCCGTCGGCTCCGGGACTGCCTGTCCAGCCGAAGGTGACGCTTTCATCTGAGATGGAGGTCACCTTCAGGTTATGTGGCGGCGCTAACGGAGGAGCTTCGTATTCGCTCGTATCCGGCAAGGTTGTAAACGTAACAACGTTGCTCTTCTGCTCCGGCTTGAGCTGCGGCGCTTGAACGCCATCGGGCCCCAGATAGAAGGAATATGTCGTCTCCGGCTTCAAGCCGCCGACCAGCTTATATCCGCTATTGGCCCATATGATGTAGGTGTTGTTGGAATCCCACACCCAATAGTCGTCGATACCCGGCGCAGGCGTCCAGGTAAGCTCTGCCGTATTGTGAGTCACTTCACCGACCTGCAGATTGCTAGCTCCTTGCGCGGGCGGATTCTTCGCTGCTTGGTCCGAAGCGATCGTTGCTTCCGTAGCTGTTACAGTGCCTTCGACCACTTGCGGATTTTGTGTACCTTCGGATTTGACCTCTTCAGTTGGTTCGTCGGGAGCGGCTTCTTCCCCGTATACGGGAGAGAGGTGGAGGAATGGGGAGAGAAGAAGAGCACAGCATAAAAACAGGACGAATACACGGAGATTCGTCTTGCGCGTGAATGGATTCACCTTATCACCTCGAATGGTCATAATTGTGCATCGTTTGGCAGTAACGCGTTTTGCTAGCTTTTTTGGCTGAACGTGGTGGTTGCGGCCATGATGATGAGGACTTCCGTGGGCTTGCAGCAATGACTGAACTAAGCGAGGGTAGTGAAGCTAATGGTGTTGGTTGCGCGTCTAGTATGTTGCTTGCCGTTACCTCCCTTCCGAGTTGTGAATTTCATTCCTATCATAGATCGGACGGAATGGGTTGAGAAGGGATAGATTTCAAGTTAAAGGGGTAAATTACTATTTAATCGCATTAATGACAATCTTCTTCGTTATGGGCGTCCATTTCAGATGGTTGGTCCGAATCACGTCCGAGATCAAATCAATCATGTCCGAAATCAAGCTTGACAAAGACCATGATAATCATTATCATCATACTGAGAATAGTAATCATGCTGAGTGCAGCGGGGTGGCCCATTGATGAAGATCAAGTACTGCAAGCGCAATATGAATCGTATGGACGGTCTGGAAGATGTCTACAAGAAGATGAAGGGCAAGTACCCGGATACGAAAGTAAAGAAGAGTGATTGTCTTGGCGAGTGCAGAACTTGCAAGTCGGAATGCTTCGTCGTGGTGAAGTCGAAGACGATCAGTGAACCAACGGCTGACAGCTTATACAAACGATTGAAGAAAATGATTGGTTAGCCTTACATATGGAACGAATGTTAGCGGCGTCCTTTGGACGCTTATTATTTTTATGTTAGAATGAATACAAATAAAAATAGTGAGGTGCACATCACGATGAATGATGCATTGGCTAAAGCTCTTAATGAGCAAATGAATTTCGAATTTTATTCTGCGCACGTCTATCTGGCGATGGCTGCTTATTGCTCCGGCGACAGCTTGGACGGATTCGCCAACTTCTTTATCGTTCAAGCGGAAGAAGAACGGTTTCATGCAATGAAAATATACAAATTCCTCAACGACCGCGGACGCCGCGCGACGATGGACGCACTTCCCGAGCCGAACAACGACTATAAATCCGTGTTGGATGCGTTCGAACAAGGCTACAAGCACGAACAGACGAATACGGAGCGCTTCTATCACTTATCCGATCTGGCTATGAACGATCGCGAGCATGCGACGATCAACTTCCTGAAGTGGTTCATTGACGAGCAGGTCGAAGAAGAGGCATTGTTCGACAGCATTATCAACAAGCTCAAGCGGATCGACAAGGACAGCAATGCTTTCTATATGCTGGACGCTGAGTTCGCCGGCCGCTCGTTCTCTCCTGATGCGGAGTAAGCGATCGGAATAGCTCTGATAGAGGGAGCCTTCTTCCCAAGAAGTGGGAAGGAGGCTTTTTTGTTCAGATATAGGAAAGTATAAGTTTCACTCTTATATTGACGCCTGTATCTCACCGCGAAACGTAAGCTAATGCCGCCAAAAGACGGCGATAGACGTTTACGCTTGGTCCAAGGTGTTATAGCAGGAGTATGGAGGAGATGAACTTGCGAAGTGTGGCGGAGACTGCGGAATGGCTTGGTCAATTGGGCGGATGGGCGATTGCTGCCAGTATACTGTTGAATGTCCTCATCAGTATCTCGGGTGTTATTCCGTCCGCTTTTTTGTCCGGGGCCAATGCCGTTGCTTTCGGACTGCCGCTGGGCTTTACCGTATCGCTTGCCGGCGAGGTTCTAGGTGCTTTTGTGTCCTATTGGCTATATCGCAAGGGACTACTTGTTATGCGACGGAAGGATGCAAGGTTAAGGAGATGGAGAGAGCGGATAGACAATGCCGGCAAAGTCAGGCAATTTCTGCTGATTCTTGTTGCAAGAATTATGCCGTTCATCCCTTCGGGCGCCGTCACCTTTTTCGCCGCATGGATCAATATGAATGTGCTTACATTTATGATCGCCACTCTAGTGGGCAAGGCTCCGTCCATAGCGGCGGAGGTTTGGCTTGGGCATAGTTTGTTTTCTTTGCTGAAGAGTATATGGTGATTGGTGATGCCGGAAGCTTCTCGAATGCACTTATGAGTAGAAGTCAAAATTTTGATTGTACAGGTAAAAATTATACCATCTCCATGTCATGAATCTATCTTATAATGAAGGCTGATAACTTCTTAGAAATGGACATGGAGGTGCATGAATTTTGAAAACGCTTTATAAAAGGGTGGCGCTCGTGCTTGCAATCTGCATGGTGCTGCAGCCCTTACTGAACAGTACGTACTCTATTGAGAAAGCGGTTGCACTACAAATGGAAATGAACCTGTTGGCCAACGGAGGCTTCGAGCAGACAACGGCTACCGGCGACCAGCGGTGGGTGAACGGGCAGCAGCCTGACGGCTGGGGGGCTTGGCTTGCCAGCGGTCAAGGACAAGCTTCCGTCACAGATGCAGTTTACCGCTCCGGTTCGCAAGGGGTGAAGATCCATCATCCGGCTGAAGCTCGTACTGGATTGAATTATAACGTGCCGGTTACAGGCGGGGAAACTTATAAGCTCAGCGCATGGGTGAAGACGGAGAATGTGGCGTCCAATAAAGGTGTCTTCGTCCGTACCCAATACTATAAAGAGATGTCGGGCGGCAGTACGAAAGTTAGCGACGGGGCGTCGACCGGATCGCTGAAGGGGACGAATGACTGGACATTGCTGGAGGCTATACTATCGCCTCCAGCAGAAGCCAACAGTATTCGCATCGAGCCTTTCTTCGAGACGGGAACAGGTACAGTCTGGTTCGACGACATCACATTGGCTGTGTCGAATGGCATTAAAGATATAAAGGTTGACCCCAAGCTGGTATCCATGAAAGCGGGCGACATGACTGTGTTGCAAGTCACTTATTCACCGCTGGACGCAGCAGATAAGACGCTGATCTGGTCTTCTTCCGATGAGAATATAGCTACGGTTGACAATGGCTTGGTATACGCGCACAATGCCGGGTTCGCAACGATCACTGTATCGACACCGGATGGATTGGTGAAGGATCAAGCGCTAGTGACAGTAGAAACGGATGCGACGTTGGCAGGGTATGATCAATTGAGACATCGTTGGTACGATAAACTGGTCGGCGGCTCTACGATCGATATGCAGGATTCCGATGTAGCTGCCTATATGGAAGCGTTGATCGAGGAAGTATCGAACAATAATCACGATGGCCTATGGGATACGTTGCAGAAGGAAGCGGACACCGAATTTCTGTGGGATGGGGTGATCGCTCAGAATAATACGAAATCCGCTCCCATTACGAAAGCGTACAGTCTGATAGGCAAGCTGGCGATCGCTTATTCCACCCCGGACACGCCTTATTATCAGAATGCTACATTGCGTGACGACATATTGGGTGCGCTTCAATGGATGCATACGTATCAATATAATGAAAACAAAACGATTGCTGACAACTGGTGGGATTGGGAGATCGGCTCGCCACAGTGGCTGATGAACATTCTCGTTCTGATGTACAACGATTTAAGCGAAGCTGAGCTGGATCAATATTTGCAGGTGATAGATACTTTCGTACCCGACCCGACGAAGCGCGTTTCTCTTTCCACAGTAACGGAGACGGGAGCCAACTTGCTGGACAAGGCTCTGGTAGTCGTGATTCGAGGCGTCGTCGGCAAGCAGGGAGCCAAAATAGAGCAAGGCAAGCAGGCGATGAGCAGCGAATTCAACTATGTATCGAGCGGAGAAGGCATCTATAAGGACGGCTCTCTTATTCAGCACAAAAATATTGCCTATACAGGCGCTTACGGGGCTGTATTAATTGGGAGAATGGCGGACTTGTTCTATTTGTTCAACGATTCTCCGTGGAATATTGAAGATCCTGATGGAGACAACGTCTATCGCTGGGTAGAGGAAGTGTTCGAGAGCCTTATTTACAAAGGCGCCATGATGGATATGGTGAAGGGGCGCAGCATTTCCAGGGAGAAGGATTCCGATCATCTGACGGGACGTGCGGTCATCCGCACATTGGCGAGATTGACGCAAGGGGCTCCTGAAGAGGAATCCGTCAAAATCAAAGCGATGATTAAAGAGTGGGTATCCTCGGATACGACATTCGAAAATTACTATGACGGCTTGCCGTTGTACGATATGAATATATTGAAATCCATTATGAACGACCCGTCGGTAGCGGCGAGAGGCGAGCTTGTCAAGCATCAGAACTTTGCCGCAATGGACCGTGTGGTTCACTTGCGCCCGGGTTACGGCTTCGGACTTAGCCTGTTCTCCGACCGTATATCCGCATTCGAATACGGCAATACGGAGAACAAGAAAGGCTGGTATACCGGTATGGGCATGACAAGCCTGTACAATAACGATCTGAAGCAATACAACAATCAGTATTGGCCGACTGTCGATATGTTCCGGCTTCCGGGCACGACTACAGACGGCTATGGACCGGTGCCGGCAGCATGGGCCAGTTATATGAATCCGAAAGCATGGGTCGGCGGTACTGTAATGGATGGCCTCTACGGCGTGAGCGGCATGGCATTCTCGCTGGCGAGCAGCACGAAGAGCTCGCTGGAAGGCAAGAAGTCCTGGTTCATGTTCGATAACGAAATTGTCGCTCTTGGCTCTGATATTACAGGCAGCGATAACCGCAAAGTCGAGACGATTGTGGAGAACCGCCAATTGAATGAGGACGGTACCAATGCGTTCACCGTGAACGGGGATGCGAAGCCGGATACGCCAGGATGGGAGGAAGCGATGCAGGGAGTGCAATGGGCTCATCTGGAGGGCAATGTTGCAGGCTCTGACATCGGTTACTACTTCCCGGAGACTGCTGCGATTGCCGGCAAACGGGAAGCGCGTACGGGGTCCTGGAACGAGATTAACGGCAACGGTTCTACCGATCCCATTACCCGTCATTACTTGAGCATGGCATTCGATCACGGGACGAACCCTTACGAACAGTCTTATGCGTACGTGCTGCTGCCGGGCAGCAGCAAGGAGCAGACGGAGGCGTACAGCCACAATCCGGGCATCTCCGTATGGAGCAATTCGGAGGAAGTGCACGCCGTACAGGAATCCGGTACAGGCATAGCGGGCTTCAACTTCTGGGAAGCGGCGGCTGTGAAGTATGCACGCGCTCCTCAGCCGGCTTCCGTTATGGTGAAGGAGTCCGGAGACGAGCTGACGATTGCGATATCCGATCCTACGCAGAAGCAAGACAAGGTTGTTATCGATCTGGGTAAAGTCGTGCTGGAGCAACTGGAGAAGGATGAGACGATTACGGTTGTTCAGACCGAGCCGTTCCTCCAGTTGGAGGTGAACACGGCTGGCTCGCTTGGCGCTGCGCATACCGTGAAGTTCCGTTACGATCCTGCTCAGTCGACAAATCTGGAGATCCCGACTGAAGAACCAAGCAATATCGTGAAGGTTGTGGCGAGCGACGACGTGTATGTCAATGCGGGTAAGCACGCCGACAAGAATTTTGCATCGGCGACTCAAATGGCCATTCGAACAGGCGGAGTCGATTATTTCCGCGAAATTTACTTGAAATTCGACCTGAACGAATGGATGGGCGATATCGCATCGGTGAAGCTTCACGTCAATGGCGTAACGAATGACAGCAATATGGCGCCGGCAACATATACAGCTGTACATGAAGTAGCTGACGACAACTGGACGGAGGAGACTCTGACGTGGAACACCAAGCCTGCCATCGGTAAAGAAATAATGCTGAATGGGGAACAACAACGGATTGCGCTTCCAAGGCAGGATACATGGCAGACGGTTGACGTGACAGCCTATGTACAGCAGCAGCTTGCGTCAGATGCCGGGAAGCAAGTCAGCTTCGGGCTTATTCCGCAGACCAACGCATCAGCCTCCATTTATAGTAAGGAGTATGAAGCCGGCGTGAAAGCTCCGTATTTGGAGATTACGTTGAAAGACGAGTTCGATGCACTGCGGGAGAAGTGGTACGATTACTTGACAGGCGGAGAGGATATCGATTCGGAGGATGCGGATATTGCTGCCCTTATCTCAGCCAATGCAGAGAAAGTGAAGAGCAGTGATCCGGAGACTCCAGGAATATGGATCACCATGAATAAGGCTGAGAATCGCACTTATCTGTGGGAGGATCTTGCCAGTACAACTGCTTCACGGGATGTGACGGAATCCTACAAGCGACTGAAGGATATGGCGGTTGCTTATGTGACGCCAGGCACCCGGTTGCACGGAGATCTGCAATTAAGGAATGATATTCTAAGCGGAATAGATTGGATGTTCGCGAATCGTTACAATCCTTCAAGAGCGATGTACAACAACTGGTGGGATTGGGAGATTGGATCGCCAATCGCGTATTCCGAAGTCGTTACCTTAATGTACAATGAGCTGTCGGAGGAGCAACTGGACAATTATTCAGCTGCGCTTACCCGATATGTACCGGACCCGACCAAGCGTCTGCACGGTTCAACCGGCTTGAAGGAAACGGGCGCCAATCTGCTGGACAAAGCCTTTATTGTTCTGCTGCATGGCGTGCTTGGCAAGGACGAGGCTCGAATTGAGGAGGCCCGCGGCTCCATCGGCTCTGTCTTCCCGTATGTGACAAGCGGAGACGGGTTCTACCGTGACGGATCGTTCATCCAGCACGTGAACTTGGCGTATACCGGGAGTTATGGCGGCGTTTTATTATCGAATATCGAGAAGCTGATGGTATTGCTTGGTGATTCGCCTTGGCCGATCGAAGATCCCAATCTTCAGAATGTATGGGAATGGATCGACAATTCATTCATTCCGGTTATTCATCAGGGGCATATGATGGAGATGGTGAGCGGCAGATCGGTATCGCGATACTTCCGCAATACACGCAAGCCGATGTGGACGATTCTCAGTCTGGCGAACTATGCGCCGGAAGGGAAGTCGGAATACTATAAACAGCTTGTGAAGAGATGGATAGTGGATGACGGGACGACAGTGGATACTTATGAGCGTATGAGCATTAACGAAATCGTGCAGTATAAGCAGCTGATGAGCGATGCGTCGATCGAACCGCTTGAGGCGGGCGAGTCGCACCATCAGTTCACGGCGATGGACCGCGTCGTGCACGAGCGCGAGCAGTATACATTCGGGCTCAGCATGTCCTCTTCGCGCATCGCCAACTTTGAAGGCGGCGTTAACGGCGAACATAAACGCGGCTGGTATACAGGTGACGGCATGACGTATCTGTACAATGCGGATTCCGATCAGTTCCATAACGAATTCTGGCCGACTGTGAACGCATCTCGTCTGCCAGGCACCACTTCGGACGGACTTATCCGCTCCAATTCGAAGACGACCGGCAAGAGCTGGGTAGGCGGCTCCGAGCTCGGGCTGTACGGCATCTCCGGCATGGATCTAGCTCCTCCGGGCAGCACATTGCGCGGCAAGAAGTCCTGGTTCATGTTCGACGATGAGATTGTTGCGCTCGGCGCCGGTATAAGCGTGGAGGATAAACGCAGCGACGGCGAGCAAGTGGAGACGATTGTGGAGAACCGCATGCTGAATGAGGAAGGCAGCAACGCACTGACGATTAACGGGGTTCAACAATCTGTCGATGCTGAATGGACGGAGCGCATCGACGATGTGCAATGGGCGCATCTGGCAGGTACGCACGAAGGAGCGGATATCGGCTACTATTTCCCCGGCGGTACGAAGCTCAAAGCTATGCGCGAGTTAAGAGAAGGGGCATGGAGTGAAATTCATCCGCAAGGCTTAACTGATCCGATTAACAAGTACTATGCAAGTCTTGCTGTCGAGCATGGCACAAAGCCTGAGGCTGAAGACTATGCATACGTCTTGCTCCCATCCAAAAATGTGGAAGATACAGCGGCTTATGCAAGCAATCCAGGCATTGAGGTTGTGAGCAACACAGATAGCATCCAGGCTGTTCAGGAGAAGGAACTGGGCATCACAGGCGTGAACTTCTGGGAAGCGGGACAATTGGATAAGCTGCGCGCTTACGGTCCGGCATCCGTCATGATGAAGAAGCAAGGCGATGAGGTAACGTTGTCTATCTCTGATCCTACGCAAGCGCAAGATACGCTTAAAGTGGAATTGGCTGCCGTAATGATAGATGTTGTAGAGAAGGATCAAGCCGTTAACGTGTTGAGAACTTCTCCTAGCATCGTAGTCGAAGTGAATACAAGAGGCTTGGCCGGTCAGAGCAAGAGCATCTCATTCAAGGTCAACCCGAATATTGATGTAGAGCTGCCAGACGAGACAGATTTCGAGCCTGACGAGGACGCGAAGCGCAGAATCGATGCAGCGGCCGATGCGGCAGGATTCGGCGGATCGGAAGCGGACAAGAATTTTGGCGGCAACAACTATCTCAACCTTCGCAATGGCAGTGGATATACGGATCGCAGAGTTTTTCTGAAATTCGATTTGTCCAGCTTTGCAGGTGAAATTGATCAAGTTAAGCTGTATACGTACGGATTGACGAATGATACCAACGGTAATCAATCCGACATCGGGGTATTCCAGGTTCAAGATGACAGTTGGCAGGAGAATGTGCTGACTTACAATAATATGCCTCAGATGCAAGGAGATGCGCTTGACGTGAAGACATTCACGGAACCAGGCTGGCGTCACTTCGATGTTACTTCTTATGTGAAGGAACAACTTGGAGCAGACGATGCCGTTGTTAGCTTTGGCTTGCGTCAAGTAAGTCTGCCGCATCTGCACGCATCCATCCATAGCCGTGAGAAGGATGGCGGTGTGAACGGGGCTTATCTGGAAATTGTTCTGAAGGAAGACACTGCGCCTGCAACATCGGTTGAGGTTGAAGGTGAGAGCGATGGAAGCGGCAATTATATTGAAGAGGCTGCGCTGAGCTTTACTGCAGAAGATAATCATCAGGGATGGGGACTGCTGCGGACAGAGTACCGGCTGGGAGAAGGCAAGTGGCAGGTACCGGCGGACAACGAGCTGCTGCTGACACAAGCTGGTGAACATGTCGTTCAATACCGTTCCATTGATAAGGCCGGTAATATTGAAGCGACTAAAGAAATCGTCGTTCATGTTGTGGAGCGGGATACAACGCCGACACCGGAACCGACACCAGAGCCAACACCGGAGCCGACACCGACACCGACGCCGGAACCGACACCGACACCGACGCCGGAACCGACACCGACACCGACGCCGGAACCGACACCGGAACCGACACCGGAACCGACACCAGAGCCGACACCAGAGCCGACACCAGAGCCGACGCCGACACCGGAATCGACACCAGAGCCGACACCAGAGCCGACGCCGACACCGGAATCGACAACGATACCAACTTCAGATGTTGTGCTGAACGATGTGCAGGGGCATTGGTCGCAGAAAGCTGTAGAGAAAGCAGTCAAGCTAGGATTTATTAAAGGATATCCAGGCGGAGAATTCCGTCCGGACCAGAAAATCAACCGGATGCAATTCACGGCTCTTCTCGTAAGAGGATTAGGGCTTATGGAGGAAGCGGAGCTGGCATTCGACGATGCGGATCAACTGCCGGAATGGGCAGCTGGCGACGTCGCGAAAGCGATTAGACATGGCTTCATCGGAGGCTATGAGGATAATACCTTCAAGGGAGACAAGCTTATTACAAGAGCGGAGCTGGCAGTTATGGCTGCCAAAGCGCTAGACTTGAAGGAAATAGATGACGGTGAGCTGCCATTCGCCGATAGCGGTGACATCCCCGTGTGGGCAAGAGGCTGGCTTGCTGCGGCGATTGAGGCTGGCTTGTTGAACGGACGCGGCGACAACATCATCGATCCGCTAGGTGAAGCGACAAGAGCCGAAGCGACCATCGTATTGCTGCGTGTAGTAGAAGCATTAGAGAAAAGAGAGAACTAATTCGATAGAGAAGAGGCCAGTTGACGTCATACGTCGGCTGGCTTTTTCATACTTTAAATTTGGGAGTGAGGTTGTCTTCCGCCTCGATTAATTTTTGGCAAGTTAAGCATATAGAGACGGACATTCTGAATTGTATCTTCTTCGATGAACATAAACAATGGGATAGCTTTGTAGACAAGCATAAAGTTAAGCTGCTGGAGGAATATGGTAGGATGATACCGTTATTACGGTGTTTATAGGCAATGTGACCTCGATTAGAGGCAGGAAAGTGGGCGAATGGCGGGTTGCAGGCGATGTGACCTCGGTTGGAGGCAGGAAAGTTTGCGAATAGTGAGCTGTAACCTAACCTCAGTTGGAATTCGGGAATAAGTGTGAAGGACGCCGTCAGGCGTTTTACAATGAAGTTACGCAATGAGGAGTCGAGAACTTGAGACTGCTCTCCGGATGAGCTATGTTATTGGAGGAAGGCATTCAGCATCATGCAGAAAGTAGGGACAACATGATTGAAGCAGCGAAGCAACAAGACGTAAATGAAGTATTGCCGCTTATATTGTCGGCGATCGGTACCATTGCATACACCCTGTCGGGAACGGAAGACGATGAGCTGACATGGGAGGTGCTGGCGAGCGACTACGCAAACGAGCATAATCGCATAAGCTATCGCAATATTATTGTCGATCGCAGAGACGGACGTATCGCAGGCATGCTTATCAGCTACCGAGGCGACGATGCCGATGAGCTGGACCAGCAATTCCGTGAACGGCTGGAGAGCATATACGGCCCAGGCGCAGGGGGCAAGCTGACGATGGAATGCCAGCCGGGCGACTACTACCTGGATGCTGTAGCTGTCGATGAACGCTTCAGAGGACAAGGAATTGCGAAGCGCTTAATTGCCGCCTTCGAAGGGCTGGGCGAGCAGAAGCGCTGCAGCAGATTATCACTTATTGTAGAGCCTGACAATACGGCGGCATACTCGCTTTATCAACGGTCTGGCTACAAGGATGACGGTGAGCTGACCGTGAGCGGCAGCCGCTACATCCGCATGATAAAGCTATTTGAATCGTCTGAGGCTTAAGCCTCAGACGATTATTTAAGTTTCTATGGAATATATAGGGACATTGGGGTAAGATGGAAGATAGCATTGTTTGTAATTGTCCTACAAGGGAGGGGTTAAGAGAGTTGAGGCAGTTGACCGGCTGCTGGCAATGGCTGCGAGCCAACCCGCTACTGGCTGCACTATTTGCTGCAGGGGTGCTCGTCAGGGTATTCGCATGGGGCAACGTTCCTCCGGGGCTGAATCAGGATGAAGCTTCAATTGGGTACGATACATACGCGCTGCTTCATTACGGCATTGACCGGAACGGCAGCTTTCTGCCGATGCATCTTATCGCGTGGGGGAGCGGACAGAACGCCCTGTACGCCTACTTCTCCATGCCCTTTATTTATCTCTTTGGCCTGCATGAAGGATCTATTCGAGCCGTCAGCCTAATCTTCGGATTGCTGGGCATGTGGGCGGTGTATTGGCTGGCGAAGGAGACCTTGGGTGGAGGGAAAGGTGCTATCATAGGCATTTTCCTGATTGTTATCTGTCCCTGGCATATTATGATGTCCAGGTGGGCGCTTGAGTCCAATCTGTTTCCGACGCTTGTTCTTCTTGCCATCGTATGCCTGCTGCAGGCTTTGAAGCAGGGCGGAGCAGGCTGGTGGATTGGCTTCAGCGTTCTCATCTCTCTGTCCATGTACGCTTATGGCACCTCCTATTTTGTTGTGCCGGTATTTTTATTGGGTGGCGCGATTTATCTTGGCGTGACTCGAACGGTGAAATTTTGTGTGCTTCTGGCGCAATGCGGAGCGATCCTGTTTCTGACGCTGCCTATTCTATTATTTCTATGGATTAACCGGGGCGGTCAAGCCGCCATCGACCTCGGTCTGATGACGATCCCGCGGCTTACGGTGCCAAGGGTTGAACAGGTTTCGTCTCTATTTGGGAGTGATGCTGTTCACAGGGCGGGAGAGCACTTGCAGCAGTTTCTGGATATTTACGTGACGGGGCATGACGGCTTGCTCTGGAACGCCATTCCGGCATTCGGTTATTTGTATCCGATATCGCTGCCATTTATTGCGATCGGCATCGGATACACAGGCAAGCTGGCCTTGAAGGAGAAGAATGTGGCTGCAGCTCTCATTTTATTGATGTTTCTATCCGCCTTGCTGATGACACTGGTAACGGATACGAACATTAATAGAATCAATATTATTTTCTATCCGACCGTCTTGCTTGCGGCGAGCGGGCTTTTTTGGACGTGGAAGAACGTGAAGCGGGCGGCTTACGTAGCGATCGCGGCATTTTGCCTTTTTTTCGCGGCGTTCAGTGTGAACTACTTCAAGGAATTCCCTGATAGAATCAGTCCAATGTTCTATGAATCTCTCGGAGACTCGATTCGGTATGCCAGTCAAGCGACGGAAGGAAAGATATATGTCACCAATAAGGTGAACATGCCCTACATATTTGTGTTGTTTTATGAGCGGATCAATCCGCATGATTTTTTGGCTACGGTGAACTACATGCATGAGGACGCCCCTTTTCGGCATGTGGAGTCATTCGGACGATATGCGTTCGAGCAAGTTCCCGAGCTTCGTCCGAACGAGGATGCTGCCTATATTTTATACAATTCCGATGCCTTGCAGCAGGCCCCGGAAGGTTATGCGGTTAGACGTTTCAAGCATTTTACGGTCATTAGCAAGCAATAGGCGATAGATTCATAGAGAAGGTACATATTCGATAGATATTGCCGATATAATGTAAAGAATATATTTACTAGGGGTAATTAGGAGGAACATACGTGAACAAAAAATGGTATAAAGCGATTGTGGTTCCCGCTCTTGCCGCCGGTCTTATACTGGCTCCCGTCGGGAACGGGGCTTCCGCCGTCCATGCGGCAGCAACTCCCGCTGTTCAGCAGGAAAAGGCGATTGGACTTATTTTAAACGGTGAAAATATGCCATTGAATACGCCAATATACAAAGTGAACGGCGTAACGATGGCTCCATTGCAGGAACTGGCGGAAGCGCTTGAAGCAACAGTCATTGCCGAAGCCAAGTCGGGTATTATCATCATCAGATCCGATTACACGACCATCTCGCTGGAGATCGGCAGCAAGGATGCGCTAGTGAACGGCAAAACGGTAAGCATGGGAGTGGAAGCGGCCTTGCAGCACGACGTTGCCTACGTTCCGATTCGGTTCCTGGCAGAGACGCTGGATGCAACCGTTGAGTGGAATGCTGAGCAGCATGCGGTCGAAGTCGAGACATGGGATTATGTCAGTGACGAAGAGTACGAGCAGTGGCTGGAAGAGCTAGAGGAACTGCCTCCGCTGGAGCAACTGACCCCTACGGATATCGTCGACCGATATGATGAGAGCGTAGTTATGATTACGACGAATAATGGGCTGGGAAGCGGAATTGTGATCGGGGAAGATCTTGTGCTGACCAACTATCATGTCATCGAGGATGCCACATCCGCTAACGTACATACCATTTATTACGACGATGTTGAAGTGAAAGGCGTCGTCACCTGGTCTGAGTATTCCGATCTGGCCATCATTCGGACGGAAGAGCCGTTGGATGTGACAATTGTAGAGATCAGCGACGATTATTACGCCAGCAAAGGCGATCCTGTCGTAGCGATCGGCAGCCCGCTTGGCGTGCAGAATACGGTGTCGGAAGGCATCATCAGCAACATTACCTATGAATTCGGAGTTCGTTACATTCAGATGAATGCACCGATTGACAGCGGCAGTTCTGGCGGTGCGCTGTTCAATGCCTACGGCCAACTCATCGGCATTAACAGCTTTGCTGTCATGGAGACGTCGGCGGATCTGAATTTTGCCGTCTCCGCCTATCATGCGGCAGATCTGATGGACAGTGTAACAGAGGAAGAGATCGAGAATGCAGCTTTCTTGCCTCCGAGCCTTCCGGATTCGCTTGTCGGTGTATCCATGAAGGAGATCGAGGATCTGCTGGAAGCGGAATTCGGCACGGTGATGACATCGGGAGGCGAGACGGAGCTTACGAAGTGGAAGGCAGAGAAGGACCATGAGGGCTGGCTTGTCATTACCGCGCAGATGGACCCTAGATTCTACATCTATTATGGCGTCTCGACTGCCGATGAATGGAGAATGTGGGCTGTCCAGCTAGGACACGAATTGCATCGCATGCTGCCGGATGACAAGATTCAGGTCCGTGTACAGTTCCAGCGCGATTATCCGTTCAAGCCGCGCGGGCTTGCGGCGGATGAAGTGAAGCCGAAGGGCGATGGCAAGTGGCGCGTACAATACGATATTATCGATATGCAACTGATGGATCAGATGTATATGGAGACAAGGTTCTAATTGAAGAGAGCTCTTGCAGCCAGGTGTTATGGCGGCGGGGCTCTTCTTTTCTTGTCCGAAGTCCGCTACAATAGAAGGCAGCCCCATTCAGAGAGGATATAGATGATGAAAGTTGTACTGTCTACGCTTAATGCCAAATTTATTCATACTTCGCTCGCGCTGCGTTGCCTGAAAGCATACAGCGGCGAGCAATTCGACATCGATATTGCAGAATATACGATTAAAGACCCCGCGATGAACATCGTGTCGGACCTGTACTCGCGGAAGCCGGATGTCGTAGGCTTCTCCTGCTACATTTGGAATATAGAAGAGACGATCACTGTGATCAATATGCTGCGTAAAATTATGCCGGAGCTGCGCATCGTGCTCGGCGGACCCGAGGTGAGCTACGATACGGAGTATTGGATGGAGCGGCTGCAGGAAGTCGACTTCATCGTCGTCGGCGAAGGGGAAGAGACGTTCCACCATCTGCTCACGGAGATTGAAGGAACGAATAAATTCCACATGGTATTCGGCATCGCCTACCGGAAGGAGACGGAGAATGGCCAGCAAATTATTGTCAATCCGCCGCGCCCGAAGCTGAATCTGGCCGAGCTGCCGTCGCCGCACCGATTCCAAGAGGATCTGCCGCATCTGGGCAGCCGGGTAGTCTACTTCGAGACGAGCAGAGGCTGTCCCTTCAGCTGCCAGTTCTGCTTGTCCAGCATCGAGGTCGGCGTCCGCTACTTCGATATGGATCGGACGAAGGCAGATATTCTGTACTTGATCGAGAATGGTGCGAAGCTGATCAAGTTCGTTGACCGTACCTTCAATATTAAGCGGGATTACGCGCTGGAGATGTTCCGCTTCCTCATCGAGAACCATAGCGGATGCGTCTTCCAATTCGAGATTACTGCGGATATTATGCGGCCGGAGGTGCTGGATTACTTGGCGGAGCATGCGCCGCCGGGCATATTCCGATTCGAGATCGGGGTGCAGTCGACGAACGATCCGACCAATCTGGCCGTTCAGCGGCGTCAGAATTGGTCCAAGCTGGTGCGTACCGTAACGAAAGTAAGAGATTCCGGCAAGATCGATCAGCATCTTGACTTGATCGCAGGGCTTCCGCTGGAGAATTACGATACATTCCGCGGCACCTTCAACGACGTATTCGCACTTCGGCCGGAGGAGCTGCAGCTCGGCTTCCTTAAGATGCTTCGTGGAACGGGACTGCGGCTGAATGCTGAGAAGTGGGGTTATGTATACATGGATCGGGCGCCGTACGAGATGCTCGGCAATGACTTGATGCCGTTCGGCGATATCGTACGGATCAAGCGGGTGGAGGATGTGTTGGAGAAGTATTGGAATGCGCACCGGATGGATCATGCGCTGCTATACCTGGTCGACCGGGTATTTCCATCTCCGTTCGACTTCTTTCAGATGTATGGGGATTACTGGGAGAGCCGGGGATGGGAGAAGATTGGCCATCAGCTGGAGGATCTGTTCTTCAGACTGTGGCAGTATTTGAATGCGCCGGATTCTTCCCATCTGGATATCGAGCACGATGTCGTGCAGGGGCTGATGAAATACGATTACTTCCTGAATCATAACTTCAAGCCTCGCAAAATGTGGTGGGAGTTCACGATGGACAAGGCGGAATGGTCGGGCTGGATGCGCCGCATTCTGGAGAGTCCGGAGCAGGTGACTGGCGGCTTCGCCGAATTGGGCTTGCAGGAACGGGAGCTGCACAAGCACGCCGTAATCGAAAAGCTGCCGTTCGACCTTGCTCTGTTCCTGCATAACGGGGACATTCGCAGAGAGCGGCATACGCTGCTCATTATGCTCTACATGCCGGAGGGCGGCAGCAGTAAGCCGAAGCCTCGGCCATATATGCTGACCTTGGATGGCTCCGCTCTGGGAGCGAACGTTTAGTGAAGTGATGGAGAGGGCGTCGTAGCCGGTTTGATCCGGTTATGGCGCTCTTTCATGTATTTGGGTTTGAGTTCAGTCGATTGTCGGTAAGGATGTTCTTGTTTGGGTGTTTTTGTACGATATTTCGTACAAACATAGCTTGTGAGTGGAGGGGGCGGTCGGATTTGTGTGAAATTTCGTACAAACGTGGCTTGTGGGGGGAGGGAACGGTCGAATTTGTGTGAAATTTCGTACAAACGTGGCTTGTGGGGGGAGGGAGCGGTCGGATTTGTGTGAAATTTCGTACAACTGTGGCTTGTGAGTGGAGGGAGCGGTCGGATTTGTGTGAAATTTCGTACAAACGTGGCTGGTGAGTGGAGATTGCTGACGGAGAAGTGTGTCAAATTGAATTGTGGCGTCAAGTAATCTCTTTGCGGGCATGAGGTAAGGGGAAGCAAGAGTTGTGAGGAACGCAGGATAGTGGATAGAGGAGGGATTGGGGGGAACAAGGAGGGTTCCCCCGTAAAGAAAGACACCTTGCGGCGCCTTTCAACCAACCTATATTTACTCCTGTACTGTACGCAAGCTGGTACAAACGTCGCAGCATGCTATTGCATAATACAACCTGCAGTGCAAGCCGAGTCACACCACAGCTTAAACTGCGAAACGAAGCTGCACATTACAATGCAATGGAGTTACGCGTTACCGCATCACGAAGCCGCGTTACCGCGTCACGAAGCTGCGCGTTACCGCGTCACGAAGCCGCGTTACCGCGTCACGAAGCTGTGCATTACTGAGGCACAACGCTGCGCAGTACGGTCAGGCTGCCCGTCAGTCTGCAGCCCCCCAGCGTAGCCGGAAGCAGGAAGCACTCGCCCGCTTTCACAGCTTGCTCGCCGCCGTCCCACTGCATCGTGCCTTCTCCGTCGGCGATGACGAGAATGACGAAGCTGTCTTCGGTCGCAGCCAGCGTCGAAGTGCCGTCGACGATCCCTTTCTCCACCAGGAAGTAAGGGGAAGAGGCAATCGTAAGCCACTCGCCTGCGCCAATGCCGTCGGTTTTCATCCGTGTTGCGCCCGCTCCCTCGTAAGCGATGACGTTCAGTGAATCTTCGATGTGAAGCTCCCGCAGCTTGCCGTCAAGGCCTGGGCGGTCGTAGTCATGCAAACGGTAAGTCGTGTCGGAGTTTTGCTGAATCTCGGCGACCACTACACCGGAGCACAAGGCATGTACAGTTCCGGCTGGAATGTAGAACGCATCGCCCGCTTCCACCGGCACTTCTTGCAGCGTCTCCATAATTCGTCCTTCCTTGATCGCCGCTTCCATGCCTGCGCGGTCAACGCCTTCCTTCAAGCCATAGATGATTTTAGCACCCGGCTTCGCAGACAAGATGTACCACATCTCGGTTTTGCCAAGCTCACCCTTGGGCAATCCTGCGTAGTTGTCCGTTGGATGCACCTGCACGGACAGATCGTCATTGCAATCCAACAGCTTGATCAACAGCGGGAACCGGCCGTTCGTCTCCGAGAAGCCGTTCTTGCCGAACCACGCCTTGCCGAACTGATTGCGAATCTGGTCAAGGCCGATCCCGGCAAGTGGACCGTTCGTCACCTTCGTCGTTCCGTTCGGATGATCGCCGATCATCCAGCCTTCCCCGATCGCGCCTTCGGGAAGCTCCAGTCCGAAGCTCTCCAGTGCGCGTCCGCCCCATACGCGTTCCTTCATCTCCGGCTTGAACTGCAGCGGGTATGGCTTGATGCTGTCCGCGCTGCTCTTCTGGAACAGCTCCAGCAGCTCGCCGTCCGGTCCATAGATGAAGAAGTAGCGGGAGCCGTCCGGCAGCCGTGTGATCTCCTCGTCTTTCAGCTCCACGCCCAGCTCCCTAACACGCTTCAGCTCGGCATCCAGATCGTCTACCGCGAACGCGGCATGATGCACTTTTCCTTCTGCTGGGAGGCTGTCGTTGTAGCCTTCAATCAATTCCAGTTCCGTCTCTTCGTGCCCCGGGAAGGTCAAGAAGGCCAGCTTGATAACGCCGTTCGTATGCAGCATCGTATGCTTGTGCTCCATGCCAAGCACTTTGGTGTAAAATGCAATTGATTTCTCGATGTCCTTCACCATAATGCCCAAATGCTCAATTTTTTTGACTGCCATCGTTGTCGTTCTCCTCTCTGTAATAAAAAGATAGCCATGTTGGGGAAAAGTGCTGCTGCATCTGACGATCAGCCCAATAAAGCCCTTAAGGTCGATCCACCCTGATTATCCCGAGTAGGGAAAAGAGTCCGTTGAGCTCATCAGCTTCCTTGGGAGCGCGAACGCTCTATCGCAATCAAGTAAGGGGCATGCGGACGCTGCAATTGCCGGTACTGCACGACTTGTGCTTCCCGCTGAGGCAGCTTCGACGCCCACTCCTCTACGATTGCCGCCTCGGAGTCTCCGCCAGGATGTCCGGGATAGAGCGCGCAAGTGACGATTCCTCCGGGACGCAGCAGCGAGAGTGCGGCTTGAAGCGCCGCGAGCGTGGAGCCTGGCTCCGTTATGACGGACTCATCGCTACCGGGCAGGTAGCCCAGATTGAACATGACTGCGGCAATCTCTCCGCGATGAGCCTCCTCTACGACCTCGGCCATAGCGGCGTGATCTTGCAGCAGCAGCACCAGTCTCGGCGCTGCGCCTTCCGTGCCAAGCGGCTTCAGACGACCCGATGTACGATCCAGTGCTTCCTGCTGAATATCAAACGCGTAGACGCAGCCGCGCCGCCCGACCAGCTTCGCCAGCTCGAGGGTGTCTACGCCTCCGCCGGCCGTGGCGTCGATGACGGTGTCACCAGGATGAACACGTTCAGCGATCCACTTGTGAGCCAGACTAAGAATAGATAAGAACCCCATATTAGCCGTCCCCCTCCGTACGCCACCACTTCCCTTGCCAAGTATCGCGGCGTCGCAGCTCGGCGTCGATGCCGTTGAGCACATCCCACTTTCGCTGGCTCCACATCGGCCCGATCAGCAACTCGCGGGGGGCGTCGCCCGTAACCCGATGTACGACCATCTCGGGAGGGAGCAGCTCCAGCGTGTCTACAACTAGCTTCGTGTACTCATCCTGCTCAAGGAATCGTAGCAGCCCCGCTTCGTATTGCTTGACCATCGGCGTCTTGCGCATGAGGTGAAGCAGATGGAGCTTGATGCCCTGCACATCCATACGTGCAACCGCACGGCCCGTATCCAGCATCATCTCGTGAGACTCTCCGGGCAGTCCGTAGATGATATGGGTGCATATGCGGATATTCCGCTCGCGAAGTCTGCGTACTGCCTCCTCATAACAAGCCGTATCATGTGCTCGATTAATGAGCGTCGAGGTGGACTCATGAACCGTCTGCAGCCCCATCTCCAGCCATAGATAAGTTCGCTCGTTCAGCTCGGTCAAGTAATCCAGCACGTCCTCTGGCAAGCAATCCGGCCGCGTAGCGATCGACAGACCGACAACGCCGGGTTGCTGCAGGATCACTTCGAAATATTCTCTTAGCGTATCCACCGGGGCATACGTATTCGTATAGGCCTGGAAATAGCCGATATAACGCGCATCGGGCCATTTCTTGTGCTGACGGTCCCGGATCGTATTGAACTGCGTAATCAGATCGTCCCGTCTTCTCCCGGCGAAGTCACCCGAGCCTCTGGCGCTGCAGAATGTGCAGCCGCCCGTCGCGATGGAGCCGTCACGATTGGGGCAGGTGAAGCCGGCATCCAGCATGACCTTGAACACTTTGCCGCCGAATTGCTGCCTCATCTCATAGTTCCAAGTATGAAATCGCTTGTCCCCCCATAGCATTGGCTGCGATGGCGGCGTAAGTTGCTGAACCATCCATTTCCCTTCTTTCAAAACATTCATCCCTCATTGTATCGGATTTAATGTGGAATTGCTATGTCGCTAAAATTTGTTCAAGGATTAGGCTTGCTTAACCTAACATGATATGTTATATTAAAATTGCGACAAACCAATAAAAAAACCTGACATAGCCAAAATGTAACCGCACACATGAATAGTCGATTTGATGGGCAAGCTAATATAATAAATCGATGAGGTGATGCAAAATGAATTTGACAAAAATTCCGCATGGCGATGAGAAAGTTACAGTAGAGCTTACAGTGAAGGAATTGTTGGTGCTATCGGGTATAAAGTTTCATGATAATCATGAAGTGAAGATTTCCGCACGCAAGAAGCTGAACCATGCGCTGGAGCATACTTGGGAGCAGGATCGGACCAATGACGGTCCAATCTCATACGAAATGCTCAGCTAGTATACAGGGATCGAATAATGATTAAGCCGTGATGCCTTCCTTGAGGCAGCGGCTTTTTTACATGTTTAGAAATTTTATAAGTTCCGGGGTCTCCGCAAAGTACCTGATTAAGCTTCGAAGCGGAACCGATTTTGAGGGGGGTTACCATATAAGCGTTATAAATATTCGAGCTACTCGAAATCCAAAATTCTTATGGACGATAAAACCCGCCTCAGGCTTCCGAAACGAGTTTGCTTTGCAAACTTTTAGGTCGCTCATCTTTGAAAGGCTACGATAGAGGTGTTTTCTCATGTGCAGGAATTGATGCAACTCTGGGACGGATTCGTTATAATAAACCATTGAGCAAACAACCAAGGAATTCGAAGGAGCTAACGAGCTATGCGTTTGAGAGGTAGAAAAGGGATACGGGAAAGTCTGGAGAGTCAACCGGAGCTTGTCGTGCTGGATGCGACTCCGCACAAGGGCAAATGGAAGACGTTTTTCGGCAACGACAATCCGATCTATGTGGAGCTGGGCATGGGCAAAGGGCGGTTTATTACCCAGATGAGCGTGCGCAACCCGCATATTAATTTTATTGGCGTGGACATGTATGACGAGTTGCTTCGGCGGGCCAGCGAGAAGGCGAGAGACGCCTGGGCGGAGAGCGGTGTGGACAGCCCCGGAAATCTGGCGTTGCTGCGGGCGAACATAGAACATATCGATACGATGTTCGAGCATCACGAGATTGAGCGCATTCATCTGAACTTCAGCGATCCATGGCCCAAGGGCAAGCATGCCAGAAGAAGATTGACGCACCCGCGCTTCGTGGAGAAGTACAGGGAGATATTGAATGAGAAAGGCGAAATCCATTTCAAGACGGACTCGCTCTCCTTGTTCGAATTTTCATTGAACAGCTTTGCCGATATGGAGCTTATTATGCGGAATATTTCGCTTGATCTACACAGGGACGGCCCGCGCGAGGACTTGGTCTTCACGGAATATGAGACGAAGTTCATGGAGAAGGGGCAAAATATATATCGTGTTGAAGCGGTGATTGGCGAAGAAGCGCTGCGCCGCCATCGTGAAGCAAAGGACGACTCGCAGCGCAGCGAAGATGATTATAGTAAGGCAAGCGAAGACCAGCAATAATGAACGGCGAACGCGGTTGCCGTTCCCAGCACGGCGCCTGCAGCGACATCTGACGGATAATGAAGGCCGAGATACATCCTTGACCATCCTACAGACACTCCTACGACTAGCGCAGCAGGCGCGATGACCGCTATCCACATGCCGCTCGCCAGCAAGAACGGCGTAAGCCAGGCGAATATGGCGGTTGTATGTCCCGAAGGGAACGAGGAGTCTTGGAGCGGCTTCGGCGTCGTATT
Source organism: Paenibacillus sp. J5C2022 (assembly GCF_025567625.1). Lineage (GTDB taxonomy): Bacteria > Bacillota > Bacilli > Paenibacillales > Paenibacillaceae > Pristimantibacillus. Next base: position 34,781 of record NZ_JAOQJC010000028.1, on the reverse strand, counting down.
CACGCCGGTCATGGCCTGGTATGGGCGCAGTCTCTTGAATTTGCGCTTGACGATGGCAACCGGGATGTGGCTGATGACGACGGCCGCGAGACTCTTCCAGCCGCCTGCGCTCCAGGGCCCTGCCGCGAGCAGCCCGCACAGCAGTGCAGAGAGCAGTGTGAATGTAGCGCCGCCCATATGGGTAATTGTGCTTAACCATCTGTCTATGAACCGGTACAGCATGCGATCTCCCCCGTGCCGCCTGTTCGCCCAAATGAGCATCCTCTGCTCGTTGTTTCTCAACCATCCCAGCATTCTCTCCACATGAGGTCATCCTTCCTTATAGAACTGCTTCATTTCCCTCGCAATTTGCCTCTTTATTGTAACATGTAAATATTCTCGCAGCGTTAACGACATGCATTTTCCCTCATCTAAATTTCCTAGGTGCGTTCAACGGATTGGCTGGCAAGGTGTCCGCGCCAATTGGCGCGCCGTTCCAAGCGCCTCATCTCGACATGTATCGCCATGTGAAATCAAGGCGCAATCGACTTCATTCGATGCCAGCGGCTTCATAAATGAATTATTATTAATGAATGGTAAAAAAATGAGGTATTTAGTGCTAAAAACAGAGCAAATAGTAGAGAATAAGAATGAGTCGAAGAAAATGGAGAAGAACAGCTTTTTATATAGGCATGCAAGCGTTTTTCTGTTCCGAGGCGGCCCTAAAATGCATTTTTCCAGTTTTGACAAAGGAGCCGATTGGGAGGAAAATCAGTACGCATAGCAGGCGAGAAAAAAATATAAAGCCTGCAAACCAAAAAAACCGCCGCCTCCAAAGCAGGGGCAGAAGCGGGGGAAAGACAAACAATGGGGTTTTTGAAAAAGGGGGCAGTACCGTATGTTTATTAGTGTTGCGTTTATTGTGCTTCAGGTTTTGCTTGCTCTAATCGCAGTGTACCAGTTCTCGCTGTCCATGTTCGGATTCATGAAGAACAAGAGCCGGAAGCGGCACGCTCCGACTAAGTCGTTCGCCGTGCTGGTGGCCGCACACAATGAAGAGAAGGTTGTAGGGGCGCTAATCGAGAATTTAAAACAACTGGATTATCCGGAAGAGTTGTATGATATCTTCGTCATCTGCGACAATTGCTCCGACGGTACGGCGGATATCGCCAGAGGCATGGGCGTACACGCTTGCGTCCGCAACAACTACCATCAGAAGGGCAAAGGTTATGCGATTGAATGGATGCTGAAAGAATTGTGGGCTATGCCGCGCCAGTATGATGCGGTGGTCATGTTCGATGCCGACAATCTGGTCAATCGTGATTTCCTGCAGTTGATGAACGACGATCTGTGCGAGGGACATAAAGTGATCCAAGGTTATCTGGATACGAAAAATCCGGGCGATTCATGGGTTACGGCGGCTTATGCCATTACTTACTGGTATTGCAATCGGCTGTGGCAGCTATCCAGAACGAATCTGGGGATGAGCAACTTTCTTGGCGGTACGGGCATGTGCTTCGAGTCCGGCTTGCTGAGGGAGATGGGCTGGGGCGCAACGAGTCTGGTAGAGGACCTGGAGTTCTCGATGCGCTGCGTGAAGCGCGGTGTCTATCCGACACTGAATTACGATGCGAAAGTGTACGACGAGAAGCCGGTAACGTTCCAGGCGTCTGCGAGACAGCGTTTGCGTTGGATGCAAGGGCACTTCAACGTGGCGCGCAATTATTTCTTCCCGCTGCTGTGGGCAAGCATTAAAGAACGCAATCTTGTCAAATTCGACGCTGCGATCTATACGATTTCCGTCTATGTGACGCTGATGGGCTTCGTGCTGACAGCGGCGTTATGGATCGATATGGCGCTGCCTGCGGCGGATGTGATTCATTCCATGTATAGCTACTTGCCGTGGTGGCTGCTGGTCGTTGCAATTGTGGCAACCGTATTGCAGTTCCCTGCCGCGATGATGCTGGAGAAGGTGAGAAGCTGGAAGATGTTCGCTCATCTGTTCACGCTGCCTTTGTTCCTCATATCCTGGTGGCCCATTACGTTCTATGCGTTCTTCACGCAGAATAACAAGACATGGAGCCATACGCAGCATACGCGGGTTGTACGCATTGAAGAAGTTCAGAGCAAATAAATGGATGCCGGTGGTTGACATCAAACCTTGGGCTATGATATAGTATGTTGGTATTGTTGATCTATGGCATTACGCACAAGCAGAAGCGCCCGCTTCTCACCTTCCGGCATAGCTGGCTGGTTCGCGTTAATGAAATAGCAGAGCTCCAGTTCCGTTACACGGGACGAGGCTGCTGAATCATTGAACGGTTATGAGATGCGGGTTCTCCACGAACTCGCATTTTTTTGTGGGTATACAATGAACTGGATTCCAATATGGAGGTGGCGAATTATTAGCAGAGAACATCAAATCAATACCGATATTCGAAGCAGAGAAGTGCGCCTTGTAGGGGCGAACGGAGAGCAAATCGGTATTAAGTCGACTCGTGAGGCATTGCAGATGGCTGCAGACGCTAATCTGGACTTGGTGAACGTGGCCCCGACGGCCAAGCCGCCGGTATGCCGAATTATGGACTACGGCAAGTTCCGCTACGAGCAGCAGAAGAAAGAGAAGGAAGCGCGCAAAAATCAGAAGATCGTCGATGTGAAGGAAGTTTGGTTCCGTGCCAACATCGAGGAGCACGATTATCAGGTCAAGTACCGCAATGTCGTGAAATTTCTGAAGGAAGGCGACAAGGTGAAGGCTTCCGTCCGTTTCCGCGGCCGGGAAATTACCCATGCGGATATTGGCAAGAGAATTCTTGACCGCCTTTCGAAAGAGGTTGAGGAATTGTGCAGCATTGAGCGCCATCCCAAGTTGGAAGGCCGCAGCATGATTATGATTCTCGCACCAAAAAACAACAGCTAACCGCTGGAGCACAACATTTAAGGAGGATAACTGACATGCCAAAGATGAAAACACATAGCAGTCTGAAGGATCGCTTTAAAATTACGGGTACAGGCAAGGTAAAGCGCTACAAGGCTTACCGCAACCACTTGCTCTCGCATAAATCCGGTCGCCAGAAGCGTGTGCTTGCTGGTCAACCGCTTATGGCAGCTGGCGATGTTCGCCGTCTGCAGCAAGGCCTTTCCAACCTGAAATAATGGTTCAAAAAAGATAAACTTATCACACCTACAGGAGGTTTCTTTCCATGGCAAGAGTTAAAGGCGGCTTTGTCCGCACACGTCGTCGCAAAAGAATTTTGAAGCTGGCTAAAGGCTATTTCGGTTCCAAACACCGTCTGTTCAAGACGGCTAAGGAGCAAGTATATAAATCCCTGATGTACGCATACCGCGACCGTCGTAACAAGAAGCGCGACATTCGCAGACTGTGGATCGTTCGTATCAATGCGGCTGCTCGCATGAACGGCCTGTCCTACAGCAAGTTCATGCATGGCTTGAAGCTTGCAGGCGTAGAAGTGAACCGCAAAATGCTGGCTGACCTGGCTGTGAACGACATCTCTTCGTTCAACTCGCTGGCCGGCGTTGCAAAGCAAAAGCTGAACGCTTAGTCGTTCGTCCGTCATTAAGATAAGCTCTTCTTGTCCCGTTAGTCGACGTTAGTCGGATCAAGCGGGGAAGAAGAGCTTTTTTTACCACAATAGAATTTATAAATTTCCGGCTTGCTGGATAAAAATTCTATTTGGCGAAAAATCCACCTCATGCTTCCGAAGCGAGTTTGCTTTGCAAACTATAGGTCGCTCATCTTCGAAAGGCCTCGATAGAGGTTTTATCATATGATGCTTACAGCCACACACTTGCGGTCCGTCACGACCCATGCATGGCTGTAATCGCACTTGTAAAAGAAAACATTATGGCGCATACTAAGCTATAAGCGTCAGGTGGCGTGAGCAAAGGAATCCAATATGCCAATATGTCAGCAAATTCGGAATTATGGTTCTTGACGAACGGTTCTGACTGGCATATAATAAGTGAAAGTATTTCAGAACATACTCTTATCAGCAGTGATGAGGACGAAGTGTTAAGGGCTCTTTTGCTCAGAGAGCGACGGAATAGCTGCAACCGCCGCCAAAATCCCTTTTCAACGAGCTCACCTCGGAGCTATTCTCCTGAAAGGCCATCTGACTTATTAGGGAGAATCGCAGGGCAAGCGTTACAGTGCCATGGTAGAACGTCGATATGTGCACAGCGTTCAACCAGTAGAGGTTGTCCCCGCAAGGGCGATAACGAATTTGGGTGGTACCACGGAAGATATACCTTTCGTCCCTGTCAGCTTTCCAATTGGAGGGCTGCAGGACGAAAGGTTTTTTGCTTTTCTAGAGAGGAGGACGACAAAATGGCACCGCAAAGTGCGACAATGAAGTCGAAAGAAGAATGGATGGAGAAATTCTCAAAGCCTGAAGTGATTTCCGGTTCGGAAATTTTGCTGCGCAGTTTGTTACTGGAAGGTGTGGATTGCGTATTCGGATATCCTGGCGGCGCGGTGTTATATATATATGATGCGATGCACGATAATCCGGATTTCAATCACTTGCTCACCCGGCATGAGCAAGGAGCCATACATGCGGCCGACGGTTATGCGCGCGCAAGCGGCAAGGTAGGCGTATGTATTGCCACTTCGGGACCGGGAGCGACCAATCTGGTGACGGGCATCGCGACCGCTTATATGGATTCCGTACCGCTCGTCGTCATTACGGGCAATGTCATGTCCACGTTGATCGGTACGGACGCATTCCAGGAAGCGGATATTACCGGCATTACAATGCCGATTACGAAGCACAGCTATCTGGTTCGCAATGTCGAAGATTTGCCGCGTGTGATCCACGAAGCCTTTCATATTGCGAATACAGGCCGGAAGGGTCCCGTATTGATCGACATTCCGAAGGATGTCTCGGCTGCGAAGACGCTGTTCAAGCCTGTGTCGGAAGTAAGCATCCGCGGCTATAATCCTACTGTAGCGCCTAACAAGCTGCAGGTGGAGAAGATGATCAAGGCCATCGGCGAAGCGAAGCGGCCGATCATTCTGGCCGGCGGAGGAGTCGTATATTCCGGCGCGCACGAGGAACTGTTGGAATTCGTCACCAAGACGCAAATTCCAATTACGACGACGCTGCTGGGACTCGGCGGCTTCCCGAGCGGCAACGAGCTGTGGCTGGGTATGCCGGGCATGCACGGAACCTACACAGCCAACAATTCTCTGCAGCAGGCGGATCTGCTGATCAATATTGGCGCACGCTTCGACGATCGGGTGACCGGCAAGCTGTCCGGCTTCGCTCCGCTTGCGAAGATCGTGCATATCGATATCGATCCCGCAGAGATCGGCAAGAATGTGCCGACGGATATTCCGATCGTGGGCGATGTGAAGACGGTATTGCAGGCTGCGAACAAGTTGGCTGAAAGAGCGGAAGGGGCGGACGAGTGGCGTGCTCAGCTGGCCGCATCGAAGAAGCAGTATCCGTTCAGCTACAAGGACTCCGAGCATGAGCTCAAGCCGCAATGGGTTGTAGAGATGATCCATGAGACGACGAACGGCGATGCAATCGTGACGACGGACGTAGGCCAGCATCAGATGTGGGCCGCGCAGTATTATCCGTTCAATCAGCCGCGTTCATGGGTAACATCGGGCGGCTTAGGCACGATGGGCTTCGGATTCCCTTCCGCGATCGGCGCCCAGATGGCGAACCCGGATCGTCTGGTCGTCTCCATCAACGGCGACGGCGGCATGCAGATGTGCGCGCAGGAGCTGGCGATATGTGCGATTAATAATATTCCGGTGAAGGTAGTCATTCTGAACAACCAGGTGCTGGGTATGGTTCGTCAGTGGCAGGAGCTCATTCATGAGAACCGCTTCAGCCATATCGATCTGGCCGGCAGCCCCGACTTCGTTAAGCTGGCTGAAGCCTACGGCGTACGCGGCTTCCGCGCTGCGAACAAGGAAGAGGCGCGCACGGCATGGGAGGAAGCGATGAATCATCCCGGACCAGCCGTTGTAGAGTTCGTCGTTCGCCGGGACGAGAATGTATATCCGATGGTCGCCCAAGGCAGCACCATCGATCAAATGATCATGGGGGATGCAGAATGAAGAAGCATACGATCGCAGTTATTGTCAACGATCAGCCAGGCGTTCTGCAGCGGGTAGCCGGTCTGTTCGGACGCCGCGGCTTCAATATCGAGAGTATTACGGTAGGGGCAAGCGAAGAGAAGGGTCTGTCCCGTATGGTCATCGTCACAACCGGCGATGATCATACGCTGGAGCAGATTACGAAGCAATTGTACAAGCTGATAGATGTCATTAAAGTTATCGATCTGAGTTCCAATGCGATGGTTGGCAGGGAGCTTGCGTTGATCAAGGTGCATGCGGAGCCCGCGATGCGCCCTGAGATTCTCGGCGTAGTGGAGACGTTCCGCGCTTCCGTCGTGGATATCGGCTCCAACACGCTGATGGTGCAAGTCGTCGGCGATACGGAGAAGATCGATGCCATGGCGGAGCTGCTGAAGCCATACGGCATTCGGGAGCTGTCGCGCACTGGCGTTACCGCGCTCAATCGCGGCAGCGTGAAGCAGTAATCGCAGTAATGGCAGTACTGACAGGCTGACAGGACACACCCCGATTTTGAGCGGGTGTTCGAGCGGAGAAGCGGCTTGCTTCAGTCGCTTCTCCCCTTCAGCACCCGTTCAAAAGGGTTAAATTAAAGGAGGCAATTATAATCATGGCAGTGACATTGTATTATGAAAAAGACGCCGATTTCGGCGCACTACAAGGCAAGACGATTGCAGTTATCGGTTATGGCAGCCAAGGCCATGCACAAGCGCAAAATCTTCGCGACAGCGGTCTGAAAGTTGTCATCGGCCTTCGTCCGGGCAAATCCGCTGAAGTTGCCAAAAAAGACGGCTTCGAGGTACTGACTGTTGCGGAAGCAACGAAAGTGGCGGACATCGTTCAAATCCTGCTTCCAGATGAAACGCAGGCGCAAGTATATAAGGAAGAAATCGAGCCGAACCTGAAGCATGGCGCAGCGATTATGTTCTCCCACGGCTTCAACGTGCACTTCGGTCAAATCGTGCCTAGCGCGGACAAGGACGTATTCCTGGTTGCTCCGAAGTCGCCTGGCCACATGGTTCGCCGTACTTATCAAGAGGGCTTCGGCGTTCCCGGCCTGATCGCCATTCATCAGGACGCAACAGGCAAGGCGAAGGAGATTGGCCTGGCGTATGCGAAGGGCATCGGCTGTACTCGTGCAGGCGTAATCGAGACATCCTTCAAGGAAGAGACAGAGACGGACCTGTTCGGCGAGCAGGCAGTTCTGTGTGGCGGCGCTTCCGCACTCGTGAAAGCCGGCTTCGAGACGCTGGTTGAAGCGGGTTATGCGCCTGAGATGGCTTACTTCGAATGTCTTCATGAGCTGAAACTGATCGTTGACCTGATGTACGAAGGCGGGTTGGCTGGCATGCGCGACTCCATCTCCAACACTGCGGAGTACGGCGACTATGTAACAGGTCCTCGCATCGTAACGGAAGAGACAAAGAAAGAAATGAAGCGTGTGCTTGAGGATATTCAAGCTGGCCGCTTCGCGCGCGATTTCATTCTGGAGAACCAATCCGGCCGCGCAATGCTGACGGCGACACGCCGCAACGAGTCCGAGCATCAACTGGAGCAGACAGGCAAGCAGTTGCGCGAGCTGATGCACTGGATCAAGAAGTAATAGAAGCTAATAGCAATAATAGCAACATAGAGCGCCTTGCCCGGACTGAAGAGCTTCAGACTGGGCAAGGCGCTTTTTTATTTACCGCAATAGCGTATATGGAAGACCCGTCAATGGATCTCCGAAGCATCCATGTTATTCCGTTGGAGAGCTCCGATCCATTTTTGAAGAGAATGAGTAAATATTAATCCACCACACTCTTCATTTAACGCTGCCAAAAGTCGACAATAGAACGGAGCGGTTGTATAATAATTCATAGATTTTAGAGGGGATTCAGCAACCTAATGTCGATCCGGCACGTTTAATGTGTTGAACGCAACAATTCTATTATTTTGTGGTGGTGAATTCGTATTTTATACATTCTAGCATTGGCATTGTCGTTTTTAATTGTATACGCGTTAATTCCGCCTTTCAGCCGGCTGGGCTTTAAGCTTGATTTTGTGGACAAGCCACGCAAGAACGAGGAGCGTAAGCTGCACCGGGAGCCGATTCCGCTTACGGCCAGCTACGCGATTTTTATTGGTTTTTTTGTGGCTTATCTAGCCACCGCCAGAGAGTTCAACTGGGAGACGGGTGCGCTGTTCCTGGGCGGCATCCTGCTGCTTACGATCGGAACCGTTGACGATTGGTACAAAACAAAAGGCAAGGATTTTCCCGCGCTGCCGAAGCTGATCGTGCAAGTGTCCGCAGCGGTGCTCGTCTATTTGTCAGGCAATGTGTTTACAGGGTTCGTTAACCCGTTCTCGGGAGAGTATGTGGTGTTTCCGGAATTATTGCAATTTGTGCTGACGATATTATGGATTTTCGGCGTCACAACGGTCATTAACTTCTCAGACGGTCTGGACGGGCTGGCAGGCGGCTTGTCGGCAATTTCCGGCATGACGCTGTTTATCGTAGCGCTGGCTATGGGACAATCCAACTCTGCGATAATGGCGATTATTCTGGTCGGCGTAACGCTTGCCTACCTGCGCTTCAACAAGCCTCCGGCCAAGGTATTTATGGGGGATGCGGGCGCAACCTTCCTAGGTTTCCTGCTGGCGGTAATCGCGCTGGACGGCGCGTTTAAGCAAGCGACGATATTGTCGCTGTTCATCCCGATTTTGGCGCTTGGCGTGCCGATCTTCGACAACATCTTTGTGGTGATTAAGCGATTTATGCAAGGCAAAGCGATCTACCAGGCTGACGCCAGTCAGGTGCATTACCGGCTGCTGCGCGCGGGGCTCAACCATAAGCAAGCTTTGATGGTTTTATGTCTCGTCAGCACCTGCTTCGGATTGTCTTCAATCATTCTATTGCTTGTACAAATCTAGCATTTCTTGCCGCCCCGGTATGCTCTATCTCCAGACCATCTGTAAGCTTACCGATGGTGGCGAAGGCGCTGAGGGCGGTTTTCTTACCACAATTGAATTTATAAATTTCCGGCTTACCGGAAAAAAATTCTATTTGGCGATAAAACCTACCTTTAAACGCGGTCGCTCATCTTCGAGAGGCCTCGATAGAGGTTTTCTCATTCTCTGTATTCGCAATTAATGTTGCAAATTAACGAAATAGTTGGATTCGACCATTATTATGGAATAAAGTAGATATGCTGAACGATCAGCGATTGATCTGTATCCCGGATATCAAACGAAAATGTCATTGGCAAAAGTTCTACGAAAGTAGCTTTATAGTCAGCAGCTATAAAGCTAATAGATTTTATATCTTTGTCTTCTTCTAGCATTTGTGGTACAAATGATAATAGAGTGAGAATGACAAAGAGGAGTGTATAGATACATGGCAGACGTGAAGAAAATTGCGGTATTGGGCGGAGACGGCATCGGTCCCGAAGTGGTAGGGGAAGCATTGAAGGTATTGAAAAAAACCGAGGAGCTGTTCGGCTACCAATTCGAGACGGAGCAAGGCTTGTTCGGCGGAATCGCGATCGATGAGAAAGGTACGCCGCTGCCGCAGGAGACGCTGGAGCTGTGCCAAGGCGCGGATGCGGTATTGCTCGGAGCGGTAGGTGGTCCGAAGTGGGACAACAATTCGAAGGAGCTTCGTCCGGAGACAGGTCTGCTCGGTATCCGCAAGGCGCTGGGGCTGTTCTCCAACATTCGTCCTGCGAACGTATTCGACTGCTTGAAGGAAGCGTCGACGCTGAAGCCTGAAGTGTTGGAAGGTACGGATCTGATCGTCGTCCGCGAGCTGACAGGCGGCATCTACTTCGGCGAGAAGTTCCGCCGCGAGGGAGAGAACGGTCAAGAGGCTGTAGACACTTGCGTATATAATGTTACTGAGGTGGAGCGCATCGTTCGCCAGGCGTTCGATATTGCCATGACGCGCGGCAAGCGCCTCGCTTCCGTTGACAAGGCGAATGTGCTGGAAACTTCCCGTCTGTGGAGGGAAGTCGTAATCCGAATTGCGGAGGAATATCCGGAGGTGGAGCTGGAGCACGTGCTGGTCGACAATTGCGCGATGCAGTTGCTGCGTCGTCCGTCCAGCTTCGACGTCATCGTGACGGAGAACATGTTCGGCGACATTCTGAGTGACGAAGCGGCTATGCTTACTGGCTCTATCGGCATGCTGTCATCCGCATCGCTCGGCGAAGGCAGCTTTGGCCTGTACGAGCCGGTACACGGCTCGGCTCCTGACATTGCCGGCCAAGGCATCTCCAATCCGATCGCGACGATTCTGTCCGTAGCGCTCATGTTCCGCCTGACATTCGGCTATCACGATGCGGCGCAAGCTATTGAAGACGCGGTGAAGGAAGTACTGGATGCGGGACACCGCACAGGCGACATCGCCACAGACAAGAGCAAGGCGATCGGCACGACTATGATGGGCGATCTGATCGTAGCTGCGATGAAGAAGTAAGCTGGCGAACCTCCGAACTGCGAACTACAGAACTGCGAGCTACGGAACTGCGAACTACAGAACTGCGAGCTACAGAACCATGAACTGCAGAACCACGAACTACAGAATCGGATAATCGTTACTAGCGCGGCTGATAGTCGGGCTGGCAAACATAAGTTTGAACTTATTACATTATCAGAAGCATGTCCTTCCCCAAGTGGCGAAGGGCATGCTTTTTTTAGTATGAAAGCCCTTTACATTTCGAGATGTTCGAAAACGCATAAAAATTACTGGATATAAAAAAACCTTTGAACGCTGTCATTCATCTATGAAAGTCCTGCACTTGAGCGCCGAAAAGGGGTGTGCGGGACGGAGTTGGTGTATGTGACCAACACTGGAGCTGCGGAGATGCGGGTTTTAGTGGATGTAGTGTATGTGACCGACACTGGAGCGGCGGAGATGCGGGGTTTAGTAGATGTAGTGTATGTGACCAACACTGGAGCTGCGGAGATACGGGGTTGAGTAGATGGAGTGTATGTGACCGACACTGGAGCGGCGGAGATGCGGGTTTGAGTAGATGTAGTGTATGTGACCGACACTGGAGCTGCGGAGATGCGGGTTTTAGTAGATGTAGTGTATGTGACCGACACTGGAGCTGCGGAGATACGGGGTTGAGTAGATGTAGTGTATGTGACCGACACTGGAGCTGCGGAGATGCGGGGTTGAGTAGATGTAGTGTATGTGACCGACACTGGAGCTGCGGAGATGCGGGTTTTAGTGGATGTAGTGTATGTGACCGACACTGGAGCGGTGGAGAATGCGGGTTTGAGTAGATGTAGTGTATGTAACCAACACTGGAGCGGCGGAGATGCGGGTTTGAGTAGATGTAGTGTATGTGACCGACACTGGAGCGGTGGAGATGCGGGTTTGAGTAGATGTAGTGTATGTGACCGACACTGGAGCGGCGGAGATGCGGGTTTGAGTAGATGTAGTGTATGTGACCGACACTGGAGCGGCGGAGATACGGGTTTGAGTAGATGTAGTGTATGTGACCGACACTGGAGCGGCGGAAATACGGGTTTGAGTAGATGTAGTGTATGTGACCGACACTGGAGCGGCGGAGATACGGGGTTGAGTAGATGTAGTGTATGTGACCGACACTGGAGCGGCGGAGATGCGGGGTTGAGTAGATGTAGTGTATGTGACCAACGCTGGAGCGGCGGAGATACGGGTTTTCTCACGAAATAAATTGGATATAGGCCCTCTAATTTCATATAATAGAGATAGCTATTTTTCTGGAATAAGGGGGAACGCGTTTGACATTTACTGTAGACAGCTCCATACTTCTTCTCTCCATACTGCTCATCGTAGGTGTCATGATGACCAAGTTCTCCGCTCGATTAGGGGTACCCTCCCTTGTCTTCTTCATCGCGGTAGGCCTGCTGCTCAGCAGATTCATCTATTATGACGATGCGTACTTGACGCAATTGTTCGGCATATTGGCTCTTATTGTCATCCTGTTCGAAGGCGGACTGCAGACCAAGTGGAAAAATGTGAAGCCGGTTATCGTACCATCCACCATATTGGCGACGGTAGGCGTATTGATTACGGCCGGCATCATTGGCGTGTTGGCCAAGATTATTCTGGATTTGACGTGGCTGGAAGGCCTGCTGTTCGGAGCGATTGTCGGCTCTACGGACGCCGCTGCGATCTTCGCAGTGCTGGGTACCAAGAATATCAAGACGAAGCTGACGGCTACGCTGGAAGCGGAGTCGGGCACCAACGATCCCATGGCGATCTTCCTGACGATATCGCTGATCGAGCTTATCCAGTATCCCGACACCAGCTTCATCAGCTTAATACTGGGCTTCCTGTGGCAGATGGGCCTGGGTCTTCTGATGGGTGTACTGCTGGGCAAGGCATCCGTCTGGATTATTAATAAAATCAATCTGGACTCCTCGGGGCTATACCCCGTGCTGTCCATGGCGCTGGCCATATTGACGTACAGCGGAACGGCGATGCTGAATGGAAGCGGATTGCTGGCCGTCTATGTCATGGCCGTCTTGGTCGGCAATTCGGACTTGACCTACCGTCATTCCATCTTCCGCTTCAATGAAGGCTTCGCCTGGATGATGCAGATATCCATGTTTATATTGCTCGGTCTGCTTGTTTTTCCGGATCAGCTTGTGTCGATCGTATGGCAAGGACTAGGACTTTCGATCCTGTTGATGTTCGTCGCTAGACCTATTGGCGTATTTATCAGCATGTTTTTCTTAAAGTATAATATAAAGGAGATGACGTTCATCTCATGGGCGGGACTGCGCGGAGCCGTTCCGATCGTATTGGCGACCTATCCGCTGATTGCAGGACTGGAGAACAGCCAGCTCATATTCAACGTCGTGTTCTTCGTCGTCCTGACTTCGGCGCTCGTCCAAGGCTCTACCGTCTCCTTCGTCGCAGGCAAGCTTGGCTTGCTGGGGAAGCAGAAGGCAGTAGCTCCCCATACGCTGGAGCTGGTCTCCATCGGGAAGACGAATTCGGAAATTATCGAGATCGATGTCGAGGAGCAGTCGCCAGTGGTCGGCAAGGAAATTCAGCATACGGATCTGCCCGAGGATGCGCTAATTACAGCCATTGTACGGCAGGACAAGATTATTACTCCGCGAGGGCAGACGGTTATTGAGCCGGGCGACGTTCTGTATGTCTTGCTTCCGAAGAGCAGCCGGGAACAGATCAAGCAGCAGCTCAAATCGTAGGCGGTAGCAGGAAAAATAGATCACTGCAGCGAATAGATATTCATTTAAGCGGCAACGTTGCCGTAACAATAGATAACGACCTACTTCATCATTGGCAGGGAGGTATCGTGAATGAGCTTTTGCTGCGGCGCCAGCATGATTGGAACAAGGGGCACCCTGAAGCATTATCGCACGCATATCCATAACGTACCTATTCTGTTCTGTCCGGTATGCCACGGAATAGATATTCATTACCTTGCACAGCAGGAATATGATATACTGGCTGAATATGCTCATGGAGATGGAGCTTCTGAGGTAGACTTCGCGGATTACGTGGAGCACCACGAAGCGGAATTGCTGGAGAACTGCGTGAATCATGAGCAGGAGGAGCCGCTGGAGGTTGTTCTTAATCAGATTGATATGGCTCTTGATTTGCTCAGCTTTGCCAAGCAGCTTGGAGACAAGGAATGGCAGCTGATTCTGAAGAAGCGGCTTCAAGTATTGAACAGCAGACGCAATAAGCTAATGCAGCGGCGATCATCCGTTTAGCTTGACGTTACTTGCCTCCGTGTACGGGGGCTTTTCTTTTTGGCGAAAAATGAATAAATTCTCATCTATACCCCCGCAAAGGGGGCAGACACCAACGAATCTATTAGTAGCGAGGTGGGGCGGTTGTTACTGATCCTCTTCAAGCGATTTCTCAAGAGATCGGTTGATACGCAAGAGAAGTCTACCCGGCACCAAGTGGAACCCGAGCAATACATAAGCATGATACGACAAGGCGATGAAGAGGCAAGAGGACAGTTCATTGCCGAGTATTATCCATATATAGCGAAAGTGGCAAGCAGATTCTGCAAGAGGTATGTGGATCCGGAGAGGGATGATGAGTTCAGCGTAGCGCTGCTCGCATTCAATGAGGCGATTGACCGCTATGACAGCTCGGCGGGTGCATCGTTCCTCGGCTTCTCGGCTACCGTTATTCAGCGTCGGCTTATTGATCATGTCCGGAAAGAAGAGCGGCATATGCGCACCGTTCCGTACAGCTCCTTCGATACGGAGAAGGATGAAGGAACGTTCAACATGCTGGAGTTGAACGAGGCCATGACCGCGCATGACAAAAGCCGGGTCGTGGAAGAGCGAAGGCATGAGATTATCGAGCTTGGCAAGGAGCTGCATGCGTACGGCATCGCATTCAGCGAGCTTCCGGAGCAATCCCCGAAGCATGCCGATTCCAGAGAGCTGCTTATCGGGATCGCCAGGCTGCTGGCTTCGGATGATGGGCTGATGACGCTGCTCAAGGAGAAGAAGCGGCTGCCCGTCAAGGAGCTGACGGAGGCCGGCGGCGTATCCCGCAAAACAATTGAACGAAATCGAAAGTATCTGATTACCATTGCCCTGGTCTTGTCGGGAACGTATCCATACATGAACGACTATCTAAAAATATCGGAGCAGCAAGCAGAGAGAAAGGAGGCGAGCAAGTGAAGCGCGGAGTTGTCATAAGCATAGATAAGAAGGTTACGACAGTGATGACGGCAGACGGTCAGTTCGTACGCGTTCCGCTCCAAGGCTCGCCAGACATCGGTGAAGAGATCTTGTTCGAGGAGGAGTTCAGAAGACCGGCTTCCTCCAGAACGGTATATCGCTATGCCGCTGCGGCGGCATTGACGGGCATCTTGCTAACGGCTTGCTTGCTGTATGCCCTGTCGCAATTGAATCCGGTCGTTGCTTATCTGACGATGGATATTAATCCAAGCATAGAGATGGGTGTGGATGAGGATTCCAATGTGCGCACGCTTCGGGCATTGAATGCGGATGGCGAGCGCCTTATAGACGGATTCCACTATAAGGGCATGGACGTTGATGCAGCGGCACTCTATATGCTGCAGCGGGCGGCAGATGAGCACTATCTGGACGAACCGCACAGGGACATTCTCATTACCAGCGTCTTGATGAGAGAGCGGCGCACGACAGCCGAGCTGGAGAGCAGGGTGGCAGACGGGCTTAGAGAACGGTTGAACGATATGATGAAGCAGCAGTTGCCGGATAAAGAGGTGACGATCACGACATTGTCCGCGCCGAAGGAACTGCGTGACGAGGCGGCTGCCAACGGTATCTCCACCGGCAAGATGGCCGTCTATCTGATGGCGAAGGATGAGGGCTATCAGTTGCAGATGGACGAGGTGAAGACGCAATCCATCGATAAAGTGACGGAGCCGATGGGCGGACTCCAACAAGTCGTAGCGACGGAGCAGGAGCGCTCAAGCAATGCGAAGGAGAAGCTGCGCCAGCTTCTGGATGAGGAGAGGGAGAAGGCGGGGAAGGGGAAGTCGAAGTCAGCCCTTCAAGAGACGATTGAACCGACCAAGAAGCCACGCGAACCGCAGAGTACTCCAAAACCGGAAAACACAAAAAAACCGACGGTAAAACCGACAGTAAATCCGACCAAAGTCCCGACGGCCAAGCCGCCCAAGAAGCCACAGGAGGAGGGCAAGGGTAAGCCGTCCTCAAGACCTATTACAACTCCTGACGGCAGAGGCAACGGCAAAGGGCAAAATGCCGACGATGATCGAAAACAAGGCAATAACGGGTGGCGCGACAAAGGAAACAATAAAGATGACGATCTCGACGATGACGATGCCGATGACGATGCCGATGACGATGATGATCGAGATGATGACGATCGGAATGATAAAGGTGATTGGGATGACCGAGACGATGGGGATGATCGTGACGACGATGTTGGGAAGTGGCGCGACGATCGGAATGACCGGGCTGATAAGAATAATCGGAACGACCGAAAGGGTCAAGGGAAAGACGGCCGGGATAGCGATGTAAGAAGGGACGATCGGGAAGAGCGAGTGAAGCGCGGCAACAGCCGTGAAGCCGATGATTGGCATGATCGTGACGACGATGAAGACGATGACGACCGGCGTAAACGATAGGATCGGGACGATCGCCGAGCGTGGCAAATGAAGATGACGACGATAACGACGAATAGGAGAACAATATTGGCTGGTAAATATTAGGTGTATACCAAAATTCGACAGTATTTCCGATTGACAGGATTTGTGAAGTGAACCTATCATTATGAGTAGAGGCAATAAGTCGACCATTATCCATAGTAGCAGCCGGGGAGGAGTAGATTATGCAGGCGATTCGAAAGCGTTATTTCCCGGCGCTTGCCGAGTATATCAGAGGGGGCAAGGATGCTTCGCTCTCTCAAGCCAAAGAGCTGGGGCGCCAGCTTTATGGTTTTAACCCGGAGGAAATAATTTCACTTCATGAGGAATGTATCCAATCGCTAGCAGCCAATGTTGACTATAAGGAAGCCATTCAGCTTTATCATCGGTCTTTTATTTTTTTGATGGAGCTGATGGTTACCTGTCGTTTCAAGATGGAGATTGCTGCAGATCGTTCTTTTCCTGAGCAGACGATGGATCAGAAGTTTTCTGAGATGCGAGAGATGCTGTTTCTTTCCAACCGTTCCTTTGAGAAAGTGAAAAACAAGTATGAAAATGTGCTGCAGCATATGGATAGTGGTATCGCCTTATTCGACAGCGACGGAATATTATCATTCATTAATGTCCAGATGGCCAAGCTGCTTGATATCCCCCGCAAGACGTTGATCGGCTGCAACGTAAGGGAGATATTGTTGCATCCCAAGCTGAGCAAGGGGACGAAGAGAACCATTCTTCGGCTGTACAGGGAGATGATTTTGAAGCGCAACAGGTATTTCGAATTTCAACAGAAAGATGGCAAGCATCTGTTGGCAACGGTTACATATGGCGATCAGCTGGACGGGGATTTCCTCTTCAGCGTGAAAGATGTGTCGGAATACAAGCAAATCGAGCAAAGCGCCTTGCAGAACGACAAGCTGGCGATGCTGGGAAAAATCGCTGCGGCGATTGCCCATGAAATCCGAAATCCGCTGACCAGCATAAGAGGCTTCATTCAACTGCTGCGTCCATATTTGCTGGAAGTGGGCAAGGAGGAGTATGCGCGCATCATTCTGACCGAGATTGACAGGGCGAACGACATTATATATGAGTTCCTGAATTCATCCAAGCCGTCGGCGCCGATGAAGCAGGCGATTTCCATCAATCATTTGCTTAAGGAAGTGGCCATGCTGACGGAGAGCGAAGCCTTGCTGCGCAATTGCGAGATATTGGTAGAGCCGGTCGTAGGAGGCGAAGAATCCATCGTATCGATCGATGTGAAGCAAGTGAAGCAGGTCATTCTCAATTTGCTCAAAAATTCGCTGGATGCGGTAGAAGAAGTGCAAACAGATCGCCGCGGACGAATCGACATCCGCTTGAACAGCGACGGGCAATATGTGGCTATTACGATTAAGGATAACGGCAAAGGCATGGACAAGTCGACGATGAGCCGGCTGTTCGACCCCTTCTTCACGACGAAACAGGCGGGAACGGGGCTTGGACTGTCCGTCAGCTACCGCATTATCCGCAATCATGGCGGCAATATTTCTGTGGACAGCCAGGTGGGATGCGGGACCGAATTTACAATTTATTTGCCATTGGCGGCTTAAAGGATTAGAATTCAAATCGGAGACCTATTCTCCGGTTTTTTTTCTGTCCATAATAGGTAATGATGAAAGTAGGGATGCAGGAATGGAGGAGAAGGGAATGACCATATTTACATACGGCAAAGAACATCGGAGCGGCGTGTCGCCTGACGTGTTCGTCCGATTCATTCATGCTGCCGAATTAAACGGGGAAGCGGCTATTGTAGGACCTGAGATTGATCGCAGTCTAAGGAGCAGCTATAAGAAGAAAAGGTTTCTGGCGGGTCACGGTCAAGTGGAAATCGTGCCTACGCTTGGCTTGCACGAGGCGGAGCATATCGCATTCGTCGGCTATGAGCCGGGACAAGGGGCAAGAGGGATCAGACTTGCTGGAGCAGCTGCAGCGAAAGCGATGAAGAGCGTAGGAGCGGAGCACGGGGAAGTGTATCTCGATCCGGCATCCTTCGGAGAGGATTGCTCGGCTTGCGGTGCGGAGCCGGCGGCTCAGGCGCTGGTGGAGGGCATACTGCTCGCGCTGCATGACAGGCGCCCGCTGCTGAAGGAGCCGAATGAGAGATTCAGGCTTCAGACGGTCGCATTGCTGGCGGATGAGGCTTCTAATATGCCGGGAGGCAAGGAAGCGTGGGAACGGGGCATGGAGCGGGGCAGGACGATTGCGGAAGCCGTATGCTTCGCGCGGGACTTGACCAATCTGCCCGGCAACGATCTGACACCGGAGCGACTGGCGTTCCAAGCGGAGGAGCTGGCTCGGGAGCTGGAGCTCGATATTGAAGTCATCGACGAGTGGACGGCGGAGGAGCAAGGCATGGGAGGTCTGCTCGGCGTAGGACACGGCAGCGTCAATCCGCCGCGGATGATTGTCATCCATTATAACGGAGCGTCGGATTCCGATGAGGTGTGGGGCTTGATCGGCAAGGGAATCACGTTCGATACGGGCGGCATTTCCTTGAAGAAGGCGCCCGGCATGGAGGAGATGATCTCCGATATGGGAGGAGCTGCCGCAGTTCTTGGGGCGATGCGCGCCATTGCGGAGCTGAAGGCTCCGGTCAATGTGCTGGCCGTGATCCCTGCCGCGGAGAATATGCCGTCCGATCGGGCATACAAGCCCGGCGACGTGCTGCGGATGATGAACGGTACGACGGTGGAGATCGTCAACACGGATGCGGAGGGCAGGCTTGTCCTGGCGGACGGCTTGACGACTGCGATCAGAAGAGGCGCCACGAAGCTCGTAGATGTAGCAACATTAACCGGCGCAGTCATGGTCGCTCTCGGTTATGAAGCGACAGGCGCGATCGGCAACAACGACGAGCTGATGGGCGAGGTGCTGGCGGCTTCGGAACGGTCGGGCGAGCGGGTATGGCAGCTTCCCGCCTATGATGAATACAGGAAGCTGCTTCGCAGCGACGCCGCAGATATGAAGAATGGAGGCGGCCGCTATGCGGGTACGATAACGGGAGGACTGTTCATCGGCCATTTTGCAGAAGGACTGCCCTGGGTGCATCTGGATATCGGCGGAACAGCGTGGCTGGAGAGAGATAGAGGCTGGGAGCCGAAGGGCGGAACGGGAGCGATGGCGCGCACGCTGGTGGAACTTGTGACGCATACGACTTAAGCCCGGCACCTTGAGGATATATTTGCGATGCCGTAGCGGAAGCTGCGGCCGGCGCAATGGGCAAGGCCGGCAAGAAGCGGAAAACCTGCATTTGCTGACGATCGATGCTAGAAATCGATGAAACCGATGCCATAAAGGTTATGGTTGACGAGCATGTAATGTACTAAAATATGAAGAAGTTAAGCAAAATAATGTGATGGTAACAATAGAGAGGGTGGAATTATCTGCAATGAGCATCCATGATGAGCGCACTCCTTCGCCTTGGAAGAGCTATTTTGGTCCCAATCTTGGTTATGTGCAGGAGCAATATGAATTGTATTTGAGCGATCCCGATGCGGTCGAGCCTTCGGTTCGCGATATGTTCGTGCAATGGGGGGCACCGCCTGCCGTGGCTCCGTCTGTACCGTCAGCAGCCGTCAGCAGCAATGTCTCGGCGGCATCAATCGCCCCAACGAGCGGCGGTCCGATGGATATTCATAAGATGAGAAAGGTCGTTGCCGCGCATCAGCTCATGCTGAACATCCGCCGGTACGGCCATCTTGCTGCGGATATTGATCCTATGGGAATAAGCGCTCCTGCCGACACCGCCTTGCTGGAGCCGGAGACGTTCGGATTGACAAGAGAGGATCTGGAAGCACTGCCTGCTTCGCTAATTTGGGACAACGCTCCTGAATCCTTGGCCAGCGGATGGGATGCGATCGTGCGGCTGAAGGAAATCTATGCACGCTCAGCAGCTTATGAATTCACCCATATCCATGATGAGAATGAGCGGAAATGGTTGATCAAGCAGGCGGAATCGGGTTCTTTCCCCGCGCCGTTGACGAACAGGGAGAAAGAAGACCTGCTTGAAAGACTGATGCAAGTGGAGATGTTCGAGAATTTCCTGCACCGTACGTTCGTGGGGCAGAAGCGCTTCTCCATCGAAGGAGTGGATATGCTCGTTCCTGTCCTGGACGAGATCGTACGTGCGGTCGCGCACGACGGCGCGGAGCATATTCTGATGGGTATGGCTCACCGTGGTCGTCTGAACGTGCTGACACATGTGCTGGGCAAGCCTTATGATAAAATTTTTGCTGAGTTCCATCATTCCCCGAACAAGGAGCTTATTCCGTCGGAAGGCTCCATGGGCATTAACTATGGCTGGACCGGTGACGTAAAGTACCATCTGGGTGCGGACCGCGCCGTGCGAGAAGGAGAGACAGTGCGCGCCATGATCTCCCTGGCGAACAATCCGAGCCATCTGGAATTCGTCAATCCCGTCGTGGAAGGCTTCACCCGCGCCGCGCAAGAAGATCGCGGACAGAAGGGCTTCCCGAAGCAGGATCAGCATAGCGCCGTTACAGTATGCATTCATGGCGACGCCGCTTTCATCGGCGAAGGCATTGTAGCGGAGACATTGAACTTCAACAATCTGGAAGGCTATCGCAATGGGGGAACGCTTCATATCATTGCGAACAACCGTCTCGGATTTACGACGAATAGCGTCGACTCCCGTTCCACGCACTACGCCAGCGACTTGGCGAAGGGCTTCGACATTCCGATCGTGCATGTCAATGCGGACGATCCGGAAGCTTGCCTGTCGGCAGTGCGCCTGGCTTGCGAGTATCGCCTCCGCTTCAACAAGGGCTTCGTCATCGATCTGGTGGGGTATCGCCGTTATGGACATAATGAGATGGATGATCCGGAAGTGACTCAGCCGCTTATGTACGCGAAGATTCGCAAGCACCCGACCGTCAGCAGGCTGTATGAGAAGCAGCTGATCGGCGAGAAGGCCGTGACGGAAGATGCGGCCCAGCAGCTGCGCAGCAAGACGGCTTCGGCGCTTCAGACCGCATACGAGTCGATGAAAACTGTAGAAGGCTCGCCGCAATGCCAGGAGCCGGTGGAATCGGGCGTCATCGTGCCTGAGGACGTCAAGACAGCCGTGCCGCTGGAAGAGCTGCGAGAGATTAATCTGGAGCTGCTCAACCGGCCGGAAGAATTCACGGAATACGGCAAGCTTCAGCGCATCCTGCAGCGCCGCGCAACGGCGTTGAACGATGGCGAGAAGGTGGATTGGGCGCATGCGGAGACGCTGGCTTTCGCCACCATACTGGCTGACGGTACGCCGATTCGGATGAGCGGCCAGGATTCCGAGCGCGGAACGTTCGCGCATCGCCACATTATGCTCAATGACAATGAGACGGGACAGAAGTTCTCCCCGCTCCATATGCTGCCGCAAGCGAAGGCCTCCTTCGCCGTTCACAACAGCCCGCTGTCGGAGACGGCCGTGCTTGGCTTCGAATACGGCTACAATGTATTCGCACCTGAGACGTTCGTCATCTGGGAAGCGCAATACGGCGACTTTGCCAACGTGGCGCAGGTCATATTCGATCAGTTCATCTCCGCAGGCCGGGCCAAGTGGTCGCAGAAGTCGGGTATCGTCATTCTTCTGCCGCACGGTTACGAAGGTCAAGGACCGGAGCATTCCAGCGCAAGGCTGGAGCGGTTCCTGCAGCTGTCCGCCGACAATAACTGGACAGTGGCGAACCTGACTTCGTCGGCTCAGTACTTCCACTTGCTGCGCAAGCAAGCGGCGATGCTGGGCGGCGACAATGTTCGTCCGCTCGTGCTGATGGCTCCGAAGAGTCTGATCCGCAATCCGCGGGTCGCATCGCACGGCGTGGAATTCAGTGAAGGCTCCTTCAAGCCGGTTCTTCCGAAGTTCGATCTGACGGAGAGCAAGGCGAAGCGAGAGAAAGTGAAGCGTCTTGTTCTTGGCACAGGGAAAGTGATGGTCGATCTGGAGGAAGCGATGTCTTCTGGAGATGCGAGCGAGCATGATTGGCTTCGCGTTGCTCGGGTCGAGCAGCTGTATCCGCTGCCGAAGACTGAGATTGAACGCATTGTCAAGCTGTTCCCTAAGCTTGAAGAGATTGTATGGATTCAAGAGGAACCTAAGAACATGGGCTCCTGGTTCTATATGGAACCGCGCCTGCGCGCCATTGCACCGGAAGGCGTCAAGGTAAGCTATATCGGCCGTCCGGATCGTTCCAGCACAGCCAGCGGTCATCAGGAAGTTCACGCAGCAGAGCAACATTCTATTATTTCTTCCGCTTTGAATGGTCAGCCATTCGAATCGAGTCTCGTTAGGGGGTAGCAACAAATGGCAGAAATTATTGTACCAGAACTGGGAGAATCGATCTCAGAAGCAACGATTACGAAGTGGTTCGTGAAGGAAGGCGACGCAGTCAATCAGGGCGACGTGCTTCTGGAGCTTGAAACGGATAAAGTAAACGTGGAAATTAGCGCGGAAAGCAGCGGCACTGTAGCCAGCATTGCCAAGCAAGAAGGAGACGTCGTTCTCGTAGGCGAAGCAATCGGCTCCATCGGCGAGGGAGCCGCAGGAGCTCCTGCGGCGACGGCTGCTCCGGCGCCTGAAGCGCCGAAGGCTGAAGCTCCTGCTGCTGTATCAGCACCGGCGGCTGTAGCAACAGCTCCTGCACCGGCACCGTCCGTTGCACCGTCATCGGTGAACGCTTCGCCGGCAGCGCGCAAGCTCGCTCGCGAGCAAGGCGTAGACTTGTCGCAGGTACAGGGCAAGGACGGCATGGGCCGCGTCTACGCTGACGATGTGCGTACTGCTGCTGCGCCAGCGCCGCAAGCTCCGAAAGCTGCGCCGGCACCGGCAGCTCCTGCAGCAAGCCAGTCCGACAATAGCGGCAAGCCGGTCGATCGCAAGCGGATGTCTCGCCGCCGGGCGACAATCGCTAACCGTCTGGTAGAGGCGCAGCGTACAGCAGCTATGCTGACGACGTTCAACGAAGTGGATATGACGGCAATTCTGGATCTGCGCAAGCGCCGCAAGCAAGCCTTCTTCGACAAGAACGAAGTCAATCTCGGCTTCATGTCCTTCTTCACGAAGGCGGTAGTCGGCGCACTGAAGCAATTCCCTCTGCTGAATGCGGAGATCGATGGTGAAGATATCGTCGTGAAGAAGTTCTACGATATTGGCATTGCGGTAGCAGCGAAGGAAGGTCTCGTCGTACCGGTCGTACGCGATGCGGATCGCCTTAGCTTCGCGGAGATTGAGCGCAATATCGGCGAGCTGGCGAAGAAAGCTCGTTCCAACACGCTTGCAATTAACGAACTGCAGGGCGGCAGCTTCACGATTACCAATGGCGGCGTATTCGGCTCCTTGCTGTCGACGCCTATCCTGAATACGCCTCAAGTCGGCATTCTGGGCATGCACAAGATTCAAGTGCGTCCGGTTGCGATCGACGACGAGCGTATGGAGAACCGTCCTATGATGTACCTTGCTTTATCTTACGACCATCGTATCGTAGACGGCAGCGAAGCTGTGCGTTTCCTGGTTACGGTGAAGGAACTGCTGGAAGATCCGGAGCAGCTTCTGCTTCAAGGTTAATCCAATATTTTATAGATGTATTCGAAACCGCTCTGCCGCTTGCCGGCAGAGCGGTTTTTGCACTGTATAGAGTTTATAAATTTCGAGTTGATTACCTAAATGACCTCGGTTGGAGAGATTATTCTCAATTGAGCAAAATAATTCGAAATATGCAAAATCTGTTTCATGCCGTCCGCTCTGAAAAACTTTATGATGATAGAAGTTCATAAAGAGAGGGGAGAGCGGATATGGCAGCTGCAAGAGGAAATGTAATCGGTATCAAAAAACGGGCAAGCTGGACTTCCGTCGACGAAGCGCTTGCCGGCTATCTGTTCGTCCTTCCGATGCTGATTGGCATTACGGTTCTGACAATTATACCTATCTTAGCAGCGATAGCAATCAGCTTTACCGACTGGAATTTCATAAGCGGCTTTTCCAATGTGAATTTTGTAGGCATAGAGCACTTCGCACGCTTGCTCGAAGACGAGAAGTTCATGAAGTCGCTGTTGAACAATTTGCTGCTTCTGATCGCTGTTCCCGTCACGATGGCCTTATCGCTGCTTATCGCGGTCGTCATCAACAAGCAGGTATATTTCAAGGATTTATTCAAGGTTATTTATTTCATGCCTTATATCTCCAGCGTAGTGGCGATCTCCATCGTGTGGCAGCTGTTGTTCCATCCATCGCACGGACCGATCAATTCGTTTCTGATGGGCATAGGCATTCACAATCCGCCGCGTTGGATGGCTGATCCCGACTTTGCATTAATCTCTATCATGCTCATTATGATCTGGATCTCGATCGGGTTCAATCTGGTCATCTATATGGCCGGACTGCAGAACATCCCGAGAGACCTCTATGAAGCAGCCAGTATTGACGGAGCGAATGCACTCGTTCAGTTCCGCAAAATAACGCTGCCGATGCTGTCGCCGACCTCCTTCTTCCTGCTAGTGACTGGAGTAATAGCGACGTTCAAAGTATTCGATCTCATTATGGTGCTGACCGGCGGTGGACCAGCATATTCCACTTCTGTCATCAATTATTATATTTATGAGGTCGCGTTCGAAGATTTGAAATCCGGCTATGCTTCTGCGATGTCCCTCGTCTTGCTGCTGTGCGTGCTTGCTGTGACGCTGCTGCAATGGATCGGTCAGAAGCGTTGGGTGAATTACTGACGGGAGGTGCGCGCATATGCCGATAACTATAAAGAAAACAATAATGACGGTAATAATGGCTGTATTCGGCCTCGTGTTTCTGCTTCCGTTCGTGTGGATGCTGTCCGCATCGCTCAAGTCGGAACTGGAAGTATTCCAGTATCCCATCCAATGGATTCCGGAAGCGTTCCGCTGGAGCAATTATAGTGAAGTGTGGAACGGCGATCATCCCTTCACCCAATATTATTGGAATTCCATTAAAGTGTCCGCAGCGACTACCGTGCTGTCGGTAACGATCTCGTGCCTGGCTGCCTACGGCTTCACGAAGATGCGGTTTCCTGGCCGGGATCTTCTGTTCATAATCGTGCTTGTGACGTACATGATACCGCCTCAAGCGATTTTGGTGCCGCAGTTTATAATGTACAAGTTTCTGGGCTTGTTCGACAGCCACCTGGGCCTTGTGCTGTTGAACAGCTTTAGCGTACTCGGCACATTTTTATTGCGGCAGTTTTTTCTGAGCGTGCATAACGAGTTCATGGAGTCAGCCAAGATGGACGGCGCCGGACACTTTCGCATCTTTCGGAGCATCGCGCTTCCGCTCGTCTTGCCGGCAATTGCGACATACGGAATATTAAGGTTCATCTGGACGTGGAACGATTATCAAGGTCCGCTGATCTTCCTTCGATCGGATCTGTTATTTACGATCCAATTGGGCATTCGCAAATTTGCGGATGTGAACGGGGAATTCTACAGCTTGATTATGGCCGGGGCGGTATCCGCCATCCTTCCGCTGCTTCTTATCTTCATCGTGGGCCAGAGGTTCATTATGGAAGGGATTGCGGCAGGCGGAGTGAAAGGGTAATAAAAGAATAAGGGGAGGCAGATGAAGATGAAAAAGTGGTTCATTGGCGTATTGGCAATGGTGATGCTTGTTAGCGTGGCGGCAGGCTGCAGCTCGGTGACGGGCAACGGTAGTGATGATGTTAACGGCAACGGAGGCAAAGAGGGACAGTCATCCACAGGCAAGGAAAGCGAGAAGGGGCAGGTCACGATTAAACTTCATCATTGGTATAACGACAAGCAGGATCATTGGGATGAGGTGATCGCCGCATTCGAAGAGGAGTTCCCGCATATTCGGGTGGAGTCCGTCACAGCGGGGGACAACAATTCCAACGAAATGCTGAAGAAGGTAGATCTTGCGGCCGCATCCGGCGACGGAATGGATATAATCATGGTCAACAATCACGAGAACTATGCGCAGCGTGTCGGGCTTGGCATGTTCGAGCCGCTCAACGCCTACATGGAGAAGGAATCGCTGAATTACGAGGAAGTATACAAGGTAGGAACAGACATTGAAGGCCAGTACTATGCATTGCCCGGGAAATTCAATCAATTTTTCATCATGATCAACAAGGATAAGCTGGATAAGGCCAATCTGCCTATTCCGACGGATTGGACATGGGATGACTACCTGGCTTATGCCAAAGCAATGACGGAAGGAGAGGGCGCCTCCAAGCAATACGGAACGTACTTCCATTCCTGGAGCGATTATGTGAAGCTGGCATTGTTCAGCCAGCCGCAGAACAGCAATCTTGTGAAGGATGACGGAGAGTCGTCCAATGGCGACAATCCTCTGCTGCGCAAGTCACTGGAGATCAGGCATCAGGCTCAGGAGGTTGACGGATCGGCGACGCCATATATGGATGTCATTACCCAGAAGCTTAATTACCGGACGCAATACTTCGGCCAATCGGCCGCTATGATTATGACGGGCAGCTGGATGGTTCCGGAAGCGGGCGGCACGGACAAAATTCCGGCCGAATTCCAAACGGTGTTCGCTCCCTATCCGAAAAACAATGAGAGCGATAAGCTATACACGCGAGTCAGCTCCGACCTGATGGCCATATACGCCAAGTCGAAGCATAAAGATGAGGCATACCAGTTCATACGCTGGTACACGACCGAAGGCATTACCATGCAAGGCAAGTATCTTCCATCGTGGAAACAAGCCGACATGAAACAGGTGGTGGACACCTTGGTGAACAGCAGCAAAAATCCGGAGATGGTTCACAAGGAGTCGCTCATTAGTGTGCTTGAAAACGCCATCCCAGCGCCAATATCCGCCCCGGTGCCCTTCATTGGGGAAGTAGAGAAGGCTTATCTGGAGGAGACCGATAAATTCCTGCTTGGTGAGCAGGATATCGATACGACGCTTGAGCAAGCGCAGGAAAAAATAGAAAAAATTATAAAAGCCAATACGAATTGAATGGATTGGTGTTGGCGGCGGCTGGATGAGGTCTTCTAAATGAAGACCTCTCTTGTGCATTCCCGACATCTGCGTATAAGATGAGAGCAGGATGTGAAAAGAGGGATCACCATGAATCGAAGCAAGATGGTCTGGCCAGCTTTATCGTTCAGGCAGAAGCTTGTCGTCATTTGGATTGCCGGCTTTATTGCGAGCTCGGCTTTCAACCTGATATATACAAGCTATTCCACCCACCGCATGATGAAGGAGCAAGCTCTGGCAGGTGCAGAGGATACACTTCAAATCGCAGATGCCTTCCTCTCCAGCCTAATGCACGAAATGATAGGCGCAATGAACAGCATGCAATTCGACCCGGGAGTCATCACGTCGCTTAATCAGAGCAGGCTTGATGCGATGACAGCTGACGCTGTCCTGTATTTGAACAATAAATTCGACGGCATGTCTCGCACGATAACGAATATGCACATCGAGCTGCTGTTCCGTGACGAAAGCTACTACTTCTCCACGAACAGCTCCAAGGAAATGGATACAGCCTATCTCAATCGTCAGTTATGGATGGACGAGTTGGATAAGCTGTCCGTGTTCGAGACGTTATGGGTCGGAATGATTCCTAGTTATTACAAAAATGATGATGATATGCTGTTGTCGCTAGCCCGCAGACTGACGGATTATAACGGCAATACGACGGGCTATCTGGTCGTGAGCGTTCAGGAGCGAATCATAGCTGGTATACTGGCGGGAGAGGATTCGAGCCGCAACATGATGCTGATCGATAGCGGCGGGACGCTTATCTTCCATCCCGATTTTTCTCTTATCGGCTCGGTGCTGCCGGAATATGAGCTGCTGTCGTCAGCGGGGGATGCATCCGTTGCGGACGTAAACGGCAAGGAATTGCTCGTTGTGAAGCGGAAGCTGGAATATGCGGACTGGAGCCTGATCAGTCTAATGTCCTATCGGGAAGCGATTAGCGGGATGAATCGGGTGTATACGATTAACATTTTGATTCAATCTGCATTTTTGACCGCTTTCATTATGCTCATGGTCTATTTTGTGGCACAATTTACGAAGCCGTTGAAGAGGCTTGCCAGTATTGTCGCTTCCATTAAGACGGGGAATCTGTCGGTCCGTACCAACATCCGCCGCGACGACGAGATCGGCCAGCTGAGCTTGTCCATGGATTTGATGCTGGACCGGATTCAAGGCATGATCGGGCAGATCACCTACGAGCAGGCGATGAAGCGGAAGGCGGAGCTGGAGGCGCTGCAATCGCAGATCAAGCCGCATTTTTTGTTCAACATATTGAATGCCATACGGGTGAAGGTGCTGCAACGCGGCGATGGAGGCAATGCGGAATTAGTTGGAGCGCTCTCCTTGCTGCTTAGAAATATATATCGCAACAATGAATGGATTACACTGCATGAGGAAGTCGAATTGGTAAGCGAATATGTGAAGCTGATGAATGCGATGCGCAAGCATGCGGTCAAGCTCCGTATTGAGCTGCCATCGGATACGATGCTGACGGAGGTGCCGAGATTCGTGCTGCAGCCGTTCATTGAGAACGCCTGCATTCATGGCTTGCCTCATAAGCACGGAGAGGTGAAGGTTGCAGCCAGACTGAATGGCAATCGCATTACCATCACAGTGGAAGATACCGGCAAGGGCATGGCTGAGAGCGCCCTTCTGGAACTGCGGCAGCGTATCGGCAGCGGACCGTCGTTGTCTTCTTCCGGAGGGATGTTCGGCATCGGCATGAGCAATGTGCGCGACCGGATGACATTAATGTATGGGGACGACTTCCATATGGACATTGCTAGCGGGAAGGACCTGGGTATGACGGTGAACTTGACATTTCCGGTGGAAGCGAAGGAGGCAGCGGGATGAAGGTGATGCTTGTAGACGACAATTATTCCATGCTGGAGTTCATGCAGGCAAGCGTGCCTTGGGAAGAGATGGGGCTTCAACTGACAGGACTTTGCGAGAGTTCGCAAGAAGCGATCGAGCTGTCACGGCATCGCGCACCGGATATTCTGATTACCGACATCGGCATGCCGCATATGAACGGACTGGAACTTATCGCCCATCTGAAGGGGATCAATCCGGCGCTGAAGTCGATTATCGTGTCGTGCCACGATGAGTTCGAATTCGCGCAACAGGCGGTGCGCTTGTATGTATCGGAGTATCTGCTGAAGGAGACGCTGCAGCCTGAGGCGCTGATGCAAGCGGTATCCAGGCTGATGGCCGAGGTCCGGGAGGAGGAGCGGGAGAAGAGCAAGACTGTGCAATTCCAGTTCATGATCGATCAGAACAAGGCGGCATTAAAGAAACGCTGGCTGGAGACGACACTGCACAACCCGGTTGTGAACGAATGGGAATGGGAAGAGACGGCGGTCATGTTCGGACTCCACTTCGGGGATCAGTCCTATATGCCTGTACTGGGTTATGTGCTGGATGCGGAGATGACGCTTGATCGCTTCAAGTCGACGGATACACTCATGTATGCGATTGAGAATGTCGCAAGCGAGCTGTTCGAAGCAGCAGCAGGAGCAGGTGTGACTTGCATCTGCTGCCATGACAGCGAGCTGCTATTGCTGTTCTCCTGCAGGAAGTCCTTAAAGGTGAATGTGTATGACAATGTGCGAAGCGGGCTGCAGAAGCTGATGGGGGCAATAGCATCTGTGCTGAAAGTGGACATATCCTTCATCATGACAGAGCCTGTGCGGGGGAGGGAGGCGTTCCGAAGCGCAGCCACTGCTTGTATAAAGACGAGACTGCATCGCTTCTATACGCCGGAAGCAGGGATCTACGCTCTGAATGATTTCCGCTATAGCTTCTCCGGGAGAGACTTGTTCGCGCAT
The DNA here is from genome assembly GCF_025567625.1 of Paenibacillus sp. J5C2022. Classification (GTDB taxonomy): domain Bacteria; phylum Bacillota; class Bacilli; order Paenibacillales; family Paenibacillaceae; genus Pristimantibacillus. The sequence goes on along the minus strand of NZ_JAOQJC010000028.1, from coordinate 4,706 downwards.
TATGGCGAAGCGCTTCACGCCTGCAAGGGAGCCATTGCCGCAGAATCAGAGGCGGAGTTGCAGGCGTGCGTAGCAGAGTGGAGCGGTTATATCAAGCGTGAGAAGTTCCATCCGGATAGTGTCAGAAGCTGGATGCACCAGCTCTCGCTGGATATTGAGCTGAAGTACAAGTCCATCCATCAGTTTCAAGCGAAATATGCGTTGGAGCTTGTCCATCAAGAGCTGCACAGCTTACAGCATATCGGACAGCTTGAAGCTTATTGGCTCAGGTTCCTGCAGCACAAATCCGCCTTGATGGGCCAGATCCGCCATACCTCGCAGAAGAGAGAGGTACTGGCCGCTCAGCAATATGTAGAGTGTAACATGCATCGAAAAATCGGGATGGAGGAAGCTGCGAAGCATCTTTCCTTAAGTCCCAGCCACTTCAGCCGCATATTCAAGAAGGAGACGGACGAGACATTTATCGAATTCGTCATTCGCATGAAGATGGAGCGGGCCGCGGAATATTTGTTGAAGACGGATAAGACGGTCGATGCGATTGCCGACTCGCTCGGTTACGACAATGTCAGCTATTTCATCAAGCTGTTCAAAGGCTACAGTGGCATGCCACCACTGGCCTATCGCAATACGCAATAGAAAAAGGGACAACCTCCGAGGGTTGTCCCTTATTCAATCACGGATTTATGGCCGGCTGACGGCTCGCTTGGAATTTGATGCTCTCTTCGGTATTGCTCAGGAGTATTGCCGGTATGAGTCTTGAAGGCTCGGCTGAAGTGGGATGGGTGCTTGAAGCCAACCTCATAGCCGATGTCTGTAATGGATTGTCCGCTTTCGATCAGCGCCAGCTTCGCCTGATACACTCTGCGGTGCATCAAGTATTGGAAGATGGTCGTGCCCGTCACTTCCTTGAATGTTTTGGCCAAGTAAAACTTGCTCAAGTGCAGCTCTCTCCCGATATGGTCCAGCGACAAATCGTACTTGTAGCGGCTCTCCACATAGGAGATGATGGACTGTACATGCTGTTCCTTGGAGGATGGAAAGGTGACGGCCTCCTGCATCGGCTTCTGGCACAGCTCGTGGATGAAGATGACCAAATCCAGCAGTCTTGCCTGAAAGCGTTGTCGCGAAACGGGAGATTGTTGCTTATATAGAGCAATAAGCTTGGCGAACGCCTCTTCTATTTCCTGCCGATCCTCCGCGCACAGATGAAGTCTTACGTTCTGGAGCTTCTTGAACGGCGCCAGCAGGTCCGGTGCGTAGCTGGGCTGGATGAACTGCTGGAAGTAATAGGGATCGAAATGCAGTATCGTCCGATGATACGCGACGCTGGGGTCCACATGCGCCTTATGAAGCGTCATTCCATGCATGAGCACCAGATTGCCGGGCTCCAGCACATGAATGCGGTCGTTAATCAGGTAATTGGCTTTGCCGCCATGGAAATAGTAGATTTCATAATGGAAATGCGTATGGTAATTAATTTGGGCATTGTAGTCAGAAGTGGTGCTAATTGTGAATGGTTCGGGAATTTGGTACTCGACACTCATCGTTTCCCCTCCTTGCTTCTACTCCCATTATACAACAACCTCAGTCAAATAAAAGATGAATTAAGATAACACTGATGAAGCCGCCCCTGTCATCCCATGTTACGATACTTCTAAGTGAAAGTGCTTACTGGGATAATCAGAATGAGGAATAGAAGGGTATAAAAAGGAGCGATCACGATGACGAAGGTTGTACGATTGGGCATTATCGGACTGGGCAATATGGGCAAGGGGCATCTGCGCTATCTATTGAATCAAGAAGTGAAAGGCGTTGAGGTGACGGCGGTCAGCGACAATGCGGAGGCCGGACGGGAATGGGCGAAGGAAAATCTGAGCGATGCTGTGCGGATCTTCAACGACCCTATCGCGCTGATGGATTCCGGCACGGTAGACGGCATATTGATCGCCACACCGCATTACTCCCATCCGGAGCTTGCAATTGCCGGCTTCGAGAGAGGGCTTCATGTGCTTCTGGAGAAGCCGGCAGGCGTGCATACGAAGCATGTGCGCGAGATGAACGACGCCGCAGCCAGAGCCGGACAAGACTTGAAGTTCAGCATGATGTACAACCAGCGGACCAATCCGCTCTACCGGAAGCTGAAGGATCTGATCCAGAGCGGCGAGCTGGGCGAGGTGAAGCGGACGAACTGGATTATTACGAACTGGTATCGTTCGCAAAGCTATTACGACTCCGGCACATGGCGCGCTACATGGGGGGGAGAAGGCGGCGGCGTACTCATTAATCAGGACCCCCACCAGCTTGACCTGTGGCAGTGGACGATCGGCATGATGCCTACACGCGTGCGAGCATTCTGCTATTTCGGCAAACATCGGAACATTGAGGTGGAAGACGATGTAACAGCGTTCGTGGAGTACGAGAACGGGGCGACCGGCGTATTCGTGACGACGACGGGAGAAGCGCCGGGGACGAACAGGCTGGAGATTAGCGGCGACCGCGGCAAGATTGTCATTGAAGACGGCAAGCTGACATTCTGGCGGCTGCGCGTATCGGAGTCGGAGTTCAACGCAACGTTCGAGGGCAGCTTCGGCGCTCCGGAATGCTGGAAGTGCGACATTCCGATCAACGGCGATTACCCTGACCATAAGGGCATCACTCAGAACTGGGTCAATGCGATTTTGAATGGGGAGGAACTGATCGCTCCAGGAGAAGAAGGCATTAAAGGGCTGATGCTGTCGAACGCTATGCTGCTGTCCACCTGGACGGACAATTGGGTGGATCTGCCGATTGACGAGGAGTTGTTCTATACGCATCTGCAGAAGCAAATCGAGCTGTCGGAAGCGAAGAAGGGAGTGGCGCAGTCATGAGCAAGGGAGATGGAATGAACTACGCTCCTAAGGGAAAGCCCAGCGCAGTTGTGGCACCGGGCGAATTCGCCTTTGCGGCGACGAATCTGGACCACGGTCATATCTACGGTATGTGCAACGGCTTGATTGAAGCTGGCGCGGAGCTGAAATGGGTCTATGATGCCAATCCGGCGCAAGTGGACGCATTCCTGAAGCATTTCCCCGACGTTCCGGTAGCAGAGTCTCTGGAGCAAATTCTGGATGATGCGGAAGTGCAGCTCGTTGCGGCGGCAGCTGTGCCGAACCTGCGCGGACCGTTGGGCGTTAAGGTTATGCGGAGCGGGAAGCATTACTTCACGGACAAGACGCCGTTCACGACGCTGGAGCAGCTGGAGGAAGCGCAGACAGCCGCCAGGGAGACGGGCAAGAAGTACGCCGTGTACTACAGCGAGCGGCTTCACGTGGAGAGCGCGGTCTTCGCAGGCGAGCTTATCGAGCAAGGGGCGATCGGCCGCGTCGTGCAAGTGATCGGGCTGGGACCGCACCGATTGAATGCGCCCGCTCGTCCAGCGTGGTTTTTCGAGAAGGAGAAGTATGGGGGCATTCTGTGCGACATCGGCTCTCACCAAATAGAGCAATTCCTCCACTTCACGGGCAATAAGAATGCGACGGTTGTCAGCAGCAAGGTGGCGAACTATGCGAACAAGGATTACCCGGAGCTTGAGGACTTCGGCGATATGACGCTGATTGGTGAGAATGGCGCGACGGGCTACTTCCGCGTCGACTGGCTGACTCCGAACGGACTTGGCACTTGGGGCGATGGCCGGACAATCATTATGGGGACGGAAGGTTATATCGAGCTGCGCAAGTATATTGACGTAGCCAGAGGCAAGGAGGGCGACCAGCTGTTCCTGGTGAACGGGGAGAAGGAGCAGCATATGTCGCTGCACGGCAAGGTTGGTTATCCGTTCTTCGGCCAGCTCATATTGGACTGCCTGAACGATACGGAGCTTGCGATGACGCAGGAGCATGCGTTCAAGGCGGCGGAGCTGTGCATGGTCGCTCAGCGTGACGCGGTGCGAGTGGAAGGCTAGGACAGAGGCACATATACGCAATAGTGAAGGAAGTAAAGTACGTCCCGACAAGGGTGGCCAAGCCATTCGTTGTCGGGACGTTTGTTTTACTACATAAAATAATACCAAACATGGAATGCGTTCTCTCATCCTACACTGGAGCATCGAATAGCTTCGCTTGCGAATGAAGCAGAAGGAGGTACTGGGGCTGCAGGCGATGTGACCTCGGTTGGGGTTGGAGGTAGGAAAGTAGGTGAACGACGGGCTTCAGGCGATGTGACCTTGGTTGGTTGTTTGTGGCATACGCACGAAGGCGGGAAAGGCTGGTTTGAGCAGCTGTAGTGTATGTGGCATACGCACGAAGGCGGGAAAGGCTGGTTTGAGCAGCTGTAGTGTATGTGGCATACGCTCGAGGGCGGGAAGGTTAGTTTGAGCAGCTGTAGTGTATGTGGCATACGCACGAAGGCGGGAAAGGCTAGTTTGAGCAGCTGTAGTGTATGTGGCATACGCACGAAGGCGGGAAAGGCTAGTTTGAGCAGCTGTAGTGTATGTGGCATACGCACGAAGGCGGGAAAGGCTGGTTTGAGCAGCTATAGTGTATGTGGCATACGCACGAAGGCGGGAAAGGCTGGTTTGAGCAGCTGTAGTGTATGTGGCATACGCACGAAGGCGGGAAAGGCTAGTTTGAGCAGCTGTAGTGTATGTGGCATACGCACGAAGGCGGGAAAGGCTGGTTTGAGTAACTATAGTGTATGTGGCATACGCACGAAGGCGGGAAAGGCTGGTT
>NZ_JAOQJC010000027.1 GCF_025567625.1 Paenibacillus sp. J5C2022 | reverse complement strand
TAGTTTTAACAGAAGAGCATTGAAGTCATTTTTCAATGTTGCAACGTCTCCTGCCGTACTGTCTTCTTGCATGACCGTTTTTTGCGATAGCAGACTGACCATGATATTTTTAGAAGCTATTTCCCAATAGCACAAAAACACTGCCGGCCCGCCAAAACCGCTAAAGGCTACGCTTGATGTCCCATTTACTTTCCAACCGGAAGGCGGGTTAAATGTAAACATCCCAGTTGGCATTGTTGCCGCCATAGAAGTAAGGAATCCAGAAGAAGGGGAGACGTTCCCTGTGCACGAGCTTCGACATCGTCTGAACCAGCTTCACGTCATAGGTGTCGTAATTCGGAACGCCCTCGGACAACCAGTACAAGCCGGCCAGCTCCAGATGGGAGTAGCCCGCTGCGCGCCAGCGGTCCTTGAGCTGCTTCATGTACCATTCCAGCGCCAGTACCCGATTGGCGTAAGCGCGAGCACGACTTTCGTCCGGTGCCTTCTATCGTTCAGCAGGACACCCGCTTCCTTGGTCGCCTCGTTAAGCGCGTGCATATCGCCTTCAGGCGCGAACGTCTTGTCCAGATACCATTGCCACCCCGCCAGATCCGTCGTACCGGTTCCCATATCGCCGCCGAAGTGCTCCGTCCACAAGCCGAGCATCAGCACCCCGTCGTACATCCAGTCCTGCGGCTGGCCCGATGCATCCGAATATAGAATGTACGGCATAATGTCATCCTTGCTCAAGTCGCCCTTGCCGCCTTCATACCAGCCGTTGTACAGCAGCACCATATCATTAATGCCGCCCGTATGCTTGCCTGGCTTCGGATAAGACGGCGGATCAAGCGGCACTTCCTTCGCTCCCCTTACCTTCACGTATGGCCATCACCTCATCCGATAGATTCGTGAATCTTATTGCTCACAACCTTTGACGGTGTAGCTTCCTTGTATAAACTGATAAGTCCAATCGTACAGCTGACGGTTCAGCGGATCGCTGCTGCGCGCGCTGTCAAGCAGCGAGGTGCTGCCTTGATAATAGGCTTTGAATGCTTGCTTCATGTAACCGTACTTTACGCCGCCGTTCAGGTACTCGATGTACTTGCGCCTCATCGCAGGCTCCTCGTTCATTCGCTCGTCGCATTCCATCTCCACCCCGACCCGATACAGCTGCGCCAGGTGGGCCGTGTCGCGAATTCGCTCCTCTCCCGTATCGTTGAAGAAGTGATTCGGCTGCAGCACGACAGCATCAAAGCCCAGATCCTTCCAGTCGTAGCTCCTCCCGCCGTAGAAGAACGGGATCCAGAAGTACTTCAGTCCTTGGTCGTGCACAAGACCGCTGACGTAGCGGATAAGCGTGTCCTCTTGCGGGATGTCGCAGCTGACCCCTTCGCTTAGCCAGTACATGCCGGACAGCTGCAGATGCGCGTACCCGGCTGTCTCCCATCGCTGCCGAACTTGCTCCAAGTACCAGCCCAGCAGCGAGCACTTCATCGCCAGCGCTTCGGCCCCCGTCGGCGGCCGGTCGCCCCGGATGCCCAGCTTGCCGTCGATCACTTGGAAGGAAGAAGTCAGCTCGCCCGGACTGGGCACCATCAGCACGACCTTCGTCCGGCGCTGCTTATCATTCAGTACGCGAGCGGCTACGCCGGTGGCCCGGTTCAACTCCGCAAGGTCTCCGCCTGCGGCGAACGTTTTATCCAGATACCAGTTCCATTCCCTCATAATGTCCGCCGAACCCGTCTCGAAGCTGAGCCCGCCGGGCGTCGATATGCCCAGCAGCAATACACCGTCGAACATCCAGTCCTTCAGCTCGCCTTGCTCATTCTCGTAGGCGATATAAGGCGTCAAGGCTTCCTTCGTCCAATTGCCGCAGCCATTGGCGTAATGCCCGTTGTACAGCAACACCATGTTCGCGATGTCCGCCGTATGCATTCCGGGCGGCATATACGACGGCTGAACGGGCAAGGCGGTCGCCGCATCATGCTCGTCGGCATCCGTCCCCCACACCTCCAGCTCGTCGGCCATCAGGTTGAGATCGGCCGTCAGCGTCACCTTCACGAAGCGTGCCCGGCAAGCGGCTCCGATGCGGTCCCGGCCGCGCAGACCGTCCCGCTTGCAATCCCACTCGTAGACTTGCTCATGCGGCGGACCCGGCGCCCATATCGGCATACTGGAAGGAAGGTGGGAGACCAGCCCCCATTCCACGCCGTCCATCGAGGCGTAGAGAGATACGGTTGCGGGAAAGAAAATCTTCACCTCCGTCTGCTGCATAAAGCGCAAGGCGACCCGCCCTACCGCCCGCTCTCCTCCCAGATTGAGGATAATGCCGCGGGTCGTCCCTCCCGAGAAGCGGACCCACTCTTCGTCCGATGCACACAGCATCGCTCTTCTCCCATTGGTCAGCACACGCTGGCCCGTCTCAATGACGCCGTCGATATCGACGATGTCGTAAGGCAGCCCCGCCGCCAAATTTTTCTGAACATTAGTGATCATGACTTGCACCTCCTATTGATAGAATCCCTTCCTTTATCCCACGATGCCCGAACGCTCTACACTCTCTACGAACTGCTTCTGCAGAAGCAAGTACAGCAGGACGAGCGGCAGTATAACCATGACGATGCCCGCGTTCAACCGGACAGAAGTAAGGACGTATTCCGGCGAATTCGTGCTGAGCAGCCCCGGCAAGGCCGCCAGCTGCATTGACAGCACCTTCGTATCCGTCAAGTACATGGAGACGTAGAAGGAATCGTTGTACTGCCAGACGAACGAGAAGAGTACGACGGTCACTATGGCCGGCATCGCATTCGGCAGCATAACCCGCCAGAACGTTCGGAATACGCCGGCGCCGTCCACGAGCGCGGCTTCTTCGATCTCATTGGGCAGCGAGCGGAAGAACTGGCGGAAAATATAGATGTACAGCCCGTTCTTCAGACCCGTAGCCGTCAGCGAAGCCAGGACGAACGGCCACTTCGTATCCAGCAAATTCACGCCGGGCCTGCCCGTGAACAGCTCTACCAGGCCGAACACATCGAAGAACCGATAGTGCATATAAGTCGGAATCATAATCGTCTGCGGCGGCACAATGATCGTGAAGACGACGAGGATGAACAGGATGCCCTGCCCCTTGAAGCGAAGCCGGGCGAAGCCGTACCCCGCCAAAGCGCAAGAGGCCATCTGCAGCACGGCAGCCATCGTGGAGATGCTGAGCGTGTTAAGCAAGGAATCCCAATATTTCATCCGCTCCAGCACGAACAAAAAGTTCTCCATCGTAGGATGCTTCGGGAACCATATGATCGTCTGGTCATAAATATCTTGCCTGCCTCGCAGCGCAAGCGATACTTTCAGCAGGATGGGGTAGACAATAATGTAGCCGATTCCGATGATCAGCGTCGTTCGAAACAGCTTCCATCCCCAGTCCTTCATCGCTTCCACCGCCACTGCGGATTTATGCGTCATGATAGAACACCCTCCTTGATATCAGCAGCGTGAACAGACCGAGCAGCAGCATAATGACGACGAAATAGATCCAGGACATCGCGGCGCTAAGACCAAACTCATACAGCTTGAAGGAAGTTTCCTTCAGCAAGCGCGACATCGGGCCGTTCAGGAACGAGTCGATAATCGTGTAGATTGTATTCGTCAGTATGAGCGGCGACATGAGCGGAAACGTAATTTTCCAGAAGTTCTCGTAGCTCGTGGCTCCCTCAATACGCGACGCTTCGAACAGGGAAGGCGGAATGGACTGCAACCCCGCCAGGAAGATGAGAATCTGGACGCCGGAGGCGCTGATGATCTCATAGATACGGGAGACGGCATCCGTCAAATAATTGACGAAGGAGCGGCCCAGCCCCAGATCGTGCAGGAAGCCCTTAAGGGCGAACAAGCTGAGACCGCTGGTTGAGCCGTCCCCCTCCGACATGGAACGTCCGATCGCCTGGCCCATCACGTCCGCCCAGTCCAGGCTGGATATAACGCCTGTCGAGACGATGACGGGAAGGAAGAACACCATTCGCGCCAACGCACGGCCGCGAAATCTGTTGTTCAGGATGACGGCGATGAACAGGCTGAAGAAAATAAGCAGCGGAACGTTGACCAGCATATTCGTCACGGATTCCGTCAGCACGCGGTTAAAGGAGGGATGGACGGTGAACGCCTCGAGATAATTTTTCCATCCCACATACATAAGCGACATCCCCTTCTCCTCCAGCTTCATATCGCTCATGCTGAACTGGAACGATTGAAGCAGCGGTATGGCGAACAGGAACAGGAAGCCGATGAACCACGGCAGTATGAACAGCACGCCCATCCAAGCTTTTCTTCGGCTTAACGTCAAGCGGGCAATTCGCATCTTACCTGTCCCCTTTCCAATAGCTTCTCGCCTCAATCGTCATCCCTTCTACCGTGACAGGGAATCTGTTGTAATTCACGCAGATGGCCGTGCCGTCCTCGTACGTCGTGCGATAGACGCCCGAGGCAAGCTTCTCATGCTTCACCATCAGCTGATGGCGAACGTTGCGCAGCGCCTCATCCGCTTCTCTGTACACGCGTGCCGCCTCATCGATCCAATCCTTGTACGCATGCGCGTACAGGTTCGTGGATCTGCTCTGCATCAGGTTGACATCCGCATCATGGTACCAGCTGTAATGTACGGTACTGCCTGATTCGATCGCCTGCAGCAGATTGATGTGTCCGTCCTGATCCAGCGCCGTGTTGAACGGCTTGGCAGCCATGTCCATATAACCGTGGAATACCAACTGATAGAACGGCACAGATTCATCCGTAATGTTATAGCCATTGCTGGCTATAGGCGCGTTGACGATCGCCTTCGCATACGGAGCCGCATAGCCATTCCCGCCGCTCAGCATCAAGTCGGACACCTCGGCTCGCAGCTCTTTCGTGGCGGCCTCCGCGAGCGCAGCGCTCTGCTGGCGGTTGATCGGCCGCTCCTCGTCATAGTTCGCATACAGCTCGTCGCCGAGATCGCGCAGCGACAAGCTGCTCCACCCTTTCGCAGATACGCCCCGCAGGAAGCCGTCTACGATGCCGGGCAGCAAGTCCGGCGACAGCGGATAGTAGTCGAAGTACAAGTCATCATAGAAGAAAGTAGGCATATCCGGCTTGTTGACGACCGCAGGCAACTGCGATATATATTTGACGCTGTCTCTGGACGGACGGAAGCCCTTACCCTTCCTGTACACTCGCATAAATGCCGTATCGGGGTATACTTGCACATTCCGCTGCTGCATCTCCTCCATGAAAGCGTCGAGCTCCCTCTCGCTGCCCAGCGCACCTTCGAGTCGCAGTCTGGAAGGCAGCGAATGGTGCAAGCCACCGTCCGACCAGCCGCCGAGCCTGAGCTGTACGCCTTCCACTCCGCGCTCCTGCAGCTCCCCGATCATTTCTTCCGCTTCCACATAGGTCGTTAGCGCATGAACTTCCTCATAAGGAATGCCCAGCAGCGACTTCGGCACTTCGACGCTGCCGATCAATTCCAGCATGAACGGGATGTGCTCCCGCTTCTCCAGCCTCTTCATGTCGTAACGCTCCAGCAGATATTCCCTGTACATGCGCGCCATGCCGGAATAATCCGCTTCTTCGCCATGCAGGAAGCCGTAACTGATCGTAATCGGTCCGTCATAAGGCTTGCTCTGGAATACGGGGTTCGAGCTCGCCTTCTCGGCTCCTTCGATAAGCACATACCCTTTGCTCATGACGGTGAATGTGGCGGAGGCCGTATTGTAGCTATGCAGCCGGCCGCTAATATCCGCCTTGATCGTGGCGATTGCGTCGCCTTCCTCGACGATTGCGAGCCATGCGTGCTCCCCTTGCTTCATCCCGTACACGGGCAGCCTGGCCGGCTCCGGCTCTCCGAACTTCTCCTCCGCAGGCAAGGCGACATCATCGCCGTACATCGGTGCGATATAAGCCGGCTCCGACGTCCTGCCGTTGTTCAGAGTGATGAGCGCGCCGGAGCCGTCCGGCACGAATATGTAGCCTTCGTCCTGCATAGAGCCCGCACCGAACATTTCCATAAGCGCGATCGCATGCAGGGGAAGCGTACCCAATTGCTCGACCGCCCCTGTATCGATGCTTACTGCCAGCCTATCCTCCCGCAGCCTGTAATCGACGGGAACGAGATATCTGGCAATATCGCCCGACTCCTGGCTCTCTACGCCGTGAGCGCTCTGATCCTCCTGCAGATCCTCCTCCGTATAGCCGACCTCGTCCAGAATGGCGAGCACATTCTCTGCGGCCAGCGCCGTCAGCTCGCGGCGGATGTATACCCCCGCTTCCGGATCATGCTTGAACCGCTTCTTCAGCTCTGCTTGCTGGTGCTTGTCGCTCAGCCGGTCCAGCAGCTTCTCCTGGAATCTCGCTTCGCTGATTACCTTCGGGATAGACTCGATTCCCCGCTCAATCACTCCGACGGTATAGATGACCTTGACTCCGTCCTCCAGCTCCTCGATCTGAAATTGACCATGCTCCACGCTATCGGCGAAGCTGTTCAGTTTCTGCTCCTGTCCTTTCATCGTCAGCGCGGTGAGCGTAAATGCGGAAGAGAGAATCGCTTTATTGTCTCCTGATGCGATGGCATCTTGCTCCCAATGCTCCGGATTGGAGCGCCACAGCTTGCCGCTCGGCTTATGCTTGACCGCCAGCTCCGTCGTCTCCCGGTTCATATAGAGCACAAGCGTCTCCGTCTCCGCCTCCTTCGTCATGGATGCCGGTGGCTGGCTGCTGTCCGGGCTCCATCCGCGGGCTTCCCCCGCCTCCCCGGATGGCACACCGCCTGTAGCCCGCAAGGCCTGCTCTGCCGCCGCGATCGCCGCCTTGTAATCATGTTCCTCCCGCTGCACAATGAACCAGACGGCCAGGAGCAGGAGGCATGCGCCCGCAGACGCTACCGCAATGCGTAGTTTTCTATTCATGGCTCCTCCCCCCGTCAGCGCAATGACAATTCTTGATAAACCGTGGATACGAACACCATCAGCTGCTGCACGATGCTGAAGAACAACAGCGCCAGGAAGATGATGATCGCGATAACGACAACCGTCAGCAGCATCGTAATCACCGTCTTAAGCGGCGTGAATTGATGCACAGTCATCGTCCCGACGAACAGCAATCCGATGAACCACAGCAAGGCTATGCTATCGAACAGAAGGAAGAAGGCAATCTCCTCCGTCGTCATGATCCAGCTGAAGAACAGCTGCGGAATGTAGACGAGCAAGAGCGGAAGCATCGCATAGCCGGAAGCGATCACGATCTCCCGGAATTTGCCTTCGCCGTCCATCAAGGTCGTGAGCGACCAGCTCGCGATACACCATACGATGAACGGTACGATGACTAGCGCCATCTCACTCACGCTGCTCATCTCGGGGATATAATATCCCGTCACCAGAAAGCCGGAATAAAACTTGCGCAGCATCGACAACACCGCAACGCCAATGACTATGCTCCATGCGACCCACAACTGGCCCTTCTGCTCGTACTTCAGCTCCCAGAACATGGAGAACGGCTTGATGGACGTCCGCAGCGCAAGGCGCATGGGACCGCCGTTCTCCGAGACGATGGCGGGCAGCCGCTTGCGAAGCGTGAACAGCGCTGCCGCCGCCAGCAGCAGCCCGATGAACAAATACGAGAAGTTGTCCCACAGCCAGTCTTTGCGGCTCGCGCCGAATGCTTTCGAATAATAGGGACGATGCTCCCCCCGCTTGAAGCTGGCCATCGCCGCTTCATACTCGCCGGACTCGAACTTGGCCTTGCCGATGCCGACATGAGCGAGCTCAAGATTCCGATTGAGCTGCGACACTTCATGCCACAGCCGCGACGCTTCCTCTTCATGCCCGTTGTAATAAGCGCTTGAAGCGTCGAGCAGCAGCTTGCCGTAGCGCGTCGGGCGGAATACGGACAGCCTGTGGAGCGTCCGGTCCGCCACGATGATGCCGTCGTCCACCCACTCCACCTCGGCCGGCGCCCGGAAGTTGCCGGCCTTATCGCCGACTTGGCCGAACTGGAACAATAGATTGCCGTCTGCGTCGTAGGTGAATATTCTGCCGCGCTTGGCATCCAATGCCGCGTATATGCCATTGCCGTAGACGGCTACCGATATGAAGGCGGAACTGCCCCGGAAGCTTCCTCCCCTTGTCACCCGCAGATCGCCCTGGATGTTGGAGGTGCCCTTCAGGTCCAGCACATCGATGCCTGATGGGTTGAGCCGCTTCACCATCTGGGTCGAGATATTGTTCTCCGTAGCGGTAGCGTAGACGAAGCCTTCCTCATCGATATCCACATTGTTGAATTCTACCGGTATGTACAGATTCATCTGCTTGCGCTGCGCTTCCGTCGCCAGTTGCTTCCAGAACAAGTCCGCGGCGTCGAACCGGACCATATTTTTGCCCGTAAAGCCGGTGAACCGGCCGGCGGCGTCGTATTCCACGATGCCGTCGTATACGCCTTGGCTGACGACGAACAACCGGCCGGCGGCGTCTGCCGTCAGCTTGACGGGCACGAACTTGAAGTCGTCCCGCACGACATCGGATTGCGGCGCCTCAACGATTCGCATATATTCTCCCTGCTCATTCAGCATAACCACTCTGCCGTTGCCGGAATCCGCAATATATATGACATTATTGTCATCGACGAATACGCCCTTCGGTTCTTTGAACTGCTCCGTCGTCCCGTTCTTCACGAAGGAATCGATTACCCGGCTGCCGCTCCAGGAGGCGTCGGTTACGACGACGCGGTTGTTGCCGGTATCTGCGATGTAGATGGAGCCGTCCGGCGCCGCGAACACATCCTCCGGATTCAGGAAGCCCCCCGCGCCGATATCGTCCCCGTATACAATCCTCTCCGGCAGATAAGGGAGCGGAGCGTGGACGGCCTCCCCGTAGCTGGAGTAGGAATAGCCGTAATAGGGTGCCGCAGAGACACTGACCGCCGGCAAGGAGATCGCAAGCAAGACGAAGATGATAGCCATTTTGCGTAAAATGATGAATCTCCCCTTTCTCGTTAATCCTTCATGCCGGAAGTCGACATCGTCTGTATGACATTGCTCTGCGTTATGACGAATATCAGTATCGGAACGGAAATCATAAGCAGCGTAGCAGCCATGGAAGGTCCCGTGCGGACGATGCCGCCCGCCAATATCTGTCCCAACGCGTAATCGATCGTCTTCAGCTGCTCGCTGTAAATGTACACCTTGCCCGAACCGCCGCTGCCCCAGAGGCCCTGGAAGGAGAAAATAATAAGCGTAAGCCATGCGGGCCTGACGATCGGCATGACGACGCGCCAGAATATCCGGTATTCGCTGCAGCCGTCGATTCTGGCCGCCTCCAGTATCGCATCCGGCACCATCTGCTCCATGAACTGCTTCATCAGGAATAAGCCGAGCGAGGAGCCGAACGCCGGGATGATGACCGCCCAATAGCTGTCCAGGAAGCCGATCCACGACATCGTCATATAGTTGGGAATCGCGGTCACGTGCGGCGAGAACATGAGCGACAGGACGACGATCGCGAACAGCGCGTTGCGCCCCGGGAACTGCTTCTTGGCTAGCGGATATGCCGCCAGAGATGCGAAGATGACATGACCCGCCGTACCAATGACGGCGATGAATACCGTATTGAAAATATATCTCGTATAAGGCACCCAGAACGCCGCCAGCAAATGATACAGATCGACAAAGTTGACCAGCGTCGGATAGCGGACAAAAAACTTCGGCGGGAACAGGAAGATCTCATCCAGCGGCTTAAAAGCGTTGTTGATGACAAAAACGAGCGGCATCGCCATGAAAGCGCCAACTCCTGCGAGCAGGAGAAAGAGCAAAATGTCGACGGTCCAGGAACGGTTCAGCCGTCTTGCGCGCAGCCGCAATCGTAAGGAAGCTATTCTCATTCCCCGACCCTCCGCAGCATTTTTTGTACGAGCAAGTTGGAGCCCAGCATAATGACGAACAAGACAGTGGCGATCGCCGAAGCGTAGCCCATCTCATAACGGATTCCGCCGAAGTCGTTCAGATGCGTCACGATCGTATGGCCCGCGTATTGTATGCTCGGAAAGCCCGCGATCTCCGTCGAGACTTCCGCGATGGCGAATGAAGCCGTAATCTGGATGACCGCGCCGAACATTAGCTGCGGGCGCATGGAGGGCAGCGTAATGTACCACAGCTCCTGCCACCTGTTGCGGATGCCGTCCACCGCCCCCGCTTCGTAGAGCGTCTTGTCCAGCCCCTGCAATCCTGCGATGAAGGCGAGGAAGCTGGTGCCGAGACTAAGCCACAACTGTACGATGATGAGGATAAGCAAAATGTATTTCGGACTGGTCAGCCATAAAACAGGCTCCAATATGAGATGGTTCTTCATGAGAAACGCATTCACATAGCCGTAGGAATCGTTCGCGAACAGCAGCTTCCATACGATGAACGCATTGCCGGACAGCGCCGGCGCATAGAACACGAGCGTCACGAATGCTCTCAGCTTCGGCGATAGCTCATTGATGAGCCAGGCCAGCACGAAGCAAGCAACGTAGCTGATCGGCCCCGTAATCGTTGCCAACAGCAGCGTATTTTTCACCGCAATCAGGAACACCTCATCCGTCACGAACAGCCTGGCGTAGTTTTGCAGACCTACCCAATCCGGAAATTCCAGCATATTGAAATCCGTCAAGCTGAGCAGCATCGACACTATAACCGGGAATACGGTGAAGGTGAAGAAGACGACAAAGAACGGCGCCAGCATCACATAGGATGGCCGGTTGGCTTTCAGCGTCCGCAGCATTGTGCGCTGATGTATCCCTAGTCGCTGCTGCAATGGCTGCTTTGACTTTGATCTAGTCGTTTCGGTCGTTACAGCGCTCATCTCTTCTCCCCCTTCATTCGGCTGTCGGCAGGTCGAATTCCCGCCGCTTCACCGTAATCTCCTGATTAATCGTCCGCACATATTCCTTCAACGTCTCCCTCGGATTGTCGTTCGTATTGATGACCCGGAAGAACGCATTGTTCAAGTGTCGCTCGGTGAAGTAACCGCCCGGCACATCCGGGATGCCGCGCACCCATTCCAACTGCTGCTGCAGCGACTGGATATCCTGTGGCGGCCAAGGCAGCTCCGCCAGCGCTTCCAGATTGGCTGTCGGGTAACGCGCGGAAGCGCCCATAATCGCTTCCAGCTCCCGTCCGTACGTCAGCTGCGACTGCTTCGTGGTCCACCAGTCGATGAACGCCCAAGCGTTCTCCTTATGATCGGCGGACCGGAACATGACTGCTCCCGTCGATTTCGATGCCGCTTCGCGGCGGATGACGCCGTCGTCGCCCTGCATGCCCGGTACGGGCGCGAAGCCCCACAAGCCGCGAATTTCCGGCGCGAATACGACCAACGTATTGTAGGTGGAGTAATCCGCGATGCCGATCGGCATCTCGCCTACCCGGAAGCGGTTCGGGAAGTCGAACACTTCCGGCGTCTTGTAGTTGGTATAGAGATTCGTCCACTCCTTGAACGCCTTCTGCGCCTCTTCTGTGCCCAGTCCGGACGATATGCCGCCGTTCAGATAATACGAACCGCCTTCCTGATACAGCAGAATGTCCATCGTATCCTTCGGCGTAAGTCCGATATTCATCTGATGCTTGTTCAGCACGGGGATGATGCGGTAGATGTCCTCCCATGTCTGCGGAACGTCCAGTCCCAGCTCCTCCAGAATATCCTTGCGGTAGAACAGCATCGGGAACGTCTGCTGTTCCGGTACCGCATAGACACCGCCTTCATAGCGGAACGGCACGAATGCGCTGTCCGCGAATCGTCCGCTTACCTCCTGGAACGAGGCGAATTGCGACAGGTCTTGCAGCGCACTCCGCATCGCGTAATTGACGACCTCCGCCGTCTGCAGGGCAACATCAGGGCCGGAACCCGCCAGCGTGGCAGGCAGCACGACGGCTGGATCGACCAGTTGCAGATTGACCGATATGCCGGTCTGCGGCGTGAATTCGGCATCAATCATTCGCTTGATGATCCCGGCCTGATCCCGGCCGCCCGTAATCCACACATCTACAGCTTCCCCTTCAATGGCAGAAGCGCCCACACTCTCGTAGTCGGTGAAGAAGGACGTGAAGAAGGACAACATCTCATACCATAACTTAGCCCACCAGGACACATCCCCTCGGGGCAGCTTGCTGTCCTCCGACGCGATAACAATATAATCGATTTCCAGAGGGAGCTCTGTAGCGGTCAGCAGCCAGGTGCCCAGCGCAACGATATTGTTTTTGAACGCCGTCAGCCGCTTGATGATCGATTCCGGATCGGCTGCCAGATCGTCCAGCTGAAAGGCTACTGTCTGAAGTACCGACGTCCGCTCGCCGCGCCCGCCATACCGTTGCTCCATCAGCTTCACGGCCGCCCATAGCTTGTCGCTATTGTCCTGGTAAGTCCCTTTCAGCTCAGGTATTTTTTTGGTCAGCTCATAATCGCGATACTGATCGGGTGATGCGCCGGTAATCATCAGCACTTTGCGATAAAGCGCATTCAATTCCAATATCGTCGATTCCACTTCGCTCATAATCGGCTTCATGTCGCCAAGCGTTACTTCCAGGGAGAGCCGGTGCTCCCCTTTCGTCAAGTAGAACCAATACGGCTCCTCTCCGTCGCCGGCCTCCATCATCTTCCATCCATTGTCCGGCTTGAACATGATCCGTCCCGCTTCCTGGAACGGCAGCCTGCCGTCAATCGTAAGCTTACGCGGGACCTGTTGATGTTGAACGAGGTTTTGCCTATATTTGAACGCAATTCTGTACAAGCCATCCTGCGGCACATCAATAGCCCATGTGATGGATTGGCCGGGGATACGCCAGTTGTTGCCGCCTATCGTGTTCAATCGAATGCTTCCGAGCTTCTGCGGCTCCGTCGCGGGGCTTGAGCGATCTGACTGCGGATAGAGCATAGGGCTGGACGTATAGAGCGTCTGCTCTCCTTGCACCTTGATCGTCACGCCCTCCTGCTTCCGGTAGCCCTTCTCTTCGAACTCCGCCTCCCACTCCGCATAGGTCGGTACGGGCTTTGCATGACGCAGCTCCAGGTAATCGATCAGCATTGACTCCCGCACGGATTCCAGAGTGATCACCTGCTTGCCCCTCGGAAAGTAGACGGCGAACGGCTCCTCCACATAGCCTTCCGCATCCTGAAGCAGCATCTCTCGCCATTCCGGCTTCTCAACCTGAGATGGCCGTAGATCGTTCCCAGCCTTGTCCCGTTCGAATTCATCCGCCTCGCTGCCCCATATGCGCGGGAAGAGCAAGCGCTCTGCTTCCGCGAATGGGGACTGGCCATTAAGCAGCAATCGACGCTCTATCGATTCGTTCCTGCCGCTCACAGGATAGTAGCGAAGCGCAATATGGTAGAGCCCCTCTTCTGCAATATCTACTTCCCAACTCAGCTCTCCCTGCTCCTCTGTTCGGACGGAGATCGTGCCTTCCTCGCTGACGACAACCGCTTCCATCCCATTCGCCAGGGTGTATTGTTCCCCCTCCAAGCGAATACTGGCCTCTGGACGCGTCCGTTCCCGGTTCTTCTCCGCATACCGCGTATATGTCCCTTCCTTAGCCTTCAGTGACGCCCCGGCAGGGGCGGGAGAAGCTTCCGCGCTCTTCGCCCTTGCGCCGGACGACCCGCCCAGCGTTGGAATGATCAAGATCAGGAGCGCCAGCGCTATGACTATGACACGGCCTCCCCAGACACCGGCTCCCATGTTCTTCCCTCCTTGAAGCGTTGTACCCGCATTATTCCGACGCGTTCATCAAGCCTTCCATAACTGGACGCACCTTCGCCATGCCGGTCTCCGGCGTCTCCTTGCCGGCGGCAATGTTATCCCATACCTCGCGCATCTTCGCCTCGAAGTCGGGAATGCCGGCCCAGTCTGGCGAGGTCATATACTGTCCCATCTCTAGGTATATATCGAGACTCTTCTGATCCGCGAACAACGACTCTGTCCATGCGTCGATTTCCCCTTCCGGCGCCTTGTTCGCGAACATGTAATCAATGTACAATCGGACCGCATCCGGATTTGCCCCTTTCGGTACGAACCATAACGACACGTTCGTCAAGCTGTTGGAGTATTCATTCGCTTTCGGCCCTTTCGGTATATAGACGAATCCATAGTCCTTGCCAAGCGCTTCCTGAATACCTCCGCCTTCCCAGCCTTCACCGTACCGCATAGCAATATTGCCCTCGTTGAAGGAAGTAATATAATCGTCCCAGCTGCCGGATTGATTCGGCTTGACGACTTTATGCACATGATAGAGGTCGTTGAAGAAATGCAGCGCTTCCATCGCATTTGGATTATCGCCGTCGTATACCATCTTGCCGTTGTCCATCTTGGTCAAATCCGTATCGTTCGAGGAGATGAACGCTCTTACGAAGTTGACCGAATTGATTGACACACCGTATTGGTCTAGCTGTCCGTCACCGTTCGTATCCTTAGTCGTCTTCTTGGCAATATCAAGGAACGCGTCCCAATTCCACATGCCTTGCTCATGCAGCTCCTGTGGATCGGTCAATCCTTCCTTCGCCAGTATCGCACGGTTGTAGTAGATGCCTCCGCCTCCGCCGAAGTCGGTCGCGAAGCCATACACCGTATCGTTGTAGCCCCCTATTTCCTTCAGCCTGCCATGCCACTTTGGGTCGGTTAAATCGACAATGTCGGACAGCGGCATAAGCATGTCGTTCTCCACCATCGCCGGGAATGCGCGATAACGATCCAGCATGAACACATCCGCAATCGGCTCGCCCGCAATGATGGAGGCCGTTACTTTATCCTGAATGCCATCCCATGGGATAATATCGAATTGAAATTTAGTGTTGTGCTTCTCCGCCATTTCTTTTTCCATCGCGATCTTCTTCTCGCCTTGATCCGTACCTTCCTCGCCGCCCGCATAACCCCAGGAGACGACCCGAATTGGCTTGCCGCTCATATCGATAACTTCCGGCTCATCTTCTACTGGATTCGGTTCGGGCTCCGTTGTTGCCGTTTCCTTCCGATCCGACGTTTCAGATCCTTTATTTTCCCCTTCGCCGGAACCTGTTCCGTTGTTATTGCCCGAGCAGGCGGTCAGTGCAGCAACTATCAGGAGCACAAAGCATAGACTGGCATACTTCTTTAACATCTTGTTCAATTTTCACAGACCTCCCCGTCACAATGAATTTTTTCTCCAAAAAAATGAAGCTTGAATGAAGTCATTTTTCGTAAGCGATTAAACACATATTATCATCATCATGAGAAGATTCATTTCATTTTCGTATGCAATTGTTGGATTATCGTCCGCGCTTCCTCACGTCTCTTCCAACGCATGCTTACGATAATAAACCGGAGAGATGGTGCAGATGTCCTCCAGGTGCAAATCCTCTTCCCGGGATAAACAAAAACATCGCCAACCTCATATAATGAGTAGTTGGCGATGTTCTCGTTAACCTTATGACTTTTCCAGCAAATCCTTCACTGCTACACTGACCATAATCAATCCTGCCACAGGAGGGACAAATGCGTTACTGGATGGCGGCTGCTGCGCCTTGCGAATTTCCGGAGCGTTGTCCGGCACTATTCGCTGCGTCACATCTTCCCTTGGCTTAATTGGCTCTTCATCGGAGAAGACAACCTTCACGCCCTTCTTAATGCCGTCCTTGCGAAGCTTCGTGCGAACGACCCGAGCAATGGGATCGGTGTGCGTCTTCGATATATCCGCCACCTGGAATCGTGACGGGTCCATTTTGTTGGCGGCCCCCATGCTGGAGATGACCGGAATGCCCCGCTCCAGACATTGCTTGATCAGGTGGATCTTGTATACAATCGTATCGGACGCATCCAGCACATAATCCAGCGGATAGCTGAACAACTGCTCGTACGTTTCTTCCGTATAGAACATGCGCAGAGAGATGACGTCGCATTCCGGATTAATCAGCTTGATTCGATCTCGCATCAGATCCGCTTTCGGCTCTCCTACAGTCGTTGTCAACGCATGAATTTGCCGATTGATATTGGTAATATCTACAACATCCTTATCGATCAGGATGATTCGGCCTACTCCTGTTCGGGCTAGCGCTTCGGCAGCGATAGAACCGACTCCGCCGATACCGAGCACGGCAACCGTGCTGTCCTTCATTCGCTGCAGACCCTCGGGTCCGATTGCCAGCTCCGTTCGTGAGAATTGATGGAGCACTTGCAGCCGCCTCCTTTCGTATATCTTCGCTTTACTATGCCTTCTCAGTAGCCGCCGCTGCCGCCGTCTGCTGTTTCGGCTTTACAACCGTGCGAATATGAAGCTGTTCAAGCTGGGACGCTTCCACCTCGGATGGCGCATCGCAGAGCAGATCGGTCGCGCTTGCCGTTTTCGGGAAGGCGATTGTTTCTCTCAGGTTCGTACGGCCCGCCAGCAGCATAACAAGACGGTCGAAGCCGAAGGCGATGCCACCGTGTGGAGGCGTTCCGTATTCGAATGCGTCCAGCAGGAAGCCGAATTTCTCTTGCGCTTCTTCCATGGAGAAGCCGAGCGCCTTGAACATTTGCTCCTGTACATCGCGCTTGTATATCCGCATGGAACCGCCGCCTACTTCATATCCGTTCAGCACAAGATCGTACGCTTGCGCGCGGATTTGGCCCGGATCGCTTTCGAAGTAGGATAGATCTTCCTCGTTCGGACGCGTGAACGGATGATGCTCCGCCACATAACGCTTCGCATCCTCGTCCCATCCCAACAGAGGGAAGTCTACTACCCAAGCGAACTTGAACTTGGACTCGTCGATAAGACCCAGGTCGCGTCCTAACTTCAGGCGAAGGTTGCCAAGCACGTCGGCAACGACCTTCGGCTTGTCCGCGGAGAATGTAAGCAGGTCGCCCTCCTCTACTTGAAGGCGCTCAGTCAGTGCCTCGATTTCTTCAGGCTTAAGGAATTTCACGATCGGTCCGCGCCATTCCCCGTCCTTGACTGTAATCCATGCCAGCCCTTTGCCGCCGTAGCGTGCCGCGAATGGTTGAAGATCATCCAGTTCCTTGCGGCTCCAGCTTGCGCAGCCTTTTGCGTTCAGTGCCTTCACGACTCCGCCGCCTGCCGCTACGCTGGCGAACACCTTCACATCGCTGCCGGACACAATGTCTGTAATATCTTCGATTTCCAGTCCGAAGCGCAGATCCGGCTTGTCGGAACCGTATTTGTTCATGGCATCCTTATAGGTAATGCGTTGGAATGGCAGCTCCAGTTCAACGCCTACTGTCTTCTGCAGCAATTCGGCCATCAGCTGCTCCATCATGCCCAGCAAGTCGTCCTGAGACAGGAAGGAAGTCTCAATGTCGACTTGCGTGAACTCGGGCTGGCGATCCGCACGGAGGTCCTCATCGCGGAAGCAGCGGGCGATTTGGTAATAGCGCTCAAGTCCGCCAACCATTAGCAATTGCTTGAAAATTTGCGGCGACTGCGGCAGAGCGAAAAATTCGCCTTCATGCACCCGGCTCGGCACCAGGTAATCGCGCGCCCCTTCAGGCGTGCTCTTCGTCAAGATAGGCGTTTCCACCTCCAGGAACCCTTGTCCGTCCAGGAAGTCGCGGAACACCTTCGCAGCCTTGGAACGAAGCAGCAGTGTCTTCTGCATTTCCGGACGACGAAGATCGAGATATCGGTACTTCAGGCGAATCGCTTCATCGACTTCTACACCGTCTTCGATCTGGAACGGAGGCGTTTTGGCGCTATTCATCACTTCAATATCCGTCACGCGCACTTCGATTTCGCCGGTTGCCAGGTTAGGGTTGAATGTCTCCTGATCCCTCTCGACAACCGTTCCCTTTACAGCAAGTACATATTCGCTGCGCGCACGATCGGCAATCGCCAACGCGTCGCCGGAAAAGTCGGGGTTGAATACAATCTGAACAATCCCGGAACGGTCACGCAAATCTATGAATAGCACACCACCCAAATCGCGGCGGCGCTGCACCCACCCATTAAGCGATACAGTCGTTCCTACGTCAGCTTTCGTTAACATACCGCAATGATGCGATTTAAGCATTGTCATCGTAATTTCCTCTTTTCTTATGTGTTTGATGAGACAACCTCTCTCGAGGCTTTTCGGGGACGAGCAACCTGCCAAATGGAAGGTTCAGTTTCAATTATTTCGGAAACTCATTCATTCTGACTATAAATCGAGTGAATCTGCTTTAAGTGAGCGATGCTGATCGCTTAGCTTTGATTACAGCGCCAAGCTCATGAAGTGGAACCATCGCCTGCTCCCCGCTCGTCATCTCTTTCAGCGCGATCTCGCCGCGATTCAGCTCGTCTTCACCGAGGATCGCGGTGAAAACGGCGCCCATCCGATCGGCCGACTTCAACTGGGCTTTCATCTTGCGGCCGCCATAGTCCTTCTCAGCCGACAGTCCCTGGCTTCTCAGCTGATAGAGCATGCGGGTTACTTCACGTTCCGCAGCTTCGCCAAGTGCAACCAGATACACGTCAAGCTCGTGCATATTAGGGAGCTCTGTCTGTTGATGCTCCAGCAGCAGAATCGTCCGCTCCAGCCCCAATCCGACACCTACGCCAGGCTGGTCCGGACCGCCAATATCAGCGACGAGACCGTTATAGCGTCCGCCCCCGCCGATCGTATCGATAGCGCCAATTCCTTCCGCTTTATACTCGAATGCGGTATGCGTATAGTAATCAAGACCTCTTACAAGACGATGATTGATAGCATACGGAATGTCCATATCCGTCAAATACTGCTTCACCTTCTCGAAGTGATCGCGGCATTCTTCATCCAGACTATCCAGTATAGAAGGCGCATCATCGAAGTATTTCGCGTCTGTCTTGCAATCCAGTACCCTCAGCGGATTGCGATCCATTCTGGACTGACAATCTTTACATAGCAGCTCGCGCTTCGGCTCTAAATACTGGAGCAACTTTTCCCTGAATGCAGCCCGTACGGCCGGCGTTCCGACAGAGTTAATTTCGACCTGTACATCCTTCAATCCCACCTCGGTATAGAAGGTGTACCCAAGCGCAATGACTTCCGCGTCCAGTGCGGGGTCGACAGAACCGATCGCTTCAACTCCGAACTGGTGAAGCTGGCGATAACGGCCCGCTTGCGGCCGCTCATAACGGAACATAGGTCCAATGTAGTATAGCTTGGACGGATCAGGCTCGCCATACAGCTTATTTTCGACATACGATCGAACCACTCCCGCAGTGCCTTCCGGACGAAGCGTCAAGCTGCGGTCGCCGCGATCTTGGAATGTGTACATTTCCTTCTCAACAATGTCGGTCGTTTCGCCGACGCCCCGTTGAAACAGCTCCGTCGCTTCGAAGATCGGAGTACGGATTTCCCGAAAATTATAGCGCCTGCACACCTCTCTTGCTTTATTCTCAACAAACTGCCATCTTTCTACTGTTCCAGGCAAAATATCCTGCGTTCCAGGCGATTTTTGAAATGCCAACTGCAACCCCTCCTCACTCATATTCTAAGTATTGTTGATCTCGGGCTGTAACAAAAAAACTCTCGTCCCTAACGGCATAGCCGAAAGGGACGAGAGAGTTCTCTCGTGGTACCACCCAAATTCCGAGTCTGCTCGTTATACGAGCGCTCGCTTCACGACGGGTAACGTCCGTCAACCGCAAATGGCTAGTAAGCTCACTAATTGTACCGCTTCGCTCGGTCCTAGAACCGACTATAACCGGTTTTTACACGCTGTTCGCCATTTGTTCTCGGGGAGGTTCTTTCATTCATCCGATATAAGGGTGCTTGCAGCCTATTGACACCCATCTCTGTATATACCATGATGAATTACTTTGTCCCGTCATCGAATCATCATTTGGTTTCAAGATATCGATTGATTGATCGACTGATTGCTGATATCTTTTGAGTCTTCGTCCATTTCTTTCTGACAATAGATATAACTGATTAACAATTTTACTCCGCTTCCTCCAGAAAGTCAACTGCCGACCGTGTCGACTGACTGCATCGTGCCGATTACATCATGCCGACTGCATCATGCCGGCATCAACGAGCTTTATCCACTGGCTGCATCATCGCAACAGTTACCTCATCATATACGCCAACTTCACATGGAGAACAAAACGTGACTGATATAACTGATATTTACACAGATATCTCTCAGATGTTTAAAATAGCGGGCCAGATGTATGGCAACCGGGAAAACCATTTATATCTTGAATCATATGGAATGGATACTGCTTTACTGCATATTGGTTCTGATACAAATATTCTTGCAATACAACCGTATTGTTGTTCAAGCTGCACAACACGCCCGATACTCCCTGACCGTTCTTCAAGGAGACCCCTACAGGTTGCCCGATCAACATAATCGCCTTCTGATACCATGGCAATGATCAACACCTCCCGTATCCATTGTATGTGGATCGTCTCAAGGAGGAGCTTAACCTAACCTGCCCGTTTTTAATGTGCGTCAAGCGGCTGTTATTGATTGCGAATTATCGGAACCAACTAAGTTTTGCCTACGCTTCAAACTCTGAGTACTTGTAGGATTGAGGTTGCTTGTTCCCTTAAGCACAAGTTGAAGCAAGCATACTAAAGGGGACATAGGCGACATCGATTGTCTCCAACTATAGTTCATTCGGAAGCAGTACTCATCCAAGTAGTTTTGGGCATACTTCATGCCTATACCGTGGAATGTCTCAGCAACCCAGCGAAATGCCTCGGTAGCAATGATAGCTAATGGAAACAGAAATGGACATTGTTTAATTTTTGTGTTGACCGCTGCTGCATTCCACCCGTATGCACGAAATTTCTCGCTTGTGTCTCCTGATTCATAACCATCCACCCAGTAATCCTTAATATCTCCATACGGAAATTTACGATTCCGGGTATGCTTGACATGAAACTGCAACGATTTCACTTCTGGATGACAACAGTTCCTTATAAACAGTCGCTGCTCCGCATCAGATAAAGCTCTCCTTACTTCTCCCTCGCGTTCAATCAGCTTAATCTTGTAATAAGGAGCATTTGTAATGCCTGAAGCGACTTGATCAGTGCTTTTCAATTGTTGTTCTGTCTCATTATTCCCTCTAGCTACAACGATTGACCTTTCCCGTTTCATACGCTCATCCGTGATGATTATCTGCTTCATGTAGATGTCATGCTTAGCTTCTACATCGCCGGATAACAACTGATCTGTATCCCAATCGGATATCACCTGGCGAATCTTGTGAAGCATACTCCACGCTGTCTTATAAGTGACTTGCAGCAGCTTGGACAATTGAACGGCATTGACACTGCCTTCACAAGAAGAGACAAGAAATATCGTCAACAGCCATTTGTAGATCGGCGTACGGCTTTTGTGCATCATTGTATTGGAAGTTAGAGATGTTTGCCCATTGCACCCCTTACATTCATATAATGGCAATGTTCGTGTTGATATACTGTATGCATCGGAGCAATCGCAAGAAGGACACCGAAATCCGTTCGGCCATCTTGCTTCTTCCATAAAAGCGATACATTCCGCTTCCGTCTTGAATTGAGACTGGAATTGCTTAACGGCATCCTTCAGCATTTTTGTCCCCCTACAAAAAAACGATCATTTGTTCTTATTCAAACTATAACACAACCCCTTCAAAATAGCAAACAAATGTTCTTGTTTTTTATTAAGAGATCCTCTATCATTTTGAGTGCACTGAGTTGCATTAACTCTCTTCCGCGGGTTATCTATATGGCTGATCATATTCTTCGCTGTATCATGTGTTTTTCTAACCTGTTCACTCTCCCATTGCTTCAGGAAGTGAAAATTGATTATTGAGTTTAATCAATACACGACTGGCCAAAACTAGAATGATATCGACTATTTTGGCATGTATATCGAACAGAGTTGAAACAGATGAGCGATGAACAGATTCTATGGAGATTTCATTTAGTGTGGTGGTTGGTATTTCAAATATAGTTCATATTTCTTGAGACATATAGACAAATCGATTAAAGATAACATCGATCTGAAAGATACTTGAATACAAACACCTGAGTTAAGGGGAGAGTGAGGCCTGCTGGGCATGTGTGACTGATGATGTGACCGCAGAACGATGATTATTGGGCGTTCGTTTCTGAGCTGATGGGAGAGTGAGGCCTGCTGGGCATGTGACTGATGATGTGACCGCAGAACGATGATTATTGGGCATTCGTTACTGAGCTGATGGGAGAGTGAGGCCTGCTGGGCATGTGTGACTGATGATGTGACCGCAGAACGACGCTTATTGGGCGTTCGTTTCTGAGCTGATGGGAGAGTGAGGCCTGCTGGGCATGTGACTGATGATGTGACCGCAGAACGACGCTTATTGGGCGTTCGTTTCTGAGCTGATGGGAGAGTGAGGCCTGCTGGGCATGTGTGACTGATGATGTGACCGCAGAACGACGCTTATGGGCGTTCGTTTCTGAGCTGATGGGAGAGTGAGGCCTGCTGGGCATGTGTGACTGATGATGTGACCGCAGAACGACGCTTATTGGGCGTTCGTTTTTGAGCTGATGGGAGAGTGAAACCAATGAGGAAAGCAGACAGGAAACAACGAGGCCGCTATGCGACTATCTAGTCCACTATTTGGACAGAAAAAAACCTGCAACATATGCAGGTCCAAAGTAAAGTTTATATTATAAAAAAGGGGGTCGATAGTTATTATATGCCCCCGTTGTTAAGGTGACATTATCGTAAGGTTACAGTATGATTACAAAATAGTAAGCGTTTCATTTTCGAGGGGTTCTGACATGTCGAGACTTGTTTCCCCATTCTTCGGCAAATTCCGTATCGCTGTCCTGCATTGACATAGTCTGCGCTTCCCGATGATCCGCAGACAACATTCTGCGCGAAACACTTACCATACCTTGCTCTTTCCTCGATTGGTGCATCATGCAACAGCTCCCAGCCATTTAATATGCCGCAGGCTGCATTCGTGATTCGTGATTCGTAGTTTGTGATCACGAATCCCCAAGTACGTCCAAGTATCACCATCTCCAATAATGTCGACACTTGTCTTGGCATGTTTGCTGCAAGCGGATATAAATAGTGTTGCCAGATGCTGAAATATTAAGCACCGCTCTCAACGATTAATGTGACCGGACCGTCATTGACAAGCTCTACATCCATGTCAGCGCCGAACTTTCCAGTCTCGACAGTAAGACCGGCTTCCCGCAAGTAGACGTTAAGCATCTCATACACGGATTCAGCATGCTCCGGTCGGGCGGCCGCCATAAAGTTGGGACGCCTGCCCTTCCGACATTCCCCATACAATGTGAATTGAGAAATGGACAGGACCGATCCGCCTACATCCTGTACAGAAAGATTCATCTTGCCGGATTCATCTTCGAAAATGCGAAGCCCTGCCAGCTTGTCCGCCATCCACTTCGCATCAGACTCCGTATCCTCATGCGTCACTCCGACAAGCAAAACCATTCCATGCTCTATTTTACCTGTTGTTTCTCCATCTACAGTTACTTGCGCTTGCTTGCTTCTTTGTACAACTACTTTCATGATGACAATCTCCTCTATCCGCTATTGCATGATGCGCTGGACGGAATAAATATCCTGTACCCGCTTGATCTTCTCCACGACGGCGGACAAGTGATCAATATTGCGGATCAATACCGTCATATGGATAAGCGCCATTTTGTTTTTTACAGAACGTCCCGTTACGGCCGAGATGTTGGTCTTGCTCTCCGATACCGCTTGAAGCACTTCGTTGAGCAGGCCTCTCCGGTCATGACCAGTAATTTCTATATCAACGCTGTAATTCGCCTCATTGGACTCTTCCCATTCCACTTCAATAACGCGTTCAGCTTCTTCCCCTTCACCGCCGAATGGAATGTTCAAGCAGTCCATGCGGTGTACGGATACACCGCGTCCACGTGTAATATAACCTACGATAGCATCCCCTGGCACTGGATTGCAGCACCGGGCAAACCGCACTAACAAATTATCCACGCCTTTAACGGTCACACCATGATTGGGCCGGTTTTTCCGATTGGTCGTTCCGGCTTTAATTTCCTTCACTTCGCCTGTAAGCTCGATCTGATTGGCTTCTTCGGCTTCCTTGCGCATTTTCTCTGTCAGCTTGGTGCAAATCTGGGCAGCCGTAATACCGCCGAATCCGATCGCCGACATCATATCCTCAATATCATGGAACGTGAATTTTGCCGCAGCTTCCATCAGCTTATCGTCCGTCATCCATTGCGGCGGTTCCAGCCCAAGCCGCCGCAGCTCGCGCTCCAGAAGATCGCGGCCTTTCGCAACGTTCTCCTCTCGCTTCTCCTTTTTGAACCATTGCCGTATTTTACTACGGGCATGAGAGGATTGCGCGATTTTCACCCAGTCCTGGCTCGGTCCGTAAGAATGCTTGGAGGTTAATATTTCGACAATATCTCCCGTCTTCAGCTTGTGATCCAATGGAACGATGCGTCCGTTCACCTTCGCGCCTATCGTTCGGTTGCCCACCTCTGTATGAATACGATAAGCAAAATCAAGCGGAACCGAGCCGGCAGGCAGCTCGATGACTTCTCCGCTCGGTGTAAACACGAAGACCAGATCGGAGAAGAAATCCATCTTGAGCGATTCCATAAACTCCGCCGCATCACGTGTTTCATTTTGCAGCTCCAATATTTCACGGAACCAGGTCATTTTATCTTCAAAGCTGCCGCTTGGCACAATTGTGCCTTCTTTGTAGGCCCAATGGGCTGCGATACCGTATTCCGAAGTACGGTGCATATCCCAGGTTCGAATTTGCACTTCTGTAGGCTCGCCTTTCGGACCGATAACCGTCGTGTGCAGCGATTGATACATATTGGCCTTCGGCATAGCGATATAGTCTTTGAACCTGCCCGGCATCGGCTTCCATAACGTATGGATGATGCCCAAAGTGGCATAGCAATCTTTAATGTTATCCACAATGATGCGAATGGCAAGCAGGTCATAGATTTCATTAAACTGCTTGTTGCGTGTCGTCATCTTCTTATAAATGCTGTACAAGTGCTTCGGCCTGCCGGATATGTCGCCCTGTATTCCCATATCCTCCAGCTTCTCGGTTATCTGCGATATGACATTGTCAATGAATTGCTCCCGCTCCGCCCGCTTCTTCTTCATCAGATTGGCAATGCGATAATATTGCTGCGGATTCAAATACCGGAGCGCAATATCCTCCATTTCCCATTTAATCGCGGAAATACCGAGCCGATGAGCAATCGGACAGAAAATTTCAAGTGTCTCGTAGGCGATGCGACGCTGCGACTCCTCTGACTGATACTTCAACGTACGCATATTATGAAGCCTGTCGGCAAGCTTGATTAGAATAACACGAATATCCTGTGCCATAGCCACGAACATTTTCCGGTAATTTTCATTTTGCTGCTCTTCTTTGGATTGGAAGCGAATTTTCTCCAGCTTCGTAACGCCATCGACAAGCATCGCGCAGGTTTCCCCGAATTTCTCCTTCACGGTCTCCAGGTTGACTGTAGTATCTTCAACGACATCATGAAGAAGCGCCGCAATGATCGTTACGACGTCCATGCCCATATCCACCAATATTTCCGCAACCGTCACAGGATGCAGAATGTAAGGCTCCCCCGATTTCCGCACTTGTCCATGATGGGCTCTCTCGGCAAAGTCGTAAGCTTCCCTGATGCGTGCGAGATCCTGCTCCTTCATATAGACAGATGCTTTCTCCAGTAATTGCTCAATGCTCATGAAACGTCCCTTTCCAAGCGTATCGCCAGATTTCACTCTATTGAACACAGTTTTATAATATTATGCCTTTAAGTGCATCACTCCGTCAACTTCCGACATGAGAAATCCTCTATGGAAGCACTAAAAGATGAGTGTCCAGAATAATTGTAAAGAAAACTTGCTTCGCAAGCAAAAAACCGCTTATCATGCCTGACATTCCTCAGACTGATAAACGGTGATCGTAAATCATTACCTTCAAAGAAACATTATTCGTAAGTCATGAGCGAAAACAGCGGAATCTCTCCCAGCTTGTCACGCCCGTTCAAATAAGCAAGCTCAATCAGAAATGCTGCGCCAACAACCTCGCCGCCAAGCTGCTTGACCAAATTGATTGACGTCTCGATCGTGCCGCCAGTTGCCAGAAGATCGTCAGCGATCAGTACACGCTGGCCCGGCTCGATGGCATCTTTATGCATCGCCAATTGATCTTTGCCATATTCCAGCTCGTATCCTGCTGTAACAATTTCGCCGGGCAATTTGCCGCTCTTACGGATAGGAGTAAAGCCTACACCGAGCGCAAGAGCGAGAGGAGCGCCCACAACGAAGCCGCGCGCTTCCGGCCCCGCCACAACGTCAACATTCAAATGTTGGATTGCTGCTTTCATCTCTTCGATCGCAGCATGGTACGCTTGACCGTTTTTCAGCAAAGTCGTAATGTCCTTGAAGCGAATCCCCGGCTGTGGGAAGTCGGGAATTACTCGAATGTAGTCTTTGAACGAATAGGTTTCTTTTGACACACAAGGTCAATCCTTTCTCAAATAGAGGTATATACGTATGGTGAATATAATGATGGCTTTATGTTATACGGGAGATGCTTGCTTGTTCATATATCGCTGCTGGGCCGAACAATAACGGCTGGAGGTCGCAAGATCTCGCTTTCCTGGCGCAGCCGCAACCTGAACCATGCCTGCGCTCACTTCAATGAACTGCAGCTCTTGGAATACCTCCAGAATAAAGGCGATGACATCCCGTTCCATGCCGCATCTGGCGCCGAGCTTCTCGCATAGTCCGCTCCACCGAACTGTTCCTGCCCTTCTTAGTAGCTGGTACACTTCACCGAATTGCTCACGCGTCGGAAAGTAAGAGAGAACAGTTGGCTCGGCGTGCAGATCATGAAGCTGCAGCTGCGGCTTGCGGTGCCCATTCCATACATTAACGGATAGCTCGCCTATTACATCGATAGCTGATGCTGCACGTAGACGGCTCGCCAGTTCGCCCATGCTGAAGCCGATCGCGTCCAAGCCGCCGCGAGACTTGCCCAGTGTTAGCTTCAAGTGCTTCCCTTCCTTTCCGATCGCTCTCATGTCTGCAACCGGAACACCTTCGATCATCACGCGAGGTGACGGATTCCCCATGCCGAATGGCTCCATCAGCGACAGCTCTGCTATCGTCTCCAACGTCGCTTCCTCCAATGTACAAGCCAAGTCAATCTTCGTCCTGGGAATCCAATCCTCTTCGGAAAGCCACTCGGATGCCAGCTCCGATAACCGTTGCTCAAGCGCCGACAAGCGGTCACGGTGCAAGCTCATCCCCGCAGCAGCTTGATGACCGCCATAATGATCGAGCAGTTCCTCGCATACCGTAAGCGCAGCATGCAGATCGAATCCGTCAATGGACCGGGCCGAACCCTTGCACATACCCGTCGCCTCGTCTATGCCGAAGATGATAACAGGCTTGTAGTAACGATCCAGCAGCTTGGAAGCGACGATACCGATAACCCCGACATTCCATCCCTCCGCTCCGAGAAGAATGACTGCCGGTGCATCCTTGCCTTCCGATTCAGCTGCGTGCAGCCTTGCGTCCCAGAGCTTCTCCGCTTCCTTCACCATATCGTCGACGATCCGTTGGCGCTCCTTGTTCAGACTGTCCAGTCCGACAGCAGCAAGAATCGCCTCGTCATAGCTCTCTGTCGTCAGAAGCTCAACCGCCCGCTTCGCATGGTCCAGACGGCCCGCAGCGTTAATGCGCGGAGCCATGCTGAAGGCAACGTTCGTGGAAGTGATCTGCTCCAGTTCGATGCCTGCCGCTTCGGCAAGCGCCTTGAAGCCTGTGCGCTTCCCTTCGCTCATTCTCTTCAGCCCGTAGCGCACAATAATTCTGTTCTCGTCCTCCAGCGGCATCAGATCGGCGATCGTGCCCAGACTGGCCACATCCGCCCATTCCAACGGAGGGCGATGCAGCAAGGCTGTCGCCAGCTTGAAGGCCACTCCAACGCCGGCCAGCCCTTTGAACGGATATCCGCAGTCCGCTCGCTTGGGATTTACTACAGCGCACGCATCAGGGATTCGATCCGGAGGCTCGTGATGGTCGGTGACGACCATATCAATTCCCAATTCCTTCGCATACTCCACTTCGTCATAAGCGCTTATTCCCGTATCAACCGTAACAATAAGCGATATGCCTTCCTCCCGAGCAAGCTCCAGCGCCCGACGATTCAGTCCGTAGCCTTCCTTCGCACGATGCGGAATGTAGTAATCGAATGACAAGCCCAACTCACGGAATACGAGGACCAGAAGCGAGGTCGAGGATACGCCGTCTGCGTCGTAATCGCCATAAATGCGCACCCTCTCGCACTTCTCAGCCGCTTCCTTAATACGCGCGACAGCAGCTTCCATATCCTTCATCAAGTAAGGATCATGGAAGTGCTTCGCATCGCCATTTAAAAAAATGCTGGCACTCTCAACTTCGCCGCAGCCTCTCTGCACAAGCAGTCTGGCGACCAGCGGCGATACTTGAAGCGCCTGGCTTAGCCGCCGGGCTTGCTCGGAGGATGTAGAATCCCAGGCAGCAAGCTCCCAGCGGGTCTTTCGTTGAATCATCAGGTCTCATCCCCTTCCTGCTGACGCTTGGCTATTGCAGCAGTGTCGGCATCTGCTCCTGATTGGGATCGTGATTGGACTTGTAAGGATATCCGGGATCGTATGGCTCGACATAGATAACCACTTCGGATAAATGCAGAAATCGATGCATGAGCAGAAGCTTTACACGCTTCGCAATATCCTGTCCCTCTTGTACGGTAATTCTGGGATTAACGCTTATGATGATCTCCGCAACGACGTAATGCCCATGTTCTCTGGCACGAAGCGATTGCACCGTTACGACACCCTCTACTCGCTGTACAACAGCCATAATCTCATCGGCCGACTCTTCCTGTTCCACGTTCTTCCGACCCCTGTGCCGCTTCCCCTTGAAAGGGGAGAGCACAATTTCCCAGAACCGCCATGACTTTCTTACGGCTTGCTTGTTGCTTTGTCGATGTCGCGTTACCATAGGTACCGTTCTTCATCTCCTTTGATTCTTATGGCGCAGGCTTGGCTTCCACTGCCTTCGGCTTCTCCTTGCCGAATCGCTTCAGTATCAACCACAGTGGGCTTGCGATACAGACGGTCGAATACGCGCCGCTGACAAGACCTACAATAAGGGCAAGCGAGAACAACCGAATCGATTCACTGCCGAGCAGCAGTATGCACCCCGCTACGATGACAACCGTCAACACGGTGTACAAGTTACGTGCCATCGTTTGCCAGATGCTCGCATTGACAAGCTCGGACAGCTGTTCTTCATTTTTAATTTTAGCAAAACGCAGATTCTCCCGAATACGGTCAAATATAACGATCTTATCGTTGATCGAGTAGCCAAGTGTCGTCAGCACGGCCGCGATGAACGGCAAATCCACCTGCAGCCTGAATATTGAGAATACCGCTACGACAACAAAGCTGTCATACAATATAGATATATTGGCTGCAAGGGCAAACCGCCACTCGAATCGAATCATCACATAGATCATGATGCCCAAGCTGGCAATCAAAATGGCCCAAATCGTCTTAATGCCCATCTCCTGCGCAAGCTCAGGGGAGACAACGTTGACCTCTGCGGAGGTATCCTCGCCGAAGTTCTCTTTCATCGCATTCATCACTGCCGTCGATTGCTGCGCATCGAGCACCTCGTCGAAGCGTACGGATATGCGTTCATTGCCGTTGCCGCCTACAGTAGGCGTAATGTCCTCATAGCCAAGTCCGGCAAGCACTTCTTTCGCTTGCTGCTGTGTGACCGTCTTGCCCGTTGAGATGTCCATGCTTGTACCGGCTTTAAAGTCAACGCCGAAGTTCAGTGAGAAAAGAATCAACGACAAAATCCCTGCAACCGTCAGCGCAATGGAGAATGTGAAAAACTTGTTTCGATTTTTGACAAAATCATAACGGATCTTCGTATTATAGTTCACGGATTTCTGCCTCCTTCACGCCGTAATAGCCCGGTTTCATAAACTTGTTGCTGCGCACCAGCAGCGTCAGCAAGAAGCGCGCGAAGAAAATATTGGTGACAACACTAACCAGAATGCTGAAAATCATCGTCAGCGCAAAGCCTTTAATCGCCCCGTCTCCGATATAATACAGGACGACGCTGGCAATGATACTCGTAACGTTGGCATCCATAATCGTGCGGAACGAGTTTTTGGAGCCGGCCTTCAGCGAGGACAGCATGCTCTTGCCGCTGCGAATTTCTTCCTTGATTCTTTCCGCCGTAATAATGTTGGCGTCAACGGCCATCCCGACACCCAGCACGAAAGCCGCGATGCCCGGCAGTGTGAGGGTAGCGTTCATTAAATTCTGCACAAGGAGCAGAAGCCAAGCATACGTAATGATCGTAATGGAAGCGACGAATCCCGGCACACGGAAGATCACAATCATGAACGCCAAGACGATAAGCGAGCCGATTATGCCGGCGGTTACGGTATCCTTCAAGGAATCCATACCCAGCTTAGCACCGACGCTCATCGTATACTTCTCGGTCAGCTTGAGCGGCAGTGAACCCATATTAATGAGATCGCGCAGCTCTTTCGCTTCCTCTACCGACGAATTGCCAAGCGTAATGACGGCCGATCCGCCAGGGATAGCTTCATTCACACCCGGACTGGAAATCTCCTCGGTGTCCAAATAAATGGCCAAGTATTGACCGATCAATGACCTCGTTACATCTTCGAACTTCTTCGCATCCTTCAGCTCGATCGTGACGATCGGCTGATTCAAATCGTTGAACGCAATACCGGCACTGTTCTCCTTGAAGTCCGTGCCAGTCAACTTAATTGTACCATCCGGCGCGCGGAAGGTCAGATTAATCGGCTTGGCGAGCAGTTCCCGCACTTCCGCGTCATTCTCCACTCCCGGCAAACGGACGCGGATTCGGTTCGATCCCTCCGTCGTAATTTCCGGTTCCACCAGTCCGGCACTGTCAATCCGGCGCTCCAAGCTCTTGGCCGTCTGCTTCAGGGATTCCGGCGTGACCGCCGTACCGCCTTCATACGGCTCCGCTTCGTACAACACTTCAAAGCCGCCCGCCAGATCCAGGCCCAGCTTCACATCCTTGACCAGCGTAGGACTTGTCCAGGCAATAACGCCGAACGTAATCACAACTACGCCAAGGAAGGCTAATATTCTCTTCCCGAACATACGTCTGACTTCCCCCTTATGATCTCAATAGTCCTATTATAACGATGGGTGAAAAACGAGTCAAAAAAAAGAGACCGCATGACAGTTAAATAGGGTCTCCTTTATAGGCGCTGAGTGTTAAAAAGTTCATAAACTGCGTCACCTTCAGCGACAGAATATCGTTAACCAACTGGTGCAGCTCCGGCATTCCCTTCTTGGCGTACTTGGCATTGACGCAAGCCCACACCTCTTGTCCCGACACATGCTCGTAGCCGAGGAGTCTGAATTCTTCCGCCTTGCTGTGACATAACTCCTCGATGATTGCTGCCAGTTCTTCCTCTTGCATCGCTGCACCCCCATAGATTGCTGTTCGCCTACTATATTCGCCATATCCGGCCGATCTCCTGCTTGACAAGGCGCGAGTGAAAATTGCCAGACATGCAAGCGGACATGCCGCATAAAGATAGTAGTACAGGCGTGCCACAAGGAGATGAGAGAGGAAGCCATGACGAAACAATCATTTATTAAAGGAGCCATGATACTGCTCATAGCCGGCATTGTGAAT
Organism: Paenibacillus sp. J5C2022; assembly: GCF_025567625.1. Taxonomy (GTDB): domain Bacteria; phylum Bacillota; class Bacilli; order Paenibacillales; family Paenibacillaceae; genus Pristimantibacillus. The sequence goes on along the minus strand of NZ_JAOQJC010000027.1, from coordinate 65,695 downwards.
CGGCTGCTGGGATTTCTCCCCCGCATTACGCTGCCGCGCATCATTGGAGCGGAAGGCGTCGGCATTTATCAGCTCAGCTATCCGTTCCTGATTGTCCTGTTGACAATCATTACAGGCGGCATACCGCTAGCCATCGCGAAATGGATCGCCGAAGCGGAATCCAAAGGGGATCATCGGAGAGTCAAGCAAATATTCCGAACCGCCATGGCGCTAACCGTCTCGCTTGCAGCGGTCTTAACGATTGGCATGCTGCTGTTCGCACCTTTCATAATCCGTTATATACTGCCGGATTCGCGCGTCTACTACTCCTTTCTGATGATGTCTCCGCTGCTGATCATTATCGGCATCTCCTCCGTGTACCGCGGATACTTCCAAGGTATGCAGAATATGATACCAAGTGCCGTATCGCAGACAGTAGAAACTGTCATTCGCATCATCGCCTCTCTCGCACTGGCGTATATACTGCTCCCCTATGGCTTGGAGTGGGGTGCTGCCGGTGCCATGCTCGGCGTCGTCGCCGGGGAGATCGGCAGTCTCGCTGTGCTCCTCTGGCTTTACCACCGCAACAGAAAGCAGACGAAGAGAGCCGGTGCCGCTTCTAGGCCAAACGCCGGCGCCTTGTCCGAAGAGCCAGACAGTCCGTCGACGCCCGTCCTGCGCAGGCTGCTTGGGCTGTCAGTGCCTGTTACGGGCAGTCGAATGGTCGGCTCGCTATCCTATCTGCTGGAGTCCATATTCATCTCGCGAAGTCTGGCAACCGCAGGCATCGCCACCGGCATCGCAACGGCGCAATACGGCGCGCTGCAGGGCATGATCATCCCGCTCCTGCTCCTGCCTACCGCATTGACTTATTCGCTTGCCGTATCGCTCGTTCCATCATTATCGGAGGCGGCTGCGAAGGGGGACAAGGCGCTCATTCATAAGCGCCTACACCAATCCATGCGGCTCTCGCTTGTCGCGGGAGCGCCGTTCATCGTCGTTATGGGCCTCTTCGCGGAGCCCATATGCCGGATCGTCTATGCGCATGCCGAAATAGCGCCCATGCTGCAATTGCTCGCGCCTGTCGGTTTGTTTATCTACCTGCAAGCCCCGCTCCAGGCCGCTCTGCAAGCGTTGGATAAGCCCGGAACGGCGCTGATGAACACCTTTATTGGCGCGGCAATCAAGCTGATTCTAATCGTTCAGCTTGCTTCGCGGCCGGAATTGGGCATTAACGGCGCCATCATTGCCATTAATGTGAACATTATTCTCGTCACTGTCTTGCATGGCATTAGCGTGTTGCGCTTTATCGGCTACCGGATGAACATTCCCGATTTCTTCAAGGTTGGAGCCGCCATGATCATTATGGCCGGCGCAGCCAAGTGGATTATGACCCACCAGCCCCTAACGATGGAATGGATCAACATGCTCATCGCCTGCATGGCCGGTGGAGCCATTTACCTGTTGTTGATGATTTGGATGCGCATTATTGACCGTTATGATGTTGCAAGGGTTCCATTCATTGGGAAATGGTTCAAGTAGTTCTTTTTCGCGTATGAATATCGACGAACAGCTTGCCCTTATGGTCAATGGTACATAGAAAAACATCCTTGAAGCTTACTACGCCCTGCTCTTGCAGCACATTTTTCAGCCAAAATCTAGTTTTTTCTATTTTGATCAAATTTTCATCCTGTACTTTGCCGTCCATTATTAAGGGAATGGGCAAAATTTCATAACGGAAGCCGCGTGGAATGATCTCTTCCCTTCCTCTTGGGTAGGGAGTTAAACTGCTTTTTTCCACATTGATATCGGGCGTCTTGCTTCCCTCGTCCGCTTCTTGCGCGGCTCTTCCCTCCTTCGGAATGACGGACAGCTTACCGCTTGTTTCCAGTATGGCAAATTCCACATCCGCTACGGATGTAATCTGATTCTCTCTAAGCTGCAGCAGCAGATCGTCAAGATTATAACGCTGCTTCTTCATCACTTCCCTGTCGATCTTGCCCTTCGCAATAATGACGCTCGGCTTGCCGTCGAACAGCAATCGAAGCTTGCGGTTGTTCATCGTCATTAATGCCGTTCCCACTTGTATGACCAGAAGGATAATCATGGGCACAATACCTTCCCATAATGGACGATGAATATCCTCAATGACGATAACCGCTATCTCTGCAATCATGACGGAGATGACAAGATCGAGCACCGACAGCTTGCCTATCTCACGCTTGCCCATCAGCCTCATAATTAAGGTGATGATGAAATAAATCAATATCGTTCGAATGATCATGCTCCATAGTTCCAACGGTCGAGCTCCTCCTTACATGAGCTTGCTGTTAACAGCATCTGAACCTGATCTGTACAGCTATTCTGACCTGTGAGGAACGCATTCATTCGGAACGGGGAACGCGAATATATGGCAGGAATATTCCGGGGCAACTTGTACTAATCCGGCCGCCTTCGCCATATGGTGTAATATTAAGGGCTATTGGATAGGAGGAGTAGGCTGGTATGAACTCTGTCAAGCAATCTCAACCTCAGCAAGCCCCCATTATCGTCATGCCGATGTTGGCGGGTCTTGCCTATGCATTGATCTGGCTCGCAGCTGGTGCGCTGCTGCTGTCCTTGCTGCTGCATCTTACGGATATGAAGGAAAGCGAGCTGGGCACGTATGCCATGATCGTGCATGGCTGTTCGTCGCTGGCCGGCGGCTTTACTTGCGGCAAGCGATCGTACAGGCGCGGCTGGTACAACGGGGCGCTGCTCGGCGTTCTGTACGGCATAATTGTGATCATTGTCAGCTTCCTTGCCGTTAATGCATCCATCTCGTTTCACAGCATCCTAATGCTAGGCGTCGTATTGTTGGCGGGTACGCTTGGAGGAATGGTCGGAGTCAATATGAGCAGATGAAGAAAGGTCTGCAAGCTATTCGAAGCTTGCAGACCTTTCGGTTCCTTATTCGGAAGCGGCAGGAGCAGAAGATACAATACTGCTGATCGCGCTGCGTTCGAACGTCATCTTCGTCGTATCGTTGACGCGAAGAACAATCGTGTCGTCAGTGATCTCGACGATCGTGCCGTGAAGGCCGCCGATAGTCGTAATTTTATCGCCCTTCTTCAATTCGTTCAGCATCGAATTGCGCTGCTTCTGTTTCTTCTGCTGCGGACGGATAAGCAAGAAATAAAATACCGCGAACATGAGTAGAAACGGCCAGATTAGAGCCCAGATGTTCCCTGTCTGCTGACCACCATCCGTGGCTAACCACATCGACATTGCATTCACCCCTTTCAAAATCCTCTTTCATTATCATTAAGTCCGTACGCCTCGAAGAAGGAATCCCGGAAATCGAGCAGCCGGTCCTCCATAATCGCTTGGCGTACATCCCGCATGAGCTGCAGCAAGAAATGCAAGTTATGGTAAGTCGTCAGACGAATGCCGAACGTCTCGTCGGCCTTCAGCAGGTGACGAATGTACGCTCTGGAATAGTTCGTGCAAGTGTAGCAGGAGCAATTGGGGTCCAGTGGACCGAAGTCCTCGGAAAACTTGGCATTCCGAATGACAAGCCTTCCTCCGCTGGTCATTGTCGTACCGTTCCTCGCAATCCGGGTCGGCAATACGCAATCGAACATGTCAATGCCCCGTATAGCGCCTTCAACCAATGCATCCGGTGAGCCGACTCCCATCAAATACCTCGGCTTGTCCGAAGGCAAATGCGGCACTGTATAGTCAAGCACCTCATACATAAGATGCTTAGGCTCGCCTACACTCAATCCTCCAATAGCATACCCCGGGAAATCCATGGAAGTCAAATCTTTTGCGCTCTGAACGCGCAAATCTTCATGCATCCCGCCCTGAACGATGGCGAACAGCGCTTGGTCCTGCGGACGGGCATGCGATTTCAAGCATCGCTCCGCCCACCTGGACGTCCTTTCCGTCGATTGCTTGACGTATTCATACTCCGCAGGATAGGGCGGACATTCGTCGAAAGCCATCATAATGTCTGAGCCAAGTGCGTTCTGAATCTCCATCGCCGTCTCCGGTCCGATGAACAGCTTGTCGCCATTCAGATGGGAACGGAACTGCACGCCTTCCTCCGTAATTTTGCGCATCGCGCTCAAGCTGAACACCTGGAATCCGCCGCTGTCGGTCAATATAGGCCGATCCCAGTTCATGAACTTGTGCAGCCCTCCCGCCTTCCTCACAATCTCATGGCCCGGACGAAGGAACAGATGATACGTATTGCTCAGAATGATATGGGCGTCCATCGCCTTCAGCTCTTCCGGGCTCATCGTCTTGACCGTCGCTTGCGTCCCTACAGGCATAAAGGTAGGTGTATCGATGATGCCATGCGGCGTATGCACACGGCCCAGTCTGGCGCCCGATTGATTGCATTGTTTAATAAACTCGTATTTTACAGCCACTATTCACGCTTCCTATTCTTTATTTAGTTAGTAGATAAACATGGCGTCGCCAAAGCTGAAAAACCGATATTCCCGCTCCACCGCTTCCTTGTAAGCGTGCATGATATGTTCTCGACCCGCAAGTGCGCTTACAAGCATGACAAGCGTCGATTTGGGCAGGTGGAAATTGGTTAACAGCGCATCTACCAGTTTAAAGGAGTAGCCCGGAAAAATAAAGATAGAAGTCCAACCGCTGCAAGCGGTAATCGGCCCGCCGCCGCAAATGTCCGCCACTGTCTCTAACGTTCTGGCCGAAGTCGTGCCAACCGCAATGACTCTTCTTCCTTGCTCCCGTGCTACCTGCAGCAGCGCTGCATTAGCCTCGTCCAACTGATAGAACTCAGCGTGCATCTCATGGTCCTCCACCCGCTCCACGGACATCGGCCGGAATGTGCCCAAGCCGACATGAAGGGTGACATATGCCAGCTTAACGCCTTTCTTCTGTATCCGATCCAGCATATCCTTCGTGAAGTGCAGGCCCGCAGTCGGCGCCGCCGCCGAGCCTTCATGCAGGGAATATACGGTCTGGTAGCGCTCAGACTCCTCCAGCCGTTCCTTGATGTACGGCGGAAGCGGCATCTCGCCTAACTGGTCAAGCAGCTCCTGGAATATGCCCTCGTAAGAGAAAGTGATCGTTCTAGCGCCCATCTCGCCTTCTTCCTCAACTACAGCCTTCAGCAGCGGCAAGCCTTCAGCGTTCTCTCCGAATGCCATTACCGCTCCCTTCTTCAGCCGTTTGGCCGGCTTGGCGAGCGCTTCCCAGCGGTCGCCGCCAAGCTGCTTCAGAAGCAGCAGCTCTACCTTGGCGCCCGTATCCGGCTTATAGCCGATCAATCTGGCCGGAATAACCCTTGTATTGTTCAGCACCAGCACATCGCCCGCCGACAGCCGATCCTCCAGATCCCTAAAGCTGCCATGCTCCACACCGCCCGTCTGGCGATTCAGCATGAGCAGTCGGGAAGCCGTGCGATCCTGGAGCGGAGTCTGGGCGATCAGCCGATCCGGCAGTTCGAAGTCAAACCAATCAACATTCATGTTCTATTATCATTCCTTAGTTATAGTTATCCCTTTGTAATAGTATTGCAAAATGTATTGATAGTCATACCCTTGCTGAGCCAGGCTCAGAGCGCCGTATTGGGACATGCCTACGCCGTGTCCGTTGCCTTGTCCCGTGAACAGAAAGGAGCGTTCCATCGGGCTTGCAGCAATGTCCCCTTCGCTATCCATTATGAATAAATGGCTGTCGTCATGAACGCTTCCTTGATGATCGGCACCGAGAATATGCAGCCCGTCATGGCTTGCAGCTGACGAACGTTGTCCCCCGCCGCCCAATATAACGGCATTGCCAATCTCCGTCACGTCCAGCTTGGTGCTGGGCAGCGATTCGCCAACACCCAGCATGGAACGGATGGAATCCGGAGATTTCAGCGGCAGTTCCTCGCCGTTCACGGCAATGGCTGTGGCGCGTCCGGAAGGACCTCGAGCGCTCACCTCCAGGGAATGTACGGGTTCCGTCAGCTTATCCGACAGCCTCGCGTTCAAGCTTGTCTGCAACTGCTCTCCCGTGAACGGTCCCCGCATCCAGTTCATGGGATTGGATTCCTTCACCTTGCCGAGCGCGATGAGACGCGTTCCTTGATTCGCCTGCGCCACGACTGGCACGCTGGACTGAATAACGGGATGCACGCGAATGTTGGTCCCGTCCGTCTTCACCTTTAACAAGGCGCTTCCTGCAGCTGTAGTCTGCCCGGTATCCTCTACCAGATCTTCGCGTACATATCCAAGCTTCCCGTCCGGAAGCACGACATGGTACCAATCAAGCAAGCCTGCTTCTGCAGAATCGTCGGGGCTTGCAACCGGCTGCAAATAAGGGATGGAATTGCCCCATACTTCTGCCGCATCCGATGTCATGCCGCCGCTATTGGCCGAATACAGAGCTTCAATGATGCTTCCATTGTGCAGAGCGACTTCTCCCTTCGTCTCATCCACGGCCTTCGTAGTGGAAGGGTGCTCCTTCTCCGTCCCGTAATAAGCCTGGCTTAGGGTTGTATCCACAACATGCGCGATCTGGAAGCCCGTACCGCCACGAACAGCGAACGATCGAGCCGCCACCGCTTGCGCCTTCAGCGCCTCCAGCGGCCAAGATGGATACATCTCCACTGCCACGACAGAGTATAAATACTGTTCCAGCGGCAGTTCATTCACGACGGCCAGCTTATTCTGGAAGCCGCTTACCTCGAATTGCCCTCTATATGTACGATTGCTGCGCTCCTCCAACCGTATATGCGCTTCTCCCGCTGGCGACAGCCATACTTTGGTGCCGCCGGCGGGAACCAGATATCGGGAATCGGCCGCATTGCCGCCTCCGCTTCTGGTGTGGTCACGCTGCATGATCAGATACGGCTCGTCCTGACTCATGGCCTTAAGGGCAACTGTGCCCGCAGCAGCGGATGCGGCGGCGCCGACCGCCTTCAGAGCCGACGGCGAGGGGGCCTGGCCAACGGCTACGAAATAATGAGGTGAACCGTCCTCTCCCGCCTTCATGCCTACATAGGCGTCAACGCCGGTCTTGCCGTACGCGAGGGCCGCGCCTTCCGCTTCCGCCCTCGTCTTCAGCGGCTGCGACTGCAGATAATGGGGGCCTAACAATTCCGCCTTGAATCCGCCTGTCATCGCCTTCAACAGCGTATCGCTCTCCCACCGCTTGCGCGCTGCGGCAGCTTCTCCTTCACTGGCGTAGCCGCCTTCGCGAAGCTGATAGACCTCTCTCCCCTTCTTGGACAAGGAGATGATCGAAGATGCTCCTCCCGAGGCGCTGATATGAGTGTGCGCTTGCTGCGCAACGGCGAGATCTCCCGTCTCCAGCAGCTTCACGCCGTAATCGTCCAGCGCGAAGCGAGCCTTCTCTGTCGGCTCTACTTGGAACCACGGCGAATTGCCGCCTTCCCGCTGCAAGCTAACAACTATTCCGCCTTGTGATGAGAAGGTGGCAGCCGGCGTAGTAGATTGGTATTTGCCCGGCAGGCTGATATACATCGCCACCCGGATCGTATCCATCTTCGGAACCGCCGCATAGGACGGCTGTGCGCCGATCGCGGCAGTCCATAGCATGGCACATAACGTGATCAGATAAATGCGAACTGTCTTACCGGAAGTCATGATTTCTCTCCTCTCTAGTTGGGTTAACGATCCGTGGGCATAGGCAGTCCCAGATGGCGATAGGCGCTCTCTGTGGCTATCCTGCCCCGCGGCGTACGCTGCAGGAATCCGATCTGCATCAGATACGGCTCATAGACGTCCTCAATCGTCTGGCTCTCTTCCCCGATTGTCGCGGCGATCGTATCCAGTCCGACCGGCCTGCCCGAGAAAGTAACCATCATGGCACGAAGCATCTTGTGATCGATGTCGTCCAGCCCTTGCGGATCGACTTGCAGAAGCGACAAAGCCGACTGCGCGATATCATGCGTGATGATGCCGTCACCTCTTACCTGCGCGAAGTCCCTCACCCGCTTCAGAAGCCGGTTCGCAATCCGCGGCGTCCCCCTGGAGCGCATGGCGATCTCCGACGCAGCTTCACCAACGATGCTCACTTCCAATATTTCCGCAGCACGCGATACAATAAAAGCCAGCTCGTCCACAGTATAAAATTCCAGTCGGCTGACGACGCCGAACCGGTCCCGCAACGGCGCGGACAGAAGTCCCGCTCTCGTCGTCGCGCCGATTAGCGTAAACGGCGGCAAATCCAGCCGGACGGAGCGTGCGCTTGGCCCCTTGCCGATCATTATATCCAAAGCGAAGTCCTCCATCGCAGGATAAAGCACTTCCTCAACCGTACGGTGCAGTCGATGAATTTCATCGATGAACAGAACGTCGCCTTCCTGCAAATTGGTCAGCAGTGCCGCCAAATCGCCGGGGCGTTCGATAGCCGGTCCCGACGTCGTCCTCAGGTTAACGCCAAGCTCATTGGCGATAATATTGGACAAGGTCGTCTTGCCAAGACCCGGAGGGCCGTAGAGAAGTACATGATCCAGTGCTTCCTTGCGGAGCTTGGCGGCTTCGATATAGATTTTCAAATTTTCCTTCGCTTTGCTCTGCCCGATATATTCCGCGAGATATCGGGGGCGCAAGCTCAGCTCGACGGCATGTTCATCCATCATCAGGTTCGCGGATACGATCCGGTCATCCATAGCTCCCTCTCCTTTCCGTTACCCTTTGAACAACTGCTGAAGCGCCCTCTTCATCAGGGCGTCTACCGTCTCTTCCGGAGTGACGGAATCTTTCATTTTGTTCCAAGCCGCATCCAGCTCCGAAGCGGTATAACCAAGCGCGGCAAGGCCGTCGCGGGCTTCCTGCCAGGCAGTCCCGTGCCCTTGTCCGCCATCATCGCCCGCAAGCTCCGATACAATTCCCGCTGCCGCAAGGCCGGCCGCATCAGAAGCTCCCAGAAGCTTGTCCTTCAAATCCAGGATCATGCGCTGGGCCGTCTTCTTGCCGATGCCGGGCAGCTTCGTCAGGAAACCGATATTCTCCTGTTGAATCGCGGCAATGACCGTCTCGGGACGCCCTGCCGACAGGATGCCAAGCGCCACTCTCGGTCCGATGCCCGATACGTCCAGCAGCTTGCGGAACAGCGTCTGCTGTTCTCGCGACAGGAATCCATAGAGTAGAATGGCGTCCTCCCGCACATGATGATGAATATAGATCGTCGCCGCTTCATCCTTCCCGGCGAATTCATAAGGATTGGGCGTAAAAACGCGATATCCGATATCGCGAACATCAACAACGACGTACTCTGCATCGATATGTATGATTTTGCCGCGCAAAAAATCGATCATGAACGGGTCACCTCGTTAATTTTTTGAGTCATTGTCGCGGAGTGGGCATGGCATATGGCTACTGCCAGCGCATCCGCCACATCATCCGGCTTCGGAACGGCGGACAGCTTCAAAAACATTTTCACCATCTCCTGCACTTGGCGCTTCTCCGCTTTCCCGTATCCTACGACGGATTGCTTCACCTGCAGCGGCGTATACTCCGCCACGGGCAGCCCGCGCTGTGCCGCGGCCAATATAATGACTCCCCGCGCCTGTCCGACAGCGAAAGCCGTCGTCACGTTGCGATTGAAGAACAGCTTCTCGACCGCAACGGAATCCGGATTATAGCGATCCATCAGCGCTCCGGCAGATTCATAGATTTGCAGCAAGCGTTCCTCCTGCGGAGTATGGGCTTCCGTCTGTATCGCGCCATATTGCACAGGAGTCAGCTTATGTCCTTGTTTATCAATAAATCCGAACCCCGCGATCGCTATTCCGGGGTCTATTCCCAACACACGCAAATTGCCAGCTCCTATCTCTCATCTCTTCATGCCTGCCCTTCATTATAGCAAAAGTTGCTTGAAATGAGAACGGACGTTTGATGGAGATTGAAGCCGGCGTATTCACTCGTGCCGGTAGATGCAGTGCGGCTTTACAACTATGGCGCAGTTCGGATCGGTTCCATCACTTTCGTGTTCTGCTCCATTGCAAAATCGCTAAACGTCGAAAGCACGCTATAGTATTCATCCATGTCGGAGATGCGAATGCCGGCCGTCAGAGAGCGAAGCTGTTCCTTGGGCAAGCTGCTCTCCATAAATTCGATATCCAGCTGAAAAAATGTCCTTAGCACCTTTTCTTCCTTTGGAAGCCCGTCATATAAGGAAAGATTGCCATCGCGATCTATGCCAAAGTAAGCATTGGATTTGCAATAGTCCGACAGGTCGTTAATTTCCTGAACAAGAACGGTCGTTGCATCTTTATTGGCGCCAACCTTCCATTCGCGGTGATCTTGAAGAAGAAGGGAAAGTTGACGGGCAGTCATTCGCCCAAGCGATTCCGTCTCCTCCCCGCAAATATAGACACGCTTCAACAGAACCTCCACTGCAGCTTCTTGCTCGGGTAAAGATAGGCTGAATCGCAGATTGTCGTTCACGCCGCCGTTCACGCTGGCAGCATGCAAGACGGGCTGGAATCCCAGCCCGCCTATCGCAATTACCAGCCATATGGCGGAGATCCCGCCCAATGCCCACAGCGGCCCCCGCGAGCGGCGCAAACGCTTTTTCAGTCGCTTCCACATTCGTAATGCCATCATAAGGATTGGCCCCTTTGCGCTTTTTTTGGATAGTTTGCGCGATTTGCACTTTATTATGCAGCCGAACAACGCATGCAGCAGCAGATCAACAATGCAGCATAACACGGATTGACACATTAGCGTTGCGGGAATACAATAACCAAAACAGACTACGCGGTCTGTTCTAGCAATTCCAAATTGACATGCTTGCTCCTTTAGGAGGTTGCCACGATATTGATTACGAGTATTCCATCGCCTTAACAACGTTTAAAGCCAGCGTCAACACAGATCAAACAGGGTAGTCTATTTTGATTGGTTCCCGCAATTGTGGGATTGGTTATTTCAAGCATTTTTTCACCTCCAAGAAACTGGATATACGCAAAATATGAAAGGAGCATCGGAATGAACAGAGGGATATGCTTAATAACGGGCAAGTAGACCTCGATGACGAAAATAACTGTGAACTGCATTCGTGTTACAAATGTTCAAGTGGATCTTTCACGATAAGGGAAGCTGAAGCCCTTCTTGGCATTTGTTTACAGATTGAAGAGCAGAAGCTCGCTTACGCCGGAGCAAATGGCAAAAACGTACACCTATCTGGCTGTCTCCCCAGAGCTCGGCCTAAAGTCGGATTGTTATTTCGATGAGAACAACCGAGAAGTAAAATATTCCAAATATTGTGAGGATAGAGACAATATACGGGAAGTGATGCAACTGACCTATAAATATATAACCGGCAAGCAGTAAAGGTTTGACAAGCGGTTTTTCGTGAAATACGATGAGTGGGGATTTTACAGTCAGACCTTTAAAACTGCAATTGCCGTTAGGAGGTTTTCGGATTGAGTGCAAGAAGAAGCAAGAAGCGGGAATTAATCGTTCAGCATGCTCTGATTGAGTTTTCTGAGAAGAGTTACGAGGAAGCGTCCATTAATCAGATTATTCATCAGTCACAATCCAGCAAAGGCGCTTTTTATCATCATTTCAATGACAAATTGGTGCTATACCTTACCGTGCTCAAAGAAGCTGCCGAGGCCAAGCGGGCTTATGTCGAGTCACGGCTCACGGAAGCGGCTCACGATATAGGGAAGATGGACATTTTCGAGTCGTTCAAGCTTCAGGCCAAGCTCGGTTTCGACTTCGCAACGGATCACCCCGTCTATGACCGGCTTATCCGCATGCTCATGAAGGAAAAAAGCGAGGCGGCGGTCCAGGCGGTTCGCCAGAAGCTGCAGGTGGATCTGAACGTGCAATTAAATGCGATGATTCAGGATGGGATTGACAGAGGCGAGCTTCGCTCCGATTTGCCGCAAGACTTTCTTGTTCGGGTAATCTCCTATATGCTTGCTGGCTTTAACAACCTATTTGTACCCGGTGAAGAACAAGACAAGGACGAAGTTATGAGCAATCTCGATCGTTATATTGATCTACTGAACGAAACCTTCCGAGCTAGCCCCTCGCTTGACACATAAGTACAACCAGCAATAGTCTTGGGCTAACGCTCATTTTGGTTACATACAGCTTTCTTACATGCCAATGATCCACAGAACCTTGCGGATTATCGCTCATTTTGGTTACATACAGCCTCTGCCAATTGCTCTTTTTCGCTAAGCAGGGGCAATCGGCCAAAACGTCGAAATGACGGTACCGAAGGGAGAAACACTCCCAACTGATACCGCCACTCCTCTAATTCGCTTCTTTAATTGATGGGCAACTACTCAAAGAGTCATGACTAGCTTGAGCGCAGCTCTATATTGGTAATCGTCTACATTCCTAAGTCTATATTCCTAATGATTAAGCCATGGTCTGCTTCCATATGTCGTTCTTCTCTTCGGCTTTGGCGCTATTGTTCGAATGACGGCTTTTTTCGTTTTTTTGCGAGTTTTTTTCTTCACTGGGGTTACTGATCCCGGGAGTCCATCCAATTCTTCTGCGTCTTCTTTCCGCTCACCACCGCAACCGCAGTCTCCCTTGGCATTGGTTTGAGCGGATTGTTCTTGATCGGCTTCCCCTGAGTAGGACCACATGGGAGGATAAGGTGGATATCCTTCTGTTGGATAGGCATTCGAGAATCCTTGAAATCCCTGCGGATACATGGCGGAGAGTTGTGAGATCGCTCCCGCATTCGATGCATTCGACAGCGGCGATATCATCCCCGCATTCGATGCATTCGACAGCGGCGATATCATGCCCGCATTCGATGCATTCGACAGCGGCGATACCATGCCCGCATTCGATGCATTCGACAGCGGCGATATCATGCCCGCATTCGATGCATTCGACAGCGGCGATACCATGCCCGCATTCGATGCATTCGACAGTGGCGATACCATGCCCGCATTCGATGCATTCGACAGTGGCGATATCATGCCCGCATTTGATGCGTTAGCCATAGGCATCATGCCGGGATTAGCCATATTGCCGCCCTGCTGCATAACGTTGACCATAGGATTGCCATAACCCCAGCCGGGACCTGCTCCATATGGCATTAAGGCTGGCTGCATCGGATACCCCATACCGGGCGGGCAATCATATCCCCCCATGTCACCGTATGGAGAAATCGTCGCCTTTTCTTTCAAGCCGTAAGCTGTTGCGTCCACTTCTCCTTTACCCATGGGCATATACATGTTCTCGTTAGGTGAAGATGGATAATCGTATTGCATCATATCGTAAGCGGGTGCTTGATACTGCTGAAACAGATTCATGCTCTGCATATATTCGGAATTGACCGGGTTTACTTCCTGCGCGCTTTGCTGCTGTAGCGGAAGCTCCTTTCCTTTCCCCTTACCGCTATATGGAGATACCTTCCCCGCATTTTCCGCCGAATATGGTGCAACATTAGACATCGGCTGCATATTGCCTCCGCTTGGACCCATATTGCTCAGCGGCTGCATATTGCCTCCGCTTGGACCCATATTGCCCAGCGGCTGCATATTGCCTCCGCTTGGACCCATATTGCTCAGCGGCTGCATATTGCCTCCGCTTGGACCCATATTGCTCAGCGGCTGCATATTGCCTCCGCTTGGACCCATATTGCTCAGCGGCTGCATATTGCCTCCGCTTGGACCCATATTGCTCAGCGGCTGCATATTGCCTCCGCTTGGACCTATATTTGAGCCTAGCGGCTCCATCTTTTTCGATTGAGGCATCACTTTCGCGGATTGCGCCTCTACCTTTGTTGACTCGGGCATCACCTTCGAGGCCAGTGGCTCTACTTTCTTCGCTTCCGGCTCCATCTTCTTTGCTAATGGCTCCACTTTCTTCGCTTCCGGCTCCATCTTCGTTGCCAACGGCTCCACTTTCTTCGCTTCCGGCTCCATCTTCGTTGCCAACGGCTCTACTTTCTTCGCTTCCGGCTCCTTCTTTGTTGCCAGCGGCTCCACCTTCTTCGCTTCCGGCTCTACCTTAGCTTCCGGTTTAGCAGGCGGTACAGGCGATACGATCGGACCCGTCGGTTTTTTCTCTGCCATTGGCGCCGTGTTTTTTTTGCCCGCCGCAAGCCCCGTTAACGTTTTCCCTACTACAGGAGCCGTCGACATCTTGCCGACAAAGCCCTGCACCCCTTGCATAAAAGACGACTTCGGGCTTGTCGATTGCGCCCCGTACTGACCTGTTGTAGCGGGAATTTGCGCGTTCGCTTTCGGAATGTTGATTACTTCTCCGGTAAGCAGGACATTTGGATTTTTCAAGTGCGGATTGGCGTGAATCATGGAAGCAAGCGGAACTCCCCACGCTTTGGACAGCTTCCACAATGTATCTCCTTGCTTCACGATATGCTGGTGCATAATGTCCATCTCGCTCATTCCGCCGCCGGATGCCGGATGTCCGGACGGGATTTTTATTTTCATCCCGACCTCCAGCGCATCCGGGTTCGATATTCCCGGATTCATATGCAGGATTTCCTCAAGCGAAACATTGTACTTCTGTCCGATAAAGTATAATGTGTCGCCCTGTTTCACAATATGGATTTTCACTCGACGATACCCTCCCGTCACGTTCTGGATAAGCAGGCAAGGCTAATGCCCGTTATCAATCTCTATATCCTATGCAGAACATGGGCGAGTGTCGCCTCTTTCCATAAAAATCTCTCCATTAATTTTATTGTCAGCAAACATGAGCCACTTTTAACCCGCACCGGTCCGGTCCGCACTCCCCATAAAGTACCGCTGCACGAACCCGCGCAGCACTCGACCAGTCCAAGTTGTTAGTGCGAAGATTGCTCTGACCAGATTCACCATCTGTTAAATAGATACCCTTCATGATGCTGATCAGCACTGTATCTATGTTTTGCGAACCTCCTCGCTCTCCCATTATCTCAGGAATAGTGTATGGATCAGTTGCTCACATGTGTTGTGGTCAATCGCCTGATCACTTTTAATTACTCTGCATACCCACTCTGATCATGCTGCATTCTCCCCCCATTACTGAGTTGATGGGAGAGCGATGCCTGTTCCAATACTCTAACTCTGATCATGCTGTATTCTCCCCCATTACTGAGTTGATGGGAGTGCGATGCCTGTTCGATTACTCTAACTCTGATCATGCTGCATTGTCCCCCCCATTACTGAGTTGATGGGAGAGCGATGCCTATTCCGATACACTGCTACTGATTATGCGACATTTTGCATGGTTGGATATCCCGTTTCGGCAGACAGATAGACAGACAGACGGACTGACACCTGGTAATGCAGCTTGTCTTCTGGTCCTCCGCACCCTGCCCCACGGCCAGCGCGCTACCAATTAGCTATGCGCTCCCGCCACCTCGCGGCGCGCTAGGGACTTTCACCTATTCGTACGAAGAGCTGCCAACGCACAAAGGACCGTCCCCAGCAGGAGACAGTCCTCTAATCGTTACCCAAATCATGTGTGTCCGACTTATTCGTAAACCTTGACGCCGTCGACAGTGACAATGCTGCGGAACTCCTTCAGCAAGTGAGTCGTGATCGGACCCGCTTGACCGGAGCCGATCGTGCGGCCATCCACCTCACGAACAGCGATAACCTCAGCCGCCGTCCCCGTGAAGAACACTTCATCCGCCACATATACGTCATGCAGCGTGAATGGCTCTTCCTTCAGCGCATAGCCGTGCTTCCGACACAGATCCATAATTGCCGCCCGCGTAATGCCTTCCAGAGCGCCGACATAACAAGGGGGAGTGAACACAGTGCCGTTCTTAATTATGAAGATATTGTCGCTGGAGCCCTCCGCTACGTACCCTTGCGAATTGAGCATGATCGCTTCTCCCACGCCCGCAAGATTCGCCTGGATTTTCACCAGAATGTTGTTCAGGTAGTTCAACGACTTGATCTTCGGATTGAGCGCATCAGGGATGTTGCGACGCTGCGATACAGAGACGGACACGAGACCATTCTTGTAAGCCTCCTCCGGATATATCGCCAGCTGCTCCACGATAATGATCACCCATGCCTGCGGACAACGCTTCGGATCAAGCCCCAGATTGCCCGGCCCGCGGGATACGATGAGACGGATATAGCCGTCTTGCAGCTCATTGCGGCGAATCGTCTCTACAAGCGCTTCCTGCATCTCATCCAGCGTCAACGGCATGTCCAGCATAATCGACTTTGCGGAATCATACAGTCTGTCCAGATGCTCCTTGCACTTGAAGATATTGCCGTCATAAATACGGATACCTTCGAAAATACCGTCGCCATACAGAAAGCCATGATCATATACAGATACTGTAGCTTCTTCTTTCGTTACGAATTCTCCATTCAGATAAATCCATTGCTGTGCCATACCTACGCCCACACCTCCGAATGATATACCCCTTTATTATAACAGCTGTTGATAAGAAAAGCTCGGATAACAACCCAAAATGCGAATTTGGCAGCCAATCGCTTCAATTTCCTGCAGTGCGGCAGGCAGCAGTACGGTATCCAGCGACATCTCAATCTCGATATAGAAATAGTAGTTGCCCAGCTTCTTCTTCGTCGGCCGTGATTCGATCCGCGAAAGATTGATCCGCCGCCAAGCGAATGCAGAGAGCACCTGATGAAGCGCCCCGGGATAATCCTCCGGCAGCGTAATCAGGATACTTGTCTTGATCCGCTCCGACTGCCGCGCCGTGTAACGCTCCGGCCCAACAAGCATAAAGCGGGTATAGTTGTTGTCGTGATCGGTTATCCCTTTCGCCAGCACGTCCAGCCCATTGTTCACCGCCGCTCTTCCCGTGCCGATCGCCACAATGCCTTCGCCGGGATGCTCCTTCACATACCGGACCGCCTCCGCCGTGCTGCCGGTATGCTCCTTCTCCGCATGCGGTATATAGGTGCGCAAGAACTGATGGCATTGCGCCATGGCGACGGGATGGCTGATTACTTTCCGTATGCAGGAATAATCGAAGCTGCCATTCCCGTCTTCCAGTTCGTCATGGCGGCCGATCAAATTCTGAATAGAGGGGTACACCCACTCCGCCTGCATCGGCAGATCCACTTCATGGACGATCCAGTCCATATGCAGGTTCACGGAACCTTCTATCGTATTCTCGATGGGAATGACGCTATAATGACAGTCGCCTCTCTCCGTTGCCTGGAACACGTCAGCGATGAGCCGATGATGCTCCCACTCCACTTCCTTGTCTCCGAAAAACTGCTTGGCTGCCTCGTCAGATACGGAACCTGCCGGCAACAACGCGATTCTTTTCATGCCTTGACTTCTCCTTTGACGACATCCAGCAGTGATTGCCATGATGGTTGATAGCTGCCGCTCTCAGGCGCGACCTCGTCGACGACGGTAATCTCCGGTCCGGCAGAGCATGGCGCCAGCCACATCGTCTCCGCCGCAATCCCTTCCTTCTGCAATGTCCGCTGCAGGAAGCTCTCCAGCGCCGCCTTCTCGCTGCCGGCGGCGTCCACGAATGCGATGAGCGTGGGCCCGGCCCCGCTAAGCGCCGCGCCAAGCGCGCCGTACTCGGCGGCGCGCTCCAATATCTCCGTCATGCCGGGGATGAGCGCCGCCCGATAGGGCTGGTGCAGCCGGTCCCGCATCGCATGACGGATAAGACCGAGCTCGCCGCTGGCCAGTGCGGCGACGAGCAGCGAGCTGCGGCCGACGTTGAACACGGCGTCGGCCATGCTTACCCCGGAAGGCAGCGCATGCCTCGCCTTCTCCGTGGACAGCTGGAACGCTGGGATGGCCACCAGCGTCTCCAGCTGGGATGGCGGCTCCAGGCGCACATGTTGCGCCGTCTCGCCGTCCCAGGCGGCGACGATAATGCCGCCGAATAGCGAAGCTCCGACATTGTCGGGATGCCCCTCCAGCGCCGTCGCCATCTGGAACAGCCGGTCCCTGCTCAGCGGCTCCCCGATCAGCGCATTGGCCGCCGCCAGCGCTCCGATAATCGCCGTCGCACTGCTGCCCAGACCACGCGTCAGCGGAATCTCGCTGTACATCGCGATTTCAAGCTCCGGCACGCTGACGCCTGCCTCGAGGAATACCATCTGGGCCACTTTGTACACCAGATTGGATTTATCCCGGGGCAACTCGTCCTTGCCTTCGCCATGCAGATGGAACACCGTCTCATCGGACTGCTTCATCTCGATCCACGTATAGAGCGACAATGCCATTCCGAGCGAATCGAATCCCGGTCCCAGATTAGCCGTGCTCGCCGGCACCTTGACGATCACTTTACGACCTTGCGCATTCATCCCGTTCATTAGCCTTCAACCCTATATACGCTCTTCACGTTGAAGATGACGTCCAGTTCCTCGAACGCTTTCAGCACCTTGCCGACAGATGCCTTACTGGCATCATGAGTAATGATGATGATCTCCGCCGCCGGATTGGCCGGATTCGGCTGCTGCAGCACCGCGTCCAGGCTGACCTCGTACTTCGCGAATATTTGCGTAATTTGCGCCAATACGCCCGCGCGGTCCGCTACATGGAGAAGCATGAAGTACTTCGAGGAAATCTGCTCATCCGTCTTCAGCTTCTTCTCCTTGTACGCAACTGCACTGTTCTTGCCGTTCACTCCCAGATTCAGGTTCTTCACGACGGCTACCAGATCCGCGACGACGGACGTCGCCGTAGGCAGCTCCCCTGCGCCGGGACCGTAGAACATCGTCTCGCCCACAGCTTCGCCATACACGTAGACCGCATTGAAGACTCCGTTCACGGATGCGATAGGGTGGGTGTTCTTCACCATCGTAGGCTGTACGCTAATGCTGATCAGATCGTCCTGGCGCTCGGCAATACCAAGCAGCTTAACCTCATAGCCCAGACGCTTCGCGTACAGAATATCCTCCTTCGTCACCTTCGATATGCCCTCGGTGGACACATCCGACAGGTCGACGTTGGCGCGGAAGCCGAGCGTCGCCAGAATCGTCATCTTGCGGGCGGCATCCAGCCCCTCTACATCGGAGGTCGGATCGGATTCCGCATAACCGAGCTCTTGCGCTTCCTTCAGCACATCGGCGTAAGCGGCTCCCTCCTGGCTCATCTTCGTCATAATGTAATTCGTCGTTCCGTTCACGATGCCCATAATCTTCGTAATGCGATCGGACGAGAAGCCTTCGATCAGCGTGCGGATAATGGGAATGCCTCCTGCTACGCTCGCCTCATACATGACATCACAGCCATGCGCCTTCGCCATCTCCAGCAACTCGGGGCCGTGCAGCGCCATCAAGTCCTTGTTGGCTGTCACGATATGCTTGCCCAGCGACAGTGCTTCCAGCAAGTATTCCTTCGTCTGCTGCACACCGCCCATCACTTCTACAATCACGTCGACGGCAGGGTCCTTGATCACTTCCCAAGGATCTTCCGTTAGCTTGTCGGGCGATACATTAATATCGCGCTCCTTGCTCTTGTTCTGCACCAATATCTTCTCAATAACGATCGGCGATCCTGAACTGTTCTGCAGGTCCTCCTGATGACCTTCTACCAGACGAACTACACCTGTGCCTACCGTTCCAAGCCCTAATAATCCTATCTTCACCGGTTTCATCTCTGCTTCATCCATCCTCTCTCATCCTCTGTTAGCCCTGCCCGATGACGATTGCCTTCCTGACGCCCGGCTGGCTGCCAAGCAGCGATATCAGCTCGGACAGCTCTCTGGTCACTTGCGATATATCCACGGATACAACGACGTTGGCATAGCCTTGCAGCGGTATGCTCTGATTCATCGTCAGGACGTTGCCTTCCAGACTGGCCATTAGTGCCAGCACGTTCGACAATACGCCGGAGCGATGCTCCAAGTCCATCGCGATCGTCACAATTCTCTCCCGACCGATTTCATTCAGAGCGAATACGCCATCCTTGTATTTGTAAAATGCGCTTCGGCTCAGCCCCGCCCGCTCCACAGCTTCATGAACGGTGGCCACCTCGCCTCTGTCCAGCATTTCCTTCACTTGAATCGTCTTCATCATCGCTTCAGGCAACAGCTCTTCTCGAACGACATAATAGCGCTCAGCCACATTCGTCCTCCCCAAAAAGACAATTGTTCTTCTATAGTGGACATTATAACCTTTGCGAGACATTACGGCAATAGGCTGCTCGAAAAAAAAGACGACAGCTGTCGTCTATAGGATTAATCGTACGGATTATAATCGGTGCCTTCAAAAAATTCAAAGGAATAGTCTTCGATGCGAACGACGTCGCCGTCCTTGGCGCCCCGCTTCCGGAGCGCGTCGTCCACGCCCATCTTCCGAAGCATACGGGCGAAGCGCATGACGGCATCGTACGAATTCAGATTGAATCGCTTCATATAACGCTTGATCTCCTCGCTCTCCACGACGTACTCCTCATTGTCGCGACGAATCGTGAAGTCCGCTTCCTTCTTGCTCTCGAACGTATAGACCTTGCGCTCCTCGACTTCCTTCACTTCTTCCACTTCTACGGTATCCGCCGTCTCATCCAGCACGTCCGCAGCCTTGTACAGCAGCTCCTGTATGCCTTGCTTCGTCAAGGATGAGATTGGCATGATCGTATAGTTCTGATAGCCTTCCTCCTGCAGCTGCTCCCGGAACAGCTCCAGCTGGTCGGCCGCATCAGGCATGTCCATCTTGCCCGCGGCGATGATCTGCGGCCGATCCGCAAGCTTCGCATTGTACAGCTTCAGCTCTTCATTGATCTTCTTCCAATCGTCGAAGGGATCGCGTCCTTCCGAGCCGCTCATGTCCACGACATGGACAATCACCCGTGTCCGCTCCACATGGCGCAGGAATTCATGACCCAGTCCTACGCCTTCATGCGCGCCTTCGATCAGACCGGGAAGATCCGCCATGACGAAGCTGCGGCCATCCCCTACATCCACCACGCCCAGATTGGGCGACAGCGTCGTGAAGTGGTAAGCGCCAATCTTCGGCTTCGCGCCGGATACTACCGACAGCAGCGTAGACTTGCCCACACTCGGGAAGCCCACCAGCCCTACGTCGGCCATCACCTTCAGTTCCAGCACAACCCACCGCTCTTCGCCTTCTTCGCCATTCTCCGCGATATAAGGTGCCGGATTCGTCGGCGTAGCGAACCGGCAATTGCCGCGTCCGCCGCGTCCCCCCTTGGCGACAATAACCTTCTGACCGTGACGCGTCATATCTGCGATCGTCTCACCGGTATCGTCATCTACGATGACCGTGCCCGGCGGAATGCGGACGATCGTGTCATCCGCGCTGGCGCCATGCATGCTTTTGACCTTCCCGCGTTCTCCGCGCTGCGCCTTGAAGTGCTTCTGATAGCGGAAGTCCATCAGCGTGCGCAAGCCTTCGTCCACCTGGAATACCAGATCGCCGCCATTGCCGCCGTCGCCGCCCGCAGGGCCGCCATTCTCCACGTACTTCTCACGGCGGAAGGATACGATGCCGTCTCCCCCGTCGCCGCCTTTCACAAATATTTTCGCTTTATCGACAAACATGTCTTGCCTCCGTTCAGGCGCGCATCTCCGCCCGAAGCAGCATACTTGTCACAGTATGCTCTTTGCCTACAGGCTTCATGGGTGCGCCCATCAACTGCTGTTGTATTTTTTGCTTCCATTGCTGTTCATTGATCAGTTCGCCTTCATAATAGAAAGCCGCATACAATGCAGCATCGTCGTGACTGAGTTCCACCCTCAGCATGCTTGGCGCCTCGTAGCCCGTCTTGGCTGCGAAGCGATATGCGTTGATCGTCTCCATAATCGTATGTGCGACACCTTCCTCATCCAGCGCCATATCCCTCAGATTAAGGCCTTCCTGAATGACTACTTCAAGGGTTAAGGAATTGGTCAGCGTTCGGAACGACTGGATATAGCTGACGAGCGATGGAACGCCGAGCTTGGCGACCGCGCTTTCGCCGATCATTCTCTCTCTTATCTTCTCCACATATTGTATGCTCTTATCCAGCTTATCCAGCCTTATGTAGCCATAAAGCACCTGAAGATCGTTCATCCAGTCATGCCGGTGATGATTAAGCGTACGGATGCCTGCATGTTGCATCGCATGGACAGTTCTGCTCATCCGATCCTGGCAGTTCATTCTCTCCGCCTTGATCCACAATGCGGATACAGCGATAAGCCAGGCAATTAAGACGGCTACGATCCATAGCCTTCCCGGCCACATTAGCGCAGCGCTAACCGGCAGCAGAAGGGATGTCGCCGCAACATACTTGAGTGATGCTAAGCGTCCCATTGCACGAACCCTACCTTCGTCTAATTTCCTAGCTTATCCAGTATAACATGCCGGGTCTGCCCGGTCATTACCAAAAAACGAAAAGCCCCGGACCAAGCGTTGTCGGCCGAGGCTTTTCCTATGTGCATTATACTTCCACTGCTGCGGCTACAGGAGCCTGTTCAACCGGGTATACGCTCACTTTCTTGCGCTCGCGTCCCCAACGCTCGAATTTCACTACGCCGTCCACTTTCGCGTACAGCGTGTCGTCCTTGCCGATGCCTACGTTCGTTCCGGGATGGATCTTCGTTCCGCGCTGGCGATACAGAATGCTGCCGCCGGATACGATTTGACCGTCCGCACGCTTAGCGCCAAGGCGCTTGGATTGGGAGTCGCGTCCGTTCTTCGTGGAACCTACGCCCTTCTTGGAAGCGAACAACTGAAGATTCAGTTTCAACATGAGATGTTCCTCCTTCCGATAGTTACTTATGCCGCACCGTGGCAGGAAGCTTACAGCTTCTCTTCGCGGATAGCGACATACTTGCCGTATGATTGAACGATGGTATCCAGCATCACAAGCATGGATTCAAGAAGCAGCTGCACCTTGCCGTCGAGATCGGCATCCGGAAGCTCCGGAATTTCCGAGGACAGCCAGCCGTTCTGCATCTGTGCCGGAAGCTGAACCCCCGCCAAAGTTTCAATCGCGTTGACAGTGCCTACCGATACGGCCGACACTCCTGCACATACAATATCCTTGCCGGGCTTTGCATACTTGGCATGTCCCGTAATGGCGAACGATACGATGCGTCTTTGCTCGCCGCTTCTCACGATGCTAACGTTTATCATCGGAACAATCCTCTTACGCCTGGATTTTCTCGATCGTTACTTTCGTGTAAGGCTGACGATGACCTTGCTTGCGACGGTAGTTCTTTTTCGCCTTGTACTTGTAAACGATGATCTTCTGGCCTTTGCCGTGCTTCTCCACTTTGCCAGTGACGCTAGCGCCGGACACAACAGGGGAACCTGCCACCAGACCGTCCTTGCCGGATACAGCC
Source organism: Paenibacillus sp. J5C2022 (assembly GCF_025567625.1). Lineage (GTDB taxonomy): Bacteria > Bacillota > Bacilli > Paenibacillales > Paenibacillaceae > Pristimantibacillus. The sequence goes on along the minus strand of NZ_JAOQJC010000027.1, from coordinate 42,508 downwards.
AGCACGCGGTCGAAAGTAACGCTTTCGCCTTCGCCGCCTTCAAGCTTCTCGATGTAGATCACATCGCCCTCTTGAACTTTGTATTGCTTGCCGCCAGTTTCAATAATTGCGAACATATTCGGTGCACCTCCTTATTCTACGAAGACTCGCCTAATTCAGGTGGCGGTATGAGCCGCGCTTTGTCTACCCGATCCGAGCGGTACCGGCACATGTCTCATGTCAACATGAGAAACATACACCAAAACAGTTTATCATATATAATAGCCTATGGCAAGATAATTTACTAGAGCGGCCGCCGCGGCGCGCCAATCAGTTCTCTGACGCTGCTGCTCCGCGCTTTCTTGCGGGTCAACTCCATCAAGCCGAGCCGGGTCCAGCCGACGACCGTGCACTTGGCGGCATCCTTGCGCGCCTCCTGCACCATGCTTTGAAAGATGCTCTGCCTGTTCGACTCCCGCTCCATGTCGATGAAATCGACAATGACAATGCCGCCCGTATCCCTGATTCTGAGCAATCGCAGTATAAGTGTCGCAGCTTCCGTATTGGTCCGGAACACGGTGTCCTCCAGGCTAGCCGTACCGGTGTAGCCTCCCGTATTCACATCGATGACCGTCAGCGCCTCGGTCTCCTCCCATATGAGGTAGCCGCCGCTGTCCAGCGGTATCCGACGAGCGAATGCCTCTTCGAGCTGCTGCCAGACGCCATAATGCTGAAGCAGTCCGCCCCGCGTCCGATACAGCCTAAGCCGCTCTCTTCGGGACGGCGCAATCGTGCCGAGCATTGCAGCAATCTCCTCCAGCTTGTCGGACCTGTCCGCCCATATTTCATCCAGGTCCATCGTGAAATAATCGCGTACACCCCGCTGCAGCAAGCCGTCTTCGGCATGGAGCAGCGCCGGTGCAGCTGCCGTCTCGTTCGCGGCCAATATCGCTAACCACAGCTTGCGCAGCCGCTTCGCATCGCCGCTCAGCGCCTCTTGCTCCGCACCGGACGCAGCCGTGCGCATAACGATGCCTTCTTCACCGGTCCGCAGCGATTCGCCGATTTCTTTCAGCCGTTCCCGCTCCGCATCGTCGTCAATTTTTTTGGAGACGGCCACATAATCTGCAGACGGCATATACGCAAGCCAGCGTCCCGCCAGGTTGAAGTGCGTCGTCACACGGGCTCCCTTACCGCGAATGGGGTCTTTCACGACTTGCACCATAAGCTCCTCCCCGGGGCGGACGGTATCCGCAATGGAAGGTTTATGGCCGGGCTGCTTGTCCAGATTGGGATGGAGCAGATCATTGATATACAGGAAGGCGTTTTTGGCCAGACCGATATCGATGAAGGCCGCCTCCATGCCGGGCAGCACGTTGACGACCTTGCCCCGGTATATGTTGCCGACAAGGCTTGCGCTATGGCTGGTCTCCAGATGAAAATCGATTAGCTTGCCATCCTGCAGAACAGCGGTTTGTATTCTGTCGCCGTCCACTTGCACAAGCATTTGCTTCATTAACGTTCCTCCCGATCCTCTTTCCTACTATTCTAACGCAAAAGCTCCGACACTGCACGACCTGGATTCTCGCCGGACAAGCACCCCGCTACAATCGCCTCTTCAGCCAGCACCCTCAATTCCTTCGCAGCGGGCTCCAACACATACACCAGATGATATCTCTCCCGATTGAAGCGGCGTGCCACGGACAGCACGGATTGTCCTCCTTGCACGATCAACGGGCTGGCTTCCCTGCCCAGTTCCGTTAAGCGTCTCGCAAGCCGTTCCCGCTGCACCAGGAACCGATAGAATAGAAATGGAACATGCCTCATGTACGTCCAATTCGACGCGATCAGAAAAACGCCAATAATAAACAGGTTGAGCTGGACGCCTTCTCCGTGCAGCAGGACGGGCAATAAAGCGGACAGCGTCATCGCGCCGCTAAGCGTCAAGCTGATTCTGGCGGTCCACAGCAGCGCTTGGTAGTAATGAAGAAAATAACTTAACAGAGACTGCATCAGCTTGCCTCCGTCCAGCGGATGAATCGGCAGCAGATTGAATGAACCGATAATGACATTGGCCATCATTACATATTGGGCCCATTCAGCATCCCAAATGCCAAACGCGCCACAGCCCCAGGCAGCGGCCGCCATCCAGACGTTCTGCAGCGGGCCGGCAATGGCGACAATTGCATCTTCCTTGGCGCTTGCACCGCCCGCCTCCTCGACTTCGGCGACTCCGCCGAACGGCAGAAGCTTCACTTCCTTGACAGTCCATCCCAGGCTTCTCGCCACCAGAACATGTCCCATCTCATGAACGAGCACGATGATGAATAGCGTAATCAACTCCGCGAAGTAGCCCGTTACGGCGGAGGCCACCATGATCAGTACGAATAACGGATGGATGGACCAGCGAATGCCGCGCCATTTAATCAAGAGGAATCACACCTACGGGATCAACATACTGATTGTCTTGCTTGATGGCGAAATAGAGCGGGCTGTGGCCTTCTTCCGGTGCCTCTCTCAAAACGCCGATGACGTCCCCCGCTTCGACCCAATCGTCCACCTTTACATCACTGCTCCCCAGCTTGCCGTATATGGTCATTCGGCTGCCGGCGTGCTGCAGCAGCACGCTGTCTCCAGCTCGTGACACCATGACCACTCTCCCGCGCTCCGCGGCTACAACCTGTGCCCCGGAATCGCCGGCGAGCTCGATCCCGTTGAGCAGTTCGGCGAACGTGCGCAGCAGCACGCCGCCTTCCAACGGCGAGACGACCGTCGTCTTCATCTTCCCGTCTACACCGATTGCCTCATTATTGCTGTCCTTGAATATAGGGATGAAGGAAGGCGCACCCGCGAACACGCTTTTGTACCAGCCGGCGACCGCCGCGAAGTCTATCTCCTCCGTCAGCGCTTCCTTTACCACCGTCTGCGCCTTCACGGTCCAGGGATGCTGCCATTGGAAGATTCCCCACACTGCAATGAACAGCACGATTGCAATGGCGAACTTTCGTACAAGCTGCTTTCGAAAGTGATGACCTCTCTGCGGATATGGCGGTTCAGGCTCGTAATGGTCTCGCAGTCCGACGCTTCTCCCCTGCGTTCCGCCTCTGTCAGAGTACTCCCCCCATCTCTCCCATGGATTTGGATTCCGCTTCCATTCCAATTCGGGATCGACGAGCCTCGCCCCGCTATGCGACGTGCCGGTCCGTCCCTCCGATTCTTCGAACGATTGCCGTTCGCGCTTGCCGCCTTGTGCCTGATCGAACAGCATCCTGTTTTTTTCCTTGCTCGCATAGCCAGTCGCACTCATGCCGATCGGCTTGTGAATCGCGTCTTCCTCCCGGTAGAAGGCTCCATTATGCGAGATTCGTTCCCAGTCCGGCTCATCGGGCCTTTCCGCTTCCACCCGTGCCGTCCGGTCGGCGTATTGGCGGGTTAAGCTTTCTATCTTGTGCTGACGGCGTTTCTTCACATCGTCTCTTGTTCCCATATCCTCGTCCTCCCTCTTCGTTATATGCCGTATGTTCCTTACAGAATAGTTACAACATATGTATGAAGAAGCCGGGACAAGTATGCGAGATGCCTGGACGAACGGTGCACTTCCTTGCATCAATAGTAAAGAGGCGGTGTCGGGAATTCCATACCCGCACCGCCTCTTTCATGCTTCCCTATATTTTGCTAATCCGCCACCAGCTCATATACTTCCTGATGTGCTTTAATGCTTAGCACAAGTCCGATAGACAGCATATTGAGCAGCAGCGACGTGCCGCCATAGCTGACGAAGGGCAGTGTAATGCCCGTAATCGGCATTAAGCCGATCATCATGCCGATGTTCTGGAACACTTGGAAGACGAACATCGACACAATGCCGATAATGATATAGGATGCCCGGCGGTCGTAGCACTTGAATGCAATCATAATCATTCGGTATATAAGCAGGAAGTACAGCATGAGCAATATCGCCGAACCCTGGAATCCGAACTCCTCGCCGATGACGACGAATATGGAATCGGAATACGTATAGGGAATAAATCCGCCATTTTTCATGTCTCCCTGAAGGAAGCCATCGCCGCTCAGTCCGCCCGAGCCAATCGCAATCATCGCATTTTCCGATTGATGGCGTGCGTCGGCGCTGGCTTCGTTCGGATTAATGAACGTATTGATTCGGTCGTACCAATGTGTTTTTTCCGCATTATCCAAGTAGTTGTAGATCTGCTCATTGAACATGTTGAACAGCATGACGAACAATACAAGTCCCGCCACGAGAGCGGTAATTCCGATCAATACATGGGTATACTTCACATTGCCAATCCATAGCATGCCGACCACGATGACCAGGTAGATGATCGCATTGCCGAGATCCGGCTGAATCATAACGAGCAGGAACGGCAAGAAAGCGAACGCGCCGATCGGCAGCAAATCCTGCGAGAAATTCAGCTTGTCGCCTTGCCGCTTACCCATCAAGTAGGCTATTCCGATAATAAGAATGATTTTGACGATTTCCGCAGGCTGGAAGGAGAAAGCGCCCAGTCTGAACCAGCCTTTCGCCCCATTAACGATGCCGCCGAAGAAATAGACCGCGATTAGCAAGGCGATTCCAACGCCGTACATGACATGCCAGAGCTTCAGCACAATACGATAGTCGAACAATACAGATACAATGGCAACTCCAAATCCCAATCCGTAGAACATCAGCTGCTTCACTACACTGCCGCTGTACTTGGGTGTAAACGCTGTTGCGCTGTGAATGGCTACGACACTGACGGCCATTAGCAGACCCAGGATTAGGAGTATGCCCCAGTCCAGCTTCTTCAGTTTATTCAGCACGAAGCCATCATCCTATTCCAAAAAACTTGCGGAACCGCTTGAAGGCACCAACCTTCTCGTCCAGCACCATTAGCGGAACCATATCTCCTAAAATGCGCCGCGCAATATTCCGATAGGCGATAGCCGCACGCGATGCCGGATTCATCACCGTCGGCTCGCCGTTATTGGCGGCGGAGATCACTTTCTCATCATCCGGCACAATGCCAACGAGGTCAATCGACAGCACTTGGCATATTTCATCCACATCCAGCATCTCGCCGTTCTTGACCATTTTCTGACGTATACGGTTAATAACCAGCTTGGATGGAATCTTCTCCCCCTCCAGAAGGCCGATAACACGGTCGGCGTCCCGTACGGCGGCATTCTCCGGCGTCGTCACGACGATGGCGTGATCCGCACCGGCAATGGCGTTGCGGAACCCGTGCTCGATGCCTGCAGGGCAGTCGATCAGAACATAGTCATGCTCATTTTTCAGCTCCTGCACAATCTTCCGGATCTGTTCAGGCTTTACCGCATCCTTATCCTTCGTCTGAGCGGCCGGCAGCATGTAGAGCTCCTCGAAGCGCTTATCCTTCACAAGCGCCTGATTCAGCCTGCAGCGTCCCTCCGTTACGTCGATCAGATCGTAGATGATCCGATTTTCCAGGCCCATCACGACATCGAGATTGCGAAGCCCGATATCCGTATCGACCAGGCATACCTTCTTTCCAAGCAAGGCAAGAGCCGTTCCGATATTGGCCGTTGTCGTCGTTTTGCCGACGCCTCCTTTGCCCGAAGTTACTACAATCGCTTCTCCCATACTCTACACCCCTTTAAATATCCCCACAAAGTGGGGCTTCTCTTCGAAGCTTACCCAGGTACTTTGCGGGGACCCCGAAACTGATCAACTCTATAATGTTTAAAAAGGAATCGGCTTCTGCCTGATGCGATAAAGCTGAGACAGCTTGTCGATCTGCATTGTGCCTTCGTTCAAATAAGCGAACTCCATGGATGCGTCGCCCGTGGCCCATTCCTCCGGCGGCCTGCTTACGACATCGCCGATGCGAAGCTGCGTTGGGCGCATGAGCGATGTAGCAATAATGACATCTTCGCGTCCGCCGGTTCCGGCATGCGCCATACCCCGCAGCGCTCCCAGCACATATATATCCCCGGTGCACAGCAAGCTGGCGCCTGGGTTGACATCTCCGATCAGAAGCAGGTCTCCGTCATGCTCCACGGTCTGCCCGGAGCGGACGATGCAAGTCATGACCTTCAGCTTCTCTTTATCGTTAACGTCAGCCCCGCCTGACGACTTGGATTCTATTGAACCGATCATCAGATTGCCTTGCGCTCGAATGATGCTCGTTAATTGTTCCTTCTGCTCATCTGTCACGTCCCTTGCGCCCAGCTTGATGTGAACATGGATTAACGGTCCGGAGAGCAGTTGTTGATGCGTCTTCTCCAGCTTATGCCGCAGTTCTTGAAGCAGGGCTTCGAATGTGCACTCATCATCGAGAAGGAACAGCAGACCTTCTTTTACGCCTTTTATCATAATATGTTGCTTATCGGCCACGACTCGTCCCTCCCCAACCTATAAAATTCTTGGCCGACGCCGCCAATTCCTGCATCCCGGGAAGATTTTTACCGGTTGTCTCATTCTTCTTCGTCGTCAGCGCCATTCGACATGCGGGATTGGAACATGCGGCGCAGGGGAATGTATAACGCAAGTGCGAAAGCCAGCTGCAAGAACAAGCTTGGAAGAATGTAATGGATGAGCGACCAGGCATAGGAGGCATTGGTAATGCGGAACACATAATAGATGCCGAACAAGACAGAATCGTATACGATGCAACACAGCCCGACGACCGATATCGCCATTAGCAGCGTTACTCTCTTCTTCTCCAGCAGCAAGCCCGTGAAGTAGCCTATAATCGCCATCAAGAAAAAATGAACGCCGAGCATATGTCCGTAATACACGATGTCCTGCAGTAAGCCGAAGCCAGCGCCAATCATAAGCGAGGCAAATCGCCCCCGATACAGCGCGGCAAAAATAACCATTACAAAAATAAAGTGCGGTATGATACGGTCGTCAAAACTATCCGGAATAAGCCAGGGCACAAGCGCGCCTTCAAGGACGAACAGCAGAGCCATGATCGGAACGATTCGATTCATGCTCATCGCTCCTGCTCCTCCATCTCAGGCGGCTGAACGACGAACACTTCGTACAAACGGTCGAAATCCGCAGCAAGCTTCACTGTGGCTGTATACGTAAGCCCCATGTCGCCAACTTGCTTCGTCTCTACCGTACCGACAACCATTCCTCTCGGATACACATTGCCAAGCCCTGAGGTAACGACCTTGTCGCCGACCTCCAACTTATCCGTTTCTTCGATTCTGGTCATAACAAGCCGCTTCTTCTCTTTGTCATAATAGCTGAGAATGCCGAAGGAGTCGTCCTCTCTCCCTTCGATCGTCGCGGCGATGGAATTTCCATTCGTAGTAGGAGAAGACTCATTCAATTCGGTAATTGGCGTAATCGTGGAGGTGAACGGCGACACAGAGCTTACCAGGCCGATCAATCCGTCAACCGTCGTAACTGCCATATTCGGCTTGACCCCGTGCTTCGAGCCGAGATTGATGTTCATGGTACGGTTGTTGGCATCGTTGCTGACGGATACAACTTGAGCAATCAAGTAGTTGTAATTGTACATTTGCTTCTGTTGCTTCGTGAATGCAAGGTCCTCCATAAGCCGCTCGTGTTCCAGCTTAAGGAAGTTGTACTCTACTTTATCCCGAGAGTAAGCAGCCGCCACGCTTCTGAGCCGCTCGTTTTCCTCGTAGACTTCTTTCAGTCCCCTGATATCCTCAAAGAAGCCCGCTATAGAGCCAGCGGGCTTGTAGAACCATTGCTGAACGTAGCCAAAGGTATCCTTCAGAAATTTTTCAGGCCAGGAGAGTTCTTTGCGATCGCTTAACGAGAAACCGATAATCGCAATTGTAAGAATCATTCCGATCATGAGCATGAACAGACGTTTATTTCTGAATAGATTAAGCAATCCCTCACCCCTAAATCCCCTTGTCCGTGCTACTTATAGCGATAGCTTATCGCCGTGAGCGTGAGGAGCCCCTGCCTTTGAACATATGAATGTGATCCAAAGAACGTCCGGTTCCGATCGCTACACAATCCAGCGGATTGTCCGCCACGATGACCGGCATGCCCGTCTCGCGCTGCAGCAGCTTGTCCAAATTCCGGAGCAAGCCGCCTCCGCCCGTTAATACGATTCCCCGATCCATAATGTCCGCCGCAAGCTCTGGCGGGCATTTCTCCAGCGTTACTTTTACTGCTTCCACGATGGAATTAACGGTATCGGACAAGGCGTCCGTAATCTCGTCGGATGTGGTAGGCAGTGTCTTCGGCAAGCCGGATACGAGATCCCGGCCGCGAATCTCCAACGTCTCAGGCTTGTCCAGCGGCAGCGCGGAGCCGACCTCCATCTTCAACTGCTCCGCCGTGCGTTCGCCAATCATCAGATTGTATTGACGCTTGATGTATTGCATGATCGCTTCGTCCATGTCGTCGCCGGCGACGCGGATAGAACGGCTTGTAACGATGCCGCCGAGCGAGATAACCGCAACTTCCGTCGTACCGCCGCCGATATCCACGACCATGCTGCCCGTCGGCTCCCATACGGGAAGATCGGCTCCGATTGCCGCTGCGAACGGCTCTTCGATCGTGTAAGCCTCGCGCGCTCCGGCTTGCTTCGCGGCATCTTCGACAGCGCGCTTCTCTACGGCTGTAATGCCGGACGGTACGCATACCATCACATTGGGATGACGGGGGAACAGCGACCTCTGCTTCTGGGCAGATCGAATAAAATACTTGATCATCGTAGCCGTCGTGTCATAATCGGCAATAACGCCATCCTTCATCGGACGAACGGCGCGAATATTGCCGGGTGTGCGCCCGATCATCTTCTTCGCCTGCTCGCCTACGGCTTCGATCGTTTTTGTATCAGTACGCAAGGCAACCACCGACGGCTCCCTCACGACAATTCCTTTTCCTTTCACATATACAAGAGTATTGGCTGTGCCCAGATCAATACCCAAATCTTTCGTAAAGCTCCCAAACATACTGCTGCTCCCTTCTTCACTGAAACGATATCATCTATCGATTACTCGTTCAAATTCGGTTCATAAACCGACTCTTATTATTATATTACAGATATCCCTGCTCCTTCAAACTGACAAAGCTGCCATCGCCTATTACAATATGATCAAGTATGTCAATGCCCACAAGCTGGCCCGCTTCCGCTAGCCGCTTCGTCAAGTGTATGTCTTCGGGACTTGGCGTCGGGTCGCCGCTTGGATGGTTATGCGCGCAAATGATGGATGCGCTGCTGCATTTAATAGCTGCGCGGAACACCTCTCTGGGATGAACGAGAGATGCGTTAAGGGTGCCCATCGACAAGGTTTCCCGGGCAATAATATGATTCTTCGTATTGAGGAACAAGCAGACGAAATGCTCCTTCTTCAAATAACGAAGATCCTCCATCAAATAGTCGGCGGCATCCTTGGGGCTGCGTACGGACAAGACGTCGGGCAGCTTGCTCCTGATCATGCGCCTTCCTAGCTCGATGCCGGCGCGCAGCTGAACTGCCTTCGCGGGACCTATGCCTCGTATGGCTGTTAATTCTTCCATGCTCATATCCATCAGATTGCGCAGACTGCCGCATTGTTTCAATACGGCTCCCGCCAGGTGAACTGCCGATTGACGCTGCGTTCCCGTTCGAAGCAGAATAGCCAGCAGTTCCGCATGGCTAAGCGCTTCAGCCCCATATCTCATCATGCGCTCTCTTGGACGTTCTTCATGGGGGACATCACGCAAATTGCTGCTTTGCATCTCCATGTCCCATAACCGCCTTTGTGTTCATAGTTGGCGTGCAATGCCCGCCGCATCGCAATTCAATATGCCTCAATGCCATACCGCCTCAGCATATCGGACAGCAGCGATACGGGCAAGCCGACCACGTTGAAATAACAGCCTTCAATTTCATGAATGAACATTGATCCCAGTCCTTGGATGCCATAGCCGCCAGCCTTATCTCTCGGTTCACCCGTTGCTATATATCGGCTGATATTGTCTTGGCTTAACGGCTTCATATGCACTTTCGTCAGGCGATGACAGACTGTATCCTCTCCGGAAGCCGTCGGCAGACAAGCGACGCCAGTATAGACTTCGTGCCAGCGCCCTTGCAGCGCCGTCAGCATCTCTCTGGCATGCCCATCATCCTCCGGCTTGCCAAGCGGAATCCCGTCCAGTACGACGATCGTATCGGCAGCGATGACAAGATCAGATGACACAGGACCATCTTGCTTCCTGAGCCTGTCCCTGACGGCATTGCCCTTGCGAATGGCCAGCTCCTGCACGGCTTGCTCTGACGACCATGACGGATCGATCCATTCCTCTACGTCCGCAGACAAAATAGAAACCGGCAAGGAAAGGTCCATAGCTGCGACCAGTTCCTTCCGGCGCGGAGACGATGAAGCCAGGACAATCCGGCTTATCGGATGTGAATATGCGAGTTGGTCTGTCATAACTGCCTTCTCCTTGTAAGCTTGCTTATTCTAGGTTATTAAGTCGCTAAAGCTTGCGATAAAGCCATATTGCGATAACTGCACCAATTATGCTCAGCAAGCTGATGCGAATATCGAGGTTCATGGCAAAGTCCAGCACATACAAATCAATGGCAGGCGATATTGTCGCTTCGATTGGTTTGGTCAGGAAGGCTGTTCCCGGAACGGATTCCAGCCAGTGCGAAAGCAGAGCTCCCGCAAGCAAACCCAATATGACGAAGAGTAGGAGAGTCCAACCGCTTTTCTTCAATGCATTTCCCTCCCTACCGTGCAACTACCACTTTTACACGCCTGTGACACTTAGCTATTTGACACCTTTCACTATTATACGCTCCAATTCCTTTCTTTACAATGCGCCCATCGTCTCAAACCATTCTTTTTGTACCAGCACCGCTTCCATTAATGCGGCTTGCGCTTCCCATAACGGTGCACTGGACGGCTTCTTATTATAGGCGGCAATAGAGGATGCCGTCTTCTCCATTGCAGCTGTCAGCTTTTCCAGATATGCGCCGCCCTGCTTGTCATTCATTCCCTTGCTCATCGCCTCTGCGATCTCTCTCCACTGCGAATGCCGCTTCTCCCAAGCGTCGGTAGCAGCATCACCCAGTCTGGAGAGAGAATTCTGCTCGAATTGAGCCGTAATGAGATTGCTCCAGACCGCAATAAGTCCGTTCGTTTGTTCGAAGAATGCTTTAGCGTCCTCTTGTGTACCCGTAAAGTTCATTGAATCCGGCGATTGCAGCCGCACTTCCTTTCCGTACAGGATCAGCCCCGATAGTTTGTTCTCAAGCGTCTTCAAGTCTTGTGCATCGGCGGCTACGCCTGCAAACACGGCATACTTGCTTTCGCCGCTGCGAATGGAAGCGGAAGCAAGTCCTTTGTCGCGAAGCTGCTTCAAGGCGGCATCCATGCCTTCCGTATTGCTGAACACGCCGTATTGCAGCATGTAGTAGGTAAAATCCAGTCCGTCAATGGCAACCGCAGAGCTGCCAGCGGAAGTGTCGATAGCAACTGCGCCTTCCTGATCTATGTTTTCCTTACCCGACTGCGTCGTTCCTTTGTTGATACTTAAGCGATCCGTTCCTTCCTCCGAAGTACCGGGCCAAGTCTCATCACTTTGCTGCATCGCACTGTCGCTTGAAGCGGAACGTTCCTTGAACGGCCACAGTTCTGATCCCGTGAACAAGCTTAGAATGATATAGCCGAACAACGCGCCAGTTGCCAGCGCTCCTGCGACCGACAGGAATACATTAAACCATGAGGGGCCTTGACCTCTCCGCACATGAGGACCATCCTCCTCAAGGTAATCGAAGTTCCCCCTATACTCCGATTCAAATTGCTTGTCCTCCTCGTCGTGAAGATCGTTAGTATGCGAGGATGCGCCTGTGCTTCTGTGCGCATACAGCTCATCCCCCCATTCATCGCTATCCCGCCGCCTTGGCTTGCCATTCTGCCATCCCTCGTTATCCGGTCGTTCCTCGCTGTTGTGCCATGCCGTGCCATGTTGACGTATCGCGTCATCCCGCTTCCGCTCGTTATCCGTCCATTCCCTTCCGTTCTGCTCGGTCGTGCCAGCTTGTCGTGTTTTGCTATTCAGCCGTGTCTCATTATCCTGACTTACTTTACCACCATGCCATGTTGTGATATTCATACTTTCCTTTTCGTCCTGCTTTTTTTTGCTTTCACGTCTTGGCTCCCTATCCCCCCATGTGGCGTGTCCAGGCATGACATCGACTTCATTGTCGCGAGACCGCTTCTTATCGCGATCATGTGTAGAATTCCTGATCAATTCTTCCAATTTGCTGATGTCTTCTTGATAAGGGCTTGTCCAATACTCGCTTTCATGTATAACATTCGCAGCATGCGACGGGTATAAGGGGACAACATTTGAAGTTCCATTAATTCCCGTTTCCCCATGTTGAGCATGGGCTGCTGGCTTCGCATTACCATGCATTATATTACCGCTACGGTCGAATCGATAAGTTATTCGGTTGGAAGGCTTCTTGTTCATGTCGATCACTCCCTTGATTCCAATGTTATGTCTACTATCATTCTATGAAATCAAATTACGAGATATGCCGATGCTGGAAGACTCCTTCCTCTGTCTGACACAAAAGATCTGCTCTGAGTAGAGCAATTCAAGGCAATTCATTTTGTTGAATAACAGCAGCCGCGTTGTTAATTGAGCTAAGTCCGAACTTCATCACTATCCCCATGTCTCAGAAGCGAATCATCTGGTTCATTCTTGCTCCTCACTATCCCCTTGTTTCAGGAGTGCAACATCTTGACTCACTTCCCCCGCTCATTGTGTTCTTCTTTCAGGAGCATGATAGCGTGATTCTCCGATGGTCATCTTTCTAATTAAATTATTTATTAATAGTCATTTCCATCGAATGCCTGAGCTGAAGGAAGAGTGAGGCCTTGCCACAACCAAGCACATGTAAACTATTCGAGTTCCTGAGTTGAAGGGAGAGTGAGGCTTCGTCATAACCGAGCACCTGTAAACTATTCGAGTTCCTGAGTTGAAGGGAGAATGGAGCCACGTCGCAGTCAGGTACTTGCAACTAATCATGATCCTGAGCTGAAGGGAGCGTGAGGCCTCGCCATAACCGAGCACCTGTAAACTATTCGAGTTCCTGAGCTTGGGAAGGAATGGGGGTAAATGACTCTCTTCCAGTTCATCCGACAGATTCAGCTAACGACAGTAATAATGACGATAAGCAGAAAGGGCGGCGCAAGGATTATCATCCCTGCACCGCCCCTATTTCATCCTGGTAAACCATCCTTCAAGTGAGTCAGCTTCCTGATGGGTTAGTCTATTGCTGAATTTGCTGCGTTATTGTTGTTGCTACGCTTCGCCTTGTGATGCTTGCAGAGACTTGGCCAGAGCATCCGCTACCTTCCATATGTCGCCGGCGCCCATTGTAATGACCAGATCGCCTGGCTTTACACGTTGTTGAAGCGCCGCCAGCACCTCATCCTTCGTGGGAATATACTCCGCCCTGGCATGACTGTTATTCCGAATCAATTCCACCAGCTTGCTAGAGCTGATACCCTCTATTTGCTGCTCGCCGGCAGGCGAGTAAATATCGGATATGATAACCTCGTCCGCTTCCGGAAAGGCTCTGCTGAACTGCTCGAACAGGAAGTACGTTCTCGTATAACGCTGCGGCTGGAAGACGGCAATGATTCGTTTCCCTGTCGCCTTGGCAGCACTGATTGTTGCCTGGATTTCCGTCGGGTGATGAGCATAGTCATCAATGACGAGTATGTCGTTCACTTCACCCAACACCTGAAAACGCCGCTTCGCGCCGCGGAACAGCTTGATTGCTTCCTTCACGGCTTCGAAAGACAAGCCTGCCTCTATGCATGTAATGACCGTCGCCATCGCATTGTATACATTGTGGAGTCCAGGAACAGACAGTTCAACGCGACCGAGAGGCTCGCCCTTGCAAAGCATATCGAAGGAAACTTTACGATCGCCCAGCACGATGGCTTCCGCCCTGTAGGTAGCGTCATGTTCAACGCCGTATGTGATTAATAGAGGCTCATCCGCTCCGTCCTCCCGTTTGCGGGCCCTCGGCAATATTTCCTGTATCGCTGTATCGTCCGCGCATACAATCGCCTTCCCGTCAGGCTTTACCTGCTGAAGGAATTGGACATAGGCCGCTTTCAGCTTCTCGTAGTCGCCATCGTAATTTTCCAGATGATCCGGTTCGATGTTGGTTACGATCGCAATCGCGGGATGATAGTGCAGGAAGGAACCGTCGCTCTCATCCGCTTCCGCTACGACATATTCGCCTTTGCCCGCTTTCGCGTTCGTGCCGACGTTGACAATCTCGCCACCGATAATATAAGTAGGGTCCGTCTTGCATTCTTCCATGACAAGCGCGATCATGGAGGAAGTCGTCGTCTTCCCGTGCGCTCCGGCAACGGCGATGCCTTTGCCCGCATTCATCAGCCTGGCCAGCATTTGGGAGCGGTGCAACACCGGAATATGCAAGGCTTCCGCCGCTTTTCGCTCCACATTGTCACTAGGCAGCGCTGTCGAGTATACGACGAGGTCCGCTCCTTTCACATGCTCCGGCTGATGGCCGATGAAGATATCTGCTCCCTTCGCAGCGAGCTTCTCCGTTAACTCCTGTCGCGCCACATCCGAACCTGTTACCTTATATCCCTTCTCCAGCATCACGCGGGCAATGGCACTCATTCCATAACCGCCGATTCCGATGAAGTGGATGTGTTCTGCCGTATTCAAAGACGGTTCACCAACCTTTTTCAGAATCCGAGTTGTACAACATATAGGAGCGTACATCCGCTATCAAATACAGCGTGCCTGTCACGACTCCAAGGTCCGTCTCCCCGGTTGCTTCCTGCAATTTGTTCAGCGCTTCCTTCCAATCCTTCGCAACGACTAACTGAAACGACGGCGCCGGAGACCACGATTCCCGCATCTCCTCTGCCAGCCGAGCCAGTTCGTCCGCATCCTGCTTCATGCGATAATCAGGCTCGGTTACAATAAGCATATTCACTATGGGTAGTATATGCCGGAGCGTCGCCCGATGATTCTTATTCTCCAGCATGCCCATCATAACGATTAACCGATCATACTTGTAAGTATCGCGCAAGGCCGCCGCCAGTGCTTCCGCTCCTTCCGGGTTATGCGCGCCGTCAAGCAGAATGCGCGGCTCATGACTTACCAACTCCATCCGTCCCGGCCATGTCGCGCTGCGAAGCCCTTCGCGGATCGCATCCTCATCCAGAACCAGCGCTTGATATTGTCGCAGCACTTCCAGCGCCATAAGGGCAGTGACCGCATTCGTTACCTGATGTGCCCCGCTAAGTCCGATCTTCAGCTCCGGGAGCTCCCGGAACAAGCCGCTGAAGCGGAAGGACTGTTCCTCCTCGCCGGCTTCCAGTCGCTCGAAGCGGAATTGGTCGCCCAGCATGTATAACGAGCTCTTCTTCCGCTCCGCTGTCTCGCGAATGATGCTCACGAGCTCAGGCTGGGAGACAGCGCTGACGACAGGCACGCCGGGCTTGATAATGCCAGCCTTCTCCGTTGCTACCTGCTCCAATGTGTCGCCTAACCGGTCCATATGGTCATGGCCGACATTCGTAATGATCGAGATGACCGGACAGACTATATTAGTTACATCCAATCGTCCGCCAAGTCCGGTCTCCCAGACCACGTAATCGGGGTAGCTTACTTTGGCGAAATAGAGAATAGCCAGCGCGGTAGAAACTTCGAACATGGTAGGCGATCCCAGCTCCGTTCCCGCCAGCTCGTCCACATGAGGCTTCAGTTTCTTCGCAAGCGCAAGAAGGGTCTCCTCCGGGATATCCTCGCCATTATATTGAAATCGATTCGTAAACTTCGTGATGTAAGGGGACGTGAATGTCCCCACATCGTAACCTCCTCGCATGAGCGCACTTGTCAAATAAGCGCAAACCGAGCCTTTGCCGTTCGTGCCGGCGACATGGATAAACTTCAGCCTGCGATGCGGATTGTCCAACCGCTCCAGCAGCTCTTCAATCCGCTGCAGTCCCGGTCTTATGCCGAATGGAATCAAGCTCGTAATCCAGGAGACAGCCTCATTGTAGGTGGCCAAGCCGCTGTTGTCGCTTCCCGTTTGCCTTTGTTCCGTCATCTTGCATCCCTTCTTCCCGTTAGCCCTGCAGTTCGGCTATCCGCTGCAGCACTTTATCCCGCTTCTCGGCATAATCCTTCATCTTCGCCCGTTCCTCGTCGATAACCTTCGCCGGCGCTTTCGATACGAAGCCCTCATTGGCAAGCTTCTTCTCGACGCGCTGCACTTCGGAATTCAAGTGAGCCAGCTCCTTCTCCAGCCGCGCGATTTCTTGCGTTATGTCGATCAGACCCGCAAGCGGCAAGTACAGCTCCGCACCGGTGACGATTGCAGTCATCGCTTTATCCGGAGCAGCGATATGCATACCCGTCTCCAGAAGCGAAGTGCCGCAGAAGCGTCTCACGAATTCTTCATTGCGGGCAAGTATAGCGGCATTGCTCTCGCTGGAAGGCTTGATAAGAAGCTCGATCTTCTTGCTCATCGGCACGTTCACTTCAGCGCGAATATTGCGGACGGCACGGATCATCTCCATAAGCAGGTTCATCTCTGCAACGGCATCCGGCGCTTCCAGCGAAGCATCGTACTTCGGCCACGCTGCCAGCGTGATCGTCTCCCCCTCATGAGGAAGATGCTGCCATATTTCCTCGCTAATGAACGGCATGAACGGATGAATAAGCCGTTGTGTGCGATCCAGTACGTAAGCCAGTACGGACTGCGTCGCACGCTTCGCCGATTCGTCCGACCCGTTCAAACTCAGCTTCGAGAATTCGATATACCAGTCGCACAAGTCATCCCATATAAAATTGTACAACACGCGGCCTGTCTCGCCGAATTCATAGTTATCCATCAGCCTGGTTACGTCGCGCGCCGTCTCATTGAACCGGTGCAAAATCCAGCGGTCAGCTGTGCCCAGTTTAACCATGATGTCAATATCCGACGCTTTGAAGCCTTCCAGATTCATAAGCGCGAAGCGTGAAGCGTTCCAGATCTTATTGGCAAAATTGCGCGCTTGCTCCACCTTCTCGATCCGGAAACGCAAGTCCTGACCGGGCGTGCTGCCCGTCGATATCATGAAGCGGAGCGCATCCGCGCCATATTGCTCAATAATTTCGAGCGGATCGACACCGTTGCCCAGTGACTTGGACATCTTCTGTCCGTCCTTATCCCGCACCAATCCATGAATCAGCACGTCTCGGAACGGCTTCTCGTCTGTAAATTCCAGTGCAGTGAAGATCATTCTGGCTACCCAGAAGTAAATGATGTCGTAGCCTGTTACAAGCACGTTGGTCGGATAGTAACGGCTTAGATCCTCGCTCTGGTCGGGCCATCCAAGCGTAGAGAACGGCCACAGCGCAGAGCTGAACCAAGTATCCAGCACATCTTCGTCCCGACGCAGATGATCGCCGTCCATATCCTTGCGGGATACGTGAAGCTCGCCCGTCGTATCGTCATACCAAGCCGGGATGCGGTGACCCCACCACAGCTGGCGGGAGATGCACCAATCGCGCACATTTTCGATCCAGTTGAGATATATTTTCTCGAAGCGCTCCGGCACGAACTGGACGCCTTTGCCCGACTTCTGCGCGGCTATCGCCGCTTCTGCCAGCGGCTTCATCGCGACGAACCATTGCGTGGACAGATACGGCTCCACAACAGCACCGCTGCGCTCGCTATGGCCGACCTGATGAACATGGTCCTCAATCAGTACGCATACGC
Source organism: Paenibacillus sp. J5C2022 (assembly GCF_025567625.1). Taxonomy (GTDB): domain Bacteria; phylum Bacillota; class Bacilli; order Paenibacillales; family Paenibacillaceae; genus Pristimantibacillus. The sequence continues at coordinate 24,785 of NZ_JAOQJC010000027.1, read as the reverse complement.
CCTGCTCCTGCAAGTCCTTCACGAGCTTCTTGCGGCACTCCGCTCGGTCCAGCCCCTGATATGGGCCTGCCTCGGCATTCATTGTGCCCGTCTCGTCCATAACTGTGATCTGGGGCAAGCTATGGCGCTCGCCCACCTCGAAGTCGTTCGGATCATGAGCAGGCGTAATCTTCACCGCACCGGAACCGAAGTCCTTCTCGACGTACTCATCCGCGACAATCGGAATTTCTCTGCCGATGACCGGCAGCACAAGCGTCTTGCCGATCATGTCCTTGTATCGCTCGTCTTCCGGATGAACCGCAACCGCCGTATCACCCAGCATCGTCTCCGGTCTTGTCGTCGCAACCGTCACGAAGCCGGAACCGTCCTTGAGCGGATATTTCAAATGGTACAGATGTCCATTAACTTCCTTGTACTCCACTTCAATGTCGGATAGTGCAGTCCGTGCTGCAGGGTCCCAGTTAATAATTTTTTTGCCGCGATAAATAAGCCCCTTCTCATACAACCGGACGAATACTTCCCGCACCGCTTTGGACAAGCCTTCATCCATTGTAAAGCGTTCCCTGGAATAGTCCAGCGACAGCCCCAACTTCGACCACTGGTCGCGAATGGTGCCGGCGTACTGCTCCTTCCACTCCCATACCTTCTCCAGGAAGGCTTCACGCCCCAGCTCGTGGCGCGACGTACCGTTCTCGCGCAGCTTCTGCTCCACTCGCGTCTGAGTAGCGATACCGGCATGGTCCATGCCCGGCAGCCATAGCGTGTCGTATCCTTGCATCCGCTTGGCGCGAATGAGAATATCTTGCAGGGTAAAGTCCAACGCATGGCCGATATGCAGCATGCCAGTCACATTGGGCGGGGGGATGACGATCGTATAGGTCTCCGCCTCGGGTCGCTTGCCTGCTTGAAAGAAATTCCCTTCCATCCAGTAAGGATACCATTTCTGCTCGGCTGCTTTCGGATCATAAGTTGTCGGCATTGCTTGATTGCTTTGATTTTCAGACATATGCTCCATCCTCCACATCAATCTGGGTATATGCAAAAAAACCTTCCGCCCTGTAAAGGACGAAAGGTCTAACTCCCGTGGTACCACCTTTGTTCCGCGAATGAGCTCGTATAAGATCTCCCGCGGCACTCTTACAGATAACGGCTGTTACCGGCTTTACCTAGGACGGGCAGGCTGCAAAGCTTCCCGCTTCAATAAAGCGACTCCGGGGCGACTCGCATGCAGGTTCATCCTGCAGAACCTCTCAGCGCAACGGTCCTGCTCTCTGAAGGCATAGCTGCTGCTATTCCCCTTCCACGTCGTTATAACGCATATACTTATCATCATACCTCTATACGACGCGATAGTCAACCTGGCGATTGGCGTATACGATATTCGCTTCGCACGTACCTAATAAGGCGGTACCTGCGCCAGAGCGCAAGCCCGCCTTATTCGTAATCGGTATCTTTTATGGAATGTACAATACTTGCCCCTCTTCTATGGCAGATTCATGCAATCCGTTGTGAACAAGTATTTCCCTTGGGTTCAAGCTGTAGCGGGTCGCAATTTCTTCCAGCGTCTCTTCGCGCTGAACGATGCACATTCTGATCTTCCTGAACTCCGAGTCGCCTTCCTGCTTGCTGAGGAACAATCGCTTCCATTCGATCTCTTCCTCAGCCTCCTGGACGGCTTCCGCCCGCTCCGCTTCCTGCTCCACCTGCGACTGCTCTGCCGCTTCCCGTACTGCCCTCTCACGCTGACTGGACTGAAGCAGAGACCTAATCCCCACCTCCGGACTGCCGTCGCTGCGTTCCGGAGATTTGCCGGAGAACGCAATCTGCACCTCCGGCTTGACAGGCTCTGCGGGAAGAGGCTCTTGTTCCGCTGCGAATGCAGAAGGCTGCGACAGGTCTGACGCGTCCTCGTCTTCCTGTCTTTCCTTCTCCAGCAATGCATAACCATCATGCTGGGCTTGCTCCTGATGGGATTCCGGCTCTTCCGCCTGGTGTCCTTCATCCTGAATCGCAGCTTCAACAGCTTCAGAAGCTTCAGCAGTGTCTAAGAACGGCTGCCGCGCCGCAACCTTTTCGTTACTATAGGATTGTCCTGCTTCAGGCTGCTGAATAGGCTGATACTCCCACGATGAAGAAGACGCCTGATCACTTTCCCGTTCAGTTTGTCCCTCATAATACTGCTCGCCTGGTTCCTCCGCTGCCTGAGCTTCCATCGTCACTTCCTGCTCCGCTTCCGCTTCGCCAGCAGTATAGTCCTCTGCACTCTGTGCGCCGCGATCCACTATGTACGTCGCGTTCACTTCTTCATCAGCTACATCCGATACCTGAGACATATCCCACTGCTTCTGTTCACGCTCATGTACAGCTGTGAAGGCATCCTCCTCCCACCCTCCCTGTTCTTCCTGAGGGGGTTCCATCGCTATTCCGCGAAGCGATAACACACCCGTAATATTCAATGTACGGGCCGACAGCAGGTCAACGTCGAAGTTGTCAATCTCGATAGAGATGTCATCGAGCCGGGACACCCGATTCATTGGCAACGAGATTTCCACCGGAATCCAGTGCTCCAGCGTCAGCGGGCCGTCTGCTGCATTCTGCCCCCGATATACGCCGCTGAGCAGCAATTGCCCCTTCAATACCGCTTGATCACCTTGATCGATAACTTGTATACGAGGTACCAGTTCAATCTCTTCCAGCTCGTCGATGGCAGCTACGTCGTCAGGCATATGGACCCTCTCGTATACATCAAAGCGCAATCCGTTCATCCCATTAGACACGCCTAAGTCCTCCCTTCACTTCCTGAATGCTTGGGCTAGCGTTACATACACTACTTATCTATATGGTTGGATTGCCGAGAGCATGACTGTCTTTTTCAAACCAGGTCAATTCTGTCCAATAGCCTGACAAGCCAATCCGGTCGCGGCGATGCGGCGCTAATCTTCCCGCCGGTCAACGGATGGGCGAAGATCAGCTCTTCGCCATGCAGCGCCTGATGCTTGAGCATGTCGATTGATCCCCCATACAACTCGTCACCTAGCAAGGGGTGTCCCATATGGCTCATATGTACGCGAATCTGATGGGTGCGCCCGGTTTCCAGTTCAAGACGGACCAAGGAGTAACGAGAGTTGGAAGCGATCATCTCGTATCGCGTAACCGCCTTGTCGCCATTCGAAGACACTCTCCTGCGCGTGGAATGATGCCGATCCTTGCCGATCGGCTCGCGAATGATCCCGGATCGATTGTTCAGGCGCCCGTGCACAACCGCAACATATCGGCGATGAATCTCCTTCCCGCGCATTGCTTCGTCCAGCCGCAGCTGCGCGAGATCGTTCTTGGAATATAGAACGGGGCCCGACGTATCGTCATCAAGCCTGTGGATATGACGCACCGGCAACGGGTCGTCACAGGCCAGCAGATGCCTCGCCGCAGCCTCGTCCAGCGTCCCTCGACTCTGTCCAACTTCACCGGAACCATGAACGGCCATGCCAGCCGGCTTGTCGAACACAAGACAATAGTCATCCTCGTACAAGACAGCCGGTCGCTCTCCGCAAGACGACGACTGCTTCGCCCTTCGATACAGCGGGTCGTCGTTAACTTGTGCCGCCGGAAAGCACTTGAGCGCAAGCTTCTCTTCGTGCCACCGTATTCCGCCGACGGAGAAGAGCCGGTTCACCCACTTCTCCGGGAATAAAGAAGAAGCCGCCAGCCATTGCCGCACCAGGTGCGGATGGCTGCCGGTCTCCGGCTGAGCAGGAGCTGCTCCGGGTTCCGGGAAAGCTGCCAGACCGGCAAGCTTCTCCCATGGCAGCTCCAGCCATTCCCCATGGCGGACGGCTTCCTCCCAGCCCTTCGTCATCATGCCTTCTGAAGCCTTTCCAGCGCCGCATCATGCGCCCGAAGAGTCATCTCAATGTCGGTATCGCTATGGACGGCGGACACGAACATCCCTTCGAATTGGGAAGGCGCTATGTTGATGCCCAACTCCAGCATGGAAGCGAAGTAGGCCTGGAACTGCTCCAGATTGCTGGTTCTCGCGACATCGAAGTTAATGACATGCTGTTCTGTGAAGAATGGACATACCATGGAGCCTACCCGATTGATGGTGGAAGCAACGCCACGCTTCTTCGCATTGTCCTCCATGCCCGCTTGCAGCTTGGCCGCCTGGCGCTCCAACTGCTGGTACACTTCCGGCGTTAGCAGCTTCAGCGTCGTATAGCCCGCCGCCATCGCGAGCGGATTGCCGGACAAGGTACCGGCCTGATAGATCGGTCCGCTTGGCGCAATCTGCTCCATCAGCTCCCGCCGTCCGCCGTACGCCCCTACAGGCAAGCCCCCGCCGATGACTTTGCCGAAGCAGGTCAGGTCCGGCGTTATGCCGTACAGCCCTTGCGCGCAATGGTAAGCGACACGGAAGCCCGTCATCACTTCGTCGAATATGAGCAGGCTGCCGTATTGTGATGTAACATCGCGCAAGCCTTGCAGGAACCCCGGCAGCGGCGGAACGACGCCCATGTTGCCGGCAATCGGCTCGACGATAATGCAGGCAATCTCCTCGCCATACTTGTCGAATGCAAGCTTGACCGCTTCAATATCGTTGTAAGGAACGGTGATCGTATGGGAGGCAACCCCTTCCGGAACGCCGGGACTGTCCGGCAGGCCGAGCGTAGCGACGCCTGAACCCGCTTTAATCAGCAAGCTGTCCGCATGTCCGTGATAGGAGCCTTCGAACTTCAGAATGCGGCTTCTGCCTGTATATCCTCTGGCCAGTCGAAGCGCGCTCATCGTCGCCTCCGTACCGGAATTGACCATCCTCACAATATCCACTGACGGGACGCGTTCCACGACAAGCTCCGCCATTAGCGTCTCCAGCTCGGTAGGCGCGCCGAAGCTCGTGCCTTTCTCTGCCGTCTTGCGCAGCGCTTCTACCACTTCAGGATGGGCGTGACCCATAATGAGAGGTCCCCACGACCCTACATAATCGATATAGCTGTTGCCGTCGATATCGTATATTCGGCTTCCTTCGCCTCTCTCCACGTAGACGGGCGTCAAGCCGACGGACTTGAACGCTCGCACCGGGCTGTTCACGCCCCCCGGAATAACCTTCTTCGCTCTTGCGAACGCTTCAGTGGAACGGCTGTCGCCTCTTCTTCCCAGACCTTGCTCCATTACACATCCTCTCCCTTCAGCCAGCGAGCGGCATCCTTGGCATGGTAAGTGATGATCATGTCGGCGCCTGCCCGCTTCATGCCGGTCAGCGTCTCCAGGACGACGGCACGCTCATCCAGCCATCCGTTCTGCGCCGCCGCCTTCACCATGGCATACTCCGCGCTGACATTGTAAGCTACGACAGGCAGATCGAACTGCTCCTTCAGCAGTCTTACCACATCTAGATAAGCGAGCGCAGGCTTCACCATAAGCATATCCGCGCCTTCCATCACATCCGCTTCCGCCTCCCGCATCGCTTCCCTGCTGTTCGCGGGGTCCATCTGATACGTCTTGCGGTCCCCGAATTGCGGAGTGGAATGCGCGGCATCGCGGAACGGGCCGTAATACGCCGAAGCGTATTTCACGGAATAGGACATGATTGCGATATCATTATAGCCTGTCGCGTCAAGCCCTTCCCTTATCGCATGGACGAATCCGTCCATCATACTCGACGGCGCGATAATATCGGCGCCCGCCTCCGCCTGCGACACGGCCGTCCGAACAAGCAGCTCCAGCGAACGGTCATTGTCTACCACGGCATGTCCGCTCCGCTCCTCCTTCACGACGACGCCGCAATGGCCATGATCCGTGAATTGGCACAGGCATGTGTCCGCAATGACGACCAGCTCAGGCGCCCATGACTTCACGGCGCGAATCGCCTGCTGCACGATGCCGTTCGCGTCGTAGGCGGAGCTTCCTCGATCATCCTTATGCTCCGGCACGCCGAACAGGAGAACTGATTTGATGCCCGATGCGACGATATCCTTGATCTCTTCATGCAAGACGTCCAGCGAGTAATGATACACGCCCGGCATGGACGGTATTTCTTCCTTCACGTCGTTCCCATGAGTCACAAACAGCGGATAAATAAAATCATCTACCCCGAGCGCAGTTTCCCGCACGAGACTGCGAAGCCCCGCACTGCGGCGAAGCCGCCGATTTCTTACGATTGGATAACCCATCTGTCACCATTCCTTCCTAGTTGCTGTTTCGGTTTTTGTTATAGTCTGCAATGGCATCAAGCAGTCCCTCGATCGTAGACGTCTTCGCTTCGACCGTAAGCGCAAGTCCCGCCTCGGCAACCGTCTGTGATGTGATGGGTCCGATGCTCGCAACGGGTATGCTCTCCAGCAGGTCGACGGGATCGTCGCAGCCGTTCCGTCGCAGCACCTCCAGCAGATTGCCGACGGTGGACGAACTGGTGAAGGTAATCATGTGTATCGCTTTCTCCCGCAGCCATTCCATTACCATCCCATCCTGCGTGTCGGCAACAACGGTCTCGTATACGTTCGCCTCCACCGCTTCCACACCCCTTGCCGCCAGCTCTCGGGGAAGCACCTCGCGAGCCAGATCGCCGCGTGCCAAGAGCGCCTTCTCACCGGGTTGCATATGCTGTTCCAGCTGGCTTAGCAGACCTTCGGCGACATACTGCTCCGGCAGCTCGTCCACGAACAATCCCCGCTCATGCAAGGCTGCGGCTGTCTTGGGCCCTACAGCGGCAATTCTCGCCTTATGGAATCTTCTTATATCGATGCGAAGCTCCTTCAGCCACCTGAAAAAGTACTCCACTCCGTTAACGCTTGTGAAAATAACCCAATGGTAGTCTTCCGCAGCTTCCAGACGCTCGCGCAATGCCCGTACAGCTTCAGGCTCCTTCGGCAGCCGCGTCTCGATAACGGGGAACTCGCACGGCTCTCCGCCCATCTCTTCGATTAGATCTGTCAATGCACTCGCTTGAGCTCTTGCCCGCGTAACGAGTATCCGCATGCCGAACAACGGCTTGTTCTCGTACCATCTTAGCTTCTCCCGCTGCAGCACAACCTCTCCTACTACAATGACGGCGGGAGGCTGGAAGTTCCGCTGCTTCACAATATCCGCGATCGTCTCCAGGGTGCCGACAACCGTCTCTTGCTCCACCCTTGTTCCCCAGCGGACCAGGGCGACGGGCGTATGCGGCGGCTTGCCATGCTTCATAAGCTGGGAAGCAATATAGTCGATCTTGGCCACGCCCATCAAGAAGAGCAGCGTGCCCGTCGCATTCGTCACCTTGTCCCATTGAATGGACTGATCCAGCTTCTCCGGGCTTTCGTGCCCGGTCACGATCGACAGGGAGGAAGCAAGCTCCCGATGTGTGACCGATATGCCTGCGTATGCCGGAACGGCTATCGCGGAAGTAATGCCGGGAACAATCTCGAACTCTACGCCATGGTCGTACAGCAAGCCGGCCTCTTCGCCGACACGGCCAAATATGGTTGGATCGCCGCCCTTCAACCGCGTTACCGTCTTCCCTTCCAGAGCAAGATCGACAAGCAGCCTGTTGATCTCCTCCTGCTTCATCGTATGGCGATCCGGCAGCTTGCCCACGTAGATGAACTCCGCGCCGGCCTTCGCATGACGCAGCAGTCGCGGGCTGGCCAGCCGGTCATACACGATAGTATCGCTTTCCTTCAGGCATTGCAGTCCCCGCAACGTAATTAGTCTGGGATCTCCCGGACCGGCGCCTACCAGATATACCTTCCCCTTGTTCATTGGCTATCCCCCATATTGAGCCAATATGTCTTCCGCTCCTTCTGCCCTCAGAGCTTCCGCCACATCCTTGCCCAGAGCTGTCGGATCGGTTCCGCGCTTGATCTCCTTCAGCATCACCGTTCCGTCCGGCGTGCCGACAATTCCCGTCATTTCCAGCAGCGGCTGGCCGTCCTGCTCCCCTATGATGGACGCATATGCGCCTATTGGCACCTGACATCCGCCGTTCAGTGCTCCAAGGAAGCTGCGCTCCGCCGCAACGGCAATATCTGTATCGGCGTCGTTCAACAAGCCGAGCAGCTCCCTTACTCCTTCATCGTCCTCTCGGCATTCAATGCCGAGCGCACCTTGGCCTACAGCAGGCACGCATACGTCCTGGGGCAGCAGGGCCGATATTTTGTCCTGCCAGCCCATACGGCTCAGTCCCGCTGCGGCCAGTACAACGGCATCGAAGCCTTCCGTCTCCAGCTTGCGCATGCGGGAATCGATATTGCCGCGTATCCACTCCAGCTTCAGATCGGGTCGGGCATTCTTCAGCTGGCAGGAGCGTCTAAGGCTGCTTGTGCCCACCTTCGCTCCGTGCGGCAGGTCCTGCAAGCTGCTTCCGCTGCGCATGATCAGGCAGTCTCTGGGGTCCTCGCGCTTCGTTGTCGCCCCATTGCACAAGCCCTGCGGCAGCACGTATGGCATGTCTTTCATGCTATGGACAGCCATGTCGATCTCCCCTGCCATCAACGCAGCTTCAATCTCCTTGACGAACAGCCCCTTGCCTCCTACCTTGGATAACGTCACATCCAGTATGCGGTCGCCTTTCGTCACGATCCTCTGTATCTGAAAAGTATAGGGCAAGCCGTGCCTCTCGCAAATCTCCTCCAATTGCGCAATGACTTGCCCCGTCTGCGTGAGCGCCAAGGAGCTCTGCCTTGTGCCGACCGTAATGACGCGATGCGTTCCACTTGTACCAGTCATACAACTACCTCCCCCTTATCTTGTCCGCCAATTCGTTCAGCCATTGTTGAATATCATTATGCTCGTTCCCACCTGCCAGCGCTTCACCGGCAGCTTGCTCCAGCACGGCCCTCCGGAGCTTCCCATCTGCCAACTGTTCCAGTGCCAGCTCCCTTAATTGTCCCAGTCGCTCAACGGCTCTTCCATACTCATCGCCGTAGTGCTCTTCCAGCTCTTTCCTGAGCAGCCGGGAGAAGGAAGGACTGTTGCCGGATGCAGTGACGGTCATGAGCAGTTCCCCCCTCCGTAGAATGCTAGGTGTAATAAAGCTGCCCAACTCGGACTCGTGCGCTACATTCGTAAGCCTGCCGCTGCACTCCGCAAGCCGTCCGATGGAGGCGTTCAGCTCCTTGTCGCCGGTAGCGGCGAACACTAGCCACGCCCCAGCCAGATCCTCCTCGCGATAGCGCCTCCGTTCCCAACGAAGCCGCCCGGCTGCGGCCAGCTTCTCAATCTCCGTCGTCGCATCGGGACTGACGAGGACGATGTCGTCCGCGGCTGCGGCCAGAAGCCCCTCAAGCTTGCGCTCCGCTACGGGACCGCCGCCTACAATGAGACAGCGCTTGCCTTGCAGCCGCATCATAATCGGGTAATAATCGCTCGGCGTCGTTTCGCTCATTGCGGCAATCCTCCGCTTTCTAATGAAATGATGACAACGAGCTCGTCATGAAGTTGAAGACAAGAATGACGAACGCGACAATATTGAGCTTGGCCAGCTGTTGTCCGGGATACTTGTCCAGCGCCCGCATATAGACATAGATGACGAAGATGAGGAGCGACAAGAAGGAAGTAATCACTTTCCAATCAAGCAGCAGAATCGCTTTGCCCTCCACAAGAAGGGATATAATCGCAATTGCAAGCGACAAGGCCAGCAGTGGCACACCGATGACGATGGTGCGGTCCATATACCTTTCGATCCGATCCAAGCTGGGGAAGCGCCGCACAGCCTGCGACCAGCGCTTGCTCTTGAGCCGATGGTGCAAGTACAAGTACATGCCGGCAAGAACGGCGCCGATGGTCAATGTAGCGTAGGCGCATAAGATGAGGCTAATATGTACGAACAGCAATTCTCTGGTCGCCTGCCAGATATCCAGCGACTGTCCCTCCGCCGTCCCGCTGTACAAATGCAGGGCGAATACGGCAAAACCGATAATATTGACAAAAAACACAACATAATCGATAAAGAAGAATTGATGAATGACTAACGTAATTGTGATCATAAGCCAGGAAAAAATAAACCAATATTCCAGCCCGCTCAAGCTGACTATATCCATCTGGATGAGCGATGTGAGCCGTTGGACCAGATAGGCGCTCTGCAAAACCCATACAAAAATAAGCAGCCCTGTACCTATCCGTTTCGCCCTCCGGTTCGCATGCATAAAGTCGGAGAAATAAAACAGTAAGCTCAGGGCATAAATATAAAGCACTGCATCATATATCCACTTGGCTGTTCCCATCATCCTACCACCTCGCAAGCTTGCTGGAATCTGCGTCTCCTTCTCTCCTGTCAGGAGGAAGGAGTCACGTACGAGCCAGAGCTGCTGCCGGCGCTTTCGAATGAGACGCGCTGCCTCCGGATTTGGCGGCTTGCGGCTTGGCGGTCTCTTGCTGCTCCAAGAGCTGACCTTCCAGTGCGAACAACTTCACGAACATATCCATCGCTTCCTCTGCCCGTCTCTCGCCAGCCGCTTCCTTAATGCGCAGGATGGGATCATGCATCATCTGGCTGACCATACTCTTCGTAAGCTTGCGGATGACCTTGAGCTCATGCTCTTCCAGAGCAGGAAGCTTGTTCGTCAGACTGGCCATCGTCTCCTTGTGGATATCTTCCGCCTTCGTCTGAAGAGCGCGGATAAGAGGAACGACGCCAAGCGTTCTGTACCATTGCTGGAACAGCTCCATCTCTTCGCTGATCATCGCTTCAATCTTCGCGGCTTCCTGCCTGCGCATCTCCAGATTGCTCTGCACGATACCCTCCAGATCGTCTATGTCATACAGGAATACATTCTCGATAGAAGCAATGGAAGGATCAATATCTCGCGGAACCGCAATATCGATCATGAACAGCGGCCTCGACTTGCGCCGCTTCATCGCTTCCGCTACATTGTCTCGCGCAAGCACGTAACCTTGCGAGCCGGTCGAGCTAATGATGATATCCACCTCTTGCAGTTTGTGCCGCACCTCCTCCATGGAGCAAGGCACGCCATTGAACTTGTCCGCAAGCTGCATCGCCCGATCGAATGTCCGGTTCACGACGATGACACGGTCGGCCCCATTCGCATACAGATGCTTCGCTGTCAGTTCGCCCGTCTCTCCTGCGCCTATGACCATGACCGTCTTCTTCGCGAATTGGCCGAATATCTGCTTCCCAAGCTCAACCGCCGCATAGCTGACGGATACGGCGGCTTCCCCGATCAACGTCTCGGAATGCGCCCGCTTGGCCATCGTCACGGCCTGCTTGAACAGCATATTGAATACCGTGCCCGTCGTCTTCTCACGCTGCGACAGCAGGAATGCGTCCTTCACCTGCCCCAATATTTGCGTCTCGCCGATAACCATGGAATCCAGGCCGCTTGTGACGCGGAACAAATGCTCTATCGCTTTATCGTCTTCGTACATGTATAAGTGGTTCGTGAAATGCTGACGTTCCAGCTTGAACCAGTTCTCCATAAAGCTGCGGATATAATGACCGCATATATGATGCCTGTCCACGACGGCGTACAGCTCGGTCCTGTTGCAGGTGGCGACGATGACGCATTCCAGAATGCTCTTCGTATTCATCAGCTGATGGAGCGCATGCGGCAGATCGCTCTGGCTGAATGTGAACTTCTCCCTGACTTCCACCGGCGCGGTTCGATAATTGAGCCCGACAGCAATAATATGCATCTCTCGCTTCACCTGCCCCCTTGTGATTTCTGTACGACCCTTGTTTATCAACGAATATTATAGCATAATTCGACATGTACTCTAGATTCATTTATGAATAATGTTTGAAAAATACAACATCATTATTCCCCATATCTGCAAAGAAATAACCATGGATCAAGTCCATGGTTATCCCAATATCGTACACTATCCGAGCAAACCTATACCAGCTCGGTTTGTTTCATTTTCGGCTCTTCCACTTGCATCTCGCCCAGACCGCGCACAAGCTTCTTGGCATGTGTCGTCGTCGGCTTCAATACGGAAAGCATGTAATCGATCGCCAGCTGAGGATCGACGGTTTCACCGCAAGTGTAACAATCCAGCGCGGCGAATCCTCTCTCAGGATACGTATGGATCGAGAGGTGGCTCTCAGACAGCAGCACGAGCACTGTCGCTCCTTGAGGTTCAAATTGTTTACCTTGCACCGATAATACTGTAGCACCGCATGCCTCGGCGGCTTCTACCATGTGTGACTGCAAAAACTCAGCGCTGTTCAGCAAATCAAAATCTACACCCCAAGCATCAACAGCAACGTGTCTTCCGAAAGTTGAATATTCCATCTTCCGGTTCCCCCTTCCTAGGAATAAAATGTTTGAAAAATTTCATCCGCTAGGACCTACGTCATTCACTTCCCGAGGGTTTAATCTCTCGCAACATATCCATGTCCTGAGTGAATCCTGGTTCCTAATTTTGTTCAATAAGCAATGTTTTCAACGAAAATAAAAATAACATCTATCCGCGATAATTGCAACAGTTATTTTTGTTTTCACCCACAATTGGCAAAAATTCATCTCCGAAACTAATGTATGTGCGACCGAAGCGTGTTGATACACCTTGCCCGTATCGTTGCGTACTTAAAAAAATCCGGACCACCATTGGGTGGCCCGGCCCGGAATGCATCCGCCTATTGCGCAGACATTAAGCTTCCAATACGAACAGCTTGCGCGTCAACTCTCGCAATCGCTCGTCGATTGCGGCAAGCTCGCCGCGATCCCGCGTCTGATTGCGCAAATCCAGCAGTTCATTCACAGCGCCTTGCAGTAGGCCGATCTCGCGTTCCACCAGCCGGCTCTGGAACAACCGCTCCAGCGCGCCAAGCGTATCCTTGTGCTCGAATACGATGCGCTCGCCTGCTGCCGTGCTTTCGATAATTTTGTGAACTGTGCCGTTCCTATAGTGATAGATCATCGTATAATGGCTATAAATCCGGTTGACGATCGCATTGCCGCGGAATGTAGATACCGCTTTGCGCAGCGCATTGGTCAGCCTTGGTTGTACAACACGGCAATTGAGCTTGCATACGTAGTAGTGATGCTGCCGCTCAAAGGTTAGACGAATTTCCTCCCTCCCTGCTACATCCTGAAGAACGAGCCGCTGGCTGCCATGATCCAGCACCAGCACCTGAAGCCGCAATTGTTGATCCTCCATAAATGCAATAAATCGCGTCATCTCTTCATTCGTTAACTGCAGTTTGGCATTTACATACTCTGTGGCTAGCCGCTTAGCCATAAAAATCTCCTCAATTCTTTTGCTTTCGCTGCACTTGAGCAGCGTCCGCCTTTTGCACTTCCATTCTTCTATTATACGTGATCTATGCGATATATTCCTGCCTTGCGAGTCATCAAATTTGAGCATATTTCAAGAAATTTCGGAGTAATTCAAGAGGAATCCAAACTTTTTTCATCTATGCTCCGCTTTATTTAACAACTTCCTGAACTTTCTCCCCAATGTTGCGATTAAGTAGCTGCACGCTCCGCAATCATTTGCCAAAGCTCATCCCGCCCGAGACCCGATTCCGAAGAGAACAGCACCATCGTATCTCTGGCGTCCATGCCGAGTGTCTCCCTGACCAGCTTCATGTGCTTCGGCCATTTGGATTTCGGCACTTTGTCCGCTTTCGTCGCGACGACGCAAGTCGGAATATCGTAATGCTTCAGCCAATCGTACATGAGACAGTCGTCCGCGGACGGCGCGTGGCGAATATCGACGACGAGCAGCTGAAGCTTGAGCAGCTCGCGTTCTCTCAGATAAGTTTCGATCATCACGCCGAACTTCTCGCGCTGCACCTTGGACACTTTGGCATATCCGTATCCCGGAAAATCGACCAGGTAAACCATATCGTTGACCCGATAGTAGTTCAACTGCTGCGTTTTGCCCGGCTGAGAGCTCGTTCTTGCCAAATTTTTGCGCATAATCATCGTATTGATGAGGGAAGACTTCCCCACATTGGACCGCCCCGCCAGGGCAATCTCCGGCAAGCCGTCCTCCGGATATTGCTCTGGCCTGACAGCGCTAATTACAAATTGCACGTCTTTAATTTTCATGATAACGGGTTTAAAGCCTCCTCCTTCTCTCCCTCTTGCTCCGCCGGCAGCAGCGCATGCTCCAGCACTTCATCCATGTGAGATACGGGCACGAAGGTCAGCTCTTCCCTTACACTGTCCGGAATATCCCGCAGATCGCGTTCGTTGTCCTTCGGCAGCAGCACCTTCTTGATGCCCGCTCGGTGAGCGGCGAGAGACTTCTCCTTCAGTCCGCCTATCGGCAGTACGCGGCCGCGCAGCGTAATCTCTCCGGTCATCGCCACCTCTCTCGATACGTAGCGTCCCGTCAGGGCGGAGATGAGTGCAGTAGCCATCGTAATCCCCGCCGAAGGACCGTCCTTCGGTATCGCTCCTTCCGGAATATGAATATGAATATCGTTCTTCTCATGGAACCCGGGATCGATGCCGAGCGCCTCGGCCCGCGTCCGGATATAACTGAATGCGGCCTGCGCCGATTCCTTCATGACATCGCCCAGCTTGCCGGTCAAGGTGAGCTTGCCGCTGCCCGGCATGACCGTCACTTCAATCACGAGCGTATCGCCGCCGACCTCCGTCCATGCAAGCCCCGTAACGGCTCCCACCTGATTTTCCTGTTCCGCAAGGCCGTAGCGGAATTTAGGAGGACCAAGCCATTCCTTCACCTGCTCCACATCGACCACAATGGCGCCTTCGCCTTCATGGTTATTGGACACGAATTGCTTGGCTGCCTTGCGGCATATGCCCGCCAGCTGCTGCTCCAGGTTGCGGACGCCAGCTTCCCTTGTATATTCGCGTATAATTAGCCGCAGCGCTTCATCTGCAAGCTCCAGCTGCCCCTCTTCCAACCCGTGCTCTTCCATCTGCTTCGGGAACAAGTATCGTCTGCCGATCTCTTCCTTCTCCAGCTCCGTATACCCCGGAATGTAGAGTACTTCCATACGGTCAAGCAGCGGACGCGGAATATTGTGTATCGCGTTCGCCGTCGTCACGAACATGACATGGGACAAATCGAACGGCACCTCGATATAATGGTCGCTGAACGTGCTGTTCTGCTCCGGGTCCAGTACTTCCAGAAGCGCTGAGGCCGGATCGCCGCGGAAGTCCATTGCCATCTTGTCGATCTCGTCCAGCAGGAAGACGGGATTCCTGCTTCCCGCCGTCTTCATGCCCTGCATAATCCGCCCCGGCATCGCTCCTACATAGGTGCGACGATGACCTCTGATCTCCGCTTCGTCGCGAACGCCGCCTAGCGATATACGGACGAACTTGCGTCCGAGCGACTTGGCGATGGAGCGCGCCAGAGACGTCTTGCCGACTCCCGGAGGGCCTGCCAGACACAGAATCGGTCCCTTCAGCTTCTTCACCAGCTGCTGCACGGCGAGATACTCCAGCACTCTCTCCTTCGGCTTCTCCAGACCGTAATGATCGTCGTTCAATATTTCCTCGGCTTTGCTTATGCTAAGATCGTCCTCCGTGCGCTTGCTCCACGGCAAGGACAATATCCAATCGATATAATTGCGGACGACGCCCCCTTCCGCAGAAGCGGACGGCATCTTCTCCAGGCGGTCGATTTCCTTGTTCACCTTATCCCGCACACTGTCCGGAACCGCGGCTTCCTCCAGCTGGCTTCTCAGCTCTTCCGCTTCACCCGCCCGGCCTTCCTTC
This sequence comes from Paenibacillus sp. J5C2022, assembly GCF_025567625.1. Taxonomy (GTDB): domain Bacteria; phylum Bacillota; class Bacilli; order Paenibacillales; family Paenibacillaceae; genus Pristimantibacillus. Next base: position 9,153 of record NZ_JAOQJC010000027.1, on the reverse strand, counting down.
TCGCCAAGCTCCTTCTGGATCGCCTTCATCTGCTCGCGCAAGTAATATTCCTTCTGCGTCTTCTCCATCTGCTTCTTCACGCGCTGGCTAATCTGCTTCTCCAGCTCCAACACTTCCCGTTCATTGTTCAGCAGATCAAGCAGCCTCTCCAGCCTAGCCGAGACGTCGATCGTCTCCAGTATATCCTGCTTGTCTTTAATCTTCAGCGTCAGGTGGCTCGTAATGACATCTGCCAGGCGGCCGGGCTCGTCGATGTCCGATACGGCCGCATACGTCTCAGGTGTCACCTTCTTGGACAGCGAGATATAGTGCTCGAATTGATTCAGTACAGAACGCATCAGCGCATCTACCGCGGGATCGTCCGTCACCTCTTCCGGCAGTTCCTTTGCCAGCACCTCGTAAAACTCCTCATTGTCCAAGTAGCTCTGCACTTCGGCGCGAATTTCGCCCTCCACCAGAACGCGGATCGTGCCGTTGGGCAGCTTCAGCATCTGTCTTACTTTCGCAACGGTGCCGACCTTGTATATATCCTCGCGGGTCGGCTCCTCAATGTTCACTTCAGACTGCGAACAGAGCAGTATTCTATGATCTTCAACCATCGCGCGCTCCAGCGCGCGCACCGATTTGTCCCTTCCCACATCCAGGTGGAGCACCATGCTGGGATATACGAGAAGCCCCCTAAGCGGAAGCAGGGGCAATCGGCGGCCCTTCCCTTTGCCAGTTCCCATCCTTGGCACCTCCAATCATTAACATCACTTTATTGTATCACTCCGTTGAATCCGCCTGCAAATATGGAATGCCCGGCGCGATGTACACATCCGATCCCGCAGGCTTCTCCATCCCCTCCGGAACGACCTTCTCTTCCGGGAATACGTACTTGAATACTTCCTCGACACGATCTACAGGGATGACCTGAAGGCCTTCCAGATCCTTGAAGATCGCTTGCCAGTTCTCCCTCGGAACAATGACGCGCACCGCCCCCGCCTGGAATGCAGCCTCCACCTTCGCCAGTACACCGCCGACAGGCTTGACGTTCCCGTGTATGCCAACTTCGCCCGTCATCGCCAGCTTATTGTCAACCGGAACCCTTCTTATGGCCGAAGCAATCGCAGTCGCCATAGCAATGCCCGCGGAAGGTCCGTCAATCGGCGTGCCGCCGGGGAAATTGATGTGCAAGTCGTAGTCGTAGGGATTGAATCCGATGCGGCGGAGTATCGTAAGCACATTCTCCACCGAGCCCTTCGCCATGCTCTTGCGGCGCAGCGTCCTGCTGCCGCCGCCCAGCTCTTCTTCGTCCACGACGCCTGTAATCGTAAATACGCCCTTGCCGGCTGCCGCAGGTATCGCACTCACTTCAATTTCCAGCAGCGTACCAAGATTCGGACCGTACACAGCGAGCCCGTTCACGAAGCCGACCTGCGGTTTGTCCGGCACCTTGCGATCCGGTCGCGGCGGAATCTGGCTGCTGTTCACGACCCATTCGATATCCGCAGCGGCGATGCTCTCGCGCTTCTCCGACAGTGCCACGCCGGCGGCCAGTTGAATGACATTAACCGCCTCGCGACCGTTCGTCGCGTATTTCTTCACCACGTCAATCGCTTCCGGGCAGGGCCCGAAGCCAATCTTCTTGATTGCATTCTCCGCGACGAGCGCAATCTCATCCGCCAGCAGCGGCCGGAAGTACACCTCCATGCAGCGGGAGCGAATGGCGGGCGGAATATCTCCCGGCGAGCGCGTAGTAGCTCCGACAAGCCGGAAGTCCGCCGGAAGTCCATTCTGGAAGATGTCATGAATGTAAGTCGGGATATTGCTGTCTTCCGAGTTGTAATAAGCGCTCTCCAGGAACACTTTGCGATCCTCCAGCACCTTTAACAGCTTATTCATCTGCACGGGATGCAATTCACCGATCTCGTCAATGAACAGAATGCCTCCGTGCGCCTTCGTCACAGCGCCTGGCTTCGGCTGCGGAATGCCCGCTACTCCCATCGCTCCCGCACCTTGATAAATAGGATCATGGACGGAACCGATCAGCGGATCGGCAATGCCCCGCTCGTCGAAGCGGGCGGTCGTCGCATCGATCTCCGTAAATTTCGCTTCAGGAAGGAAGGGAGAAGAGGGATTCTTCTTCGCTTCCTCCAAGACGACGCGCGCCGCCGCCGTCTTGCCTACGCCGGGAGGACCGTATATGATGACATGCTGCGGGTTTGCGCTGCAGAGCGCAGCCTTCAGCGCGCGCAATCCATCCTTCTGCCCTACAATATCCACCATGGATTGCGGACGCGTCTTCTCGGCCAGCGGCTTCGTCAGCGATATCGATCTCAGCTTTCTCAGCTTATCCATCTCTTTGCGGGATTCACGGTCGACCGCCGACCGGTTCGTCTTCTGATTGCGCAGCAAATTCCAAAAATAAATGCCTATCACAACGGCGAAAAACACTTGCACTAACATTAACACGAGACTCAAATTCATGCTCTATCCGCCCCTTTCAAGCGTGACGGCTCCTCGCTGACCGTCATAGTTATCCGTATTATGACAGTATTGCCTCTTGAAAGTCGGAATAACCGCACAGACTGCATTCCACGCGCAAAAAAAGCGGCTTATCCCGCCCCTTCTTCATGGGGCGACGATAAGCCGCTTCTCTATCCGCTGTGAGAATGCTGCTTGCGTCCCGGTATTTCTCCGGTCTCTTCATAGACGCGGACAATCTCGTCTATCTCCTGCTTCAAGGCGTCCAGAAGGTCCGCCTCCGGCACCTTCCGAACGATCTCGCCGTACCGGAACAGCAGTCCTTCGCCTCTTGCACCAGCGATGCCGATATCCGCTTCTCTCGCTTCGCCGGGTCCGTTCACGGCGCAGCCAAGGACGGATACTTTGATCGGCACTTTAATCTTAGAGATGTAATCCTCCACCTCATTGGCGATGGAGAACAAATCAATATCCAACCTTCCGCAAGTCGGACAAGATACGAGAGTCGCGGCATTGGTTATCAGTCCGAACGATTTCAACAGCTCGCGGGCCACCTTCACTTCCTCTACCGGATCTGCGCTTAAGCTGATGCGAACCGTATTGCCGATTCCCATAGCCAACAATGCGCCGATGCCGGCGGAGCTCTTGATCGTACCGGCGTGCAGCGTGCCCGCCTCCGTAATGCCCAGATGGAGCGGATACTTGATCTTCTCGGCGGCCATGCGGTAGGCGGCGATCGCCATTGGCACGTCGGAAGCTTTCAGAGACACGATAATGTCGTGAAAGTCCAGCTCCTCCAATATGCCGATATGGAACAGCGCGCTCTCCACCATCGCCTCGGGCGTCGGATAGCCGTATTTCTCCAGCAAGTGATTCTCCAGAGAGCCTGCGTTCACTCCGATCCGGATCGGGATGCCCTTCTCCTTGCACGCCTGCACGACAGCTTCCACCTTCTCGCGGCGGCCGATATTGCCCGGATTGATGCGCACCTTGTCGACACCGTTCTCGATGGCAGCCAGAGCCAGCCGGTAATCGAAATGAATATCGGCCACCAGCGGGATATGAATGCGCTGCTTAATCTCCTTGATTGCGTCAGCGGCTTCCATATTGTTCACCGTTACGCGGACGATCTGGCAGCCCGCTTCCTCCAGACGCAATATTTCGGACACCGTCGCCTCCACATCGGCCGTTTTGGTCGTACACATGCTCTGAATAATAACTTCGTTGCTGCCGCCGATCGTCAGATCGCCTACTTTGACCGCTACCGTATCTTGACGTAAATACATAAGTTATCTCTCCCATGAACGCCAAAGTCCACCCGCTGTCCGTAGTGGTGCCTCCCGGCAGGGGTGGATGCTTTGGCTGTAATAAACGTCGATCAGGCGCTCTCTTCCTTCTTCTTGCCTTTCTTGGTCGAAAGCTCCGGCATAATCTTCTCGCGCACCGACTTCTCAGTAATGAGGCAAGTGCTCACATCGTCGCGGGACGGCACGTCGTACATGACATCCAGCATGATGCCTTCGATAATCGCCCGCAGACCGCGGGCGCCCGTATTGCGCTTGATCGCTTCCTTCGCGATAGCGTCCAATGCGGCAGGCTCGAAGTCCAGCTTCACATTGTCCATTTCCAGCAGCTTCTGATACTGCTTCACCAGCGCGTTCTTAGGCTCCGACAGAATGCGGACCAGCGCCGGCTCGTCGAGCGGCTCCAGTGTGGAGATGACCGGCAAGCGGCCCACAAATTCCGGAATCAATCCGAATTTCAACAGATCCTCCGGCAATACCATGGACAGATATTCGCCCGGCTTCAAGTCCTTCTGAGTCTCGCCGGACGAATTGAAGCCAATTACCTTCTTGCCGATACGACGTTTGATCAACTGCTCCAAACCGTCGAACGCTCCGCCGCAGATGAACAGAACATTCGTCGTATCGATCTGAATGAACTCCTGATGCGGATGCTTGCGTCCGCCTTGCGGCGGAACGGAAGCGACCGTGCCCTCCAGAATCTTAAGCAGCGCTTGCTGTACGCCTTCACCCGACACGTCGCGGGTAATGGACGGATTCTCGGATTTGCGCGCAACCTTGTCGATCTCGTCGATATAGATGATGCCCCGCTCCGCTTTCTCTACGTCATAGTCGGCAGCCTGGATCAGCTTGAGCAGAATGTTCTCCACATCCTCGCCCACATAACCCGCTTCCGTCAATGAAGTAGCATCAGCAATCGCGAACGGCACGTTCAATATTTTGGCCATCGTCTGAGCAAGCAGTGTCTTGCCCGAACCCGTAGGGCCGAGAAGCAAAATGTTGCTCTTCTGCAGCTCTACATCTTCAATCTTGCTGCCGGAATTGATCCGCTTGTAATGGTTGTATACGGCGACCGACAGAGACTTCTTCGCGGATTCCTGCCCGATAACATAAGAATCCAGAATCGCACGGATCTCTTGCGGCTTCGGAATATCCTTCAGATCCAGATCCTCTTCGCCACCCAGTTCTTCCTCCACTATCTCCGTGCACAATTCGATGCACTCATCGCATATATAGACGCCGGGTCCGGCGACAAGCTTACGAACCTGTTCCTGCGACTTGCCGCAGAACGAGCATTTTAATTGACCCTTCTCGTCGTTGAATTTAAACATGCGCTCACCCCTTCAATTAAAACATTACAATACAGGAGAAGTAATGACCTTGTCAATCAGACCGTACTGAAGCGCTTCTTCGGCGCTCATGAAATAGTCGCGGTCCGTATCCCGGTCGATTTTCTCATATGGCTGACCCGTGCGATCCACGTAGATTTGATTCAGCTTCTGCTTCGTCTTCAGGATCCAATCGGCATGAATCTTGATATCCGTAGCCTGGCCGCGCACGCCGCCCAGAGGCTGGTGAATCATAACCTCGGCATTGGGAAGCGCGAAGCGCTTGCCTTGGGCGCCTGCAGTCAAGAGCAGTGAACCCATGCTAGCCGCCATTCCCATGCAGATCGTGGATACATCCGGCTTGATGTATTGCATCGTATCATATATTCCCATTCCGGCAGTGACAGAACCGCCTGGAGAGTTGATATAGAGATGGATATCCTTCTCCGGATCGTCGGCCGCCAAAAAAAGCAGCTGAGCGATAACGGAGTTAGCAACATCGTCGTCTATCGCGCTCCCGAGAAAAATAATGCGATCCTTCAGCAATCGGGAGTAGATATCATACGATCGTTCCCCGCGATTCGTCTGTTCAACTACGATCGGTACCAGATTCATGCGACCAACCTCATTTCTTTTTTGGACTTGAATAGCACTTTCATTGTAACATGTTCGGTTTGTGATGTCATTTTCCAATACTACAGTATACGGCTGCGGTTCATTCATATGTATGGAGATTGCATGCTAAAGTTCTCAACTTGAGATATGTAAGGTCAAAATAAGGCACGTATCATACACGCGCCTTATCTTGGGTAAAGCCATTATGTGGTTCAAAGGCTACCAGCCTTTGTTTAAGCTGTTTGGCTGTTTTCAAGCAGGAAGTTGATCGTCTTGCGAAGCAGCACATCTTCGTTCAGGCTGTCCAGGTTGCCGTTCTTCTCGAAAATACTGCGCAGTTCCTCTACAGGACGGTTGTACTGCTTGGACAGCTTCTCCAGTTCTTCCGTCAGATCCTCGTCGGACACCTCGAAGCCTTCCGCTTTCGCAATAGCTTCCAGAACCAGGTTGTTGCGAACGCGCTTCTCCGCATCGCTGCGCATCTGACCGCGAAGCGCTTCTTCGTTCTGTCCGGAGAACTGGTAGTACAGGTCAAGGTTCATGCCTTGCATGCTCAGGCGCTGCTCGAAGTCCTTGAACATATAGTCGATTTCCGTATCGATCATCGCTTCCGGAATTTCCACTTCAGCAGCTTCGGCAGCTTTCTCGACAACGGATGATTCGCGCGCCTGCTCGGCTTCCTTCTCCTTGCGCTCCTGCAGATTCTTCGACAGGTCTTGCTTGTATTCCTCCAGCGTGTCGAACTCGCTGACATCCTTGGCGAACTCGTCGTCGAGCTCAGGCAGCGATTTACGCTTCAGCTCATGCAGCTTCACCTTGAATACGGCTGGCTTGCCCGCAAGCGCTTCTGCATGGTAAGTCTCAGGGAAGCTGACTTCAACGTCCTTGAAGTCTCCAATCTCCATACCGACTACTTGCTCCTCGAAGCCCGGAATGAACGAACCGGAGCCAAGCTCCAGGGAATAGCGCTCAGCTTTTCCGCCTTCGAACTGCTCGCCGTCCACATAGCCGTCGAAGTCGATTACAGCGGTGTCGCCGCTTTGCGCTGCTCCTTCTTCCACGACGTTCAGCTCGGCGTGACGCTGTTGCAGGCGCTCCAGTTCAGCCGCAACTTCCTCTTCCTTCACTTCTGTTTCCACCGCTTCAATTTCAATGCCCTTGTATTCGCCAAGCGTTACTTCCGGCTTAACGGTTACTTTCGCATTGAATTTGAAGGATTCGCCTTTGCCGATTTGTGTAACGTCGATCTCGGGACGATCGACCGGCTGCAGCTCATTCTCCTTGATAGCCGCAGTGTAAGCCTCGGGAAGCATGATGTCGATTGCATCCTGATACAGGCTCTCCACACCGAAGCGGGACTCGAAGATGCCGCGAGGCACTTTGCCTTTGCGGAAGCCCGGTACGTTAACTTTGCTGACTACTTTTTTGAACGCTTGATCAAGCGCTACCGTTACTTTGTCCGCTTCTACCTCAACGTCCAAAGAGACGATGTTCTTGTCTATTTTTTCCCATGTTGCTTTCATTTTATGCTTTCCCCTCCAAAAATGCTCATGCTTAACATGTATTCACGTTCCATAAACCATTCTAGTATAAACAAGTTGGACCAGCTTTTCAAGGCTGAGGTTCGTCTTCCTGCTGAAGAAGCGAGGCAATTCCTCTCAGCGACCTGCATGCCTGCTCGTATTGAAACCTTAGCGCTTCCGTAATCCCGTAGGCATCACGGATGTCATCGTCGTTGGCCGAGCCGTATACAGTCAGCAGCAACGTAAGATGAAGCGCCGCGGCAAAGCAGTCTATCGCACCGTCATCCTCCCGCAGCATCCATTGATAAGAAGAGGTTCCATATAGAAATTGCAAGCTTTCCTTCCACAGCTCTTGGGCAAAATGTGGCAGCGTAGGATCGTCCACTTCCACAGCTTCGGAGGTCCTCTCCAAAATGCGAAGTATAGGAGATGGAAACTCATCAATCGACAGCGGCGTCTCTTCGATACGCAGCTTCACTTCCTCGCCCAGCCGCTCAACCGTTATCTCCCCGCTCTCCCCCCGCTTCTTCAGGCATTGCAGAGCCTTGAACTGCAGGACGGGATGCAGCTGCTTGTCCGCCAGCATGGTGCGGATTCTGTGATGAACTTCATCCGATTCTATGTATGCAGCTCGTTCCAATGCGAGCATACGCTGGTCGATCATGGGATGGTGCTCCATGACATGCAGGACGCCGTTAATGTAATCCCTGTCCTGTCTGGCGGGCTGCAGCGCTTGCTCGCGAAGCTCTTCTTCGTCTCCTTCGCCGTATTCCGCTTCCTGTCCATTCTCGGGGAAAGCGACATCCAGCCATCCCAGCAGGCTGTCCCATTCCTCGTAATGCTGCTTCTCCTGGCCTTGGCATTGCAGCAGGAAGCGAAGCAGACGCTTGGCCTCGTCATACCGTTCCGCCTCCAGCATGCGGGTTAAGCTGATCTGGTACTGATCAAGCATGCTCGGGAACAAGTAAATATTATCTTTATGTTCTTCTGGTGGATCTTGAGGAGTTGTAATGATAACACCGCCTTAACCGATAAACGCATTATAAGTACTGTTGCCTTGCCGCCAGAGTTCAAGCTCAATGGATATAGTTATGTACAGCCTCGCGTAAGATTATAACATGACGCGTACTATTGAGAAACCTCTTTTGGCTCTGTCTCATTGCTTCTTCGTGTTAACACCCAAGCTAGGGCCTCCTCGCTTAAGACGCTGGTTGTGGCGACGCCTCCCTTGCGCAGCAAATTTTGTCTACTCCTTTATGTCGATTCATTGTCCTTCCCCTTTCGCGCACTCTCCAAGCTTGCTGATTGTTGATCGTAGGAGTCGTTGGTGGAGCCAGAGCAGAATAGGTAATCTTATTTTTTTTCAAAAAAAGGGTTGCAATCAACAGGCATCGCATGTTATATTATTGCTCGTGTCCCAGTAGCTCAGTCGGATAGAGCACTCGCCTTCTAAGCGAGTTGTCGGGGGTTCGAATCCCTCCTGGGACGCCATTACGTTCCGATACGTCACGATAGATGAGATACATAAATCCCCTGAATTCCTTGCTATGACAAGGATTCAGGGGATTTCGTTCGTTTTCGTGTTTTCATTTGACTCTCATTAAGTCGCCAAGCAACTATCGCTCCCCACTCATTGCCGCCGATCGTCGCTTTTTACATGATTCCCCACATAATGTTACCCACATTCGCCCAGCTCAGCTACTTTTGTATGAAATTTCATACAAAGTCACTCACCACCACCACAACCCAGCCACTTTTGTACGAATTTTCATACAAAGTTACTCACCACCACCGCATCTCAGCTACTTTTATACGAAATTTCATACAAAATCACTCGCCACCACCGCATCCCAGCCACTTTTGTACGATTTTTCATACAAAGTCACTCGCCACCACCGCATCTCAGCTACTTTTGTA
>NZ_JAOQJC010000026.1 GCF_025567625.1 Paenibacillus sp. J5C2022 | reverse complement strand
GCTTCCACAAGGAAGCTCCTTATTTTAATGAGGAGAGGATGTCACGATAACATTAAGCATAATGATCTCATATCAAAAAAAGAACTAACATCGTTCGCGTAACGATGCCAGTTCAAGTCAAGTTAAGCTTTTTGAATGGAATGCAGTACTTCTTTATAATGCGGACTATGGATCAAGCCAATGATGTTTCCAAAAGGGTCTACGACCGATGCCGTGAACCAGTCGACACCACGCTCCGTTAGAGGCTCGTATTGCGTGGCACCCAGTTCCTCTAACTTCTTCAACATACCGACAACATCATCCACATGCCAGTATAGCGTCGCTCCTCCCACTCCAGCTAAGGTAGCTGTCTGGGGCGCGTATTTCTTATCAATGATGCCAAGCTCATCTTGGAAGTCCCCGATTCGATATTCAATATACGCTGGGTTTTCGGGATTCGGACTTTGGAAATACGGCTCCACACCCAATAGCTTAGTGTACCATTCTTTGGCCGTATTGAGATCCTCTGCCCAGAAACTCACATTTGCCATACCGCGTAATTGGGGTGTATTTGTCATCTTCATCAAGCTCCTTTAAGTGAATTGGTATAGTTTCTATAATTCAATAATAGAGGATGGATACCATGACTGTATTACAGAAATCCGCAGACATTTATAAAACAGGTGGGAAACTGGATCCTGACGGCTTCGAGCGGAATATTAACTTTGAAACCTATGTGCCGCCGGTCTGTCTGTCTCCATTCGTTAACCATTTTTGGACCATACGCTGGAATATGACGTCGGGGCAGCCCTACATATCGGAGCAAGTTATGCACAGGCCTTATGTCGATGTCTATTTATCTGCGCACGAATCAGGTATTCAGTGCTCATTCCGGGATAAACGGGATTACGAGGCAGCGGATAATGGCAGAATCATCGGTGCTCGATTTAAACCAGGCGCGTTCCACGCTTTTTGGCGCAGATCGCTGGCAGGCTTACACAACGAGACGATTGCATTGCAAGAAGTGTTTGCCGATGCCGACCATTCTTTTATTGAAAATACGCTGGCATTACAGGACGACACAGCTGTCGGCGCTCTTGCCGAGCTCCTGCAAGCACAAAACCCGCAATATGATCCTAACGTTGAAATCATCGACCGAATCATTACGGCGATTGAGTCAGATCATTTCCAGACAGTTGGCGATGTTGCGAAATGGGTTGGCAAAAGCGAGCGATGGCTCCAGCAGCTATTCCAGGACTATATTGGAATCGGGATAAAGTGGCAGCTCCAAAGGCATAAACTGCTTACTGCGGCAAAACTCATTCGTGAATGCGATCAACCAGATTGGGCGGATATTGCCTATGATCTTGGCTATAGCAGTCAACAGCATTTCATTACGGACTTTAAGCGTGTACTTGGTGAAACGCCTCTGCATTACAAGAAAAAACTGAGCTCCCAGGTATTCATCGAATAACTCATCGAATGGATTCGAGATCCTGCGGAATCGTCGCGTTCTTCTGTGATTCATAGGCCATGTCCCATCTTCCATCTCCCCGTGCTCGATGAATTTCGGCATAGCCTGGGGCTTTCATTCGTCCGGTCTCCATTAACTTCTCTGCTTTTCGCACGTTAATCAGGGACCATGGGCTTTTTGACCGCCTCGGCGAATACCTTTGTAAGTAATAAATACAAAAAATAATAAGCGCAGTATTACAAAAAGCCGCAGTGAAACTAAAAAAAGAACCTCTAAAACCAAAGGTTTTAGACGGCTCTTAGGCGAAAAATGCGAAAGGAGCATGGTGAGTCGCATAGTTACGAATCTATCAATATCCAATTCTGCTTAGCCCCTGTTAGAGCCTCGCGAACGTGATGTAATCAACCTGGACAGGCTCTGCCGATTCGATTCGAAGTCCCCGGTTGATCTGTCCCCGGTGATATTGCCCATGTAAGAGGACTTGCGACAGGATGTCCCGGGCGGACGTCCGGAACGGAACCCCGCTCTGGTTCGCATAGTCGATCATTTCGTCCAACTCGGATTCCTCGAGCCCTTCGATATAGGCGCGATATTGCTCGGCGTTTTCTTCGAACATCGTCCGGATCTCCGACAGGTCTTCCGCTTCCTCCCACAACGAATATTGCGCACTGCCCTTGCCCTGCAATCGAGACAGCCAGACTCGTTCCGCGACCGCAACGTGCCGAGCCAGCTTCAGAAGCTCCTTATTCTTCGTATCACTCTCCTCGAGCGCGTCCAAGATGCGTCCGTCCGCCCAGTACAGGTGTTCCATCATGCACTTGATCGTCTTCATTTCGGTTTCCCCCTCTTCGTCTCACCGATTACTTGAACCTGCTGTAGCTTGTCCGGCGTGACAGCTCCTAGAAATCCAATTGGTTAACGTAAACAATTTTCTTTTTTCCATATCGTGTTTTGATGGAACAAATACTCCTGAAAGAGTTCGTCAAAAACCTCCTGGCGATATTCCTGTATTAGCTGCTGCAATAACACAGGTACGTTGTCTGCAGAACTGTACGGTCCTATCAGCTTTCCCCATACATCGCTATTCCACTTAAGCAAACTTCTCCTCCGTTCCTAATTTCCAATTTCTATCCTTTCCACTTATTGTATCACATAAAAAACACTGGAATTAGTGCCCAACATCCTAACTCTCCCATGTCACTTAGGGTACTTCTTAACGGATATGATTCAACTATCGTTCTCCAATCTCTTTCTCTACAAAATGCCGCCCCACGGAGTAATATTCATCCTTATTCACGGCATCGTCCAGCCACTTCATCAGCTTCACCCCGTCCTGTTCGGCTTTGTAGAAATGATTTAATGGGGAGAGTGTATGTGGTGTCCTTCCCGTCTTCTCGTTAAGACCGTAATCAGTGATGTAGTAATAGTAGCCTTGCAATACTTCAGTTAGCTCCCCGGCAGATTGCAGCATGCGGGCCGACCAGCGGTGCACATATTCGCCATCGTCCGAAACGTCACCATTCAGATCCTTTTCAAAGTCGAACAGCAGCTCATCATAAAGCGTATTGGACTGCAAAAGTACCGCATTGTCCGGGAGCAGCTTACGGTTCGCCGTGAATGCGGACGAAATCAAATCGCCCTGGACTTCATAACCAAAAGTTGCTGCAAAGTTGGCCTTCCATTCGTTATCGATAATATCCGGCCAGCGAGCGGCATTTAAGTAGGAGCTGTCCGAATATTGATAAATACGGGCATCCGGGTAGCATTTCGCAATCTCAGGCACCCAGAAAGCAGCTCCGAATCCTCCGGCGCTTTCTCCCGCAATGAGGATCTTTTCCGGCGCGGCGAAATGGTTTGCAATCCATTCCAATGCTGCTCGCGTATTGGCTTGACCGTTGTAACGCATTGTAAACGTCTTGCCTTTATCATCCGTATATTCCTTGGATGCATTCCCGATATGCAGATCACCAGTAGAATAAGGGATATATACAATATTCCAATCCTTGAACGGATTGTCAGGGTTATTATTTTTCAACAGGCCGTCAAGCGTACTTACTTTAAAGAATGGGATGTTAGGGAAATAATATTTGATCTCACCACTCTTCATAACATTACTCAGACTAATCGGCTGCGCGGCAGTCCCAGCATCCCAAGCTACACCGCCCCCAGAAAAATAAATGATCAATTTATCTTCAGCAGCTGCTCCTTTATTGGCAAGTAAATAGTATTCCGAACCGTCGGCAGAAATGACTTGTGCATCCTGATCAAACTTGATTTTATTCCAGACATAGCGCTCCGCAGAATCCCATTCATCCGGTTCAGCAGGTTTTTCAAGAATGAAGAAATAAACATAACCCGCTAAAACACCCAAAACAAGTGCAAATCCGCCTATCGCAGTCAGGAGAATCTTGTTGATTCTTTTCACTGTTTTCTTTCTTGCCACACAAAGACCATCCTTTCAACCGTAAAGTTATAAACCCCGCTATGAACCGAGGAGCACTTGCGAAACTTCGCAAGTAACGACTGGTACATTGAAGCCTGGCAAAAGAAATCAAAATGGAACATTCTCATGCTGATTATACGGTCCAGTGTGATACTTCCACAACACCCCAATTTTTCGCCGTCACTTATGGTAAGGCTCAGCATATCCTTTCTAAGGCGAAATTTAAATTGCCGCTGCCTATCCGCCATAGGCATTAGTTGATTACGGAAGCCAAGTCGACATCTTCCACGCCATTTTGCTTGAAACAAAATGAAACGGCTAGCGCCGTCTTCTGGCGGCGACCGTTTCACGAGAAATATATGAACCTGATCAAAAGCAGTGCAAACTTATAAATTCTTATATTTTAAAAAAAGCCAGCCCCTAAAATGAGACTCGCTACAAAAATGTGTGTATTTTGTCTAAGCACTCATTGATTACTTCAGTCGGGGCTTTTCCGACGATATCAATGCGTCTAGCTCGCCAATCAAGATTTTTTATCTGATCCGTTAAAATGACCCCGTTAAACACCAAGCCAATGGGGAGCAGCACTTCGTATCCCCAGCCTCGGACCGTATGAGTGATTGGGCAAACCGAAACAAAACCCGTCGTTTCATTAAATGCTTTTGGTGACAGCACGATCGCAGACCTTCTCCCAGCTTGTTCGTGACCTGCTTGGGGATTAAAGTTTATCCATACTAGATCTCCTCGGTCTGCACTCATCTAAAGCAATTCCTTCCCTTCTACACCGAAATCCATTTCGTCGTGGCGATTTTCCGGGTTGCATTGGGCCAATAATTCTTCTAATGTCGGCTTTTTCTTCTTTGGTATTACGATGAGCGAATGATCATCACCCACAACCAAGTCAACTTCCGACCCTTGGCTGACCGCAATCCTTTCGGCTATCTGGCTCGGAATACGAATGCCTAGACTGTTTCCCCACTTCTGTACGGTGGTCGACATGGAGAGCCCTCCCTCTTTTCGATTGCTTTCGCTCATTTTATCACACCTTCCATCGACATGTATATACCAGTATATACAACGAAGTTGAAAATGATACCTTAGGCAAGGAGAAGGAGAGCGAATCAATGAAATACAGGCAAATAAGCCTAAAAAAAGAAGTGTCTAAGACATTGAGATGTTCTTTGCCGCTTGCTTAAAATGACATTGTGCTTACTTGTGATAAGGTTCACCGTAACATCTATAGAGCAAAATCGAAAGGCACCCGAGTTGGGTGCCTTTCACTGCCTTAGAATATTCAATATTTACCGTTGCCCTACCTGTCCGTTCCATCAAATAAAATATATAATCGGTTAGTATTCCCGCATATCCTTGCTGCCTCAGCATCGCGGTCCATTGCCCCTGTGATACGTCCCGTGGTTGATCTACATGCCACAGGAAGTCGGAGAAATGCAAATGCGTATCAAGACAGCCATACTTCGGATGCTCAATCGTCATTGTCTTGTCCGGATCAGGCGTACGCCCCAGCAAATCACGGAACTGTTCGGCGACGCCTGAGAACAATCGACGCATCTCGTCAACGATTCTGCCCTGCTCTTCCTCCACCCAGCCCGGCATCTTCGAAAAAATGACCTTGTTCGAAACTCCCGCTGACAACCATTGTCAGTGAAGTTCAATCGGAATCTTCGTCATAATGTTTGGCGATTCCATATGCCACTTCCTGGATCCGACGCTTTAGCTCCTGTGGCTCCCGAATGCGAATGGCTGTGCCGAATGTCATTAGATACATTGGTAGGTGCTTGTTCATCGTCGGGACGTCGAGTAGAAACCGCGCCTCTCGATCGGTCCGTTCCGTCAAATAGTGGCGCATATGCCAGTGGCGGCACACCGCGTTCAGCGTGTCTGGCTCTCCCTCGATGCGGATGACTGTCAGTGGTCCATCTGCCTCCCGTTCTCGCTCGGACTGGTCGCGGAAATAGACGGACGCCGAGAAACGCTCCGGCTTCTCGAACCGCGCTTCAGTCGGCTCCAGCCGCGTTATGCGGTCCACGCGAAACGTCCGTACCTCCTGCGACCGATGGCAGAACGCGACAGCGTACCACTCGTTTCGGTCGTAAGCCAACCCGTACGGATCAACTTCTCGTCCGTCGTCCTGCTCCGCATTCGCTTTGCGATAGGTAATGCGAACCGTTAGCCCGTCCTTCGCCGCCTGCTCTAGGTCACGCAACAACGGAACGACGGAAGGTAGACGCGACGGAGAAATTACATCCAAGCCATTCGACTGTTGGAACAGATCGTGGCTCTGCTCTTCGTGCAGCCCGTTCTCCACCTTCTTAAGCGCGCTTTCCAGCTCCTCTGTATATGGATAACCAGCGCCTTGCGCAAATTTAAACGCATCCACGAGCGCCTTCACCTCTACGGAGTTGAAGAACAATGGCGTCTCCTTGAAGCTTTCCAGAATACGAATGCCACCGTCATGGCCCGATTCCGCGACGACCGGCACACCACTGGCGCATAATGCGTCGATATATCGGTACACGCTGCGAACGCTGATCTCCAAACTGTCCGCGATCTGCGTGGCGGTGAGCTTCCTTCCGGTTCTAAGTATCCAAAGCATCGAAAGCATATTATCCCATTTCGCTATTGGAAGCACCCTCTTTTTCTTAAGAAAATGAAACTGATTTGAGCTACGGCTCCACAATCCTATGCTTATACCTTTACTGTATTGAATTCATCAACTCATAAAAATATTTGGGTTCTTGAGTCTTATTAAGACTATACCAGGCATCTAATGTTTGTGAAGAAAACACGCCCAGAGCTTTCAACACGTGTACAGCAAATTCCAACGGAGCTATTCCAGATGCAGTGATCAGTTTTCCATCAGTTACAACAGACTCCATTTTGTAATACTCTTTACCCGTGTAAGTGGGACAGATCATTTTAAGGTATTCCAGATCATTGCTTGTATGCGGGCGTGAATTCAGCAATCCTGCTTGGGCAAGTCCCATTGTTGCACCACAAATCGCTGCAACCAATATACCTTCCTTTAAACACCTCTGAGCGATTTTTAAGATGGGTTGGTGAATGGTTTCTGTCCATGTATTTCCACCGGGTAAAATCCATGCATCTGTGCTTTCAATGCTGCACTCATCAAGTTTAAGGTCTGGCCGTATTTTCAATCCGCCCATTGTAGTTACAGGAGTCTTTTCCATTCCCACGGTGACTACTTTGGATGGGGCCAGCCCCTTTTTATAAAATCTTCCCGAGTTCAGTTCGGCAGTTAAGTAACCTATTTCCCAGTCTGCCATTGTGTCAAACACATAAAGATATACCGTACTTTTCATTTGAAAATTCTCCTTAATGTACAATTCATCAAGTGATACCAACTATCCATCGGTGACCACTGACTATCATAATTATAAAATAGCTTCACTGACATCTGTTGTCAGTGAAGCTATTGAAGTTGATCATATTCATTCACTCCGACGCAACAGCAACAAGTTTTTCCTTCATCCAAAAAGAAAAAAGCAGCCAATATGGCAGCCAGCAGTTCGAACTATAACTTTCTTTTAACGGGGATCCAAACTTCACAAAATCGATTCCGTTTGGCTATCATCCGTCCAATAGTACTTTTCCAAGCAAGGCCCCTCAACTTGCTCGAAGCTCGCCGACGGGAACTACTCGGAGTAAATACGCTTCCAGACGTTTTCAACTTCGAGGCCCAGTTCTTCACTCTCAGGCACCTTCTCACGGCTGTCGAATACGGCATAAGTCTGGTCAGGAATAGATAGCATCGTAAATTCAGAGGGCACCGCATTTCCGTCCGGCAGAACGGTCCCAAAGAGATAGTGTCTGGTTCCATCTTCTCTAAAGTCTTTAAACGCCTTTTCCTCAACGATACGATAGTTCATTTCGGTTTCTCCTTTAATCTGAATTTGAAAGGAGAGACGAGGAAACGCTTTGAGCTTCACGTTCTTTTTCTTCGCTGCAAGCGGCGTTACCCCATGAATCCGTTGAAAAGCTTTGGCGAATGCCTCTGGACTTTCGTAACCATACTTCAGGGCAATATCGATGACTCTACTGTCAGACCCGGCCAACTCTTCCGTAGCTAACGTAAGTCGACGATTGAGTGCTTTGAATTGTCTCAAAAACTTGCCGTTACTTGTGGTAAAGTTCAGTTTAACGGGTCTATACCGCTACGCCGAAAGAAAATGCTGATGTTACCAAACCGAACATTTTCTTGCGCCCTGTATCCGTAAAATAACGAGTAATGATTGTGTTGTTTATTGCCGGGATAGCTGAAGCTCCTAATCCTTGAATGGCACGAAATAAAATAAGTGTGATGTAATTATCATGAAAACGGAACTCGCGGCATAAATCGCGATCCCAATCACCATAAGATGCTTCGGGCTGAACAAATCGCTAAGCTTCCCAAAGACAATCGATCCGATCCTCTTCCGGTATTCCTCTCCCGCTGTCTTTCACATCTATACCCACATACCCGTCTCCATCCTACGTTCCATGGCAAGCAGCTTGTGCTCTACTCCATGCGGCATGAATCTGTTGTTCCTCGAAACGATGCTCAACCGCAAATTGAATCAATGCTTCTATAGAAGCCGGGATATCTATTGAAGGAATATCCGCCATGATTTGATTCAGGGCCGACGTATCATATTCGTAACATGGTCCTGTAAGATAAGGGCTAAAGATACTTCCGACTGACCTATAGTAGATTTTCTCAAGACCTTTCAGGTTAATAGGCTTCTTATCGACAAATGCATAATTTGTAAATCCAACCGCATCCAATATACGGGATAAATACTCCGCATGATGTATTGATTTGGTCTGGACAATGTTTAATTGACTCCGGTTTGTGTGACTCAATCTCAAGCAAGCTTTTGCTACATAATCAACCGGAACGATATTCATCCCCGAGTTCGGGTTGATATGAATTCTTATCCCGTCTCCCGTATTTTTCTCTTTCATCATCCAGAAGAAACGTCCCCACCCGTAAATCACATCAAATTTAGAAGTATAATATAGAGGGGCGGTTAACAATCGGCCAACGACAACACTCGGCCTCGCAATTTGAATCGTCATCTGCTTTTTGGCACCATACTCTTGAATCATCGTTTCAATAGCCGCTTTAGATTGTTCATAAGGATTTCGATATACATCGGATGAAGAGTGAAGAAAATGATCATTTATTAATCCTGTTCGAATACCCGATGAGAATATCGTACTGATAAACATAAACCTGCAGTCATAGCTTTGCAGTGCATGCAGAAACGACTGTGTACCTAAAAAATTATGGTGAAACACGTCTTGTTCTGCTGCTTGACCCACATGCAAATTTACACTTCCGGCACTATGAAACACTTGGAGTCTAACACGGTCTGGAATATGCTTCTTTAAAATCTTTGCCAAGTCACGGTCTCGAATATCGCCCTCTATGATCTGTATATAATCCATGGCATGGTTGACAGATCCCTGTTGTAAAAAATCAGGAGTCCATGCATTTTGCAACAAACCGCGGATAAATGCCGCTCCATCTCTGCCTTCTTGCCTGCGAATAAGCAAATAGATTTTCCCCTGCTTATGCCCTCTTATGTATTCGGGTAGTTGTTCGTACAATATATGCTGACCAATTAATCCTGTACTTCCTGTAATTAATATATTCTGTTCCATTGTATTCTCCGATCTGTCCAGACTCTCCCTCTTCTTTTACGAGAAAGCGACCCGCGCCTATTCCTTAAGGAATCTATCTGCTTCCAAGCAAGTATAACCGACAAATGTCGAGATCTTATGCAGATTTTCCTCTTTTCTTGCGTGAACTTCTTCAAGAATCTGCTAGATCACGGTATAATTTTTGATAAACGGTGTATTCTCGCGAGTGGAAGCAGAATCAGACTAACTTGAAAAGATGTGATTGGAATGGAACCGAAATTGTTGCTTGTGGAGGACGAGCCGGACATGCTTGAGGAGATGCAAACCTATCTGCAACGTGAGGGGTTCCAGGTATTGACGGCCTGTACCGGCAAGGAAGCGCTCATGATTGCCAGGTCTGAACGGCCTGATCTCATCTTGCTTGATTGGATGCTCCCAGAGAAAAGCGGCATCGACGTATGCCGCGAAATCAGACAATTCTCGAATTGCGGTATTATTATGGTTACGGCCCGATCGGATGAATCGGATAAAATCGTCGGTCTGGAAATCGGTGCGGACGATTATTTGACGAAACCGTTCAGCTTGCGCGAGCTCGCTACGCGCATCCGGGCTTTACTTCGCCGCTTGCGCGGACCTGAAGACAGGTCGATGTTCTTGGAACGAGACAACCTGACCATTTCCGAGGCCAAATGTCAAGTATTCAAGGACGGCCAGCAGATCCAACTGACACCGACAGAATTCAAAATTTTGTACACGTTGGCTGCGCATCCCGGAATGGTATTCAGCCGCCTGCAATTATTAAAAACCGCACTCCAGGACGAATATATGGGCTACGAAAGAACGATGGATTCCCATATCCGGAATCTTCGCCGCAAGCTGGGAGACGATCCGGCGAGCCCTCGTTATGTTCAAACGGTCTACGGCTTCGGTTACCGATTCGGTGAACAATCATGACGCCCACGGTACGCCAAAAAATACTTGTCTACATGGGACTGCTCGTTTTTATTATCGGCGGTGCCTATGTCTTATATAATCAGGTTTACTTGGAGTTTTTGTTCGATCAATTCCGTAAGGAAGAAATCAGTGCAACTTTTTTGAATGCCCCGCCAGGGGAACAAATCGAGATCTTGAAAATTTACGTTATGGGCAAGATGAAGCTGTATTGGTTTGGGAAATGGGGCTTTTTCGTAGCTACCTGCCTATTCTTCAGTTTATGGATTTCGGGGGTACTGACGCGTCCGCTTCGAAAACTTATTGCCGCTATCGAACGCGTTGCACAAGGGGATCTGGAGGTGAGCGTTCCTGTACAAACAAAAGACGATTATGGTAAAGTTATCCAGACATTCAACGATATGACGCTTCGCCTGCGGGAAGCTGAGGACGCCCGCAGACGATTGGTGGCCGATGTCGCTCACGAGTTTCGCACGCCGCTGTCCATTATGCAGCTTAAACTGGAAAATTATCAGCAGGCCGGTCATCATGTCCCGCCGGAAATGCTTCGGATTCACGATGAAGTGATCCGATTGAGCCTGCTTGTAGATGATCTTCATGTCTTGTCACTCGCAGAAGCGGGCCGGTTATCACTCGATCGCAAACCGCTCGATCTGACGGCACACCTTGAACGAATCGTGGACGACGTGAAATACGAAGCGGAAGAAAACAGATTGGAAATTCGCCTCTCTACGACTTCAAGGCCGGTGACCGTAATGGCCGATGCCAGACGGATTACGCAGGTATTCATCAATTTGTTGACTAATGCAATCCGCTACACGCCGGAAGGCGGAAAGATTTCAGTTGTCATTCAAGACAAGGTCGTAGATCGGAATGCAGTCTATACATGTGTCTCCGTGATCGACACCGGCATCGGTATTCCGGCCGAAGAGCTGGCTCACTTATTCGATCGTTTTTATCGCGTGGAAAAAGCACGTTCACGGCATACAGGCGGAACGGGGCTCGGATTATCGATCGTTCATCATTTTGTCAGAGCCCACGGCGGGTTCATCCGCGTCGTTAGCGAGCCTGGTCAAGGTACGACATTTACTGTTTATTTGCCTATTAATAATGATATTAACATAAAGACTCTTTTCTGAGATAAACAATGTTTCGTTCACATGTTACCGCCTATCTAGTTACCCTGAAAAAGTCTGGCTTAGTCGAAACATCCTTGAACTAAAGCGGCCTCACTTATTAGGAGGGATTCGATTGCGAATCAATTTGAATATCATCATTTATGATAATTTCAACCTCTAGTTCTCAGCAAAAAACCAAGTGCTAAACAGGCACTTGGTTTTGACTGCATTTGTATAGGAAACTCATCACAAAGCAGCGTCAGGCTCGAACCCGTTCCAAAGCCTTACACAGCGTCTTACAAATCTGCCAGATCGTTAGCCAGCAGCTTGCCCCCAATTCCCGTGTTGACGACGGTTGCGACGAAGTCTACTCCGGCAAGTGCTAAAGCGCCTTTAGAACCGGTGAGTCGCAGGGGACACAACAAATTGGGGAGCCAGGACACCGTCTCATTTGCGATCTCCAAACCGGGTTTATCTTTGTTGGGAAGAGCCACCAGATAACGTATGGCCAGCCCCGCATCAACGATGGAGAGCACCCAGAAAAACCCGGTAATGGCTTGATCTCTTCGCTTCATTCGCTGCATGTTTTTGGGATCCATAGCTGAGCCGAAGGATACAAACAGTGAATCCAATATCAAAACAGCCCCCCGATAGTAGTGCAAAATACGCTCGGAGCGCGCTAGCTCACTATTATCTTTGTCAGCCTCAGTAGGCGCGGGGATATCACTAGAGATAAAGTTGGCCTGCCAACTAAATATGCTGAGCAGCATGCTCACGGCTTCCATCCCGAAGCTACCGCTTTTTTCAAGTGAATCATCGGCCTTTTCAGCGACGGCATCTAATCCAGTAGTGATGAAACCGTTAATAGCATCTGCTACCAGAACAACAATCCCCCATGAGCGAATCTCGCTTTCGCGCGACGGATCGGGATCATTCTCGGGATCAGGAACGTTCCCGGCATCATCAGACAGTCGCTTGACAGTTGACTTATCTAATTCCGTTGCTTCCAATCCTGCTGCTACTTGACCCGAGAAATCAGGCGTTAACATACCCTTAAACGGTCGTTGGTTAAAGGCAAGCTTGGATACGATGGTGACCGGAATCGCAAGCAGCAAGCCCGATAGATTGAGCAGCGTCAGCTTTCCAGCGCCGATCCGCTCGAACAGCTTCGAAATAAAAGGAATCTTAATCTCGCGGGTAAGCAAATCTTGAAAGAGATTAACCATTTCCTTAACAACATCCAGAAAGCCAAGTGCCATATCCTCGACCAGATCCAAAGCCTGGATGACGACATCTCTGACGGCTTGAATCATAACGGCCAGTGCCTGCTGCGGCTTGAGAGGATTTGCAATGATTTCCTCTATGATGTCCTTCACTCCTTCAAATGCCCGCAGCAGAATGTCCTCTTTGTCTACAGCGCCTTGAGCGAAGGTCGAGAAGTATTGGTCTAACGGTGAACCTCCGCCCTTATTCATCCCCATAGCCGGTACCGGGCTGGCGCCTGGTTGTCGAGAGTTGCCAAGCAGCTTGAAGAGAAACCACTCGGCAGCTTCTGGAAGCTCAAACTGAGAAGATCGTGCCTCTGAAGAATTGCCACCCAGTGTCCGGACCAGGATGTTCATATTTTCTTCCACGGTATGTTGCAAGTTGTCCACGAAGTCTGAGACGGGCTTTTTCGCATCTTCGGCCAGTTGGACGGCGAAATCAAAGCTTGCGTTCACGGAGCTTACCAGATACCTATGTGTATTCAGAATATCGCCCCAGTTGAACAGGAACTGTAAGAACTCAATGAATTGTTTGATGCCCTTAACGACCTTTTCGACAATCGCCTCAACAAACTCCGCAACCTTTTGAGCCGTATCAACTATAAATTCAATCAGGCCCTCAGCGGTCTGGACAATGAGGTGAAAGCCTTTTTTGGCAGCCCCAATCACAACAGACACGGCTTTTTTGACCGCATCTTTGATCCGTGAAAATAAGCGTCTGCGGGAGCGTACAAGAGCTTGATCTTGAGTCGTTGCCTGATTTTTAGCAGCCTGACCCAGCAACCGTGTAAACTCATCCGGGCTGATCTCTTCTTCGCTGATACGAGATGCAGCTAAGGACGAGC
Source organism: Paenibacillus sp. J5C2022 (assembly GCF_025567625.1). GTDB lineage: Bacteria > Bacillota > Bacilli > Paenibacillales > Paenibacillaceae > Pristimantibacillus. The sequence continues at coordinate 85,493 of NZ_JAOQJC010000026.1, read as the reverse complement.
CGGAAGTTAATGCTCTCGCAGTATTCGACTTATTATTGTTACCGTCAGCCTCAAACTTGAGCATCCATGGATTGCTGATGGCATCACTGGAAACAACCCGGTTGGCCGACCGAATGCCGCTGTTCCCGCTTCTAATGCTGAGAGGCGCCTCGTCGACATAGGTTACATTAGCAAGCACCTTCTTGATCGTGCTTTGCACGCTGGAAACATCTGCCTTGCTATGCACCTGACGATCAACAATGAGGTCGCCATTAGCATCCGTCGCATTCCACAGCGCATCGTCTTCCAGCTCAGCAAGCTGCCGATGAACCTCTCGATTCGGGAAAATGACAACCCGCTCATTTTCGGCCATCGCGCTGGTGCGGATCTTTAATCCGGGGGTGTCGAGGCCCTCGGCTTCGGAGGTAATCATAATGCGATCCATTTCATTAGGCTTCAGCGTTACAAATCGTTCCTCGTCTATCACATAGGTGGTTCCCTCTACTTCAATTTGAATCAGATCGGTTGCTGAAATTTCCACCTCGCCAGCGCCAGGTGAAAACTTGAGCATCGTTCGATAGGCCGAAAACTCCTCAAGCTCGTCGCCCGCCATTCTATAGTCCTGGCTTAACTTGGATGTATATGAGGTCAACACAGTCTCGGGTGCGATAGTTCTAAAGATTTTGACAGCGGAGATCACATCATTCCCGATTTGCGATTCCTTGAGGTCTTGAACGTGTTCGACGATATCCTCCATTTCCTTCTCTCTATTGGCTTCCTTGACTTTAAAGTCTTCATTGACAAATAAGGTCACGCCCGTATCTGGTCCCAATCGAATGGACGACGCTTGATTATCCAGACCCGGAAAGTCTTGAAAGCTCGTAAAGCTGCCTGGAAGATTGGTTGCACCGTCAGACAATATCCACGTTTTCCCTCTATAGGCCCGGTGCTCATAGAAGGCAGCTTCCCCTGCCGACAGGGTTCCGACTTGCCCTTCATGATCAGCCATTTTGACGACATTGGCGAACAATGAGCGCTCTTCTTGCTGCTCGGTCCAGCTGAACGTGTTGTCTGCGCTCAGTCTCAGCCACTTATTATGCGCCTCATTGACAATAAAGAACTGCGCATGATCCTTGTCCGAATAATCAACAAAGAGCAAAGCGGGCTCTGCCCCCGGCGTTATGACAAAATCCGCGTTTTCCTCGTCGGAGCCCGGAATGAGTTGAGGCTTATCATTCCGAGGATTGAAGTGAAAGCGTAATAGCTCGCTTACGGATTGACGGGGCGCTGTCGTGAGGGAGGATTGCCCCAGGCTCAAGTACTGGCCGTTCGGCGCTTTGATGATCCACTTCCCTGTAAAAGGCTGCCCTGCTGCCGACCAAATACGGATCGATCTTGGGAAGTCGGCCAGCTTCGAGAATCTGATTTCCGTGAGGTCGGCGTATAGCTTTTGGGCCACTCCGCCAAAACTGGCTTGTTTATAAAGTGTGGCACCTGTATTAGGACCAAGCCTTAACCTTTGAAAATTTGGCGATAAGCGAGTCAAATCTTCTGCATCATGCGAGAGAATAACGGCTGCATCATCAACCGCGACCAGCTCGATTTCACCTGCACGCAAACGCCGGTTCACCGGCGTCACCAAGCTTTGCACCTGTGCGGCACCCAGAGCGGTGTGGTAGATGCGAAGGTCCTCGTATTGCGCGACCGCGGCGCCCCTCTTCCAATCGCCCAACCTCAGATCCTTTCCGTTGTTAATATTGGCAACACCTGATGTTGATACGCCTTCCGCCGCTAGCTCCCCATCGATGTATATCTTTAGTGTTTGCCCTTCTCTCACAACGGCTATATGATGCCATTTTTTTTGCTGGAGCACTTGAAGGTCGTTAGTTTTAGCAATTGCGTAATTTTTCGCTTTGTTATCTTCATCGACTTCAAACAGTATTTTTGCTTTTTGCTGCCTCAGCGAGAACCAATTACCATGCCCGCTCACCGATCGATTGCCGATGATGTCGAGATCATCCTCGCCATGGCGGTCCATATATTTCATGCCAAAAGCAACTGTAAAATCGTCAATCCCGAACTGACCGACCACGTTTCCAAAATTAATAAGCGACTCGTTGCCGCGTATGGTGATGGCCTGCCCTATGCGGCCATGTCCCTCCCGTGAGACGCGTTGAACATTTCCTTTGATCCCGTTTATCCGGTCTGTCACTACAGACCCATCTCTTTCGTCAAATTGCCAGTGATAAGCAGGCTGATTGATCATAAGTCCCCTCCTTGGGTTTTCAATTATTTAACCGGAGCTGGAAGCTTCACGGTTAAGGTTTGAGCTTCCCACTCGACCCAATACCCTATTGCTTTCGCTGCTTCCACGGAATGAACAAATCCTTTTAACCTACCCGCATCGCTCCAAATGAGCTTTACATTTTGCAACCACCTCTCGGTTAAACTCGTTTTCATGCATAAACGATCACTCTCCCTTCAACGGCTTAAACTGAATTGGGGACCAGGATTGGCGGCTCCTCATCATCCAGTTTAATCCATAAATGTCGAGATCTTATGCAGATCTTCCTCTTTTTGCGAGGACATTTTCAAGCGCCTTTTCATTCAAGGTATAATTCGGGGTACAGACTAACTTGAAAAAGATATGATTGGGATGGAAGCGAAATTGCTGCTAGTGGAGGACGAACCGTTCATGCTAGAGGAGATGTAAACCAATCTGCAACGGGAAGGGATTCGGGTACTGAGTGCCTGTACCGGCAAGGAAGCGCTCGCCATTGCCAGGTCTAATCGACCTGATCTTTCGCGACATACAAGCGGATCCGGGCTGGGATTATCGATTGCGCATCAATTTGTAAAAGCACACGGCGGGTTCATCCGCGTGACCAGCGAGCCTGGACAACGGACGACCTTTTCCGTTTATTTTCCTATGTAGCTCCTACATTGAAAGGTCTCAGGAGCCCTAATATTTCGCTATTTTACACGCCCACAAACAAACCCCAGTTTATAGACAACAAATTTTTCGCTGTCACTTATGGTACGGTTCGGCGTATCATCTGTAGAGCGAAATTGAAAGGCACCCAGCGTGAGTGCCTTTTCTGATTGCAGATCATCCAACTGTTACGCCTCTTCCTCCACCGCACCCTGATGTTGGCTTACAAAGTCATCAAGCATTGCGCGTACTTCACTTGTTGATTTTGTATTCATTAAGTTGTTTCTTAATTCACTTGCCCCACGAAATCCGCGGACATAGATTTTAAAGAAACGAGGTATGTGCTTGAATGGCCGCGGTTCCAGCGCTGAATAATGATCATGTAGATCCAGATGCAGGCGCAGCAGGCCGAGCAGCTCCTCACTGCTATGATCCCTAGGCTTCTTCTCAAAGGCAAATGGATTATTGAAAATACCGCGTCCAATCATAATGCCATCTACACCATATTGCTCTGCAAGCTTTAAGCCCGTTTGACGGTCAGGAATATCTCCGTTAATGGTCAACAGCGTATTCGGTGCTACCTCATCACGAAGCTTCTTGATGTCCGGGATTAGCTCCCAATGAGCGTCTACTTTACTCATTTCCGCTCTTGTCCGTAGATGGATCGACAGATTAGCAATATCTTGTTTCAAAATATGGGTTAACCACTCGCGCCATTCGTCTATAGCATGGAAACCAAGCCTCGTTTTCACGCTTACGGGAAGTCCTCCGGCTTTGGATGCTTGAATAATAGCTGCCGCAGCTTCAGGACGGCAGATCAGGCCGCTTCCTTGGCCATTCTCTGCTACATTGGCTACCGGACAACCCATATTGATATCGATTCCCTTAAAGCCTTGCTTCGCCATGCCGATACTCATCTGACGAAAGTATTCGGGCTTATCTCCCCATATATGTGCGACAATTGGCTGTTCATCCTCTGTAAACGTCAGACGTCCGCGCACACTTTGGTGGCCGTCAGGGTGGCAATAGCTCTCCGTGTTCGTAAACTCAGTAAAGAAAACATCCGGCCTTGCCGCTTCACTCACGACATGACGAAAAACAACATCCGTCACATCCTCCATAGGGGCCAGCACAAAAAATGGTCTCGGCAATTCACTCCAAAAATTATGATTCATATCAAAAACCTCTCTATCGTTATCGGGGTACTACTGATTATTTCGTTTGTTAACTTCGATCGCAATGAACTCCGGCAAATAATCGGGGGTACAGCCCTTTGAAACCATTTGACCTTTATAAAGCCCCGTTCTCTCACCAAGTTCAACACAACGTGCTCGATTCTGTTGATCATAAACGCCAATCCAGCCTGCTAAGAAATTCATAGCCCACTGAACTTCCGGTTCTTCCTTCGTAATTTTAATTTCGATTGCAGATAGTAAGTCTGCGTTGTTATCAGGCGGTGTTTGCCCCATCCATCTCAATCTCGCTTTATAATACCAGAAAACTCTCCTTTGAAGAGCAGAAGGACTATTCTCCCATAACTCCATCAATGCAATCGTCTTCTTGTAATATCCTTCGCGATTTTTCGTAAGTCGCCTAGCTTAGTGTGACTATTGATCTGTGATAGAATGGTTTCTATTTTGTTCTTATTCATTGGACACAACTCCTTTATAAAAGCATTGTATCTCCGTGGCGTAGCGATTTCCTAACATTCAGATCTTATACTTTTGATTATCAAATCGCAATCATCATCCTATGCCTGTTCAATCAACGGCCGCTCAGCTGTATGCCGCTCTGACCATTTTTCGTTATAATGAAGGAACGAATTCACGAGCGGTATAGCTCAAGAAAGGAATACCTTCCATCATGACGACAATGAACTCCAATACACCGAGCGGACTGAGCGTTGACCATCTGCAGGAGCTGATCGAAGGCTGCGCCCGGAAAGCGGTGAGCACCCCCTACGAAAAAAATTATAGCACCGAGGTTCGCTCCATAGTGCGCCCTTTCATGTCGGAGTTGTCACCCGAGGAGACCTGGCTGTTTGAACTGAACGTCGGGCTGTTCTTGCTCCGCAAGCAATCGACAGGCCGCCATTTAGGCTACTTCGCCCAGCTGGCAACATCCGAGACGTTACATACAATCGAAAGTCAATTCCATAACGAGCTGCCTCCGGAGATCGCGATCAAGCAACAGGATCGGCTGTTGGAGACGGCTACCTATATTCGTAAAACAGCGATTGAGCAAGTAGAGTATCCGCCCGCCTATTTGGATATTTACGTCGAGCTCTGGATTTGCTTATTATCGCCCCTAGCGGCAGATCATCGTCTCATCAAGGAGGAGTTGTCGCATCTGACAGAAGCGCAGAGCAAGGGAAATGAGCGCTTCCCGCTCGTCGCCCTCGCCTGGATGCGCTTCTGGCTAGGGGAGGATCAAGAGGCTTGGCGCCTGCTGAAAGCTGCAGCGCGGCATGGGCTGGTGCCAGGGCAGTTATTTCGCTTTCTGCGGCTGATGGAGAAGGATGGCGAATGGACCAGGCTTGAAACCTGGCTCATCCATTGCGCGAACGAGCAGGTCGGACGCGGCCCCGGCAGTCTTGATGAATATGGCCGCTACTGGGATGCTGTAACCAGGCAACATCCGGAGGCAGAGGAACGAATGTGGAGCGCGCTCGCGAGCCTGCCTTCCTACTGCAGCAGCCTGTACGAGGAGAAGCTGATGCAATACGGTCGTTGGCGGCAGTGGATCGATTACCAGCTTAGCCTCGGCAGCGATCCTCTCAACTTTCTAGCGAGGGATCTGCAGCCCATCGAGAAGGAGGCACCAGAAGCGCTGCTGCCCTTCTACCACCAAGGCGTAGAGAGATACGTGTTATCCAAACAGCGCGACGGCTACAAGAGATCGGTTAAGCTGCTCAAACGGCTAGCCAAGCTGTACAAGAAGCTAAAGCGTGAGCAGCGCTGGGAAGCGTACATTGGGGCTTTCGCCAGCCGGAATAGCCGGTTGCGAGCCCTCCAGGAAGAGCTGAGGAAGGGAGGGCTCATTCCATGACGACCACTACGTATAACCTGGATACAATAGCGGTTCGTATGGTGCTCACTTCGCATGGCGACGCGTTGTTCTTCTCGGACCCGGATTCGCTGCAGGAGTGGACCGGACTTGGGCTTAAGCATCGCCTGTTCGCTTGGCACGAGCCGTCCTTCTATGGCACCGAGCTGGCGCTCGTCAAAGTCGGGGAGCTCGAAGCCGTCGTGCTGCCCGCCGAAGAGGTCATAACCTACTTCGCCTCGGGGCCGCTCCTAGCTCATATGAAGTGGCAGTGGGAAGGCGATGCTGCGCATCTAGCCGCATTGGCTCCGCTCTTGGACGAGTGCCTGGAGAAAGGGATGTACGCGCCCGACCTGGCGGCTTACCGCAAAGGCTCTCTGAACTGGAGCTGGGATGTGACGGCGGTCTGCGCGACCTTCGGACAAGCGCGCCTCGACGAGCTCGACCTCAAGCGCGGCAACTGGAGCGATGAGGGGCGCGACGGGCTACTGGCGGCCTTCTCGGCGGCCGTAACGAGCCGCTTCTACGGTACGGAGTCGGACGAGGTCGAGCTGCGCCGTGAATTCCCGGCTCTATTCACGCGCGAGAACGCGGCGGCTGCTACAGCAGGACTCGACGACGAGAGTTGGCTTGTGCAAATCGGCTGGAAAGCGGATGTCGCGCCGTTCCGCCCGCTGCTGCAGCTCATCGAGCCGTGGGAAGGCGACGAGCATTCCCGCTGGCGGCTGCGGCTCGTGCTGCAGGACAAGAGCGATCCGGCTAAGCTCCGCAGAGTGCGGCTCGGAGACGACGGCTCGGCGGCAGGCAAGTGGCCGGACGCATGGGCGGACGCCATTCGCAGCCGCTCAGAGGGCTGGCTAGAGCGGCTGCGCGCCAGCCTGCCGCACGACCTTCTGTCGCGCGGCGAGGATGTGCTCGGCAAGCCACTTGACGACGAGGCGGCCTGGCGGTTCCTGAACGAGGACAGCCGCCGGCTGCTCGACTCCGGCTGGCGGGTCTTGCTGCCCGCATGGTGGGAAGCCGCCAGCCGCAAGAAACCACGATTGCGCGCTGCGGTACAGTCGGAGGACGAATCCAAGAAACGCGGCGGCGGCAAGTCCTTATTCGGGCTGGACGCGATTATGAACTTCAACTGGCGCATCTCCATCGGCGACGCCGACCTGAACGAGGAGGAGTTCGACGAACTGCTCGCGCGAGGTGAGCGGCTTGTGAAGTTCCGGGACCGCTGGATCGTGCTCGACCCGGCGCTAATCTCACAGATCCGCCGCATGATGGAAGGCATGGACAAGAGCCAGGGATTGAGCTTCCAGGATGTGCTGCAATTGCATTTGCTCACGCAGGGCGATAGTGACGGCGGCGCGAATGACGGGACGACGGACGCCAGCACGGTGGCATTCGGGGGAGATGCCGCCCGCGTTAAGCTAGAGGTCGAGCTGAACGCGCATTTGACTGGGCTGTTCGCCAAGATCAATCAGCAGAGCGAATGGCCTCGGCTCGATCCGCCGGCCGGTCTGCGTGCCGAGCTGCGCAGCTACCAGCAGGATGGGTTCGCTTGGCTGGCTTTTCTCCGCCGCTTCGGGCTCGGAGCCGTTCTCGCCGACGACATGGGCCTTGGCAAGACGGTCCAGTTGATTACCTACCTGTTGCACGCCAAGGAGCAGGCCGATGAAGGCATGCGGCTCCCTTCGCTAATCGTCTGCCCCACGTCGGTGCTCGGCAACTGGCAGAAGGAGATATCCCGCTTCGCCCCGTCGCTGCGGGTGGCCATACATTACGGCTCCGGGCGAAAGAGCGGCGACGCGTTCCGGAACGAGGCTCGCAGCGTTGACGTCGTGCTCACCTCATTCGCTACCGCCTCGCTCGACCAAGAGACGCTCGCAGCGTTCCAATGGGGCGCCGTCTGTCTGGACGAAGCACAGAATATCAAAAACGCCGGGACCAGGCAGGCCGCGGCGGTCAAGAGCTTCCCCGCGCTCCACCGCATTGCGCTCACGGGGACGCCGATCGAGAATCGGCTGGCGGAGCTATGGTCGATCTACGATTTCACCGTGCCCACCTACCTCGGGTCCGCCAAGGCGTTCCAGGTCCGCTTCGCGGGCCCGATTGAGCGCGAACAGGACGGGCGTCGCACAGCGGAGCTAAAGCGGCTAGTGAAGCCGTTCATGCTGCGGCGCAAGAAGAAGGATCCCGCCATCCAGCTCGATCTGCCGGACAAGAACGAGATGAAGACGTATGTTCCGCTTACCTCCGAGCAGGCTGCCCTGTACGATAATTGCGTCAAGGAGCTGCTAGAGAAACTGAAGAAGCTCGACGGCATCCAACGCAAAGGTGCGATTCTCGGTGCGCTGACGCAGCTCAAGCAGGCATGCAACCATCCGGCACTGCTAGACGAGGATACAGGAACGGATCCTGAGGATGGCCCTCTACAGACGGAGGCGATCATCGCCCGATCTTCCAAGCTCGAGAGGCTGCTGGCGATGGTCAAGGAGCTCCGCGAGGCGGACGAGCGCTGCCTTATCTTTACGCAATACATTGGCATGGGCCAGATGATTCAAGATGTACTGCAGCGCGAACTGGGCGAACCCGTGCTGTACCTGAACGGCAGCACACCGAAGGTGCAGCGAGATCGGATGGTCGAACGGTTCCAGTCGCGCGACCTTCCGTCGTCCGAGCAGCCGAATGTGTTCATCCTCTCCCTCAAGGCGGGAGGCGTCGGGCTGAACTTGACTGCGGCGAATCATGTCTTCCACTTCGATCGCTGGTGGAACCCGGCCGTTGAGAACCAAGCGACCGACCGAGCTTACAGAATGGGCCAGACGCGCGACGTGCAGGTGCATAAATTCATCTCACTTGGCACCCTGGAGGAACGCATTGACGAGATGCTTGAGAACAAGCAGCTGCTAAGCGACAACGTGATTACCAGCTCAGAGGGCTGGATAACCGAGCTGTCGACAGATGCGCTGAGGGAGATGTTTTCGCTTCGTCGGGACTGGTCGCGTGATTAAGCGGGAATCGTACCGAAGATTCGGGTTATCTCTATACTTTGGGTAAATTTAAAGGGGGCGTCCTTTTACAGGATACCCCCTTTCGTTAGTTAAAGCAGCTTAATCAGCGCTTCCAGCTCGTCAACTAATTCTTTTGCAAGTTCAAAATTAGTATCCTTTAAAGCCAGTTCTATTTTCATTTCAACTGCTTTTTTACTTTGTTCCGCTGCTAAATAGTCTTGGTCAAAGTGGCTAGCATAAATCATCTCTCTAAATTCTTGCATGCACATTTTTCTGATCTTCTTATCTTCAATAATCAAGACATAGTCCATTCCATTCACAACGGAATAGAAATCATGAGAGATCATGACAATCGCGCCTTTATAGTCTTCGATGGCTTTCTCCAGCGCAACTTGTGCGTAGGTGTCTAGATGACTTGTCGGTTCATCGAGAAGTAAGACGTTTGCTTGACTGGCAGCAACTTTAGCCAATTGAAGCAAGTTTTTTTCTCCGCCAGAGAATGCGGCTATCCTTTGATTAACGATCTCGCCCTCAAAGCCGTAATGAGTGAGATACGATCTAACCTCATCGTAAGTGTTAAATCCAGCATCGATGAATTCTTCTAATAAAGTATTAGAATCATTCAGCATTTCGCCTTGAAGCTGTGATAAATAAGCCACTTTAGCATTGGCATTGATTTCAATCGAATCATGATTGTTGTAAAAGATTTGCCTTAGTAAAGTCGTTTTCCCGGTACCGTTCGGACCGATAATGGCGACTTTGTCGGTAGCTTTGATCTCAAAGCTAACATCATCTAGAAGCTGCTCGTCGAAGCCGACACTATAATGACTAACCTGTATGACCGTAGTATCTTCTTCCATTTCATTATGGATACCGAAACGGATCGTCGGCTGCTTAATAGCAACGAATGGCGCCTTAATTCGACGTGCTTCCAATCTTTCTTGAAAATGAACCCTAGCTCTTAACGCTCTTCCTTTAGAGGCATCTGCGTTATTAGTCGCAATTACTCTTAGATTAGTGATGATCTCCTCGTTGCGCTCAATTTCTTCTTGCTCAGCGACTGCGATTTCTTGCAACTCAACCTTCGTCTGCAGCAATGAGAAATTATAATCTATATATCGTCCATCAAACTCTTGAATCTCCATGTTTTCCAGGTGAATCATTTTGTTAAAACAATGATTCAATAAATATCGGTTGTGCGTAACCACTAGCAGCATGCCTTTGTGAGCGTTAATCAGGTTTTTTAGCGCATTTAGATTTTCAAAGTCCAAAAACACATCCGGTTCGTCCATGATCATCAAATCCGGGCTATTAAGCATTACATTCATGACTTGAATGAGCTTGAATTCCCCGCCACTTAGATCGGAGACCCTTGCTTCTTTGTGCTTCATGAGGTTGGCTAGATTTAGTTTCTTATTGATGTTACTTTCGAAATCTTCCCCGCCCATTCCATCAAAAGTATCTAAAGCTAATTGATACTTTTCGAGTAACGGCTCGATGTCCAATGAGGTTTCCATTTCCGTACAAATCGATTGAATCTCATTCTGTACCTTAATGAATTTTTCACCGATATATTCAAAAACAGTTGTATCATTCGTTCTGTCTAGCTGAGCGAACTGACTTACATACCCGATTGTGCAGTCAGGATCTATCTCTAACTTCCCTTCGAACAAATGTCTTTCTGGATCCATCAGTATATCGATCAATGTGCTTTTACCACTGCCGCTTGTTCCTATAAAAGCGCAATGTTGTCCCTCTTCGATCGTAAATGAAACGTTTGTATATAATTCTTTCTGCGGAAAAGAGAAGGATAAGTTTTCAACTTTTATCATCGTGTTCCCTTTCTTATTGAGAGCTTAGATTATAGGTTTACCGCTGCTAGCGTAACACTGTTTACAACCAATCTCAATCGGATTTGTATCCCATCCCTTTGGGGAAGGCCAAAAAAGAGCCTGCAAATAATCACAGACTCTCACTTATATAAGCTCTTTTTCGTGAATGACGAACCAAAAATATTTCATATTGACGGACTGCGCGTAGAAATCCAGTGTCAGACCCGGTAACTCCAGCAGTTGTTCCCTTCTGCCCGTCGACACTCTGCGAAGCGTCGCCGCCATAAGATAATGCGCTGATTTTCACCTCGTCTTCCTCACGGCTGCTCAGAAACACGATCGGCGCATTCGTGTAGCTGCGTGCGTTCATGCACCAATCAATGCCGTTTTCATTAGCTAGCAGGACATCCAGTACAATCAAATCCGGCTCGAAAGACGCAAGCAGCTTCATGGCTTCAGTCCCGTTATGGCTGCAGGAGGATAGGAAGCCTTCCCTCTCGCAATACACCTGAACAATCTCGCATATATGGGGATCGTCATCGACGATCATAATTTTGTATGTACCCATCACGTCGTCACCTTCCTTCATTCACCATACAAGGAAGCGATACATAGAAGATCGCCCCCGTCTTGCCGTCGCTCTCCGCTCGAACCATCCCTCCATGCGCTTGTACAATTTCCCTGCAAATCGTGAGCCCGAGCCCGCTGCCCTCTACACCCGTCTCCACGCCCGGTCGATCAACCTTGTAATTGCGATCGAAGATCTGCTCGAGCTGATCTGGAGGAATACCCATACCAGAATCTTGTACGCTAATTATCGCATAACGGGTATCATTCACCTCGCCACAGCTAGCGCAAGATGCAGCTTTCTTCGGTACGGACAGGTTGCTGAGGTGATAAGCAGACGATGCCCCTTCTTGTCCAATCGTCAGCACGCATCATTAACTCGGAAAATAAACAGAGGCTGCCATTAAAGTCGCAGAAAGCAACTTTAAGGCAACCCCATTAAGTTAACGATAATTGGCTACATCGGATCATTGTAAATATATATTTGACCCAGCTGCGGAGACCAATGATTGGCATTGGCCGCTTTAAACACCAGCTTCAAATAGTTCATACCGGGCGCAATGCCCGAGGCGGACTTGGTTACGCCGTGCCACCCGTAGGCGGTGCTCCACACCGGGCCGTCGCTATGCGGGACGAGCGTCCAGTTCACGTTGTCGGGAGATGCGTAGAACTCGACCAGATCGGAGGAATCCGAATAGAATGTAGCCGCAAAGCTTTGAATATTGGCTCCCTTGTACACGATATACTGATCCGTGTTTTCCAGTCTGGTCAAGCGGTTGTTATCTCCGTCCGCCATCTGCGCATTGGCGCTGTCAATCCCCCATTTATCCGACATGTCGTAAATATTGGAAAGGCTGTTCAACGGGTCAATCATATACCCATCCATGACATAGCCGTAAGTCAGGACCATTTCTCCAAGCTGTGGGAGCCATTCATGGGGATTCGTATCATGAAACACAAGTTTCAAATAATTCGTGCCCCACGGAATCTCCGAAGATGACAGCTTATAGCCGAACCATCCGTATTCCGTGTTCACAGGTTGTCCGGCTTCAACGGTTAACGGCGTCCAATTCTCGTCATCCCCGGAAACGTAAAATGATACATCGGAGCCGGAATCGGAGTAAAACTTCGCGCTAAAGCTTCTGATGTTAGGCTTGTAATAAACAATAAACTCTTCGGTGTTCTGCACGCGGGATAATCTACCCGTATCCCCCGCGGCCACCTCCGGATTGCTACTGTCTATGAGAAATCCATTCGACTTGCGATAGATTCCTTCGAAATGATCGAGCGGATCCACGAATACGTCATTGGTCAACCGATTCGTCAACGCATCCATGACATTCTTCCGCGCCAGTTTGATGGACGCAGGATCCGTATTGTACTGCGTGCCGCCGGAAATTAGCGATTCCGCGATTTGATGCGCCAGAACCGGTTCCCCGTTATTCGCAAGCATTCTCAACAGCTCCAGATCCTGAATGCCTTCCAGTTGAATTTCGCTTCGTATCGAGCTGAATAAATCATACCCGGCCTGATCCGGATAGACGAGCCAGCTGTCGCCCGGCCACGGAGCGTCCGCATCGTTCAAGACATCTCCGTTGGACCAATAATTGAAGCCCCAATGCAGGTAGCCGCCCAATCCGTTCTTGAAGGCGTACCACTGGGCCAGCAATACGTGGGCAAGCGGCGCATCCAAGTTTCTTGTCAAATATTCACCTGTAGGCATATTGCATATATAGAGCCAAACTTCATCGCCAAGCTTTTGCCTGTTCTGATAATAGCTGCGATTGGCGTCGTAAACATCCTGCTTCACCACGTATACGTCCAAATTGCCTTCGTAAACATTATTAAACAGATGATGGGCTTCGATTGTTTTTACCCCGGGCGCGAGCTGGTGAATTTTTTGGTAGAGCCAGTTATTGTCCGCATGATCTTGCTGGTCGTACGGTTCGTCCCCGCCGCTTTGATAAAAAATCGATAGCCATCCTTTCTTCAGCAAATGATCGTGTAAAGCGGGCAAGTAATGATTCAACCAGTCATTGGCCGCTGTAGATTGAGAGGGAACCCAGGCCAGCTTCGCGCTCCCATTCTCGTCTTGCAGCATTTGAACGTGATATCTCCCATCGCGCTTGCTGAAGATGCTGACGCCATGCAAATACTTCATCGCTCCGGCATCGATAAACAACTGTACCGTCCGATCAAATCGGCTCCAGTCGAACGTGTAGCTGCCATCCGCATGAATTTGCGCATCGGGCTCCAAATACGCAATCGGGTCCAGCCAAATCGTATTGTTTCGGTGCTTGGCCATATAATCGGCGAAATGTTCAAGCACCGTCCACCACTCATTCGACCATTTTGCAATTCCGTATTGCTGCTCAAGATACGTCCATGTGGTAGGATCCCAGCCCGCCGACGAAAACCAGTTATCCACTTTATAATCGGTTTCGTTCGTATCAGGAAGGATGATATCGTATACTTCAAGCGCAACGTCCACCGTATAGCTGCCTTCGTCGGCTTGCAACGTGACCTGTCCCGTATACATGCCCGCCGCCGTTAGCTTGGGTACGTATACTGAATACCAGATTGGCTGCGTCGTATGGGCAGCGAGACTAGCCAATTGACTATCATTAGTGATGCGATCGGGATACAGCATGCTGCCGTTCGGCGCCGTCAGCAATTGCTCGGATGACAATCCTTGCGTATGTTGGGACAGCTCGATGTAGTCCACGAATCGGGCGCTCACGTTGGAAGCCGCGATGACTTGGCCGTTCACACCGATCAGATCGTGAACCTGAACGTTCAGATTGCTTAATGGCACATCGGAGCGAATCGCGATTTGCGCCGCTCTGTATTCATTTTTGGCCGCGATTAGATCAATCGAGGTTTGCGGCGTCGAAGGAGGCTGCGAAGCTCGGAATACCTTCGACAACGCATCGACCGTCCATACCGATGCCTGCAGGGATAGTCCGTGAGCGATCATCCGGCCGGCTGGCGGGAACGGAACGATCATGAGCGACATAACCAACCAAACAACAGGCACTCGGATTGCGTTCTTGCGAATGAAGCTCATCATTGTGCTCACTCCCTTTCCTTAACCTGTATTAAAATCGATTATTTATTACTTGCCGCCGTCTTCCACGCTTTGTCCATGTTGGCCAGCATTTCTTTCGGCGTAATGACCTTCAGGTACACGCCTTGCGCGGAATTCATCAGCTCCGTCGTAGCGGCGCCGCCAAATGCCCAGCCCTGATCGAGGAACGGATAGCTCTTGCCGCTCGCGACCACTTCGGCGATATGCTGCAGCGACGGATTCACGTCTCCCGTTTCCCCTTTAATTGTCATGAAGGCTTGCTGGCTCTTGGCCCAAATCTTCTGGTTCTCCGTCTCGGACCAGAATGCCAAATAACGCTTGGCGGCATCGGCGGCCTTCGTGCTTTTATTGATGGCGAACGTCGTGCCCACGGCCGCCGAAGCGATAACGTCGCGGCCTTCATCGTTGGAAGGCATCGGGAACATGCCGACCTTCAAATCCGGATTGGATGACGTGATGCCGGGCAGCGACCAGTTGCCGTCAATGTACATCGCCGCTTTGCCCGTAGCGAATGCCTGCTGAGCCTGATCAAGGCTGACGCCTGTGCTCTTCTCCGTCAAATAACCCGCTTCTTCCAGGCTGAACCATTGTTCAAGCATCTTCGCCCATCCTTCCGAGAACGTTGCCGTTCCCGCATTCAGCTGCGCGTCGAAATCCTCTTGCCCGGCATATACGGATCCCGGCGCCATCGTGAACAGGGCGGCCAGCGTCATCCATCCGTCGTTGTTGCCGATTGATATTGGCAATTGACCGGACTGCTTGATTTTCTCCGCCGCTTCTACGAACTGACTCCAATTCTGCGGAATGTCGATGGACAAATCGTCAAAAATTTGCTGATTGTAATAGACGCCCAATACGTTCATATCGTTAGGAATTGCGTACACTTGTCCCTCATGCGAGACGGACTTAAGCGACGCCTCCGTAAAGCTGCCGATCCACGACTCGCCGGACAGGTCCATCAAATAGCCTGCGTTTCCGTAAGCAATGACATCCGACAGACCGGGATGGATCATGATGACGTCCGATGCATCGTTTGCGGCGAATCTGGCTTTCAGGAAATCTCTGAATTGCCCGCCGGGCATTCCTTCGTAAACGATTTTGATATCCGGATTTTCCTTCATGAACTTTTCGTTCAATTCGGGAATGGCGCCCAGCTCGGCTCCCGATTTGTATCCGGCAACCTTCAGGGTAACCGGCTCGGCCGGCTTGCTTGCTTCCGGCTTCTGCCCCGCTGCGGAATTGGTTCCGCTTTCATTGGAAGGCTCACCGTTTCCGCCTCCCGTATTTCCCCCTCCGCAAGCCGTTACGAACAGCAGCAAAGACAATACCAACGCAATCCAACCCAATTTTCTCTGTCTCATCGTTATTCCTCCTAGCATTCTGTGTCAAGGATCAAGAAATCCTTTCTTTCTAATCGTAATGGACGGGAAAGACATTGATAATGACGCAAATTCATGGTTTATTCCTTTTTTTTCGGTACTTCATCGCGATTACTGCGCCCGTTCCCGATAGCTCATCGGCGTTAACCGAAATCTCTTGCGGAACAAGGTGCTGAAATACTTGGGGCTGGTATATCCGACGGCGGCCGCAATCTCGTACATCTTTTTATCGGTTTCTCGAAGAATCTTGCGCGCTTCCTCCATCCTGACTTCCGTCACATAGTCGATAAACCGTTGGCCAGTTGTTTCTTTAAACAATTCGCTCAAGTAGGACGGATGCAAATAAACTCGTTGAGCCAACGTCTCCAGGTTCAAGTCCGGATCCGCATACTCTTCTCTGATCATTTGCTGTACCTGTACGATCACTTTGCGGTAATTCCGCTCCTGCACGTCATCGAAGCAAAGCCCGTCTACAAATTTCGCAATTTCGCCGAGCATAACCGGCGGCGTTAACGATAGCGGCAGCCGCTGGGCAAGCTTCAGCCCCTGCTCCAGCAAACTGGAGCCGAGCTTGGATGGAATGACGCTTAATGCCGGTCCCGACAGAAAGGCGAGAAACTGAAAGCATAAGAGGGTGGTTCGGCCTGGATAACGCTCCGATGCTTGCAGAAGCTCCCGTTTCCAATCCTGCAGCAATTGAAGCGTCTCTTCCGAATCGTTCGTTTCGATCGCGAGAGTCAGCTTCTTGACCCAGTCATGCTGAGGCGCGGGCGTAGCCGGGAGGCCGTTCTCCCGTTCATACATGCCGTTCACCGCCTGATTATAAGCGTCCCGCAACCCTTCCAATTGCCGGAAAGAGTCTGAACAGCCGAATGCGCGAATACGCGGGAATGGAGAGCTCTCCCGACAGCCTTTGCCAAGCTCCTGCAAATATCCTTTCCATTCCTGCGATGACGGCAAGCCGTCTCCGCGCAAGACAAATAACGCGCATGATTCCGCGACGATCGTACCGATCGCCTGATCAATCTTTCTCGAAAATGCCTTCAATTCCTTTGCAACCCATTCGATATGGATGCGATCCAATCCATTGGTTCCATGCTCCCAGAATAAAACCAGCACGCCGTATTCCGTGGCATCCGCCTTCCCTTGCATTTGCTTCCAGGCGGTCTTCAGCTCGCAAAACCGATGCTCGCTATCCGTCATCATCCATTCCAGCAGCAGCTTTTCCAAACGTACCGTCGTCTGTCTCTCTCTCTCCGCCATTACGGCCTCGATTTTTCGCACCGATTGCACCAGTTCATCCCTCTGTACGGGCTTGAGCAAATAATCGGATACGCCTTGGCGCATAGCGGATTGCAAATATGTAAATTTCTCATGACCGGTCAAAATAATCTTGTAAAGCTCGGGCTGTAAGCGCTCGAGCTCCCCAGCCAGCGTCAAGCCGTCCATTCCCGGCATATTAATGTCAATAATCGCCAAGTCCGGGCGGGTCTTCTCCAATCCAGCCAACGCCGATGCGGCATCCTCGCAGCTGAGTGCCACCTCCCATTCCGGCAGCAGCCTTCCGATTAATGAGGCAAGTCCGATACGAATCGTTTCTTCGTCGTCCACGATCATTAATTTGGGCATATTCCTCTACTCCTCTGCTCGAAATTTCATTCGAATCGCAATGATGGCGCCTTGATCGGATCTGTTCCGAATCGAGAGCCCGCAGCCTTCTCCGTATATGCTGACAATTCGCTTATGCACGTTGAACAGTCCGATATGCCGGACCCCCTCGGGCTTCCGATTGTTTTGCCTCAGCTGCTCGTTAACGAAAGCAAGCCGTTCGGGAGCAATTCCGCAGCCGTTGTCCTCGACTGTAATGACAATATCGCCGCCGCTCCGTTCACCGCGTATGCGAATCCAGCCTTGTCCTTTGGCCGGCACGATTCCATGGATAATGGCATTTTCAACAACCGGCTGTATAATCCAAGGCAGTGTATACGCATTCATGACTTCTTGATCGAACTGAATTTCGTAATGCATTTTGGGCAGCCGAATTTGCTGCAGCCGCATATAGACCTCTACATACTCCAATTCACGGGAGAAGGAAATATAATCGGCATTTTGCTGCAAGGATAGCCGAAACAGCTTGCCCAGGAGCGCTACCATATCGGCAACCTCGTAATCGCGGTTGATCTCGGCCTTCATACTGATGGATTCCAGTGTGTTATACAGGAAATGAGGGTTAATCTGACTGCGCAGCACTTCAAATTCCGCTTGCTGCTGGTAGATTTTCATGGCCAGCACCCGATGGACCAGCTCGTTGATTTTTTCGACCATATGATTAAAGCTTCGTCCCAACTGGCCGATTTCATCGTTCGCATACGCGCGGAACCGCACGCTGTAATCGCCCAGCTCCACCTTTCGCATCATCCGCTTCATGCGCTTAAGCGGCTTAATGATCATCATCGTAAAGGCCGACGACAACACAAGTGCCAAAAACAGCGCGGTGGCGGATAAACCCCATAACAGGTTGCGGATAATGCTGAGTTCATCGGAAAGCTGGCGCAAAGGAACGGTATTCACGACGGTCCATCCGGTCACGTCCGATCGGACATACTGCACCATCATCGGCTCTCTGTTTATCGATTCCGTCGTGAATTTGCCGAAGCCTCCCGCCAGCTCTACTGGAAAGGCCGTTGAAATAAATTGATCATCCGGATGGTAAATGATCGTACCTTTCTCGTCCACAATAAACAAGGTAGACGACGTCTTGATCTTGGCTTCATTCAGAAGTTCATATAAGTATTCCGTGCTCAAATCGATGAGCAGCACGCCGTACGGAACTCGGTTGGAGACGTTAATAATGCTGCGCGCGTACGAGAAAATATAGGTATCGTTATCGGCGATTCCGTTCGCGTATTTCGAGCGGTACGGAGGAATGACTATCCCTTTCCCGTCGGCCGCCAGCACTTCGCCGTACCAGTCTTCGTCGCGAAACCCGCTATGGTCGATCCACTTGCCCGACCCGTACTGCGAATATTGAACATCGTTGTCATGGATCCAATAAATGCCCTCGATATTTTGAAACGGAATAATAAGCATCATATTGCGGAGCGCGCGGTCGATGGCAATTTTTTCGTTATACAGATCCATAGGGTCCTTCTTGCCGCTCAAACCCTCTACGCCATCCAAATAAAAAGTCATCGATAAGCGGTCGATTTGCCGAATATAGTTGTCCAAGTTCGCGCTGATCTGATCCGTTAGATTCAGGCCGAACTCGCTCACACGCTCCGTCAAGTTTTGTTCGTAACGTTGAAATCCAAGCAAAGTCACCATCAGAACGGGAAGGATGATCATGACGGCGTACACGCCAACGAGCTTTCTGTCCAATCCCCATTCTCTGAAAGGAATCCACCATCGTTTCGTTTTTTTCATCGCAGCACCCTTCATGAGGCAAGATTGGTTAGGTTATCCTCCTATGATACGACAAAAGAAAAAACTTTCAAACGCTAGTATTTATCATCCCTTCACGGAGCCGGCAGTAATTCCTTTTATAATAAACTTTTGCAGGAAGACATACACCAAAGAAAGCGGCAAGACGGACAGCACCATGCCCGGGAACAACAACGACCAATTCGTCACATGCTCTCCGACGAACATGTAGAGCGCGATCGTTATCGTACGATAGCTCTGGTCCTGCAGGAACAGCAACGGAATAATCAGATCGTTCCACGTATTCAGCGAGCATAAAACGATGACGGTGGCCGTTACGGGCTTGATCACCGGAAATACCGCCAGCCAAAAGGCGCGAAACAGCGAACAGCCGTCCATCTTGGCCGCTTCCTCCAGTTCCTTGGGCGTCCCCCGCAAGAAGCCGGAATACAAAAAAACGGCGAGCGGCAAATTGACCGCGGTAAAAATGAGAATGGCCCCGTAATACGTATTGATCAAGTGCAGTTCGTTCACCAGGCGATACAAAGGAACCATTGCCAGTTGAAACGGCAGCATGATGCCCGCAATGAAATATATAAACAAGACGTAATAGGCCTTTTGCGGCTTTCTGGCCAGCGGATAGGAGGCCAGCGAACCCAGTACGGTCAGCAGCAGGACGGTCCCAGCGGTTATGATTACGGTATTGCCCAGGACAAGGTGAAACTGCATCAGCTTCCATGTCTCGATATAATTGCTCCAGCTTAAGGAAGTCGGAAACGATAGAGGCGAGCCGGCCATCTGCGCCGGCGTCTTGAACGTCATAGACACGATAAAGTAAAGCGGATAGACGGACAACAGCGCGATAAGGATCATGAAGCTTTCCAGTACGCCGGTTCGAATGCTGTAGGATCGGGACATTTATCCGTGCACCTCTCTTCTTCTAAGCAATAAAACCTGGATGAGCGATACCGTGAAAACAAACAGAAACATAACCACGCCCATGGCCGTTCCGTAACCGAAGCTGCTTTTGGTAAAAGCGGTGGTATACAACAGCGTCGTCATCGTCTCTGTTGCATAATAGGGGCCGCCCTTCGTGGTGACGAATATAATATCGAACGCTTTCATCGTTCCGATGCTGGAAAGCACGACATTGATCGTAATCGAAGGCGCCAGCAGCGGCAGAGTAACGGATTTGAACCTCGTCCAGCCTCCCGCTCCGTCGATTTCGGCAGCCTCGTATAAATCTCCGGGAATCGTTTGCAAATTCGCCAGATAGATGACCATCGAATAACCGGTATATTGCCACACGGCCATGGCGACGATGCTGTACAACGCGAATTTCGGATCGCCCAGCCAGCTTTGCTCCCATGATGACAAATGCAGCATGCCGAGGAGCGTATTCAGCACGCCGTTTTGCGGTTCGTAAATGTACAGCCACGTATAGCCGACAACGAGCGGGCTTAAGATGGCGGGTACGAAAAACACCGTTTTCAGTACCTGCTTGCTGCGAATTTTGGAATCCATCGCCAATGCGAGCGGAACCGCAAGGCCGTTCTGCAGTATGACGACAAATAAAGTGAATACGAACGTATTTTTAAGAGATTTGATAAAGATATCGTCCGACCATAGGTTCTTAAAATTTTTGAGCCCGACAAAATCCATCGTTTGATAAAAACCGTTCCAATTCGTAAAGCTGTAAAAGAAACTGCCGATCACCGGTCCCAAAAAAAACAAGGTGTAAATGAAAAAGGCCGGCAGTATAAAGCAGGCAAGCAAAAGATGTTCCCTTCTGTTCATCGTTAGCTTCATCAAAGTCGCTCACTCCCCCTTGCTCTTAATGGTAGCGAATCGCGCGGAACGTTAAAATCACGTAAAATCCGTCTTTCCTCTCTTTTTTTCGGAAGTTCGCTTTCCGGCAGACTTGCTTCCAACGCAAAATAGGAAGGCTCGTGGCCTTCCCTTTCCGCTTGCTATCGTCAATGATGGCAGTATTGCCGGGCAAACCGGATTAGGCTCTTCTCTTCCCTACGCCGTATCGAAAGCAGCGGTCCACGCATTAACAAAAATCGCTGGCAAACGAGCTTTAGCTCCCTATATTCGAGTCAACTGTATCGTGCCGGGAGCCGTCGAGACAAGATGGTGAACCGGAAGAGAAGAACAAATGCAGAGGCTAGCTCCGAACCTTCTAATGCAGCGTATTTCGAAGCATGTAGATATCGTCTCCATGATCTGCGCGGCCTTAGAACAGGAAGCAATGACACCCCAAGCCCATGCCAGCCATCACGCTTTTTCAGGCTTCTGCACGTTTGACCCAAAAAAACTTGACGCTACTTATGGTACGGTTCACCCCGATTAATCTTCACCGCCCGGTAAATCTGCTCCACCAGAACGAGCCGCATCAGCTGATGCGGCAGGGTCATGCGCCCGAAGCTCAGCTTCTGCTGGGCGCGCTTCAGCACCGCGGGAGCAAGCCCCGTGCTCCCGCCAATGACGAAAGCCACGTGGCTCCGCCCATACGTGGCTAACTTGTCGAGCTGGCCCGCGAGATCCTCGCTGGACCAGAGCTCGCCGTCGAGTGCAAGCGCGACGACATGGGCGTCCGGCTTCAGCTGCGCCAGCAGCCGCTCCCCCTCCCGCTCGCGCACAGCAGCTTCCTCCGCCGGACTCATCGTCTCCGGGGCGCGCTCATCGGGCACTTCCGTGAGCGTCAGCTTCACGTAAGGCCCGAGCCGCTTGGCATACTCCGCTATGCCAAGCACCAGATACTTCTCCTTCAGCTTCCCGACAGCCGCTATCTGTATATGCATCGGCTACACCACCAAGTAGGCGGCTGCCTCATCGCAGAAGTCGCACTTGCGCGGAGGGTCCCAGTCCGCAAATTTCGTTTCCTTCAAATCCACCACATCCGGCGCGTCCTCATACTCATCGACAAATCGCTCCAAAGCCTTCTCAATACACGGTTTACATACACAATACATACGTTGTTTTCGCTTCCTATCCTAGTTGATTATTCCCAAAGTCTACCCCAGGATGGGCAAAATTTCAACCGCTCTTCAGAGGGAGGAAGACAATAGCATGTCAGCCTTCTCCTTCCACTCCCGATAGGCCGGTTGAACCTCTTCAACCGCCAATTGCTGCGCTAGCAACAGCTGCTGCTGCTCGTAAGCTGCCGTAAGCTCGGACAAGGCTCCACGCAAAGCGACTATAACTTCTTCCATACCGCTAATATCGTATTGCGCAGACATTGCCCGCAGTGAAGCCTCCATCGAATAGCAAGCCGCGACAATGTCGGTAAACAACGCTATGCTGCCATCCAACTGACCCTTATTCAACTGTTGTATTAGCTGCTGAATGGCTTCGTCGCAAGTATTTGCCAAGTCTCGCAATCTGCTCATCGTATTCTGATCCTTCATCATGACCACTCCTCATTTCTTTTCTGCTAATAATGTTGAAGCCATACATTCATGGACCCTGGAGAGTAGAAAAAAAGAGACTCTAGGCTTCTAGAGTCTCCTTGTAAAAGCTGCGACCAATTAGCCAAGCAATTGCAGGACACCTTGCGGCCGCTGATTGGCTTGTGCCAGCATGGCTTGTGCTGCTTGAGACAGAATGTTGTTCTTCGTGAACTCCATCATCTCTTTAGCCATGTCTACGTCACGGATACGGGATTCAGCCGCAGTCAAGTTCTCTGCCGAGGTTCCCAAGTTGTTAATTGTATGCTCCAGACGGTTTTGATAAGCACCCAGCTTGGAGCGAACAGTCGATACTGAATTAATCGCATCATCAAGAACGGATATAGCCGCAGAGGCCTTATCCGCCGAGCTAATATCGAGCGAATATTCCATGCTGCTGCTGCCATTCGTAACCGTCTTCGTTGAGGTCAGAATAGCCTCTTTTCCGTCAGATGCGGTAATCGTCGAGCTTGCCGTATCGCCTGTTACCTTCAAGGCTTGCGAGCGCATGTCTGCAATTTCAATCGACAAGGTTTGACCGCTGTTCGCACCGATCTGCATGGATAAGGAGTTGTCCGTTACACCGTTCTCTACAGTGAATGTCGCATTGTCGGCAGTTGTCGTGGACGTAGTCGTATCGATACTTACGCCGGAGGAACCAAGTGTAACCGTATCACCCAATGCGAATGCCTGCTCGTTCACATCCGTAGTCTCGAATGATCCGTTGCCGTCCGAATCACGCAGCAAGGACATTCTGTAGTCGTCGGCAGTTGTAACGTCTTTCACGGAGAAGAATGTGTCGCCCGCTGCAAGTGTCGTACCGTCGTAATCCAGGCTCACATTGAAGCCAAGGTCGATTTTCTCAGTAGCTCCTGTTCCCGTCAGAGCATAGGAGCCTGCACCTGCCACTGCCGAGCCGTCCGCTTGCTGCAGCTGTGCAGTGAATGCAGTCGATGTGCCTACATCGAACGTTGTAGTTGCAGTCGTACCGCTAGTCAATGCATTCAGCTTAGCGAGGTCCAGATCGATCTGCACGCCATCGCCGGCATCGCCAACTTGAATATTTGTCAAATTATTAGGGTCCGTCAGGTCGGATTCCGTTAGCGTAACAGCTGCGCCACGAGCTGTCGTACCATCTGTTTCACGCATTTGAATCGAATACGTATCGTCATACGAGACTGTCGTAGTGTACGTATTGCCGCGTGTGAACTGTCCAGCGTCATCCGCTACATCCAGCTTCAGCTCGCCGCCGTCGCTGAATGTGAAGGATTGTGTAGCACTAGCCGCACCATCAGCTACTACAACCTCTTGCGTGTCGCCAGTTGCGCTTTGCGTTACGGATATTTTGTTGCCGATTGTAAGCTCAACTTCACCGGCATCCAAGCTGCCCGCCGTGGCATCGCCTGAAGTATCGCTCGCCCATAGTTGAGAGAGATCCGCATCGAATGTAACATCGCCGATTTTAATTTGCGTTGAGCCTGATGAAGAGGTGACTGTCGTTGTAGCCGTTGCACCCGCAATGGCAGTACCCGTCGAATCCTGGAGCTCGAATGTGAAGGAGATGCTGCCATCCGTCTCGTCTCCGTCCGTTTGCGTTACAGCTATTTTGTAGCCGGTAGCGTTATTGTAAGCGGAATTTGATTCGATCGTGACATTGCTGATTACTCCATTATCCATAAGGTCTTTGTCCGCAGCGCCAGCGCCGTCGCCAGCCGTTACCGCAGCGGAGGACGTGATGACATATGTTCCCTCTGAAGCATCCGTCCCATTGTCGGCATTCACATTGGAGATGCCGCCGCCGCTAACCGCTGTGGCATTAATAGCCGTCGTCTTCGTCACTTCAACTTCATAACCCGTGCCGTTCGCCAAGACAGAGTTGGCGTCAATTGTAACCGGATTATTGCCGCCAGTTGAGTTCAGAACGCCATTGACAGCATCGTCCGCTACGCTGCTTGTCGATTTCGCCGAAGTGCTCTGAACAACAACTTTATAGTTGCCTTCCGCAAGATCTAGATCTTCATCCGCGCCTGAATACTCGGAGACACCGTTCACGCCCGTACCCGCAAGCACGTTGTCGCCGACATTCTGAACCGTTTGACCACCTTGGTTCGTTATTTCTATTTTATAATCGCCATTGGCCGTAGCGGCATTGTCATCCACCTTCAGGTTAGCCAGATTGGCGCTTACCGTCTCACTGCCGTCCAATTGCTTCATGACACCGTTCACGGAAATATCGCCATTCAGTATTTTTCTTGTATTGAACTCCGTCGTATTGGCAATCCGATTGATCTCGGACGACAATTGATTCATTTCCTCCTGAATCGCTTCACGGTCCTTCGTTGTGTTGGTATCATTGGCTGATTGTGTTGCGAGCTCGCGCATGCGCTGCAAGATGGAATGCGTCTCGTTTAATGCGCCTTCCGCAGTTTGAATAAGGGAGATGCCATCTTGCGCATTGCGGGTCGCTTGCTCCAGTCCGCGAATCTGTCCGCGCATTTTCTCCGAGATGGCAAGTCCGGCGGCATCATCGCCCGCCCGGTTAATGCGAAGACCAGAAGAAAGCTTTTCCAGGTTTTTGGAAGAGTTGAAGCCGTTTGCCGCTAACTGGCGATTAGTGTTTAATGCGGCGATGTTGTGATTAATTCTCATGTTTCATTACCTCCGTGTCATTTGTTTTTGAATACACATCCGTTTGTATTCGTTCACGCCTCTTATCCCCTGATGAATGATCTCAAGTTGCGCGCCGACTCGAATTCATTCCGACAGGACATAAGCACTATCTTCCATGACACACGCCACTCATCCTAAGTGGCCGAAGGCACTCCGCTTCCTATTATCGTGCTTTATTCTCCGCTTCATATAACTCGCCGCGAACGATGGAGATTTCCCTTGGTGCATCAATTGCCAGACGCAGGTGACCTTCATCGCTCTTGACAACCTTCACCATAATGTTCCCATTGATCATTACGTATTCCCCTGGCTTTCTACCCAATACAAGCATTGCTCAATCCCCCCCACAGGTAAAAAAAATGAGCAAACATGACGCTGCTCCCCTTCATCCTGAAGAGTCACAGCGACTTGTTTGCTCATCCCTAAGTCTTACTATTTTATTCATATATTCCGCGATGCAAAAAGTAAACAAAGAGCCATAAGACACATCGTCAGTCGATAAGATAGGTTATTAGTCTTGAATAGTTTATACTATATTTATCGGCAGCCTTTTCATTTTATTAAGTCCTTTGAGAGGTTTTTTTAATTTTTTTTGTTCATCAGCAACTCCCCGCGCACAATTCTGCTCTCCAGCGGTGCATTGAACGCCAAACGCAATCCTCCATCGTCGCTTTTTATGACTTTAATTACAATGTCGCTATTTATGACGACGCTTTCACCAGGCTTCCTGCCTAACACTAGCAATCCCATCACTCCTTGATTCATTAATTATTGCGGTCCATCCTTAAACTTGAAAAAAACCGGTTCTTTTTAACTATAAAATTGTATCATTTATAGTTACTACTTAGCTATTAAAGCAAGTAATGGCTTTTCGCTCAAAATGGTCACATAGTATCGGAAAAATAGGGAAAAGTGTGCACTTTCGCTCATTTTGCTCACATAGCCCCGTCAAGCATGCCTTGTACCGCCGAAAAGTAGGAGCTATCGCTCAAAATAGTCACATAGTATCGGAAAAATAGTGAAAAGTGTGCACTTTCGCTCATTTTGCTCACATAGCCCCGCCAAGCGTGCCTTGTAGCGCCGAAAAGTAGGAGCTATCGCTCAAAATAGTCACATAGTATCGGAAAAATAGTGAAGAGTGTGCACTATCGCTCATTTTGCTCACATAGCCCCGCCAAGCGTGCCTTGTAGCGCCGAAAAGTAGGAGCTATCGCTCAAAATGGTCACATAGTATCGGAAAAATAGGGAAAAGTGTGCACTATCGCTCATTTTGCTCACATAGCCCCGCCAAGCGTGCCTTGTAGCGCCGAAAAGTAGGAGCTATCGCTCAAAATGGTCACATAGTATCGGAAAAATAGGGAAAAGTGTGCACTTTCGCTCATTTTGCTCACATAGCCCCGTCAAGCATGCCTTGTACTGCCGAAAAGTAGGAGCTATCGCTCAAAATGGTCACA
The DNA here is from genome assembly GCF_025567625.1 of Paenibacillus sp. J5C2022. Classification (GTDB taxonomy): domain Bacteria; phylum Bacillota; class Bacilli; order Paenibacillales; family Paenibacillaceae; genus Pristimantibacillus. The sequence continues at coordinate 58,670 of NZ_JAOQJC010000026.1, read as the reverse complement.
TAGTATCGGAAAAATAGGGAAAAGTGTGCACTTTCGCTCATTTTGCTCACATAGCCCCGTCAAGCATGCCTTGTACCGAATGGACCTAAGTAGTAACCATTTATAGGTAAAAATACCTACATAATTTTCATCCACTTCAAATTATATATGCTTCTCCTCACAAAAAACTCATACCCCTCACTGCCGCCACGCGCAAAAAGCCGCATCAACAGCGTGACAATCACTGTTGATGCGGCTTAGCCATCCCACGGTATTCAGCTGTAGATAGTGGCTGCTAATCCTCCTCGCGGTCGCTCAGCTTCAGCTTCAGCGATTGCTTCTCGCTGCCCCGGTAGAAGGTGACGGTAATATCCTCGCCGATCTTCTTCTTATTGTACAAGTACCGGCGAAGCTCGCGCGTCGTGCCGATCTCCTCTTCGTCCAGCTTCACAATAATGTCGTTCATCTGAAGCCCCGCCGTCAGCGCCGGGCCGACCGCTTCCAGCACGATGACACCGTTGTACACGTTATCCGGCACCTTAATGTCGTAATCGCCGCCGTCTTGCGATTCGCTGTCATCATCTGTCGAGGCCTCATCATCCTTCTTCTTGCCGTCCGCATCCTCTTCTTCCGGGAACTCCTCCTGGAAGAACTGCTCCAGACTCTGCTGGCCCCAGTAATGCTCCAGATCCATCGTATAGACACCCAGATAAGGGCGCGGCACGTAGCCTTGGTCTATCAGACTCTTGATGATCGGAATTGCATTGTTGATCGGGATTGCATATCCGATGCTCTCTACACCGAAGTCGGCGATCTTCATACTGTTGATCCCAACCACCCGGCCATCCAGATCAATCAGCGGTCCGCCGCTATTCCCTTCATTTATCGCCGCATCGACGCGTATCACTTCCTGCTCCCAGTCAATCATGCCGTTCCCGTTCAACGATACCGGTACGACCTCCTTCGTAACGCTCACGACGCCAAGCGTGGTCGACTTGCCCATACCCAGCGGATTGCCGATCGCAATGACGAATTCAGCCTCACGCAGCTTGGAGGAATCGCCAATCTCCGCCACAGTGTCGACACCCTTGCTGTCGATCTCCAATACGGCAAGGTCGGTTATAGGATCTTCGCCAACGATGGCCGCTTCGCGAATTTCGCCGTTCATAATAACCGCCTTCACCTTCTCGGCACCTGCCACGACATGGTAATTGGTGACAATATACGCCTTGCCGTCCCTCTTCTCGATGATGACACCAGAGCCTACTCCAGCTTCCCTCAGCACGCCTTCTTCCTCATCGCCTTCTACTTTCTTGCTCCCGAGGCCAAGCGAGAACTTCTGCTCGTTAATAATGCTGACGACAGCCGGCCTCACCTTCGCTGTTGCATGAATCGTCCATTCCGAAGGGTCGGCGCCGCCGATCGAAGCACTGGCTGCGGGCACGCTCGATCGGTCTGCAGCGCTGCCGAAGCCGAATATGAACCCGAACAGCAGGCATGCGGCTATCGCGCTTACGAGAGAGGAGACCAGGGCAATCCGAATAGTGGACCACTCGCCAATCGGCGCCCACTTCGGCGCGGCATCTTCTTTCTTCTTGAACTTGCGAACCGTACGCCTGGATACTCTGGTGGAGAAAAAATCATCATCGAACAGACTCATCTATTACCCGCTCCTCTCAATGTCATAGACATTAAGAATGTATTCGCACATATAGGAATGTTTTCGGTATATATGACTACAATATTAATAGAGACCAAGCCTATAAACAGAGTTTATGAAATCATCATAATGCATTCCACACCCGCCCGCCAGTGTTATTTCACAATCCCTCCGACCAAAAAAAGGATAGAAGGAGCGATCATTCATGAACACAAATCGCTTGAACGGTTCCAATCATTCGAGCAGCCCCGCCGACGCTTGCGGCAGCGATAGCCGGCAAGACGGTTCCAGAACAACGAACATCGGCTCATCCCCCGCCTGGGAGCAGGTACGCCTCGCCGCCAAGCTGGCGGATCTGAAGGAGGAGCATTACCGTACCGTCCTGACCCTCAGCGCCATGCTGGAGCTGTTCGTCGACAAGGGACTGCTGACCCGGGAGGAACTGGACGAGAAGTCCGCCACGCTGGACCGGCAGCTGGAGGAGCTTATTTCCGCATCACTTCATCCCATGGGGTAGCGCGGTCCGCATAGGTTTTGCGCAGCGGGAACTCCTCTTTCTTATAAAATATTCCGTTATTCTCCAAGATAGAATTGACTGTCAGCATCGCCAGATCCATCTGGTTGTGGTCGAGGCTGAGATGGGCCAGATAGACCCGCTTCGTCCGGTCCGTCATTAGCTCGATCAGCGCTTCGCCCGCCGCCACATTGGACAGATGGCCGACATCGCTCAGAATGCGGCGCTTAATATTCCATGGATAGCGCCCCATTCGCAGCATCTCCGTGTCATGATTGGATTCCAGCACGAGCACATCGGAATCGATAATATGCTGCTTCACTTTATCGCTCACATAGCCCAGATCCGTCGCCAGGCTCAGCTTCTCGCCATTCTCCTGAAAGCAGTAGCCGACGGGCTCTGCCGCATCGTGTGAGATCGGGTAAGATTGCACCCGCAGAGTCCCGAACTCCAGCTCCTCCCCCGTCTCGATGTACACCCGCTTCTCTTGCTCGATCTTGCCGACATGTCGCTCCATCGCTCCCCAAGTCGCCTCATTGGCGTAGATGGGCAGCTCGTACTTGCGGGCGAATGCGCCCAGCCCTTTAATATGATCGGAATGCTCGTGCGTCACAAGCAGCGCGTCGATATCATGACCGGATATGCCTTGTCCCCGCATCAGCTCGTCCAGCTTCTTGGCGCTAAGCCCTGCATCGATCAGCACCGTCCGCTCGCTGCCCTGCACAATGGTTGCATTCCCTGTAGATCCGCTTGCCAGAATGGTAAATCGAAGTCCCATAACCGTTTTGTCCTGTCCTTTCTCCCCTAACTTTCACTGGTCCGCTTGGCTCAGCGTCGATCCGCTGCCGCTTTCCGTATCGCCATCTTCCCCTTCTTCCTTGTCCGTCGCCACTTCACCGCTAATCGCGTGGACATAATACACTTTGCCATCCTCCAGCATCACCCGCCACGAAGGAGCAGCCACCTGCTTCTCGGAATCGAAGATTTGTCCATGATAGCCGAGCTGAATATCGGAGATGACCGCTCCCGCTTCCAGATATGTCTCTATCAGACTGGCCACGACCTTCGCAGCCGGCAGCACTTTATTCTGCTCGCCGGTGCTGATCAGCTCCACAAGCTGCTGACGATAGCCCGTAATCTTCAGGTTGCTGATGTACAGCTCCAGTCTCACATTGAACATCGGACGTCCTTCGAATACCCGATACATGACGAATACGCCATCGCGGTTGCTATGCAGATCGTAGCTGTACTCCTCAAGATCAGGCACCTGATCGCCAAGCGACTTCATCAGTTCCGACTTGGTGAATATATCGGCGCTATCCACCGGTTCAAGCAGCTGCACTGGCTCTTCCCCCTGCGCATCGTCTTCATGAAGCAGATAGGTCAGATCCCCGAGCTTCGGGGTTTCCGACGGCAGATTGGCCGTTAGCGATATTCGCTTCTGCTGCATGAGCTTCAGCTTGTCCTGAGGCAGCTCCGCTGTATTCATATTGGCGTCCAGCTGCGTTCGAATGTCCAGCCAGAGCTGATACCCCAGCAATATATTCAGCATCAGGAATGAGATAATAAGCACACTCTTCGCCCTGCCCCAATCCATCCATCTTCACCCCCTACTCTGCAGCAGCTAGCTGCTCTTCAATCTGATCTTCTGCGGGATCGCGGCCCTGCCCCTGATCCAGGCCCTGATTCTTGCTCCGATCCTTGTCCTTCGCTTGCTCTTGATCACCAGGCTCCTGTCCCTGCTCCGCTTCCGCCACAGGCTTCTCGTTCTTCCCGACCGCCAATGGCTTATCTGCCTCCGAGTCGCGTTCATCGGCTTCGTCTGATGTCTCTCCGTCGATACCTTCCGAGGCAGCCGCACCTTCTGCGGCGCGATCTGCCGAAGAATCGACCGTATCCTCGTCATGCTTGCTGTCCGCATTCGACTCGGAGCCCGTGCCGGAACGATTCGCAGCCGCGTCGTCCTGGCTTCCTTCCTCGGAAGTCGCCTCGACCTCTTGCGCCACTGATTCCTCCGGCGGCTGGAAGCCCGCCGGCAGCGCTTCGGACAATACCGTCTCCGTGCCGTCCTCATGTCTTGCCACCCATACCGGCGTGAAGCCCATGCGCTGATCTTCCAGCGGTCTGGCTTTCAATGCGGGATAGAGAGAAGTAACCTCATTGATCCGTTCATACCGCTTCAAGCGTTCCTCCAGCTGATCTCCGCCTTGCAGCCACCTCTCCCTCCTGGACTCCGAACGCGGGGACAGCGTAATGAGCGAACGCTCGTATTCCGTTACGGTGCCCTTCTGCAAGACCAGCCGCATATAGCCATAATGGAAGTAAGGGTCGCCCACGACGGGATACTGCTCGATATATTGGCGGAATTGCACATACTTCTTCTCCTCGGCAGGCTGCAGACTCATCAGGCGATGGGTGCCATCCCAGCCGCCATGCGTGTTAATGAAGTCAATCGAAGCATACACATTCTCGCCCAGCTCCACATCGCTGCTCTTCGTCGCCGCCGGATTCGTGTAGTTGATCCATGTCCCGTTCTGCTTCACCTGCAAGCCGCGCTTGCCGTCGGTAATAATCTGCGAGCCGCCGCGATCCTCCCAGGCAATCGTCGTGCCGGGATCGAAGAACAGGTTGCGCTGCATCTGCTGAGGGGAATACGTCTCATACGGAATGATCATTTCCGTAGCCTGTAAGAATGTCTCCGGAATATAGAGACCGCCCTTCGTCATCCGATATACCGGCATATATTCGCCGAAGCCGACATAATCCTCCACATCCCGGATCGTCAGATCCGCTCTCACCGATTCATAGACGGTCATGCCGTCGCTGCTGAAGAAGAATGTGCGTATCTCTTCGGCCACTGTCGTCTTGAATATCCAGATGCGATCAATCCGCTCGTTCAGGAACAGAGGATCTCCCTCCACCTTCAACAGCTTCTGCAGCAGCTCGATCGAGATGCCGCCATCGAACCGGAGCTCGACGCCAATCTCTTTCTCCCGAATATATTCCCAATCCATCAGACTGAGAGGACTGCGCTGGAAGCCCTTGAACTCCCGCCCCGCAATACGCTGCTTCAGAATCATATCGTAGAACTGCGTACCGGGATAGATGACCGCATGCTTGTTGTCCCCTCTATGCAGGATTAATTCGTTGGGGAAGATCATCTCTTCTACGTTCGCGGACTTGCCTAGCCGCTCGGTATGAAAATAGTCCTGATCGCTCCGAACCGTTGCTCCGAGCCCCGGCATCCGATAAGCCAGGAAGTAGCTCTGCAGCAAGCTCAAGGCAACGAGCGCAATAAGCAATCCCGTCTTCAGTCTCTCCATCATGCCGGCTCCCCCCCTTCCTGCAGCAGCGGAAGCGTGAACGTAACGGTCGTTCCCTCGTTAAGCTCGGATTGGAGAGAGATCGTGCCGCCATGCGCCTTGACAATTTCCCGGGCAATGGACAAGCCAAGCCCTGTACCGCCCATATTGCGCGATCTTGCCTTATCCACCCGATAGAAACGGTCGAAGATGCGAGCCAGATCCTTCTTCGGAATGCCTATTCCGGTATCCTTCACGCTAATCTCCAGCTCGGCTCCGTCCGTCGACTTGCCCGCAGTAAGCTTGATCGTGCCGCCATCCAGCGTATATTTGATCGCATTGGACAGCAGATTGTCCAGCACCTGATCAATCTGATCGCGGTCCACCCAGGCCGTCTTCAAGCCCGGCTCCACACGCACCGATGCTTTAATAGACTTCTGACGCAGCTGGAAGGAGAAGCGATCGGCCACTTCATCCAGCATCTCGTGTATCGGCGTCGGTCTCCGCCTGAGCGGAGCCCCGTTGGAATCGAATCGCGACAGATGCAGCAGATCGGTTACGAGCCTGATCATCCGCTCCGTCTCATTGCTAATGACGCCGACGAAGCGCTCCGACAGCTCGCGCTCCTCCAGCGCTCCGTCGTTCAGCGCCTCTGCATAGCTCTTGATCGTCGTCAGTGGCGTACGAAGCTCATGGGATACGTTCGCGACGAATTGACGGCGTGACTGCTCCAGCTTCTCTTGCTCCGTCACATCCTGAAGCACGACGATCGTACCGGTAACCCCCCGGTCTCTGCGATGTATCGGCGTGAATGTCACCTTGAGCAGACTTTCGCTCACTTCGCCCGCTTCCCTTTCCTGCAGCTCCTTGGTTAGCAGTATCGTCTGCACGCGTCCCTGCTCCAATTGCTCCAGCTTGTCTGCCGGAAGGCTCAGTACGTCGTACAGCTCCTTGCCTTGCACCGACTCCGCATCCAGCAGCTCCAGTGCCCGCCGATTCCAGATCATAATGACGCCGTACTCATCGGCGGCTATGACGCCGTCGCTCATATTGGACAGAACCGATAAGAGCTTCTCGTTCTCCTCCTCATTGGCGGAGAGCGCCTCCTTCAGCCGGATTGTCATGACGTTGAACGCCATGCTCAGCCGTCCGATCTCATCCTCTCCCAGCACCGGCGCCTTCAGATCGAACCTTCCGTCGGCGACCGCCTCCGCTTGTCTGGTCAGTCCTTGAATCGGCACAGTTATGGTATGCGCGAGAAGAATACCCAGCACACCCGTCAAGCCGAGCGCAATCAGGGTGCCGGAGAAGAAGATCTGGTTCACCCGGTTGACCGTTTCATACAGCTCCGTCATCGACGCGACGACATAGACGGCTCCGACTATTTTATCGTTGTGGGTAACGGGAAGTGCGATCGACTTCTTGCGCGTATTATCCTCGTCGATGAATTCTTCTTCATTGTCCGGAATATTCTGCAGAGCGCGGCTGACGGCCAACGACTTGTTCTTCTGCCCGATACGCGACTGATGCACCTGCAGCGATGTCGCGACAAGCCTGCCGTTCGCATCCAGCACCTGCACTTCCGCTCCGCTAATGCTGAACAGATTGCGAACGACAAGATTAAGATCCTCCGTCTTATTGTCCGGGGAATCGTTGTCCGTCTCCATATTGGGCGAGAGGCTGGGAGCCGCGAAGTTCGACAGGATGTCCGCCTGCTCCTTCAGATTGGTCGTAAAGCTGGTAATAAGCGAGTTCTTTACCGTGCTGATGAAATAAACGCCGATCAGCTGCATGGCGACGAGTATAAGCAGAAGGTAGATTATGACGAGCTTTACCTGAATCGTGCGGAAGAAGCTTCGCCATCTCATCCGTAGCCGAAGCCTCCAGACTTGGGATTGCGCATCAAGTAGCCCAGCCCCCGTCTCGTCATAATATACTCCGGTCTGCTGGGATCGTCCTCGATCTTCTCGCGCAGCCTTCGAATCGTCACATCCACCGTCCGCACATCGCCGAAGTATTCGAAGCCCCACACCGCCTGCAGCAGATGCTCTCTTGTCATGACCTTGCCGCTATTGCGGGCCATATAATGCACAAGCTCGAATTCGCGGTGGGTCAGATCCAGCGGCTCTCCGTTCTTATAGACGACATACATATCCGTATCGATGAACAGGTTGAACAGCTTGAGTCCTTGCTGCTCCTCTTCCAGCTCCTGCTGAACGCCTGTCGCCTCCGCTGCCTGCTCCGCTTTCTTCTGGCGGCGCAGATGTGCTTTCACCCTCGCGAGCAATTCTCTGGTGCTGAACGGCTTCGTCACATAATCGTCCGCTCCCAGCTCAAGGCCGAGCACCTTGTCAATTTCGGTATCCTTGGCCGTCAGCATAATAATGGGCATATTGAGCTTCGTCCGCACTTCGCGGCATACATCCATGCCGTCTTTCACGGGAAGCATCAGATCCAGCAGGATAAGATCGGGCTCTTCCTCCATCGCGAGACGCACCGCTTCGCCGCCGTCGAAGGCGCATATGACCTGGTACCCTTCCTTCTCCAGATTGAACTTCAATATATCCGCTATCGGCTGTTCGTCGTCGACCACAAGTATTTTTCCGTGCATCGTTACACACCGCCTGTCGCTTGTCCTATTTACTGTACTTATTTTAACATACGTGCGCCCCGGCTTCACAATGAAAAAAGCACCGCCGAGGCATGAGCCTCAAACGATGCTTGTCCATCATTATAAATATTTCAAAGGATTTTGAAGAACGCCGTTTTTATGAATTTCGAAATGCAAATGAGTGCCTGTGGAATTTCCTGTATTGCCCATAATGCCGATTGCGTCGCCTTTTTCCACCTTGTCGCCCTTGCTCACCTTAAATGAGCTCAAATGACCGTATACGGTTTTGAAGCCGTTCTTGTGGTCGATAATAATGGCATTGCCCAGACCTTGCTTCCTGCCTACGAACTCGACAACGCCGGAATCGGCGGCCATGATCGTCTTGTTGCCGATCATGTCAATGCCGTTATGCATGCGGCCCCAACGCTTGCCGAACTTGCTCGTAATACGGTAGCCGGATACCGGTATCGCGAAGCGTCCCGTGCCTTCGCCCAGCACGACCATGGTGCCCTTCTCTACGACTGCTGTAACAGGCTCCTGAATGACAACCTTGTCGATCAGCTCCTCCGATACCACATAGCCGTTCTGCTTCTCGATCAGATAAGTGAGGCTTTGCGTACCGTCGACGCCTTCCGTAATCGTCTTGCTCTCGCCGACGCGCATCTCATCGTTCTTGACAATCTCTACCGGTGCGGAGATCGCCTCGTGCTCGACCACCTTCTCCACCGTTCTGACCGTTACCTCCGGTTGAATAACCGTAAGGTCCAGCTCGTCGCCGACCGTAATGCGGTCGCCCTCAATCCATGAGTTGTTCTCGTAGATCACTTGCGGGGAAATATCGAACTTCTGAGCGATACACCCGATGCAGTCACCGGCTTGTACGACGTACTTCGTCGGCTTCGTGCTGCCTTCCACAATCAGTTTATAGATATCGTCCGCGCTGGAAATCTTGGCGGGATCAATATCCACCTCGTCGATCGCGACATCCTCTACGAAGCTCACTTCAGTCACTTGCACGCCCGGCTGAGACATCTGCACTTCTTCCTTCGCAGCCGCATCGGCTGCCGCGCCGCCGGAAGACTTGTGAGACAATGTCTTGACGGTTTTGAGCTCCTTCTCCTCATTGACCAGCTCCGGCGCATACTTGCTCTGTACCCGCGCCAGAATATTGTCGGCCGTCTGCTGATCATTAACGACGCCGATTACCTTGCCGTCTACCTTCACCTCAACGCCTACAGCATGGGATGTGAAGCGCTGCTCAAGTGCCGTCAGCGTGGAATCCGTCTCCGGCACTCCCTTGAACACCCGCTCATCCTCATATGTAATTGCTCCGGTATCAAGCACCATCCGCTTGCCCGGATTAGCTTGCGTCAGCTCTTCCGTCTCCAGCGCGACCAGCTTCTCTACCTCTTCCGGATTCCCTACCGTTCCTACCTTCTCGCCATTCATATACACATGATAAATATCGACAGTATTGCGTTCTACGTATGCGTTATATTGCTGTGTACCGACAATGCCGGCAGTCGTGAGCAAGATCAGCGCCCCGCCTATGGCAAGGGTCTGCTTTCTCCGCCATACGGGAAGCACTGCAGCCTCCTCGGCGGAATCCTGCTCGGTCTTACCATTAGAGTCTTGCTCGCGCATAGGACGAAAGTACCGGACAGTCTGTTCCCATACTTTCTTCATATGACGCATGCCCTTGAAACTGGTCATGGTAGTCTCCTTTTCACGATTCTATCAATTTTTTGGTATATATAACATAAAAAAGACGAATTCTCCTGTCGGATCATCCGCCTTTAACTTTAACACATGCTTTACAATAGGAGCAACTCATTCAAGCCGTTAGCAAAATTAATATTTTTTCAGAATTTCCATCATTTCATCGTATTCTTCCTTGTCGAGATGCTGAGCCATCAGCTGTTGAATGGATAGAAGCTCTTCCTCGGACAACCCTTCTTCGACATAATTCGATATAATTTGCCAAGTTTCTTGCGGTAATTTCGTAGATAATATTTCGAATAGTCGAAATTTATCCTCTTCACTTATGGCGTTTTTGACATTTTCTAGTTCTTCCGTCGTAAGTGCCGTCTCCGTTCCTTCTAGGTCTAATGACCCAACACCGTCGGACTCGCTGCCCTCTGTCGAGCTTTCCTGAACGGCGTCTTCCAATCCCTCCTCCGCCGCAGGCGGCTCCTCCTCCAATACCGCTGAGGAGTCGGCATCTCTTCCGCCTTCCGCATGGCTACCCGATCCCAAGCCTATATCCGTAAGAGGCGCATCCGCCAGTTCATCCCGCTGCTCGTCGGACGCGCTTGCCGCATCGTCAGCACGTTCCTCTTCGCTCTCCTCCGTCTCTACCGCCTGTGCCGTCAGCAACGGCTCCGATCCCCACATCCTGCCCCATACCCCCGACATCGCCATTGGCGGCACATCCACCGGAATGTTGTATTGCTTCAGCACCGTCTCTACGTAACTAGTGACAATATAACCCGTCGTCCAGATCGACAGGAAGCTGATCAGCAGCCCTGCAGCCACAATCTTGCCAAGCCAAGCCACACCTCTGAACATACTTCTCCTCCTTCTTCTCGCAAAAAGCGGCTTAGGGTTCTCCTTTCTATCATTATGGTCAACGAAGCCGGCTTGCATTCATAACGGGCATTAAGAGACTCCTCATTCTCTCTTGCAACTTCTTTATATACAAAAAAAGCAGCGGAGGAGCGATGCTCCTGCGCTGCTAGCGTACATCTTATTTATAAATCGTGCGAACCTGGTTCGTCTGCTCGCGGTTGCGTCCTACAGAGAAGATGGAGATCGGAATACCGGTTAGCTCCGATACGCGGTTCACATAGTTGAGCGCGTTCTGCGGCAGATCCTCCAGCTTCTTCACATTGGACAGATCCTCGGACCAGCCCGGCAGATCCTCATACACCGCTTCGCACTCCGATACGGCCTTCAGGCTCGCAGGATAGTGATAGATCACTTCTCCGCGGTATTTGTATCCTGTGCAGATCTTGACCGTCTCCAGGCCGGACAAGACGTCCAGCGAGTTCAAGGACAGCCCGGTAATGCCGCTGACGCGGCGGGCATGGCGCACGACGACCGTGTCGAACCAGCCTACGCGGCGCGGACGTCCTGTTACGGTGCCGTATTCATGCCCTTTATCGCGGATAAGCTGCCCGATCTCGTTGTCCTGCTCCGTCGGGAACGGCCCGTCGCCTACGCGCGTCGTATAAGCCTTCGCTACGCCGATGATCTCCTGAATGCGGGAAGGACCCACACCGGAGCCGATGCAGACGCCGCCTGCGGACGGATTGGAAGAAGTTACGAACGGATAAGTGCCTTGGTCAATGTCAAGCATGACGCCTTGCGCGCCTTCGAACAGCACTTTCTTGCCCTCATCAATGGCATCGTTCAGTATGACGGACGTATCCGTCACATAAGGACGAAGGGTCTCCGCGAAGCCCAGATAGCTGCTGATGATCTGGTCCGCATCCAGCGGCTCGCCGCCGTATACTTGCTGAATCAGCTGGTTTTTCTCCGCAATAATCGCCCGTGCGCGCGATTCGAATTCCGCCGCGTCCATCAGGTCGGCGATACGGATGCCGTTGCGCGACGCTTTGTCCATGTAGCAAGGTCCGATCCCTTTGCGGGTCGTACCGATCTTGTTGTCGCCCTTGCGGTCTTCCTCCAGCGCGTCCAGCACCAGATGATACGGCATAATGACATGCGCGCGATCGCTGATCACCAGATTGTCAGTGGAGAAGCCATTTTCATGGATGTAATTGATCTCGTTAATGAGCGCCTCCGGATTAATGACCATGCCATTGCCGATGACGCATACTTTATTATCGTTGAATATTCCCGAAGGAATCATAGTAAGCTTATATTTCTTGTTATCAATGAGGATGGTGTGTCCCGCATTGTTACCTCCTTGGTAACGGGCAATGACATCGGCTCCCTCCGCCAGGAAGTCCGTAATTTTCCCTTTGCCTTCGTCTCCCCATTGCGTACCGACAACAACTACCGTAGACATGTGTACATACCCCCGTGCGATGTAGAAGCACACCGAAAATTACCGCCTCTTAGGCAGCACTATTAGTGTAGCAGTCCATGATTCATAAGTCAAACGAAAAACGAACAATTGCGGATGCTGCGTTGCAATTGTTCGGATATAAATTATGATGCCTGGGATGGATCGCCGTGCGAGCGGTCCAAACTGACGAATTTATTGAAGTTTTTCAAGAAGACCAGCTCTACCGTGCCGACTGGCCCGTTCCGCTGCTTAGCAATAATAATCTCGATGATGTTCTTCTTCTCCGATTCCTTATCGTAATAATCGTCGCGATAAAGGAAAGAGACGATATCGGCATCCTGCTCGATGGAGCCGGATTCCCGAAGATCGGACATCATCGGCCGCTTGTCTTGACGCTGCTCGACGCCGCGGCTCAGCTGGGACAAGGCAATGACCGGCACTTCCAGTTCACGGGCAATCTGCTTCAGCGTACGGGATATCTCCGATACTTCCTGCTGACGGTTCTCGCCGGCTTTGCCCCGGCCTTGAATCAGCTGCAAGTAATCGATCAGTATCATGCCCAGCCCGCGTTCCTTCTTCAGACGACGGCACTTGGCACGAATATCCGCCACAGTGATGCCCGGCGTATCGTCAATGTAGATCTGGGCTTCCGACAGCGCGCCGATCGCCATCGTCAGCTTCTCCCAGTCGTCGCCCTCCAGAAGCCCCGTCCTCATCCGGGTCGCATCCACGTTCGATTCCGCGCAGATCATCCGCTGAACGAGCTGTGCGGCGGACATCTCCAGACTGAAGATCGCAACCGTCTCGCCGGCCCGCACCCCGACATTCTGGGCGATATTGAGCGCGAATGCAGTCTTCCCGACGGAGGGACGGGCGGCGACGATGATCAAGTCGCTGCGCTGGAAGCCTGCCGTCATTTTGTCCAGATCGACGAAGCCGGAAGGAATGCCTGTCGTGCCGCCGCGATTGGAATAGAGGAATTCGACCTTCTCGAACACTTCCATCAGCACATCGCGGATGGAGATAAAGCCGCTGCTGCTTCGCCTGTTCGCAATCTCCAATATTCGCTTCTCCGCATCGCCGAGCAGGACGCTGACGTCCTCGGAGTTAGCATACCCATCCGATACAATATTAGTAGCGGTGCGAATCAATCTCCGCAGCATGGACTTCTCTTCTACGATTTGCGCATAGTAATCGACGTTGGCCGCCGTAGGCACGGCATTGGCGAGCTTCGCCATGTAGCTGACCCCGCCGATCTCCTCCAGCAGGCCCTGGTCTTGCAGATGGGCGGTGAGCGTAACCAGATCGATAGGCTGATTGCCCTCGCCCAGTTCAATCATAGCTTCGAAGATACGCTGGTGAGCGCTGCTATAGAAGTCCTCGCTTTTCACCCGCTCCATTGCTGTAATGAGTGCTTCCGGCTGTAATAGCACAGCGCCGATGACCGCTTGCTCGGCTTCTATATTTTGCGGCGGAACCCGATCGAACGTCAGCTCCGTCTCCATAAGTCAGCATCTCCTTCCGTTATCTTCAAGCCGTATGTGTATCCGAACTTTACTCTTCTGCCGTTTGTACGCTCAGTGTCGCCTTTACATCCGTATGCAGCTTCACCGGCACTTTCGTTACGCCCAGCGTGCGGATCGGCTCGTCCAGCTCAATCTTCCGCTTGTCCACCTTGATGCCTTGCGCAGCCAGCGCCTCGGCGATCTGCTTGCTTGTGACCGCTCCGAACAAGCGGCCGCCCTCTCCGGCCTTCGCTTTCACGACGACCGTCATCTCTTCCAGACGCTTGCCCAGTGCCTCTGCATCCTCTTTCTCCTTGACTTTACGCTTCTCTTCCGATTTGTTCTGCGCATCCAGCGTCTTCAGATTGCCCTCCGACGCCAGCTTCACCAGACCTTTCGGCAGCAAGAAATTGCGCACATAGCCTTCGGACAACTCTTTAATCTGTCCCTTCTTCCCTTGACCCTTCACGTCCTGCAAAAAAATGACCTTCATTCGAACAACCCCTCTTCCGATTCAATTTGTGCCAGTATCTCCTTCAGCTTCTGGGCCGTCTCCTCTACCGTACCTTCCAGCTGAACGGCCGCATTCGTCAGATGTCCGCCTCCGCCCATGCGCTCCATCACCACCTGCACATTCATATGGCCGAGCGATCGCGCGCTGACGGCGATCAAGCCGTCCTGTCTCTCCCCGATGACGAATGACGCCAGAATGCCCTGCATATTCAGCAGCGCGTCTGCGGATTGAGCGATTAGCAGTTGAGAGTTGCGGCGCCCCGGCTCTACGACAGCTATAGCTATATGATCATAGTACAGCTCCGCATGCTTGATAATCTCCGCCTTGCTCACATAACCCGCCAGGTCCTCCTGCAGCATGCGCTGGATCAGCATCGTATCTGCCCCATTCCGTCGCAGGAACGAGGCAGCTTCGAACGTGCGCGCTCCGGTGCGCAAGGAGAAGCTCTTCGTATCCACTGTAATGCCTGCAAGCAAGCATGTCGCTTCCCTGACATCCAGCGATATGCGGTCATGAATATACTGCAGCAGCTCCGTCACGAGCTCGCAAGTGGATGAAGCGTAAGGCTCCATGTAGATCAGCATCGCTTGATTGATGAATTCCTCGCCCCGGCGATGATGATCGATGACGACGATGCGCTCCGTGCCGGAGATGAGCTTCGGCTCCTTCAGCAGGGATGCCTTATGCGTATCGACCACGACTGCCAGCGTCTGCGGCACGGTTAGCGCCAGCGCCTGCTCGGGCGTGATGAACCGCTGCGACAGCTTCTCATCCTCTCGGATCATCTCCATCATCTTCTCGATGGAGGGATTAACGCCTTCGATCATAATGTAAGCTTCCTTGCCGAACAGTTGCGCGGCCTTCAGCACCCCGATTGCCGCTCCGACAGCATCCATATCGGGAATCTTGTGTCCCATTATGATTACGTTATGGCTCTCGCGAATAAGATCGCGCAGAGCATGCGCCACGACGCGCGCCCGCACCCGGGTCCGCTTCTCTACCGCATTGCTCTTGCCGCCGTAGAACGTCTGTCGCTTCCCTGCCTTCACAGCGGCCTGATCGCCTCCGCGCCCCAGCGCAATATCCAGGCTGCGGTGCGCCCAGCTGCCCAGCTCGATAATATGGTCCGCCCCGGCAGCGAAGCCGATGCTGAGCGTGACGGGAATCTTGCCATCGGCTGTCAGCTCCCTCACTTCGTCCAGAATGACGAATCTGGATTGCTCCAGCACTCTAAGCGTCTTCTGGTCGGTAATGAGCAGGAAGCGGTCGGACGTCAATCGCTTCAAGTAGATCTCGTACTTGCCCGCCCATTCCGTAATTTCCGCCGTCACCTTGGACAGCAGGGAGCTTCTCTGCTGGTCGTCCAGACCTTGCGTCACTTCCTCGAGGTTATCGATCATCACCACGCCAAGCGACAGCTTCTCGTCCTCGTACTTATGACCCAGCTGCCATAGCTCCGTAATATTCCGTACATACAGAATACGCTCTTTCGGCTTGAAAATCAGCTGGTACATATGGGAACCGATCGCGGCCTCCATCGTCCCTTCCCGTTCCTTCACCTGCTGCATCGTCGGGAACAGCTCCGCTAGCTGCATGCCGACGAGGGATTCCCGCTCCATAATATCGGCGATGTAGGGATTGTGCCATTCGATCGTGCGTTCCTCGTTATAAAGAATGATGCCGAAGGGCAGTTCATGGATGATGCTGCCGCCACCCTTCTTGACCCGATAGGAGAGATTCCCCAGATGCTGATGAAGCTCCTTGCGGAATGCCCGCTCCGCCAGGAAGGTGTAGACGGCTACCGCAATCGTGAAGAGGAACCCCGCCAGCGCAAGCAGCCACTCGTAAGGAATGAACGCTGCCGACAATAGTAGCAGACCCGCAATTGCCGCCAGCTGATGCTTACCGTGCCATCTCTTGATCAGAAACTTTGGCATAATACAATTCGCTCCCGTGCTATTGTTTAGTGAACGATTTCCTTATCATCGGAAAAGCCGTATCCAATACGCCAATTAAGCTTAATGGCGGGATCAGCAGCACAGGGATCGCAATGACAATCGGAACCGCCTTGCTCCAGCCTCGCTGGTGAGCGATGAAGAAGAAAAAGCCGATCGCCTGGATGGCGAATACGTAGCTGAGCAGCGGCACCAGATTCATCAATGCGATGGCCAGGAAGGAATCGCTGCCTCGCGGCATGACCAGCTCCACCATATAAGCAATCAGATAATACACGACCAGCACGCGCGGAAGCTTCCACTCCCTTGCTTCCGGGAATGCCGGCACCTCAAGTCCGCTGCCCATCACCGCCCTGCGGGCAATATAATGCGTGATGACGGCGTACAGGAACGACAAGACGATGAACGTGAGCGGAATCATATTGACAATCGTCGCAACGAGCAGCTCCGACATATCCTCATCCCAACCGGTAATGCCGCTCTGCGCCATCACGTCGTTGAAGGTGGCGCCGATCGTATCCTTCATTGCAGCCAGCAATGAGAAATCCAGTATGATCTCCAACATGAGAAGCTCCATCATTAAGAGGGCAAGTATGACAATCGTCACAATGCGCAGCACCTTGGCGGCGGGAACGGCTTTGCGGTACATATGCCCCATGAAGATGCCCGGCACCATGAAGAACAACCCCAGCAGCAATACGAAAGACGGCCCAAGCAGAAACGCGGCAACGAGCCATACAGGAAGTACATGCACAACGAATGACGCCTTGGGCAGCGTCGCATACAGAACGGCATAAGGCACCATCATCAGCAGCATGGCAGGCAAGTTCAAGCCCGGCACGGCCAACAGCAGCAGCAGTCCCAACGCCGCACCGCTCCAGAGTACTGGTTTCAAGCCCGATTTCAATCCATTCACCTCTTGCATCCTCCAATATTTCTTTACCCTGCGCTTACAAGACATTCACCCCTCATTATAGCATAAACTTCTCAGAACGCACTCCATGTCCCGGGATGAAAAAAAAGACTACCCCATGGATAGTCAAACCTTCTGGGATAGTCCTTTTTGACAATAATCAATAATTTCGCTTCGGCGCACGATGCCGATAAAGTGATTGCGGTCATCCACTACAGGAACAAAATTCTGAACCTTAGCCAATGAGATCAAATCGTCCATATTGGCGTCAATATTGACGGTGCGGTTATTCAAGCGCAGCGGTACATCCCCGATTCTAACCTTGTTCGTTCCTTCGAAGGTCAGGTCGGGACGACTCTTCATAAACCACAGCAGGTCGCCTTCCGTGATCGTCCCCACGTACTCGCCTTCATGATTGATGATTGGGACGGCTGTGTAGCGATGATATTCCATGCGTTCCAGTGCTTGCCTAAGCGTCGCGTCATGCGGCAGGCACACCACTTCCCCCTTGGGCAAGAGGAAAAATGCGATATTCATATTTGCCAATCACTCCGTTCTAATTGCCTTGCGGCTGGGCGACCATGCCCTTATCCATCCCATCGTCGCTCGCATACTTCGGCGGCAGAATCAATTGGGAAGACGGCACGTTCGGGTCCAGCCAGTTCTGAATCATTGCTTGCACGTCAGCCAGATCTTCTTCGTCAGCGAAGTAATACCAAGCTCCCCCGCTCTTCAATCGGGCTCCCTTGCCATTCAGGGTATGGCTGTACATCTGAAGCTGTTTGGAGGACAGCATTTGCTGCGCTTGATCCACCAGCTTGTCAGGAGGTATATCCGTACTGAAGTTATCACCCATAATATCAATTAATGATGGTATCTTGCTCCACTGCTTCAGCTTCGTAGCCTTCTCTATAATAGCATGGAGGAACTGCTGATGTCGCTCCGTTCTGTTCATATCGCTATCCTCGCGGTAACGAACGAAGTTCAAGGCATCGACGCCATTGTACAGATCTTGTCCGCCTTTAATGACGAAGTGCTCATGACCGGGATCGTCGTTCACAATGTCATCCTCAATCGGGAGCGCAATACCGCCAATCGCATCGATCACATCTCGGAAGCCCTCGAAATTAATAGAGGCGTAATGATCCACCGGCGCGTCGAACAGCTTCTCCACCGTATCCATCGTCATGCCCGCACCGCCGAACGCGTAAGAATGATTAATCTTGTCCTTCCGCTCTCTTCCGACAAGTTCCACATACAGATCACGCGGAATAGACACGAGCAGCATGCGGCCGTCACTGGGTCTGACCACGGTATACAGCAAGGAGTCCGACCTGCCAATCTCATTGCCACGCTGGTCGATGCCAAGCAGCAGTACGGAGAACGGATCTTGCTTCTTCTTGCTTACAACAGTCGGCTCCCTGCCTTCAAGCGGCTTATAGGTTTCCTTCAGCTTGCCCTCCACATGCCCTTGCAGGAACCAGTCGAAGCCCATCATCGCTAACGCACCGCGGTTCATATAAGCCGTTGTTCCTAGTATGAACAGTAGTGCAATTATCATATAAAAGCGTTTCTTTCTCCACATTCGCAAGACCTTCTTTCTATTCGTCTACACCTGCCCAGAATGCCTCAGCTTCTATCATAGACGAAAGAAAGCGACATCTGGTTACAGAGTGGTGACAAATCTTGTTGACAATTGTGGAAAAAAAAGAGGTATACGCTTCTACTCTATGGAATACTTATGAAGTAGCCAGTACTACATAGAAAGGAAGAGATATATGATGGAACCGACTCCGGTCAATCCAGAACCTTCATCCACGGGACTGGACCCCAAAGTAGCAGGTTTACTTTGTTATTTGCTCGGCTTTATTACAGGAATTATCTTCCTGGTCGTGGAGAAGCAGAGCCGATTCGTGAAATTCCATGCTCTGCAATCCATAGCCGTCTCCGTCATCCTGATTGCGCTTAATCTGATTCTGGGCTTCATTCCCTTTATCGGCGCGCTATTCGCCTTCATCCTGGCGCCGATCGGCTTCATCCTGTGGATCGCGCTAATGCTGCTTGCCCTGCAGGGCAAGCAGTTCAAGCTGCCGGTCATCGGCAATTGGGTCGAAGAACAGGCGCGTAAGTTCTAATCGACGGCTGGAATTGAGAAAGCCCCTACCCCTGAGCATATCGCTTATTGAGGGCAGGGGCTTTCTCTTCTATTGCCTTTCAGCGGGGCCGTCCATCATCGGCAAGCCGTTAGGCCTTGCTGCTTCTCTTCCGCTCTTCCTTCAGCGCCTCCTTGTAATCGTCCCTTACGCTTCCCTTCCAGAGCGAAGTGCCGGACCGATACGCGGCGCGTCCGTTCAGATGTCCCGCCACCGGCGACGTAATAAATACGAAGACGATGCCGAGCAGCAGCTTCACGCTGACGTGATCACGGAATATCCAGAAGTAGAGGAAGGCTCCCGACAGAATAAGAAGCACGCCCATCGTCGCGCTCTTGGTCGCGGCATGGGATCGAAGATAGACGTCGGGCAATCGAATAAGCCCGAAGGCGCTGAGCGCGCATATGAGAGCACCCAGCAGGACGATCACACCAATGACGATCTCAAGCACACTGTTACTCGTCTCCGGCATCGATGACGACTCCCCTCTCCATATATCTTGCGAATGCTGTCGTTCCGATAAAGGTCAGTATGCCTATGACCAGAATAATGTCGAAATAAGCTTCCGTACCGAGCAGTATACTGATAACGGCGATCATGGACAGCAGCAGGATGCCGATTGTATCCAGCGCCGCAATGCGGTCCGGTATAGACGGACCAAGGAACAAGCGGATCAGGCAGCCTAATATCGCCAGCGACAGGATGACCAGACTGGTAATGATTAACGTAGACATCACGCTCTCGTCACCTCCATAATCGCCCGCTCGAACGAGCCTTTAATTTGAGCTGTAAGTTCGTCTACATCGTCAATATCGATCGCATGTATATAGAGCGTGTTCCCATCGCGCGACACATCCAGCGTCAACGTGCCAGGCGTGAGACAGATGAGGCAGGACAGCAGCGTGATCTCCCAGTTCGACTTCAGCTCCGTCTCCATGGCGAAGATGCCCGGACGAATGTTCAGCTTGGGCCGAACGATCTTCAGCATGACGTCGAAGCTGGACAAGACCAGCTCCTTCAGGAACAGCAGCAGCAGCTTGATCGAAGCCCATACCATTCGTATATATCTCATCTCATCCCCTCCTTAAGCACAGCGTCAATATACAAGGATGGATTAATCAGCGTATCGCCCGCCACCGAGACGAAATCATATAGCCATTCCGCGCACAGCCCCATTGTGACGACGATGACGAGCAAGCCCGCCGCCGGAATGAGCATGCTGCGCTGCTGCTTACCACTCATCACCGGCACTTGGCGCTCCTCTCCCCAGAACGCCGACATAAAGATGCGCATAAGCGAATACAGCACGATGAAGCTGGATGCAAGCGATAATGCAACCAGCCAGAACTGCTCATTCTGCAAGCCTCCGCGCAATATCATCATCTTGCCGGGGAAGCCGCTAAGCGGCGGTATGCCCGCAATCGCCAGTGCGGTCACGAAGAACATCCATCCCAGATATGGATAAGTCCTGATCAGGCCGCCCATCCCGTTCAACTTGGTCGTCCTTGCGGCTGCAATGACGATGCCTCCCAGTATGAAGAGCAGAGCCTTGGCCAGCATATCGTGTACCAGGTACAGCACGGCGCCGTCCAGCGAATCCTTGTTGGCCGCTGTCAAGCCGAAGGCGATGAAGCCGATGCTGATCACCACATTGTAGTTCAGAATGCGCGGAATATCCTTGTAGGCAAGCGCGCCGAAGGCGCCGAGTGCCATCGTCGCACCGGCCATCCATCCCATCCATTCATGCGTAATGGAAGGCTCGTGATAGAAGATGAGCGTGAAGGTGCGCAGCAGCGCATACAGTCCCACCTTGGTCAGCAGTGCGCCGAACAGCGCCGTAATCGCCGCAGGAGGCGCACTGTAGGAGCCGGGCAGCCAGAAGAACAGGAACAAGCCCGCCTTCAAGGAGAAGACGATCATGAACATAATGGCGATAACGTTCAGCACGCCGTCTTGTCCCGCTTCCGCTACGCGCTGGGACAGGTCCGCCATATTCAAGGTGCCGACCACTCCGTATAGATAAGCGATCGCCGCTACGAACAGCGCGGACGACAGAATGTTAATCAGAATATATTTCAATGACTCCCTAAGCTGAATCTTCGTTCCCCCAAGCACAATGAGCGCATAAGAGGAGATCAGCATCACTTCGAAGCAGACGAACAGATTGAATATATCGCCTGTCAGGAACGATCCGCTAACTCCGACCAGCAGGAACTGGAGGAGCGGATAGAAGTAGTGGCGCTCCCGCTCTTCGCCAATGCTGCTGAAGGAATAGAACAGACAGAAGGAGCCGATAATCGCCGTCACCAATACCAGCAAAGCAGCAAGCATATCCGCTACGAAGGTAATGCCGTAAGGCGGAACCCATCCGCTCATATACAGCGTCTGAATGCCGTCGGTCTTCACCTGATACAGAATATACCCGGCCGCCGCGACGTTAGCCGCGCTGCCGATGGCGCTGATCCAGCGCTGCAGCGGAATGGATCGCTTCAGGAATATAAGCAGCACCGCTGTACATAGCGGGATGAGCAGCGGAAGTATAAGCAAGTTATTCATCGTCCTTCCCCCTTAGCTGCTCCATATCGTCGGTTCCAAGCTTCTGATAAGCCTTATAGGCAAGAACGAAGAAGAACGAGGTCACCCCGAAGCTGATAACAATAGATGTCAGAATGAGTGCTTGCGGCAGCGGATCGACATACGACTCCGCCTTCTCCCCAAGAAGCGGCGCAGAACCCGTCTTCAGCCGCGACATCGTCAGCAGCAGCAGATGAACGCCGTGCGTCAGGAACGAAGTGCCCAGAATAATGCGCAAGATGCTCTTAGACAAAATCAGGTAGACACCTACCGTGAATAATACGCCGATCGCCAAGGACATATACAGTTCCATCGCTACGTATCCCTCCCGATCGTGAAGATAATCGTCATGGTGACGCCAATAACGGTCAAATAGACGCCTAGATCAAACAATAACGCGGTCGCCAGCTCCAATTCGCCCAATAACGGAATTTGGAAGTAACCGAACGTGTGGCTAAGGAACGGCACATCGAACAGGAACGATCCCATCCCCGTAAGCAGCGCTATCAGGATGCCGAGGGCGGTCAGCTTGCGGAAGTCCATCGGGATAATGCGGTGAACGGACTTCATGCCGTAAGACATCGCCATCAGAATGAATGCGGCTGACGCCATAAGCGCTCCGATAAATCCGCCGCCGGGATGATGGTGGCCGTTGTAGAACAAGTACAGCGAGAATAAGAGAATGATCACGATCGCCAGCTTCGAGACCGTCTTCAGAATGACGTCATTGCTCTTCAAGCCGTAAATATCGTATTTGAACTCGCTCTCTCTAGCAGGCAGCTTGCCGATTTCCTCGTCGCCCTTCAGCTTGAGCTTGATCATCGCATAGATGCCGTAAGAAGCAATGCCGAGCACGACGATTTCCAGCAGCGTATCGAAGCCGCGGAAGTCAACCAGTATGACGTTGACGACATTTTTGCCGCCGGCCAGCTTATAACTATTTTCCAGGAAATAATGAGAGATCGATTCGAACGACCGGCTGCTGCTGGCGCTTAATGCGATAAGTGTCATGATTACGCCTACGCTCACCGCAATAATAAAGTTCCACAGCCGGAACCGCAGCTTCACCATCTCCTTCTTCAGCTTCGGAAGATGATAGAAGCACAGCAGGAACAGCGCCACGGATACCGTCTCCACAATCATCTGGGTCAGAGCCAGATCCGGAGCCCGGAAGATGACGAAGAACAGGGTAACCATGTAACCCGCTACGCCTGTCAGAATAATCGCCATCAGCCTTGTCGTCGCGAACGGAACGGCAAGCGTGGACAAGATGAGCGCAATAATGATCATCGCTTCATAGAATGAAGTGTCCGCGAAGCTTGACGTGTCAACCTGGAAGCTGCCCGTCGCATACATCGTGACGCTCAGCGAGACAACCATGAACAAGAAGATATAGATCAGGTAATGACGTATAGCTCCCGTCATATACAGATTGGTTAGCCGGTTGGAGCCTCTGTCCAGCATGCCCATTCCTTTGTCATAGGTACGATTCAGCGACATTCTGTTGAATAGCGGTGCATGCAGGACCGATGCCTTGCGGTGCATCAGGAACAATGTCGTGCCGAGCGCGACAACGCCCATCGTCATGAACAGCTCCATCGTCCAGCCGTGCCACATCTCAATCTTCACCTTGAACTGTTGTCCCGGCTCCAGCAGAGCGGGATGGACAGCGGCCATGGCCGGCTCGATCAAGGAGTAGGACAGGATGCCCGGGAACAGGCCGAATACAACAGCCAGAGCTACCAGGACGACCGGAGACAGCAGCATGCCGAGCGGCGCTTCATGCGGCTTCTTCTCCAGCTTCTCGAATTGGGGCTTGCCTGTGAACGTACGGAATACAAGCACCATGCTGTACACGAATGTAAAGATGCTTCCCACCCAAGCGATGATCGGAAACAATATGCCCCATGTATCCATCGAGAGCAAGTTCATCTCCGTTATGTTCAAGACGGCGGTGAAGAACATCTCCTTGCTCAGGAAGCCGTTGAACGGCGGCAGCCCGGCCATGGAGAAGGAGCCGATCACCGCGATCGTGAACGTAATCGGCATGACGGCCATCAGGCCGCCCAGCTTGCGGATATCGCGCGTGCCCGTCTCGTGGTCGACAATGCCGACCACCATGAACAATGCGCCTTTGAACACCGCATGGTTGATCAAGTGGAATACGGCGGCCATCGTCGCCTTCGTATAGAAGATGGCGTCTGCCGAGCCCGTATAGAAGGCTGCAGCCGAGCCCAGGCCGAACAAGCTCATAATCATGCCTAGCTGGCTGATCGTGGAGAAGGCGAGCAGCGCCTTCAAGTCAATCTGCTTCATCGCCCGGAACGATCCGTAGATAAGCGTCGCGATGCCGAAGCCGGAGACCAGCCACAGCCATAGCGCTTCGCCCGCGAATATCGGGCTCATGCGGGCTACGAGGTAGATGCCGGCCTTTACCATCGTCGCGGAATGCAAGTAAGCGCTGACCGGCGTCGGAGCTTCCATCGCATCCGGCAACCAGATATGGAACGGGAATTGCGCCGACTTCGTGAACGCTCCTGCCAGAACAAGCACCAGGGCAGGAACGAACAGGTCATGATTCGACCACGTATGAATGCCTTCAATCAACTCGCGAATACTGAACGTTCCGGCCATTACATATAACAGGATGAAGCCGGCAAGCATTGCCAGACCGCCCGATACGGTAATGACCATCGACTTCAGAGCGCCGTAGCGCGACTTCTCACGCTGGTGCCAGAAGGCGATCAGCAGGAAGGATGAGATGCTGGTAAGCTCCCAGAAGCCGTACAGTACCATGAGATTATCCGACAGGACCAGACCGAGCATCGCTCCCATGAACAGCATCAAGTAGACATAGAAGTGCGGCAGCTTCTCCTTGTTCTTGTCCAGATAGAAGATGGAATACAACACAACGAGCGATCCGATTCCCGTTATTAACAAGGAGAACAGAAGGCCCAGTCCATCCAAGTAGACATTGAACTCAACGCCTAACGAGGGCATCCACGGCAGGACTTCGAATATCTTCTCCCTGGCTTGGACGGAGGGGATCAGGCTGAGCATATACGAGAACAGAAGAACGGGAACCGGCAGCATGAACCAGCCTCCATGTACTCTCGGCATAAGCTTCTGCATAATCGGTCCTAATAGTGCGAAGAGAAAGGGCAGAATAATGACAACATGAAGATAAGACAATGTTCATCCTCCTAAATCGTACTCAATAAGTTCCCCAACAGTATTTCCCAATTGAAAGGAAATCAAGCGTCACAACCGACAAAGCTGCTGCCGAACTTGCGTCGGTATGACAAAAAAATGCAAAAAGGAGCCCTTGTTGGCAGGCTCCTCCGGTACTTCAAAGTATTTTAGACATGAAAACAAAACTATTATAGCTTTCTCAAGAAAGATTGTCAAAATGAAATTGGACCGGCCTGGAATGAAAAGAGGCGCTATCGGGGATTACTCTTAAGGAAGGAGTGATGACCGATGCTTCGCAAAAAAATAGGCGTATGTGCTGCCCTGTTTCTTCTTATTATTGTTGTCGGCGCGTTGCTAAACCATGAAGTATATCGACTGAATTACCATTTCTTAATGACGCCGCCCGTTCCTGAAGATAAATTCCGCATATACTCCTCATTCGATCCGGAGTTGTCGGATAGAGAATATATGCAGTATATGCCGCGGGAGTATGTGAAAATTATCGATACGGAACGTCCTTGATCGAGGCAACGTATTAAACCTTTGACAAATACGTAGCTGTCTCCTATCATGTAACACAGCATATGAATTCAAGGCTAGCTGCATGTTGGCATTCCATTCATGTTAGGAAGTGATCTTTATGAAGAAACAGTTTATGGTCATTGGTCTTGGACGGTTCGGCTCAAGCTTGACGCGCACGCTGATCGAGAACGGCCACGAGGTGCTCGCCATCGACAAGAACGAGCAGCCCGTGCAAGAGATGGCTTCCATCGCAACCCATGCGATTCAAGCCGATTGCACCGATGAAAGCGTGTTGCGCGAGCTTGGCGCGTCCAACTTCTCGCACGGCATTGTCTCGATCGGCGACGACTTGCAGGCCAGCATATTGACGACACTATTATTGAAGGAAATGAATATTCCCAAAGTAACCGCCAAAGCCAGAAACGAAATGCACGGCAACGTGCTGAAAAAAATTGGAGCGGATCACGTCATCTATCCGGAACGCGATATGGGCGTACGGCTGGGCAATCAACTAAGCTCCGACAATCTGATCGACTATATCGAGCTGTCGTCGGATTACAATCTGGCTGAGATTATGGCTCCGCCTGCTATGAACGGACGCTCGCTCATGCAGCTCAATATTCGTGCGAAATATGGCTGTACCATTATGGCGATCAAGACAGGCGATAACATCAATATATCGCCGCTGGCTGACGATGTGATACATACAGGCGACATCTTGCTCATTATCGGAAGCAATGAGGATATTCGTCACCTGGAGAATGATTATGAGCGTGCTAAGTAAGTACTTGACCAAAGAAGCATCCTTGGCAGAGAGGCTCGTGTACTATTTCAAGCACCGCATGAGCCCGCCCCAGCTTATTATGCTCGTATTCTTCATTCTGAGCTGGGTCGGCGCCATTCTGCTCAGTATGCCCTTCTCCTCCAGCGACGGTAAATCGATAGGACTTATTAATGCATTGTTCACTTCAGTATCAGCCGTATGCGTGAATGGGCTCGTCGTGCTGGATACCGGCACGGCATTCTCGATGGCAGGTCAGATCATCATTATGATTCTTATTCAGATCGGCGGCATCGGCTTCATGACGCTCGGTGTCATGGTCGCCATAGTGCTCGGCAAGAAGATCGGACTGAAGCAGCGTCTCATCATTCAGCAGACGACCCAATCCACATCCGCGCAAGGCCTGGTCAAGCTGTCCTTGTACATGGTGCTGATCGTATTCGCCTTCGAATCAGTCGCGACCATCATTCTCACCTGGCGCTGGTCCGACGATATGGGTTGGGGACAAGCCGCGTACTACGGTCTGTTCCACTCTGTATCGGCATTTAACAACGCGGGCTTCGCCCTCTGGTCGGACAGCTTGACCAGCCATGTCGGCGATCCCATCGTGAACTTGACAGTCATTACGTTATTTGTCGTAGGCGGACTGGGCTATATCGTCATCGTGGATATATTCCGCAAGCGCTCATGGAGGAAGCTGTCGCTTCATTCCAAGGTTGTCCTGCTGGCATCGGCAGTTCTGACTGTTGTCGGCTTTCTGCTTATTTTCCTGCTGGAGAGCTGGAATAAGGCTACCTTCGGCGACCTGACGCTGGGGGAACGAATCTACGCCTCCATCTTCCAGAGCCTGACGCCGCGCAGCGCCGGCTTCAATACGATCGATATCGGCAGCATGCTTACCGCTTCGCAGTTTCTGCTCATCATATTGATGTTCATAGGAGCTGCATCCGGCGGTACCGGCGGCGGAATTAAGACCAATACGGTAGTCGTGCTTGTCCTCGCCACGATCAATACTTTCAAGGGCGGCGGACAGATCCACGCCTTCGAACGGAAGATCGCCCAGGAGACGGTTATGCGAGCGTTGGCCGTCATCGTGACTTCCCTGACCGCTGTGCTGTTTGTCGCCCTGCTTCTGACCGTTACGGAGGATTTGCTGGAGGACCACTTCCTGGAGGTGCTGTTCGAAGCTACTTCCGCATTCAGCACGACAGGATTGTCAATGGGCTTAACCGGTGAATTGTCTTCCATCGGCAAAGTGATTGTCTCCGTCACGATGTTCCTGGGCAGACTTGGCCCGCTTACGCTTGCCTTCGCTCTGTCGCAGCGCAAGCAGACGTCCAAGATTGGCTATCCTGAGGATAACATCCTTATCGGATAAGACTCGTACCATAGCCATGTCAAGCAAGCTTGCTAACGCCTTCGAAGAGACCGCTCTATCGTCAGAGAGGACTCCTCGAAGGCTTTTCTCGCACATTTGATTATTGTCAGAATATTTTGTATAATCAACTTATCCGAAAGCGTTTGCATAACTACCAAACGACAGGAGGAGTCCGCCATGATCTTCGAATCGGACTATAGAAGAAGGGCTATGGCACAATGGAAGCAAGAGAGACAGCAGGAGTTGGAGCAGCTGCGCAGCGATATGCAGGTCACTTCAAGACGCTGGACCTCCTTGCTGGATAGCGTCAGAAGAACGGCTTGCCTGATTCTGCGCATCGGCGACAGACGCATTTAATACCGGAAAGGCTCGCAGTCCTGGGACTGCGAGCCTTCTTTGCCATTTATCGTTTTACAACCAGCACAGGGCAGTTCGCATGATGAAGCACCTTGCGGCTCACGCTGCCCATAATGACTTCGCTTACCGCATTCAGCCCTCGGCTGCCTATAATAATCATGTCCGCATGTTCCTTCTGGCTCCACTCCACAATAACGTCGGCCGGATTGCCGAATGCCACCTTCAGCGTAAAGGGCACCTCCGCCTGCTGAAAGCGTCTCTCCGTCTCCTCAATCGCCTTGTGGGCATCCGCTTCCAGGACGGCCTTCATGTCCAGCCCGGCTTGCATAAGCTCCGAGCGGGATGGCGCTTCATCGCTTACATGAATGATCGTCATCTCCGCCCCAGGCAGCTCCTTCATTAATCCGATAGCAGCCTCGGCTGCTCTTGCGGCATGCGCCGAACCGTCTGTTGCCAGCAATAAGCGCTTATACATCGAACCTCTCCTTGTGAATGACTTAGTGACCGGATGATGCCGACAAACCGATGCGATCGACGATCTTTTGACTTTCCGCATTTAATCCGATCAGGACGACATGCTTATCCACTTGTTGATACTTCGATATCACCTTCGAGATCGCGGTAACCGCGGAGTGATCCCACACATGCGATGCCGAGAAATCAATGATGACTTCATCAGGGTCGTGCTCCGGATCGAACAGATCGGCGAAGTGGCTCATCGTACCGAAGAACATCTGGCCTTGAATCGCATAGCGCTTCGCTCCGCTGTCGGTCATTGCAGCTTCCGCCTTAATCTGTGCCATCCTCCAGCCGAAGATCAGCGCACTCATAATAACGCCTACGAATACGCCCAGCGCCAAGTTATGCGTGTAGATGACAATTGCGACTGTCGTAACCATTACAACGGTATCCGTCACGGGAATGCGTCTTACATCCAGGATGGAGCGCCAATCGAAGGTGCCGATAGACACCATGATCATGACGCCCACCAATGCGGCCATCGGAATCTTCGTCACGACATCGCCCAGCACCATAATCAGGAACAGCAGAAATACGCCCGCCACCATCGTGGACAGTCGGCCGCGTCCGCCTGACTTCACGTTAATGACGGATTGGCCGATCATGGCGCAGCCGGCCATTCCGCCGAAGAAGCCGGTAATGGTATTGGCAATGCCTTGCCCTCTCGCTTCCTTGTTCTTATCGCTCTTCGTGGCAGTCGCTTCGTCAACAATGGTCGCCGTAAGCAGCGATTCCAGCAAGCCGACGACGGCAAGCGCCAGCGAGGTCGGCAATAGAATCATCAATGTCTCCCAGGTGAGCGGCACATCGGCAATGTGGAATACAGGCAGTTGTCTTGCTATTTCGCCCATATCTCCTACCGTGTTCACCTGTAGACCGCCGAATACGGTAACGCATGTCATGACAATAATGGCGACCAAAGCCGACGGAACGGCCTTCGTAATTCTCGGCAGGCCGTATATAATGACAAGCGTCGCAGCCACCAGCGCATACATGAGCCAGCCTTGTCCCTCGAATTGCACGAGCTGCGTCATGAATATAATGATGGCCAGCGCATTGACGAATCCAATAATGACCGAATGCGGCACGAACGTAATGAAGCGGCCCAGCTTCAACACGCCGATTATAATTTGAATAATGCCTGTTAATACCGTTGCGGCGAACAAATATTCAATGCCATGGTCTTTCACCAACGTCACCATAAGCACGGCCATTGCCCCTGTAGCCGCCGAGATCATACCGGGACGGCCGCCGACAATGGAGATAATGACGGCAATGCAGAATGAAGCGTACAGACCGACCATCGGATCTACGCCGGCAATGATAGAGAAGGCGATTGCTTCCGGAATAAGCGCCAATGCGACGGTAATTCCAGCCAGTATGTCCGCTCTTGTATTAAAGAACCAGTTGCTTTTCAATTTTTGCAGCAATAGTAAAGTTCCTCTCTTTCGTTATCTAGTTGTTGACCTTCCACTCTCAGAAAGGTCGGGGCCGATGTGCAACAGGTTCTATTATACACAACTCTATTAATTTTTCTATAGATTCCGGACAATTCATCCAAGTTAAATGTTTGTATCGCAGCCAACTAAAATGACCCCACAAAGTGGGGCTTTGCTTCGAAGCTTACTCAGGTACTTTACTATAATAAAAAGAGTCACCCCGAAGGATGACTCTTCTTAAGCCTGCTCCTTGCGACTATTCAGTCGTATAAGGAAGCAAAGCAACTTGACGGGAACGTTTAATGGCAATAGTCAGCAGACGCTGATATTTTGCGCTTGTGCCCGTTACACGGCGTGGCAAAATTTTACCGCGCTCGCTGATGAACTTCTTCAGCAAATCCGTGTCTTTATAGTCAATGTGTGTAATTTTGTTTACAGTGAAGAAACAAACTTTACGACGCTTGTTGCGTCCGCCTTTGCGAGTGAACTTGCGTTCTGGACGCTCAGGACGCTCAGAGCGCTCTGGACGAGCAGTTGTTTGTTGTTGTTCGCTCATGTGAACCCTTCCTTTCGTTAGAAATTAAAATGGCAAATCGTCTTCGGAAATATCAATTGGGCGTCCGTCATCCTTGAATGGATCATTATTGTCGTTCCGCTGATTGTTCGAAGACCGATTCCCGCCACCGCCGCCATAGCCGCTGCCGCTGTTGTTGCTCATGCCACCGCTATTGCCGCCATATCCTCCGCCGCTATTGCCGCTGTAGCTTCCACTATTCTCCTCACGCGAAGCTCCGCCCTCACGATTGGATTCCAAGAACCGGACGTTGTCCGCTATAACTTCCGTTACATAGACACGCTTGCCCTCATTGTTCTCGTAATTCCGCACTTGAATGCGTCCTTCTACAGCCGTCAGACGGCCTTTACGCAAGTAGTTGGCACAGGTTTCAGCCAGCTGGCGCCAAGTGACGACCGGAATAAAGTCAGCTTCACGTTCGCCCTGATTCGTCGTAAACGGACGGTCTACAGCGATCGTGAATTGGGTTACTGCAACTCCGGCAGGTGTATAGCGAAGCTCAGGATCTCTAGTCAGTCTGCCAATCAATATTACACGGTTCAACATTTGTTCGACCTCCCCATTGAACAATCCGAAAATTCAGGCTTAGGCTACGTCTCTGACGATCAACGAACGAATGACTTCGTCGGAAATCTTCATGATACGGTCAAGCTCATTCACAACTTCATTCGTTGCATTGAAATGAACCAGCACGTAATAACCTTCACGAAGCTTATTGATCTCATACGCAAGGCGACGTTTGCCGACCACGTCAGTCTTTGTGACCTCTCCGCCATTAGAGATGATGCCATTGAATTTCTCAACGAGAGCTTGCAGGTTCTCTTGTTCAACATCCGGACGGATGATATACATCACTTCATATTTGCGCATTTATTTCACCTCCTTTTGGACTAGCGGCCCCATATGGAGCAAGGAGCGAGTTTTTACCCGCATCTGCAAATTATATCAATTCCACCGCCCAAAAACAAGTGCTATTTCCGCGTTCCACAATTTCGCTTCGATCCCCTTCCTGTTACAAATGCATGCACCGTTATCTGCTATTCATGGTCTTTCTCAGGCCTGCGCATCCTATATGGAGCATGGTCGGGACTGCTTGCTCCGATCAGGCAAATAATAGTGCTGGAGGTGATGACGATGGGCGAATTCACTACTTTTTCTCCCGGCGACCGTGCTCCCAACAACGGCACATACATCGAGACCGGAGTGAACGATTATCACATGGGCATTGAGAACCCCAAAAAAGTGAGGCTGAACAGGGGCGAAAAATTCCCCGATACGAGCAACCATGAACGAAAATGGAAAAAGATGCCGAAGGATTAATGTTCGATTGTGTATAAGTTTTTAAACAGAAGGCCATATTAAACTCGACGGTGCAAGAGAGGTGTGGTTCCGTTGGACCAAAGGGTGCATGGATCTTATGAGGTAATACAAACACTGAAGTAATGAACGGAGGGACGTGCTAAAGACTACGTCTGAAACACACTCATTCTAACTGTCGTGCAGCGTTAACCGTACATTCGGACTACGCAAGCGACAACCAGTATGGATGAATCGATTGGCAGCTTCAGCTGCTATAGATTCGGATATAGAGAATGAAGCTTCTTCTGATTCGCTGAAACTGATGTGTCATGTCATTGACTCAGTTATACCATCAACCACCGTCAAGAAGAGGGCTCCTCGGAGTCCTCTTTCTTGCGCTACGGAATCGTAATGGCAAATACCGCGGATGAGCTCCCTTCCGATCCCCACCATGCCGAGACGGAATAATAGTAGGTTCCGCTCTTCTTCGGCGCTTCCATCACACCATCCTGAATAGGTATCTTCGTGTTTTCACCGTCTTTGAACGGCATGAATGCGATGACTACGCTAAATAACACTAACCACTTCCTTACATTCTAAGTCCCCCATTCCGAAAAAAATCCATTCTCTTGTTGACAGCTATTCGCACCGTGTATATACTGTGTATATAGATATAAACAGTATATACACATGCACACCGCATATCATCAATGAGAAGGAGAAGTGAAAAAAAATGAATTTCTTACAAGATGTGAATGAGGTTTGGCAATATGTGCTTGTCTTTCTGTTAGGGTCAATACCCTGGGTTGAGATCGCTGCCATTATTCCCATCGCGATTATCGTAGCGGGCATGAATCCTATATTGGTCGGTCTGCTTGCCTTGCTGGGCAACTTGGCTACTGTATACCTGGTTATCCTCTTCTTCGAGAAATTCAAGCAATGGAGAACTAGCAAGAAAGGAGCTGGCAATGGAAAGTCGAAGCGAAGAGAACGTGCTGAAGCTGCTTGGAATAAATATGGCATGCCTGGTCTCGCCTTGCTGGGTCCCCTGCTTATCGGGTCGCATATTGCAGCATTTGTCGGCATCCTGTTCGGTGCAAAGAAGAGAAATGCCGTCATCTGGATGACGTTAAGCTTGATCGTCTGGACCGCCGTGTTAACGATTGCTTCTCACTATGGCATTAACGTGATTGACTTTATTCGAGGATAAGCAAGTACTCTCTATTATCGGCAATTGGAGAACTTATCAATTCTATTGCAATATTAGGGGCTGCTCCTCCATTAGTCACATGACGGGCAGCATTCCCTCACATATACAGAAGGACCCCAGTCTCTACAACTAAGTGGAGACTGGGGTCCTTTCTCGAAGAAATCCGTACTCAGGAAGCTTTCCGTAAAATGACAACCTCATTTTCAGGACATCTCTTATTGCTTTGCAACAAAAAAAAAACCCTGCAATTTACAGGAGATCTATCGTTCAATTGCCCATTGTAGATAAGCAACGGAGAAGGTGGGATTCGAACCCACGCACGCTTTGACACGCCTAACTGATTTCGAGTCAGTCCCCTTATGACCACTTGGGTACTTCTCCGCATGTAAATAATAATATAACATATAGCTCGTCTTCATGCAATAGTTTCTGCAAGGGATTTTTCGAAACAATTTCCCCTGGACATTCGCTCTTACTCCATTGCTTTTACTGCTGAGCCTGATCGGCTTCTCCATCTGCTGTAGAACGGAGCACCTTCTTCATATTTTTCTCGAACTTGGCCCTCGGGATGAGTACGCTATGCTGGCATCCGACGCATTTAATCCGAATGTCCATCCCCATGCGAATAATCTCCATCTCATTGAAGCCGCAAGGGTGTTGTTTCTTCATCTGCACGATATCGCCTAATTGAAATTGCTTTCTTTCCATCGCTTACGCCCCCTCATATTTTCGCTGATAGGTAATCATCTTCGGATAGGGTATTTCAATGCCGTGCTTATCCAACGCTTCTTTCACCGCTTTATTCATCGCTCTGGTCACAATGGCATGTGTATTCGGCATACATTCTCCTACAATACGTATGGAGACGGAGGATGCATTAAGCATCTGAACCCCCAGCACTTCTGGACGCTTCACCAGATTTTCATGTGTCAGTTCATCCATCGTCGCATTAATCACCTCAATTGCCCTTTCGATATCAGCTTCATAGGCTATTGACACATCCACGACCGCAAGCGTGTTTTTCAATGAAAAGTTGGTGACCTCGTTAATCATACCGTTAGGAATAATATGTACTTCCCCAGTCCAGCTTTGAAGCTTCGTAGTACGAAGCCCTATAACCTCAACAGTGCCTTTAAATTGTCCGGTCTGTATAACGTCACCAACAGCGAATTGATCCTCTAATATAATAAAGAAGCCTGTCAGAATATCTTTCACCAGACTTTGCGCACCGAAGCCGATTGCAATGCCGACGACACCTGCACCTGCAAGCAGCGGTCCAAGATCCACTCCGAATTCTGAGAGCACCAGCATGCCCGCAATGAAGTAGATTACATATGAAACACCATTGTTTAGCAGCCTGCCAACTGTTGTCATTCTTCGCGTCTCGTTGGGCTGTTTCTTTCTTGTCTGCTCATTGACGATGCGATTTACCGTCTTATGCAACAACCAAATCGCAATTCGCGCAAGCACAATGATGAGCAGAATTCGAATGATCGGCTGCCCCAGCATATCCCACAGGTTTATTTTCTGCAGCCAGTCCAGAGTTTTTTCGTACCATTCCCTCATCGACATGGCCACCTCCCTCTTCTCAACTAAACTTCCCTATAGTCGCTTCCATCCTGTTGGAATATCCCTCTAATTTCGACCTTCTGTTCCACAATAACTTTTTTCACCATCATCAACTCTTGATCGGGAAATTGTATCGATAACGCGCAGCCAGCCGTTATTTCCTTCGGTGTTGGACAAATATCGATCTCCACTTCCGCATATTCCAGCAACATCTCTGCCCGCAATGCTTGCTGGGTTGAATCGAACGCAATGAGCATAGCTCAGCTCCTCCTCTTCCTCCTTATCCTTTATTCCCTGAAAGCAAGTATAAAATGGTTGTCCCATCCATATACTAGTAGCATATGAGCACTTTCAAAGCTATCGGAGGGGATTCTATGAAATTGCCGTTTATGAAAGATTCGCCATTCAAAATGCCGTACACGACACCGAACATTGTAAGTCACCTCGTGAAACGTCTATTGTCCCTTCTGGAGAGCGTTCCGGCACAGCGTCCAATCGTTATCGTCTGCATCGGCACTGACCGTTCCACAGGCGATTGCTTGGGTCCGCTCATCGGCACCTCGCTGTCGAAGCACAGCAGCCGTCATTTCCATGTGTTCGGCACATTGGCCGAGCCTGTCCATGCCATGAATCTTGATGATACCCTGCAGCAGATCAATACGCAATTCGACAAGCCCTTCTTGATCGGCATCGATGCTTGTCTCGGACAAGTGGCCAGTGTCGGTTGCATTCAGGCCGGCAATGGACCGGTACGTCCTGGCGCGGGAGTGAATAAGGATTTGCCGCCAGTGGGGGACATTCACATTACCGGCATCGTGAATGTCGGCGGCTTTATGGAGTATTTCGTACTTCAAAATACGAGACTTCATCTGGTTATGTCCATGTCGGAGATCATCTCTTTGGGCTTGTTTACAGCGATCAGCAACTTCCATGTATCCCGGACTTCAAGGGGCGAGACGGCTGCTTCCGACTACACTTCTTAGCATGGCTTTCACTGCTTGCCTACTTTGCTTCCTCAATGGCTTTAAGCTCTTCCGGCGTAAGCGGATACGAGGAATCACCTTTGCTCACAGGCTTGGCATACACATAGGTGTTCTCCCTGCTATGCAATCCCGAGAATACAAGCCCATCCTTCTCATCGTTGACAATGGCGATTGAGAAGCTCAGATCGCTGCCTCCTTCTCCGAAAGCATTATAGCGATGGACACCCGTTTTGCTTTTTAGCTGAGGCAATGTCATTCGGACCTCTTCCAGTTGCTTGCTTATCTCATCTATTCTTACCCGCTCATCATCGAGCTTGCTCTTCAGTTCGATAATGACACTCTCGAAGTTGGTTACACCCGTATTCCCCATCACGGCTACATACTGCCGCCTTAACTTCTTCAGTCTTCTTCCCAGCATAATCAATCCAATGGCAAGTACGACCGTCACACCTGCCATCAAGATCACAATGATATGCAGCGGTTCAAATGTTTCACTACCCATTACTTCGACCTCATCCCTCTACACATCATATTGCTCTACAATTTCACTTACGGCCGCAATTAATGCCGATATATCATCTTCTGTCGTATACACGCCCACACTTGCCCGTACAGCTCCTGTCCCTTCCGTCCCGGCACAATGATGCGCGAGTGGCGTACAGTGATAACCGGAGCGTACCGCTATACCATAATACTGATCCAAAATGAACGCCATCTCCGAAGGATCAATATTGGAAGCTGTAAAAGAAGCGATACCTGTTCGCGGCTGGTTCAATTCCGGCCCTAACAGCCGAATACCATTCACGGATTTCAACCCCTCCATCAACCGTTGCGCAAGCGCCCACTCATTAGTATGGATTTTCTCTACCGTCTCATTCAGAATGTACTGCACGCCTGCTTGAAGACCTGCTAATCCAGGCGTATTCTGCGTCCCCGCTTCATACCTGTCAGGCCTCACCAGAGGCTGCTGGAGAGCCTCTGACTGACTGCCGGTGCCTCCATGCAGAAGCGGCTCCAACTCAAGCTCAGAAGCGATATACAGCCCTCCTGTGCCCTGTGGACCCAGCAACCCTTTATGCCCGGGAAATGCTAGCATATGAATACCCATGGCTTCCACATCAATTGGCAACACCCCTGCACTTTGGGCTGCATCAACAAGTAGTTTTACGCCATGCTTCTTCGCTACTTCACCAATATCCGAGACGGGCAGAATTGTCCCAAGCAGATTGGAGCTGTGATTCACGACAATCAACACGGTATTGGATTGAATAGCCGCTTCGATCTCCTTCACATCAATGAGCCCTACCTCGTCGCCTTCTATATATGTCACTTGAACTCCTCTGCTCCGCTCCAATTCATACAGAGGTCTTCTAACGGAGTTATGCTCGACAGAAGTCGCAATGACATGATCGCCTTGCTTCAACCATCCCTTTATCGCCATATTCAAAGCCATCGTCGTATTGCTTGTAAACGCAATATCGTTCGGGTTTTTTATATGGAACAACTTCGATAACTTCTTCCTTGCGTCGAACAGTATTCTGCTCGCTCTCACCGCCATTCGGTGACTCCCTCGTCCCGGATTAGCCGCATCATCTTGCATAGCTTTCACTACAGCATCTATAACTTCAGGAGGCTTAGGCCATGACGTTGCTGCATGGTCGAGATATATAATTTCATTATGTTGCAAGGACATCCCCTCCCCCTTCTCATAAACAAACAATGGCATATCTTAGTTTAATCCTTCGCCAGAAAGATTACAACTACGATATGCCATCCGTTTTACGCTAATTCCTGTAGCAGTTCAAGCAGTCGCTCCAAATCCTGTTTGTTGTAATATTGAAACTCGATCTTCCCTTTTTCTTTTTGCTGCTTGATTTTTACCGTCGTTTTAAATCGCTCTCTAAGCGTTTCTTCAATATGATCAATGTATGGATCACGCTTTTTCTGTTTTTGCGACTTTGCGCTCGGTTTTTCTTGCGTATCGAGCTTCTTGACTGCCTCTTCCAGCTCTCTAACGCTCCACTCCAAGCTTACAGTCATGCCGGCCATTTCTTTTTGAACTTTAACATCCTTAATACCCGCCAACGCTCTCGCATGTCCCATCGACAATGTTCCACGTGAAACATTATCTTTTATTCCCTCCGGAAGGCTAAGCAACCTTACAAAGTTAGCGATATGCGACCTTGATTTCCCAACTTTAAGTGAAAGCTCTTCTTGTGTCAATTGGAATTTGTCCATTAAGGATTGGTAGGCAACAGCTACTTCTATCGCATTCAAGTCTTCTCGCTGCAGGTTCTCAATAAGCGCAATCTCCATTACCTGCTGGTCGCTGAAACTTCTGACTACAGCAGGAATCGTTGTATTGCCGCAATATTGAGAGGCTCTGAAGCGCCTTTCCCCTGCTATGATTTCATAACCACGCAGAACGGTTCGTACAATAATAGGCTGAATAACGCCATGTTGCTTTATGGACTCGGCCAACTCTTTTATCGAATCTTCATCGAATGATTTGCGAGGCTGATATGGGTTAGGTCGGAGCTCCGACAAGGATACATCTATGACCTTATCATCATCGCTAACGGATAGCGACGGAATAAGCGCATCCAGACCTCTACCTAGCCGCTTGCTCATACATGATCACTTCCTTCGCGAGTTCAAGATATACTTCTGCCCCTTTTGATCTTGGATCGTAAGTAATAATAGCCTGACCATGAGAAGGCGCTTCGCTTAACCGTACGTTGCGCGGGATTATCGTTTGGTATACTTTCTGTTGGAAGTACTTTTTAACCTCTTCAATAACTTGTATCCCGAGATTGGTCCTCGCATCCAGCATAGTCAACAGCACACCTTCAATTTGCAGAGATGTGTTGAGATGCTTTTGTACAAGCCTTACTGTATTCAATAACTGGCTAAGCCCTTCAAGCGCATAATACTCACATTGAATTGGTATAATGACAGAATCAGCAGCTGTCAGAGAATTGATGGTCAGTATCCCCAATGAAGGCGGACAATCAATAAGGACATAATCAAAGTCACCCTTCACTTGCTGCAACGATTTTTTCAGACGCAATTCTCTGGATATAGTAGGCACTAGCTCAATTTCTGCTCCTGCCAATTGAATCGTCGCCGGAATTACTGTTAATCCAGAAACGCTGGTCTCGAACATCGCATCTCGAGGGTGCACATCGTTTATTAATACATCATAAATACAATTACTAACATCCGCTTTGTTTATGCCAAGACCACTGGTCGTATTCCCTTGCGGGTCAATATCAATTAACAGCACCTTCTTGCCTAGAGAAGCAAGACAAGCTGCCAGATTGACCGACGTTGTCGTTTTTCCGACACCGCCTTTCTGATTGGCAATCGCAATAATTTTGGACAATTCTAACTCACCTCATGTGCGAAACTTTTGGAGAAACGGCTTTGCCGCCTTCGTTCAAAAGGCGGCACCCATAGTGTTGTAATCTATTATAGCAACATTTTTTGTTTCATACGTGCTTGATAAAATGAGAATTCATTCATAGAGGATGCTATTTTCTTCTTATCAATTAGGAAGGAAAGTTCATTCTCACGTGGTAGTCATCTAGAATGGATAAGTTTCCGCAGTCAAATGGTGTACTGTCTTGTCAACGTACTTACTCATTAAACTTGAAAATCATAACGCCAAATGCTTGGTCACTTATGTTCTAAAGCCCCCGACAGCAATAAGGTTATCTCTTTGGAATTTGAATAATGATTTCATAATGGTCTTCATGGTCTTTTTCATTGGTTTTGATTGGCAGTCCTGAACCGGAGACCATATCAATCGATTGTCTGATCGTATTTAGAGCCAAGCGTACATCCTTGGTGAAAGAAATTCGTTTCGCCCGCTTAGCTTTTGCCGATTCTTTCAAAAAAGCGATGCGTGCTTCCGTCTGCTTGACATTCAACTCTTTTGTCACGATCTCTTCCAGCACTTTCAACTGCATTTCCTCAGTATCAAGCGATAACAACGCTCTCGCATGCCTCTCCGTAATCTTTCTTCCCATTAATGCTAGTTTAATAGGTTCAGGCAGCATAAGCAAGCGCAGTTTGTTCGCAATCGTAGATTGGCTCTTTCCCAATCGTTGCGCCAAGCTTTCCTGCGTCAATTGATGCAATTCAATAAGTTTTTGGTACGCTACAGCCTCTTCAATTGCAGTAAGACCTTCACGTTGCAGATTTTCTATCAGTGCGATCGACGCGGTCTGTGCATCATTGAATTCACGCACAATAGCCGGAATTGTCTCATATCCAAGCTTCGTTACCGCACGCCAACGCCTCTCACCTGCTATTATTTCATATCTATCATTCCGCATGCGTACAACGATAGGTTGAATAACCCCGTGAGTTTTGATCGTTTGACACAGCTCTTCTATACGCTCATCATCAAATATCGTACGAGGTTGGAAGGGACTGGTATCTATATTGGAAACTGCAATTTGACGCACTTCTTCATTCGTACTGCGCTGCTCGGAAAAGCCGAACAAACGAGAGATTTGTTCTTTCATAGTGTTCATAACCACCCGATCATATGATGAAAACTTTAGCAACTGACGATGGAACAATGTGCATACAAAAATACAATGCATAGCTTTCACCTCTGAACCGCAACTATGTCCCGTTTCGCATCGTCAACTGCTGGTTTGGTTCATTCAACTATGCTTGTACCGCTCTATTTCCTTCAAATTAATACATTCGACTATTATCATCGGAAATCCTGCTTGACGCGATGAGATGTTTCACGTGGAACAATACTCTACACTAACGGTTGTTTTAATGGTGTTCCTGCTTTTCTAGGATATTTCTTAGGCGTGGGTGCCGTCTTCTGTATGATGACAATATGCCGTTCTGAACCCTCGTTCGGAAGTTGCATAGCATGTTGGTGTACAAAATTTCCTTTCAATTCCTTGAAACTGAATGTCGCCTCCCGGATTTCTTCATCTGATTGCGCTCCCTTCATTGCTGCGAACAAGCCGCCTTGCTTAACAAAAGGAAGGCAGAACTCATTCAATACGTTTAATCTGGCCACCGCTCTTGCTGTTGCCAAGTCGTATTGGTCGCGATGCTCGCTGCGTCTGGCGATATCCTCCGCTCTTCCGTGAATACACTGCACATCGTGCAATTGCAGCCTATTGACAAGCTCCGTCAGGAATTTAATCCTTTTGTTAAGTGAATCCACAATAACAACCTTCAAATGCGGAAAACAAATTTTTAATGGAAGACTTGGAAATCCTGCTCCCGAACCAATATCGGCAATTCGTTCGATTTTTTGTAGATCTATAAAAAAGGAAAGCGTAATGGAATCATAGAAGTGCTTCTCGAATACTGCATCTCTTTCCGTAATCCCTGTTAAGTTCATCACCGAATTCCATTCAACCAATGTTTCATAATAAATCTCTAATTGATGCCATTGTTGAGGAGAGAGCTTAACGCCTCTCTCCTCCAGCTTTGCATCGAACCACTGTTTTGTATTATCCATTTATGACCCTCTTGCTGCTGTTACGCGATTATAGTGTTCCAAATAGACAAGCAGTATGGAAATATCCGCTGGCGTAACGCCTCCGATGCGTGATGCCTGTCCGATAGACAGTGGTCGAATTTGCCCCAGCTTCTGTCTAGCTTCGGAAGCCAACCCCTTCACTTCCTCATACACAATATCGTCCGGAATGAGCTTTCTCTCCATTTTGTTCAGCCGTTCCACCTGAAGCAGCTGTTTCTCGATATAGCCGGCATATTTGACGCTGATTTCCACCTGCTCCTTCATCTCTTCGCTTAATTCATCGGGTGTTTCGGCGATCGACTCCAGCATCGTATAGGCAATCTCCGGTCTGCGAAGCAGCGATAACATATCCACTGTTTGCGTGATTGCAGCAGATCCGGCAGCTTCCAAGATCGGATTCGCTTCTTCCGGCTTTACCTTTAACGTGCGGAGTCGCTCTACTTCTGCCTCCACCAGTTCCTTCTTCTTGACAAACTTCGCATATCGCGCTTCAGAGATAAGACCTATCTCATAGCCAAGAGGAGTCAGCCTCAAATCCGCATTGTCGTGTCGAAGCAGCAAGCGGTATTCCGCGCGTGAGGTAAGCAGACGATACGGATCATTCGTCCCCTTAGTCACCAAATCATCGATCATAACACCGATGTAACCTTGTGAACGTCCGATAATGACCGGTTCCTTCCCTTGTACCTTGCGAGCTGCATTGATACCTGCAATAATGCCTTGTCCTCCCGCTTCCTCGTATCCGGAAGTGCCGTTGATTTGCCCTGCTGTGAAAAGCCCGTCAACCGCCTTCGTCTCCAGCGATGGCCATAGTTGTGTGGGAATAACGGCGTCATATTCGATCGCATATCCGTTCCGCATCATCTCCACTTTCTCCAATCCCGGGATAGAACGCAGTATGTCCAACTGTACATCTTCCGGCATGCTTGTCGATAATCCTTGCACGTAATACTCGGATGTATGTCTGCCTTCCGGCTCCAGGAATATTTGATGCTTCGGCTTGTCTGCGAACCTGACGATTTTATCCTCGATAGAAGGACAATAACGTGGTCCCGTCCCTTCAATTACCCCGGAGAACATTGGCGCACGGTGAAGATTATCATTTATAATTTTATGGGTCGTTTCAGAAGTATAGGTCAGCCAGCAAGGCAGCTGTTCGTTGTCGGAGTATTCCGTTTCGTAGGAGAAAAATTTCGGATTCTCATCCCCAGGCTGAATCTCGGTCTTGGAGAAATCGATCGTATCCCTGTGCACGCGAGGCGGTGTGCCGGTCTTGAAGCGTACCAGCTCCAGTCCGTTATCCTTCAGGCTCTGTGCCAATCGCACCGAAGGCTGCTGATTATTCGGACCGCTCTCATAAATGAGCTCGCCCATAATGATTTTACCGCGCAGGTAGGTTCCCGTTGTCACGACAACAGCCTTCGCGCGGTACTCGGCTCCGGTCTTCGTAACAATACCTACACATCTTCCGTCCTCCACGATCAGCTCTTCCGCCATCCCTTGACGAAGCGTCAAATGCTCTGTTTCCTCAATCGTCTTCTTCATATAATGCTGATACAGAAATTTGTCCGCTTGCGCTCGCAACGCATGAACCGCAGGTCCTTTGCCTGTGTTCAACATCCTCATTTGAATAAACGTTTTATCAATATTGCGTCCCATCTCGCCGCCTAACGCATCAATCTCACGAACGACATGACCTTTCGCCGGGCCGCCGATGGAAGGGTTGCATGGCATGAACGCCACCATATCCAGATTAATCGTAAGCAGTAATGTTTCGCAGCCCATTCGAGCAGCTGCCAACGCCGATTCACAGCCGGCATGTCCCGCTCCGATGACAATAACATCAAATTCACCAGCTAAATATCCCATTATTCCTACCTCCTTACTTTCCTAAACAAAATTGCGAGAAGATTTGATCGATCAATGAATCTCCCGCTTCATCGCCCAATATCTCGCCAAGCGACTCCCAAGCGAGTCTGGCATCAATCTGAATGACATCGATCGGAATACCCGCATAGGTCGCCTCGATCGCTTCAAGCAGCGACTGCTTGGCACGCTTCAGCAAGGCAATATGCCTCGCATTGCTCACATAAGTCAAGTCCCCGCCTTCCAGCCCTCCGCTGAAGAACATATCGGTAATCGTACGCTCAAGCCCCTCTAGTCCCTGCTGCTCCAGCATGGACATCATAACGATTGCATCCTCGGGCACATATCGCTTCACTTCATCCAGATCCAGAGCGGCCGGCAGATCCGTTTTATTGATAATGACAATAACCGATCGGCCGCGAAGCTGCTCCAGCAGCTGTTGATCGTCCTCCTGCAGCTGCTCGT
The DNA here is from genome assembly GCF_025567625.1 of Paenibacillus sp. J5C2022. Classification (GTDB taxonomy): domain Bacteria; phylum Bacillota; class Bacilli; order Paenibacillales; family Paenibacillaceae; genus Pristimantibacillus. Next base: position 15,279 of record NZ_JAOQJC010000026.1, on the reverse strand, counting down.
TATAGTTAAGCACGTACAGAATCAGGTCTGCGCCTTGCAGTGCGTCGCGTGAGCGCTCTACACCAATCTTCTCCACGATATCGCTTGTTTCACGAATGCCGGCCGTATCCAACAGTCTGAGCGGTATGCCGTTCAACGTAATAAATTCTTCGATAACATCCCTTGTCGTGCCGGGAATATCGGTTACGATAGCTTTATTCTCTTGCGCCAAAATATTCATGAGCGACGACTTCCCGACGTTAGGCCGCCCGACAATCGCCGTAATGATTCCTTCACGCAATATTTTTCCTTCGTTCGCCGTTTTTAACAATCTGTCGATCTCTTCAATGGCGGACTGGCACTGCTCGCGAATATAAGCGCTCGTCATCTCCTCCACATCGTGCTCAGGGTAGTCGATATTGACCTCGATATGGGCAAGCAACTCAATTACGGTCTGGCGCAGCGCTTTAATCTGCTTGGATAATGTCCCTTCCGCCTGCTTGCGTGCAACCGTGAAGGCTCGATCCGACTTGGAACGAATCAAGTCGATGACCGCTTCCGCTTGCATCAGGTCGATGCGTCCGTTCAAGAAAGCTCGCTTCGTGAACTCACCTGGCTCGGCCGCTCTCACACTGTCCAGTTGAAGCACCTGGTCAAGCACCTTCTTCACGGCGATAACCCCGCCATGAGCGTTAATTTCTACAACGTCCTCAGCCGTGAACGAACGCGGACCCCTCATAAGAGTGACAATGACTTCTTCTACGCTCTCTCCCGTGGCCATATCCATAATATGCCCATAATGGACCGTATGGGAATCGGCCTCCATCAAGCGCTTCCTTGAGCGGAAGATGCTGTCCACACCGCTGATCGCTTGCGGTCCGCTTACACGGATAATGGCAATGCCGCCCTCCCCGATTGCCGTAGCTATCGCTGCAATTGTATCATGTTCCACGTTCCTCAACACCTCTCGAATGGAAAAACAGCAATGACCGCGAAAGCGCCATTGCTGTGTACACTATTTTCTTAGATTATGATCGAAGCGAGATAACGACCCGTCTGTTGGGCTCATCACCTTTGCTCATCGTTTTCACCTTGGGGTGATTCTGAAGCTGGGAATGAATAACCTTGCGTTCATGCGGCGACATCGGTTCAAGCACGACTTCTTTCCTCGTGCGGATGACGCGCCCAGCGAGACGTTCCGACAACTCCTCGAGCGTCTTGCGCCTGCGCTGGCGAAAATCCTCTGCATCAATAACGATTCGAATATGACTGTCAGAATAACGGTTAGCCACAATGTTGACCAAGTATTGCAAAGCGTCCAGCGTCTGTCCGCGGCGGCCAATAATCATGCCAAGGTCTCCCCCGCCCGATACGGACAAATACAAGCCTTCTTTCGTTTCTTTGCGATCCACGCTTACCCGAAGCCCCATCGCGCTTGCCACTTCCATCAGGAAGTTCTCCGCTTCTTCGTAAGGGTCTGGGATAAGCTCCAGTTCCACCTTCGCTTCCTTCACGCCGATTAAGCCGAACAAGCCTTTCGACGGCTGCTCCAGTACGACAACATGAACCCGGTCTCTCGGTACTTGCCATTGTGCAATTCCACTATGTACAGCTTCTTCTATCGTTTTGCCTGATGCGACGATTTTCTTCATTTTGCAAGGACCTCCTTCTTACCCTTGTCAGATGAACGTACATACAGGAAGTAGTTTTGAACGATTGTATAGATGTTGCTGAACACCCAGTACAAAGGCAGCGCCGCAGGGAACGACATCGACATGACGAAGATCAGCACAGGGAAAATCGTCAAAATGATCGACATGCCGGGCATTGTCTGCGTTTGCGATTTTTGCATCATCTTAGACTGTACAAAGGTTGTGGCGGCCGCCAAAATAGGCAGGAAATACCACGGGCTCGGTTCTCCGAGCACAAATCCGAATATATCATCGGTACGAATATCTTTATTCCAATAGATCGCATTATACAGCGCGATGAAAACCGGCATCTGAACAATTAGCGGCAGACATCCCGCCATCGGATTGACTTGATGCTTCTGATAAAGCTTCATCATTTCCTCTTGCATCTTTTGAGGATTGTCCTTATGCTTCTTGCGGATCTCCGCAATCTCCGGCTGCAGCTTTTGCATCGCCTTGGAGCTGCGATATTGCTTCAAGGTAAGCGGCAGGATAAGCGTTCGGACAATAATCGTCAGAGTCAATATCGCAAGCACATAAGAGCCGTTAAACCAGCCAGCGAACGTATCCAACGTTATGGCGAAGTAATAAACGACGTTTTTCTCCCAGAAATTCCCGTGAAGCAGGTCGCTGGTTTCCATCGTATGGTCAGTCGGTACGCAACCGGCCAATAACCCCATCATCATGATTAGTCCGATCACTAGGAGCCATTTTTTCTTTGAATTACGAAACAACATGAAATCTCCTCTCTAAAGAGCTAATCGCATTCTATTCCAAAATAGACTATACCATATTTTATACAACAAAGAAACAAGCCTGGCAGCTCATTCGCACCCTTTTGCGGAACGATCCTTCTGCTTGTCCGTCTTCATAAGGCCCGCTTTCTTCAGCACATGCAGAATGCTCTTCTCCATCTGCTTCGCATTCATCTCGACCGCAGGTTTCCTTACGATTAATATGAAGTCCGTCCCGGGAACAATCTTGTCCTCCTGATGCCGCACAATCTCCTTAATCATTCTTCGCATACGGTTGCGGACGACGGCATTCCCGATCTTCTTGCTGGCGGATACCCCGAGCCGGAAGGGATCGGCTTCTTGATGCCGGGACCAGTACACCACGAATTGACTGTTGGCGAACGACTTGCCACGCCGGTATATGCGGCTAAAATCCTCGCGATTGCGAAGGCGCAATGATCTACGCACGTCAGCTACTCACCATTCCTTTATGATCTCATCAGTATTGCCAATTCATTGGCACATAAATCCTGCAGAAAACGAGAAAAACCTCTAATCGAGGTCATTTCAGAATGAGCGACCGCGGTTAGAGGTAGTTTTTATCGCCAATAAGAAATTTATGAGTTCAAGCATCTCGAGAACCAATCATTTCTTAATGTGATGAAAAAACCTCTATCGAGGCCTTTCGAAGATGAGCGACCGCGTTCAAAGGTTGGTTTATCGCCAATAAGAATTTTTTCATTTCGAGCATCTCGAAAACATGTAAGCTCTTATATGGTAAAAAAAAGACCACAAGCGTGGCCTTGATCGTTATGCGCTCAGTACTTTTCTGCCCTTTTGACGACGAGCTGCCAAAACTTTGCGACCGTTTTTGGAACTCATACGCTTGCGGAAACCATGCACTTTCGCACGTTTTCTAACATTAGGTTTAAATGTAGGTCTCATTACGCTGCACCTCCTATTTCACAAAACATAACTGTCGTAAACCGGCACATCGGCCGATGACTGCACACTCCAGCTCAAAAAAAATCGCTTTTTCAATTAAACCATGATTGTAAGCAAAAGTCAATGATGGATCAAATCAAGAACGGAAGAGGGATCACAACTCATCGCGTTGTGGATAACCTACCAAAAAACAGCGGTCGGGAATAAATTAATAACATGTGGATAAAATTATGGGGTTGAGAACGAACTTTGTCGAAAGTCCAACAGCTTATAAACAATATCTTGTGTTGTAGATAACTTCTATGCACAACCTATTGACAATGTGGATAAAATCCGGGAATTCGTTGAAATATAAGGGATCCTTTGCTATGATTATTATGTTTTTGTTGTGGATTATGCCGTTATGCTCACAATCTTATCAACACCCTGTGGATAACTTTGTGAACAACATTAACGGCTATTTATAACTCTATGTGCATAATTCCGTCATAATGTGGATGTTATCACACAACCTCTATACATTTCGACATTTTTCTGCGTAACAGCGCCTTTGCGGCGATTGAAGATAAGGAGTGACAGTCTGTGGATAGCCATACTTATGATTTATGGCAGCAAGTATTGTCAATCATCCAGACGAAATTAAGCAAACCGAGCTTTGACACCTGGTTCAAAGCGACAAAGGCTTCTTTCATAGATGATTCCGTACTTGAAATTACGGCGCCGACAGCATTTGCAGCGGAATGGCTGGAAGGACGCTATACCAAATTGATCCGATCGACGCTATACGAATTTTTAGGCCGGCAGGTGGATGTCCGATTCTCCATCGAAGAAGCCAAGACAGCCGACCAGAGCGTCGTCCTTCCGCCCAAGCCGGTACAGCAGCCTGTCGTGAACGACGAGCCGCATACCCATATGCTGAACCCCAAGTATACGTTCGATACATTTGTCATAGGAGCGAACAACCGATTTGCCCATGCCGCATCTCTTGCCGTTGCGGAAGCGCCGGCGAAGGCATACAATCCACTGTTCCTCTACGGAGGCGTAGGACTGGGCAAGACGCATCTGATGCATGCGATCGGGCACTATATTATGGATCACAATCCCAATACAAGAGTGCTCTATATCTCATCAGAGAAGTTCACTAACGAGTTCATCAACGCCATCCGTGACAGCCAAGGGGAGAGCTTCCGTACGAAATATCGGAACATAGACGTCCTTCTTATCGATGACATTCAATTTCTCGCCGGGAAAGAGCAGACGCAGGAAGAGTTTTTCCATACCTTCAACGCACTGCATGAAGAACGCAAGCAGATTGTCATCTCCAGCGACCGGCCGCCGAAGGAAATTCCGACGCTGGAAGACAGGCTTCGTTCGCGCTTCGAATGGGGATTGATTACAGACATTCAGCCTCCCGATCTGGAGACGCGCATCGCCATATTGCGCAAGAAGGCGAAAGCGGAGAATCTGGACATCCCGAACGAAGCGATGAACTATATCGCCAATCAGATCGATACCAATATACGGGAGCTGGAAGGCGCGCTCATTCGTGTCGTCGCTTACTCCTCGCTCATCAATGCCGATATCACGTCACATCTGGCCGCAGAAGCGCTTAAAGACATTATCCCGTCGAGCCGGCCCAGAATGATTACGATCGGCGACATTCAGAGCAAAGTCGGGGAATATTATGGACTTCGCCTGGAGGAGTTCAAAGCGAGAAAACGAACGAAGGCTGTTGCATTCCCAAGGCAAATTGCCATGTACTTGTCCAGAGAGCTAACCGACTTCTCGCTGCCGAAGATTGGCGAAGCGTTCGGCGGACGCGACCATACGACAGTTATTCACGCGCACGAGAAGATCACGCAGCAATTAAAAACAGATCAGGAGCTGTACAAAGTTATCCAGAACCTGACGGAAAAAATAAAAAATCATATGTGAACAACCAAGCAAGCCTATGCACACGATATGCACATGTGGATAGGCTTGCTTTATCCCTATTCTCCTGGGTTATCCACATATTCAGGGCCCCTACTACTACGTCTACTATTTTTTTAATAAATATCATCATATCTAAAAGCAATCCAAAAAAGTCGAAACGGGTGAAACTATGAAACTTACGATCAACAAAAATGAATTAAACGATGCCATCCAGCAAGTAGCGAAAGCCGTATCCTCCAGACCGGCCATTCCCATACTGGGAGGCATTAAAATAGACGTAAATCACCAACATGTCACACTAACGGCAAGTGATACAGATATATCTATTCAAAGCTTTGTCGCAGTAGAACAAAAAGATATGATTATTGCACATGTGGATAAGCCCGGAAGCGTCGTGCTTCCTGCTAAATTCTTTGTGGAAATCGTAAAGAAACTGCCTTCCGATCAAGTTATGCTCGAAGTAGGTGTGAACTATCAGACGACCATACGTTCCGGCTCTTCAGAAATTCAAATGGTCGGTCTCGATCCGGAAGAATTCCCGGTACTGCCTCCGATTGAACAGAACAATGTGCTGCAATTGCCGGGAGACTTGATCAGATCCATGATCAGACAGACGATATTGGCTGCTTCAACAAGCGAGCAAACGCCGATACTAACGGGAGTGCTGTGCAATCTGAACAACGGCGTGCTGACCTTCCTCGCCACAGACCGCCACCGGCTGGCCAGCCGCAAAACCAAAACAGATACGGACGAAGCGATGTCCTTCCACAATGTTGTCATAGCGGCTAAAACACTCAATGAATTGTCCAGGCTTATTCCGGACCAGAATACAATGGTGGATATCGTAGTAGCCGACAATCAGGTTCTCTTCAAAATTGACAATATTCTGTTCTATACCCGTATTCTGGACGGAATGTTCCCGGATACCTCGAAGGTTGTTCCACAGTCTTATGTGACGGAGATTGCGTTGAACACGAAGGAATTCATGGATGCTATAGATCGTGCTTACCTGATGTCGCGCGAGGAGAAGACGAATGTGGTAAGGTTGTCCACACTGGATGACGGCATGATCCAAGTATCTTCCAGCTCTACGGAACTGGGACGAGTGACAGAGCAACTGGAAGCGAAGGAGTTAAGCGGCGAGCCGCTTCGCATTGCCTTCAACTCCAAATATATGCTGGATGTGCTCAAGGTCATCGACAGCGAGCAACTGGTCATGGGATTCACCGGACCGATGCGTCCGATTATCATTCGTCCGACCGACCATGATTACAGTACCTATGTCATATTGCCTTACCGTACGACGGACTAGGCGATCAAGGAATGAACCGGTTCAAGAAGGGTGGTGCGGAATAATGAAAGAAATAGCGATTAATACCGAATATATTGCGCTCGGCCAATTTTTGAAGCTGGCGGATTGTATATCCACAGGAGGACAAGCGAAGTTTTTTCTTCAGGATAACGAAATCGTCATTAATGGAGAGCTTGACAACAGACGGGGCAGAAAGCTGTATGCGGGCGATCGGGTGAAAGTGGAAGGATGCGGCGAATTTGTCGTCGTCAGCTCGTGAGACTGGCAATGGACCGGGGGTCACATAAGTGTTATTGAAAAACATCGCATTGCATAATTATCGGAACTACGGCGGATTGGAGCTGGCAACGCCGCATATGGTAAATGTGTTCCTCGGTCCCAATGCACAGGGGAAGACGAACCTGCTGGAAGCCATATTCGTACTGGCCCTATCCAAATCCCATCGCACTTCCAAGGACAAGGAGCTAATCGGATGGGAAGCGGATACCGCTCGCATAGCGGGTGAAGCGGAGAAGCGGTACGGAACGATCAAGTTGGAGCTGATGTTCTCGTCCCAGGGCAAGCGAGCCAAGCTGAACGGACTTGAACAGAGGAAGCTTAGCGATTTCATCGGCTCTGTCAATGTAGTCATGTTCGCTCCCGAGGATCTGGAGATTGTCAAGGGCACGCCGGGTGTCAGAAGACGCTTTCTGGACATGGAGATCGGACAAGTACAGCCCAGCTATCTGCATACGCTGCAGCAATATGGCAAAGTACTTCAACAGCGCAACAACTTTCTGAAAGCGTCGGGCCCTGGCGGCGTTGATGTCAATATGCTGGATGTATGGAATATGCAGCTTGTCGACCTTGGTGTTAAAATTATGAAAAAAAGGAAACACTTTATATATAAACTACAAGGATATGCTCATCAAATTCATCAAGGCATTACAAATGGCTCGGAACTGCTCAGCATTCAATATCGCCCTTCCTTCGACGCTGACCTGGAGCAAGATGAAGCTGTCTTATTTGAGCAATTTATGATAAAGTTATCACAGGTGAGAGATCAGGAACTGCGGCGCGGCATGACGCTCGCAGGGCCGCATCGGGACGATCTGGCATTCTTCATTAACGAGAAGGAAGCGCAAATATACGGATCTCAGGGACAGCAGCGCACAACGGCCTTATCCCTGAAGCTGGCAGAGATAGAGCTGATTCACGAGGAGATCGGCGAATATCCGCTGCTGCTGCTGGACGATGTGCTGTCGGAGCTGGACCAGAACCGGCAGACGCAGCTGATTGAGACCTTTCAGAGCAAAGTGCAGACCTTTATAACAACGACCGGCCTGGAGAGCGTCAATATGAGCAAACTCCACGATGCCGGTATCTATCATGTGAAGGAAGGCAACGTCACGGCCCAAAGCAATTAAGAGAGGTGAGCGGAGGATGTATATTCATCTAGGCGGGGAGAAAATTATTCGATCTGCTGAATTGATCGCGATATTCGACATTTCCATCGAGCAGTCATCCAAGCTGTCCAAGCAGTTCGTTGCCGGCGCGCGCGAGCGCAAGGACGTTGAGACGATAGGCGAAGAGGAAGCCAAGTCGATTGTCGTTACGAAGCAGAAGGTGTATTATTCGCCCATATCATCCTCGACGTTGAAGAAGAGAGCTCATCAATTTATAGATAACGGTTAGCGGGACGGTTAAATGCGCTAAGAGCAGTTGAGAGGAGCAGTGAACTTGTATGTCGTTGGAACAACATACGTATGATGAGAGCCAGATACAGGTTCTGGAAGGATTGGAGGCAGTCCGCAAGCGTCCCGGCATGTACATCGGCTCTACGAGTGTTAAAGGCTTGCACCACCTCGTATGGGAAGTCGTAGACAATAGTATCGACGAAGCGTTGGCAGGCTATTGTACAAAAATCGAAGTGATCGTTCATGAAAATAACAGCATTACCGTTATTGACAACGGACGGGGAATTCCCGTAGGCATGAACACCAAGCTTCAGAAGTCGACGCTGGAAGTCGTTATGACGGTGCTGCACGCCGGCGGCAAGTTCGGCGGAGAAGGCTATAAAGTATCCGGCGGTCTGCATGGCGTCGGCGTCTCTGTCGTCAATGCCCTGTCGGAGCAGGTCATCGTGCAGGTGCAGCGCGAGGGCAAGATCTATCAGCAGGAATACCGCAAGGGCGTTCCGCAGTACGAGGCTAAAGTTGTCGGCGATTCGGACAAGACAGGGACGAAAACAACCTTCCTGCCCGATCCCACTATCTTCACCGAAACAACGGTATACGACTATGATACGCTGCAATCCAGAATAAGAGAGCTCGCTTTCCTGAATAAAGGTATCGAGATCGTGCTGACGGACGAGAGGACAGGCGTATCCAACTCCTTCAAGTATGATGGCGGCATTATCGAGTTCGTTAGCTTTCTGAGCCGCAATCGTGAAGTGCTGCACGAGACGCCGATTTACGTCGAAGGCTCCAAAGACCATATTCAGGTGGAAGTTGCGCTGCAGTACAATGATAGCTTCGCCGAGAATATTTACTCCTTCGCCAACAACATCAACACACATGAGGGCGGAACGCATGAGTCAGGCTTCAAGAGCGCGCTTACCCGGATCATTAACGAGTACGGGCGCAAGAAGAATCTGATCAAGGACAACGATTCCAACTTCTCCGGCGATGATGTGCGCGAAGGCTTGACGGCGATCATCTCTGTGAAAATTCCGGAGCCGCAGTTCGAGGGCCAGACGAAGACCAAGCTTGGCAACAGCGAAGTGCGGGGCATTGTAGAATCCTTGTTCGCGGAGAAGCTCCAGGAATTCCTGGAAGAGAACCCTTCCGTATCGCGAAGAATAATAGAGAAGAGCTTACAGGCGGCACGCGCACGGGAAGCTGCAAGGAAAGCGCGGGAGATGACCCGGCGCAAGAGTGCTCTTGACGTCGGTTCCTTGCCGGGCAAGCTGGCCGATTGCTCATCGAAGGATGCCTCCATCAGCGAACTGTACATCGTCGAAGGCGACTCCGCGGGCGGATCGGCCAAGCAAGGCCGTGATCGTCACTTCCAGGCGATACTTCCGCTGCGGGGAAAAATCCTGAACGTCGAGAAGGCGCGGCTGGACCGCATTCTGAGCAATGCCGAGATTCGAGCCATCATTACCGCTCTGGGGACGGGAATCAGCGACGATTTCGACATTGCCAGAGCGCGTTACCACAAAATTATTATTATGACGGATGCCGACGTAGACGGAGCGCATATACGCACCCTGCTGCTTACCTTCTTCTACCGGTATATGCGTCAAATCGTGGAAGCCGGCTTCATCTACATCGCTCAGCCGCCTCTGTTCAAAGTCGAGCGCAACAAGGTCGTTCGCTATGCGCTTACGGAGAGGGAGCGGGACAACATTATCGCCGAATTCGGCGAAGGAGCGAAGATCAATATCCAGCGTTACAAAGGTCTTGGAGAGATGGATGCCAACCAGCTTTGGGAGACGACGATGGACCCCGAGAGCCGTACCATGCTTCAGGTAACGATTGAGAACGCCATGGAAGCCGACAAGATGTTCGATACGCTGATGGGCGACAATGTGGAGCCGCGGCGTGATTTTATACAAGAACATGCCAGATACGTCAAAAATTTGGATATCTAGCAGGCGCAACAGCCATTCCTCTTTGAGAAGGAATGGCTGTTTTTACGTACCTGATCAGGACCGCTTTTTTTTCATTCCTCCGTAAGCGAGAGAATAGCGGCGCACCCGATCATATACCCTTTTATCGGACATCCAGCTGAACACGTAGGGATGCGGCTTCGTATTCACTTCCAGCACCCATGGATGCAGCTTCGTATCGATCGCCACATCGACGCCAAGCTCTTTTAATCCGGGATAATCCGTTGCCAGCTGCTTGCCTATCGATACCCCAAGTATCTCCAATCGGCGCTTGTAAGCGGCGATTTCCGATGAGTTGCAATGCTTGGCCATGAGCTTCTCGAACGGTTTGATCGTGCCGCCGCTATGATAATTGGTGACGATCCGTTCCGGATGCGCTAACCGGCCAATAATGCCGGTCGTTTCCCATTGATTTTTCAAGTTGCGCTGCACCATTACACGAATATCGAATCGCCTTCCATTGTGCTTGAGCAGGTATACGCCTCGCTGAATCAAGTAGCATTTAGCTGACGTGTAGCTTTGCAAAGCGCGGTAAACCTCATCGAGCGAGGCCACATGATGCGTCTCCTTCTTAATCTGATAGCGGTAGCCGGACTCCGGCTCAGCCACCTTCTCAAGCCTGATGACGCCTTTCCCGAATGTTCCGCTGTCCGGTTTAATGTACACCATATCGAACTGTTCCATCATGGAACGAAGAGATTCGCGGTTGTATCTTTTCGTCAGAGGAATAAATGCTCGCAGGTCGTGCGCCCTCATTAGCGTCTTCGTCTTTGACCACTTGCTCCTTACACGCTGTATTGCCAATCGAGGCTCTCCTTTCCTTTTCAATCATATGAAAATATCCGTCTGTAAACGTTCAGGTACAAGACATACTTTGGAATGAATGATATAATAAAAGTTGGGTCTGTTTAATTTATGTCTCTTATTGTGATATGGGGATTGGATAGAGGGCCTATTTTTTAGTGAATGGAGCTTTCAGAGGATAAGCAGGTTTAACAAGGCTCTGAATGTGAAAGTAATATAATGGAATTGGTTACGGAGGCGTTCATTCTAAGAGGGCGTCAGGGAGGTTAAGCATGGCAGAAGAACAACGTATGTCAATTAAGGATCGAGATATAGGCACGGAGATGCGCGATTCATTCATGGATTATGCCATGAGCATCATTGTAAGCCGTGCTTTGCCAGATGTAAGGGACGGGCTTAAGCCTGTACATCGCCGCATTCTGTATGCGATGTCTGAGCTGGGGATGTCCCCGGACAAGCCTTACAAGAAGTCTGCAAGAATTGTAGGAGAAGTGATCGGCAAGTATCATCCGCACGGCGATTCCGCCGTATACGAATCCATGGTGCGGATGGCACAGGATTTCTCTATGCGATATATGCTGGTTGACGGCCACGGCAACTTCGGTTCCATTGACGGCGACATGGCTGCAGCCATGCGTTATACGGAAGCGCGTCTATCGAAGATTGCGATGGAGCTGCTGCGGGACATCAACAAGGAAACGATTGACTTCGCCCCTAACTATGACGGGGAAGAGCAAGAGCCCGTTGTGCTTCCTGCGCGCTTTCCCAACTTGCTGGTCAACGGCGTAACGGGAATAGCAGTAGGCATGGCGACCAATATTCCGCCACATAATCTGAACGAAGTAATCGACGGTGCATTGGCGCTTATTCGCAATCCTGAGCTTACGCCAATCGAGTTGATGGAATATGTGAAGGGGCCAGATTTCCCGACGGCTGCATATGTCATGGGGCTGTCCGGCATACGCCAAGCGTACTTGACAGGGCGCGGCTCCGTCACGATGAGAGCGAAGGCCGTAATTGAGGAAGATGGCGGGAAGGCAAGAATCATTGTCCATGAGCTGCCTTATCAAGTCATCAAGGCCAGACTCGTGGAGAAGATTGCGGAACTGGTACGCGAGAAGAAGATAGACGGCATCACGGATCTGCGGGACGAGTCCGATCGCAACGGTATGCGCATCGTCATTGAGCTGCGCAGAGATGTCAATCCTAGCGTTGTGCTTAACAATCTGTATAAGCAGACACAACTGCAGACCAACTTCGGCATCAATATGCTGGCGCTGGTCAACGGCGAACCGAAGACGCTCAACTTGCGTGATATGCTGTACCATTACCTGCAGCATCAGATTGAGGTCATCAGACGTCGCACCGAGTTCGACCTCAAGAAGGCGGAAGCGCGTGCTCACATTCTGGAAGGCTTGCGGATTGCCCTTGATCATCTGGATGAAGTGATTGCGCTTATTCGTTCCTCTCGCACGACCGAAGAGGCACGCGAAGGCTTGATTACGCGATTCTCGCTTAGTCTGGAGCAAGCGCAAGCGATTCTGGACATGCGCTTGCAGCGCCTGACAGGTCTCGAGCGCGACAAGATTGAGGCGGAATATGCGGAGCTTCTGAAGAAGATAGCAGAATATAAAGCGATTCTGGCCGACGAAGCTCTTGTGCTGGAGATTATTAGCGATGAGCTTACAGACATTAAAGAACGCTTCGGAGACGAGCGGCGTACGGAAATTACAGCGAGCGATGAGGAAATTCTCGATGAGGATCTGATCCCAAGAGAGGATGTCATCATTACGATTACGCATTCCGGCTATATTAAGCGTCTGCCTGTTACAACATACCGCAGTCAGAAGCGCGGCGGCCGTGGCGTAGTAGGGATGGATACGAAGGAGAATGACTTTGTTGAGCATCTGTTCGTGACCAACTCCCATCACTTCTTGCTGTTCTTCACGAACAAGGGCAAGGTGTATAAGCTGAAAGCTTACGAGATACCGGATCTTAGCCGGACGGCACGCGGCACGCCGATTATTAATCTGATTCAGATTGAGCAAGGCGAGATGATCAATGCGGTTATTCCGGTTGAAGGATTCGGCTCTGACCAGTACCTGTTCTTCGCCACGCAGCATGGCGTTGTGAAGAAGACGCCGCTTGACGACTATGCCAATATCCGCAAGGTGGGATTAATTGCGATCTCGCTTCGCGAAGATGACGATCTGATTGGCGTCAGACTTACAGACGGCAATCAGGAGATCATTATGGGGACGGCGCATGGGATGTCGATTCGTTTCTCGGAAGATGATGTCAGGTCGATGGGACGCTCGGCTACAGGCGTGAAGGGAATCGGTCTTGACGAGGGTGACTCGGTCATCGATATGGATATCGTGGAGTCCGGGAAAGACGTACTTATCGTGACGGCCAATGGCTATGGCAAACGGACGCCAGAGCATGAATACCGCATACAAAATCGCGGAGGCAAAGGGATCAAAACGTTGAATGTTACGGATAAGAACGGTCCGATCGTTGCTCTGAAAGTTGTGGAGCAAGACGAAGACCTCATGATTATGACTGCCTTGGGCACACTCATTCGTACAAGTATGGAGGGCATCTCTTCCATGGGAAGAAATACGCAAGGCGTAAGGCTCATTCACACTAGGGATGATGATACGGTAGCCACCGTTACTCGCGTAGCGAGAAGCGAAGAAGTGGATATCGAGTCTGATGAGGATGAGGGTGAAGAAACGGACGTTTCTGCCGATAATTAAAGTATAGCTGTACAACTCGACATCGACATTCATGCATAAGGGGAGAGGACGCCTGTGGGTACGGTCATGGTTGCACAACTGAAGCTGGGTGACAAGATTGGGGAAGATGTCCTCACTCCTCTTGGCGGTGTGCTGTTTCACAAAGGAACGGTTATAACAGCCAGGGATATGGAAATCTTGCAAGCCTTCCTCGTGACTTCCGTGACAGTAGAAAGCAGCTTCAGCGAGTTGCAGACAGAAGAAGCAGCCGAGGATAAAGGGAGCGCGAACTTTGCTGCTAAAACTCCGGCTTCTCCCCTCCTTCAAGAATATGCAACGATGGTAGAAGTGCTGCGAAAGGTGCACAACACATATGTGACGGGACAAGGGCTGCCTGTCATGGATATCAGATCGCAATTGGACAAATTGCTGCAGCATATCAAGTCGTATAATGTGTTGACGTTCAATCCGGGCGTGGTTCAAGAGCGGGACTATCTGCTTCACAATAGTGTCGCGTCGGCATTAACCTCCTACCTGATTGCTCAATGGGTAGGCTTGCCGCAGAAGGACTGGATGCAAGTTGCTCTGGCAGGTCTGTTAAAAGATATCGGCAATGTGCGTATTGACCGCTCCATCCTCAACAAGCCAAGTAATTTGACGGAAGTGGAATTGGAAGAGATGAAGCGGCATACGGTTCATGGCTATCAATTGCTTAAGAACGTTGCTGCTCTGAATGAGGGCGTTAAGCTTGCTGCCCTGCAGCACCACGAGAAGATCGACGGCTCGGGGTATCCATTAGGCATCGATGCATCGAAAATTCATACCTATGCCAAAATTGTGAGCATAGCGGACATTTTCCATGCGATGACACTGAATCGTTCTTACCGCAAAGCCGAATCGCCGTATCTTGTGCTGGAACAAGTGCAAAGAGACGCTTTCGGCAAGCTGGACCCTTCTTATGTAAGGACATTCATTGAACGGGTGACACAGTTCCATAATGGGACGCTTGTTCGGCTTAGCGATGAGCGGATTGGAGAGATTGTATTCTCCGATAACAATCATCCGACAAGACCATGGGTATCCGTAAACGGACAAATTGTCAATCTGATTACAGAGCGGCAACTGCATATAAAAGAAGTGATGAGATAGTATCGAACGCCTAAGCATTCTTCTTGAATCGTTCAAGGAGAATGACTAAGGCGTTTTCTCTTTTAGTATGATTCTAGTGCATAAATTCATCATTGCATTTGTAAATAATGAGTGAAGGAGAAGTACAAAACGCATTCGAATAACGTGGTATTAAATATTTTAAAAAAATACTTGCAATATTCTAGGTACCTGTGATATATTATTAAAGTCGCCGCTGGGACATGGGCGGCACGCAAGAGGAGAGATTGTTCCTTGAAAACTGAACAACGAGCGAAACTGCCCCGTTTAAAGGTTTGCGAAGCAAATCCTGCATCGTAAGCATTTGACGGAAAAGCAATAT
>NZ_JAOQJC010000025.1 GCF_025567625.1 Paenibacillus sp. J5C2022 | reverse complement strand
AGGGTGACCAGGGCGAGCAGGGCATTCAAGGCGTGAAAGGCGACAAGGGTGACCAGGGCGAGCAAGGCATCCAAGGCGTGAAAGGCGACAAGGGTGACCAGGGCGAGCAAGGCATCCAAGGCGTGAAAGGCGACAAGGGTGATCAGGGCGAGCAAGGCATCCAAGGCGTGAAAGGCGACAAGGGTGATCAGGGCGAGCAAGGCATCCAAGGACTGCAAGGAATGCCTGGCATGCCTGGAACCCCAGGTCCTCCAGGAATGCAGGGAGCCCCGGGTGCGAAAGGTGACAAGGGTGATAAAGGCGATGGATTGGATGGTATCGTAGCATATGATGTTCTTGAAGCGCCGAGCTATTTGAAAAACCAAGTTGTGACCTATCAGGGCAGCACATTTATGGCTAAAGTGAACGCTCCTGTTGGGGAACCGGGGTTATCGGCAGACTATATACTGATTGCTGCTAAAGGTGAGAAGGGCGATGATGGCGCAGCTGGAGGCGGCAGCGGTGCTTTCGAAGGCTTCTCGGCAAGTATCAACAACATGTTGGGCACCTCAAATACAATGCAGCTTTTATTATGGAGTACAGCAGCTCCTGGCTATAACTCTCCTAACTTTAATTCTATGACGGGAGAATATACTGTTCCTGCTACTGGGAAATATGCTATAAATGTTTCTTTGAACTATAAACTTAGCACAGCTGTATCGGTTAGTCTCGGAGCAGGTGTAGATCCGTATTTTACAGTTCAAAGCGATAATGGTGCGCCAGAAGAGATTTCTAAAGGGTATTTGCCGATACTGGATGTTAACATTGCACTTGTGTTAACGTTGCGCACGATTATGAAACAATCGGTGGTCACATTGTCAGACGAAGTGTTCTTGACTAGTGGCAGTAAAATTACCGTCTCTTATGTTGCGGATGGGCTAACGCTTAATCTCTCTGAGATTTCCGGAAGATGGTCTATTCGTCAATTGTCCGTAGATCCAGATCCGGTTTAAGTAATGACACACAGCCGGAGAGCTGCAATGCTCTCCGGCTGTTACACGAGGAGGTTGTGGAATGAAGATCATCTATCAGTATCGGGCAATTGTGGCAATTCTGATCGTGCCAATCATTCTTGTAGCATTAGTACAGAGACTTCCTATCGCTTCTGCTGGAGCCTCCGACCTTCGTGTTGTGAGCTCCACCCCGGCAGATTGGGAAGGGAATGTTGTCATACAAGCAACGGCTCGGCTATGGTTTGATGAAGAACTGTATGGAGACATGGACGACGAATTAGTTTCATTGCAGCAACTCAACGGTGAAGAAGTATCTGTCTCATTGTCCGTATACGGACAAGAGCTTTCCGTCGTTCCGCAAGCTGCACTGGCTTATGATACGACGTATGAATTGCAGCTGAAGCCGGGCAGTGTGGAAAGTGCAACCGGCCGGACACTAACCGAAGCGTATACGATAACGTTCCGAACAGAAGCAGCTCCCGAGCTTGTGCTGCTTGCTGCCAATCCGGCTAACGGTCAGGGGGGTGTACCCTTAGATCAGCCTATTGAACTGCTGTTCAATAGGCCCGTTATGCCCGGCAATCAGGCTGGCGGCATCATGATCAGCAGTAGTAATGGCATGGTAGATTATCAGACGGGGATTGACGGCAATAAGCTTATATTGCATGCGAATGAGCCGTTACAGCCTTCCGTAACTTATTCCGTATACATGCCCGCAGGCAGTGTCATGAGTCCGGATCATGCACAGAATAAGCAAGCGATTGCGTTGACATTCACAACTTGTCAGTGCGAAGCTTCGCATACAGGTACAGAACGAATTGATTCCAATGTATTTCATAGCGCCATGCTGAAAGAGGACGGAACGTTGTTAGCTTGGGGCTTCAACCAGCACGGTCAGCTGGGCAATGGCACAAATGCCTCTTCCGCTGTTCCTGTACAGGTAGTGGATAGCGCGACTGGTCAGCCGCTGCGCGACATCAGTCAGGTAAGCGTAGGATATCACTTTACGCTGGCTTTGAAGAACGATGGAACAGTATGGACGTGGGGCATTAATGAGTATGGTCAGCTGGGTAATGGCACGCAATTGTCCAAGTCTTATCCGACGCAGGTGAAGACGGAATCGTCGGATCTCCTCGATCAGGTTGTTGCCGTATCGGCAGGATCATTTCACTCCTTGGCGTTGAAAGCCGACGGAACGGTGTGGAGTTGGGGAGACAATACGCATGGTCAGTTAGGCAACGGTACCGTGCAATCGACTTCCCTTCCTGTCCAAGTGACAGGGGAAGACAGCGTGCTGGATCAGGTCATTGCCATAGCCGCCGGTGAGTATCACTCTGTCGCATTGCGCGCAGATGGCACGGTGTGGACATGGGGGCACAATGAAGCGGGTTCCCTGGGAGACGGTACGTTCCTGAATCGCTTGAGCCCGGTTCAAGTTGCAGGAGAGAGTGGAGACGGAGCGCTGCAGGGCATCGTGTCGATCTCGGCCAGCTATCATACGACAGCTCTTGATGCAGACGGTAATCTATGGACCTGGGGATACAATAATCAGGGGCAACTGGGTGACGGCACGACTGTCAATCGCGCAGTTCCTCTGAAGGCGAAGGGGCATAGCTTTACATCCGCATCGGCAGGCTCATACCACACGATCGCCCTGAAAGCGGACGGAAGCGTCTGGGGATGGGGCGGCAATGAATACAACCAACTGGGAGCCGACAGCCAATCGAATAGCTTGATCCCCGTAGAAGTTGGGATTGACGGCGGCGAGGCGGCAGTTGTCTCCGGCGGCGGCTATCACTCCGCTGCAATTATGAAGAACGGCCAGGTTGCCACATGGGGCAATAATCAATATGGTCAACTCGGTAAGGGCATCGTAGAAGAATATTCCGCTCCCGCCATGAGCCTTGCCATTCGATAAACGATTACCGGATACAGTTAAAAATAAAGGGATTGCTCCTAGTGAGCAATTCCTTTTTTTTGAACATATTAGGTATCAGTTCCAGGGTTCCCGTTATCGCTCAATATGCTCACATAGCCCCGCCAACCATACCCCGCCTGCCCCAAAGTAACCTTCTATCGCTCAAAATGCTCACATAGCACCCGAAATGTACTGAAAAGCGCGCACTATCGCTCAAAATGCTCACATAGCCCCGCCAACCATGCCCCGCCTGCCCCAAAGTAACCTTCCATCACTCAAAATGCTCACATAGCACCCTGAAATGTACTGAAAAGCGCGCACTATCGCTCAATATGCTCACATAGCCCCGCCAACCATGCCCCGCCTGCCCCAAAGTAACCTTCCATCGCTCAAAATGCTCACATAGCACCCGAAATGTACTGAAAAGCGCGCGCTATCGCCCAATATGCTCACATAGCCCCGCCAACCATACCCCTTCCTCGGCGGTGTGAGTTGTAAAGAAGTCAAGGACAGAATGATAGAAGAAGAGGATTTCGGAAAAAGCTTACAGTCGTGTAAGGAAGGTGACGATACTGTTCGTGGGAAATCACGCTATGCTTGTGTACACTGTAATTGCCAGGGAGGCATTAGGAATAGAGGAGTGAGTAGGGATGAATATATTGCAAGCGAAAGGCATTCAAAAAACGTATGCAGGCAAAGTGGCATACCAGGCGTTGAACGATGTGGATCTTACAATCGGCAAGGGGGAATTTGTCGGCATTATGGGACCGTCCGGCAGCGGCAAGACGACGCTGCTCAATGTCGTCTCTACGATAGACCGGCCAACCTCCGGCTCCGTCCTCATTAACGGGAGCAACCCCTATGAGCTCTCTCAGGAGAAGCTAGCCCGCTTCCGCAGAAGGGAGCTGGGCTTCGTGTTCCAATCCTTTAATCTGCTGGACACGATGACGGTAAGGGAGAATATTATGCTGCCGTTGACACTGGAAGGCGCCGGCGTCGAAGACATGAAGTCGCGTGCCGGAGAGATGGCAGAGAAGCTTGGCATAGCTGGCATAATGGACAAACGCACCTATGAGATATCAGGAGGACAAGCGCAGCGGACAGCAATTGCAAGAGCTCTCATTCATAAGCCGAATCTGCTGCTGGCGGATGAACCGACGGGCAATCTGGATTCGGGCGCGGCGCGGGATGTCATGTCGTTAATGGAAGGACTGAACAAGAACGAAGGAGCCACGATGATGCTGGTCACTCATGATGCGATGGCGGCAAGCTATTGCGACAGGGTTGTATTCATTAAGGACGGCCGAACTTACAGCGAAGTGCGTCGCGGTGACAGCCGTTCCGAGTTTTATAATCAGATCATGCAAGTTCTTTCGTTGCTGGGAGGAAGCGGTCATGAACTTTCGACAATTCGCGTTTAGAAATGTTGTACGCAACATGCGTGCATATGTGGCGCATTTTTTAAGCAGCACCTTTTCCGTTATGGCATTTTTTATATTCTCGGTGCTTATGTTCCACCCCGATCTGCAAGGACAGCTGCAATCCAGCAGCCTCACCATGTCTTACCTCGCCTCGATGGGGCTGAAGGTATCGCAATACTTTATCTTTCTGTTCTCATTTCTATTTCTGCTATATTCATCCGCGGCATTCCTGAAGGTCCGGAAGAAGGAGTTCGGCATACTGGCCATACTCGGCATGTCGGAGCGTCAGAGGAAGCGGCTAACGTTCGTGGAAAATATGCTGCTGGGACTCGCTTCTATTATTGCAGGCATCGGTATCGGGCTTTTGTTCACCAAGCTGTTGCTTCTCATTAGCGAAAGGGTGCTGATGCTGGATGAGGGATTGCGGTTCTATGTGCCTCTTAAAGCAATCGGATCTACGGCAGCGGCTTTCGCAGTACTGTTTATTGCCGTGTCATTGCTGACGGTTAGAGTCGGAAGGCGCAGCACGGTGCTTGAGTTGTTGAAATCGGATGAGAAACCGAGAACGGAGCCGAAAGCATCGGCATTCGTATCGTTCCTGGCCATTGCGCTCATCGGCGCCGGTTATGGCATGGTGTACTATTTCGTGGAGCGCAGCTTCTTTTCTTTGAGCTTGTTGGCCGGGGCCATCGCTTGTGTCGTAGCGGGCACTTATTTCTTGTTCACGCAGTTAAGCGTGTATACGATTCATCTATTGAAGCGGCGCGAACGGATTCTCTTTAAGCGAATTAATCTGTTGACATTGACGGATCTGGCTTATCGCATGAGGGATAATGCGGTCATGTTCTTCATGGTCGCTTCCGTGATGGCAGTTGCATTCTCGGCGATTGGCGTGTGCTTGACGATAGGTGATCCGGAGAGGACGATACGCAATTATCCCTATGCGTTCACCTATCACGCCTCGCCGGACAGTACGGGAGAGGACGATGGACCGAATCTGATCGGGAGCACATTGGAAGGAGAGGGGTTCCAGTACCGTAAAGCGACTATTACACCTCTGTCAACTGAGCGGAAAGGCTATTCCATGATCCCGTTGTCCCAATACAATGAACTGGCTGCCATCAAGGATCAGCCGATTGCGGACGCGCTGTCAGGCAACGGCATGTACATCGCGACGGGGGGTGTTGCCCGCAACAACGGCGTGTACAATGACGAGTCACTCGTCGAGGAAGCGCGGCAAGAGCTCGGAGCAGCGGGGCAGAAGCTGCAGTTGGAAGGAAGATTGCAGCCGTTCGTGTTGCCTCAGCCGTTCGATACGATTGTTTTGCCAGACGAGCTTTTTGGCTCGTTGGACGAGAACGGAAGCTACGGCGCCATCACTTATTTTGCTGTACCGGAATGGAAGAAGACGCTCGATCTCGCCCGGAAGCTGGATAAGACATTATCAGCGGATGGTTCGGAGAATGGGAGCAGCGGTTTGTTCGCCTTGTCGCTTTCCCACTTCCAAGATAGACAGCTAAACGGCATCCTGCTCATTATTTGCGTGCTGATGGGAATGGTGTTCTTTACGTTCGCAGCCAGCTTCCTCTACTTCCGGCTCTACTCGGATAAGCAGCGGGACGAGAGACAATATGAGATGATCGGCAAGATCGGACTTAGCGTCAAGGAATTGAAGGGACTGATTACACGCCAGTTAAGTCTGATGTTCTTTCTGCCGCTTGCGCTGGCAGCCGTTCACAGCCTTGTCGCCTTTCATAACTTGGCTAACTTGGCTAACGCGCCTATGCTTACGAATGCAGTCATCATTTTCTCGACATTTCTATGTATTCAAGCCGTGTACTTCCTGCTCATCAGATGGCGTTACTTAGGCCATATGCGGGATAGAATCGGCTAGGAGCGCCTTCTAAGCTCGAAAAATTCGCACTCCGATCTGCGATGATACATGAGATCGCCAACTCCGGACTGCGTAACGACGGTGTCGTCATCGAATCGGACAATGCTGGAGGACATGTCGATAATGGCGTTGTCCTGAAAGACGCGAATCTTCTTCTCACGCTCCAACGCTTCCTGAAAATCGGCATCCGTTAACAGCCTGCGGTTCATGGACAAGGCTAGCCTCTCCTCTCAATATAATATGGAATGAATGGGCAATGGCAAAAGCCTTGCTTTAGTGTAGCTTATTATAACGCCTTGTACAACCAAGCAAGATAGTACAACCAGAGTCAAATATTGCTGTGGAACTGGCAAAGCCCAACGAAGAGAAGACGCTCCGTTATTTGCTAAGATGAGTACGAGGAAGCGCAAGCAAGTGAACAAGACTACAGTAAATTGACGAAGGGCTGGGATGAGTGCGATGAAGTATGCCGTGTTTACAGTAATGATGCCGGATTGTTCATTGGATACGACGATTGAGAAGCTGCAGCAGTATGGCTATGACGGTGTGGAATGGCGATTCACGAAGTCCGATCCCGCAAGGGCGGAGGACGCACCCAGCTTCTGGGGCAACAATCTATCGACCGTTGAAGCTGACGCAACGGAGGCGGAGCTGCTGCTATTGAAGGAGAAGACGGTTGCGGCCGGTCTTCAAGTGCCGAATATCGGCGCATATATTGCGTGCGGCGACAAGCAAGCGACCGAGACGGCGATGAAAGCGGCCAGCGTGCTGGGAGCCCCGTCCATACGCGTAGGCGTGCCGATGTATAATCGTACGCGCCCCTATCAGGAGCTGCTTCTGGAGGGCAGGGCATATCTGGAGCAGGTGCAGGAGCTTGGCGCGGAGTATGGCGTGATGGGCTTAATCGAGGTGCATCATGGCAACATCGCTTGCAGCGCCTCGCTGGCAAGGCGGCTGGTGGAAGGGTTCGATCCCGCACGGATAGGCATTATATACGATCCTGGCAACATGGTGCACGAAGGCTTCGAGAATTATCGGATGGGCCTGGAAGTGATGGGCGAATATTTGACGCATGTGCATATTAAGAATGCCCGCTGGCAGCGCAAGGAAGGAGAAGCTTCTGCAGCAGAGGGACCATTGTGGCAAGCGGTATGGTCGCCGCTTCAGGACGGGGTCGTGCATTGGCCGCAGGTAATCGCGGACTTGAAGGCGATCGGCTACGACCGCTGGCTGACCTTCGAGGACTTCAGCGGATCGGCACCTACAGATACGCTGCTTCGGGACAATCTGGCGTATGTGAGGTCGCTCTTTTAAGGAGTCTGCGATATGAAGCAAATTATACGATGAGTCAACAGGAATTAACTCTCTTTAAATTATGCGCACGACAGCGATTAATATTTTTGTCCGTCAGTCAATACGGCAAGGCGGAATTCCATTTGAAATCACAACCCATACAGATCCTTTCTATAACCCAGCAAATCTCAATAGAATTAAGGACTCTATACAACAGATGAAGCAAGGGAAATCGGTGAGCAAGACAAGCACAGATTTGGAGAGCTTGTTGGAGGAGTAATTTGATTTTTACAAGCTATGCTTGGGAAGATTACTTGTACTGGCAAACCGAAGACCGAAAAACTTTAAAGCGAATTAATGTTACTACTTAGCTACTAAGCAAGTAGGAGCTTATCGCTCAAAATGGTCACATAGAAGCGGAAAAGTAGTGGGAATTGTGCGCTATCGCTCATTTTGCTCACATAGCTCCATTAAGCGTGCCCCGTACCGCCGAAAAGTAGGAGCTTATCGCTCAAAATGGTCACATAGAAGCGGAAAAGTAGTGGGAATTGTGCGCTATCGCTCATTTTGCTCACATAGCTCCATTAAGCGTGCTCCGTACCGCCGAAAAGTAGGAGCTATCGCTCAAAATGGTCACATAGAAGCGGAAAAGTAGTGGGAATTGTGCGCTATCGCTCATTTTGCTCACATAGCCCCGCCAAGCTTGCCTCGTACCGAATGGACCTAAGTAGTAACGAATTAATCAGCTAATTAAGGACATTAACCGCAATGGCTATGAAGGTATAGGCAAACCTGAGTCTTTGCGAGGGGACTTGTCTGGATATTGGAGTCGCCGGATCGATGAAACGAATCGGTTGGTTTATCGCATCTATGATGAGAAGATAGAATTTTATGCATTCCGTACTCATTATGGAGATAAGTAGCTTTAACTCCATGCGTCAGAAGTCTCCTTCCTCAGCGAAGCAAGTGGGGGATGAATGACGCTTTTCCCGAACATCCCTTCTGGGATGGGTAGGGAAAACAGCCTTTTGAGAAATGAACAGATCAGGGATGGATTGACAAAAAACTCTCCATATAAGAACATATGTGTGGTATAATGAGTGTATCTACAAGCGGTCTGCCATAAATATCTATTTGCTCGGGATTCCGCCCATCAATCGGTTCGAAAGGGAATCAGAACGGTCAGGTATCCTTACAAGACCAAAAATCACTACAATACGAAATGGGCCAAAGACGGCTTCAAAATATCGAGCAACGGCAAAATGGAGCTGTCGATGGGCATTCATGGCGGGAAGAGGGAGAAGCCTATTGTCGTGTATGCCACGCATTTGCCCGAGGGACAAATCAAGGAAATCGAACTTGGCTATGATCACGGCTTGTATCTCGCCATATCTTATGGTATGGCTAACAAGCCCTATCATAAGCAGCAATCGGCAGGCGTAGACCCCGGTGAAATTCATAGTCTCGCCGCTTTCCGCGAAGATGGGGACAGTGTCATCATCACAGGCAGGAAAGTGCGGGCGATTCATCGCTTGCGCAATAAGAAACTGGCTGAAATTCAGCGCTTGCAGTCGAGATGTAAAAAGGGCTCCCGGCAGTGGAAGAAATACGGGAAAGCCAAAAGGTTCATCCTCTCCAAGTCGGAGCGGCAACTGCGAGATGCGCTGCATAAGACGACGAAACAGTTTGTGGATTGGTGCATTACGCAATCCGTATCGGACGTCTATCTTGGCGATGTCGAGGGGTTGCAGCGCCATACGCGGAAGAAGAAGTCAGTGGGCCGCAAACAAGCGCAAAAGTTATCCAATTGGTCTATGGGCAAAGTGAAGCAATATGTGAAGTACAAGCTGGAACGGCAAGGCATAAAGCTTCATGCCGTGGACGAATCGTATACGAGTCAGACATGTCCTGTCTGTCGGAAGAGGAACAAAACCTCTTCCAGAAATTATCGATGTGCATGCGGGTATGCCGAGCATCGGGATATTCATGGCGCAAGGAATATCCTAAGCAAGGCGCTGTATGATGAATTCCTGCATGTCGACGTGAGAACGCGAGTAACGTATCTACGGATTGCGTAAAGCAGGAAGTAGTAGATGGGTTGTTCCGCCCCATGTGTCTGTTAGACACATGTTGCTTACTTAGACATCGTGAAGACACCCCTTACCTAGGGCTCGAATGCGGTCAACCCGCTTCATATCAGGTGTTTGCAAGATGTTGATGGTAAGAAGCCCCCACTTCAACTTGTGATTGCAAGTAAGTGGGGGAGGTTCACAATGATGAAGCATATATTCTTGCAGAAATCGGCGGAGACGGGGCTATTGCCTTGCGCTCCGCCGATTTTTCAGACCCCTTCTTTTTTGTCCCGCTGCCGCATATGCATGGAACGTAGACATGCATTCCTGCGCGAAGGAGGGAACGACGTGGCAAGATGGGGAAGACGAGGCTGGAGGATGCGGCCGCCCGGCTCGTTTCGATTCAATTTGCGGCTTTTTTCTCCTTATCAACGCATAAAGCCGGTGAAATGGGGGTCCTCTCGTGCAAAAATGGGTTGGACGGCTCGGCCGCAGCCGGCAAAACAAAACCGAAGCAGCAACTCAATCGGTACTGTGACCAAAAAGTGGGGGAGACGCCCCAGGTTGACGATATTCTCGCTTGGGCGGCAACGGAACGGACAGGGCCGTGCGCACAAGCCATTACGGTGGACCGGCTCACAGATTCGAGCGCCGTTGGGCCGGGGAACAGGCGAGTCCGGAACGGTCCGCCATCGACCGCGCATGAGAAAGCGGAAGCTGTTTTTGTTCATTTTTCTGATTATGATGCTGATGACGGTACCTGCTTTCATTTTCATTGAGAGCAATCTGCGCGAGCCGCTTATGAACATCGCGAAGGTACGGGTAAAGCAGGTGGCTACGCAAGCGATCAATCGGGCGATTACAGAGCGGGTGGCCAGCGATGCGGAGTCGGAGAAGCTGATCGACTGGAAGATGAATGCCGACGGCAAAATATCCGGCTTCATGCTCAATTACTCGGAGCATATGAGCATTACATCGGATACGATCAATACGGTGCAAACGACGTTGAATCATATTAAGGATATTCCCGAGCATATCCCTATCGGCCATGCACTGGACAGCGCCGTGTTATCTTCCTTCGGTCCACGGGTGCCCGTACGCTTCGAGCCGGTAGGCGCGGTGAAGGTGGAGCTCAGCACAAGGGAGAGAAATGCGGCGATCAATATGGTTTTGGTGGAGGTATACATTAAAGTGATTGCGGAAGTGTCCATTATTATTCCGTTCGATACAGAGCCCGAGCTGGTGGAGACGGAAATCCCGATATCCTATCTGCTCGTCGTCGGAGATGTGCCGATGTACTATTACGACAGCAGCGGGAAGGCGATCGGAGAAAATGCGCCGCAAGCGCCCAATATCTCGGTGCCGCTGCAGCCCGGCGCCGGCGTATCCACGAATCAGGAGGAACGGGATGCGGAGCACGGGGGAGAGGGAGCGAATGACGGCAGTCAGAATGAAGCGGAGCTGCCATAATCCCGCTATCACATATGAAAGGACCTCAATTTCCACTTCTTGAGTGGAGACTGAGGTCCTTCTTCTCGAAGAAATCTGCACTTAGGCGGGGCCAGGAAAGTGATAAATTGATTTGTAACGGCCCTTCCGTCACCGCTTCGAGCGGAGCCGGTTGCGCTCCGCCTGCTCCCAGCGCTTCAAGCTGGGATACGGATCGAATGCCCACTCCAGCAGTCCTCTATCGCTGTATATTCCGTAGTGAAGATGCGGCGGGAACTTGCCTTGCGTTCCGGGCTTGCCGTAGCCGGAGCTTCCTACCCAACCGATCACTTGCGCCGGCTCGACGATATCACCTACCGCGATGTTCTTGTCGAAGCCGGACAGATGCGCGTAGTAATGATAATGATTGTTCAGATCCCGAATGCCGATGCGCCAACCTCCGTAGCGGTTCCATCCTTTAATCTCTACAATGCCGTAGCAGGTCGAACGGACAGGAGTTCCATAGCCAGCGAAGATGTCTGTGCCTTCATGGATGCGTCTGCCTCCCCAGCCTCTCCGGTCCCCCCATGTATCCCGATAGGAGTAGGAGTTGCCCAGCGGAAGCGGGAACGCATGCATGAACAGGTCCAGCTTGCCGTAATGCCGGTAGATGGATGCGAACTGCTCGATCCGTTGAACCGCTCTGCTGTTCTGGTAATACTCCCACACACCTACGGGAACGTCCTCGTCCGTAACACCGTACGGGGTAATTTGATGAAGGAGCGAGAACAGCAGGTCGGCATCGCTGTTCCTCTCGGCAAGCCCGTTGCCGTCGCCGTCTCTTCCTATGCCATGGAACCACTGAATGGACGCCGGCATCGTGTCTTCATAATCGGGGTTCATCGCGCCGGCCCATCGTTCCTGCTCGATATAGACGCCGATATGCTGCCCCAGCATAGGTCTGGCTTTGGGACGAGCCTTGGACAATGTTCGTTCATACTGGTCGATCGCCGCGATCCAATACCATGGAAGGCCTGTGACAGCAGCCAGATTGTTGTATATTTCTTGCCTGACGACGAGCGGGTCCTCAGCTGCTTGCGGCTGGGCCGGCTCAGCCGCTGTCGTCGTGTCGTCCGCATACTGCCCAGTCCTGCTCGACAAGCCTTGTACATTCCCCTCGCCGCCGCGAGAGGCGGCCTCTGCAGCAAGCTGCATACCCGGAGCGCCAAGCATCGCTGAAGCAATCAGTATGGATGTGACAGATAAGATGATCTTCAATGATCCCACCCTTTCCCGGAGCACATGGTTCTAGAGGTATGATTTGCAATCGTTAGAATTTTATCCAGCCTTTTCTCATTCGAACCGTTCGAGACTCACATTAACATTTTCCACATATAAAACGGCATTATTTTTTACAAAAGAAATCATCACAATTTACATTCGATTTTTATGATGGGATAGATCGGCATCATGGCAGAATTGGTATCGATACCAATTCGGATGCAGGAAGAAAAAGAAGAAGGCGGTTCGAGACACGATGAAAGATATTCTGCAAGTAGAAGGACGGTTAACACCGCTTAGCTCAAAAACGCATATTACGTATCAATTCCATCTGCCGGAGGCGACTGACCGGCTACGTGTTGCATTCAGCTACAGCCCGAAGCGACTTGAAGATCCGGTGAAGGCGAAAGCCATGATTCATCAGGCATTGGAGCAGTATGCGGAACCATCGCAGCAAGAGAGGCTCAAGGAGAAATGGGAGAGCTACGCGCCGCTGCTTAATCTGCTGACTCTGTCAGTGGACGATCCCGATGGATTCCGCGGTTCGGCGCATCGCCACCCCAACGAGCAGCTTCATCTTATTGGCGCGGATATAAGCTCTCCGGGTTTTTTCTCCGGCCGTATTCAGCAGGGGGTCTGGCGAGTGACGATCAGCGCGCATTGTATCGTTACCGACAATTGCGAGTATCAATTGCTTGTTCAAGCGGAAGGGGGCGCGTCAGATGAAGTGGCTGCCATTTGAGCTGCATACGCATACTCCCCACAGCGATGGTAGGCATACGCTGCTGGAAATGTGCCGCAAGGCGAAGGAGCTGGGACTGGCGGGCATAGCGCTGACTGACCATAACACCACTTCCGGTATGGCCGAGGCGCAAGCCGCGACGGAAGAAACAGGTATCAGCGTCATCCCCGGACTGGAGTGGACGACCTTCTACGGCCATATGCTGACGCTTGGCGTTCCTTACAGCGAGTGGCGTGATCTTGGACCTCATGATATTCATAAAGGCATTCAGCGCGTGCACGATCAGGGAGGAATTGTAGGCATCGCGCATCCCTACAGCATGGGCAGTCCGATCTGTACGGGCTGTCATTGGGAATATACGATTAAAGATTGGCATGATATCGACTATATGGAGGTGTGGCATGAGACGATACCTCCGATGCGCAATCACAACGCCCCTGCGCTGAAGCGTTGGACCGAGCTGCTTAACGAGGGTTACCGTATTGCGGCAACAGCGGGAAGGGACTGGCATCATTCCTCAGATTCCGATGAACCTCCCGCATTCACCTATATCGCTCTTCCGGACAACTTGGATGAGGAGCATCTTCAGGAAGCCGTCATCGAAGCTGTACGCAAGGGACGCCTTTCTTTATCAATGGGGCCTTTGTTGACAGTGCAAGCTGCTGTCGGTAAAGCCCTGTATGAAATTGGCGATTGTATCCCTTATCAACAATCCGATGAAGTGGTACAATTGGTTGTTCGTATAACGGAGACTGAAGTGGATGTACGCAGCGCCCATATCGAACGGCAAGGTATGGATGTCGTCGTTGAATCCAATTTGGGGGAGCTTGGAAGGGCTGCTTTCAGGGGGGAAGAGTGCCGATTCACTGTGCAGCGTGACGGGTTGATCTGGCTTCGGGTGCATGTGCAAGGCATGATGAAACAATTGAAGACGACAATTGCATTCGCGAACCCCATCTATTTCGATGCGAAGAAGAATGACGCCGGCCAAGTACGAACGCAGATCATCGCGCATACCGGATGCGAAGGCACGCCGGACAACACCTTGCAATCCGCGATGGCCGGTTATGCCGCGGGCGCTCAAGTGTTGGAGGTGGATGTTCGTGCGACGAAGGATGGGGTGTGTGTCCTGTATCATGACGACCATCCCGCATTCGGCGAATTAACATACGAGGAGATGATGAAGCAGAATCCGCTTGAACTGAAGGACGATAGCGAGCTGGAACGATTGGCGACGGTGCTGTCCCATTTCCGAGGCAAGCCTGTTTCATTTAACCTGGATGTGAAAAATGATGAGGCTGCCGAACCGGTATTGCGATTGCTGGAGACGATGGATATGCGGGAGCAAATCTATTTCACCGGTGCGACGAGTGTGATAGCGGAGACGGAATACCGCTCCGGCATTATGTGGAACGTGCCGAAGGGCTGGCATCTGCTGAATGATGCAGACTACGAATCGGCAGTTCGTGAAGCATGCGATATGGCGAAGCGGCGTGAATTCCCAGGTTTAAATGTCGATTATCCCTCCTGCCGCGAGTCTCTGGTGCGATATGCCCATGCCTGCGGCCTGAAGGTATGGATATATACGTTGATGGATCGTGAGCTCGCTGTTCAATATGCGGACATGGGGGTGGATGCCATCTCTACGTATGCTGTATCGGCCGGAGTCGAACTGGTGGAAGGTTTAAAGTCGGCTCTGCGTGACGTGGAGCGAGGGATGCCTTGACATGGATGCTAGAATTAAAGACGTGGCGCGCCTTGCCGGAGTATCCGTTACGAGCGTGTCGCGCGTATTGAACAATAGTGAGCATGTCAGTCCGAAGCTGGAGAGAAAGGTAAGAGATGCGATCAACCAGCTCCGGTATTCTCCCAGCTTTATCGCAAAGAGCTTGAAGCGAAGCAAGACGAATCTGATCGGGGTTATTATTCCGGACGTCACTTCCAGCTACATGGCCATGGTGTTAAGTCGGATAGAGGAGTTGGCCAGCGGGAACGGCTACAATCTGCTCATCTCCAACATTGTAGAAGATACGGATAAAGTGGTGAAATATTTAAACGTTTACGAAGAGATGCGCGTGGACGGTATTGTTCTTATGCATGGCAAGGCTAACGATGATATCCGCACCTTTCTTGAACGAACGTCTATCCCCGTTGTTGTCCATGCTGACATGGGGGTTCATGTACCTGCCGTCTATATCGATAATTTCCATGCGGCATATGATGCGACGAGCTATCTTATCCGAAAAGGGCATACGCGCATCGCTCATATTGCGGGGCAAATCTCGGAAGTTGCCGATGCCAGGCACCGTTATGAAGGGTTCATGGCAGCATGTGCCGATAGCGCTATCGCAGTGGATACCGGATTGATCCGATTCGGAGATTACAAGCTGCGCAGCGGTTACGACAGGATGGGCGAGCTTCTGGATGCTGCCTCCGGCACATTCACCGCCTTGTTCGCCGCAAGCGACGACATGGCGGCAGGAGCGATCAATTGCATGCATGACCGCGGGCTTGCGGTGCCGGGCGATATATCTGTTATCGGCTTCGACGGCACTTATATTGCAGATGTTGTGCGTCCCCGTCTGACGACAATCCGTCAGCCGATCGGAGAGATTGGCGAGAAGACGATGCAGCTTCTGCTGGCATTCATAGAACAACGTACAGATGAACAACTATCAACTAGAAGAATCGTTCTGAAGCATGAGCTGATAGAGAAGGACAGCTGCTGCAGCATCGATGGAAGAGGATAAACTTGAACAAGAAACTAACTTTACTGGCGCTCACTTGGCCGATCTTCCTGGAACAGCTGCTCCATACGATCGTGCTCAACATTGATATATTCATGCTTAGCCACTATTCCGACAATGCGGTAGCCGCGGTAGGAGTTGCCGGTCAAATACTTATGGTTGCCAATATACTGTTCGGATTCGTCAACGTCGGCCTCAGCATACTGATCTCTCAACTGATCGGGGCCGGCAAGGAGCGGGAAGCGTCGAATATCGCTTCGATTGCGCTTGGACTTAATATGCTGATCGGCGTTGTCGTCAGTCTGGGGCTTGTCGTGCTCGCGGAGCCGCTGCTTCGGCTCATGAATTTGCCGCCGGAACTGATGGGCTATGGACAATCGTTCCTGACAATCGTCGGGATGGGTACCTTCTCGGTCGCCATTATTAGTACGGCGGACACGGTGCTGCGCATGTACGGCTATGTCAGGCAGATGCTGGTGTTATCCGTTACCGTCGTCGTTCTGAATATTATTGGCAATTACCTCGCGCTGTTCGGCCCACTCGGCCTTCCCGTGCTTGGCGTAGAAGGCGTTGCAATGGCAACGAATATTAGCCGATTCGCCGGTATCGGCATCGCGGTCTATATGCTGTTAAAGGTAGTGCGGGTATCGCTTAAGTCGAAAGCTCTGTTTAGTTTCCCGAAGAACGTAGTCAATCAGATGCTGACGATCGGCGTGCCTTCCGCCGGAGAGAACATGTCGTATCAAGCTTCGCAGGTTGTCATTACCTATATGGTCACCTTATTGGGGACGACGGCTTTGACGACGAAAATATATACGCAAAGTATTACGACCTTCGTCTTCCTGTTCTCGATCGCCATCGGACAGGCTACATCTATTATGGTGGGGCGTCTGATCGGTGCGGAGAGGAGCGGCGAAGCTTACGGCGTCGCGTTCCGGAATCTGCGCACGGGACTTCTTATCACGTTCGGCACCGGCTGCCTGCTGGCGGTGTTCTCGGACCCGCTGCTCGGGTTGTTCACAGATAACGAGGAGGTCATCGCGCTAGGCGGACTCTTGATGCTGCTGTCGCTGGTGCTGGAAGCGGCCAGAGCGTGCAATGTCATAGTAATCGGTTCCCTGAACGCGGCAGGTGACGTGAAGTTCCCGGTCGTTGTCGGGCTCATCTCCATGTGGGCGATCAGCCTCCCGCTGGCTTACGTATTCGCTATTGTGCTGGATATGGGCATTACAGGCATATGGTTGGCCTTCATAGCCGATGAATGGCTTCGCGGGCTGCTTATGATATTCCGCTGGCGCTCGCGGAAGTGGCAGAGCATTCGGCTGTCTCTCGTTCGGGACGGTTAGTCAGCCGAACCTGCCTTAATCGCTTAGCTGCCTGCGGTATTCTCCAGGGGTATGCCCCGTCACCTTTTTGAACATGCGAATAAAGGAGTTTGCATTTTGGTAGCCGATGTTAGACGATACTTCCTGTATTTTCATAGAGGAGTGCTTTAACAGTTCCTTTGCTCTGCCAATGCGAAGCTCATTCAAATATTCGCTGAAGTTTTTCCCGGTCTTTTCTTTGAACGATACGGACAAATAGCTGCTGGAAATGTTAAGCTGCTCGGCAAGCTGTTCTTGCGACACGTCTTCGTGATAGCGATTGTGCAAATAATCAATCACATAAGATACGACCGGGTTTTCTTCCTTCCTGTTTTCCTCTATTTGACTCGCGGCGAAATCTAGCAGACCTTCGAAATATTCGGCATACGAATTGGCAGTCGCATATTTTTTGATATACTTTTCCGGAGCGAGCCGCTCCAGCAGCAAGGTGATGTCCATGGCGTACGAGATGAATACTTTGATGACAATCGTGAACGTTTCCAGGGCAAGCCGGGAGTATCGGTAAGCGATTTCGTTGCGCTTATTCAGTTGTTCGGTTATGCGTAGCAAAGCCGAAGCTGAATTCTTCAGATTGCCCGCTTGCAAATTCGCGAACAACTCGCGTTCTTGAGCCGGTTCCAGCACATGTGTAACCGTCAGCGGCTCATAACGGGTAATCAATTGCGCGCGATCGGTCAAGCGCCGCTGCTGAAGCATATTGATTGCGATTTCGAAGGAAGAGCTTAACTCGCCTGCATGATGCAATTTTCGATCGAATGCGATGGTTAATACACAATACGAATTGTCGCGGTCTATCGCCCGGATGATATCATTCAGCGTATTTTCCAACCGTTCAAATAATTCACTGGTGAACACGAGAGACATAATTCGATCCTCTTCAATTTGAAAAGTAGAAGCATTAGGGAAATGCTCGGCAAAGTGGACAAATATAAACTCGTTGATATAATAAGAGGCTCTGTTTTGCTGCTCGGCCATTAACTCGTACATTTGATCGGTGTACATAATGTCGAAGAGAACGAGATAGAAGCTTTCATTCGTTTCTGCCAGTTCCTGCAAGGTTGGATTCGCATAAATGTTTTTCGCTTTCGTCATGAAGCCGTAATTGCGCAGAATGGCGTTTTTGTGCTGAAGCTCTCGCCGTATGCTGCCATCCGTTTTCATAAATTTTGTGAAATTATCATGGAGCAGCACGAATTCATGGATAGTGCTTTCCGGTTCGGCCGACTGGCGCTTTTGCTGAATCGACTCAATAATTTTCTGGACCGGACTGTAGAAGCGGAAGCTCAGCACGAACGAAATAACGACGGCAAACCCGATGGACACTATGAGTAATCCGAATAATATGAAATTGATTTTCGTCATTTGCGATGCAATTGCCGTATGGGGAATAACGTTAACGTAGCGAATGCCGGACAATTCGCCTTGACTTGAGAAATAATAGATATCGTCCTTCTTGACGTAGTCCTGTACGCTTATTCCGTCTAGTGCACGCAGTTTCTGTTGTACCGCCTCAGGAATCTCCTGCTCTTTGCCGCCGTGCTTATGGAAGAGGACTTTGTCATTCATGTTGATCATATAGAAGGCATGATTAATAGAGAAATGGTAATCGTCATAAATCTGATTGGCGTCCACCATGGCAACGATATAAAAGCTGCTCAGCTTGCTTTTGATCGTAATTGGAAATAGCGTACCATGACTTGCCACTGTGTTAGCGAATTGAATGGTGTTGAAGTCTGAAGCGGTATGAACGGTGAAATGATCCGTTGTCTCCGATAACTGATGCCATGTATGCGATTTCCATATTTCGCTTTTATAATATCTCGAAAACGTTTTGTCCGCTTTCTCCCGTCCTTTCATGTCGAACACGATGCCTTCGTCAGGGAAATAAAGCAAAATGTTGTTGAGGTAAAGCTGCTTGTTGGAAATGAATCCTTTCAGTCTGTCGCTCAATTCGTTCACTAGTTGATGATCGTTGGTGCCGGGGTTGGAGATGATGGCATTGACAAGAGGGTCAAAAAATAATTCAGTCATCATACTATCGGTAAGCTTAAAATAAGTTTCGTAGCTGTCTATTGTTTTGTTCAGCATCATTGTATTATATTTGATCACTTCCTTGCGGATCGTATCCTGAATAATGGATAAGGAGATGAGTTGAAAAGCTGCAAGCAACACGATGATGCCTGCAAAGCTGAGGAGCAAACGAATAAGCAGTGAATTTTTGGAAACGGATCGAAATTGGAACTTGCGCATGGGTGGATTCCAACCTCTCTCTCTTCATATAGTATGATACATATTTTGAAGGGGAATGAAAGCGAATACAATATGCAATTGCCGTTTATACCTGCATTTTTTTAAAAATACTAAACAGCGCGCATTTATAAAAACAAGAAGATGTACAGACGGGAGGGGGGAATCTATGATAAGCCTATCTCTTCCTAGGGGGAAATAAAAATCAGAATTCGAGGTGGAAAGGGATTGAGGAAAGCAGGAAGCTTAACAAAAAAAATCGTATTCATGACATTCGCATCCGTCGTATTGCTGTCAACCGTTTTAGCAGGTTGCACTAGCAACAGCGGGAATAATGGGAGCGGTGGCAGCAGCAATGGCACATCTTCTCCATCCAATAGAGCGGATGAGGAAAAAGCTCCAGATCGCTACGATCCTCCTATTGAATTGACAACAGTAACATTCGATTATGGTACCGACAAATTCGGAGAAGGGGATGATCTGAACAACAACGCCTGGACGAGGGAAATAATGGACAGATACGGCATTGCGATCAACACGCTCTGGTCCGTGCCCGGTGCGCAATATGAGCAGAAATCGAATTTGATGATTGCTTCGAATGACCTGCCTGATTTCTTTGCGGTAAAGCCATTGCAATTTGCCCAGTTGGCCAAGGCCGGATTGATAGAAGATATGACGGATGCCTACAGCAAGCACGCTTCTGAAGGAATCAAAAAGGTCATGACGGAATCCGGGGAGGAGCCGCTTCAATCCGCAACGATAGACGGCAGG
The DNA here is from genome assembly GCF_025567625.1 of Paenibacillus sp. J5C2022. Taxonomy (GTDB): domain Bacteria; phylum Bacillota; class Bacilli; order Paenibacillales; family Paenibacillaceae; genus Pristimantibacillus. Next base: position 83,328 of record NZ_JAOQJC010000025.1, on the reverse strand, counting down.
TTAATGGCTATTCCGTGGACGGGAACGGTACGTGAAAGCGTTCCGGTATTATGGATTCGTGAAGATTGGCTGAATAAGCTAGGTCTTCAGAAGCCGAAGACGATGGATGATCTGCTCGCAATATCCAAAGCGTTTACCGAAGAGGACCCGGATGGCAATGGTGAGGATGATACGTTCGGGCTTGCGGTGGCCAAGGATCTTGCATCGCTGATCGGTTTCTTCAATGGCCATCATGTGTATAGAGGGATTTGGCTGAAGCAGGAGGATGGAACTTTAGCTTACAGCAGCATACAACCGGAGATGAAGGCGCCGCTGCAGAAGCTTCAGGATATGTATAAGGAAAAACAACTCGATCGTGAGTTTGGCGTTAAGGATCTTGGCAAGGCATTCGAAATGGTTGGCGAAGGGAAAATCGGGATGCTGTATGGCTCCATGGGATACTCGACCTTCCCGCTTGTCAATTTGACGCCTGACCAGGAATGGACGCCTGTCGCCGCCCCTTCCGTCGATGATAAGCCGACTAAGTTTCAGCATGGCCTGAACATTGCCAATTATTATTGGGTGGTCAAGAAAGGCACGAAGCATCCGGAAGCGATTTTCAAATTAATCGAATTATGGCTGGAGAAGTTTTACTACAGTACGGTAGATGAGGATTACAATCAGTTCGTCGTCGATCAAGATGGCGCAACGATATGGAATAACGCTCCGGTTAAAGTATACCTCTCTTATAATAATGTCAACTTGCATCGTCATCTGCTGCCTCTTCTCAAGAAGGATGGGGAGGCGACGGAACAAGAGCTGGCGCAGCTCACGCCGACGGAACGCGTCTGGTACAGGAGCATGATCGATTATAAGAATGGGGACATGAAGCAGTGGGGGCGTGACCGCAAAGCGGGCATAAACAGTTCATCGGCTATTGTTGACGAATATATCGACAATAACCAATTTATGCCAGATCAATTTATTTCAACGCCAACTCCGGCAATGGCCAAGAAGTGGGCCAATCTGTTGAAGATGGAAGATGAAATGATTACGAACATTATATTAGGCGAGCCTATCAGCCAATTCGATCGATTCGTCAGCGATTGGAAAAAACTGGGTGGAGACGAAATTACGAAGGAAGTAAATGAATGGCATGACAATCAATAGCTTTAGGGGGCGGCCGTTATGAGCAAACGATGGAAGCTGCAATTGCCGCTTCACCTTATGATTATGCCCGGACTACTGCTGATTCTGGTCTACCAGTACGTTCCAATGGCAGGATTGGTCATCGCGTTCATGGATTACGTTCCTGCTCGAGGCCTGTTTGGCTCGGAATGGGTCGGCTGGGACAACTTCGAATATGTGTTCCAACTGCCCGATATTTGGCGCGTCGTCGGCAACACGCTTCAGATTGCCGTTATGAAAATAGCCGCAGGTTTAATTTTCCCGATTATCGCAGCGCTGCTACTGAACGAAATTGCGCGCATGTGGTTTAAACGCGCGCTTCAAACGATGATCTATGTCCCTCATTTCATGTCGTGGATTATTCTTGGCGGCATATTAATCGATTTGCTGTCTCCCGGGAAAGGCATGATAAATGATATCATCGCTTGGCTTGGATGGGAGCCGCAATTTTTCCTCGGAGATAATCGTTGGTTTCCCTATGTTCTCGTTTTCTCCGATACTTGGAAAGATTTCGGCTTCAACACGATCGTTTACTTAGCGGCATTGACTGCGATTAATCCCGATCTATACGAAGCGGCAGCTATAGACGGAGCCAACCATTGGCGAAGAACCTGGCATATTACTTTGCCGGGCATGCGCGCCATTATCATTTTGCTGCTTACGTTAAGCTTGGGGCAAGTGTTGAACGCGGGATTTGAACAAGTCTATGTCTTGTACAGTCCGCAAGTGTATGAAAGCGGTGACATCATTGATACGTTAGTGTACCGAATGGGGCTCGTGAATTCTCAATTCAGCTTCGCGACGGCGGTGGGATTGTTTAAATCGTTTGTTTCGCTGCTGCTTATTTCGATTTCCTATTGGATGGCGTACCGCTTCGCAGGTTACCGGATCTTCTGACTAGGAGGGATGCTTATGGTCGAGCCTACTGCCTGGGGACGGCAGACGTTCCTTATCGTCAATTATGCATGCATGCTGATCGTCGCCCTCTTATGCTTATTTCCCATTGTTCACGTATTTGCTGTATCGCTAAGCTCCAGTTCAGCTGCAGCTACAGGGCAAGTGTTCCTGTCGCCGGTAGATGTGACAACGAAGGCGTATCAGTATGTGCTGGATAAAGAACAGTTTTGGAAGGCGATTACCGTTTCCGTTTATCGAGTAGTCATGGGCTGCTCCTTGCAGATGATTCTGCTTGTGCTTATTGCTTATCCGCTATCCAAGGAGGCAAGGACATTTTCGTTCCGCACCGCATATGCTTGGATTTTTTACATAACGATGCTGTTTAGCGGCGGATTGATCCCTGCCTATATGACTGTCAAGGAAACAGGGATTTTAAATACGATTTGGGCGCTTGTGCTGCCCAATGCCGTCGCGGTGTACAGTGTGATTCTGCTCTTAAACTTTTTTAGAGGGCTGCCGAAAGCGCTGGAAGAATCGGCGTTCATAGACGGAGCGGGCCATTTTACAATAATGTGGAGGATCTATCTGCCGCTCTCGAAGCCGGCATTGGCCACCTTGCTGTTGTTCTCCATCGTTGGACAATGGAATGCCTGGTTTGACGGTATTATTTACATGAATCGACCGGAGCTGTATCCGTTGCAAAGCTATTTGCAGACGCTTATTGTCGACAGCAACATCAATCAAATGATGGAACTAAGCGATGAGTCCATGCAGGAATTGTCGGATCGTACGCTCAAGTCGGCCCAAATCTTTATCGGAGCGCTTCCGGTATTGCTGGTGTATCCCTTTTTGCAGAAGTTTTTCATGAAAGGCATCGTATTGGGAAGTGTCAAAGAATAATTTCAAAGGAAGGAAAGGTGAACCAACATGAAGGCAGCTTTCCGGATTGGGTTGTTCTTAACGATTGGCTTGAGTTTCATAGTCGTATTCACTATAAGCAGTGTTACAGCGTCAGAGGATCAATCCGCACTTAGAAGAGAAGCCCTGCAGGTGGTGAAGGATGGCAGCAGCCATGCGGTTGTCATTATCGGGGAAGCGGCGGATGAGGCAACGCGCGAGGCGGCAGAACTGCTGGTCTCATATGTGGAAAAAGCGACGAATGCCGTACTTCCGATTATTACCGGGAATGAAAGGCACCATGCGGGCAAAGAAGACAACAAACAGATTTCGATTTATATCGGAAGCGATTCCGGCTTGCCGGCGCGCCATCCTAGCATCCTGCGAGAACTATCCGGCATGGACGGCGACGGGTTTGTAATAAGAGCTGCAGGCAAAAACATAGCGATAGCAGGCGCCACATCTCTTGGCACGCAATATGGCGTCATTTCATTTCTGGAGAGGTATGTCGGCGTTCGCTGGCTTATGCCGGGGCCCGATGGGGAGGATGTGCCGAAGAGCGGGGATTTGCTTGTGCCGAAAGGGCAACTGTCGGAAGAGCCTGCATTTTCGTTCCGCTTGTTCAGTCCTTTGCATATTCCTGCCGGCGTTACCGGGGAAGTGCAATATGAGTGGGCGAAGGTGAATCGCATGCATGGAGCGGTCAAGTTCCATCATAACTTGTACAACTTGTTCCCTCCATCCGAATATGCGGAGAGCCATCCCGAATTTTATCCGCTTCGCGATGGAACGAGATTTATCCCGACGACGAATACGGCTTGGCAGCCTTGCTTTAGCGCCGATGGGCTGGCGGAGGAAGCGATTCGAAAAATCAATGCTTACTTTACCGAACATCCGGAAGAACAATTTTTCTCTCTAGGGGTTAACGACGGGGGAGGATTCTGCGAAGCGGGCAGGATCATCCCGACTATCCCGATCAGTTGAATTCGCGTGGAAAAGTCCATATGTCGGAAATTTATTACGCCTGGGTTAATGAGGTTGCCGAAGGCGTGCTGGCTGTACATCCGGATAAGCGGTTCGGGCTTGTGGCTTATGGGGAGGTCTATGATCCGCCCGCAACGGTTGAGCTGAATCCGCACGTTATTCCGTTCCTGACGGAAGATCGGATGGCCTGGGCGGATCAAACCGTGAAAGAGGCTAGCCAGAATAAGATTATAGCTTGGGAATCGGCGGCGGGGCAGATTGGCTGGTATGACTATATGTACGGTACGCCTTACGCGCTGCCGAGAATGTATACGGACTTAATGGCCGATAATTACCGCTTCGCTGCAGAGCATAAAGTGACGGCACAATATTCCGAGTTGTATCCGAACTGGGGGGAAGGACCTAAGCCGTGGGTGTCTGCCAAGCTGCAATGGAATCCGAATCAGGATGAAGAGCAGTTGGAACAGGAATGGTACGGGCGGGCGGTTGGAGAAGAGGCGGCAGAGCATCTGGAGGCTTACTATGCGATCTGGGAACGGTTCTGGACAGTCGATATTCCTCAATCGGCATGGTTCCACGCCTGGCGCAACAGTCCGGTCCGGGTCGATTACTTGCCATTCCGCGATGCGGGTTATCTGATGCTGGTCGATAAAGCAGATATTGAAGAGAGCCGCCGGTTATTGGAGTTGGCTGTTGCCAAAGCGCAGACTGATCCGCAGCGGACAAGAGCCAATAAGCTGCTCCGAGCCTTTGAATACTACGAAGCTTCGGCACTCAGCTTTCCAAGCGGCAGCGCAACCCCTTATCCGCAATCCGAAGTCGAGGCGCTGCAGCTAGTAGAGGATGGCGTCACTCGGCTGCAATACGGCGAGCGGCGATTGGAGCTGGTGGAGGAGTTCAAGGAGGACCCGGTTCTGGTGCACGCGCTGGAGCCGAAGCTGTTCAGCTTGGTCTGGTCGGGCTGGGACGGTACAGTCTTCAAGCACCTTGTGGATTGGTTGAAGCAGGAACCGCCGCAGCTAGGCGCTGTCCATCTTCGGGTGCAGGAGCTCGCAGATTCACAGCAAAATTCCGTATCTCAATTCGCTAAGTTATTAATGGCCGCTTCAAGCTCGGCTCTGCCTGAAAATGTTAATTCCTCCTTCGAAACCGGTGATACCGGGGCGCCGCCCTGGAGCTTCTGGATTAAGAGCGGCGGGGAGATTATACGCTCTGATGAGCATGTGCAGTCGGGTCAATACAGCTTGCGAATTACCGGCTTGACGCGTGGGGGGCCGGTGCAAAAAGTACATGTGGAGGAAGGCGCCTACGGAACGATTGCCTACGTCTATATGCCGGGAGGTTCGAACAGTACGGGCTCTGTACAGATTAGCCTTAATCTTCTTACTTCGGCAGGTCAGGTGATCACCTCCATGAATTCGCCTGTTACACCGCTGACAGAGTATGCTCCCGGTGATTGGGGAGTCGTTCAAGCTGTTATGGATATTCCTGCACAAGCAAGAGGGAAAGAAGTGGATAGCGTTCAGTTGATCATCATAGTTGACGGAGTCGCTGCCGAGGAAACGATTTATTTGGACGATGTGCAATTTTTCCGATTGGACGGTTAGATGTGTAATGATCTCATTATGAGATGAGTTGTATTCCGACAAACTATCGTTCCTGTTATTCCAGTGCGCCGCTTTCCTTACTTTTTTCGTTCAAGTCATGTTATAATGATGGCATTGCTGGCAACATTGCAGATAAGACGATGCTTAAACTTAACTGATCTTGAAAGCAGGTAATGGGAATGACACAGCGCAACAAGCGTGAAAAGCTTCAAAAGCCGGACTGGCTTCGGATAAAATTAACGACAGATGGCAACTATGCGGAAATTAAAGATATGATGCGCTCCAAGACGCTGCATACGGTGTGCGAGGAAGCGCGCTGCCCCAACATTTACGAATGCTGGGCGAACCGTACGGCCACCTTCATGATTCTGGGTGATATCTGCACGCGGGCTTGCCGTTTCTGTGCAGTCAAGACGGGCATGCCTACAGAGCTGGATCTGCAGGAGCCGGAGCGCGTAGCGGAAGCTGCCGAGCAGATGGGGCTGCAGCATTGCGTCGTCACTTCGGTAGCGCGGGACGATCTCGCTGATGGCGGGGCGTCGATCTTCGCCGCGACGGTCAGAGCGATTCGCAAGCGGCTGCCCTTCTGCCGCGTCGAGGTGCTGATTCCCGACTTCATGGGCAACTGGGATGCGCTTCAAGTCGTTATGGATGCGAATCCGGATATTCTCAATCATAATATCGAGACGGTCGAGCGCATGTCTGACCGGGTACGAGCCAAGGCGAAATATAAACGTTCGATTGAATTGTTGCAGCGCGCGAAGGAGATGAAGCCCAAGATTCCGACGAAATCCAGCATTATGCTGGGTGTAGGAGAGCAATGGGATGAAATTCTCCAAGCGATGGACGATCTGCGCGCGGTGGATTGCAACATACTGACGCTGGGGCAATACTTGCAGCCTACGCCGAAGCATATGCCAATTGAACGGTATGTGCATCCCGACGAATTCGCCAAGCTGAAGGAAGAAGGCAAGCAACGCGGCTTCCGCCATGTGGAGTCCGGTCCGCTCGTTCGATCCTCCTATCATGCGCATGAGCAGACGGACTCTGCCCAGCGCGCGCTTGAATCGGAATCGGTCACAGTCGGTGACAATATGGAGAAATTAACCGGCGGCGGCTGTTCGACAACTGTACTGTCATGATGCTGGAATGAGGTGGAGCAATGGCTTTGATTCATATCGGTGGCAAATCGTATGAACTGGTGCATGAGAACCGGAGCGGCTGGAATGCCGAGGCGTTCCGCAACCGCTACAGTGAAGTGCTGGAGAGATACGATTACATTATCGGCGACTGGGGCTACAATCAGCTGCGCCTGAAGGGCTTCTTCCGGGACGCCAACGGGAAGGCGACGAAGGATTCCGCCTTTTCTTATGCATCGGATTATATTAATGAATATTGCAATTTCGGCTGCGCTTACTTCGTATTGGAGAAGAAGAACGGCGGGCGCATCGAGCCGGGGGACGAAGATCTTAATCTGCTGGAGGAGCCTGTGAGGCACAGCGGAGCGGCCTCGAGAGAAGCGGCGGCTGAAGTGAAAGCGCAATCCGGCGGACAAGCCTCAGCGCAGACCGGAGCACAGCAGGCGCAGGGGGCGCAGACTGCCGCGAAGCGGTCCGGCGAGCAGATGACCGATGAGACGGCGCCTCCGAAGGAGCATCACGGAGGCGGCAGACGGCAGCGCCATCAACAACGTGCCGACGGTCAGGAGAAGCGGCAGGACGGACAAGCCCGCCGCCGCGACAACCGCAGGGGCGGCAAGCACCACGATCAGAAAAACAGGAAGCCGGTAAAATCGGTCGCTGCTCACGAAGCGGCGGCGGCATCGGAAACCGGACGCAGCAAAAACGGCGGACGCTCTTAAGGAGCGGCCGCCGTTTTTATTGCTATTGCCTTAAGCGCTACTTGACGTCGTACCCCAGGAAGGCTTCGCGGACCCGATTCCAGAACGGGAACGGACGGTAGCGCGCAAAGCTGACTACGTTAGAAGCTACTGAGCAGCGAATGGAACGAATGTCGGCATGCATTTGATTGACATGATCGATCGCCAGCTGGATGCGCTGCTCCTTCCTGGAAATGATGTCGCAATGATGATGCTTCGGCAGCAGTACGGATGAGCCCAGCGTCCGGAAAACGCGGTTGTTGATAGAAGCGATCTCTGCGATTTGCAGCGATTGAATGGAAGGGTGCACAATGGCTCCGCCCAAGCTCTTGTTGTACGCAGTGCTTCCCGATGGAGTGGAGATGACGATGCCGTCGCCTCGGAACATCTCGAACATCTCATCGTTAATATCGATCTGGGCGACCAGCGTGCCGTCTACCCCCTTCAGCGTGAATTCATTCAGCGCCAGATAATAGAGCGTGTCCGTACTTGTCTCCACCTCGATCTGGGCGAGCGGATACTTCACGATTTGAGGCTGCTTCTCTGCCATATGTGCGACAAGCTCCTCCAGCTCATCCGCCTTCCAGTCCGCATAGAAGCCAAGATGCCCCGTATGGATGCCGACGAATGCGACGCTGGCGATTCGGTCTACATAGGTATGGAAAGCCTCCAGCAGCGTGCCGTCTCCTCCGATGGAGATGACGATATCCGGCTGGTCGCTATGGCGTACGAAGCCTCGCTTCTCGGCTAAGGTATGGAATTGCCGGGCGAGCGACTTCGACAGTTCGTCTCCCCGGTCGATTACTGCATATTTCAATGGTGGTTCTCCTTCCGTACAGTACGATACTACATAGATCATATCGTACTACCGCTGCGAATTCAATGTGCGGATTGCTGATGGCAGACGGTTCATATGCGGGGTCCTCCAGTCCCATCTACGGTCCCAGAGTATCCCAGAGCAGATAAACGAGGAGCATCGAGATGAAGCCGTGCAGCAGACGAGAGAGCAGCAGCGGCTTGTAACGAATAGGGGTGCGGCTTAACAGGCTGACGATCTGCGCATGAACGGACAGTCCGCCCCATGACAATATCCAGGCCGCAATAGCGGCCTGATGCATCAGGCCGGTGCCCGCCGTACCGGCAGAGCGGGCGCCCAGCGTCACTTCGAACAAGCCGAAGATGCCGGCATCGGCAAGCGGCTGCGGCAGTCCGATCAGCTGGAACAGCAGCCGCAGCAGTTCGGTCAGCCCTTCCACGAACCCGGCATGGGTGAGCATCTCCAGCACGACAGAGAAGAAGACGACGAGGCCGCCTACGACGATCATCAGCCGAAGGGCCGATCCCACGGCGTCCTGCAGCAGCTTGCCGAGCTGCCTGCCGTCAAGCAGGCGCGCTTCGTGCATGGCCCGGAGCGCCGCATACAATCGGCTGCGGCGCACTTTGGCTGCAGCAGACGTCCGCGTGTCGGGTGCCGATTCATGCCGCTCATGGCCTCGGCCGTGGAAGCGCATGAGCAAGCCGATGATCAGCCCGCCGCCATAATGAGCCGCGGCGAGCAATGGAGCGAGGGCGGCATTATGGAAGAATCCGATGCAGACGGCCCCGATAAGAAAGACAGGATCGGAAGTCGTAGTGAACGCCACGAGCCGTTCGCCTTCCGTTCGGTCAATAAGCCGTTGTTCCCATAGCTGTGCCGTCAGTCGCGCGCCTACCGGGTAGCCGGACATATAACCCATCGCGACGACGAAGCCGCCGATGCCGGGCAGTCTGAACAGGGGACGCATGAAGGGATCAAGCAGCTTGCCGAAGAAGTGCACGATGCCGAAGCCGAGAAGCAGCTCGGATATGACAAAGAACGGGAACAAGGCGGGAAACAGGACGTCCCACCATATAGCCAGTCCGCGTAGCGAGGCATGCAAGGTCTCTGCAGGATAATAGGCCATAAGCCAGGTGATGAACAGTGCGGACATTGCGGTAAGAGATAGCGGATGAGCAAGCGTGCGCAGCATATGCCGTTCTCCTTCTCCATGAATTTGTACAACCTCTACTATACATATATGAGCGTTTAAGCTTGCCCATCACTGATTAACGTTCACGATGAACGGCAAATGTGCGGAATTGTCAGAAAGCGGTTGCAGTAAATGGTCCCTTTTCTCTCCCGTTTATGGTACAATAGTAACAACTTAAAACGCTTGGAGTGATGAACATGAGTATTGTCGCCGGCTTAATCGCTTGCGCTTTTGTCTATGTCATCAAGGCGTCCATTACGCAGCCCCGTGACGATAACTATAAATTTTGAATAGAGGAATAAATACCTAGCCCGCGTCCCGATGCGGGTATTTCTTTTTATTCCCTTCAATTGCCTCTTCAAAAAAAGTTCAAAAAACTAATACAAAATACCTACAAAATGGAGATGGAAATGACGATGAATAGGAATATAAGCCTTTATGAGGCGATCGGCGGAGAGAAAACAGTACGGGCGGCGGTTGAGTCTTTTTACCCAAAGGTGCAGGCGCATCCATTAATTGGACACTTGTTCCCGGAAGACATTGAACCCGTTATGGAAAAGCAGTATCAGTTTCTTTCTCAGTTTTTTGGAGGTCCATCGCTTTATTCCGATCAGTACGGGCACCCCATGATGCGCGCCAGACACTTGCCGTTCCCGATCACGCCCGAGAGGGCGGAAGCTTGGCTGGACTGCATGAGAAGAGCGCTTGAAGAGATAGGTCTTGAGTCTGAGCTTCGGGAGGTCGTGCTGCATCGGTTGTCCGGACCGGCGCATCACTTTGTGAATACTTCAGAAGAGGAGACGTGAACGATATGGAACCGCTGTACGAGACGACCATTACCTGCATCTGCTGCGAGACGCCTTTCCTTACTTCCAAGGTCAGACCCAGCTTTAAGAAAGCAGCCCATGTCGATTCCGATTTTTGCGGACATTATGCTAGCGGCGTCAATCCCGACTTTTACGTCGTAAGAGTTTGTCCCAAATGCGGATTTTCGTTTACGGAGAACGGCTTCGAGTCGCTGACCCGCGAGCAGAAGGAACGCTATTACGAGAAGATGGGGGTCTATTGGAACGGGAAAGGGCAGGGTTTCAGCGGAGAGCGTACAGCGGAGCAGGCCATGCTCACCTATAAACTGGCGCTGCTGGCCGGACAGGCTACAGGAGCCAGAGATCGTATTATCGCGGGTATTCTGCATCATATTGCATGGCTTTACCGGTATGAGAACAATCAGGAGCAGGAGCGCAGGTTTTTGCAATACGCGCTGGAGGCTTACATATCCGTATACGAGACGGAGGGCGTCTCGCTGAACAACGCGAAGCTGATGTATCTGATCGGAGAGCTGAATCGCAGAGTAGGCGAGCATGCCGAAGCGGTGAAATGGTTCTCTCGCATCGTGAACGACAAGCGGATTATGGATGCCGCAATGATTCGGGCGAGCCGTGAGCAATGGCAGCTGATTCGCGAGGAGATGGAAGAGGAGCGTCAAGGCAAGCGCAGGGACGACTCTGCTCCCCAAGCGGCGAACAGCGCATAGCGGCCCGGACAGCGAACCGGGTGGCGATGAGGAGAGCGGCTGCTTAAGCGGTGAACTGCGAGAGGAACGGCAACGCGGCGCACAAGCATGACGCCGTACATAGCAGAAAGCGTCGAACAACGCATGTCGCCTTCTCCTCCGCGCCTTACAAGTCGCGCAGAGGAGCGTCTGCCAGCAAGTAGTCGCTGTCCGTATCGATGATGGTCGCTTTGTTGTGGCAGCAAGGAAATACGAGCAGATGCTTCTTGCCATCCCGGATGACGGAGAGTTGCTTCGGCTTTATGGGCAGAAGCACGTTGTCCGCATGGCAGAAGGGGCAGTTGGATACATAGAGATCGTTCATAATCCGTTCATAAGGCCATGTGTTCTTGAATGGTATCATTATTCCTCCGAGTCCTTCTTCTCTGCTTCGCTATTCGCCAGCTCGGCAAGCTTCTGCATCAGAATATGGCGCGGCATGTGCATGAGCTGCTCGATTGGTACGCCCAGCTGCTTGGACAGCTTGACGGCGGTGTCCGCGGAGATTTGCAATGGCATCGACATGGTATTATTCCTCCAATCTGTATATAATAAGTTATACACTGCCTGGCAGCTAAGCGCAAATGATAGTGGCTACCAGGGCGATAAAACTACCTTTAACGCTGTCGCGCATCATTGGATGGCCTGGATAAAGGTTTTTTTCATTTTTTTGGGTGAGGTGAGTGGAGATGTTCAAGGAAAATGTTCCGCTGCAATGGGATATGGATGCCATCTATCCGGGCGGATCGCGCTCCGCAGCGTTTGCGGAGGAACTTCAGGAGATGGAGTCTTCCATAGCCAAGTTGAATGGGGCGCTGGAGCAATCGCTAAGTGGAGCGCAGCCTGTAATGGCTTCCTCCTTGCGCGAGATGACGGACTTCGTGGAAGGCATTCTGTTGACTCTTCGTCAGTCGGAATCGTTCGTCTCATGCTTGATGGCGCAGGATGTGAAGGATAGCGCTGCGGCGGGCCTGAACGACCGGGTCAAAACGATAGCGGCCCGATATGCGTCCGCAATGACCCGCTTCGACAACTTGCTGGGTTCCGTTGACGATGAGTCGTGGCAAGAGCTGATGAACGATGGGAGGTTGCGCGGCGTGGCGTTCAACCTGAGCGAGAGAAGAGAGCTCGCCAAGCTGAAGCTCGCTCCGGAGCTGGAAGCGCTCGCCGGCGACTTGGCAATTGACGGCTATCATGGTTGGGGAGATTTCTATAATAGGCTTGTATCCCGTGCCGCATTCAAAGATATCGACAGTGACGGCAACGAACGGGTATTGTCAGCGGGGCAAATGCATAATCGCTTGTCCGATCCGGACAGAGCTGTAAGGCAGAGAGCGTTCCAGGAGTGGGAGCGCGAATGGGACGAGCTGTCGGAGCTGAGCGCGGAGACGCTGAACCGGATCGCGGGCTTCCGTCTGAAGTTGTATGACAAGCGGGGCTGGAATTCGGTGCTGCAGGAACCGTTACATATGAATCGCATGAGCGAAGCGACGCTGGGGGCGATGTGGGCAGCCGTGGAGGAAGGCAAGAAAGTGCTGGCTCCGTACTTCCGGCGGAAAGCCGAGCTGTTCGGCGTTGACCAGCTGGAATGGCATGATGTGGAGGCGCCGATCGCATCCTCTTCGTCAGTTATTCCGTTCCAGGAGGCGGCGGAATTTATTGTGGAGCAGTTCCGCTCGTTCAGTCCGGAGATGGCGGAGTTCTCCGAGCAGGCATTCCGAGACGGCTGGATTGAAGCGGAGGATCGCGCGGGCAAGCGTCCCGGCGGCTTCTGCACATCCTTCCCGAAGAGCGGCCAGACGCGCATCTTCATGACGTATTCCGGGACGGCTTCCAATGTGTCAACATTGGCGCATGAGCTGGGACATGCCTATCATCAGCATGTCATGAACGATTTGCCGGCTCTGTCTCAGGAATACGCGATGAATGTGGCGGAGACGGCGTCGACGTTCGCCGAGATGATCGTATCGGATCGGGCGCTCAAGGCTGCGGAGGACGATGCGGAGAAGCTAAGTCTGCTGGAGGACAAGATCGGACGCTCCGTGGCGTTCTTCATGAATATCCATGCGCGATTCCTGTTCGAGACAAGATTCTATGAGCGAAGACGCGAGGGGCTGGTTACGGCGGAGGAGCTGTGCGACTTGATGGAGACGGCGCAACGGGAAGCGTACAGCGGGCTGCTGGGCGGAACGCATCCTTACTTCTGGGCGTCCAAGCTGCACTTCTACTTAACGGATGTGCCGTTCTACAACTTCCCTTACACATTCGGCTATCTGTTCAGCGCCGGGCTGTATGTTCGCGCTATGCAAGAGGGCGAGGGCTTCGCGCAGAAGTATGTCGCCTTGCTACGGGATACGGGGCGGCTTACGGTGGAGGAGCTGGCGAAGAAGCATCTGGATGTGGATCTGGAGGAAACGGAATTCTGGCGTCAGGCAGTGGGCTTAACGGCTGACGATGTAGCATTGTTTCTGAAGATGACGGAAAAATAGAATGAAACGGCAGCCTGCCGGAATTCGATAGGCTGCCGTTTCTTTGGACAAACGATGGCGAACTTATTTTTTAACTACGGGCACCCAAAATTCGCCGTAGAAAGTGCCGTCGCCGTTATCTTTGCGATAAGTCGCATTTGGACCGCCGATGTAAGCATAATCTGTGATTTGGGCCAAGACTTCGCCAAATGCATGGTAAGTCAACTGGTCAAATAACGTTTCCTTGTCGCCTGTCCTGGCGACCACGATGTATTCGCTCTCTGGAAACTCGATGACACGCGTTGCGTCAGCCACTGATTTTCTAGCCTCTACCGCAAAATAATTCCACGGTTTGCCTTGATAAACCTCATTGACCGACCATTCGAGATCATCTTTTGCCGCTTCTTTGAGTTTGTGAAATCGCCCGTCAGCCTTGAGTCTATCCCAGAACTCGGCTTTTTCCTTTTGCAAAGCCGCCATGTCCTGAAAATTCGATTGGATGGAAAAGCCATACGCGGTCAATGTGAATGATTTTTTGTGTTCCAGTGTGTAATCTGCCATGTACATGCTCCTTTTTGAGTCCGTTAAATTATGCTTCGACCATTTTAACGCGAAGCCACATTTCGCCGTAATACTCGCCGTTTTCAACTGCTCTGACGAAGGTTGCGTTACCGGGGCCTACGTATTTGTACGCGGTGATTTCTTCCAGCATGCCGCCGAAAACGTTCCCGGTGATTTCGTCGGCAAGTCGGTCTTTGTCGGCGCCACTGCCGGGCACGACAAGGTAATCGCCGGCGAGGAAGTCGAGAACGACCGCGCCTTCCACGTTGAACTCGCCCATCACGCCGAAGCCGCGCCAAGCTTTGCGGTCGACGGCATGGTTGATTTGATATTCTTGTCCGTCAGCGAGCGCCAGAAGCTCAGCAAGCTTGCCGTTCTCGGTAATTTCTGCTTTTTTTGCTGCCGTTTTTGCCGCATTGCCTGCCCAGTCGTTGTAGTCTTCAAGTGTAACACCGAAAGCAGTCATTTTGTAGTTTTCCGTGATGGTTTTGATGGAGTAGTTAGTCATCGTTTTCGCTCCTTTTTGGGATTTAATTTACAAGTCTGATTCTATTTGCTGAATGTATCAAAAAAAGATACTCTTTATTGCGAATCAAATTATTACGTGTCAAAACGGTTGGGTTTTTCTAGATTGCCTATTTTTTTGGCACATTTTTGATACAATATAACCATGAAGAAAACAGAACGAGTGAACCTGATCATGCGCTACATCAATAACCGCGCCCATTTTACGATTGCCGAGATTCAGCGGGAGTTCAAGATCTCCCGCGCGACGGCGATCCGAGACATTAACGAAATTCAGGCGATGGGTTTCCCGTTGACGACCGAGCTTGGGCGCGGCGGCGGCTACCATGTCCTGCAAAACCAGTATCTACCTGCCGCACGCTTCACGCCGGATGAGCTGAAGGCCATTTTCATCAGCTTTATCGCCTCGAAAAATTCACAGCTTCCCTATTTGCAGAATCGCCGCTCGATTACTGAAAAACTGATCGGCATCGCGTCGCAAACCCAGCAAGACGAGCTGATTGAGCTGAATAACATCTTGCTTTTCGAAAATACCAATCCCGCGAATCCGAGTCTACTGGAGCTCGATGACGCGGCGCCCGCGGAGCTGAATCAGCTCATTTCGCTTGCCGTGCGGGATAAGCATTTGCGAGTGACGTATGAGGTGAGTGTCGGCTGGCCGCAGTTGTTGGATGTTTATTTGCTGCATATTTTCAACTCGAACGCGCAGTGGCTGGTCGAGGTTTATGATTTGGACACGGATGAGTTTCGCTATTTGCCTGTTGACATGCTGCGGGATTCGGCCATTTCCGAGCGAGAGTTAAAGTGCTCGGAGCAAGAGATTTTAAACAAAAAGTTGCTTCGCGCACGGGAGGCCAATCTGGTTGTCAAGCTTGATGCGACGGGAATACAGCGATTTAAGCGCATGCACCCGCCGGGGATCATTTTGTCCTTTACCGGGATGTTTCAGTCGAGCGGGATGTTCAGCGTTCAGCTGGATGTGGCCGATGCCGAGGCTCTGGCGTATTATGCGGATTGGCTTTTGTTTTTGGGGAAAGGGGTTCGGTTTGAACGGATTCCTGATGAACTCCGAATTTTGTTGGAAGAGCGTTTAGCTCAATTAAGATTTTCTTGATAGCAAACACTGGATTCCATTATAGGATCCTCCCCATTGCGGTAGCCACGATGGTGTTGTACCTCGATAATCCCCAGCTTGTTTTGCCATCTGGTCATTCTGATCCCGTTTCCTTATCTGACATTCCCTTGCGGCACCGGCTCAGCGCATGGTTCCGAATACGTTGAAGATATCACTTGAATATGTTGGGATTCCCCATGCGACTTCAACCTGCTGTGGTGGGTTAGATTGAAGCTCTTCGTCAGGTGCTTCTTTCTGCGATAGTCGCTGGGGATGTTCCTTTTTATGCTTCCGAAGCAAGCTACGGCAGTTCTCATCTCGATTGTCCATATCATTGTCCGGTTAAGCCAAGCTTGATTCCGGAAAATTTTATAAGATTGAGTTAGATAAAGGAGGGATAAACAAGATGAATGTGAAGATGGTTACGGAAGAAGTCGAGGAGTCCTCGCCAGGACCAACGGGACAGGAGGCAATCACTGTGATAAGCAGTCAGTCAATGAATAAAAAGCCAATGTTATTGCCCAAGCATGTGGATGCAATCGATCGTTATTTCATTAAAGATTATGACCCCTATGTAAACGATGATTTTCATTTTATTATACGCTGGCAGACGAATAAAGAAAATGAAGCAACATCCGATTTTATCCCATTTTGTCATAACATAGGGGAATATACGGGAGTGGCGCCCGCAGGCTCTCTGGAAAAAGTGCAAAGGGGGATGCAGGTGCCGGGGAACCCGCTTGAAGTATCCGGATTCCAATTATTTGATACGACAGGCGGAAGTTTGATGAATAGCTGGCAAACGCCTTACAGGGAAATTAAGGGCGGCGGACAAAATGTTGTGTTTGGCTATGCGTATTCGGAAGGGCCCTTTCTTTGGAGAGGACGGAACTCCGGTATTATTCTGCAAGGCGAGATGCAAGTCCCGTATTTTCAAACGTGGAAACAGGAAGCGTCAACAATGACACCCGTCGGTCAGCTTAGTTATATCGTATATATGTTGGATACTACGACAGATATTACGATAGCGATGGTTATCAATGCATTCGATAATCGCGAGCAGCTGCCGAAAGAAACCGTCATGCATGATACATTTGTTTCATTTGTATCTACACATTTTTCTGCAAACAGATACATTACCCCTGTAGCGGAATCTGCAGGCTGGAGAAATAAACCGAACACGGGCTTTGAGCTTTTTGCAGCTGCTGTAACAGCGGGAAATATAAGTATGATTGCGGAAGATATCAACCATACCCATCAGCAGCAGCTTTCTTTGAATGCTGCCGACTATTGCTTGAAATCGGTAGGCATATTACAAGAAACTTTTCGAAAACCTGGAGATCAGGTCGCAATGGGGATGTCGTTCAAAGATTTTTCATTGTATAGCATATAATTATGACAAAGAAACCTACGCGATGAAAAAGTGTCGGGTTTCTTTTTTCATCATGATGATGTTAGGTTTGTTATTCTGTCTCAATAATGCAATGATTCGTCTCGATAGTCAAAGAAGATTGAAGTCATATTATCTATAATGAATGAAAGCGCTGTTATCAAGCGCTAATCCAAAGCGAAGAAAGGCTGGTCATAGAATGAAAAAGCTAATTGCTCTGCCAGTATTATTGCTGCTTTGCATAATCGTTCCATACAGCCAATCAGTTGACGAGGTGAAAGGAATGACAGGAAGTGTAGTGCCTATCGTAGAGCCGGAATGTATTACCGATGTAACCGATAAGTTCTTTGTGGAATTCGAACCGACCCCTAAGGACACGTTCTATATGGTAGTCAGACATCAGGATAATGTATCGGTGCCTGGCAATGCTGTCTCGCTTCCAGTCACTTATAATGTCGGAACGTATACCGGCTTTACGCCGCCGGCGCCGTATGAAGATTGGCAAAGAGGAGAATTGGACGTGGCTGCTTCAGGAACATCCGCTTATCAACTGCATTGCACAAGCGGCGGAATGATGATGAACAGTTGGGATACGACATGGCAGCCCGTAACAGGAGGCGGACCAAATACCAGCTATGGGTATGAGTTTTCCACCCCTCCAAGACCTTGGGCTGCAAGTAACTCGGAGTTGTATATTCAAGCCGATTTACAGCTGCCTTGGTTTGCGCATTGGGATAATAATAGCAACGGCGACAAGCCGGTCGGGCAATTAAGCTTTGTCATTTATATGCATGATGATTCTACCCAAACCGTTATAGCTGTCGTGATGAATATATTTGATAATCGGCCGCTGGCATTGCAAGAAAAGGTGATGCATGACACATTTGTCAGCTTCGCTTCTACGTATTTGGGAGGAACGAGATATTTAACTCCGTCACCTTACTCGGGAGTATGGACGAACAATACGTGGTCCGGGTTTCAGTTTTTTCGGGCAGTCATGACAGAGGATAACTTGCTGAATATTGTCAATGACATCAACAGCGCTCATGCCGCTGGTTTATCCACGAACCCGGCTGATTATAAACTGACATCTATGGGCATTTTGCAAGAAACGTTCAGGGAAGACGGGGATCAGATTTCGATGGGAAGCTCGTTTAAAGACTTTGGCGCTTATCTGTATACGGAGTAGTCGGACTAACCGGAAGCGCAATCTGCAAGAAAGCCGGGGAGATGCCTGAAATGAGTGAGAGCCTGACTGACATAACGGAGAAAATAGATTATTTTTTGTCCTGCAAAATCAAAGAAGGGTGGTCCGATTGTTTCTCAGTAGCTGTTGCCGATCGTAACGATATGTTGTACGAACAGTATATTGGTGCGACCGATGCCACGCCGGACGGGCGCATGCAGTCCGTCAACCAAAGGACAAGATTTAATATTGCTTCTGCAACGAAACCGATAACAGCTGCTTTAATTGTCAAATTGATGGACGAAGGGGAGTTGACCCTAAGCGATCCTGTTCGACGGTTCATTCCGGAATATCCGTTCGAACAGATTACCGTTCAACATTTGCTGGATCATAGCGCCGGATATGATTGGGAGAAGACGTATTCTCCGAAGAATTTCAATGCCTTTCATGAGTATATGAACGCGATGTATAGCATCAAAACACTGAAATTTGAAACGGGAACGCGTTCGGAATATTTCTCAGCCGGCTTCAATGTTTTAATGGACATTATTCAACGGGTTAGCGCTACAGATCTGGAGTCATTTGCACAGCAGCATTTTTTTGAACCGCTCCGAATGCAGGACACATCCTTTCAAGTGCAAAAGGTTAAATACGAAAATACAGTGTTCCCAAAAAGGACAGACGGTGAAGCGGAGCTTTTCTTGGGGGATCTATTTGTTATTGGAGAGTCCGGTCTTTACAGTAATCCGGGTGACCTGTTGAAAATTGGACAGATGTTGCTTCAAGGTGGAAGCTATCTGGGGAAATCTATTTTTCATGAACGAACGGCCTCTTTTCTTCTGCAAGAATATACCGGAAACCGCTTTCGCAAAACGCCGGCATTTTGGATGAAAACGGATGTGGATACTTTTGGATGCTTTGGCGACCTGCACTCTGGCTCGGCCGTTGGGCATACCGGATACTCAGGTTGCATGTTTTGGATTGATCCGATGCATAATCGAACAGGAGCCGTTTTGACGAATAGCATTTTTTTGCATACGGATTGGAAGCGTTATAAACGTATAAATAATATGCTTATGCAATTATAAAAAAAGAATCGTTCTGTATGGCTGGGAGGAGCAGTTGGTGAAAGCGGATAAGATTTGGACGAAGGGCTGTCTATCCTTTTGGTCATGGAATGATAAATTGGATCGTGACGAGATTAAGAGACAACTGGATTATTTTCAAGCCGCGGGATTAAGCGGGGTGTTTCTTCACGCAAGAGGCGGTCTGGGAATTGACTATTTGGGACAAGAGTGGATGGATGCCGTTGCTGTATGTGTGGAGCATGCCAAGACAAGCGGCTTGGAAATTTGGTTGTATGATGAGGATGCATGGCCTAGCGGTTTTTGCGGAGGAAAAGTGCCAAGCGCCGGCGAGAAGCATCAACAGAAATGGTTAAGTTATGAAATGATTGAGACCGACAAGGCAATGTCTGACAAACGAACGGTAGGCTGCTATCGATTGAATGATGCGAAGGAATGGGAATGGCTTCAGCCTAATGAACAGTTAGCCGGCAAGGAGTCAGTCCTTCGCATTTATTATGAGGTAAACCCCTATTACAGCGATTTGCTGAATCCCGCTACAGTGCGTTTGTTTATTGACAGTACTTATGAAGCTTATAAACAGCGCTTCTCCGACTATTTTGGGACGATTATTAAAGGAATATTTACGGATGAGCCGCAATACGCAGTGGGCAAATTTCCTTGGTCAGACGCATTGGAGCAACAATTCATGGCACAACATGGTTACTCCATCAAGGAAATATTGCCTAAGCTTCTCCTTCATTGCAGTGATGCTTATAGAGAAAGGCACAGCTTTTGGAAGATGATTTCTACATGCTTTAATGAAGCCTTTGCGAAGCAAATAGCGCTTTGGTGTGATGAGAATGAGCTTTGCTTTACCGGACACTATGCGGCGGAAGACACGCTGCGCGGGCAAATGAGTGCCGTCGCCGATGTGATGCGGAAATATGAATGGATGCATATGCCGGGAATTGATCATTTGGGCAATCGAACAACAAGGCCGGTATTGCTGAAGCAAGTGGGCAGCGTAGCAAGGCAATTAGGGAAAAAACAAGTGCTGTCTGAAATGTTTGGCTGCAGCGGATGGAGCGCAACAATAGCTGATTTTAAATATATTGCGGACTGGCATTACAGTATGGGCATTAATGTGCAATGTCAGCACTTGGCTGCATACTCATTGCGCGGACTTCGCAAGCGGGATTATCCCCCGTCCATCTCTTATCAACAGCCATGGTGGAAAGACTTTAAACGATTTACGCATTATTCTCATGGCTTGCAGCAGTGGTTGCATAAGGGGGGGGAAGTATCGGACATATTAGTGCTTCATCCGCTTACTAGCGCATGGTGCCTGGAGCAACGGGAGCAAGGGGATGCGTTGTGGGAACTGGATCGAAGATTCGGAGAAATTAGTGAGCTATTGCTTCAGATGAATATCAATTATGACTACGGGGATGAGTTGCTGCTGGAAAGGTACGGCTCACTTGAGCGCGATAGGTTGAAGCTGGGTCGTATGAGTTATAAGGCTGTTGTGTTGCCTTCTTTGCTATCTATTGAAGAGAGCACGTTCGCCATGTTGCAACAGTTTAAAGCGGCAGGCGGAATGATTATAAGCGTCGGACAACTGCCGCATCTTATTGGCGGAGAGCAGTGTGAGGAGCTGCAGCAATGGTGCAAGCAACAAGTGACGAGAGTGATGCCGACAAGAAAGGCATTGGAGGCAGTCCTTGGTGGACTGGAGCGCCGCTTGCGCATCTATGACAAGAATGGAACGGCTAACTCTTCTATATACAGTTATGAAAGAAGAAACGATGACGAAACCATTTACTTCTTATTGCAAACAACCGAAGCCTCAGGATGGTCAGGACATATGGAGGTGCAGGGGAAATGTTCAGTCGTAAGAGTGAATCCGGAAACAGGCGAGCAAGCGAAGCAAGCGGTGTTGCATCGAGGCGGAAACACGATATGTAAAATGTCTCTGGAAGCAAGAGAGTCTGCGATCATATGTACACTTCCGTTAGATGCCGGCGTTAATGATAGGGAACATCACGCTAGTCCAATCATTCAACCAGAAGAGCGTTCGCAATCGATTATGTCCCCGGTCTGGAAGTTAAATGCTGCAACCGCAAACCAGCTGACATTAGACAGCTGCCAATATCGAATTGCAGGCCACACGGATTGGAGCAGCAAGAAAAATCATCTGCATATTCAAGAAGAATTGTCGGAATGGAACCAGGATTTGGACATTGAGCTTCGATACGAATTTGATATTGAGCAGGATTACAACTTGCTGTTGCCGTTCAAACTTGCGTTGGAGGATTTGGACGAGGTGCAGATCTATTGCAATCGAAAGCCCGTTCAGTTGGAGCGGCATGAAATCTGGTTTGATCCCGCAATCAAACAAATTTCATTGGAGAGTTATATAAGAAAAGGCCGCAATGAACTAATCATCCGACGTGAATTTCGCAGCGGTGGAAAGTATGTTGCTTACTTGGAAAACGAAGATGTATTTGAAACGGAAAAAAATCGGTTTCATCAAGAAACCGAGCTTGAGTGCTTGTATCTGATCGGTCATTTTTCGGTCGCTTCAAAGCGCGGCATGAAAGAAATAGCCACCGGGATTTATGAGGCTGCAGCCGATGGTTTTTCTCTATCCGCGCTGCCTGAATATATCCATGCGGAAGATTTAACCTCTCAAGGACTGTGCTTCTTCGCAGGGACTGTCGAGATCGAACAAGTATGGATATGTCAGACAAAGCCCGATCAGGCAACGTTGGAACTGAAGGAGCCATATGCCGCAACAGTCGAGCTATATGTGAATGGGCAGTTGGCAGGACGAAGAGGATGGGCGCCTTATACATTCGATATGACTTCATTAATCCATAAAGGCAATAACGATATTCAGTTACGTCTGACAAGCGGATTACGCAATTTATTAGGTCCTCATCATCATTGCAAAGGTGATGTCGGCTTCGTAGGTCCAAGCATTTTCAAAGGGAAACGGGGATGGGAGGATCACATCTATGATTATTCGCCGCCCGACCATACTTGGCGGGATGAATATTATTTCATCTCATTCGGTACAGGACATTCACCCGTCATCACTTTACGTTGTGGGAGTGAGGAATGAATACAGATGAGCATAGAGGTGAATCGACTTTACTTGCTAAATCGCGGAATTCGATCGAAGAGAATGTCCAGCTACGAGAAAAGCGGCGGCAGCATGGATTGTATAGCTATCGATGCGCACAGTTCTTATGATATCGCTCATTTGAAAGGAGCGGGAGTCATTAAGCATATCTGGATCACGATGTCTTGCGAGGACCTCATGATCAGAAGGAATGCAGCGATAAAAATGTATTGGGATGACTCGGAGCATCCCAGCGTAGCGGCACCTATCGGCGATTTCTTCGGCCAAGGCTGGGGAGAGAAGTACAACTGCATGACAACACCTCTTTCCGCCGCTCCTGCGGAAGGAAATGCGTTAAATTGTTATTTTCCCATGCCTTATGCCAATGGAGCGAAAATAGTCATTGAGAACGCTTCTGATTGCCCGATCTCCCAGTTTTTT
This sequence comes from Paenibacillus sp. J5C2022, assembly GCF_025567625.1. Taxonomy (GTDB): domain Bacteria; phylum Bacillota; class Bacilli; order Paenibacillales; family Paenibacillaceae; genus Pristimantibacillus. The sequence continues at coordinate 60,460 of NZ_JAOQJC010000025.1, read as the reverse complement.
TACTATGTGGATTATGAGGTGCATGCTTCTATACCGGAAAATGCCGGTCGTTTCCATGCATGGTGGAATAGAGGGGGAACCACTAGCGATAATGGGAATTACTTGTTTGCAGCTATTGAAGGGCAAGGAAAGCTCGCAGGCATTCACTGCTTTATTGATAATCCTTCAACGGAATGGCATGGAGAAGGAGCGATTGAAGTTTTCATTGATGGCGAGCGATGGTCGGCATTTAATACAGCCTGGAGTACGAAGGGGAACTGTCAGCATCCCTATTACGGTCTGGCAAGAGGAAATGAACATATGGGCCAGGTGGGGCGTACGCATGGTTATCGCTATTTCATTGAAGATCCTATTTATTTTGAGAAGTCATTGCGTGCCAGTATCGAACGGGGGCATGCTGCGATGCCGACATTGGATATTGCCTCTGTAGCCTACTGGTATCAATTGTGTGTTCAAAAGTAATGAGAGGGTGCGAGTGAAATGATGAATGGACTAAATCAGTTATATCGTGTAGAGAAGGGAATCAAATCCAAACGAATTTCAAGTTATGATCGTACAGGAGGCAATAACGATTATACGGAAATCGAGGCGAACGCTGTTAAAACGATCGCTGAAATGGAAGGCGCGGGAATTGTCAAACATATATGGATGACAATGGCCAGCGATGATCCGATGCTTCGGAGGAATGCAATCATTCGAATGTATTGGGATGGTTCCGAGCATCCCAGTGTCGAGGCGCCAATCGGCGACTTTTTCGGACAGGGCTGGGGAGAGAAATATAATTATATGACAATCCCGCTATCTGCGGCGCCGGCGGGCGGGAATGCGTTAAACTGCTATTTTCCCATGCCCTTCAGTAAAGGCGCGAAAATAACGATTGAAAACGATTCCGATATTCCCCTGCATCGTTTTTATTATTATGTGGATTATGAGGAGCATGCTTCTATACCCGAGAATGCCGGTCGTTTTCATGCGTGGTGGAATAGAAAAGTGACTGCTCCTGTACATGATATAGAGAATGAATGGGGGACGCTCGGGCCGGAGTTTTTGAATCCTTCTGATAAGGACAATTATTTGTTTGCAGAAATTGAGGGTGAGGGGAAATTGGTCGGCATCCATTATTTCGTCGATAATCCGGGCCCCATGTGGTATGGCGAAGGAGACGATATGTTTCTGATAGACGGTGAAGCATGGCCAGGCTCCTTACATGGTACAGGAACAGAGGATTTCTTCAATACGGCCTGGTGCCCGAAGGAAAACTATCAGCATCCCTATTACGGCATAGCCAGAGTGAATGAACATATGGGCTGGATGGGACGCACACATTGCTATCGTTATTTCATGGAGGACCCTATATATTTTGAAAAATCTTTGCGAGCGAGCATCGAGCACGGACATGCTAACGGACTAACACTGGATATCGCTTCGGTTGCTTACTGGTATCAATTGGAGGTTCATAAGAAGTTTCCGGAAATCGCACCGCGTGAGCAAAGACAAAACATGCCTCCGATCGATATCGCACAAATGCATCGCTGGCGTCATGCATGGCGGGAGTCGAAAGGCAAAGGGCTGCTATGGGGACACGAACAGTAGGAGATGATCTTCCAAGCAGGTCGTTGCTTGCTATCACATGGAAAGGATGTGACATGCTATATGAAAAGAGGTATCCCGCTTTGCGGAATTTATTTAGTAATCATTATGGTTATTACCAGTTGTGGGAACGCTTCTAATCTTAAAGAAAGCAATGATGGCATTGAAGCAATTGCATCTCCTGAATGTATCAATGACTTGGACGGCAGATTTTTTGTCGATGCTGAACCTACCCCGAAAGATACTTTTTATATGATTGTCAGGCATCAGGACAACAGCTCAGCTCCAGGAAACGCAGTAAGCTTGCCAGTCCATTATGACGCTAGTATTCATACTGGATTTAAACCTCCCGAACCATATGAAAAGTGGCAGCTTGGAAAGTTTGATGACGCATCATCCGCTTCCTCGGTATATCAGTTGCATTGTAAAAGCGGCGGCATTCATATGAATAGTTGGGATACAACCTGGAAACCTGTCGTTGGGGGCGGCCCCAACACAATTTACGCCTACGAGTTTTCTGAACCTGCATTCCCTTGGGCTGAAGAGGGGAGTGAACTGCAGCTGCAGGCTAATTTGCAGCTTCCTTATTTTGAATTATGGGATATCAATAAGAATGAGCAGAAACCTGTCGGCCAATTAAGCTATGTTATTTATTTGCATGATCATACTATTCCGCATGCGATTGCTGTAGTCATGAATATTTTTGACCACCGTCAAATGACACCTGTAGAAGCAGTGCTGCATGATACAGGCGTTAGCTTTGCTTCAACCTTTTTTGGAGGAACAAGGTACTTAACCCCGGCGTCGGACTCAGGGGAATGGACGAATCAAACTTGGAAAGGATGGAAGCTTTACCGTGCAGTTATGACAAAAGATAATTTATTAAATATTGTAACGGATATTAATAAAGCCCACTCGACACATTTATCCCTGAACCCTGCCGATTATAAACTTACGGCTATAGGCATCATGCAAGAAACATTTCGAGAAGAAGGAGATCAGGTTTCAATGAGCAGCTCTTTTAGTGATTTTGGAGCGTATCGGGTTACTGTGCCAAAAGATCGGAATGAGTAGTGGGAAGGGGTGAATTTTTTTTCAAAAAGCTGTCCTTTTTGACCGATATGCTGTCCTTTTAATTGATGAATAAATTGGTTTTTTAGGATACCATTTCTTTATAAGCCAAGTATGCTTAAAAAACTAGGGGGGAAGGTAAATGAATCGTAACAAAGAAATGTTTCAGTTGTTTATGGCGGCATTGTTAGTAGTGATGTTGGTGGTTGCAACGGCATGCAGCTCTAACTCAGAAAACACTCCAAAATCAAACAATAATGAAAGCGATAACAAAATCAATAATCCTAGCAAAGAACCAGAGGTGACAACGTCTGTAGAATCTGATGACAAGATTACACTTCGATTTGCCTGGTGGTTGCCGGAAGTGACTGACTTCCAAAAAATTGGCGAGGCATTCACAAAGCTTCATCCTAATGTCACCTTTGAGTATATCGGCCATCCTGGCACTGCAGAGGGAGGCATTCAGATCATTACGGAAGCCATTGCCGCAGGCAATCCGATAGATGCTTTCTGGCATCCGGCGATGACGGATCTCATTGAACATAATCTTATTGAGGATTTAACGCCTTATATAGAGAAAGATGAGGAATTTAAGGCGTATCCATTCAAACCCGGTATAAACGAAACCTTTCAGATGGACGGGAAGCAATGGGGATTGTCACGCGGCAATGATGTCATGTTAATGTTCTACAACAAAGAGCTGTTGAAGCAATATGGTCTGGAAGAGCCAAAGCATGATTGGACTTGGGATGATTTCAGAGAAATGGCCATTAAGGCGACAGACCCTGAGGCCAAGCATTGGGGACTTAACAATTCACTTTGGTTTATGCAGGCTTCCAATGTTATGCCTGTGGCCAATGGATCGGCACCGCGTCTGTGGGGATTTAATGAAGATTTAACTAAAAATCTGGCGGATGGGTCCGTTCCTGAAGTGTTGGATGATTTGCAATTTTTTCAGGATCTGATGATTAAAGACAATGTGCTGTTGAATTATGCGAGAAGCGAGGCGGCAGGAGTACAGCCGGAAACGCTGTGGCAAAACGGACAGGCGCTGTTCACCTATACGATATCTCCTGTAATACCAGGGTTTAAGACATTGCCATTTGAATGGGATGTTGCTCCATTGCCTAGAGGAACAGCCAAGCAAGTTACTTTCGGTTGGAATAGCGGCATGTTTATGGCAAAGGCCACAAAGCATAAGGAAATGGTTTGGGAATTTTTGAAGTTCTGGGCCGCCACCAAGGAAGGCCAAAAGATTCTGATGGATATCGGAGGGACTTTCCCCAATTCAGACGATCCCGAGATTGTTGAGTATTTCAACAATGTTGCCGTGTATGAAGGGTTAAACAAAGAAGCTCTTAATTTATCAGCAGAAATCGTACAGTTCGATCCTGTGCTTGAGATGTACGAAGGAGCTGAATTCGACAAGATCACGCTTGATATGAGGACTGAGGTCTATCAGCAAGAGAAGAGTGCATATGATTATTATCCGCCCCGGATCGAGGAGTTTAATAGAAAGCTGAAAGAAAAGCTGGATTCACTCCAATAATATGCACAAATCTTAAACGATCTAGGCTGCGCAAGCAGCTTAGATTGTTTTCAACTTTTTAAATCATACGGAGGTGCGGGAGTGGCCAGAGTAACGTTTTCAAATGTGAAAAAACGATATGCCGGTGAACGGCAGGATACCATTGAGAATTTTAATTTGGAAGCGGAGAGCGGACAATTTCTTGTGCTTGTTGGTCCTTCCGGATGTGGCAAGTCGACACTGCTGCGTATGCTTGCCGGGCTGGAGGATGCCACAGAAGGAGATATTTTAATAGACGGCAAGAGAGTGAATGATGTTTCTTCCAAGGATCGCAACATTGCAATGGTGTTTCAAAATTATGCTCTTTACCCGCATATGAGTGTATTTGAAAATATAGCTTTCGGTTTGCGTCTTCGCAAGCTGCCCAAAGCTGAAATTCAGGAACGAGTAGTACGTGCGGCGCGCATATTGGATATTGAGCCTTTTCTGTCCAAGCAGCCGCGGCAACTATCAGGCGGACAACGGCAAAGAGTTGCGCTTGGCAGAGCAATTGTTCGAGAGCCCGAAGTGTTTCTGATGGACGAGCCGCTTTCCAATCTGGATGCGAAGCTTCGCGTGCAAATGCGTGAAGAAATAGGCAAGCTGTATCGGAAATTAGGCAGAACATTTATATATGTGACTCATGACCAGATTGAAGCGATGACGATGGGAACGAAAATTGTAGTGATGCGCAGCGGCAAGATCCTGCAGGCGGACACACCGGAAAATATTTATAATCGGCCTGCAAATATGTTTGTGGCCAGCTTTATAGGCTCGCCTCCCATCAATTTCGTGCATGGCAGAATTAAAGGGGACGAAGCAAAAGTCATATTCGATACTCGCAGATACGGTCTTCATATTCCGGCCGAAAAAGCTGGCATCCTCTTGGACAAAGGATACATGAACAAACAGGTTGTGCTGGGAGTTCGTGCCGAGGATATTGTATGCAAAGCAAGTGCGTTCGCCGAAGACGAATTTATTGGCATGCAATACAAGAGCACAGTTGAGATGAAAGAATTGCTCGGTTCAGATACCTACTTGTATTTGCATAATAAAGAACATCGGCTTGTAGCCAGAGTCAGCCCCCGAATACGATTTGAAGAAGGTCAGGAAGTCCACGTTGGGCTCGAAGGGGAAAGCTTGCTATTCTTCGATAGCGGGACGGAGGAGTTGTTATGCTGAATGGCCGCAGGCTGATCGTTGCTGCCCTGAGTCTGCTCTTGTGCGGACTGCCGTTCTACATTTCAGCGCAAACAGAAGAGGAAAAACAGTTCAGCCACAATGATATGGTTAGACTGGAGGGAAGAGAAAACGCTTATCGCGCTAGAATAACGAATGCTTACGCCGCCGGAGCAACTGATGTTCCATCGGATACACCGATTATCCGTCTGAATGGCAATGCGTTTAGCGCTGTATCGCATGGCGATATGGCGGAGCAAAATGAGAGAGGTACATCCATTATCTGGAATGAAGTGGATGGATGGATGGAATGGGAGTTCGAGGTTGAAAAATCGGGTTTCTACAATATAGGGTTTCTGTATGCTGCCGTTGATCAAAAGATGAACGATATATTACGGGGCGTGCAAATTGATGGCAGCTATCCTTTCGAGGAAGCAGAGAGATTGCCTTTAAAACGTCAATTCAAGCATAGTCAATATCCTTTCGAGAAGGATAGCCATGGTAACGATCGACGGCCGCAATCCGTGTCCGTTCTTGAATCCATTGATGCAAGGCTTACGGACTATGAAGCCTCCTCAGAGCCGTTGCGGTTTTACTTGACGGAAGGCAAACGTACGATACGGTTGCTCCATGTTCGTGAAGCAGTGAAAATTGAACAAGTATATATTGCCCCTCCTGAGACCGCCGTTTCTTATAAGGAAGCTAAGCCTGATAGGCCAGCTGAGTCAAAGCATGAAGCGGGTTGGTATCAAATTGTTGAAGCTGAGCAAGTTTATCGTAAGTCGAATACGGCGATTAGCTTGCAGTCCATTGATGCCCCGCTCGTATCGCCGCAAACAGAAGGAAGAAATATCTATAATGTAATCGGCGGTGAAATGTTCCGTAAAGCTGGAGAGTGGATCGAGTGGGAAGTTGAAGTTCCGAAGGACGGATACTACACACTAGGTTTTAAGTATTTGCAGGCCTATTTAAACAATTCCTTTTCTTATCGAACAATTACTGTTGACGGCAAGCTGTTGTTTGATGAAATGAAAGAGGTTGCATTTCCCTATAATACTTCATGGCAATGGGACACAAAAAGCTTAACGGATCATGAAAACAATGAGCTGCTGATCCCGCTTAATCAAGGCAAGCATATTATTAGAATGACGGTAAACGCAAGTCCGATTGTGCCTGTATACAGCGGTATCGTATCCAATCTGCAGAAAATTGGCGATTTGGAACAACAAATTCGTCGAGTTACTGGCAATTTCGGATATGAAGCGGGCAATTTAGATACGAATCGTGATTGGCAATTGGAGAAGTATATTCCGGATTTAACGGATAGAATGACCGATATCTCTGAACAACTGAGAGAGTTGGCCTCCTATATGGCAACCGTTACGAGTGGAAAATCGGATACGGAGAATGCTTTTTTATCAGGTGCGGATGATATTGAACGCCTTCTTGGCAAGCCGCGTAAAATTGCATCCAGTCTTCCTATTTTTCGATCCGTTCAAAACAATCTATCGAATTGGGCATTTCGATTGTTGGATCAGCCATTAATGCTGGATTATATATGGGTGGCCGAACCCGAAGCGGTATTGCCGAAATCAAAACCTGATTTTTGGGGAAGTATAGGAAGTTTCGCAAAGAGTTTCTACCAAACATTCACAATTGATTACGATTTTCGGAGAAAAGATCCAAATGCTCTTCATGTCTGGGTCAATCGTGGTCGCGACTATGTGAACCTTATTCAACAAATGGCGGATGAAAGCTTCACACGGGATACAGGTATCCCGGTCAATGTCAATATCGTCCCCGATCCGCAGTTGTTTATTTTGGGGAATCTGTCGGATTCTTTCCCTGATGTTGCGCTGGGAGTTGATCAAGCGATGCCGGTGGATTTTGCAATCAGAGGAGCATTAGAGGATTTGTCCCAATTTTCTGATTACGAAGAGGTTGCCGCACAGTTTCTGCCTAATGCACTGAGAGTATTCCACTACGATGGCAAGGAATATGCTCTGCCTGAAGTTCAGGGATTTCAAATCATGATGTATCGAACAGATATCTTTCATCAGCTTGGTATAAGCGCGCCAGAAACATGGTCGGATTTAAAAAGTCTGTTGCCAACCTTGCAGCAAAATGGCTATGACATGTTTGTCCCCCCGAAAGATTACCAGATGTTTATTTATCAGAATGGCGGGGAGCTGTATGGGGATAACGGGATGGAGTCGGTATTGAATAGTGAAGAGGCGCTTAGAGGCTTTGAGCAATGGGTAGAGATGTTCACGTTGTATCAATTGCCGAAGGAAGTGCCAAGCTTCTATAGTCATTTCAGGCTGGGAACGCTGCCTATTGGCATTGTTGATTTTAATACGTATCTGCAGGTTTTATACGCGGCTCCTGAACTGGCCAAAAAGTGGGAAATTAAATTAATTCCCGGAGTTGCCGATGAGCATGGAGAAATACAAAGATGGTCGGGCGGAGCGATGCAAGCGGGAGTCATCTATAACAAAACGCAAAGGAAAGAGGATGCATGGAGATTTCTTAAGTGGTGGGTGTCCGCTGATGTTCAAGAGCGATTTGGCAATGAGCTTGAGGCAAGTCTTGGACCGGAAGCATTATGGAATACCGCCAATCAGGATGCATTGCCCAATCTATCCTGGTCGTCTGATCATTTGGAGGTCGTGCTGGATCAACTGGCATGGTTCAGAGAAGCGCCTCAAGTTCCGGGCGGTTATTTTACAGCCAGGCAAATGGACTTTGCATGGAATAAGGTCATCACTCAGAATGTGAACGCCAGAGAGGCATTGGAACAAGCGTATACAGAAATTAATCGAGAAATGACTCGAAAGCAGCATGAGTTCAGTTTGCGCGGCAACAACGGGGAAATGATCCACCCGCTATCCATTCCTTCGCTGCAAAAACCGGCATGGAGGGATGAGGAATGAGGAAACTGCTGCTTCAAAATATATGGAACGCCAGAGGATCGTACCTTTTAATTGCTCCATTCATGATTGTTTTTACTTTATTTATAGTGGTTCCCATTGTTATTGCCATTGGGTATTCGTTCTTTTCATTTAATGCCATATCGCCTCCCAAGTTTATTGGATGGGACAATTTTCTGGCTATCTTCACACAAGATCGAATATTTTTGCAGCATGCAATCCCCAATACGTTTAAATTTGCCATTATTGTAGGACCTATCGGTTATTTATTATCATTTTTACTCGCTTGGCTGATTCATCAAGTGTCTAAAAAAGTGAGGGATTACTTTACACTGGCTATTTATATCCCTTCCTTATCGGCAGGAGTAGCCCTAACGGTTGTATGGCTTGTCTTATTTAGCGGAGACAGAATCGGATACTTGAATCATTTCCTTTTATCGGTCGGACTGTTGGATGAGCCTGTTTTATGGCTTCAGAACCCGAAGCATTTCATGAATATTATGATTATCGTTTCATTATGGTCAAGTATGGGAGTAGGCTTTCTGGCCATGCTTGCGGGGCTGGATACGGTCAACCGTGAATTATATGAAGCGGGCTCTATTGATGGTATATCCAATCGATTGCAGGAAATTATTTATATCACAATTCCGGCAATCAAGCCACAGATGTTGTTCGGCGCCATTATGGCTGTTGTCGGCACTCTGAAGGCGGGACAGATTGGGACTCTTCTGGCTTCGGGGACGATAACGCCGCAGTATTCCGGTCATTTGATGATCAATCATATTGATGACTTTGCTTTTACCCGGTTCGAGTTAGGCTATGCAAGTGCGCTGTCAGTCATACTTCTGATTATAGTATTTGCAACTACAAAGCTATCCTTCGCCATATTTGGTTCGAAGGAGTGAGAATAAGGTGACCAATCCTATGCTTCTAAAGATAAAACGGCTAGCTTTTAAACGATGGGATATATTTCAAATATGCAATATGATCTTTCTGGTTGTGTTATCACTATTTATGCTGCTGCCTATCGTATTTATTATGAATCATGCGTTCAAGCCTATTAACGAGCTGTTTTTATATCCGCCGCGTTTTTTTGTTGAAAACCCGACTTTTTTTCATTTCAAGCAGCTGTTTTTACGCACACAAACGCTAATTGTCCCGTTTTCAAGATACTTTTTCAATAGTCTGGTATCTACGGGGTTTGCCGTTCTGGGCATTATTGTTTTTAGCGTAGCCGCCGCGTATGCGTTTTCCAAGCAACACTTTCCGGGAAAGCAGTTGTTTTTCTCTTTTATTATTACATCTTTAATGTTTGCGCCGGAGACGGTTGGCATACCGCGTTATATGGTCATTGCCAAACTAGGCATTATGAATACTTATTTCGTTCATATATTGCCATTGATTGCCGCCCCTGTAGGCGTGTTTCTTTTAAAGCAATTTATTGATCAGGTTCCCAATGAGCTGCTGGAAGCCGCCAAGATAGACGGAGCCAAGGACTGGGTCATTATACTTCGAATTATTGTTCCGGTTTGCCTGCCGGCTATTGCGACTGTGGGCATACTGGCCTTCCAAAGCACCTGGTCTCAAACCGAAACATCAGCCCTGTACACGCAGACAGAATCGATGAAAACGCTACCCTACTATGCGATGACTTTAACAAATGGGGTTGCCAATAACATAGTGGGACAAGGGATGGCTGCAGTTGCGGGTTTAATGATCTTTATGCCCAATTTAATCATCTTTTTATTGTTTCAAAGAAAAATATTAGCGACAATGGCGCATTCGGGCATCAAATAGGGAGGGGGAGAGATGTGAAGAGCCAAACCTATAAAGCAGTACGCAGATGGGCTCAAATCCTTGGTATAGCGGCACTTGTCTTCTTGCTGTTACCAAGCTCGAAAGCCGCAGCAGAACTCCCATACCGAACCTATACGGCTAATTCTGACGGCAAGTGGATGAGAATGCCGCACGCTTATGTACCTGTTACGACTTACCAGGGGTTTAACTCGCCGGAAGGGCTTTTTATGACAACTGATGATGAATTATATGTGGCGGATACCGGAAATGATCGTATTGTTCATTTAAGTAAGGACGGGTCCGTTCAACGTGTCATTCCTTCCGAACATAATCAAGACTCCAAATCACAATTGCGCCGACCGGAAGGCGTATTCGTAACCGAGGAAGGGGACATATATGTAGCCGACACAGGGAGCCGAAGAATTGTAAAGTTTGATTCACAAGGGCAGTTTGCAACTGAATTTCGTTCGCCTCAATCGGATCTTATCCCGACGACATTTGCATTTATTCCGTCAAAGCTTGTATTGGATCACAGAGGCTATTTGTACATTGCGACCAAAGGCGGTTATCAGGGATTGCTTCAATTGGATCAAGAAGGGCAGTTTGTTGGTTTTTTTGGAGCCAATAAAGTTTCCAGAACGTGGCTTGAAAATTTCAAACAGAAGTTTTATACGGAAGAACAATTAAAGCAAGAACAAGCTCGATTGCCGGGAGCTATCACTAATGCGACTGTGGACGAAAAAGGTTTTATTTACACAGTCAATCAGGGAATGAAGGCTGGACAGTTAAGGCGGCTGAACTTTGCCGGGATAGATTTGTTCCGAAACAATAATTTTGCACCTTGGATAGGACCGAATGAGAAATTTTCATTTATTGACGTCGATGTCAGCAAGGAAGGTTTTATATCAGCCATTGAAGCTACGAATGGAGAAATCTATCAGTATGATAGTTCTGGACATTTATTATTGCTTTTTGGGTCCATTCATTCCAGTGAGGAGCGGCTTGGAAGTTTCAAGCGGCCCACCAGTGTCGTAACGAATTCGAATGGCGATATGTTCGTTGCAGATGGGGAATTGAATCTCATTCAAGTATTCAAGCAGACGGAATATGGCGAGACGTTGCATCGTGCATTGGACCTGTATCAACGAGGACAGTATGAAGCCGGTCGTGAACTCTGGGAAGAAGTGCGAGCAATGAACGGACTGCTGGACAGAGCCCATCAAGGTATTGCGAAAGCCGAATATCAATATGGACGCTTTGCCGCTGCATTGGACTACTTCGAATTTTCGAAGGATCGTGAGGGCTATTCTCAAGCTTTCTGGGAGCTAAGAATGAGCTGGCTCATCGAAAATTTCGGCTGGATCATGACGGTCATTGTCTCTCTTTGGTTTTGTTATTTTATCGCTATCAAAGCAAGAAAGTACTTCAATTATTCGGGCAGGAAAAAAAACATCAGCAATCGGGAGGATTCAAATCATTGGCGCTCGATTATCAAAGTACTAAAACATCCTGTAAAAACAATGAGCGAGCTATCCGAACAGCATGAAACGAAACCATGGACAGCGATCGTATTGCTCGTGGGGAGCTTTGGCTGTTATATGGCCGGGAAAGCCGTTGTGAGTTATCCGTTTGCGAAAGAGGACTTTCAAACGTTGGATTTTAAAATTGAAGCGCTTCAATTCTTTTTACTATGGTTTGTCTGGTTGATTGCCAGCTATTTGATCGGTTCGATTATGAAAGGAGAAGCCCCGTTCAAACGTTTGTTTATTATTCATTCCTATGCCATGGTGCCGCTTGTATTATTTCACTTGCCGGTTCAGATTCTATCGAATGCTTTGACGCTGCAAGAAGATATCATTTATCAAGCGGCCAACTATGCTATTTACGGTTGGATGGGCTTGCTTTTCTTTATCGGTCTTCAGACGGCGCAAAATTACAACTTAAAGGAAGCGTTGGGAGTGACTGCAGTATCCTTGTTTGCAGCAATATGTATTCTGCTATTTGGTTTTGTTGGAGTGGGATTGGTTTATCAGGGAATCGACTTCTTCTGGAGTTTCGGACGGGAGGTTTTGGAGCGTGTTTAGACAATGGATACGATCAATAGCGAGAAGTTGTATGCAGGGTATAAAGCACAAAGCCATCCCGATTGGCTCCACGATTGTTGTTGTTCTATTACTCGTTTTTGTGCTCGGCAAAGTGGAATTGGGCGACAATGAGATCACGGCAGACAGCTTGGACAATATGGAAGAAATGCTTGCGGAACGAAGTTTTCAGAAAGAACCATTGGCAGCTCCAATCGTGAACTACGGCGATCAAGTATGGCATCTAGTTGCCGAACAAGTGGATACAACATTATGGATTGATTATGCTACAGGTCAAATCATGATAGATAGAGAACAGCACAATGAAAAGTGGTTGAGCAACCCTGTGAGCAGCTCTCTCAAAGAGGAAACGGCAAAAGGATTATGGCTGGAGAGCTTGAAATCACCATTCGTGTTTTATTATTTGGTGAAAAATGATGTAAATGTAAAGGTATCCAATACGGTGGAGTTTCCGTTAGAAATGACATGGACAGCACTAACTGACGGTATTGGAGTTCTATACGACATCCCCAGTCTTGGATTTAAGTTTTATATTGAATATGTATTGGAGAATGGACAGTTTGTCGCTCATATCCCGGAGTATGGAATAGCGGAATCAGGAGACAACCAGCTCGTAAGCATTGAATTACTGCCTTTCTTCGGAGCGGGGGATGAGGAAGCGAACGGTTCGATATTAGTGCCTGATGGTCCAGGCGGACTTATCCATCTGAAGAAGAGCAGCAAGACAAGGAAACCGTATAGCTATCCCGTCTATGATCATGATGCCTCCATAAGCGGCGCCGATCGTGTAAACAGAAGTAATAGGGATGGGATTGCATATCCCGTATTTGGCATGGCTACCGAGGAAAAGGGATTTATTGCGGTGATTGAAAAGGGGGAGGCAAGAGCCAATATTGTTGCCGGAACATCGGGCATGCGAAATAGCTACAATTTTGTGTATGCAAGTTTTTCATTAAGGTATCCGTATATGAAGCCAAAGGGTCTGGGCAGAACGGAATCCTCTTATGAAAAAAACATAGCGGCCGAGCCAAGAACAATTCGCTATTTGTGGTCTGACAGTGAAAGGGAGGGATATTCCGCATTGGCAGAAACCTTTCGAAACTATCTGATCGAACATGTTGGCATGCAAAGAATAACTGCGAATGATGCTTCTCCAAAGCTATATTTCAATATTGCGATAGGATCTACAGAAAAAACCTCTTTAGGCAATAAATACGTATCAGCAACCACCTTCACCCAGGCTGAACGGATGGTGCAAGGATTGCTTGATACGGGCATTTCAAATATGGAGGTGGGGTTATCGGGCTGGCAAAACGGGGGGTACTTGTCCAAGGCGCCCAAACGGTTGCCGATTCCCGGAAAAAGCGGAGGGAAAGCCGATTTCGATAAATTCCAGTCCTTCCTGGCGGACAAAGGAATTGAATTGCGACTTGATGATACGCTCTACTTCGCAGCAGATCGTTCAGGGACCGGATTTCAGTCCAGAACCGAGGCAGTCAAAGGCATTGATGGGTTAACGGTGAAGGGAAAAGCAAACGAGTATAGTCGTTACTTCATAAGTCCTCAAGTTGTCGAACAGAAATACGTCAATAAAGCGATGAATGACTATGCGGCTTTAACGGTTAAGAGAGTAGGGATAGAGGACGGCGGTTCAGGACTTCATAGCGATTACAGCAGCAAGCATTGGATGCTGAGAGGAGAAGTTCTCGCATCTCGAAAACGGGTTTTAGAAAATATAAGCAAGCAAACGGAAAGCTTGACGGTCACAGGAGCGGGAATGTTTGCTCTGCCCTATGCGGATCACATTTTTCAAATGCCGATGAGCTCCAATTACGATCTGATTATTGATGAGCAGGTTCCTTTTTATCCTATGGCGCTGCATGGCTTAGTCAGTTATTCTTCAATACCCGGAAATTGGAGGGATGACCCGATCATTGAGTTTTTAAGAGATTTGGAATATGGGGCCGCACCCAATTATTTCGTAACTGAGGCCCCGCCCGATGTGCTGCAGAACACATACTATAATGGACTTTACAGCTCTGAGTTTGAGATATTGCTGCCACAGATTTTAGAAGAGTACCAGGCCTATCAGGCTGTTCAGCAGGAAGTAATGGACCAATATATCGTTCATCATCGCCGTTTGGCAGCGGATGTATATGAGACAGAATATGAGAACGGAAAAAAAGTATGGGTGAATTACAGCGACAAGCCATTTCGCTTACTGGGGGAGTTGGTTGAGCCTTACTCCTATAAGGTAACAGGAGGGGACAATGAAAAAAAATCATAAGACGATACTTCAAAACTCTCTTTTCCTGCTGCCATGGCTAATTGGCATTCTAAGTTTTGTTGCCTACCCGTTTGCCTATTCCCTGTACATCAGTTTTCACGAGGTGAAAGTAAACGGTGAAGGGACAGGATTGGACTACACCTACATTGGTTTTGACAACTTTAAATATGCGTTTGTATCCGACAATATTTTTCCGGTAGAAATGATGCTGTTCTTTAACGAATTATTATTTATCGTTCCTCTGACCGTACTATTTGCATTATTGGTGGCCGTATTATTAAATCAAAAGTTTAAAGGACGTATGTTTTTTAGAGCTATCTTTTTCCTGCCAGTCATATTTGCTACCGGACAAGTATTACTTGAATTAGTTGGACAAGGACAAGGAGCCTTGCCTTTTGATGAACAATATGATGTAACAACTATCGTGTATAGTTTATTTCCTCCTTCAATTGCAGGCACATTAGTTAGTTTAATTTCCAAGTTTGTCATTATTCTGTGGTATTCCGGTATTCAAATTATTATATTTTTGGCAGCATTTCAAACGATCCCTCCTTCTACTTTTGAGGCGGCTAATATAGACGGCGCCACACCATGGGAATCATTTTGGAAGATCACATTTCCAGTCATCGTGCCATTTATTTTTCTGAATTTGATTTACACGCTTGTCGAACAATCCATCAATCCGTTTAACCCCGTATTGCGACATATTATAAATAGTATGTCTGATATCAAAACAGGCTACGGATACGCAGGTGCGCTGGGCTGGATTTACTTTATCATCATTATGATCCCAATTGTGTTATTGCTGGCAGTTGCCGGCCGGAAGAACAGGAGGAAGGCATGATGAAAGAAAGAGCGCGATATTTTTTTATCGGAAAATCGATCGTAGACGGCTTCATGTATAAGTTTTTTGTTTTTACTATTTTATTGTTCATATCAACGTTGTATATGAAGCCGCTTCTGTACATTATTTCAACCTCGCTCAAAAGCGTTGCCGAAATGCTGGACCCTTCCATCGGATGGTTGCCCAGAGTGCTTGAATGGGGCAATTATCAGGTTGCTTTTATTGGTTTGGAATATATGAAGGGACTATTTCAAACATTGCTTGTAGCTGTAGGAGCCGCTATTTTTCAAGTTTTTTCATGCTCAATGACGGGATACGCCTTTGCCAGATTGCATATACCGGGGAAGAATATACTATTTGTTATCGTCTTGCTTACTTTTTTAATTCCGCCGCAAACGATTGTCATTCCGTTATTTGTCACCTATGTAAAGCTGGGATGGCTCAATACTCCCTTGCCGTTTCTAATACCGGCATTATTTGCCCAAGGGCTTAAAGGCGCACTGTTTATACTCATATTCCGGCAATTTTATTCATCCTTCCCGAAGGAGCTTGAAGAGTCCGCAAGGATGGACGGAGCAGGACCGTTTCGCACTTTTTGGAAAATTATGCTCCCTTTATCCAGACCGGCCATGTTAATCGTTTTTCTATTTTCTTTTGTTTGGCATTGGAACAATTACTTTGAGCCGTCTTTATTTTTACAAAATGGAGAGTTCGTTCTATTGTCCGGCCGCTTGGAAAATTTACAGGATAGCTTAAATGCTTCCATGGGCACAGCGAGTTTTCTGGGATTTACATTTTTCGATCTTAACGAACCTATTAAAATGGCAGGTGCGCTTCTTGTCATATTGCCCCCATTAATTCTATTTATGTTCACACAGCGATATTTTGTGGAGGGAATCGAAAGAACCGGTATTGTGGAGTAAAACTTTTATCGATAAGGAGGCTGAAGGTCATTCAAACGCATCAATTCAAAGCAGTGGAATATTCTATGCGAGATATATTTCCTTTTCATGTCAGCACTTGGGTTCACAGTGCAAATGATATCCCGTTGCTCCCGTTGCACAGTCACGATTTTATTGAGATTGTATTTGTTATTAGCGGATCTGCTACACATATTTTTCATTCGGAGCAGTTCGGGATGATGGAATACAAAATCTTTCCCGGAGACATTTTTATTATTAACCCTCACGAAATGCATACCTATAGACTTGATAGCGGTGAGTCTGTTGAGGTTACGAATTTGCAATTTTTCCCTACTATTATTGATTGGCCGATGTTGCGAGTACCGGAATGCGCACAGTTAATGGACTTCTTCTACGTACAACCTTTTCTTGGGGCAGATGCCAGGTTTACTTCTATTTTGAAATTGAGTCCGACCGAAACGGAAGAAGTAAAGACAATGGTGAGGAAGATCGAGCAGGAGTTTCACTCCAAGCTTCCGGGCTACACCTCGTTAATCAAATTGATGTTAACTGAACTCATTTTGCGGTTAAGTCGTTACTACGCCGTAAATCCGAAAATGAATCGTAAATCCGGCAAGTTTATTGACGGAATAAGTTCCGTTGAGGAGCAAATGTATAAACGAATTATCGGTTTTTTGGAGAGGCATTATCATACACTCATTACATTGGAAGACTTGGCCAAAATAGCCGCTTGCAGTACCAGACAAGTGACCCGGATATTCAAACAGATGAGCGATACAACAATGGTAAATTATTTGCATAATTTACGAGTGGAGAAATCGAAGCAGCTTTTGCTTTCAACGAATGACAAAGTTTCATCCATCAGTGCAGAGGTAGGCTTTAATGATGTCAGCTTTTTCAATAGAGTATTCAAAAAAATGACCGGATATAGCCCGTCCGAGTTTAGGAAAAAGCATGAATAAGATGACCAGGCCAATCTATATCACGCTGCTGGTTTTAGGCATAGCGGCGATTGCTGCGGGCTGTACTGAAAAGGCTGGGGAGAAGGAGTTTAATAGTATGGAAGAGAGAGCGATGTATCCTTTTTGGCAAGGCCCTGTTGTTTATGATGAAGCCTTTCTATTGTTGTCAAGCGAAGATCAGCATACACAAGTTGATTTTCTGTATCCGCCGACAGAGATCATTTCGGTGAAAAGTGCCCGACTGGACAAGGAATTCCTTCGCGGGGAAGATTGGGATTTTAAGGATGGCCGGTTTATAGTGATGGAGAACTCATCGATACCGGTTATGGCCAGGGATCAAATGTATGTGCCTGAGTATCGGGAGGCGGATACAGTGCCTCGGAAAGACGGAAAAGGCGCTTTATACTTTCGCGAAGATGGTTTTTTTCACAATTTGCAAATCGTGATTACCTACAAGCATTCGGGCAATTGGGAGGGCCCTGTGCCCGTATTTGCCGGAGATAAGCTCCCATTGACGATTGCAAAGCTGCAAAGAAAAGAGCCGGTTAAAATTGTTTTGTTCGGCGACAGCATATCTGTAGGCGGAAACTCAAGTGAATTGATTAACGAGCCCCCCTATCTTCCTATATGGGGAAAGCTGTTGGTTCATCAACTTGAAAGGGCATACGAACACACAGTGCAATTTGTAAACCCTTCTCTGGGAGGGGTGACAGCAGCGTGGGGAGTTGAGCAGGCCAAGCTGCGGGCGGCTAGTGAGAATGCGGATCTTGTCATTGTTGCCTTCGGCATGAATGATGGCTCGGGCAGAATATTGCCCTTGGACTTCAAGAGAAATATACAGGCCATCGTTGAAGAAATCAGGTCGACGAAGGCCGACACCGAGCTCATCTTAGTTGCTCCTTCATTGGCTAATCCGGAAGCGATTCATTCAGGATTTCAAAGTCTGTATGCTCCGGTTCTTGAAGAGATTTCGGAAGCGATGACAGGGGTAATGACGGTTGATATGACAGCCGTCCATCAGGAATTGCTGAAACATAAGCCGTTTCGGGACACGACGGCCAATAATGTGAACCATCCCAATGATTACTTGGCGAGATGGCATGCGCAGATCATTGCCGGTCATTTGATAGAAAATGATTGAATAGGCGGATGAAGCGAGCAACTGAAAAATGCATCCAGTTGCTCGCTTTTCTCATAGTTGATCAGCAATATTGTCTGGGGAAACAGGACTGTTCTATTCTTGATTAACAAAATGGATATGAAGTTAATTGCAGAGGAACTTCAGGAGCTGCACCTATCACAATTGGGCAAAAAGAAATGGTTATGTCACAGGTGCCTTTTGGATGTAAGGTAGCGTTATTCGGCAGCGACTCGCCTCAAATTATCGATTTAACCGGAAAAATCATGAGCCCCTTGAAAGATACTGTCGTTCAGTTATTGTTCAAAGTATATGAGGAAGCCGACCCGCAGCAATATGAGATATCTAAAAATGTAAGTGTTATTGTGCCTGGGGTACTTGCTCATCAAGCAGATGCTAATGGCAAACCGTAGTCAGTAATTCCGGCTTTAAGGAAATGGGCAGGCGGTTATGGAGAGTTTCAGCTTACATCTGAATCGAGAATCGTGCTTAGAAATGAAAACAGTAAGCAACTCAAACAAATCATTGGACCGGATATACATATTGGAACCGACGAGTACGATGTAGCGAAACAGGACGGACCAGGCAAAAAACGATTGACAGAGTCTTTTAGAGCCTATACGAATGAGTTAATTCGATATGTGAAGAGCAAAGGAAAGACGCCTCATTTTTGGGGGTCCTTAAAAACGTTTGCGGGTGAAATCCCAGTGAGCAATGATGCAGTAATGGACATATGGAATACGGACTTTGGCGATGCGAAGCATGCCATTGACCTCGGGTATGAGATCGTAAATATGGAGCATCGTCCCCTATACATCGTTCCGATTGTAAGCGAGCCAAGCGATTGCATGAACATCAGGCATGTGTATGAGAACTGGGAAACGGAGTGTTTCTTTCCTGACACGGTTTTGCCGTATGGGCATCCTCAGCTTAAAGGTGCAGTCAGCAGTTTATGGAGTGATATTTCAGCGTCAAAGGGCTTCTCTATGGATGACAGCCATTATCGTTTGTTTCCAGTTATCCCGTTGCTGGCGGAGAAGACATGGGCAAGCCATGTATTGGACAGAGCCTATGTACAATTTGCCGAAGATATAAATGTGACAGGTGAGCCGCCGCTCGTCAATTTGGCGTGGAGAGTTGAGAGTATAGCGAAGGATGGCTGCATTCTAAAATACGACATTAGAAATAATGTAAAGGACCAATCCGGCAACGGTTATGATGCTGAAGCCCATTATACTGAGCTGGTTGAATGTGACTCGGACTGCTTCTTGACTTTCAACGGAGCCAGCACTTATTTGCAAACTCCGCTTAAAAATCTGGGCTTTGGGTGGACATTGATTGTTTCTATTCAACCGGACGAAGATTTTTGTGATTCAGGCATTCTGCTTGAGTCAGATCACGGCAGACTTACTATCGATATGAGCTTAGACGGGGGAATTATTCTTAGTGAGGAAAAATATAGCAGCAAATTCAAATATATTCTGCCGAAGGGGAGATGGACGAAGCTTATGTTGACAGGAGACCATGAAGGTACTGCTTTAGTGGTCAATGACGGGGAGTATACGGAGCGGCTGTAAGAAAGCGGGCCTGGAAAATATCTGCATAGCTTCGTACTTCCGCTTGAACGAATTGGGAGCGAAGTAAAGTCATATAAAGGGAAAATGAGAATGTTAGAGGTGTATAATTCCATTATTAATGACAACAGAACAGAGCAATCAACGATGTAACATAAGTTGGTGAGTTGAATCATTATTAAGTGTGACAAAAATCACAACTCTGCGCATGAAAAGAATGCGGAGTGAAATATTTATTGTGTAACAAATGTCATTGTGATATGTTATATAAGTCGGTGTATAATAAGCGATATGATATATGAGTCATATAGGGAAGAGGGGAGAACGATTCAGTTAACATCTCGACAAATGGAGCTTCTTGAGCTGGTGAAGAAGCATTCGCCGGTTACAGGCGAGCAATTAGCTGAATATTTGGGTGTCAGCCGCCCTACATTGCGTTCGGATCTTTCCCTGCTTGTGATGCTCGGCATGCTGGATGCGAAGCCGAAAGTCGGTTATTTCCTAGGAAATGCCTATAAGCCGAACAATGAGTCCATGCAGCGACTGAGCAGCTTGAAGGTAGGCGAGGTGCAAGGAGTGCCCGTCAATATTCCGGATTCCTTGTCCGTGCATGATGCGGTTATCACCTTGTTCACCGAAAATGCGGATACGCTTATCGTTGTCAATGAAAACAAGCGGTTCGCCGGCATCGTTACGCCCAAGGATCTATTGAAGATTACTTTGGGCAATCCAAGTGCGGCATCCATACCTGTCAGTATGGTGATGACCCGATATCCCAACATCGTTACTTTGCTTCCAAGCGATTCCGTCCATGACGCGATTATGAAGATGGCGGCGCATCAAGTAGATTGCCTCCCTGTCATTGCGCTGCGCGAGGAGTCTGGACAAGATCCGGAAGTGGTAGGTTGGGTGTCGAAGTCCGGTATTATTGCATTATTGGCGGACATCGCGTCAGTCGGGGAATAGGAGGAGCCATATAGATGACAGAGCAAATGATATATATATGCTCGGATGCGGTAGGAGAGACGGCTGAAGCGGTTGTGAAGGCGACATTGCGTCAGTTCTCGTCGGAGAATGTGAAAATCAAGCGTTTCGGGCACTTGCGTTCCGAGGATGAGATTTCGCGTATTGTAGCTGATGCGGCAAAAAACGGCGGATTTATCAGCTACACATTGGTACAGCCTGAATTGAGAGCACTGATGAAAGAGGAATCGATGAAGCATGGCGTAACCGCGGTCGATGTGATGGGACCGATGATGCAGGCGTTCGTGGATACGTTCGGCAGCTTTCCGAAGCGCGAGCCGGGGCTGCTTCATTCTATCGATGAGGCGTATCATAAGCGGATGGAAGCGATCGAGTTCGCGGTCAAGTACGATGATGGCAAGGATGTTCGGGGATTGTTGCAGGCACAGGTTATACTGATCGGCGTGTCGCGTACGTCCAAGACGCCTGTAAGCGTTTATTTGTCTCATAAAGGGATAAAAACGGCGAATCTTCCGCTTATGCCCGAGGTGAACCCGCCAGCTGAATTAAAGTGCGGCCCAGGCCGATTAATCGTAGGGCTGACGATGAAGCCGGAGCACTTGCTGCAAATTCGCACGGAGAGACTGAAGGCTCTGGGACTGCCCGCATCCGCCCAATATGCTTCGGCTGATCGGATTCAGGAGGAGCTCGACTACGCTTCTTCTATTATGAAAAGCTTGAATTGTCCCGTCATCGATGTTACGAATCGCGCGATAGAAGAGACCGCAGGCATTATTAGTGAATGGCTTAACCAATAATTGGATATACCAGATAACGGAGGGAATACTCATGAACAAAACATTTGTAATGGTGAAACCTGATGGTGTGGCAAGAGGTTTGGTAGGTCGTATTGTAGCGAGATTCGAGGAAAAGGGCTTTAAGCTGGTACAAGCCAAGTTGATGCAGTTGGGAAGAGAGCAAGCAGAGGTTCACTACGAGCATTTGAAGGACAAGCCGTTTTTTGGCGAATTGGTCGATTTTATCGTCTCAGGTCCCGTCTTCGCGATGGAGCTCCATGGGAACGATGCCGTGAAAAACGCTCGTTCGGTTATTGGAGCAACGAATCCCGTTGAAGCGGCTGCCGGCACCATTCGCGGCGATTATGCTACTGATGTAGCCAGCAATATCGTCCACGGCTCCGATTCGGATGAAAATGCGGAGAAAGAGCTGCGAAATTTTTTTCAACAACAATAGTTGACGAAATGTCCATCATATGGTAGATTTGATGGCAAGTTCATATTTCTGTGACATGACGGAAGCACCGTTAAGGGCAGCAGCCAGCTGCGCCCTTTGCGGTGCTTTTTTTGCGTTGGGAAGAAGGGAGAGATGGGATGCGCTATCAACTGGCGGTAGTTATGCAAGAAGGGGAGTATATGAAGCGGCTGGCTGATTATGTGCGAGACAGTCCCTTCAGCGAATCATGGGGGGTGTCCGCTTTCACAAGCGCGGACGCGTGCAAGCAGTACATCGAGAGGGGATATGCCGTGCATCTGGTAGCTGCGGAGCCGGAGCTGCTGGAGGAACTGGAGCATGTCATTGCGGCTATTCCTGCCGTTGCATTAGTGGAGAAGCTGGGGGAGAGCTGCGCGCTTCGCGAACTATTGAAGTATCAATCGCTCCCGATGCTGCTGAAAGGGCTGACGGAATGGTATGGCCGAAGCATCGGGAATCCGGTTCGATCCGCCGCAGCCGCATCAGGTCAAGCCGACAGTTGTGGAGTTATAACGGTATGTTCAAGCGCTGGCGGAGTAGGCAAGACGGCAGTGGCGCTGCATCTGGCTCATGCGGCGGGCACCAGGGGGCTTCGCACCTTCTACTTGAATCTGGAGCGTTGGAACACATCGATGCGCTGGCTCGGAACGGAAGGAGCGGAAGGGGAAGGGATGTCAGAGCTGCTGTATGAGATAAAGGCCAAATTCAGCACGGCCAGGCAATGGCTGGTCCGTCATCGCCAATATCATCCGCTGCTTAAAACGGATTACGTGTCGGCCTTCAACAATGTGGAGGACAGGCTGACCTTGACGTCAGAAGATGCTTCTGCACTGCTGGAGCTGATTGCGGGGACGGGGGAGTACGATGTGATTGTCGTGGATGGCGATGACAGTTGGGACGATATGCGTGCAGCGTTAATGGAACGATCCCGGCATATGCTTATGGTGCTGACGGAAGATCCCGTTGTAACAGGCAAGCATGATCTGGCGATGACCTATGCCCGGCAACGCTGGGGGGAGAGATTGCAAGCGATGCAAGACAAGATAAAGCTGGTATACAACAAGTCGAGCGGCATGCAATTGCGTGTAAGACATGCGTATGGGCTGCCCTTCGTACACGAATGGCAAGCCGGCGGAACATTGCTGTCATCGCCGCAGTTCAGGGCTGCTGCCGACAAGCTGCTGGAGCAGCTTCTAGAGAGTGATTGCGCCCATGTCCGCTAACGAAGCCATGATCGCGCTGCGCGAGCAGGTGCGTGCCCGATTGGATTTCAGCGTAGCGCTCAGCGACGAAGAGCTGATGAGGACGGCTGAAAGGGTGGTGCTGGAATGGAGCAATCAGCATACTCTGACAGCCTCCGAGAAGGTCGATTACGTACGGAGACTGTTCCATTCCTTCAGAGGGCTGGATATTCTTCAGCCGCTGATGGAGGACCCCGAAGTGAATGAGATTATGATCAATAATCACAAGGAGATTTTCGTAGAGCGGGCGGGAGAGATAAGCAGGCTGGCCGCCTCGTTCGAAAGCCGGGAGAGATTGGAGGATCTCATACAATCCATCGTCGCCGGAGTGAATCGCATCGTGAATGAATCCACGCCAATCGTAGATGCCCGTCTGAAGGACGGCTCCCGCGTGCATGTCGTGCTGCCTCCGGTTGCTTTGAAGGGGCCTTGCATGACAATTCGCAAATTTCCCGAGCAGCCGATGACGATGGAGCAGTTGGTGGCGAAGGGGACGTTGACGGAGGCGGCGGCAATGTTCCTGAAGACGCTTGTGGAATCGAAATACAATATTTTCATAAGCGGGGGTACAGGAACGGGAAAAACGACCTTCTTGAACGCGCTGTCCCAATTCATTCCGCGCGGCGAGCGAATCGTGACCATTGAGGATTCGGCAGAGCTGCAGCTCGCTACGATTCCCAATCTTGTCTCCTTGGAGACGAGAAATGCCAATACGGAAGGGAAAGGAGAAGTAACCATTCGCGATCTTATACGAGCTTCGCTCAGGATGCGTCCCAATCGGATAGTGATCGGAGAAGTGCGCGGCGGGGAAGCGCTGGATATGCTCCAGGCGCTCAATACGGGCCATGAGGGATCGATTTCCACCGGGCACGGCAATAGCGTGAAGGATATGCTGGCCCGTCTGGAGACGATGGTGGTAGGCGCGGCGGAGCTGCCGCTGCCCGTCATTCGGGGACAGATGGCTTCCGCCATCGATATCATGCTTCATCTGGCCAGATTGCGGGATGGTTCCCGCAAAGTGGTGGAGATAAGCGAGATTACAGGTATAGAGTCCGGGGAGATCAGTCATCGTCCGTTGTTCGTGCATCGTGAGGGGGGGAGCGTGAGCGCGGCGGCAACACTTATTCGCACAGATCATCGTCTGCAACGCACAGCCAAGCTGGATATGGCGGGAAAGGGGGTGGAGGGCATTGGAACTGAGAGCTGATCTGCTGAAGAGCGAACGAATGAATCGGGTACTGCGCTGGTCCGGTTGGGATTCATTATGGGAGAGAGAAGCGCCGAGAAGGGGAGATCAACCGCTGCAGTACACTTCGTACCGCTTGACGGACCGGGAGCTTCTTCTCTCAGTATTGCTGTGTGGAGCAATGCTGTTCTTCGCCGCTTACTTGTTCTACCACTCCGTTGCGATCTCCTTGTTCGCTTCATTGGGAGGGATTCTGGCTCCAAGATACAGGCGGGCGGCCATGCTGGAGAGAAGACGCAATATGCTGAAGCTGCAATTTAAAGAAGCGCTATACTCGTTGACATCTTCCCTGGCTGCGGGACGATCGCTGGAGGTGGCATTCAGGACGACACTGGAGGATCTGCGATTGCTGTATCCGGATGCCTCTGCGTTCATACTGCAGGAATTCCAGAGAATCTGTCATCTGTTGGACACCGGAGAACCGTTGGAACGCGGACTCAAGTCGCTGGCCATGCGGGCGGGCATCGAAGAAATTGCCGACTTCACGGAAGCGGTAGTCACCTGCAAGCGGTCGGGCGGCGATATGCTTGTCGTGATGAGGAGAACTTCCTCCATTATAGGCGAGAAGCTGGGCGTAGAGTCGGAGATAAAGGTGCTGATCGCCCAGAAGCGGTTCGAGGCGCGCATCATGATGGCTGTTCCTTTCGTATTCATGCTCTTCCTGAGCCTGGCTGCACCCGATTATATGAAGCCAATGTACAGCTTGCCCGGGTATGTCCTGTTGACGGTCGCGCTCCTGATTCTGTCGCTGTGCTTCTGGACGATGCATCGCATGATGCGCATTACGCTGTGAAGGAGGGCGGGAGATGGCTGCTGCTGTTGCCGCGGTGCTCCTCACCGCGTGCTGGCTTTATGGGATGGGCGGTAAGGCGCTGCGACGAATCGGTAAGGGATTGTTTACGGGAAGAGGGGGAATGCGGAGCAAGGCGCATGCCAAGGAGATGCTGCTGGAGGCACCGTTCCTTAAGCTGCTGGAGCATCTCCGCTTGTATGACAAGCTGGCGCTGCAGTTCAATGCGTTCCATATGAAGCTGGCGGTGCTGAAGGGACAGTCGTGGACGATTGAGCGAAGCAAGCGGGAGGCGGCGGCGACGGTGGGCGGCGGTTATGCCGCCTTGACGGGAGGGTCTTGGCTGGCATGGATCGGCGAGGAGAGCTTGCTGCTCCTGGTCGGGCTGCTGCTTGGCATCGTTCTGCTATGCAGGCCGTATGTGGAGGCGGGGCGCGAGCTGGAGAGAAGGAAGCGCAAGATGGTGGCCGCGCTTCCGGGCGCCATGAGCCGACTGATGCTCCTCGTAGGAGCAGGCGACACGGTAGCGAATGCGTTCCAACGCTGCCTGGAAGGACGGGAAGGGAGCGACCATCCGCTGTATAAGGAATGGGAAGCGGCAGCGGAGGCTCTGCGTAACGGTCAATCGTTCAGCTCGGTTATGGAGCGGTTCAACCGCAGCTGTGCGATTCAGGAGATCGCGGTGTTCACCACCGCACTTCTCCTTAATTATCGCAGGGGAGGCGATCAGTTTGTGCTTGCGCTGCGCGAGCTGTCCTACTCTTTATGGGATAAGCGGAAGGAGATTGCGCGCACGGGCGGGGAGGAAGCCTCGTCCAAGCTGGTTTTTCCGCTGGTTGCGATATTGCTTGTCATGATGGTGCTTGTAGCAGCGCCAGCCGTTATGGTGCTGTGATGATTATGATAATGGAAGGATGAGTGGATATGGCATACGGTGCATGGAGAAAGTGGTCGGGGAAAGCGCGGCGATTCTTCCGGAATGAGAGCGGTCTGGGCACGCTGGAGGTCATCCTGATTATTGCGGTCGTTATTATAATCGCACTTCTATTTAAGGATTGGATTATAGCATTGGTCAATGATTTGATGGACAAAGCGGATGATCAGGCAAACAAGATTTTCTAGGCTGGCGGAAAGTTGGCGCATTTGGCTGGCAGGCGACCGCGGCAGCTATACGTTGGAGTCCGCTATTGTGTTCCCTCTTTTGTTCGCTGTAGTGCTGCTGTTCCTGGTACTGGGGCTGTATCTGCATCAAAAGGTTGTTGTGCTGTACGCTGCAGCCATAACGTCGGAAAGGGCGGCGTTCGCCTGGGACAACAGTCATCGCGATCCTGCAAGCGGCATTCTGCTGCAGCCGAATTATGACGGACTGTATCGGCGATTGGGAGGGGATGGCGCGCTTGCCAGCATGTTCGGCCTTGCAGGGGAAGACGGACGCACGGCTGTGCAATGGCCTGTCAAACCGGGCAGCTCGGACGAGAACGATGGCTTGACCGCGCAGAAGCTTCTGCGTGCAGCGCGATGGATGGATGGAGCCGAGCTGGCGTATAAGGGCGAGATCAGCTACGGTGTCAGCGGATTGACAGGTGCTGTTGTGAGCAGGCTGGTGCAACCTGTCGCTTCGAAGCTGCCTTGGGAACATGGGGCCATGTCTGAAGGACCGGCTGCCGTCTATTCCGGAAGCGTCGTGGACCCTGTGGAATTTACGCGCAGTGTGGAGCTCGTCCGATATTATACAGCCAAGTTCGGCAATCGGACCGGTGCCGGAAGAGCGAAGGCAGACGCCCGCGAAGTGCTGGCTTCATACGGCGGTAGCGGCAAGGGAGGAATGCGATGAAGCGGCCGGACGGAGTGAGGCGGTTGCTTTGGCGAGATGACGGGGCGGTCACGATATTCGCGGTTGTCGTCTTATCTTCCTTGCTGCTGTTCTTCGCGGTGCTGATCGATTATGCCAGAATTGCCGCTTTGCACAAGCTCGCGGAGGACGCGGCCCGATCCGGTGCGCGATCCGTCTTGTCGGCTTACGATACATGGCTGTACGAGCGTTATGGCTTGTTCGGCAGGGGAGGTACAGACGGAGAGGAGATATTCCGGCAAGTGCTGGAGGGTAATCTGGAGAAGAGCTCACCGTCCACCTTCACGATTGTGGAAGCGCGGGTCGAGGAGGCGGAAGTGCATACATCGCTTACGCTAGGCGAGCATGATGTATTCGCAAGAAGCGTGCTTGAGGAGATGAAGTACAAAGCGCCGATCGACTTCACGCTGGAGATCGCAGCGCGGCTTGCTCCGCTGGCCGGCGCGATGAAGGAGGCTTCTCATGCGGTCGACACATTGACGCAGCTCCGGCAGTTATATGAGAAGAGAGAAGCCCGCATTGAGGCGGTCTTCAAGCTCCAGCAGCAGGCGGCGGACGAGCTGCGGGGAAGCGCTGTTCATGCGCTTATCCCGATTGGAACTGGTGGGGGAATCTCTGGTACAGCGGCCGCAGCTGTTGAAGGCTACAGCGCTTATGCGGAGATGAAGCTGCATGACCTTTCCCTGCCGGAGGATGGGGAGCCGCTGTATGGTAGCGAGATTGCCGGCTATGAGCAGGAAGTATGGACCTTGAGCGATGCCATCAGAAGGGCAGGGGACAGCTTGCATCTTCGGCATATAGAGTTCATTGGGAAAGCGTCGGAGGAGCTGGAGAAGGCGGAGACGATTAATGAGGAGATGCGCAGAATAGCCGAGTCGGCGGAGCGTGAGGCGAACGCGGCGTATGATACGGTATCCGGGAGCAAGGTGCCAGGCGCTGCACGCAGCGGGATGCCCGACGGCGGGGCGGATGAGCTGGCAGAGGTGCGGAAGGCCGGCAAGGAACTGGTGCTAGGTGCGGAATGGTTCACCGATTACAAGCAGGAGCTGCTGCTGCAGGGAGCTGACGGGACAGGTTATATTCACGCAGGCAGACAATTGTTGTCCAATATGCAGACAGCCATGTCCAATCCGGGAGCCCGGCATGTTCACTCAGCCGCTCTGGCGAACAGTCTCGCCGCCATTCATACTGCTTACCGGCTTTACAACGAACGGTATTTGGTGCCGGGCAGCGTAGTAAAGAGTCGCCAACAAGCGCTGGCAGGCGGCGAGCTGAAGCAGAAGCTGAAGGAACAGGAGAGTATGGCCGAGACGCGCTGGAAGCAAGCGCGGAATCTGCTGAACGGTATTGCGGCCTTGCCGTCGAATGAAGAGCATACGCGCCAATACCGACAGGTTGAGAAGCACTATCGGGAAAGCCTGCTGTCCAATGCGCAGGGAGACGACGGGCAGTCGGAGCTGCAGCAGCCTGCAGAGGGAGCCTATGACGCTGCCCGACAATCCTCCGCTGCAATGGACAACGTGTTCGCCGACTTGTCTGACATGCTGCAGCACACCAGGGACGACTTTTACTTCGGTGAGTATGTTGTAGCCAGATATTCCCGATTCGAACCGCAGCATTTGCTCGGTTTGATGAGGAGCGGAGACGTCTCCGGCTTGGCGGGCCTGACTTCCTTCCATAACCAGGAGGCTGAATATGTGCTATACGGCTTTCACACCCCGACGGGCAATCTGATTGCCGCCTACGGGGAACTGTTCTCCGTACGTCTGGCCATACGGACGATGGAAGGACTGATTGCGAGCCGGTCATTGGGCCATCCTTTGCTGATTTTGTCCGCTGCTATCGTGTACGGATTGGAAGGCGCGCTGGCAGATATGCTCTCATTCGCTGAGAGAGGTGCCGCGCCTCTGTCGAAATACGCAAAGGTCGATCTGGGCTACAAGGACTATCTGCGCATGTTCATGCTGTTGCATGGCGGGAAGCGGGAAGAAAGGCTAGCGCGCATGATCGCCGTCATCGAACAAAATGGGGATTTAAAGCTATTCTCCGTACCGGCTGGGGTGACGGGCGAGGCAAGGCTGTCCATAAAGCTGCTGTTCCTGCCCGGCATGATGAAGCTGCTGGGACATTGGGGACTGCTGGACGGGAAGGTGGCAGGCAACCGCTATGAAAGCAGTAAAATTGTCGGCTGGTCTTATTAGAAGCAGGAATAACTGTGCAAGAGTGAAGGGCTCTACAGAGCATAAGGGGCTGAAAGAGGAGCAGTCGGGTTCTATTGTGCTGGAGGCGGCTATTGTTACCCCATTCCTGCTAATTGTGCTGATGACTTTCATCATACTCGTCTCGCTGTGCGCCACGCAGATGGCTCTGCACTCCGCAGCATCCAATACTGCGCGACAACTGGCGGCGCATATGCGGCCAGTCGCACTTGCAGGGGCCTATCTGCCTACGTCGCCTGATGGTCCGGCGGACTTGCCCGGCTGGGGAGAAATCGCCGCTTCGGGTGCCGAATGGCTGCCGGAGCCTGCAGGCGAGCTTGTTGCCGCCGTATTGCGCGGAGACTGGCAGCCGCTCGTCAATTGGGCGGCTTCCGAGCTGGGACGCCGTGCCGTGGAACCGTTCGTCCGGAATTCGTTGCATAATGATGCGGTATTGGACCCCGATCGAGTGGAGCTCGCCAAGCTGACTCTTCCCGATCTGCAGACGAGAGATCCCGCCTACCTGTCCGTAGTGCTAGACTATCAATTTCCGCTTAAGCTCCCCTTCTACGGCAAGCCGCTTATACTGCGCGAGCGAGCGTCCGAACGGGTATGGCTAAGCGATGCGAAGGCTGCCGAATACGGCTCGGATAATGGTGCTGACGGAGAGGACGTGACACTGCAGATTGTGGCCGTTCATCCTTCTCCCTTGCGTCCGGGACGCAAGGCTACAGTAACGGCCAAGACGAATCCGGGAGCAAGGATATCGCTAGGCATCCGGTACAAGAGCGGCAACAGCAAGGCGAAGCATATCGGAGAAGCCGTAGCCGACGAGAACGGTTTCGTGCAGTGGACATGGCATGTCTCAGGTAATACGACGCCAGGCATATGGCAACTGACCGTATCCACGATTGAGGGTGAGCTTCAGGTGTCCCGTCATTTTATCGTAGAGAAGAAAGAGCAGGAATAAGAGAGGAAGGGATCGGATGGCGTTACCCGGCTTGGCGGCGGCAATTTTACTTGCCGCTGCGTTTGTGACGGATGTTCGCAGGCAGCGGATTCCGAATGCTCTGACAGGCGGTTTCTTCCTGGCGGCTTGCCTGTACGCACTATTGTCCGGAGGCTGGCAACAGCTTCTGCAGGCGTTGCTGGGAGCGGCCGCAGGCTTTCTGCCTCTCCTGCTGCTGTATGTGCTGAAAGGAATAGGAGCCGGCGACGTAAAGCTGTTCGGGGCCACGGGTGCATGGCTCGGCATAGCGGCCGTGCTGCAGCTTATGATTTATGCGATGCTGTTCGGCGGATTGATCGGGTTGACGTTGCTTGTGCTGCGCAAGGTGCGGCCGGGGAGCAGGCTGGCATGCCGCAGCAGCTTTCCGTTCATGCTGGCTGTCGCACCTGCAGGCGTAGCGCTGTGGATGATGGTGGATTAACTTGAAGGGGTGGGGGATGTAATGGCGATGCATGCTTTCCGCATTGATTTTGCCATGAATCGGGGACATGTCATGATAGTGGACCGGAAGAAGGGAATATACCGCGACGAGTTGGATGATATCGAGATGAATATGCTGCGTGCCGAGTCAGTTCCGCATCTGTTGCCGATCGATTGGTTCGAGCTGGACGGCAAGCTGACATTCCGCTATGCGCTCTCGGGAATGAGGATGCTGGTCCATCGCCTGCAGCAGCAGCCGCTGACGATGAGCCAGTACTATAGTCTGTTGCTTAGCGTTACCGATGCTTTAGCTGAATGCAGAGATTACATGCTTCGTCCCGAGGGGTGCTTGCTCGGCGACCAGTTCATCTTCATGGGAGAGCGGTTCGGGGATATACGTCTCGCATATATTCCGCTGAAAGGAGATCTGGAAGAGGATGCGCAAGGCGCAAGCGAGCTCTTGTCTCTCGCAGTTCGCTGGACGTCATATGTGGATGATATTGACGGCGAGGGCCTGAAGCGCATATTTCAATTGCTTAGTGAAATCCGGTGGCCTTTGGCAGAACTGCAAAAAACGTTGCTGGACATGCTGGGAGAGGATAAAGAACAATCTTCAATACCTGCTATAGGCCGATTGCCGCAGGCAAAAGAGTCCGTTAGCCCGGCATTCCCCGCTAAGCCGGACTGTTCACGGCCGCCGGAAAGCATTGCCGACGATGATATGGCGGCAGCAAGAGGAGAGGCGGCGAAAGCTGCGTCATCAGGCTCGGCTGCCTCGCCGGAGATGCAATGGAAGCCTGCGCAATCTAATCCTTGGAATAAAGCCGACAAGGAGCTAGCGAAGAATGTGGATGACGAGTGGGAGGAGGAGGATGCTCCCACGAAGTCGGGCAAGAGTAAATGGACGATTTATGCGGTCGCTCTGATTGCCATAGCTTGCGTATGGCGTTTCATCTATTTGCCGGTGCAATCCAAGCCGGGTCTTCTGTCCAGTGCAGGCCTTACGCTTATGATTGTGGCTGTCTCCGTGTATATGAGCAAGAGAGGCAGTGAACTATTCACATCTGCCAAGGAAGCCGAGGATGATGAAGAGCTGTTCGAGCCCAGTACGGATATGCTGCGCAAGAAGATCCTCTGGGAGCCTCAGCCGATTCACAGGGAAGGCACTACGCATTCGCTGGGCAGTTATGCCGTGGCGGAAAGCGCAAGCCCGCTCGGGTCTTCTGGGTCCTCCGATTCAGATATTTCCGCCGATCATGAACATGTCGGACCCGTTCACTCTTCCGTGCCTTCTCCGGCGGTAGCCATCGCCCCTACGACACTGCTGGAGAGGGAGGAGAGCGGGGAGTTGGAAGCGTATCGCAATGATAGCGGCAGCGGTTCTCCCGTGTTATGGCTAAAGCGAAGGTGGGAGGGGCGGGAGGAAGCGATCGAATTGCCGGGCAAGGAAGCATTCAAGATTGGAAGAGCTGTAGATGGCGTGCATTACTCCGAATTGGCGGAAGGCGTATCCCGAATTCATCTGGAGATAGAACGCAAGGATGGGGAGCATCAAGTCAAGGATCTGGGCTCCCGCAACGGGAGCCTGCTGAACGGCAAGCTCATGGTCCCATATAAAGCTTACAGCTTGACGCAAGGGGACGTCATTCATTTAGCGGGAGAGAAGGGGCCTTGCTATGAGGTGAACATGCGCTAATCATTGCGTTGGCTTCGCTGTCGCTTGCCGACCAATTGCTCCATTGCACTGTCTATCGCGGGATACTGGAATCGGAAGCCGCATTGCTGCGATTTCTTCGGAACCGCGCGTTGACCGTCCAGCAACAGTGTCGACATTTCGCCGAAGAGGAGACGCATCAGGAAGGCCGGCACAGGAAACCAATGCGGTCGGCCCATGGCTTTGGCTATCGCTCTTCCGAACTCATCGTTGCTGACAGGCTGCGGAGCGGACGCATTGACAGGACCGTCGATACTGTCATCGTCAAGGCAAAATAAGATGAGCCTCACAATATCGTGAAGGTGTATCCATGACAAGCCTTGCTTGCCGCTTCCGACAGGGCCGCCTCCAAATAACCGATAGGGCAATGCCATTAGCGGGAAAGCTCCGCCTTTATCCGCCAGTACGACTCCGACGCGCAGCTTCACAAGCCTTTCAGCCGGTATGCGGTCGGCGGCGTGCTCCCATTGCTTGACGACCTCCGACAGGAAATCCGTTACGGCTGTAGGGCTGCTTTCGTCGAACACCTCATCTTGCGATATGCCGTAAGCCGATATGCCGGAAGCATTGACGACGACATGCGGCTTCTTCTCCAGCGACTTCACAAGCTGTGCTACTTGTTCCGCAGCCCATATTCTGGAGTTCAATATGCGTGCTTTCGCAGAATCGTTCCACCGCTGGTTGATGCTTTCCCCGGCAAGATTGACGATTGCGTCTAGTCCTTCCAGGATGCCGAGATTATTTTGCAGGGAATCCCAAGTGACAACATGCAGAGGCTTGCCGCTTGTGCTGCTGTCGTCGCGTGTGCTGCTGTCGTCCCCGGAATTCTTTCGTGTAATTACAAATACCTCGTCCCCGCGCTCCAACAATACCTGTGTCAGCGCTTTCCCGATAAAGCCCGTCCCTCCGGTTACAGCGACCTTCATCCGATAATCCCCCCTTTATATGAATACAATCCGACTAAGCGTTCCATCGCGTTTGCTTGCAACCAGTTGCTATGTACGATAACTCACACAATTGTGACAAATTGGCGCATGAATTCGATTGCGTTGTACGAAAAAACGTACAAAAGCGGTAGGTTGGCGCGACTGGCTGGGTGCTTTGTATGAAAATTCGTACAAAAGTGACTAATTGGCGCGACAGTCTGGGTGCTTTGTATGAAAATTCGTACAAAAGTGGCTAATTGGCGCGACAGTCTGGGTGCTTTGTATGAAAATTCGTACAAAAGTGGCAGATTACCGCAACTATCCCAATGCTATACCATTACCGCTTGCATGATGCTCTTTTGCTGTCTCCATTCTACCATGAAAAAGAGCACCGGACGATTAAGTCAAGTGCTCTTTGGATTTGACATTACAGCAGCAGTTATTTGATTTCTTCAATGGACTGAAGCCATAACTGCTTCACGTTATTCTCGCTGTCAATTACTTTCTCCGTATATTCGAATTTGACCTTGGCCTCGGCGGGAAGCTTCTCGATGATCGCTGTCAATTCACTTGTCAGCCGATAAGCATTAGGCCCTTCGTCTGTCCTGATCTCGACGGAGTTGGAATCAATTGCGCCGGTATAAGTTCCTTCCCCATGAAGGACTGCCTCCGAAGAACCGTCATCCCCGGTGACTCCGTTGCCGTCGCCATTGTCACCGTTACTGCCCGTCCCGGATGAGGCATCGTTCCCGCTACCATCATCGGATGGCGTATCGGGTTCCATCACACCGTCATTATCCGGCAAATTGTTCGATCCGCCCGTATCATTGTTCACTTGGCCGTTCCCATTATTGTCTGGAGTCGGGCTTGCATTATTGCAGGCGGACATCGATAGAGCTATCGCAAGCAGGAGAGCTGCTGCCGCAGTGGCTTTCTTCTTCATCGTATTCTTGTTGTTCATGATAGAACCACCTCCTGTACATTAAGACGAAGCAGGCGCAGGAGAGGTTGCAAAAATGTGAAAGCATGCTTTGCAGACTTTCAGTTCGCGTATATACGAAAGCCCTGCATCGCGTCGCTTGTATTGGAACTCCTGCCTTTCAGTTCGCGCATATACGAAAGCCCCTGAGCGAGAATTTCTCATTTGTTCAGCAAATGCTCGTAGGCGGAATAGTCGATTCCCTTGCGATCCAGAAAGCTTACGAGACTGCGGTAGTCGCGCTTGGGGGTAGCTCTTATGTAACCTTCGATGCAGTGATCCCTCGTTACTCTGGAAGCGCCCTGCTCGATGGCGACTTGCCCGATCTTGGCCGCGATGGAATGCTTGGCAATGTCGCGGAATGCCGTCGGTACGGGCGATACCAGCTCGTTCAATAGCGACTTGGAATCTTCGTCCCACATGCTGCGGCTTCTCTCGACCCAGTAATTCTGCCAATCCAGCTTGGACTTGCCGTCCCGCATCGGGAGAACCTTCAGAAATTTACGGAACATGAAGAAGCCGCCGACGGCCATTGAGCCTACCATGACGATCGCCCAAAATAAAATAAAGTAAAACCAAATACCTTGGTCCATGTTGCTTGTCACCTCTCACATTGAATTATAGCGTATTCCTAGATTTATTTCGACATTACCTGTAAAATAAGGGGTGATTAACGATAAAGGGGCGGTTGAGTAATGTTGAAAATAGGTTCCCACGTATCATTTTCGGACAAGGGGTTGCTGACTGCGACGAAGGAAGCCATCACATACGGCTCAAGCACGTTTATGATCTATACGGGAGCGCCGCAAAATACGAGACGCAAACCGATTGAATCGCTATATATTGAGGAAGGGAAGGCGCTGATGGAGGAGTCAGGCTTCGGCGAGATCGTCGTGCATGCTCCCTACATTATTAATCTGGGCTCCTACAAGGAAGATACGTTCGAGCTGGCCGTTCGCTTCCTGCAAGAAGAAATCCGCAGAACGGATTGTATCGGCGTGCGCAACATTGTGCTGCATCCCGGCGCTTATACGGACAAGGACGCGGAATACGGCATTAACCGCATTGCGGAAGGGCTGAACGAAGTGCTGTCCGGTACAAGCGGCACCAATGTGAACATTGCGTTGGAGACGATGGCGGGCAAGGGCACGGAGATCGGCCGCAGTTTCGAGGAAATCGCTTCTATCATCGATAAAGTGCAAGACAACAGGCGGCTGACGGTCTGCATGGATACCTGCCATATGCATGACTCCGGCTACGATCTGAACAACGATCTGGACGGCGTGCTGGAGCAGTTCGACCGTATCGTAGGCCTGGATCGCGTGGCGGTCGTTCATATTAATGACACCAAAAATCCGAAAGGGGCGGGCAAAGACCGCCATGCGCCGATCGGCGCCGGTTATCTGGGCTTCAAGACGATCTCGAATATCGTCCATCACGAGGCGCTGAAGGGTCGACCGTTCATTCTGGAGACGCCATGGATCGGCAAGGATGCGAAGAAGCAGCGTCCGATGTACGAAGCGGAGATCGCCATGCTTCGCGGTAATGTCAGAGAGCGTCTGGGTGAAAGTTTCCTGGAGGATGTCGAGCGTCTGCACAGCTTCTTCGGCAAGCAGGAGCTCGATCCGCGCGGGTATCTGCTGGAGACGTGGGATGTGCTGAAGGGCGACGCCAAAGCGAGGAAAGCAGACCCGCGCGAGCCGATGGAGCGTTTGTACGATCTGATGCTGGCAGAAGGCGCACTGTCCGCGGAGCTCTCGGAAGAAGAGGTTAATCATCGACTGACCGCTTGTCTCGCCGGCAAGGAATTGCTCGTACAAGCATAGAATAGATTTCATATCATACGAGAAAAGGAAGATTAATGTATATGTCTATCCATTCCAATGAAACGCAATCAGGCGCGGCGGCAGGCCGCGCCCGCATGCTGATATCCTGTCCGGACCGTACCGGCATCGTGGCGACCGTCTCGCACTTCCTGCATGAACACGGCGCCAACATCGTACAATCCGACCAGTATACGATGGACCCGGAAGGCGGCATGTTCTTCATCCGCTTCGAATTCGATCTGAACGATCTGGAGAAGGAGCTGCCGGTTATCGTAGAAGACTTCTCGCGAGTTGCCGACCGCTTCGACATGAAGTGGAGCACGTTCCGCGCGTCCCGCAAGAAGCGTCTTGCCATCTTCGTATCGAAGGAGGATCATTGCCTGCTGGAGCTGCTGTGGCAATGGAGATCCGGCGATCTGGACGCGGATATCGCCATGGTCATTAGCAACCACCCCGACATGCGCGAACAGGTGGAATCGTTCGGCATCCCGTACCATCACGTTCCCGTCACTCCGGAGACGAAGGCGGAAGCGGAACGCGAGCAGATGGAGCTCATATCCGGCAAGGCCGATCTGATCGTACTGGCGCGCTACATG
Organism: Paenibacillus sp. J5C2022; assembly: GCF_025567625.1. Classification (GTDB taxonomy): domain Bacteria; phylum Bacillota; class Bacilli; order Paenibacillales; family Paenibacillaceae; genus Pristimantibacillus. The sequence goes on along the minus strand of NZ_JAOQJC010000025.1, from coordinate 23,464 downwards.
CAGATTATCTCGCCGAAGTTCATCGAGCAGTTCCCGAACCGCATTATTAATATTCATCATTCCTTCCTGCCGGCGTTCGTCGGCGGCAAGCCATATCAGCAAGCCTACAAGCGCGGGGTGAAAATTATCGGCGCCACGGCCCACTACGTAACGGAGGAACTGGACGGCGGCCCGATCATCGAGCAGGACGTGCAGCGCGTGACGCATCGCGACAATGTGGACAGCCTGAAGCGGATCGGACGCACAATTGAACGCGTCGTATTGGCCCGCGCAGTGAAGTGGCATATCGAAGATAGAGTACTTGTGCATCAAAATAAGACAGTTGTATTCAATTAATAGTGAATGATACAATATGCAAAAGAATTCTATAGCTTTAATACGTTCAAGTATTGAAGGTGTAATGACTCTAGGAGGATTTGAAAATGACAGTCACTCAAAAATCGATAGAACAGCTCTCTATTGACACGATCCGCACCTTGGCAATCGATGCGATTGAGAAGGCGAAGTCGGGCCATCCGGGCATGCCGATGGGCGCAGCGCCGATGGGTTACCAGTTATTCGCCAAAAATATGAATCATAATCCGGCGAATCCGGAGTGGATCAACCGCGACCGCTTCGTGCTGTCCGCCGGTCACGGCTCGATGCTGCTGTACAGCTTGCTGCATCTGTCCGGCTACGATCTTCCGCTGGACGAGCTGAAGAACTTCCGTCAGTGGGGCTCCCTCACGCCAGGCCATCCGGAATTCGGACATACGGCGGGCGTAGATGCGACAACCGGCCCGCTGGGGCAAGGCGTAGCGATGGCTGTCGGAATGGCGATGGCGGAAGCGCAGCTAGCCGCTACTTACAACAAGGACGGCTTCGACATTATTAATCACTTTACTTATTCCATTTGCGGCGACGGCGATCTGATGGAGGGCATCTCCCATGAAGCGGCATCCCTCGCTGGCCATCTGAAGCTCGGCAAGCTGGTCGTGCTGTACGATTCCAACGACATCTCGCTTGACGGCGAGCTCAACCTGTCTTATTCCGAGACGGTGCAAAGCCGCTTCGAAGGATACGGCTGGCAAGTGCTTCGCGTAGCCGACGGCAACGATCTGGGAGCCTTGTCTGCAGCGGTTGCGGAGGCGCAAGCGGTGCTTGACAAACCTACCCTGATCGAAGTGAAAACAGTAATCGGCTACGGCAGCCCGAATAAAGGCGGTAAGGGCGGCCATGCGGGCCCTCACGGTTCTCCGCTGGGCGAAGAGGAGACGAAGCTGACGAAGCAATTCTACGGCTGGTCCGAGGAGCATCAGTTCCATGTGCCTGACGAAGTGCGCGCTCACTTCGCGGAAGTGAAAGCGAAGGGCGAGCAGGCGAATGCGCAGTGGAATGCGATGTTCGCTTCCTACAAGGAAGCTCATCCGGAGCTTGCAGCGGCATTCGAACAGGCTATTGCAGGAGAGCTGCCTGAAGGCTGGGATGCAGACCTTCCGGCATACTCCACAGAAGACAAACCGGTATCCACACGTGTCGCATCCGGCAACGCGCTGAATGCGCTGGCGAAGAACGTTCCTAATCTCGTTGGCGGTTCCGCCGATCTGGAGAGCTCCACGATGACGAATCTGAAGGGCTTGCCGCAATTCAAGCCTGGTAGCTACGACGGCCGCAATATATACTTCGGCGTCCGCGAATTCGGCATGGCTGCGGCGATGAACGGCATCAGCCTGCATCGCGGACTGAAAATCTACGGAGGCACGTTCTTCGTGTTCACGGATTACTTGCGTCCAGCCGTACGCTTGTCTGCGCTTATGAAGCAGCCGGTCGTCTATGTTCTGACGCACGACAGCATCGCCGTCGGTGAAGACGGTCCGACACACGAGCCGATCGAGCAGTTGGCTTCGATCCGCGTCATTCCGGGCCTTACGGTCATTCGTCCTGCCGATGGCAACGAGACGTCCGCCGCATGGGCTTACGCGCTAGAGAATAAGGACAATCCGGTAGCGCTGGTGCTGACGCGTCAGAATCTGCCGATTCTGGAAGGCACTGTAACAGGCGCGCGCGATAACATGCGCAAGGGAGCGTATGTCGTCTCCGATGCGGCTGATGGCAAGCCGCAAGCGCAAATTATCGCGACCGGCTCCGAGGTTCAGCTTGCGGTAGCGGCACAGCAGGAACTGGCGAAGCAAGGCATCTCCGTTCGCGTTATCAGCATGCCTAGCTGGGATCTGTTCGAGAAGCAGCCGAAGGCATACAGAGATTCCGTTCTTCTGCCGGACGTGAAAGCGCGTCTTGCCGTAGAGATGGCTTCTCCGTTCGGCTGGGAGCGATACACGGGCGATCAAGGCGCTATTCTCGGCATCGACACCTTCGGAGCTTCCGCTCCGGGCGGCCGCGTCATTGAGGAGTACGGCTTTACGGTCGAGAACGTTGTGAACAAAGTAAAAGCCTTGCTGTAACGTATAACGCAATACGATGCAGTTCGAAGACACATTTCATCGAATAAAGGGGAAATCTTCACCATGTCGCAATTTGAAAATGTAGCAGTCGTTAAGAAAGCCAATGTTTACTTTGAAGGCAAAGTGACGAGTCGGGTCGTGCTGTTCCCGGACGGAACGAAAAAGACGCTGGGCATTATGCTGCCGGGCGAGTATGAATTCGGGACAGATTCTCATGAAATCATGGAGATTCAGAGCGGAGACCTGCTTGTGCTTCTGCCAGGGGAAGAGGAGTGGCTGCATATTCAAGGCGAAGGTGAATTCCAAGTCCCTGCAAACACGAAGTTCAAGCTGCAGGTAAAGCAAGTCACGGATTATTGCTGCTCTTATATCACGGAGTAGCGCGGATGATAGGAGGCTGTGCCGGGAAATGCGGCGCAGCCTCCTATTGCGCTTGCGCCATCCGAGGCTCATAATTTGTTCCTATTTTTGTGACAAAAGTGACATGGAGAGGATGGTTTCCTCTGCACAAATTAGGATAAAGTATAGTCATGGGCAATTGTGATAGGAGGATGCATCGATGAAGGAGAAAAACTATACGCCGCTCGTGGCGGTGCTGACGGTAGTGCTCGTCGGCATTATTGCAGTGCTGTTCTTTCTGCCTGCATATGATGGGGAGATTGGCTTCGATGTGAAGCTGCTGCCGCTGCTTAATGCCATATTCAACAGCTTTACCTTCCTTGCGCTGGTAGTGGCTCTTGTGGCAATCAAGAAGAAAAATATTCGCATGCACCGGGCGTTTATCGGCATGGCATTCACGACGACAACACTGTTCCTGGTCTCTTATGTGACGTATCACTATTTGACGGAATCGACGCCATACGGAGGCGAAGGCTTGCTCAGAGGTTTATATTTCTTTGTGCTGCTTACGCATATCGTGCTGGCGGTCGTTGTCGTGCCACTGGCGCTTTTGTCGGCGATCAGGGGACTGGCCAATCAAGTGGAGAAGCATCGCCGCATTTCACGCTGGACGATGCCGGTATGGCTGTATGTAAGCTTCACCGGAGTCGTCGTTTATTTGATGATTTCCCCCTACTATTAGTGCGAGTTCAAAAAGCTCGGTTTTCAGCACCGAGAAGATTGGACGAAACTAGGAAATGAGGAGCGGAGCGTAGTGGAAGCTACGTGAGCACCTGAAATGTTTCCGAAGGAAACATACTTCGAAAGCATAAGCTTGTTCCGGTTGAGTTCAATATTCGATGTCGAATACTCCTCTTGGTATACTTCGTGACCAAAAGCGGGCTTTTTGAACAACCTCTATTAAGGCTCGAAGCAGGCGGAATGGCGTTCAGACACTTGTGTTCGGGCGTTAAATCCGCTATCCTTATGTACAATGTTGAAAGAGGTTTTCATATATTATACGGGAGGTCTGAAGTTACGATGAGCAAAACAGTACAGTTCGATTATAGTAAGGCGCTGTCCTTCGTGGGCCAGCATGAGGTTGACAATCTGACGGAGCAAGTGCGCCTGGCGCATGAGCAGTTACATAATGGAACGGGTGCCGGCTCCGACTACTTGGGGTGGATCGATCTTCCCAACAACTACGATAAAGAAGAGTTCGCCCGCATCAAGGAAGCGGCGGCACGTATTCAGTCCGATTCTGAAGTGCTAATCGTCATCGGCATCGGCGGATCGTATCTGGGCGCTCGCGCGGCAATCGAAATGCTGTCCAACTCGTTCTACAATTTGCAGGACAAGGCGCAGCGCGGCACGCCGCAAGTGCTGTTCGCGGGCAATAACATCAGCTCGACTTACGTGAAGCATCTGCTTCAACTGCTGGAGGGCAAGGATTGGTCGATTAACGTCATCTCCAAATCCGGCACGACGACGGAGCCGGCTATTGCGTTCCGCGTATTCCGCGCCGAGCTGGAGAAGAAATACGGCAAGGAAGCCGCCCGTAAGCGTATCTATGCGACAACGGACAGAGAGAAAGGCGCACTGAAGAAGCTGGCTACCGAGGAAGGCTACGAATCCTTCATTATTCCTGACGACGTCGGCGGACGCTACTCCGTGCTGACGGCTGTGGGCTTGCTGCCAATTGCGGCTGCGGGCATCGATATCGACGCGATGATGAATGGCGCCGCTGCTGCCTCTGCCGAATACGCGAACCCGAATTTGGCGGAGAACGAAGCTTATCAATACGCTGCAGTGCGCAACGCATTATACCGCAAAGGCAAAGTAACGGAGATTCTGGTGAACTATGAGCCTTCCCTTCACTTTGTATCGGAGTGGTGGAAGCAGCTGTACGGCGAAAGCGAAGGCAAGGATTATAAAGGCATCTATCCCGCTTCCGTAGACTTCTCTACCGATCTGCATTCCATGGGACAATTTATCCAGGAAGGCAACCGGAATATTTTCGAGACGGTCATTCAGGTAGAAGAGGTAGCCGAGCATATTACGATTCAGCATGATGCCGACGATCTGGACGGATTGAACTTCCTTGAAGGCAAGACGATGGACTTCGTCAACAAGAAGGCGTTCCAGGGCACGCTGCTTGCGCATACAGACGGTCAAGTGCCGAACCTGATCGTGAACATTGCGGACATGACGCCATACACCTTCGGCTATCTGGTCTACTTCTTCGAGAAAGCATGCGGTGTCAGCGGCTATCTGCTTGGCGTGAATCCGTTCGATCAGCCTGGCGTGGAAGCGTACAAGCGCAATATGTTCGCGCTGCTTGGCAAGCCTGGCTACGAGAAGGAGAAGGCAGAGCTGGAAGCGCGCCTGTAGTATAAGCGACATATAGGGGACCTGATACGATGTTGAATCGATATCGCACGGTAAGAGCAGAAGGGGAGCAGGAGATCGTCATCAAGCGGTCCCGCTTCATCGGTTATGCCAAGCCTGTGCTGACGGAAGAGGAAGCGGTCGCATACATCGATGAGATTAAACGGCTGCACCGGCAGGCGACGCACAATTGCTCCGCGTATGTCGTCGGCGAGCGTGATCAGTTCCAGAAGGCTTCTGACGATGGCGAGCCAAGCGGAACGGCAGGCAAGCCTATTCTGGAAGTGATCAAGAACAAGAGGCTGAAAAATGTCGTCGTCGTCGTCACGCGGTATTTCGGCGGCATTATGCTGGGAGCCGGCGGTCTGGTTCGCGCTTATACGGACGGCGCTGTAGCGGGCATTGAAGCGGCGGACGAGATCGATCTGGTGCTTCACCGGGAAGTGCTCGTAGAGGTCGATTACACCTGGTATGGCAAGCTGGAGAACGAATTGCACGGGAAGGGTACGCGAATCGGCGGCACGGACTTTACGGACCGTGTGACGGTTCGCTGTCTGCCGGAGACGACGGAGGCGGACGCCTTCATCGTCTGGATGACGGACCTGACCGGCGGCCAAGCTTCCATTACTGTAGGGGAAGACTCGTATTTCGTAGACGGTGAATAGTGAATTGCAGGAGAGCTCGGCAGATGCCGGGCTCTCTTTTTCGCTTATACGCAGGATGCGGCTGCAAGCCATGTGGCATAGATTGGAGAGAGGAAAGTGGGTAGTTTGGAGGCTGCAAGCCATGTGACATAGGATGGAGTGAGGAAAGTGGTTAGATTTGTGAACAGGTGACGAGGAATGGTTGGAGTGGCAAAAAGGGACATGCGGCAGTGAAAGAAATTCGCATAAATGCCAAGCAGCGTGCATATGTAAGCATAGAGAAACTAACTCTTTTTTGTGAAATAGCCATTGACTTCCTGTTCCGCGAGATGCTACATTATTAATACCTAGTAAGTTAATGGGAATTGTGCGGGTATAGTTTGGAGGTAAGGGCAACTTGAATGCACTATTTCGCGGGAAAGCTTGGAGCTTTGGCTTCCGAACGGCAATTATGCTCTACTTTGTATGTCTGATCGTTCTGCCCATTACCGGCATTTATGTCCAATCCTTTTCGGATGGCATCGGGGCCTTCCTGGAGAGTGTGTTCGACCCGCTGGCATGGAAGGCTGTCTTGCTGACCGCTAAGCTGGCTTTCTTCGCAACGGTGATTAATATGGTGTTCGGCACGATTATCGGATGGGTGCTTATCCGCTATACGTTTCCGGGAAGACGCTTGCTCAACAGCTTGGTCGACCTGCCATTCGCGCTGCCTACAGCAGTCGGCGGGCTGCTCATATTGCTTCTGCTGGGACCGGGCAGCATTGTCGGCGAATGGGCGGAGAAGCTGGGCTCCCCGCTGGTCTTCCATGAACCGGCGATTGTAATTGCGATGATATTCGTCACCTTTCCATTCGTAATTCGGGGTGTACAGCCGTTGCTGGAGGAGATGGATAAGTCCCAGGAAGAAGCGGCTTACACAATGGGCGCTTCGCACGCGCGAACGTTCCTGACCGTCATCTTCCCGTCGATGCTGCCCGGCATCGTCGGCGGCGCCATGCTGGCGTTCTCGCGCGGACTAGCGGAGTTCGGAGCCGTCGTGCTCGTTGCCGGCAACATTCCGGGCAAGACGCTGGTCGCATCTGTCTATATATTCGGAGAGATTGAGAGCAACAATCCGCAAGGAGCGGCGGCAGTGTCGGTTATTCTGCTCACCTTGTCCTTCCTGATCCTGTGGACGGTGAATTACTTGGCAACAAGGAGATTCCAGCGATGAGAGCTTTATGGATTACAGTAACTTATGCCATTATGACCTTGCTGCTTATTATCCCGTTGGTGAAAATCGTAACAGGCGCCTGGGAGCGGGGAGCGGACGGCTTCATCGAAGCGCTCGTCCGGCCGGAATCGCTTCACGCCTTTCTGATGACGGGCATGATCGTCGTTACGGTGACAGCGGTCAATACCTTGTTCGGAGTCATGACGGCGCTCTATATCGTTAGGGCGGAGTGGATCGGACCGCGACTGAAGCGGCTGCTGAACAGCATCGTCGATCTGCCGTTCGCGGTGTCTCCCGTCATCGGAGGCCTGATGATCGTTCTCCTGCTGGGACCGGATACGATTATGGGCGCCCTGTTCCAGGATATGGGTATTCCGATCGTCTATGCGCTGCCCGGCATGATTCTGGCAACCCTCTTCGTCACATTCCCGATCATGGTTCGTGAAGTCATTCCGGTACTGCAGGAGATCGGCTCACAGCAGGAGGAGGCAGCTTCGACGCTCGGCGCCTATTCCTGGTACACATTCTGGAAGGTGACCTGGCCTTCCATTCGCTGGGGCGTCGTCTATGGCGTCGTGCTGACGGTAGCGCGCTCGCTTGGCGAGTTCGGCGCCGTGCTCGTTGTATCCGGCAATATTATGAACAAGACGCAGACCGCTACGACACTTGTTTATCAGGATGTGGAGAATTTCAACGTGGTGGCTGCCAATGCTATTGCTTTGGTACTGGCGGCATTCTCGGTCAGCCTGCTTCTGTTCATGGAATGGGCGAAACAACGAAAGGAAGTGCATTAAGCGATGCAGCATATCGAAGTGAGGGCTCTGAACAAAGTATTCGGCGATTTCCACGCAGTCAAGGATGTCAGCTTTCAGATCGAGAAGGGCAAGCTGATCGGACTTCTGGGGCCTAGCGGAGGCGGGAAGACGTCTATCCTTCGCATGCTGGCGGGACTCGAGACTCCGACTTCCGGCGATATCGTATTCCACGGCACCCGAGTGAACGATCTTCCGCCGCAGGAGCGAGGCATCGGATTCGTGTTCCAGAGTTATGCGCTGTTCAAGCATATGACGGTCTATGACAATATCGCGTTCGGCCTGAAGGTGAAGAAGCAGCCCAAGAACGTCATTAAGGAGCGGGTCATGTACTTGGTGGAACTGACGGGGTTGAAAGGGTTCCAGCATCGCTATCCGCATCAGCTGTCGGGAGGTCAGCGGCAGCGCGTGGCATTCGCACGGGCGCTCGCGCCGGAGCCGCAGCTGCTCTTGCTGGATGAACCGTTCGCCGCAATCGACGCCAAAATCCGTACGGAGCTGCGCACCTGGCTGAAGGAAATGATCGAGCAGCTCGGCATCACTTCCATCTTCGTTACCCATGATCAGGAGGAAGCGATTGAGGTGGCGGACGAGATCATGATTATTAGCGGCGGGAGGCTGGAGCAGAAGGGAAGTCCTTGGGAAATATACAGGCATCCGGCGACACCGTTCGTAGCGAGCTTTATCGGGGAGTCTTCGATTGTCGAGAATGTAGGCGCGCTTCGCGGCTTCGAGCAAGGGACTGCCGACCGAGACTGCAAAGCGCTTATCAGGCCGGAATATATCGAGGTTGGCAAGCGTGGAGAGATCAAGCTGGCTTCAGCGACGATGCCAGCGCGGGTGAAGCGGCTGCACTTCCGGGGCAATGAGTGGATGGTAGAGCTTGATGCGGCCGGAACGACGCTGATGACGTACCGGTCGTTGGAGAAGGAAATGCTGGTGCCGGAGGAGGAAGTGAGCATTCTCGTCCATCGGGCTTATTTGTTCAATGAGCAGAGCAGCTGGATTATGGAAAACCCGTTGAAGGTCGATCCGATGCCAATTCATATTTAACCATAGCAGAGAAAGAGTTGTTGCATGTGAGAGTAACCGTTGCTTGGACGCGAATGCGAGCATGGGTATGGCTGTTGGGAATTATATTCATCATTAGCGTAATCGCAGGGTGTAGTGAAGGCGGAGGCGCGTTATCCGCCAACTCCGGCGCGGAGAAGAAGGAGGCAGAGGTTACCCTGGTGATAGGAGCCTATTCCGTCGTCAAGGACGCCTTCCACGAACTGCTGCCTCTCTTCGCCGCAGATTGGTATGAGCGCACAGGACAGCGGGTGAGCTTCCAGCAATCGTATGAAGCGTCCGGCACGCAGGCAAGATCGATCGCGGGAGGCTTCGAAGCGGATGTGGCGGTGCTGGCGATGGAGAGCGATCTCGATCTCATTGAAGCTGCAGGGTATCTGAACCATGATTGGAGGGCGGGAAGCAACGGCGGCATGATTACGAACTCCATAGTCGTGCTGGGAACGAGGTCCGGCAATCCGCTGGGCATATCGGACTGGCTTGATCTGACGCGAGACGGCGTGAAGGTGCTGTATCCCAATCCCAAGACATCCGGCGGAGCGCAGTGGGATATTAATGCCATCTATGGCGCCGGGCTGAAGAAGTCGGAGGAAGCAACGGGAGAGCAGTCACATGAAGCCGCCAAGAAGCTGCTCGCCTCCATTCATCGCAATGTGGAGTCGCTGGACAAGAGCGGGCGGGCGTCCATGGCGGCATTCGAATACGGGGTGGGCGATGTGATCGTTACTTACGAGAACGAACTGCTGGCCAGGATGGCGAAGGGGACGCCATACGAGATCGTCATTCCGAAGCATACGATCCTGATAGAAAACCCCGCTGCCGTCATAGACCGCAATGTGGACAAGAGAGGGACGCGTGAGGTGGCGGAGGCATTCATTGCCTATCTGCAAGGAGAGGAAGCCCAGCGCTTGCTGGCGCAGCAAGGCTTCCGGCCGGTACACGAAGTGGTGGCGGCTGAAGCGGAGAGCCGGTTCGAGACGCCCGAAGGCTTGTTCGACATAGCGTATATGGGCGGTTGGACGCAGGTACGAGAGAAGCTGTACGCGAAGAGAGGCGTATGGTATCAGATATTGGCGGGAATTCAGTAATGGGAAGAGAGAGCTTGCTGCACAGCGATGCAGTGGCTCTTTTTTTCGTAGATGAAGGGATTGCGGGGATGCGGGGCGAATATGTAGATGGCGGGAAAGCGTCTCTTGCAATTGCTAGTTGCTTTCTTGGCAAAAATGAACTACCATTACATTAGAATCATTCTAATGAGAAAACCTGTATTGAATCCTGTATAAGATGCGGGATCTGAAAGGCCGAAAAGCTTATCTCATAATGAACACGAAAATAGAACGCTACAACCAACGCTCAACAAGGAGGGAACATGACATGCTGAATGTATCGGCCGAAATTGATAAAATCAAGCGCAGCCTGATGGAGAACGGTTATAAGCTGACTACGCAGCGGGAAATTATTGTACGGGTGCTGCTGGAGAATGAACGCGACCATCTGAGTGCGGAAGATGTGTATATGCTGGTGAAGGAGAAGTTTCCGGAGATTGGGCTCGCGACTGTGTACCGGACGCTGGAGCTTCTAGCGGACTTGCAAATTGTAGCCAAGATGAATTTCGGAGATGGCGTAGCCCGCTTCGACTTGCGCGGTCATGATCATGAGCACATGCATCATCATCTTATCTGCCAGCACTGCGGAGCGCTGGACGAGATCAAGGAAGACTGGCTGACGGAGCTGGAAGAGAGAGTGGAGCGGGAGTACGGCTTCAAGGTGCTGGATCACCGCCTAGATTTCATCGGCACCTATAAGGAATGCAGCAATGAAGAGTGCAAGCGCAAGAGCGATAAAGTGGTATCCTGATCAAGATATAGAAGTACGGTTGCAGCAAGCCTTGAGTCATCCCGTTCGGGATGGCTTTTTTTTGGCATCGGTGTACGATAGAAACAATTGTCGATTGACCATGAGAACTGTTATCATTAAAATGATAGAGAACTGCATTTGCAGCGGAAAAGTAAAAAGGGTGATTCGCCTTGAAGCGAGTATTGTTGATAGAAGATGAGAAAAATATGGCAAGATTCATCGAGCTGGAGCTTTCCAGGGAAGGCTTCTCCGTCACGACTGCGGCGGACGGGGAAGCTGGACTGCAGTTGGCGCTGCATGAAGGCTGGGACGTCGTGCTGCTGGATGTGATGCTGCCGAGGGCCGGCGGGATCGAGGTGTGCCGCCGCATCCGCGACGCCAAGCGGGTTCCGATTATTATGATTACGGCGAGAGACCGCTTGTCGGACCGGGTGGAGGGACTTGACAGCGGTGCGGACGATTATATCGCCAAGCCGTTCGCGATCGAAGAGCTGCTGGCCCGCATGCGGGCTGTGCTGCGCAGAGAAGGGGATAACCGCAAGGGGGATACTTCGGCTCTCAGTTATGGCGAGCTTATGCTTCATGCCGATACGCGCATTGTCATGCGCGGAAGTGAGACGATTGATTTGACGAAGCGGGAATTCGCTCTGCTGGAAGCATTCATGAAGAACCCCGGCCGTGTCTTGTCGCGGGAAGTGCTGCTGGATACCGTATGGGGGTTCGATGCCGTTGTGGATAAAAATGTCGTTGATGTGTATGTGCGTTACTTGCGAGGCAAAATTGATGGGGGTGGAGAGGATAGCTATATCCAGTCGGTGCGCGGAGTCGGCTATGTGATGAGGCGATGAGGCGCCTTTCGTCTATCGTCAAGCGCATGCCCTTCCATTGGCGGATGACGCTGCTGTCCTCGCTGCTTCTCAGCGCCTTGTTCGCCGCCAGCAATGTCGTCCAGTTCACCTTCGTGGAGAGTTGGATGCTGAAGCACGAGGAGCGGGCGGCCCGTCAGGATATGCGGGAGCTGCTCAATGTTCTCTTGTCCAAGGAAGTACGCATTCAGCCGGATAATGAGGAACAAATTCGGTTCTATCTGGAAAAGGCGAATGTGAACAATGGCATGGTGCGTATTCTTAAAGCTGATGGAACACCGATCGTGACTGCAGCCAACAATATGCCTATCCAGTGGGTGGAGCGAAGAGGGTCGGCGGAAGCGGCCGGTATCGGGAGGGCGGAAGGCGTGCTGGCCATGTCCAGTCCGCTTACGATCTTTCACTTTACAGGGACCGTGGAAGTCGTTCGCAGTCTCTCCCATGTGGAGCGGCTCATTGCTGCCTTCAACCGCATTATGCTGATCTGCTTCGCGGCCGCGATCGTCATTAGCGCCTTCGGCGGAAGGCTAATGTCCAGACTGCTGGTGAGGCCGCTTCGATCCATGCATCGAACGATGCGCAGGGTGAAGCAGAACGGGCTGCAGGAGCGGATGGCGGTCGGTGAGGCCAGAGACGATATAACGGCGCTGACGGTTATGTTCAACGATATGATGGACGAGGTGGAGGGGGCGTTCCGGAAGCAGAAGCAATTCGTGGAAGACGCTTCGCACGAACTGCGGACGCCCGTAGCCATCATTGAAGGGCATCTGGCGATGCTGCAGAGATGGGGCAAGCATGATCCGGAGGTGCTGGAGGAGTCGCTTCGCATCTCAATGGAGGAATTGCTGCGTCTGAGGGGGCTTGTCGAGGAGCTGCTGACCTTGTCGCGAATAGAGAAGCTGGCACAAGAGCATCTGCATGCGCCGGCCGAAGAAGTATGCTTGCAGCCGGATGCGGTTATTCAATCTGCCGCTGAGAAAATCGGAGGCCTGCACCCCTCAATCGATCTATCCGTCAACGTATCGCAGTTGGAAGGGATGCAACTTGGTATTAGCGACGGCCATCTACTGCAGCTGATGCTCATATTGCTGGACAATGCGGTGAAATATTCCGGCTCCAGTACTGAAGTGCGAATTGATGCCATTCAGGATGATACGACAGGTCATGCGATCATCACCGTCCTTGATGCAGGCATTGGGATGACTGAGGAAGAGCTGGCTCACGCATGGGACCGCTTCTATCGCGCGGATAAGGCAAGGAGCGGAGCCGGCGGCTACGGGCTTGGCTTGCCGATCGCCCGTCAGATTGTTCAGCGTTATAACGGGACGATCGTATTGAACAGCAAGCCGGGAGAGGGAACGATGGCCGCTTTGACGCTGCCTGTTCGCGATGCCTGAGTATCGATCGCGATTATGAAGAAAAAATGAATTTATTTTGATTTTCACAGCGTTTTCTCATTAATCTCAGTTACAATATAGCAAGTGTAAATGATATTCATTATCATCAATATGCGTGGATGAGAGGGAGTTTGAGATGAGACAAAAGGCTGTATTCAAAATGACGATGCTTGCGATTGCCGTGATGATGGTGTTGGCAGGCTGCGGTTCCAATAACGGAGCAGGCAATGGAGCCAATAGCGGCGGCAACGGGGCTTCCAATAATCAAGCCGGAGCGAGCAATGGAACCGATGTATCCGGCGGCGAGAAAGAAGCGTCCAAAGGGGAAGGTGTCGTTAACGTATTTACAGCAAGACATTACGACATCGACTTCCAGCTGTTCGATGAATTCGAGAAGAAAACGGGTATTCAGGTAAACGAAATCAAAGGCACTGCCGAGGAACTTGTGGAACGTATGAAGCGCGAGGGCGAAAGCTCCGAAGCGGACCTGTTCATTACGGTGGATGGCGGCGTGCTGAACTATGCGAAGGAGAGCGGCGTACTGCAGCCGATTGAATCCGAGACGGTGAACGACATCGTTGCTCCGGAGCTGCGAGATGCGGACAACCATTGGGTGGCGATGGCATCCAGAGCGCGCATCATCGCATATGCGAAGGATCGCGTGACGCCTGACCAGCTGTCGACTTATGAGGATCTGGCCGATCCGAAGTGGAAGGGCAAAGTGCTGATCCGTTCCTCCTCCAACCTGTACAATCAATCGCTGGTTGCGTCCATGATCGAGCTGAACGGCGAGGAAGCCGCAGCCAAGTGGACTGAAGGCATCGTAGCCAACATGGCTCGCGATCCGGAAGGCGGAGACCGTGACCAAGCGAAAGCCGTCGTTGCCGGCATCGGCGATGTGGCGGTTATGAACACCTACTATGTCGGTCAACTGCTCCATTCCAAGGATGCAGAGGAAGTGAAGGTCGGCGAGAGCATCGGCATCTTCTTCCCGAATCAGGATACGACGGGCACTCATCTCAACATTAGCGGCATTGGCCTTGCCAAGCATGCGAAGAACAAGGAGAATGCGATCAGGCTGATTGAATATATGGTGAGCAAGGAAGCGCAGGAGATGCTGATCAACGGCAGCTTCGAGTTCCCGGTGAACAAGGATGCGGAGCTTCCGGCCATTCATAAGGAGTGGGGCGAATTCAAGTCGCAGCAGATCGACTACTCCGTACTTGGCAAGAACAACAAGGCCGCTACCGAGCTGATGAACAAGGCTGGCTGGAAGTAATGAACAATTCCTCCACCTGGCGAAGACATCTTGGACAAAAATGCAACGGGTGGTATGTAATAAGCGGAATCGGGGCTCTGGCAGCCCTGCTTCCGTCTCTTTACATTTTGACGGGGCTGCTGGGAAAGCCGAATGAGAACTGGGCGCATATTCGGGAATACATGCTGCTGGACTATGCGAAGGAATCATTGCTGCTGATGGGCGGTACCGTTGTATTCACGGTCCTTATCGGCGTGACGCTGGCCTGGTTGACGACCGCGTATGACTTCCCGTTCAGGCGCCTGTTTTCGTTTCTATTCGTTCTGCCGCTGGCCATTCCTCCCTATATTGCAGCCTATACGTATGCATCCATGCTCAGCTATACGGGGAGCGTGCAGACTTTTTTGCGCAATTCGCTCGGAATGACCGTCAATCAGAGTTATTTTGACATTATGTCTATGAAAGGCGCCATTTTCATCTTTACGATGTTCCTCTATCCATATGTGTATCTGATTACAAAGTCGTTCCTGGAGAGGAACAGCGCCGTATTCATCGAAAATGCAAGATTGCTGGGACAGCGCCCGCTGGCGATCTTCTTCAAGGTAGTGCTGCCGCTGTCGCAAGGTGCCATCGTCGGGGGAGCCAGTCTCGTCGCCTTCGAGGTGCTGAACGATTACGGCGTATCCAAGCATTAC
Organism: Paenibacillus sp. J5C2022; assembly: GCF_025567625.1. Classification (GTDB taxonomy): domain Bacteria; phylum Bacillota; class Bacilli; order Paenibacillales; family Paenibacillaceae; genus Pristimantibacillus. Next base: position 8,444 of record NZ_JAOQJC010000025.1, on the reverse strand, counting down.
GGCATTCAGACATTCACCGTCGCCATCTTCAAAACATGGTTCGGCATGTATGATGTGGACTCCGCGATACGCTTGTCCGCCATGCTTATGAGCGTCATTATCGGTGTCTTCGTAGTGGAGCGGCTGCTTCGCCGGAGGAAGCGCTACAACGGCTCTACGAAGCGGACTTTGCCGCTGCAGAGAAGGCGGCTCCATGGGGGCCCAGCTGTGTTGGCGGTCGTGTTCTCACTGGCGGTAGCGCTGCTGTCCTTCATCATACCGGTAGCGCAGCTGATCGTCTGGGCGACATGGACCTTCGAGGCGGTATGGGATGAGCGCTTCGCCGCGATGATCCGCAATACGCTGACGATGGCGTTCGGCGCCGTATCGATTCTGATGGTTCTTGCCGTCATTGCCGCGAATGCGAACCGTACTTGGCGCTCCAACGCCACTTTGATCATGAGCAAGCTGCTTAGCATGGGCTACTCCATTCCCGGAGCTGTGTTGTCGATCGGCGTGCTGGCCGTCTTCCTGTCCGTAGACGAGAGGCTGGCAGGTCTATACGAAGCGATGGGGCTGGGCGCGAACAAGCTGGTACTCAGCATGTCGCTTGCGATGCTTATATTCGCACTGGTCATCCGGTTTCTGGCTGTCGGCTTCAATGCGGTCGATGCCGGGTTCGACAAGGTCGGCACCAGATATTCGGAAGCGTCCCGCATGCTGGGCTATGGCGTTACCCGCACCTTCTTCAAGGTGGATCTGCCCATGCTTAAGGGGGCTGTGCTGACAGGCTTTATTATGGCCTTCCTGGAGGTGGTGAAGGAGCTTCCGCTCACGCTGCTGCTCAGGCCGTTCAACTTCGACACGCTGGCGACGAAGGCCTATCAGTATGCCAGCGACGAGATGATTCATGAAGCGTCTACCCCTTCGCTTATCATTATTGGATTCGGTATTGTATCGGTATGCTTGTATCAATGGCTGGGAAGGAGAGAGTCCGTATGACTTATGTGCAGCTAAGTGAGCTTTGCTATGCGTATGAGAGAGGAGCCGGCGATGTGCTGCATCGCTTCACGCTACATATGGAAGAGGGGGAAGTGGTCGGGCTGCTGGGCGAGAGCGGCAGCGGCAAGAGCACGGTGCTCCGGCTGATCGCGGGACTGGAGACGCCGCGTGAAGGCTCCATTGTCGTCGGGAATACCGTCATGGTCGACCGAACCACCTTCGTCCAGCCGGAGCGGCGCGGTATAGGCATGGTGTTCCAGGATTATGCCTTGTTCCCCCATATGACGGTAGAAAGCAATATAGCCTTCGGACTGGGATCTCTTCCGCGCGGGGAACGCCGCGATCGGATCGGGGAGATGCTGGAGCTGGTGAAGATGGCGGACTACCGCAAGCGTTATCCCCATGAGCTGAGCGGCGGTCAGCAGCAGCGCATCGCTTTCGCCCGCGCGCTGGCTCCGCGTCCAAGGCTGCTGCTTATGGATGAACCGTTCAGCAGCCTCGACGCCGGACTTAAGGCGAGCATCCGTGAGGAGCTGAGAGAGCTGCTCCGGCTGTCGCGGATGACGTCCATATTGGTCACACACGACCGCGAGGACGCGGATGCGCTGTGCGACCGCATTGTAGAGATGCGCGCCCCTGCTCTTAGCATGGCATGAGGATATTGGATTGCTACATGATGCTATATGATTACTAGGAGGCCTGCTTGCTTCGTCGTTGAAGCGGCGGGCTTTTTTATGCTGCGATGCTTTGACTCGCCCGCCAACAGTGCCTCGTCCCACTGAAAGTCGATGCCTATCGCTGAAAGCTGATGCCTATCGCTGAAAGTTGATGCCTATCACTGAAAGTTGATGCCTATCGCTTATATTGTTCGCATAGCCCACTCAGAAGTAACCGGCAACGATAGTAGATCAGCGGAATGGTATGAAAAATCGTACAAATTGCTGGGTTGGCGGAGAAAATGTGCGGCGTTTGTGTGAAAAATCGTACAAGTTGCTGGGTTGGCGGAGAAAATGTGCGGCGTTTGTGTGAAAAATCGTACAAGTTGCTGGGTTGGCGGAGAAAATGTGCGGTGTTTGTGTGAAAAATCGTACAAGTTGCTGGGTTGGCGGAGAAAATGTGCGGCGTTTGTGTGAAAAACCGTACAAAGTAACTCGCAAAGGCAGCAAATTAGAGGTGTTTGTATAAAAAATCGTACAAATTGCTGGGTTGGCGGAGAAAATGTGCGGTTTTTGTGTGAAAAACCGTACAAAGTAACTTGCAAAGGCAGCAAATTAGAGGTGTTTGTATGAAAAATCGTTACTACTTAGCTACTAAGCAAGTAGGAGCTTATCGCTCAAAATGGTCACATAGAAGCGGAAAAGTAGTGGGAATTGTGCGCTATCGCTCATTTTGCTCACATAGCCCCGCCAAGCTTGCCTCGTACCGAATGGACCTAAGTAGTAACGAAAAATCGTACAAGTTGCTGGGTTGGCGGAGTAAATGTGCGGCGTTTGTGTGAAAAATCGTACAAAGTAACTCGCAAAGGCAGCAAATTAGAGGTGTTTGTATGAAAAATCGTACAAGTCGCTGGGTTGGCGGAGAAAATGTGCGGTGTTTGTGTGAAAAATCGTAAAAAGTAACTTGCAAAGGCAGCAAATTAGAGGTGTTTGTGTGAAAAATCGTACAAGTTGCTGGGTTGGCGGAGAAAATGTGCGGCGTTTGTGTGAAAAATCGTACAAGTTGCTGGGTTGGCGGAGAAAATGTGCGGTGTTTGTGTGAAAAATCGTACAAGTTGCTGGGTTGGCGGAGAAAATGTGCGGCGTTTGTGTGAAAAACCGTACAAAGTAACTCGTCCCCCCCAAGTAGCATCATTCAATATGCTCACAAATCCAGGTGAGTGAAGTAATGGAACCGCCATGGAAGTGAGTTTTAGTTTGCAGACGACCTGTCGTTAGAAGCGAGTTGGGCAACAGTAGGGAAGAACGACGCCGGATGGAATATCATGGTGAATTTTTTCTTCATTTCTAGTATAATTTTCAGAGAAAATATTCATCAGATTTTCAGGGCTTCAAAATTTTAAAATTTCAATATAATAATTCTTAGAATTTTAGAATTTTAGAATTTTAGAATTTTAGAATTTTAGAATTTTAGAATTTTAGAATTTTAGAATTTCAGAATTTAAAAATTTTAGAATTCCAGAATATTAGAATTCCAAAATTTCAAGATATAAGGAGTGATCGAGAATGGCACTGCTGGCTAGAAAACGGCCTTCACGCATTTTTCTGTGGTTATGCATATTGTTTACGGTCATCATTATGCTGTTCTCTTTGTTTCTGGCGGACCGCTTCTCGCAGTTCGCGGCGTCTCAGCTTGGCTCCTTCCATGCGGACAAGATAAAGGAAACTGTCGAGCGGAGCGAGTTCGTGCTAGCCAAGCTGAAGGGCTACAGTATGAGCATGTACGACGATCAGTCTCTCCAAAACTGGTTCTATTCGCAGTCTTACGAACCGCTGCAGGATGCGGAGACGTTGCGTGTGCTGACGAAATATTTGAGCAACGAGCCGCTGATTGACAGCGCTTACCTGTTCAATATGCGAAAGGAGCAAGTGATGGATTCCAAAATCGGTCTTCAGTCATTCCATGAATTCAAGGATACGAAACTGCTGAGCCGAATTCAGGAGGAGCCTCCGGCTCTTATGCGATTCTTTCACCATACGGTCGGCGAGTCGTCGCATCCCGCGCTAATTTTGCCATCGTCTCCTTCACAGGAACCCCAATATGGCTATCTGGTGATCTTGCTTCATAAAGACATGCTGGAGAAAGTGCTGATGGCCGGAGGGGAAGGGGAGGACAATTGGCTTCTGATGATGGATGCAGAAGGGACGCTCATTCTGGGAGAAGGGGATGACGAGTTGCGACAAGAGCTTGCAGCCGCAAGGGGGAGCGACGATCACGGCACCTTCGAATTGGGAGACGGCAGACATGGTATACATGTCAATTATGCCGATCTGGAATCGCAACCATGGACGATCTATTCCTACACCGAGATGAAGCAGTTCTATAGGCAGGCGACGTCGTTCAAGAATGTCATATTGGGCACGTCGCTCATATTGCTAGCTGTGCTGGTCGTCATTGCATTCTGGAACTCGCGGCAGTTCATGAAGCCGTTCCGCAAGCTGGCTGGACAATTGCAGCGCTTGCTAGGCTGCAAGGAGCTGAGCGATTACAGCGTTATTGAGCAGGGGGGTGTCCCTGCTGCGTGACAATTACTCGCTGATCAAATCGGAATACATGCGGCAATGGCTGCTGCAAGGCAAGCTCACGCCCGGCATTTCCCAGGCGATCAGCCGTGAATCCAGCCTGCTGGAGAGCGAGTGGCTCATGCTGGCCGTTGTGAAAGTGGATGGCTTCCGTACGACGTCGGAAAACTACGATTTTCAATCGCGCAAGCTGTACAAATATGCCATTGGGAATATGGCGGGGGAGCTTCTGCAGCAATCGGGCTGCATGACGGAGTTCGTCGACTTCGGCGGCGATCATCTCGCCATCATGATTGCCGTGCCGCAGCGGACGACAGAGCTTCGTTCCGTATGTCTGGCGCTTAGTAGACAGGTGGCGAAGCATACCGGGTTGGAAGTGACGATCGGCCTGAGCAACGCCTACCGCCCGCACGATCATTGGCGCAAGGTGTACGACGACGTCTGCGAGCTGACGCTGTTCAAATTCATTCGCGGCGAAGACAAGGTCTATACCGAGCAGGATTACGAGCAGTACGCGGAGCTGAACAGCACGCTGGAGGACGACTGGCTGGACAGCCTGATCGGCACGATAAGAAGCGGCAAGGAGGAGTGGGTGCAGGAGGAACTGGAGGACATCTTCCGCAGATTTCATCAGATGAAGTACGGAGAGTGTCAATTCCAGCTGCGCCTGCTCCTGTTCACCGTAGTCAAATCGTTCAGCAAGCTGACGTCCATTCAGAGCATCGACGGCATCGATCATCATCTGAAGCAATTTGCCAGACTAGAGGATGTGAGCGGCTGGCTTCGGGAGGAGATTCACCGCATTATCTCCACGCTAAGCGACCAGAGAGGCTGCAACCGCCGGGAGAAGCTGGTTGACGAGATGCTTCAGTATATTCATTACCATGTACACGACCCAGCGTTGTCCGTCGACCAGATCGCAGATCATGTCTCCTTGTCGGCGAAATATGTCCGGACGCTGTTCCAGGAGCACCAGGGCATATCGTTGTCGAATTACATATTGGGCGAGCGGATTAAGAAGGTGCAGCAGCTGCTGCTGCAGACAGACCAGCCGATATCGGACATATCCGAGCAGTGCGGCTTCCAGGCGAAGAGCCACTTCTTCACGGCGTTCAAGCGGGCGACCGGCATGACGCCAAGCCAGTACAGACAGCAGGAGCAGGGCGGAGAGGGCGGAGAGGGCGGAGGACATATGCATTACGCATAGCAAGATTCCGGAGGATTACTCATTCGCTTGTCGAAGGGCGATCCTTCGACTATTCCGCATTCATTCGCACAATGTGCACCTGCAGAAAATTCAGGACGAGCTGCAGAAGCAAATCGACGCGCTCCAGACAGGAAAATAATACGCAACGGGGCAAAATCCGCCTTGCCCCACTGCGACAGGCAAGCGAAAAGTCTCCAACTCCACTGGTACGTGGAGTTGGAGACTTACTGTATTCTACAATGCATATGAAATTACAGGTGAACAGGGGGAGCGGGTTGCCGTCAACGTCAATCAATCAATGAGGCTTCAGCACAAACTTCTCAATAACATGCCGTACGCCTTCCTCATTGTTCGTAGCCGTCACGTAATCCGCCAGCTCCTTCAAGGAATCAATCGCATTGCCCATTGCCACGCCAAGTCCGGCGACCTGGATCAGCTCACGGTCGTTCCATGCGTCGCCCATGCCGATCGTCTCCTCCATCGTGCAGCCGATATGCTGTGCCATGAACGCGAGCGCATGACCTTTCGTTCCTTCCTTATGCATGAATTCCAAGTAATGCGCCTTCGACTTGGTCATATGAACATCTTCGCCGATGAGCGGCCGCAGCTCTTCGATTAGTCCGTCGAGCACTTCCGGCTCATCGATGATAAGCATTTTATGAAGCGGTTTTTCAATTAAATAGTCGAAGTCAGGTTCTATTTTGTACGGAATATTGGAAAGCTTAGAATAGGCCTTGATCCGATCGTTGTCTTCGGTGCCGTACAATTCGTCATCGACGTACAGCTGAAGATGCAGACCTCTGGATTGGCAGAATTGCTGCAGCTTCCTGGCGGCTTCCGTAGGCATATTGCGCTCGTAGAGCACTTCTCCCTCCAGCAAGGTTTTGACGAGCGCGCCCTGATACGTGATAATAGGAACATTGAGGTTGATTTGTTCGGCAATCTTGCGGGCGGATGCGAACATCCGGCCGGTGGCGAGCGTTACCGTCACGCCTTGCGCAATTGCGGACTCCATCGCTTCAATCGTGCCGGGGGTGACGAGCAAGTCGTCGGTCAATAGCGTATCGTCGACATCAATGGCAATCAGTTTATACATAATAGACATAATAGCCGGTATCTCCCTTTCTATTCGAACTGCAGGATAACAGCAATAAGGTTGATTGTAACGAAAAAACGATAGGTGTACAAGGAGAAATCAGGATGAATGACAGCATGCAGCAACGCCCGACAGGCGAAATAACTCAGACTCCCCGCAAAGGAAGCGGTCCCCGCTCGCCCCTGTACTATTCCGTTGGAGCAGTGCTCCTGCTCATCATTGGCTTCGGGCTCGGGGTCATATGGACAGGGGTTCGCTATCCCGTCATGAAGGTGGATAACTTCCAATATTTGAACGCCGCCTATATGCGAATCATGAACGATTACCTGGAAGGAGCGGAGTCCGAAGCGCTCATTAACGGAGCGGCGCAGGGCATGGTCGCTTCTCTCGGCGACCCGTATTCGCAGTATATGGTCGGCGAGCGCGGCGAGGAATACACGCAGTCATACGAAGGGGAAATTTACGGCATCGGCGTGACGCTGCGTCAGGAGGAAGGCCAGTATATCATTAACGAAGTCACCAAGGACGCTCCGGCGGAACGGGGAGGCTTGCTGCCCGGCGATATACTCAAGAAGGTGGACGGCACTTCGCTGGAGGAGGTGAGCTATCACGATCTGATCGGCATGGTCCGGGGGAAGGAAGGCGAGCCGGTGTCGCTCGTCCTGCAGCGCCCTGGGGATAGCGCACCTCTGGAAGTTACGCTGAAGCGCGAAGCGATTGCCGTTCATACGGTCACTTACGAGCTGCTGGATGGCGGCGTTGGCCATGTGACGATTAGCCGCTTCGGCTATGAGACGGACGAGGAGTTCAAGACGGCGATCGAGGAGCTGGAGAAGGAAGGGCCGCTGCAGGGCTTGCTACTGGATCTGCGCTCCAATCCCGGAGGACTGCTGGAATCGACGGTGGAGATCGCGAGCATGCTTATTCCGAAGGGCGAGAAGATATTGGATGTCGTCTCCAAGGAAGAGAAGCAGACAGTGTCTTACCGCTCCTATCAGAAGGAGGAGTGGGGTATACCGATCGTCGTGCTTGTCAACGGCAAGTCGGCGAGCGCCAGCGAAGTGATGGCGTCGGCCTTGAAGGAATCGGCCGGAGCTACGGTAGTCGGCGAGCAAACTTTCGGCAAAGGCGTCGTGCAGATGTTCAAGCAGTTCCCGGACGGCTCTGTACTTAGCCTGACAGAAGCCCAGTGGAAGACGCCGGGGGGCACATGGATTAACAAGCAAGGGGTTACGCCCGATTACGAGGTGTCCTTGCCGGATTATGCCTACCTGCGACCGCTTGCGATCGGCTCGGAGATGAAGCTGGGCAGCTACGGCGAGGATGTGAAGACGCTGCAGGAAATGCTGAAGGCGTTGGGATATGGACCTGTCGGCGAAGAAGGCATCTTCGGCGGGGAGACGGAATCGGCGCTTCGCAAGTACCAGCAGGACAACGGGCTGGAAGCGACGGGACAATTCAACGACCGGACGGGCTACAGTCTTATAGATTCGCTTCGCGATAAGCTGAATGCGGAGGACCCGCAATTGCTCGAAGGCGTGAAGCAGTTGAAGGGGAAGAAGTAACTTGTTATGCGGATAGTCGTGCGGGATAGTGGCGCGGATCGTGTGGCTCGTGCGGATAGTAGTACGGAACGAGCGAATGATGCAGAAAGAGTGGATAGATCTGAAAGTACGGTATAGTAGTACGGAACGAGCGAATGATGCAGAAAGAGTGGATAGATCTGAAAGTACGGTATAGTAATAGTATGACCCCGTGGAAAGTGTGGAATGAGGGGAACGAGCGGCAATAGTGCGGATAGTGATGTGGATCAAGTGGATAGGGATGAATGAACATGTTCATCCTGTTGATTCAGCAGCAAGGGGAGGAGCGATCTGGACGGGATCGCTCCTTCTTTTTGTATTGGTGCATAGGATTTAAC
>NZ_JAOQJC010000024.1 GCF_025567625.1 Paenibacillus sp. J5C2022 | reverse complement strand
AAGTGGAGGGTTGAGCGTGTGTGGGAGGTAGTTTGTGTGAAAAATCGTACAAAAGTGGTGGGTTGAGTGTGTATGGCGAGTGATTTGTGTGAAAAAGCGTACAAAGTAGCAGATTTGAGGAGTACATTAGCTGCTTTTGAAAGAAATTTCGTACAAAGGTGGTTGATTCGCGCTATGGTTACTGAGTTTGTACGAAATTTCATTTAAAGTTGGGATGAACATGTGAAAATGATCTCCATACTTGTTAAATAGACAGCTTCTCATCATGAATAAGCAGTGACCTTGGAGAGGAGAGAGAGCAGCATCAGCATCTTTACAGGTATCTATTAACGGTGATAGTAGGATGCTTCCTTCGTCTGCAGGCGCAGGACCCCGTCTTTACGCTGCTTGCGAAAAGAGAACGATAACAATAGTCTTGGGGTTAGCAGCCAAATATGCCAGCTTACAAGGCTTATCATGAGCGATGGTTTGGTCCAGGGATATAACAGGGCAATAAAGCATAATCCGATCCAAAACAGGTGGCGGTGCACTCTGCGGAAGATGAGAAGACTAATATCATTAGCTGGCTTGAACCCGATCCAGGGAGGGGTAATTCGCCAAATCCATTGGCGATCCGCTGCTTCATCGACTCGTATGAACGTCAGAAGCAGAACAAGCAGGTGCAGCGCTTGTATGAGTGCGAAGCCGAACAACCATGAAAATAACCCCTCCATTCGATAAATCAGAATCTGGCAGCCTGCGAAAATAAATGCCATTAGAAGATGGCTGTAAATGAGCTCTTTAACAATCACTTTTCGTTTAATGAGCTTATATTGATAGATCGTTGCGTTCTCTTGCTCTGACAGTTTCCTCTTCATATTCGCGCATCCTTCCATAGTGCCATGCACAACTGAGCTAATACTCAATAATTATATCGGTAATCGAATCCGTTTTGTCCATAGTTCAATCCCACATAAGTTATCACCATCCGCCCATTAACTGCATACGATATAGTAATATTTGAAAACAGCATATGAAACAAGTATGAAATCATAGATTTCGTGTCATAATAGATGTAGAGGCATCATGTATACGGGAAAGGCAGGGATGAGGAATGAGTGAATTATCCGGTTATCAATGCGCAATATGCGGGAACAGAAAAACGGAAGGCGAAGGTATTCGAGTCATATACGGCTTTATATGTGAGGATTGTGAAACAGAAATGGTTCATACCGATGTGAAAGATGCGAAGTATCCCTTCTTTATCCATCAAATGAAGCAAATATTTATCGAAAAGAACGCTTGAGCGGCTGCCAAATCGGAAGTTGCTCTTTTTTTTGTCCTATGACGCCTCAATTGCAGTACAATGAAGGGGAATGACAAACGCAGTTGAAAGGAATGCGCACCGAAACATGAACGAAATACAAGCACCTATCTATGAAGCGTTGATGAAGCATCAATCAGGAGATCCTGTCAGCTTCCATGTGCCGGGACATCGTTACGGCGACGCGATCAGACAATGGATAGCATCAAAGCAGCCCGGTCAATCAGGCTACTACCCGCTCAGCTCCGTTATGGAGATCGATGTAACGGAGCTGTCTTCAACAGACGACTTGCATCATCCGGAAGCGTGCATTGCCGAGGCTGAGCGGCTGGCAGCTCATTGCTTCGGGGCCGATCATACCTATTTGCTAGTGGGGGGAAGCACGTCGGGCAATGTAGCCATGATGCTTACCTTATGCCAGCCAGGCGATCTGATTATCGTGCAGCGCAATGTCCATAAGTCCATTATCAATGGGTTGAAGCTGGCAGGCGCATCGGCCGTATTTCTAGCCCCGCAGTACGACGCACACTCTGGGCTCGCTACTGTTCCTTCGCTTCAGCAATTGGAGCAAGCGCTGCAGCGTTATCCGAAGGCGAAAGGAGTTATGTTCTCCACTCCGAACTATTACGGGATGAATACACCGCTGCAGCCCTATGTAGAATTGACGCATCACTACGATAAGCCCTTCATTGTCGATGAAGCCCATGGCGCGCATTACAGCATGCATCCGGCACTTCCGACATCAGCGATATATGCTGGTGCGGATGCTGTCGTGCAATCCACGCACAAAACATTGCTAGCCATGACAATGGGGGCAATGCTTCATGTTCAGGGAAGCAGAATCGATCTCGCCGATGTACGCGAGCAGCTGTCTATGGTACAGAGCTCCAGTCCCTCATTTCCGATTATGGCATCGCTGGATATTTCCCGAGCAATAATAGATCGGGAGAAGGAGCGGCTGTTCCATAAGGCGCTTCTATTGGCGGAGCAATTTCGCAGCTGGCTGGAAGAGCGGCAACTTATTATACAGGATATTAACGGGAGAACGCTGCTGCGAAATAATGAATTGCAATATGATCCGTTAAGAATGGTTCTATTCGACATCAGCGGGCAATTGTCCGGTGTGCACCTCCATAAAGAGCTGGAACGGGATGGATGCTGGCCGGAGATGTCCGATGTTAGATATGTAGTCCTTGTTGTTAACGTATCGGTTACAGAAGAAGATATGAAGCGACTGAAGCAATCGCTGCTACGCATCCATCAGACCGTTGCGGCATCGTACGAATCGAAGCCGAGCGTAGTCATTCCAGCTCTGGAGCCGTCTCAAGGCGATGGAATAGGAGCGCCTGTAGCTTTCCACAGAGGGGCATACGAGCAGGCTAAGACCATTCAGGTGCCGCTGAGAGAGGCGGCTGGCCGACTGTCAGCCGAGAATGTCATTCCTTACCCGCCAGGCATTCCTCTACTTTATCGAGGCGAGCCGATTACGGAAGAAGCCATTCAGCAAATTAGCAGGCTAGCAAGCGTGGGAGCGAAGTTTCAAGGAGCAAGCGATGCCAAGATGCAATCGATAGCGGTTATTCACGAATAAAGCTTGGGCGAGCAGGCGATGCAAACAGAAATGTTCATTGTAGAGAGATAAGCCCTTTGTTAAAATGAAGGAAACAAAAAGAATGGGGCAGCAGCTTGAAAAAGGGAATGTTCATTACAATAGAAGGCGGAGAAGGCGCAGGCAAATCGACACTTATTGAGCGGTTGGCTCATACGCTGCAAAGTAAGGGGCATCGGGTAGTGACGACCCGGGAGCCTGGAGGCATTCCGATCGCCGAGAAAATACGAGCCGTTATCCTGGACCCCGGGCACACGGAGATGGATGCGCGGACGGAAGCTTTGCTATATGCAGCAGCCCGCAGACAGCATCTGGCGGAGAAGGTTATCCCGGCATTGTGCGATGGGAATGTGGTCATCTGCGACCGGTTCGTGGACAGCAGTCTCGCTTATCAGGGGCATGCGCGCGGGCTTGGCATGAAGGAGATATGGGCCATTAACGCATTTGCCATCGGCGAGATGATGCCGGAGCTTACAATCTACATGGACGTATCGCCGGAAGTGGGATTGGCACGTATTGCAAGAGCCTCGGAACGGGAAGTGAACCGGCTTGACTTGGAACGTCAAAGCTTTCATGAGCTTGTGCGGGAAGGATACTTGCAACTGGCCGCGGAATATCCGGATCGCATTCATCAGGTCAATGCGGAACAGGAGCCGGAAGACGTGTTTCAGCAAGTTTTGACGATTGTCAATCGCTGTCTGGAAGGAATACAGGGTGAGCGTGTCCAATAAATATAGGATACTCATATTTCTGGCTAGGGGGAATGAGCATGAAGTTGGTTATTGCGGTCATACAAGATAAGGATAGCAATAGATTGTCGAATGCGCTTGTAAGAGAAGGATTCCGGGCGACGAAGCTGGCGAGTACAGGGGGCTTCTTGCGTGCGGGCAATACGACGTTCATGATCGGTGTTGAGGATGAGCGTGTGCATGAGGTATTCAACGTAATCAGCTCCAATTGTAAAGTGCGCGACCAGCTTGTCACGCCTGTGTCGCCGATGGGCGGCTCGACGGACTCCTACATTCCATTCCCGGTTGAAGTTCAGATCGGCGGCGCGACCGTATTCGTAGTTCCGGTAGAGCGCTTCGAACACTTCTGAGGACGTGACTAGCTTATGAGAGTAGATCAAGGGTTCCGTCCGCTGGGGCAGAACAGGACGAATAACGATGCAGCGATGAAGCCTGCTTCACCGATGGGCTTCGCGGAAGTGATGATGCAGAAGGATACGGAGCGGACGCAAGAAGAGCTGCAGCAGAAGTTCCATAATATTCAGCGGCAGGGCGAGCGTCTGGCCAAACATATGACTGTACGGGAACTGAAGCTGTATCGCGAGATGGTGAAGAGATTTCTGGAGGATACGTTGAGACGAGGCGTAGGACTGAAGGAAGTGCGCGGCTTCGACCGGCGCGGACGCGTGAAGCGATATAAGTTGCTGGATGAAATCGACGCTGTTCTCATCTCAATGGCGGAGGACATGCTGCACACGGAAGAAGGAAGAATCGACCTCTTGAATAAAATGGGGGAGATACGAGGTATTCTTATTAATTATCTGTTCTAAAGGAAGGTTGTTACAAAGTGGATCATCAAACCATGATAGGAGGCGAAGCGGCGGCTGCCTCGACCGGGCAATGGAAAGCACAGCGCATATTGGGCCATGCATTGCAGAGCGGGAAAATATCGCATGCTTATCTCTTTCATGGCCCTTCCGGAACCGGCAAGATGGCGATGGCTCTCGCATTCGCCAAAGCGCTGTTCTGTACGGCCGGAGGAGGGCAAGCGTGCGGGGAATGTATCGAGTGCCGCAAGCTGGAGCATGGCAACCAGCAGGAGCTGAAGCAGATTGCTCCTGACGGTGCAAGCATCAAGATCGAACAAATCCGGGAGCTGCAAAGGAGCTTCGCGTACCGCAACTCCGGTGCGAAACGAATGGTTTACATTATGGAGCGGGCAGAGACGATGACGCTGGCCGCTGCCAACAGCCTGCTTAAGTTTTTGGAGGAGCCGCAATCCCCTGTAGTGGCCATTCTTATTACCGACAACGGACAAGCCATTCTGCCGACGATACGCTCACGCACCCAGTGGGTTCCCTTCCTCCCTTTATCACCGGAGCATATGCTTAAGAAGCTGGTAGATGAAGGGGCTCCCCCTACACTAGCTCGAGCCGCAGTTCACTTATCCTCCGGATTGGAAGGGGTTAGGAAATTAATCCAGCAGAATGAGTTTGCAGAAATCAGAAACCTAGTGATACAATTAGGCAAGGAGTGTTCTACCCGATTCACCGCGGCGATGCTCACTGCCCAGAAAGCGTTGTTCAAGACAGAATTGGCAGCACATATGCCAACGGTGCTGTCTATGTTTATGCTTTGGTTTAAAGACTTTACACAGTTCCAGGCCGGAAGGCAGGACAAGATGGTTTTCATAGATCAACTGGATTGGATCAGTAATCACGCGTATAACCGCTCATTTGCTGGCTGGGTGTCGTGCATGGAGCATACGCTTGAAGCGGGAAAGCGCATTAGAGCCAATGTGCCGCCGCAGCTTGCATTCGAGCAACTATTGGTAAAACTACAGGAGGGCTAATCCTTGTATAATGTCATCGGTGTCCGCTTCAAGAAGGCGGGCAAGATCTATTACTTCGACCCGGTCGATCAGCCAGTGGATCGAGATCAACATGTCATTGTTGAGACCGCTCGCGGTATCGAATACGGCAAGGTGGTAGTGGGACAGAAGCAAGTCGGTGAATCGGACGTCGTCCTCCCTCTCAAGAAGGTAATACGGATTGCCAACGATGCCGATGCCGAAGTCGTGAACGAGAATCGAACGGCAGCCAGATCCGCCTTCACGACCTGTCTTGAGAAGATTAAAAACCATGGGCTTCGCATGAAGCTTGTGGATGTCGAATTTACATTCGACCGTAATAAAATTATTTTTTACTTTACAGCTGAGGGTCGTGTAGACTTCCGCGAGCTGGTAAAGGACTTGGCCAGCGTATTCCGGACCCGTATTGAGTTGAGACAGATCGGGGTACGGGACGAGGCGAAGATGCTTGGAGGAATCGGACCTTGCGGACGAGTGCTGTGCTGTTCTTCGTGGCTGGGCGATTTCGAGCCTGTGTCCATCAAGATGGCCAAGGATCAGAACTTGTCGCTGAATCCAACCAAGATATCAGGATTGTGCGGCAGGCTGATGTGCTGCTTGAAGTACGAGCATGACAACTATGAGAGCGTGCGCGAAGAACTGCCGGCTGTAGGCAAGATTGTTATCACATCCTATGGGGAAGGCAAAGTAACAGGCATTAATGCTTCTTCCAAGAGCGTCTATGTACAGCTGTTTGAAGTGTCCGGTAAGCCGAAGGAATTGCCGCTGGATGATGTAATCGTGAAATAAGCACGGATATATGACGAGTGGGCGATAGCCTACGCATAAGCTCTGGGGTGGGAACTTGGAGAAGAAGGATATTTTTGCTCAGATGAACGAGTTGGATAGTCGGGTCGGGTTGTTCCATACGGAATTCAGTGCGCTCAAGGACATGGTGAAGGAGCTTCTTGAAGAGAATAAGCGCTTGCATATGGAGAATCAACAGCTGCGACAAGTATTGAAGCGTGAGAACCCACCGGAACAAGCTTCTTCATCGCTTGCAACGAGCGAGCATGCAGAGTACGAGGATGACACAACATTACCACATAGTGACCATGATATGTCATCTGCTGTGGGAGAAGGTCACGACAACCTGACACGCTTGTATCATGAAGGATTTCATATTTGCAATGTGTACTACGGGCATCTCCGTACAGAAGGAGATTGTTTATTCTGTCTGTCTTTTCTAAATAAATAAGGAAATTCAATTGACAGGCCGTCCTTTGTAGAGAGGACGGTTTTTTTTGAAAAAAATAAAGGAGAGAATAGTGTGTCTGAAGGGAAGGAGCTGCAGTTGGCAGCAGATGAAAGAATCGATGATTTATTAACGAATTCCGGGCTGCGGATTATTCAGAGCAGAGAAGTATTCAGCTTCTCGCTCGACGCCGTATTGCTGTCCCGATTCGCCACAATTCCCAAGAAGGGAAGAATTGCGGACTTGTGCACCGGCAACGGTGTCATACCGCTGCTGTTGTCGGAGAGAACAGACGCACATATCGATGCGATCGAGATTCAGCCCCGATTGGCGGATATGGCCAGGCGCAGTGTGGCGATGAATGGACGTGAGCACCGAATAGCTGTCATCGAAGCGGATTTGAGACAGTATTACAAGGAAGCGGGCAACGGCCTATATGATGCGATAACAGTGAATCCCCCATATATGCCGGTTACCGCAGGGGACAAAAATGAAAACGAGCATTACGCGATAGCGCGTCATGAAATTCATTGCACGATTGAAGATATCGCCAGGGCATGCTGCCGGATACTTCGGACGGGGGGCAAGCTATCGCTGGTCCATCGTCCATCGCGGCTGCTGGATATACTGGAATCGTTAAGAAGATGGCGGCTGGAGCCGAAGCGGATTCAGTTCATTCATCCGCATGCAGGCGCGGAAGCGAATATGGTATTAATAGAAGCTTCAAGAGATGGGAAGCCTGATATTAAGCTGTTGCCTCCAATAATGGTATATGATGACGAAGGAGTGCAGATCGTATGAACATTCAGAAGAGCTTCTCCGGAGATTCGTCGATGGGAAAGTTGTATTTGGTAGGTACTCCGATAGGCAATCTGGAGGATATGACGATGCGAGCGATCCGCACATTGAAGGAAGCGGATCTGATCGCCGCGGAAGATACGAGACAGACGAGAAAGTTGCTGACGCACTTCGAGATTTCAACGCGGCTGGTCAGCTATCATGAACATAATCGGAATGCGAGCGGTCCCGAGCTTATTCGGCTCATGCAGGATGGCAAGTCCATAGCGCTGGTCAGCGATGCCGGCCTGCCGGCCATCTCCGATCCCGGAGCAGAGCTTGTGAGTGAGGCTGTTGCGGCGGATATATCCGTCATTCCGATTCCTGGAGCGAACGCAGCGCTTTCTGCCTTAATCATGTCCGGCTTGCCGACGGAACGGTTCCTGTTCACAGGCTTTCCTCCCAGAGAGAAGAAGCAGTTGGGCAAATGGCTGCAAGGGCTGACCGCTCATGAGGCCACCTTAATTCTGTATGAATCGCCGCATCGGCTGCAGCGAACGCTGGAAGCGATGCGCGAGCATATGGGCAATCGCTCGGTTGCATTGGTCCGGGAATTGACCAAGCGACACGAAGAAGCGCTGCGGGGCAATCTGGACGAATGCATCGCTTGGCTCTCCGAGCATTCTCCTCTGGGTGAATACTGCATCATAGTGGAAGGACTCAGCAAGGAGGAGGCGGCAAGCCAGGCCAATGAACAGCTATGGTGGTCCGAACTTACCATTCAGGAGCACGTCGCCCATTATGAAGCTGCATATAATAGAAAAGAAGCGATTAAGAAGGCGGCAGTCGATCGGGGAATACCGAAGAGGGAAGTCTATAATGAAGTGAATACGTAGATAGAATCGGGAGAGAAAAAAAGGACCTTCCTGGCCGGGTTCTAGCACAGGAAGGCGTCAAGGAGTATAAAAAGGTTAGAATTAACAAGTGGATAACTTAATTATAACTGATTTTTATTATTTTGTCACAGGTGTAGGCATTTCTGATAAACAAATATGGCAAACAATTTTGCCTTTGAAGTAAGATACGTTCTCAGCATTGCCGCAGAAGATACATGCCGGCTCATATTTCTTCAGCATGATGCGTTCTCCGTCCACGTAAATTTCCAGCGCATCCTTCTCGCCAATGCCAAGCGTGCGCCGCAATTCGATAGGAATAACAACGCGGCCCAGTTCGTCAACCTTACGTACAATACCTGTTGATTTCATCATAATCTATCCGCCCTCTCGATAAAAGTTAATTCGTCATCTTTCGACAAACTTTGTGGGTTCTATAGTTACTATAATACCAACTCTTCCCAAAACAGTCAACCTCCAAAGAAGTACGATATTCCCTTATATATAGGAGGTTTTGGGGGTTCGATAGAATAATAGCTCTGTAATAGAATACAACAGCTTCGACAATTTGGAAACAATAATACGACACTTTTCGACATATGAAAGATCGCTTTGTGTCGAATATATGAACATGAAGGAGATGAGAATATGAGTGGACCTTTAACGGAAGAGAAGGTGTTCAAAGATCCCGTACATAAGTATATTTATGTGCAAGACCGAACGATATGGGATCTGATTAATACGAAAGAATTTCAGAGGCTGCGCAGAATTAGACAGCTCGGAACAACGTATCTGACATTTCATGGCGCCGAGCACAGCCGCTTCTCTCACTCGCTTGGCGTATACGAAATTACTCGCAAAATCATTTCCCAGTTCGAGCGCAACGGTTATCCGGACTGGCCGCAGGAGGAACGGCTGCTGTCGCTGTGCGCTGCGCTTCTGCACGATGTGGGGCACGGCCCGTTCTCACACTCCATGGAAGAAGTATTCCATACTCACCATGAGCAATGGACATGCCGCATCCTGCAGGGAGATACCGAGATTAATGACGTATTGCGCCAAGTATCGCCAGACTTTCCTGACAAGGTAGCTGCGGTCATTGAGAAGAAGTACCCGAAGCCGATCGTAGTCAGTTTGATCTCCAGTCAGATGGATGCCGATCGGATGGATTACTTGCTTCGCGATGCGTATTTCACCGGTGTGAATTACGGCACGTTCGATCTGGAACGTATTCTTCGCGTATTGCGTCCCTTCAAGGGACAAATTGTCGTGAAGGAGAGCGGAATGCATGCCGTGGAGCATTATTTGATGTCGCGTTATCAGATGTATTGGCAGATTTACTTTCATCCGGTGACAAGAAGCTCGGAAATTATATTGCGTCAAATATTCCGCAGGGCGAAGGAGTTGTATGAAGGAGGCTATTCCTTCTATTATATGCCTGTCCCGATCAAGAGCTTGTTGGAACAAAAAATGACATTGCAGCATTACCTGAAGCTGGACGAGTCGTTATTGCAGACGGCATTCCTGGAATGGTCTGATGAAGGAGATGCATTGCTGGGAGATCTGTGCAGAAGGTTTCTTCATCGGAAGCTGTACAAGTATATGACGATGGACAATCCTGACGAGGTACTGCTTGGCGAAGTGGCGGAGGCTTTTCAATCGATTGGTTTGCAGCCGGACTATCATATGGAGATTGATTATCCGTTCGACCTGCCTTATGATGTTTATCGACCGGACTTGAAGATTGGCGAAAAGAGAGAAAAAGCTCCTATTTTGTTGCTGGATCACAATGAAAGCATCAGTGAGATTTCCTTGAAATCCGACATCGTTCGTTCCATTACCGGGCTGCACCAAGGACAGTATCATATGTACTATCCCGAAGAGCCTTTGAAGGACAATAAAAATATTTTATCGGATAAAATGAAAGATATATTTAATTTGAATTAAGTTGAGCAACGAAAAAAAGGAGTGTTGACAGCATGAGTGTATTGTTCGATACCCATACCCATCTGGATTCAAAAAAATTCGACGGAGACCGTGACAAAGTCATACAGCGGGCACAGGAAGCAGGAGTTGGATTGTGTGTCAATATCGGATTCGACCGCGAAACGATTCCAACGACGATTGCGCTTGCGGAAGCTTATGATTTTATATATGCGGCTGTAGGCTGGCATCCGGTAGACAGCATCCATATGAGGCCTGAAGATTTGGAGTGGATTGAAAAGCTGAGCAGTCATGAGAAAGTAGTGGCAATCGGCGAGATTGGTCTTGATTATCATTGGGATACGTCGCCGAAGGAAGTACAGCACCGTGTATTCCGGGAACAAATTGCGCTCGCCCGCAAGGTGGATAAGCCCATCGTCATTCATAACCGCGACGCTCATGAGGATGTCGTGAGAATACTCCGGGAAGAGCATGCAGCCGAAGTAGGCGGAGTCATGCATTGCTTCTCCGGAAGCTGGGAAACCGCCAAAAAATGTCTGGATATGGGGTTCTATATTTCGTTCGGCGGACCGGTTACGTTCAAAAATGCAAGGGTCCCAAAAGAGGTGTTGGATAAGGTTCCGATGGACCGTTTGCTCATCGAAACGGATTGCCCTTATTTGTCACCTCATCCATTTAGAGGGAAGAGAAATGAAACGTCGTATGTCTCCTATGTCGCCCAATCTGCAGCAGAAATTAAGGGCATTTCTGTGGAGGAATTGGCCGCGATTACGATGGAAAATGGTAAGAAATGTTTCCGAATGGAGTGAAAACCGTTAAAAAGAAGAGGAAAAAAGACATTTCGCACAAAAAAACTGATTTTTATAGGTGAAATCAATTCTTTTTTCTTCTTTTACCCCAATTTTTCATGAAAATCGAATTTTTTAGCTTCTTTACAACTCGGCTCTGATGAATGTATGATTCAAATCAGAGCTTTTCATTTTGTATTGGATTTCCAGTGTCGAGCAACTCACATCCCTCTCCATTTTCCTCTCGCACATCCCAAGCTGTAAGCTTCAGGCGCCTACCAACATTTTGCTTCAGTCGACGACTTCTTCAGCATATTGAATAAACTGTAAATTGTCGTCATAGGGATAATGAGGGAGGTGGGAGGACAATTCTTGCACTGGCAAGCGTGCTTGCACGCGAATATGATATAGTCGCGTCAGTTGTAACATGCGTAACACTTGGCGGCGGGGCTATGAAGGAGGACCGATGAAGTGGGCGCTATCCAATTAGAGGACACCCATGGGAAACGATCATCCAGCATGACTTTCGCAATGCGATGGAAGCATGGAAACCTGCGTTTGATTATTTTGAGTGCCGCAATTTCAATCGCTATGACTTTCATGTTTATGGTGTTGTTGTACGGAACGGCTGTTAAGAGCGTATCCGTTGTAGTGAATGGACAAGAAACCGTTGTGGATACGAAGCAATGGGTTCTGCAACGCCTACTGGATGAACAAGCTATAACAATTGGACCTCACGACGAGGTGTCAGTCCCACTTGATTCGCCGATTAAGGACGGCGATCGTATCGAGGTAACTCATGCGATACCTGTTATTGTTAAAGCAGACGGCAAGGCAACGACCGTATATACGACAGGCAAGACGGTACAGGCAGCGATTCAAAAAACAGATATATCCGTAAGGGAACAGGATAAAATATACCCATCGCCGGATCAGCCGGTTACTGCGGATGAGACGGTCACCATTGTACGCGTCGACATGAAGATGACGGAGCAGGAGAAGACCGTTCCGTTCACCGTTGTCACGAAGGAGGATGCTACGCTGGAGAAGGGCAAGGAGAAGGTTGTTCAGACCGGCCAGGAAGGCGTAGTGATCGAGCAGTACGAAGAGAAATATGAAGACGGCGTACTCGTCGCAAGCAACATGATCAGTGAAATTATGCAGACCGAGGCGGTTGATCAAGTGGTTGCGATTGGTACGAAGAAGCCGGAACCGAAGGTGACGGTCCTGAGCAACAACAGTCCGGCTATCGCAACGGTAACGAAGGACAGCATTACGTTCAATGCGAAGAAGGTCCTGAAGAATGTGACGCTTACAGCTTATTCGGCTGGCGTTCAGTCTACCGGGAAGGATGAGGATCATCCGGAGTACGGCATTACTGCGTCCGGCACGCGTGTGAAGGAAGGCAGAACGATTGCGGTCGATACCAATGTCATTCCGATGGGATGGTGGGTGTATATCGAGGGCATCGGCTTCCGTCGCGCCGAAGACAAGGGAAGCGCGATTAAGGGCAATAAAATCGATGTATACTTCGACAGCCAAAGCTATGCGATGAAGTTCGGCCGCAAGAAAGGCTATACCGTATATGTCATCGGACCGAAGAAGCCGGCGGCAAGCTAGTATGCAGCCATCATGATTTAATTTATAAGCAAGCAGTTGAATGAATGATGCCATAATAAGAAGAGGCCGCGCCTCTTCTTTTTGCATGTTCTGTCCGCATTGGAGATAATGGATATGGCTCTGACGCAGTAAGGAGGGGATCGAGCATGATTAAAGAAGTGATTGTCGTGGAGGGGAAGGACGATACGGCTGCAATCAAGCGGGCGGTCGAAGCCGACACGATTGAAACGAACGGTTCTGCGATCGGAGAGGCTGTACTGCGAAGAATCGAGCTGGCGAATAAGCGCAGGGGCATTATTATATTCACCGATCCCGATCATGCGGGGGAACGAATAAGGAAAATTGTCGCTCGCCACGCTCCCGGCTGCAAGCATGCTTTCTTGCCGCAGGAGCAAGCTTATTATAAGGGCGATATCGGGATAGAGAACGCCAGCCCTGAAGCGATCAGGAAGGCGCTGGCGGAGCTGCGGACGGAAACTGACGATATTGCCGGAGAGGTGACGTGGGACGACTTGATGCAGGCAGGGCTTATCGTGCATCCCGACGCTGCGAGAAGGCGCCTGGAGGCCGGCAAGCGGCTCGGCATCGGTTATGCCAACGGCAAGCAGTTCTATAAGCGATGTACAAGCTTCCGCATTACGAAGCAAGAATTTCTGGATGCACTAAAGGGATTGGATGAAGGGGGTTAAAGCGAAAGCATGCATGACATAGTGGCAACGCCTAAACGTACGAAGGAAATTATCGCAAGGCACGGCTTCTCCTTCAAGAAAAGTCTGGGCCAGAACTTCCTGATAGACGGAAACGTCTTATCCGCCATCGTGGCAGCAGCGGAACTGGACAAGACGAAGGGGGCGCTCGAGATCGGTCCCGGCATCGGAGCGTTGACGCAGCGTCTGGCGGCTGAAGCGGGCAAGGTGACGGCTGTGGAGCTGGATCAGCGGCTTATTCCCATTCTGCAAGAGGTGCTGGAAGGGGAAGAGCATGTTCGGGTAGTGCACGGGGATGTGCTGAAGCTGGATTTGAAGGAGCTGTTCGAGCAGCAGTTTTCCGATGTGTCGGGAGTCAGTGTCGTAGCGAATCTGCCTTATTATGTGACGACGCCGATTCTGATGAAGCTGCTCGAGGAACGTCTTCCTCTGGAGCATATCGTGGTCATGATTCAGAAGGAGGTTGCTCAGCGGATGGCCGCCAAGCCGGGCGGGAAGGAGTACGGCAGCTTGAGCGTGGCGGTACAATACTACTGCGAGACGAGCATCGTATGCCATGTGCCGCATACTGTCTTCATCCCGCAGCCCAATGTGGATTCCGCGGTAATCAAGCTAAGCCTGCGCAGCAAGCCGGCGGTAGAAGTATCTGATGAACGTCTGTTCTTCCGGATTGTACAGGCCTCGTTCGCGCAGAGAAGGAAGACGCTGGCCAATAACTTGACCGTAGTTGTGGGAAAGGAACGCAGAGAAGCGCTTAACGAATTGCTGCATAGTCTGGGCATCGAGCCTTCCAGACGCGGTGAAACGCTGTCCCTGGAGGAATTCGGCCGTCTAAGCGAAGGGTTGCGTAACACGGGCTGGCTCGCTTCGCCCCAATCGTAGAAATCCATCACCATTCCATCCGCCCGCCCATAGGATAGACGGAGAGGTGATTAACCTATGAGGCAAGGGGACTTGGTCGTCCGCAATTCTTATGGTGGCGATGTGCTGTTCCGTGTAGAGGCGTTACGTTCAGAGTATGCAATATTGAAGGGGACCGATTATCGGCTGCTGGCGGATTCGCCTCTTGATGATCTGTCCATCGTCGATGATCCCGAATCGACACCAGTTGTGCAGAAGGTGCGCATCAAGGTCAATGAATCGTGGCAGAGGATGCAACGGGACAGACAGAAGCAGGTATCCAATTCCGAACAACCGGGTGCCAGACCGTCCGCTCATCAAGCACCTTACTTCGAGGTGCCGGGCAAAGTGCTTCATCTTGACGGAGACGGTAACTATTTGAAGAAGAGCATGCAGCTGTACAACACCATGAGTGTTCCGGCATACGGCTTGCATCTCCATGAGTCTCAAATGGCCAATATGCTGTTCCGGCTGCTGCCGCAGGTCAGACCGGATATTGTCGTCATCACCGGCCATGATGGCGTTCTGAAGCTGCGTTCGCCCAATACGATGTTCAGCCTGGGCAGCTACAAGAACTCTCAGAACTTCGTTAATGCGGTCCGGGTAGCAAGAGAGTATGAAAAGAGCCGCGACGGCCTTATCGTGGTTGCCGGCGCCTGCCAGTCGCACTTCGAAGCGCTGATGGATGCCGGTTCCAACTTTGCAAGCTCGCCCGGTCGCATCTTGATTCATGCGCTGGACCCGGTCTATGTCGCCATTAAAGCCAGCTATACGCCGATTCGCGATACCATTAATTTGCCGGAGGTCATCCATGGAACGATCAGCGGCATCGATGGCGTTGGCGGCATTGAGACGTTAGGTCGTTTTCGGGTAGGCCTCCCGAAATCGAAAGCAACATCATAAATTTTTTTGATAATTTCATGAAATGGTCGAAATGACCGTTGACAAGTTAAATGATAGACTGATATAATATTTTGGTTTGTTTGACACCACCCCTTTTTTTGGTTATAATGGACAAGGAAAGAGGTGGTAGTGGACAATGGCTAAAAATGCGCTATTGGATATAAAACGCAGCTTAGAAGCTCATGTTGGTTCCAAAATCCGTCTTCGGGCAAACGGTGGTCGCCGAAAGACCATCGAACGCACCGGCACGTTGGAAGAAATCTACCCTTCTGTCTTCATTGTGAAGTTAGATGAAGAGCAGCATGCGTTCAAGCGTGTATCCTACAGCTATGCGGATATTTTGACGGAGTCAGTGGAAGTGACCGTTTGTAATGACGAGGGTCAAGTCCGAATCGCTTTTCAGCAATAGATGTTACAAGCAGTACAATGCGCCGAGAAGGGGCGCTTGCGCGGATCTCATACGGGATCTGCGTTTTTTTTGTCATCTTCGAAGCAGAGCCCCACTTTGTGGGGTTATTTTATGGCTGCATCTCCGGGCTTATGCATGATTAGTCTTGTCACAATGCATACTACTATGGAGCGACGGTCGCATTGCGGCGTGCAGCCGCATGAGCAAGAGCGTGAAAAACGGAATGGAGGTGTGCGTATGGGCCGCAGAAGGCGCGGAGTGATGTCGGAAGGGCTGAAGTATGAGCTTGCGAAGGATTTGGGATTTTATGATACGATCCAGCAGGAAGGCTGGGGAGGCATTAAAGCGAAGGACGCAGGCAACATGGTGAAGCGTGCGATTCAGCTTGCGGAGCAAGCTGCAGCGAAAGCACAGCGTCCATAATTGATGACTTATAAGGTCCTAACAAGAAGCTAAATGATGGGCGTCCGCCAAGCGATGCCATTGTTTAGCTTTTATTGTGTTCGTTTGATATAATGGGGCTTAAGCTTAAGAACGAACGGGTGAATAGAGAGAAATGAAAATTTATGAGAAAGCTCCTGCAAAAATTAATCTGCTGCTGGATGTGCTTCGCAAAAGGGAAGACGGCTATCATGAGGTAGAGATGATCATGACGATGGTGGACTTGGCGGACCGACTGGAAATGTCGGAGCTGCCGCGCGATACGATCATTATATCGAGCCAGGTAGGCTATATTCCACTTGATGAGAAGAACTTGGCCTTCCAGGCGGCCAGACTTATTAAAGAGCGATATGAGGTGAAGCAGGGGGTCTATATCCATCTGGACAAGAAAATACCGGTGGCCGCCGGTCTTGCAGGGGGAAGCAGCGATGCCGCAGCTACGCTGCGCGGGTTGAATCGGCTGTGGAGGCTGAACATCCCGGAGGACGAGCTGTGCGAGCTGGGTGCGGAGCTGGGCTCCGATGTGCCGTTCTGCGTAACGGGCGGGACAGCATTGGCAAGCGGCCGCGGTGAGAAGCTGGAACCGGTTGACTCCCCGCCGCAATGCTGGGTCGTGCTGGCCAAGCCGCCGATCAACGTATCGACAGCCGATGTATACGGACGGCTGAGAGCGAATGAACTGAAGAGTCATCCTTCGATCGCAGGCATGAGGAATGCTCTTGCAGGAGGGTCATTCCACGAGATGTGCGGCAATCTGGGCAATGTGCTGGAGACGGTCACTCTGGAGCTGTATCCGGAAGTGCGTCAGCTGAAGGAGAGTATGATCCGTCTTGGCGCCGATGGCGTGCTGATGTCAGGCAGCGGACCTACCGTATTCGGGCTTGTATCCAAGGAAGCGAAGCTGCCACGCATCTATAACGGACTGAGAGGCTTCTGCAAAGAAGTATATGTGGTAAGAATGCTTACATAGGTTTCTTGCTTAAATCCGTATAAAGGTGGTATATTGACTTTATAATATTCGGATTTTATTGGGGGAGATCGATGTGAAGAAGTTGAAGCGAAGCGCTAGGCTTGTGGAAATGACACAATATCTGTTGACTCGTCCCCATACGTTAATTTCGCTTACAGCATTTGCGGACCGCTATGGGTCCGCCAAGTCTTCCATCAGCGAGGATCTGGCCATCATTAAAGAAGTGTTCGAAGAGGAAGGCATTGGCGAATTGCATACGCTTGCCGGAGCAGCCGGCGGAGTGAAGTTCAAGCCGATTATGCCGAAGCATACGGCGCTTGCGATCATGCACGATATATGCGCCAAGCTTGAGCATCCCGACCGCGTCCTGCCGGGCGGCTATCTGTACATGACGGACGTGCTTGGCCAGCCCGATCTGCTGGCAGATGTGGGCAAGCTGTTCGCCACGGCGTTCCGCGACCGGCAGATCGATGTCATTATGACGGTGGAGACGAAGGGGATTCCGCTCGCTTATGCGACAGCAGCCTGTCTGAATATTCCCGTAGTCATCGTGCGCCGCGACAATAAGGTGACGGAAGGCTCCGCGGTAAGCATCAATTACGTATCGGGGTCCACGAAGCGGATTCAGACGATGTCGCTTGCAAGGCGTGCGCTCAAGGAAAGATCGAACGTGCTGATTATCGATGATTTCATGAAAGCCGGCGGAACGATTCAAGGAATGATTGACTTGCTATACGAGTTCAATGCAACAGTTGCAGGGGTAGGCGTATTTGTCGAGTCCGGAGACATCGAGCGGGAAGAGCGCCTGCTGGAGGATTATATATCGTTGGCCAAGCTTACGGCGGTCGATATGAAGACGAAGCAGATGAATATCGTGCCGGGCAACTATTTCAATTCATAATCCACGAAGGGAAGCGATTGTAATGACGAACAAGCAGCAACTGACCGTAATCTCTACCGATAAAGCGCCTGGCGCGATCGGACCTTATTCTCAAGCGCTGAGATTGGGGAGCCTGGTGTTTACTTCCGGTCAAATACCGCTGAATGCTGCAGGACAGCTGGTCGAAGGTGGAATAGAGGAGCAGACGCATCAGGTGTTCCGCAACCTGGAAGCCGTGCTTGCCGAAGCGGGGGCTTCCCTGCGCCAAGTCGTCAAGGCAACCGTTTTCTTGAAAGATATGAATCAATTTTCCAGTATGAACGAGATTTACGCCTCCTATTTCGGCGACCATAAGCCGGCTCGTTCCGCCGTTGAAGTGGCGCGGCTGCCGAAAGACGTGCTTGTCGAAATCGAGGTCATTGCATCGACTGATGTCGAATGACACCGAAAAAAATTCAATCTTAAAAAAAAATTTAAATATAGCATCAAATTACCAAAATTTTAGCAGGATTTTGAATTAAAACGTGGAAGTATACACCAAGTCTCTGATAGGCAAAGGTGGTGAACACAAGTGCAAATTACTGATGTCAGACTCCGCCGTGTTAATTCGGAGGGACGTATGAAGGCGATTGCTTCCATTACCATTGACAACGAATTCGTCGTTCACGACATTCGCGTCATCGACGGCAACAATGGTATGTTCGTAGCGATGCCGAGCAAGCGTACCCCGGATGGTGAATTCCGCGATATCGCTCATCCGATCTCTTCCGCTACCCGGGAGAAGATTCAATCCGCAGTGCTTGCGGAATATGAGCGGGCAGCCGATGAGGTTGCCATTGAAGAAGGCGCTTAATTAAGTTTGGACTAAGTACGATTGATTGTGTTCCGTGGAGAAGAGAGCTGAGCGCTCTCTTTTCTTTTTTTGCGATATAAGCTATAGTCATTGGTGAGTTTGGTTGGAAGAGGAGGCTGTATGATGAAGCGAATGGCAATTATACTGGCAGCTGGCAAAGGCAAACGAATGAAATCCAAATTATATAAAGTATTGCACCCCGTATGCGGCAAGCCGATGGTGGGTCATGTGATGGATACGATACGCGCGGTAGCGTGCGACCGATCGGTCGTCGTCGTCGGGCACGGAGCGGAGAAGGTCCAGGCTTATCTTGGAGACGAAGTGCTCTACGCGCTGCAAGCCGAGCAACTGGGCACCGGACATGCCGCGCGCCAAGCGGAAGCCGCTCTGGAAGGGGAAGAGGGAACAACGATCGTCATATGCGGCGATACGCCGCTTGTGAAGGCGTCCACCATCGAGGGGATGCTGAAGCTGCATGAATCCAGCGGTGCGGCTGCGACGGTCTTGACGGCGCACTTCGATGATCCGGCCGGCTACGGGCGTGTCATCCGTGGTGAGGACGGGATCGTCAAGCGCATTGTGGAACAGAAGGACTGCAGCGCAGAAGAGACGAAGGTGCAGGAGATCAATACCGGCACGTATTGCTTCGATAACCGGAAGCTGTTCGCTGCGCTCGGCAAAGTGACGAATCATAACGCGCAAGGCGAATATTACCTGACCGACGTGATCGGCTTGCTGCAGGAAGCGGGAGACGCCGTTCAAGCATACTGTACGGACGATTGCGCCGAAGCGATAGGCGTCAACGACCGGGTAGCGCTGGCGGAAGCGGAGCGGCTCATGAAGGAGCGCATTAACCGCGTCCATCTGCTTGGCGGCGTGACGCTGATCGATCCTGCGTCCACTTATATCGAGGCGGACGTGCAGATTGGGGCCGATACGGTGCTATATCCCGGAACGGTACTGCGAGGCTCTACCGTGATCGGAGAAGATTGCGTGATCGGTCCCGGTGCGGATATACAGGACTCCAAGCTGGGCGACGGCGTGGCAGTGAAGCACTCTGTATTGGACGGTGCGGAAGTCGGCACAGACAGCGCTATCGGCCCCTACGCTTACTTGCGTCCCGGCGCTGTCATTGGCCGCGGTTGCAAAATCGGCGACTTCGTAGAAGTGAAGAATGCCACGCTTGGCGACGGCTCCAAGGTATCCCATCTCAGCTACATCGGCGACGCCAAGATCGGCAAGGACGTGAATGTGGGCTGCGGCGCGATAACGGTTAATTACGATGGCTTCAACAAAGCGGTCACAGAGGTGGGAGACGGCGCATTCATCGGCAGCAACGTCAATCTGATCGCTCCTGTCACGATTGGCGAGGGCGCTTATGTCGTAGCGGGCTCCACGGTGACGCACGATGTGCCGTCCGGCGATCTGGCGATTGCGAGAGAACGTCAGGTCAATAAGCAGGGGTATGCGGATAAGATCAGGGCACGGGCCAAGGCGAAGAAGGAACGTTCCAATTGATTGCTGCAAGCATAACGCCGATTAAAGATAGCGCTTAATGGGTAAAGTGATATGGAAGGCTAATCTTAAGGAGGATGCTTCCATATGACGATTGTCATGAAAGCTGAAGGCCGAATCGGCAAGAAGAAGAGTGAATTGCGTCTGATGAGGCAAGAGGGCAAAATACCGGGTGTTGTATATGGAAAAGGATTGGACGGTGCGGTCAACATAAGCGTGGACGAGAAGGAGCTGAACGCGCTGATGCGTTCCAATCCCAATGCAGTAATCCAACTCGACGTTCCCGAATCAGGCAAGCATGCGGTTATGGTTGCCGAATTGCAGCGGCATACGCTTAGCGGAATGCCGCTTAACGTTGACTTCCATCGCATTAATATGAACGAGGAAGTGCGGGCGAATGTGCCGATTCATGCGGAAGGCCAATCCAATGGGCTTAGAGAAGGCGGTATATTGCAGATTATTCTGCATGAGCTGGAGGTGCAATGTTTGCCGGGGGCGATTCCGGAAAGCATCCATGCCGATATGTCACAGCTAGAGCTGGGTGATAGTTTGCTAGTGAAGGATTTGCAGCTTCCCGCAGGCGTAGAGGCCAAGTCTGAGCCTGAAAGTGTCGTCTTGACCATACTGGCTCCTCAGAAGGAATTGAGCGAAGAGGAGAAGGACGCTCAGGATGTAGAGCTGGCAGAAGCAAAGGAGAGATCCACCGAAGCGAACCATGAGGAGATCGCCACCAGCAAATAAAAGCAGACCAGGAGCTGTCCTTCGGGACGGCTCTTTTTGTGCACTTCGCTTTTGCCGCAGATTATGCTACATTTGTTCGTAAAGGAGTGGAGTGGTATGATGAAGTGGATCGTCGGGCTTGGCAATCCGGGCCCTGCGTACGAGCAGACCAGGCATAATGTAGGCTTCATGGTCATAGACGAGTTGGCGAAGCGCTGGGATATTAAGCTGACGCAGAGCAAGTGCAAGGCGCTGATCGGCGAAGGACGCATGCAAGGGCAGAAGGTGGCGCTTATTAAGCCTATGACGTATATGAACCTGTCCGGCGAGTCGGTTCGCGCATTCATGGATTACTATAAGACGGAATTAAAGGATGGCCTGGTCGTATACGACGATCTGGATACGGAGATTGGCAAGCTGAGGCTCCGCTATCAAGGAAGCGCTGGAGGGCATAACGGCATAAAGTCGCTTATTCAGCATCTGGGCACGCAATCCTTCCATCGGATTCGTATGGGCATATCCCGTCCGGAGCCGGGAATGGATATCTCCGATTACGTGCTGTCGAAGTTCGCCAAGGCGGAGCGTGACAAGTTGGAGACGATGATCGGAGCGGCATGCGATGCGGCTGAATACAGCCTTCAAGCGCCGTTCGAGGAGACGATGGCCAGGTTCAACGGATAATTCGTTAAATTCGGCATAATATGGGCATACTGAAGGGTATAACTATTCTTCAGGAGGCATACTATGGCTGTAAACTATATTTGCAAGCATTGCCGGTCGTCCATCGGTCGCATCGAAGGGGCGAACGTGACGGAGCAGCAGTTGGGCTTCCAATTCTTGACCCCCGAAGAGCGGGGCGATATAATAGCGTATGACTCAAGCGGAGACGTAACGGTTAAAATCGTATGCGATTATTGCAATGAGGCGATTAACAGCAATCCGGACTTGATGTTGGTGGACAGTCCGCTGCAATAACCGGCACACATATACAGCAAGCAGACAGAACCGCATTGTCCTCGGGCGAATGCTGTCTGCAAGAGCCTCGGTACGATGCGCCGAGGCTCCTTTTCGACATTGCAAAAGACAGAGGGGCAGTATTGTTTTTGACATAGAAAAGAGGTGCTTCTAACATTGAAAGCGCTAATTGAAGCTTTCGCAGCGGATTCGGATGTCCAATCGGTCATATCCGGCATTCGCAAAGGTATGCGTGAGCAGATGGTATCCGGCCTGGCCGGCTCCTCCCGCCAAGTGTTCATCGCGGCGTTGAAGGAAGCGGTAGACCAACAGCCGGTGCTTGTCGTAACGCATAATATGTTCTCCGCGCAGAAGATTGCGGAGGATTTGCAAGATTGTCTATCACCCGATGAGGTGCTGCTCTATCCTGCGAACGAGCTGATGGCTGCAGAAGCCGCGATCTCAAGTCCCGAGACGCTGGCGCAGCGGATGGATGTGCTGATCAAGCTGTCCAAAGGCTATCGCGGGATTGTTGTCGTGCCGTTCTCCGGCATTCGCCGTTATCTGCCGATTGATAGCGTTATGTCGGAAGCGCAGCTGGCGATACGGACGGGAGACGAACTGCCGCTGGAGAACTTTCTGCATGCGATGAATGAGCTTGGCTACGCCAGAACGGATCGCGTGGAAGGCAAAGGCGAGATGAGCGTACGGGGCGGCATCGTCGATTTCTACCCGCTAACGTCCCCTCATGCTTACCGGGTAGAATGGTTCGGCGACGAGATTGATTCCATCCGTACATTCGATCCCGGCGACCAGCGCTCTGCCGAGCGCATGGAGTCCTATGTCATTCCGCCATGTCAGGAAATATTGGCGGATGCCGCCCGAATGTCGTCCGCTGCCGATCAGGCGGGTCATCTGCTGGAAGCGCAGCTGGAGAAGATGAGCGACCGTACGGCGAAGGAACGGCTGCGCAGCGAGATCGGCGGCGAGCTGGAGAAGCTGAGAGAGCATATGTACTTCCCGGAAATCTATAAATATATATCGCTGCTCTATCCGGAACGGCAGACGATAATGGATTACATGGCGAAGGATACGCTGCTTATATTGGATGAGCCTACCCGTCTGATAGAGACGGCCAAGCAACTGGAACGGGATGAAGCAGAATGGTCCATCCATCTGCTGCAGAACGGCAAGTCGCTGCCCGGCTTGCAATTGGCGAGAGAGTCGGAGGATATTCTCTACCGCCGTCCTTATCCGACGTTGTTCTTATCTCTGTTCCTTCGCCAGATCCCGCATACGCAGCCGCAAAATATTATCAATATGACGGCGCGTACGATGCAGAACTTCCACGGTCAGATGAATGTGCTGAAGTCGGAGATGGAGAGATGGCACAAGATCGGTTCCAAGGTCATGATGCTGGCGGGCAACAAGGAGCGGATGGATCGGATCAGACGTGTGCTGGACGATTATCAGATCGAAGTGCCGATGCTGCTGGAAGGCAATCTGCAGCAAGGGTTCGAGCTGCCGTCATCCCATCTTGTCGTCATAACGGAAGGCGAGATGTTCACGCAGAAGCAGCGCAAGGCGCGGCGCGTGGACAAGAAGATGGAGAACGCGGAGCGGATCAAGAGCTACACGGAGCTGAAGGTCGGCGATTATGTCGTGCATCAGAATCACGGCATCGGTAAATATATCGGCATTGGCACATTGGAGATCGGCGGGATTCATCGCGATTACTTGCACATTATTTATTCCGGCGGCGACAAGCTGTCGGTCCCGATCGACCAAGTGGATATGATTCAGAAGTATGTCGGCTCCGAGGACAAGGAGCCGAAGATCAACAAGCTGGGCGGCACGGAGTGGACGAAGGCGAAGAGCAAGGCGAGGGCGTCCGTTCAGGATATCGCGGACGATCTGATCAAGCTGTACGCTCAGCGCCAATCTACGCCGGGTTATGCATTCAGCAAGGATACAACATATCAGCAGGAATTCGAGGCGATGTTCCCGTATGACGAGACGCCGGACCAGCTTCGCGCCATCGGGGAGATTAAGGTGGATATGGAGAAGGATCAGCCCATGGACCGCCTGCTCTGCGGCGACGTAGGCTACGGCAAGACGGAGGTGGCGGTCAGGGCGGCCTTCAAGGCAGCAATGGACGGCAAGCAAGTAGCGGTATTGGTGCCGACCACCATTCTGGCCCAGCAGCATTACGAGACGTTCCGGGAGCGATTCTCCGGCTATCCAATCAATGTGCAGGTGCTGAGCCGCTTCCGCTCGCGCAAGGAGCAGAATGAGACGATCAAGGGGTTGAAGAACGGCACGGTCGATGTCGTCATCGGCACGCACAGGCTGTTGTCCCAGGATATTATCTTCCAGTCGCTAGGGTTATTGATCGTGGATGAGGAGCAGCGCTTCGGTGTGTCGCACAAGGAGAAGCTGAAGAAGCTGAAGACCAGTGTAGATGTGCTGACGCTGACGGCGACGCCGATCCCCCGTACGCTGCATATGTCGATGCTGGGCGTACGCGACTTGTCCGTTATCGAGACGCCGCCGGAGAACCGGTTCCCGGTGCAGACTTATGTGGTGGAATACAGCCCTGCGCTTGTGCGAGAGTCCATTGAGCGGGAGCTGGCGCGCGGCGGCCAAGTATACTATCTCTATAACCGCGTACAAGGAATCTATCAGGTGGCGGAAGAGATTAGCGCCCTGGTGCCGGATGCGAAGGTGACGGTAGGCCATGGCCGGATGTCGGAGCAGGAGCTGGAGAAGACGATACTGGACTTCCTCGATGGGGAATCCGATGTGCTGGTCAGCACGAGCATCATTGAGACGGGCGTCGATATTCCCAATGTCAATACGCTTATCGTGCACGATGCGGACAAGATGGGGCTCTCCCAGCTGTACCAGCTGCGTGGGCGTGTCGGACGCTCCAACCGGATTGCATATGCGTACTTCACCTATCAGCGCGACAAGGTGCTGACGGAGGTGGCGGAGAAGCGGATGCAATCGATCAAGGAGTTCACCGAGCTGGGCTCGGGCTTCAAGATTGCGATGCGGGATCTGTCCATCCGGGGTGCGGGCAATCTGCTGGGAGCCGAGCAGCATGGCTTCATCGCGTCGGTCGGCTTCGACATGTACTCGCAGATGCTGGCGGAGGAGATTGCGAAGCGGAAGGCGGAGATGAGCGGCGCCGAGCCTGAGGAAGTGAAGCAGGTGACGACCTCCATCGATATTAGCGTAGACGCCTATCTGCCGTCGGATTATATCTATGACAGCATTCAGAAGATTGAAATCTACAAGAAAGCGGCTTCCGTGCAGTCATTCGAGGAGTCCGACGAACTGATCGACGAGCTCATCGACCGGTTCGGCGACTTGCCGCAGCCGGTCAGCAATCTGATGGCCGTGGCCAGACTGCGGGTGTATGGCTCGCTGCTTGGCATTGAGGTCGTTCAGCAGCAAGGCGACGATCTGCTGTTCAAATTCCTCGCGGGAGCGGGACCCAGGAATAAAACGGAACGCAAGAAGGTGGATCAGCTCTGTCTGAAGCTGGAGAACCGATTCAAGCAAAGCCCGGATCAGGACAAGACCTATTCCTTGCTGCTCAGGGGCAAGGGGCTGAACATGGAGCAGAAGCTGCATCTATCGGAACGGTTCCTGGAAGGGTACAAGGAGGCGTTCGTGATCCAGAAGGAGCTGCAGAACGCCACCTCCTAGCGGAGATTCGCAATCGGTATCCCATATCTGCTACAATACAGGTAAGTTTCAATTTCGAAAGGGGATCAACATGTTGCAAAGGACGAAGAGATCGGCATGGCGCAGAAGCGCGCTGCTGCTCGTTGCAGCGGTGCTAGCTATGACGGTAATGGCGGGATGCGGCGGCGGCAAGAGCAAGAAAGAGGAGCCTTCCCTGACATTCAGCGGCGTAAGCGAAGGAGAAGTTGTAGCGACATATAAGGACGGGAAAGTAACGAAGCCTGAATTCGACAAGTATATGGCCATTTTCGGGATGTCGCAGCCGGGGTATGAGCAGATTCTGACTCTGCCTCAGTTCCAGGAGATGATTCTGGAGCAGTACGTCTCTTACAAGGTGCTGGCAAGCAAGGCGTCTGAAGACTCGCTGAAGGAAGCGCGCGAAGAAGCGGACAAGCAGTTGGAGCAGTACAAGGAATATAAAAAGTCGGACGAGACGCTCGCAGCGAAGGCGAAGGAAAAAGACATCTCGGACAACGATATGGCGACATTCCTGATGATTACGTCTGCGGCTATCGTTCATATCAATTCCCAGGTAACGGAAGAGGACGAGAAGGCGAGCTTCGAGGAGATGAAAGCCGACTTCGCGGTATCCACTGTCCGCCATATTCTGATACAGACGATGGAGCAGGACCCTCAGACAGGGGAAGCGAAGGAAGTCCGCACTTCCGAGGAAGCGCTGGCGCGGGCGAATGAAGTGAAAGCGAAGCTGGATGCGGGCGGAGACTGGGACGCTCTGGCGAAGGAATATTCCGACGATCCGGGCTCCAAGGACAAAGGCGGACTGTATGAGAAGAAGGCGGGGGGCGACTGGGTCGAGGCATTCAAGCTGGCTGCCTACGAGCAGGAGATCGGAGTTATTGGCGAGCCTGTGGAGACGGAATACGGCTATCACGTCATGAAGGTGGAAGAGCGCGAAGTGAAGGCGTTCGACCAACTGACGGATACCGACAAGGAGCAAGTGAAAGCCGCTGCGGCATACAAGTACATGGAGATGTTCATGAACGAGGAGATGCCGAAGCAGGAGCTGAATATGACGCTTCCTGAGCCGGAGCAAACTGATGGCGAAGGCGCCGGTAATGGAGCTGGCGCGGAAGATGAGAAGAAGGATGACGCTGCCGATTCCGGCGCCGGCAACACAGAAGCGGGAACGGAAGAGAAAGCGGCTGAATAAGATGAAGAAGAGGCTGCCTGGGCATTTTGCTCGGGCGGTCTTTTTTTAGATATATAGAAATTATAAGTTCCGGGGGTCCCCTGCAAAGTAACTCAGTAAGCTTCGAATCGGAGCCCCACTTTGTGGGGGTTATGCCGATAAGGAGCGTACGGGCCATATGAGTGTATGAATCCTACACTGGAGCGCCGAAAAGGGTCGTTCGAGCCGAAATAGTGTATGAATCCTACACTAGAGCGCCGAAAAGGGGCGTTCGAGCCGAGATAGTGTATGAATCCTACACTAGAGTGCTGAAAAGGGTCGTTCGAGCCGAAATAGTGTATGAATCCTACACTGGAGCGCCGAAAAGGGGGCATGCGTAGCAAGAGGGGAGGACGCCGCTAGGCGTTTTTCTTATGATATAACGTTATCAAATGCGAGTTGAATACCCGAAGCTGGCGGGATAGATTCGTGCGAGCGCGCCCCCAGGCGGGAAGTAGGAAAGTAGGCGAATGGAGAGCTGTAAGCGATGTGACCTTACAATTTGGGAATGAGTATGAAGGATGCCCTTAGGCGCTTTTCTTATCGAATTGTCACATAACCGTTCCGATTGCTGTGACTGGAATCACAAGGCATGCTCCACGCTGATGTCTATACTGGAAACAAGTAAAATAAACAAAGCGTAAAGGAGCTTGATGTTATGTCACTCAGTCCGCAAACAATCGCTATTATCAAATCGACGGTACCTGTTCTGAAGGTGCGGGGAACGGAAATAACGAAATGCTTCTACAGTCGAATGTTCGCCAGAC
The DNA here is from genome assembly GCF_025567625.1 of Paenibacillus sp. J5C2022. Classification (GTDB taxonomy): domain Bacteria; phylum Bacillota; class Bacilli; order Paenibacillales; family Paenibacillaceae; genus Pristimantibacillus. Next base: position 83,709 of record NZ_JAOQJC010000024.1, on the reverse strand, counting down.
ATCCCGAACTGCTGAATATATTCAATCATGCTCACCAGAAGCAGGGAAGGCAGCAAGGAGCGCTCGCGAATGCCGTATATGCCGCTGCGGCGCATATCGACAACCTGGAAGCCATTCTCCCCGCTGTCATGCAGATTGCCCATAAGCATAGAAGTCTCGGTGTTAAGCCGGAGCATTATCCCATTGTCGGCCGCCATCTGCTGGAGGCAATCAAGGAAGTGCTGGGAGACGCGGCTACGGATGAAGTGCTTCAGGCGTGGGGAGAAGCTTATGGAATAATTGCGGATGCTTTCATCGGTGTGGAGAACGCGTTATACGAAGAGGCTGAAGCGGGGCAAGGCGGCTGGGAAGGGTTCCGTCCGTTCATCGTGGAGCGAAAGGTCGTGGAAAGCGATGTGATCGCCTCCTTCTATCTGGTGCCGCAAGATGGAGGAGCGCTTGCCGCATTCCGGCCGGGTCAGTACATCAGCGTGAAGATGGACATTCCCGGCCTGGAGCATACACATATCCGCCAATACAGTCTGTCGGCGGCGCCAGGCATGCCTTATTATCGCATTTCCGTGAAGCGGGAAGAGGAGAACCGCGGCAGACCTGCCGGCATTGTGTCGAGTTACCTGCATGAGATGGTTAGGGAAGGCGATATCGTTCATCTATCGGCTCCTGCCGGTGAATTCGTGCTGGAGCAGCCTGCTGCCGCCAAGAGCAAGCAGCCCATTGTACTTATCAGCGGCGGCGTGGGCCAGACACCGCTGCTAAGCATGCTGCATGCACTCATGGCAGAGCAGCCGCAGCGTCCCGTTGTCTATATTCACGCCGCACAGAATGGGGATGTCCACGCCTTGCGCGATGAGGTGCTTGAGCTGGCTCGCCGGCACGAGCAGCTATCCTGTTACTTCTGTTACGAGCGTCCGACGGATCGGGATAGATCGGCCGGCTCGTATCATAAAGAAGGTTATATGGAGCTGACATGGCTGAAGAGCATTCTGCCTGCCTCTGCCGCTTCAAGCTATTATTTCTGCGGTCCTGTTCCATTCATGGAAGCTGTGCATGATCATCTGAAGGAGCTAGGAGTAGAGGACGCCGCCATTCATTACGAATTTTTCGGTCCGTCAGCAACGTTGAACCGTCCGTCAGCCGCTAGTCTGGGTTAGTGTTCGTCAGATCTCTCCGGCGCCTGTTCATGGGGAGGCTGGACAGCGGATTTGGACTTGGCTCGAAGCAGACGATTGACCGTCTCCCGCCGCAGTCCGATGAATTGGGCAATTTCATCTTGCGTAAGGATCTCTGTAATAGGTCCGGCTCCGGCCCCGGCGATATCATTCAACCAGGCTCGAAGCTTATCCAGCTTGTCGGCGGGGGCAACCTGCGTCAGTTGGTCAATTCGCTGCTGCATGGTGCGAAGCCTGCTCTGCAATAGCTCAGCCACTTCCAAGCATTTATTATTGTCACGGGAGAGCTCGGCGTACCATTCCTCCGAAGGGATGACGTCGAGCTCTGTTGTCGTTAGAGCGATGGCGGTTCCGTGGTAAGGCTGCTGTGTTACAAGCGAATGATGAGGAATAATCTCTCCGGGCGCAATGAGATTGACAAGGAACGGCGTTCCGTCCTCGTGAATGCGCATGATTTTCAACATGCCGCTCTTTACCCGGTATAACGGTCCCGTCTCGCCTTGACGGAACAGGATCTCTTTCGGATGCAGTCGCAATGGCCTCTCTCCTTCCTCTGCTTCTGATTATAGTGAAAGCAATCTCCTTAGTCGAATCGATTGACTGATATTGTAAAAAGTGATATCATAATAATATCTTAAAGATATTGGAGCGATGAGACGATGAAGGAGAAAAAGGCGTTATGCGTAAGTGGTTATCTGGCGTTGCTTGTCGCAGTTGTTGCTGCAATCGGTGGTGTATACCTGCTTGCCAAGGAACTGACGTCCAATACGCCGCATGCTCCGAGCGGAGGGATCATTGCAGCTGGCTTCTTGCTTGTGCTGTTCGCAGGACTATGCCTTTCTTCACTGGTCATTGTTCAGCCGAATGAAGCGAAGGTGATCACCTTCTTCGGCACATATATCGGTTCGGTGATTGAGAGCGGCTTATGGATGGTCGTGCCGCTTACTACGAAGATGACGGTGTCCCTGAAGGTGCGTAACTTCAATAGCCAGAAGCTGAAGGTGAACGATGCGGAGGGCAATCCGGTCGAGATCGGGGCCGTCATTGTATTCAAGGTGACGGATACGGCCAAGGCTACCTTCGATGTGGACAAATATGAGCGATTCGTGGAAATTCAAAGCGAGACGGCGATCAGGCATATTGCAGCCAAATATCCGTATGATACGTTCGAAGATGAAAGTGTGCTGTCTCTTCGCGGCAATGCGGATGAGGTGGCGGCGGAATTGCTTGAAGAGCTGCAGGAGCGGTTGCACGTAGCCGGCGTCCAATTGACGGATACGCGCATTACCCACCTGGCCTACGCGCCGGAGATTGCCAGCGCGATGCTGCAGCGGCAGCAAGCGATCGCAATTGTGGCAGCCCGCCAGAAGATCGTAGAAGGGGCTGTCGGTATGGTGGATGCTGCGCTGAAGAGGCTGGACGAGAAAGGGATCGAACTGGATGCGGAGCGCAAGGCGGCGATGATCAACAATTTGATGGTGTCGATTGTATCGGACCGGGCAGCACAGCCTGTTCTGAATACAGGGTCGCTATACAATTAAGGAAGAATCGTTATTATGGCAAAAGAAAGGAAGTCCTTTCCGCTTCGCCTCGATCCCAATATTCATCGCGCGTTGGAGCAGTGGGCGAATGATGAGTTCCGCAGCGTCAACAGCCATATCGAATATTTATTGCGGGAAGCGCTGAGCAAGGCCGGCCGTCTGAAGCCTCCGCGCAAAGACGATGATGGAACGTGAAGATGAAAGCAGAGTGTGCCGACCGGCAGGTTGGCGGCTCTGCTTTTATTGCTTTGGGCGATGCCGGCTCTTGGCGAGGGAGGAAATGGGGCCGCTGGAGGCATGCATAAGATTATGGGAGTGGATGAATACTATGGTCAGATTCAAAACCTTATCAACCCACCGATAAGCTTGCGTATGCTGGATGAATCCATCGTGATGTTGAGTCAATAGATATCCAGTCGATTCCAAATCCTCTAGTGAAAGCGGGGCAACATGAAATGAAAGCAACTGGAATTGTACGTCGTATCGATGATCTGGGGCGTGTAGTTATACCCAAGGAAATTCGCCGTACATTGCGTATCCGCGAAGGCGACCCTCTGGAAATATTCGTGGATCGTGATGGCGAGGTGATTCTGAAGAAATATTCGCCGATCGGCGAGCTTGGCGATTTCGCGAAGGAGTATGCAGAGTCCCTGTTCGAAAGCACAGGACATATTACGCTTATATCTGACCGGGATACAATTATTACCGTATCGGGTGCTTCCAAGAAGGAACTGCTGGAGAAGCAGATCGGTTCTACGCTCGAGACTTGCATGGATAACCGCAAGACGATGCTGGAGACGAATGCCGGCTCTTATGAAATCGTAAAGGATATGCAGGAGCAGATCAGCTCGTTCGTCGCAGCGCCCATTATAGCCAGCGGCGATCCCATCGGAACTGTCGTGCTGCTGAGCAAGGATGAGTCAGTGAAGATGGCCCAGATGGAGTCCAAAATGGTGGAGACGGCCGCAGGCTTCTTGGCCAAGCAGATGGAGCAGTAGTGAAGAGCTTGACGGCAACCGGATCGTAGAAAGCCATGCAACAAAGGCAAGCTTCCCCTTCAGACAAGCTCTGGCAAGGGAAGCTTTTTTGTTTGTCCCAATTGCTCACGGGTAAGGTATAATGGGAGAATATGACGGCCTCGATTGAGGCTTTCTCATTGGCTGGGAGTAGGAGAGTGGAGGAATGGGCCGCAAGCGCAAGCGCACGGAGCGGCACTGGTGGAGAAACGGTGTTGTGCTGATGGCGGGAGCCGCGCTGGTATCCAAGCTGATCGGCGTGCTGCAGAAAATTCCGCTGCAAAATATGGCTGGCGACAGGGTATTCGGAATCTATAATGCGGTGTATCCGTTCTATCAGTTAATGGCGGTGTTGGCGACGGCGGGAGTGCCTACTGCCGTATCCATCATGATTGCGCAGCGTCTGCGAATGGGAGATACGCAGGAAGAGGTGAATACAACGCTTTGGGCCGCCCTGTGGATGCTGGGCATAACAGGTCTGATGGCGTTCGTCTTCATGTGGTTAAGCGCAGGCAATACTGCGGTCTGGATCGGGGACAAGGCGGTGGAGACGTCTCTCCGCACGCTATCGGTGGCGCTGCTGTTCATGCCGGTTGTGGCCGCTCTGCGGGGGTATTGGCAGGGGCGTGGCCTTATGGGCTTATCGGCGGGCTCGCAGCTGATGGAGCAGCTTGTGCGCGTCTGCGTGATGCTGCTTGTCCTGACCCTCGGACTTAGCGCAAGCTGGAACGATGCCGCCCTGGCAGGAGGGGTTATGCTGGGATCGGCTGCGGGAGCCGCATTCGTGCTGATTGTATATAGCTTGATAAGACGAAGGAGGAGCGGCAGAGAACGGCTGCCAGGCAAGACTGGACTAAGGCGGGAGCAGCCTCTATTGCGGGTGCTGCTGCGGGAGATGAGAGAGCTTGCCGTGCTGGCGCTGCCCGCTGCACTGGCTGCCATTGTCGTGCCCGTGGCGGGAGTGGTGGATGCGTTCACGGTGCCGTCCATGCTGCAGGAGGCAGGAATGGGCGAGGCGTCGGCGATGCACCAATTCGGCGTGTACAGCCGAGCTCAGCCGCTGCTGCAACTGGTGGTCATGGTGGCTGGCGCGATAGGAGCGGCGCTGGCGCCGGGACTGGTCGCCTCGCGCGCATGCGGGGAGCACGGCGTGCTGCATGAGCGGCTGTCTCTGCTCATTCGCCTGGCGTGGGCTTGCGGCGCTGCCGCGGCGCTAGGGCTCGTTCTGCTGGCGGAGCCGCTGAACGTGATGTTCTATAAGGATGCCCAGGGGACGCGGGCTTTCGCGATCGTGGGGTTCACCGCGCTGGCGGGCTGCGTCAGCGCGATCATCGCGCCCGCGCTGCAGTCGCTTGGCGCGGTGCGGGTCCCTGCGGCGCTGCTGCTGCTGGCAGCGCTGCTCAAGGGCGCGCTCAACGCCGTGCTCGTGCCCTCCCTCGGAATCGAGGGAGCGGCCTTCTCCGGCGTTGTCGCGCTCAGCGTCGCCGCCTTGCTGGGCGCGGCGGCGCTGGGCCGTGCGGCGGCTGCGTACGCGCCGCCCGGCGATGGTGCACGGCGCGCTGGGCGAGGCCGCGCCGCTGTGTTGGCGCTTGCGGTGATGGCCGCAAGCGTAACGTTGACCGAGCGCGCGCTGGGCGCCGCGCTCGGGGAAGCGCTGCCGCCGCGGGCGGCAGCGGCTGCGCTGGCGCTGACGGGCGTCGCCGTCGGCGCTTGCGTGTTCGCCGCAGTGGGGCTGCGCTGCGGCATGGTCAGCGCGCAGGAGCTGCGCGCGCTGACGGGCGGCGATGTGTGGGCCGCCCGGCTCCGGCGCTGGCGGCTTCTGCCGCGGGCAGAGCGCTAGCGCGAAGCTGGCCCCCGCGCCAGTGTTGGGCTGACCCCAACTGCAGCGCGAGTCTGGTCCCCGCGCCAACGTGAGGCTGACCCCTACGCCAACGCTGCTTAAGCGATAACGCTAGCGCAAGGCTAACTTAAGCGACATTGTTCGGGTGAGCCGGACTGTGGGCTGCGAGCTGATGATTATATCCGTCGGCTCGCAGCCTTTTCTTTGTGAGACAGGATATGGACAGGCGGGAGTAGGCAAGCTGGAGTAATAGGTGAATAGCAGTGGAACAGCAGTGGAGTAGCCTTGCATTTTATACGAAATTTCACACAAAGTATGCTTCCTAAGAGTGTATATCCAGTTTTTGTGTGAAATTTCACACAAAAACTGCATTCTAAGGTGTGAAATTGCATTATTTGTATGAAATTTCACACAAAACCTCTTGAAAACAGGGTTTCCTTTTTGTGTTTGTATGATTTTTCACACAAAGTAACAGATTGACACGTTTGTCCAGGCCTCTATATACGATTTTTCGCATACGAGCTGGATATGGTCGTAGGCTGGAAGTTTGGAGAAGGAAGGGAAGTAATGGAAGTAGCAAGAGCAGTTTGGAGAAGGAAGGGAAGTAATGGAAGTAGCAAGAGTAGTTTGGAGAAGGAAGGGAAGTAATGGAAGTAGCAAGAGCAGTTTGGAGAAGGAAGGGAAGTAATGGAAGTAGCAAGAGTAGTTTGGAGAAGGAAGGGAAGTAATGGAAGTAGCAAGAGCAGTTTGGAGAAGGAAGGGAAGTAATGGAAGTAGCAAGAGCAGTTTGGAGAAGGAAGGGAAGTAATGGAAGTAGCAAGAGTAGTTTGGAGAGGGGAGTGGAAGGCAACTGGATAGGAACTGATAGTGACGCCTCATGGAGCGGGCTAATAAGCTGTGATGGCGCATGCGGGCGGAAGTGAAAGGAGCAAGTGGAGCGGATTATTGCGGCCTGAAGCTTACGCACAATCCACGATCTGCCGGGCAGCTTGCAATTGCAGGCAGGAATAGCATGCCGGAGAACGGAAGAGCAGTAGAAGAGGGGTAATGAACACTGAAGCGTTCCCGGAAGCTTTTTTGGCTTGAGCGCCGATTGTGCTATACTAGGTGCAATATGAGCTGTAGAAGCTGTGCTCCATATACATAACGAGAGCGGATAAGCGCAATGCTATGTAGAAAAATAAGGAAGGTGACATCGCGTGGCAACATCACCTATTATAATAGTCGGCCTCGGTTCGGGAGATCCCGATCAACTGTCGCTTGGCATATGGCGCAGGCTGCAGGGGGCGAAGCGCCTCTATCTGCGGACGGAGAAGCATCCTGTCGTATCGCTGCTTAAGGAGAGCGGCATTGCATATGAGACTTTCGATCATATGTACGAGCAGCACGATTCGTTCCCTGACGTATACGAAGCGATTGCGAATGCGCTGATTCAGGAAGCTGTGACTGGCGCCAGAAGCGGAACGGCTCAAGCCGCTTCCAGCTCCGATCGAGCCGGCGCCGTTCCAATCGGCCCCGACCGCTCCGGAGCCGGCTCGGCGGGCGAAGAGGCAGCAATCGTCTATGCGGTGCCCGGCCATCCCATGGTGGCGGAACGCACGGTAGCGCTGCTTCGCGAGCGGGCGGAGACGGAGCCCATCTCCATACAGGTGCTGGGAGGCGAGAGCTTCCTGGATCAAGCGTTCGTCAGCCTTGGCTTCGATCCGATCGAAGGCTTCGCGCTGTTGGATGCGGCCGAGCTGCAGCCGGGCCATATTCGACCGGAGTTGCATACCGTGATCGGACAAGTGTATGATGCCTATACGGCTTCCGATGTGAAGCTGGCCTTGATGGAGCGCTATCCTGACGATTACGAGGTTGTGATCGGCCATGCGCTGGGCGTCGGCGGCGAGGAGCGCATTCTGCGCGTGCCGCTGTATGAGCTGGACCGCCAGTCCGGCTACGGCAATCTGTCCCTGATCTATGTGCCCCGTTCCGATGATCCAATGCTGCGGAACCGAACCTTCGAGCGCCTGCATGAGATCGTATCGATTCTGAGAAGCCCGGAAGGCTGTCCGTGGGACAGGGAGCAGACCCATGTCTCTATCCGCAAAAACTTCATCGAAGAGCTGTACGAAGCGCTGGAGGCGATCGACAACGACGATCCCGACGGCATGCAGGAAGAATTCGGCGATGTCATCCTGCAAGTAATGCTGCATAGCCAGATGGAAGAAGAGCTTGGGAGCTTCTCCGTGTACGATGTCATTCAATCGCTGAACGAGAAGCTGATCTTCCGTCATCCGCACGTATTCGGCGACAATAGTGCGCAGGATGCGCAGGAGGCTCTCAGCAATTGGGAGCAGATGAAGGCGGAGGAGAAGCGGAAGAAAGGGATAGACGCAGAGAGAAGCTCCAAGCTGGACGGCATTCCGCCCGATCTGCCGGCGCTGATGAAGGCGTACAAGCTGCAGAAGAAGGCGGCCAAGGTGGGATTCGATTGGGACGATATCAAGCCCGTATTGTCCAAGGTGGAGGAAGAGCTGCAAGAGCTGAGGGAAGCCATTGCATCAGGCGATCAGGAAGCGCAGTGCAATGAGCTTGGCGATCTGCTGTTCGCGGTTGTGAATGCATCGAGATTCATCGAAGCAGATCCCGAAGAGGCGCTTTCTCGCACGAATCGAAAGTTTAAGAGACGATTTCAATATATTGAAGGGCAGCTTCGTATAAATGGCAAATCTTTTGACCAAACTGATTTACTAGAGATGGATCGTTGGTGGGAAGAAGCGAAGAAGCATGCATCGTCGGACTTTCGCCACAATTCGCCTTGATTCCGCACTATTCCCAAAAAAAATTGAATCTCGCGGCAGGAATTTCTGTTCTTAGGAAGAATTAATATTCTTCGTGAGAGCAGATTTTGCCAAAGGGCCTGATTTCATCGAGAAGGCCTCAAATATTCGTAAATTACTAGGAGGAATAATGATTATGAACAAAACGGACCTGATTAACAACATCGCTGAGAAGAGCGGCATGACAAAGCGTGACGTAGAATCTGTACTTAACGGCTTCCTGGGTGAAGTAACTGATGCGCTGGCAAGCGGAGACAAAGTTCAACTGATCGGCTTCGGTACTTTCGAAACTCGCAAGCGTGCTGGACGTGTAGGCCGCAACCCGCAAACGGGCAAAGAAATCAGCATTCCAGAATCCAAAGTTCCTGCGTTCAAAGCGGGCAACAAGCTGAAAGAAGCGATCAAGTAATTCATGAGGCTGGATAAGTTCCTCAAAGTGTCCAGACTGATCAAGCGCCGCACTGTCGCCAAGGATGTATCGGAGCAGGGACGCGTATGGATCAATGGCCGCGAGGCGAAAGCCAGCAGCAAGGTCAAAGTCGGCGATGAGCTTCAAATCCAGTACGGAGTGAAGATCGTCACGGTTAAGGTTGAGCGGCTGGCAGACACGACGCGGAAGGATGAAGCCGGAGAGCTGTACACTTTGGTGAAAGAAGAACAGCGCCCACGAGACAACGTTCTTGATTGGGAGAAATGAAAAAAGGCTGCAGCGAGCATAGCGCTCTCTGCAGTCTTTTTTTATCACAATAGCGTATAACTCCGGCTTAACGGAAATTTAATTTTTTTATTTGGCGATCAAACATACCTTATCCTTCCGAAGCCAGTTTGCTTTGCAAACTTTAGGTCGATCATCGGAACGTGAGGAGCTCCTTACGCTTCGTTGCTTCATGTGCTCTAAAGTAGAATTGCATGTAGAGGACTCCGTCAGGTTATTATTGCGTATCCCGCTGTGATCCGCTTCTCTAGCATTCCGCATCCGTCATCGCATTCGTGAATATCAGCTTATACTCCTGCGGACGCAGCTTCAGGGCCGACTCTGCGGCATAATGCAGCTGCAGCGCCCGTCTACGCTTCGCTGACAGGTTGAAGGGCGTACCGTGCTTGAGCAAGCCGTGGAACAAGAGCGCGCCGCCAGGGGCAAGCGGCACCGCCACATCGCGCTCTACAGGAATATGGGCATCGCATATTTGCCAGTCCCTCATCGCGTAATGGGGAACTGCTCCTTCGGCATGAGAGCCGGGAATGACATGCATGCAGCCGTTATCGAGGCAAGCTTCGTCCAGCGCGATCCACACTCCAATGACCGCCCGATTGTAAGCGAGCGTGCCGTACGCCATATCCTGATGCCAAGGCTTTTCCCCGCCGGCCTGCGGCGGCTTCAGCAGCGCCATGTCCTGAACGAGCACTGGCTTGTCGCCAAGCAGCCGCTCCAGCACCTCCATCAGCGCGGGATGACGGCTAATGGCGCCCAGCCGCTCATCTGCATCGACGTAGCGGCTAATTTTGCGGATCGCCTGCTCTCGCTCCTCCAGCGTGTTCAACTCTCCTTGGGGTTTGGTGAATTGGATATGCGCCCCCTTCGCATCTACGAACATCAGATCGTTCAGAGCAGCGATTGCAGCCTCAATCTGCCTCTCGTCCAGCACATTCTCTACCGCCAGAAAGCCTTGCTTGCTGTAGTCGGCTGCTGCCGCTTCGCCAATCTCCTGCAAGCTTCCCAGCTTGCCGGCTATTTTATCGTAGCGGTACAGCTTGGCGGAAATATCCTCTGCGCTTCCATTGTGAATAGTCATCGAATAGACGCCTCCTTGGTTATATCAATTGACTTGCTATAATATAAAGATATGCCAAGATAGGGGCGTTTTACATGTACCATTTGCAATAATGATTTATACAATTCTACATATGGTGGTGGTGCAATGGTTATAGCGCCGGAACATATACATACATCGGCCTACTTCAACAAGGTGCTCTGCGAGCCGGGCTGGAAGTGGGATATCCGCTCCCGTCCCATGAGCGACTACGACCTGTGGTATGTGTGGGATGGAACAGGCGATCTGGAGCTGAACGGCTCGGCGTATAAGGTACAGCGAGGCTCATGCTTTCTCTTCCGACCCGGCGACCGGATATTCGCTTGTCATGATCCAGATCGTCCGCTTACGGTGTCCTATATTCATTTTCACTGCAAGGTGCCGCAACTCGAGAAGACCCCATCGTATCTGCTGCTGTATGAGGACGTATGGTTCGAAGGGCTGCTGGAGAGGTACATGTCCCAAATGCTGGCTCAGGAGGAGGGGTTCCGGCATGAGGCGAGCCTGTTGATTGTCATGCTGCTGTTCCAATACAGCCGCCATGCAGCTTCTGCCTCGAACCGCCATATGCAGGAGCCGGCGCAACGCACTACAGTGACGGATGCGATATGGAAGATTGCCTCCGGTATCCGGCAGCATCCCGCGATGCATCGCCGTATTCGCGACTTGGCCAGAGAGGCGCATCTGTCGCCGCGTTACTTCTCCTTGAAGTTCAAGGAAGTGGTCGGCCTCTCCTGCGAGCAGTATATGGTAGAGTGCCGCATCCAGCGGGCGGAGTATCTGCTTCGGTACAGCGGCATGTCCGTCAGTGAAGTGGCGGATGCATTGGGGTATCAGAACATTTATTACTTCAGCCGGCAATTCAAGAAGTATAGAGGGATAGCGCCGTCACGGCTGTTGAAGTCGTAACAGTGGGCATCATCAGCTGCAGCTCGCAATGAGGTGGTCAGGTTCTAAACCTTGTCCGTTCCCCATAAAGTAGAAGTAAGAATCATTGAAGCGGGGGACGAGGCTATGGTGGAACACGGCAAAGGACAGAAAGGACAAGAAGTCAAGCTGATCAACCGTAAGCTGCTGGAGCTGACGGGCGTAGTTAATGTGGAAAGCTTCGACAGCGAGGAATTTCTGCTGGAGACGGAGCTGGGATTTCTTACGGTTACGGGACAGAATCTGCACATTAAGCACCTTAGCCTGGAGCAGGGATTGGTTGCGATTGAAGGCACGGTTCATTCTCTCGCCTATCTTGACGGTACAGCCACTGCCAAGAGCAAAGGGCTGTTCGGGAAGCTGTTCAAGTGACGTTAACCGCACAATGGCTGACAGTGCTCATGATGCTTCTATCCGGCCTGGGCATGGGAGCGGTATTCGACGGCTACCGGGTCGTCTCCAACGAGCTGCGCTTTCCGCGATGGTGGCTCCCTGTGCTGGATATTATCTATTGGATGGCAGCCGCGGTCGTTGTATTCCGGGTACTGTATGCCAGCAACAACGGCGAGGTGCGCGCATATGTATTTCTGGGACTGGCTATCGGCGTCATTCTGTACTACTGGCTGCTTAGCCGTACGGTGATCTTATTGTCGAAGTGGCTCATCGGAGCCGTCCGTTCTCTTATCGCATTTTTGATCAAACTGGTCGATTTTTTGTTGATTAAGCCGATTTTGGCGTTATATCGTCTAGTTATTGTCATATTGGGATTTGGGTCTGCACTCACTATTTTCCTCCTGAAAATTGTGATACAATTGGTTCGTCCATTGGGTCTCTTATTGCGCTGGATGCTGGGGCCGATCATACGGCCGCTGGGCCGATGGCTGGCGCCATACTGGCATTCGATGCGAATAACGGAGCGTATGGGCAAGCTCGTATCCGCATTCGTGCAACGATGGAAATCATGGTTAAGGAGGAAGTAGCGATAATGGCAGCAGCGACAGCGAATCAATCGACATTGCCGGCCGCGAAGCGCCGGATCAAAATCTGGCTTCTCTTTGTCATCTTGTTTTTGGGCTGGGCCGGTTATACGCTGTTCGGTCAAATGCAGCAGAGCCACGTTACCCAATCCAAATTAGCCACGACGATGAAAGAATTGGAAGCCGCCAAAGTGCAGAGCGAGGCTCTGAAAATACAAATCGAAAAATTGAACGATCCCGAGTATATAGCACAATTAGCGACGAAAGAGCAAGGAATGGTCAAGCAGGGTGAACAGCAGATCTTTAGCGACTAAATCGGGCGCTATAGCGGGATGAACGTCTGTTGACCTTCCTTCCGCGATTCGGTTATAATCACGTTAGAAGCAGGCTGCTACAGTGATGGGAGCGCTGCTCACTAAAACTTTTCAGAGAGGAACATTTTATTTTATGGCAATTGAAGTGGGCGCCAAATTAGAGGGGAAAGTTACCGGCATTACACATTTCGGAGCATTTGTTGACTTGTCGGGAGGTGTCACGGGTCTTGTACACATTTCTGAGATCGCGGACAACTATGTCAAAGATGTGAAGGATCATCTGAAACTCGACGACGTAGTTAAGGTCAAAGTTATTAATGTGGACAAAGACGGAAAGATCGGCCTTTCAATTAAACAAGCCGTTGATCGTCCTGAAGGCGCGCAGCCGTCACCGCAGCGTGAGCGCACCGGTGGTGGAGGCGGAGAGAGATTCAACCGAGGAGGCTTCGGCGGAGGCGGACGTCCCTTCAATAAGCAATCGTCTGGCAGGCCGTCATTCGGCAAACCGTCATTCGAGGATAAAATGTCCCGTTTCTTGAAAGATAGCGAAGAACGAATTTCATCCCTTAAAAAGAACACGGAAGGCAAACGCGGCGGACGCGGCGCCAAACGTATATAACTCATAATAAGCAGAACCCTCAGGGGTTCTGTTTTTTTTTTTGTAATAATAGCGTATAAAATTTCAAAGCGTTTATGGATGAAGCGGTTCGTGTAGTCAAAACGTATTTCGAAGAGAAGCATAAAGTAACGCCGGGAGTAATAGCAGGTGTGCATACATTTGGAAGGCTTCTATGTGTATGCCCCCAAACAGAAAGGGAATGTAAAGCAACAGCTAGGTTATATTGGACGATCCGAAGACCAGCGATTGCGGTAAGCCGAATTGAAGCGTATGACGGTCAGATTGTTTCTCCTCTTCTATTATTCCAGCTTAGCATGATTTTTGCGATATTCACGAGATGATTTCGTTACTCGTTTAGAACGGATACGCTGACGGAGTGTGTCGTCCACCAAAATGATCATTTCACCATTACGTACAATGTTGCTGTTCCAGTTACGGAGTTCCGTTTGGCTGACCCCAAAATTTAAGAGGGTTCTCCCGAATATTAAGCATCCTTCGTGCCGAAACAGTTGTATGATCAAGACATGAACGACTGAAAGCGCTTTAGTGCCGGCCAAGGGGCTTATCGTCATTCACATGAACAAACGGACGTCGCGTATTGACGGGAACCTACAACGAAAGGGTGTTTACAAGTGAGTGTTGCATCTTATCCGCATGTGTTTGACAAGACCGATCTGGAAGGCATTCGCGCGTGCAACGAGCAGCACGGGTTTGCCATCGTGAAGGGGATGCTGCCGCAGGAGATCGTCGATCGGCTAAAGGCTGAGGTGGAGCAAGTGCTGGCGCCAACCTTTACCGCCGGCTCCAAGCTGACGATGAGTTCGGGCAATTTTGTGGAAAGCTCCCCGACATTGGTCAACCTGATGACGTATGAGCCGTTTATGGCGATCGTTCGGCATTTGCACGACAACGAATCGATGACGTTGAACCGCAGCGCCGCCATTTACAAAAAAGCCGGGGCGAGCGGGATGTTTTGGCATACCGACTGGGAGCCGAAGGTACACCCGTATCGGGCGAATGCGGTACTGAATACGACGGGCGCGTTTTCATGCTGGTTTTATCTTACGGGCAGCCATCCAACCAATGCGGGGCTTGCGATCATTCCCGATTCTCACACCGAGGATTGGCCGGGTCCGGAAGGCTTCGCGTTCACCCGAAACCGCACCTCATTTCATCGCGTAGGGACTGAGCCTGTCGCCTATGCCGGAATGGATGTGCCGGGGATGATGCCGATCGTTTCCGAGCCGGGCGATCTGGTCATTTTCGCGGAAAGAACGTATCATGGCGTCAACGATCATCACGGCACCGAATCGCGCCTGAGCTGCGGCTTGAGCTTCCGCAAGAGAAGCCATGCCGTCGGCGAGCATTGGCCGCTACCGGAGTCGGCCAAGCGGTTTATCGCCAGCGTGCCGGCGGAAGTACGCCATCTCGCCGAGGACTACATCGGCATAGACAGCTCGTGGGTATCCGGTTCGTAGTATGAATTTTAGGAAAAGGGGTGTTTGTATGAAAAAGATAACATTTAAGCATGCAGTAAAGGTCACGATCGTGTCGCTCGGCACGCTTGTCCTGGCGGCTTGCGGCAGCGGGTCGGCGGAAAATCCGTCGACCTCTCCGAATGCTTCCGCCGGAGGAGCGTCCGGCGGGTATGAAACCGCGACTCCGCCGAAAGAAGTGAAGCTGAAGATCGGGCTTCCGGGCGGCTACGATGTGACGAATAAAGCGATTGTTGACGGATTTATCGCGAAATTCCCGCACATCAAGACGGAAATTCAGGAAGCGCCGTGGGGCGACTTCACCACGAAAATTACGACCGAAATTGCCGGCGGCACGGCGCCCGATATTTGGTTTCAGGAAAACGCTGTTATTTTGGGATACGGCAAACGCGGCGTTGCTGAGGATTTGTCCGCTTATATCGATCGCGATTTGAATGAATCCGAATATATCGACGGGCTGTTCACGGCGAAAACGCCGGAAGGCCAAGTGTACGGCATCCCGCACGGAATCAATCCGGTGGCGCTCGCCTACAACAAAAAAATATTTACCGACGCCAACGTTCCGTTTCCGACCGACGACTGGACATATACCGACTTGATCGAAACCGCCCGAAAGCTGACGAAGGACACGAACGGCGATGGCCAAACGGATCAATACGGCTTCTCCGCTTCGCAGGGCATTACGCAGGGCTGGTATCCGTGGGTGCGTTCCCATGGAGGACATGCGCTCGATGATACGCTGAAGAAAGCGATGTTTGCCGAGCCGAAGTCGGTGGAAGGCATTACGGCCTGGGCCAATCTCGTCAAGGAGGGCGTCAGCCCGACCGACGATTATTTGAAGGTAGCCGGCGGCGACTGGAAAGTATTCGGCAACGGAGAAGCGGCGATGTTCTTCATGCAATACAGCCTGCAGGTGTTGCTCAAAAACAACTTTGAAGCGCTGGATTACGATACGGTCATGATGCCGAAAGGGACGGACGGCAACCGGATCGTGCCGATGGTGACGAACAGTTGGCTGATCTTCTCCAAGGCAAAGCAGGAGTCCAAGGAGGCGGCTTGGGAGTTTCTGAAGTACTACTTGAGCGAGGAAGCGCAAAACATACTCTCGGCAAGCGGCGCCTCGATTCCGGTGCATAAAAATGCGATGACGAAGCTGGACGAGACGGCTAACCCGAAAAACAAAAAAGCGTTCAGCGATGGCATTGCCCAATCGGGCGTTACGACGGACGAAAGTGCTTCCTGGCAAGAATGGCGGACGGCCGCCCAGCCGGTATTCGCGGAAATTTATACGCAAAAGGTGTCACTGGAGGAAGGCATGAAGCAAATTCAGCAAAAAGTGCAGGACGTGCTGGATCAGAATTGATAATACGACTTAAACGGCATGATAGAGACGGGGAGCCGACAGGCTCTCCGCCAATGGGGGAATGAAGTTGCGCAAAGAAGCAAGATGGGGCTATATTCTTACATTACCGTTTAGTATCCAACTGCTCGTCTTTTTCGCCTTTCCGTTTTTCTTTTCCTTGTACTTGACGTTTACGCAGTGGGATATGTTCAATGCGCCGGTGTGGACCGGGCTGAGCAACTGGAACCGGCTGCTGGAGGATAGGACGTTCTGGCATTCGATGAAAAATATATTGTTGTTCACCGTCGTGTTCGTTCCGCTGCAAACGATCCTTGCGCTCGTACTCGCATTTTTCCTCAATCAGGCGATCCGGGCGAAATCGCTGTATCGCATCGTGTTTTTTTTGCCTGTTGTCACCCCGTGGCTGGCCGGCGGCACAATGTGGGGCTGGCTGATGAACAAAACGTACGGGCTGGCCAATTATATAATGGAAGCGATGTCCTTTCCGGCGGTCAATTGGCTGGATAGCGGCAATTGGGTCGTGCCGATCACAAGCGTCGCGATGGTCAATGTGTGGAAGGGCGTTGGCACCTCGATGGTCATTTTGCTGGCTGCCATTCAGGGGGTGTCGAAGGATCTGTATGAAGCCTCCTCCCTGGAAGGAGCAGGACGCTGGGCCGTCTTCTGGCGTATCGTCTTCCCGATCGTGTCACCGATGGTCTTCCTCGTCCTCGTGCTGTCCACCATATCGGCTTTCCAGGCGTTTGACGTGTTTCTCGTCATGCTCGGAACTCCGGATTATGTCTCCGATGCCAAGGTCACACCGAATATATTGATTTACAAGCAGGCGTTTCTGTCCGTCAAGATGGGTTATGCCTCGACGATGGCGTGGGCGCTGCTCATTGTCATTCTGATCGTAACGCTGGCGCAGCGGCATTTGGAGAAAAGGTGGGTGCATTATGAGTAAAAAGCTTTCGTTCAAAAATACACTCATCCATCTGCTGCTTATTCTCGGCGGTGCGGTTACGATACTTCCGTTCTATTGGATGGTGTCGACGTCGCTTAAGTCGGGAGCGAATGTGGCGATATTGCCGCCTCAGTGGATTCCGGACCCGTTCGTATGGAGCAACTACTCGTACATCTGGCTCAAGGTCGATTTTGGCCGGTACACTCTGAACAGCTTCGTGATCATAGTCGCCGACGTGATCGGCATGCTGCTGTCGTGCTCGATGGTCGCCTTCGGCATGGCGGTGTTCGACTTCAAGCTGAAGCGATTGCTGTACTTTGGCATGCTGGCCACCTTGATGCTGCCGTTTCAGATTACGATGATTCCGAGCTATTTCATATGGAAAACATTCGGCGCGCTGAATACGTATTATCCGCTTATCGTTCCGAGCTTCTTGGGCGGGGCATTCGGTATCTTTTTGCTGCATCAATTTTATAAAAGCACGTCAAAGGAGTTTTACGAAGCGGCGATGATCGATGGCTGCGGACCGTGGACCGTTTTGTGGAAAATCTATTTTCCATTATCCCGGGCAGTGCTGTCTGCGCTTGCCGTCTTTACGTTTATGGGCGCCTGGAGCAATACGATCGGTCCGCTGCTGTACTTGACCGACAAAAAGCTGTTTACGTTGCCGCTCGGCTTGCTGTTTTTGAAAGGCGAGGTCGGATTGGAGCAGCAATATCTGATGGCGGGCGCCGTCATCGTGACGCTTCCGGCTGTTCTCGTGTTTCTGGTCGCGCAGAAGCAGTTCGTGGAAGGGATTGCGTCGACCGGACTAAAGGGGTAATCCAGTCGGGGTACAAAAGAGAGAGGGGAAGATCGAATGAAATCGTCTCTGAAACCGCTTTTTTTCATATTTCTTATATGCAGTCTGCTGGTGAGTGCCACCTGGGGAGCGATCCCCCGGACGGCCTCGGCCAATCCGGTGCCGTTAAATCTGCTGGCCAATCCGGGCTTCGAGCTGACGGTCGGCGGTGTTCCCGAAGACTGGAACGTGATAGGCAACGTTTGGGGCAGCGGCATTCAGGCCGCAAGCGACTCGGCGTATACGGGAGACTACGGGCTGTCGATTCAGACGAGCAGCTCGAATATGCCATGGGTATCGCAGATGGTTCCAATCGACGAGGAGGCGACTTATGCGTTCCACTCGTGGTTCAAGGCGGTCGGGGTCAATGGCAATGTCGGCTACAAAATCGAATATTATAGCGGACCTGAAGGTACGCCGGCCAACTATGTGGACCAGTTCACGTTTTATGCGAATCCGGCCGATCTGGACGGTTTATGGCATGAGCTATTGTTCGAGCAAACCGCCCCTGTTGGCGCAACGCATGTGTTGGTGTACTTGCGACTGTACGGTACCGGACAGGTACATTTTGACGATGCCACCGTCGCAAAGACGAAGGACAAGCAGCAGATGTTTGTCCATACCGATCATGTTTATTATTATCCGGATTTGACCAGCGGACAAATTAACATTTCGCTGGAGCCGCTGGACGGCATTTTTGTTGGGAAAACCGTGGATGTGAAAATAACGGACGCCGAGGAGGGAAACTTGCTCGAACAAATCGGCATCGCCGCCTCCGCCTCCTTGCAGCTGAATTTCGATCCTCGGGAGATGGAGCTGCTGCAGCCGTACCAGCTCCAGGTCGTATGGCGAGATGCGCTCGGCGAAGCGATTGAAACGGTCGAAAAGGCGCTTTACCGATGGGAGAGGCCGACGGCTCTGCCGCAAAACGGCCCGGTTCTTGTGGACAATGAGCCGTTCTTTCCGGTCATCGCCTACCATGCGGAAATTTCCGATTATCCGGATTTGGCGGCGATTGGCGTCAATACGGTGCAGGGCTACAATTCGACGAATCTGGAATCGATCCAGCACCGGCTCGATTCGGCGCATGCGCACGGCCTGAAGGTGCTAGTACCGCTGTACAACGGGATGAAGGTGAAAGAAAATTTCGAGCTGACCGCTAACATCGTAACGCGCTTCAAGGATCATCCGGCCGTGCTCGGCTACATGATTATGGATGAGCCGGCGTACAACGGCATTCCGCCGCAGGAGCTGCTCGACGCGTACAAGCTCGTTCGCTCGCTCGATCCAGATCACATCACATATATCGTGGAGGCGAATACGGAGGCGTATTTGGAAACGGGGCAGGCGACCGATGTTCTGGTTACGGATGTGTACCCGTTAACCCGAAATAACATGCTGCCGCTCTCAAGAGTGGGTGAAGGGGTGCGGGAGGCGATCGACGCCGTCAATGACGTGAAGCCGGTTTGGACGGTGCTGCAAACCGTTCGTCTACCGTTTGACGAGTCTGGTTACACCCCCTCGATGACGGAAATTCGCAATATGGCGTATCAGGCGTTTTTGTCCGGAAGCAAAGGATTGGGATATTACGCGCTGAACGATCCTGGATGGAGGCTTAAGGATACCGAGCTGTGGCCGGGCTTCGTGGCATTTAAGGAAGAGCTGGAGCTGATGGGTGAACTGGTGAAGGACGGAACAAGGATATCCCAGCATTACGGCGACCCGATCCAGAGCGGGGTTTGGCAGCTCGGATCGGAGCAGGTGATCGTCGTGCTTAATACATCGAAGGACGAGGAGACGGCGACCGTATCTCTGGAACAGATCGGCAACCAGATTGAGCTGCTGCACGGGGCGATTCCTGCACAGTTGGACAACTGGGAGTCGACGCTTGAGGTGGAGCTTGGTCCTGAGCAAGCGCTTGTCTACCGGGTGCGACCGTTTGCGGCATCGGTGGATGCGGCAATCGGGTTGTGGCTGTCGGCGCCAGAGTTGATCGAGAACCAATATTGGCAGGCGCGCGCCGCTCAACTACTCGGCAGAATGGAGCAACTTGGACAGGAGCTGGAGTTGTCGGCGCCAAGCAAGCAGCAAGTGCTCGATCAGGCGCTGGATCTCATCTGCAGGCTGGAGCAGATGGAGCTCTGGGTGCAAGGCCGGAGCGACATCGAGCTGGAAGGCAAGCAAGCGCTGCTGCTCGCTGTCATCGAGGACGTTCGGCAGCTCGTTCTGCCGATCATGCAGTCGGCCGTCCGGCTAGACCTAGCCGTTAGCACACAGCATGCGGCACCCGGCGACACTTGGGAGATTGCCGTCAAGGCGAGCAACAACAGCACGCGAAAGCTTCAGGACGTCAAGCTGACTGTCAGCTTGCCCGACGAATGGGAGCTGCCGACGGCCGTTCAGCCGATCGGCAAGTTGAACACTGTCGGTAGTGCCACGTACACCGCAAGCTTTAAGGTGCCGGATGAACTGCCGGGAGGAGTGTATCCGGTAACGGTGCTGGCGGAATACAAATACAAGAACATGCTCGTCATTACCGAGCAGCAGCGCTTCATCCGCACGTCTTCGCTGTTCGAAGTATCGCATGTCGAATCGCGCTTGGAGCTGTTCGAGAGCGGGCCCCACCCTTTCGAGGCGACGCTGACGAACAATGTGAACCGTACGATAACAGTCGAGCTGTCTACGCTGTCGCCAGGTGAAAGTGAAATCGGATACAAGATCGACTCACCGGTTGTGCTCGCTCCGTATGAGACGAAGAGTGTCCAAGGGGAAGTGATGATTCCAGAAGAACCAATGCGAGGCATCTTTACAGCATCGATCGAAGCCAAGGCAGGCGGGACGGTCGTTGCTTCGCTGCCGCTAACGCTTGATGTTGATACGTACTTGGTCTACAACGGTGGGTTCGAGAAGCAGGCGGCCGGGACGAACCGCCCGGACGGCTGGTATATGCGCGCTGCGGTGTGGGATAAGGAAACGGTCCATAGCGGTCAAGCATCCGTCCGGCTTAATCCCGATGCCAACAATTCGTTTAATGTGTTCGAGTCGAACTACAGTCGGGCTGACGGCTCGCTGATGATTCCGGTCACGCCGGGTCGCGCGTATATCCTGACAGGCTGGATCAAAAACAGCGCCGCGATCGGTTCCGCCGCTCTCGGCGTCCGACAGGTCGACGCGAACCAGATCAGCGTCGTGTACAACTGGTTCGAAGTGGGGCCGGATAGCGACTGGACGAAGGTGACTGGCAGCTTTGTCCCGCTTTCGCAAACGACGGCGGTTCAGGTATACTTCAAGCTCGATCAGCTGGCGGACGGCGCCGCTTGGCTGGACGATGTGGAACTGGTCGAAGCTCCGCTGCTGACGGAGGTGACGGCGGGGCCGCTGGCCGCCGGGCAGCCGGTAACGGCAAAAAGCACGAGCAGCGGTTCCATCTATTTGGTTCCATCGGTAACGGAGGCCACGTATGCGGCCGTTGAGGCGGCGGGCATGTCCGCTTCCGGACGAATCGTCGCCGCTGTGCGGAATACGACGGCGCATCTGGATACGACCGGGCTGCCAACGGGTCTGTACACGGTCTATGTCGTCGATGCTCAAGGCCATATATCGGCCGGATCCGCTCGGATCGCCATTGTTGATCCGCTGACACAACCGGCGAAAATCGACAACGAGGACGCGATCGTGTCTTATTCCGGCAATTGGCTTCGTGATATGAATGCTCTAAGCTTCGGCGCCTCCAATGAACGAACGGGCCAGCAGGGCGCCTATGTGGACATTCCGTTTTACGGCAGCGGAGCGACCGTTGTCACGAATATCAATTCCGTTTACGGGAAAGCGAACATTTATGTGGACAGCGTCTACGAGACAACGGTCGATTATTACTACTCGATGTTGCAATACCAGCAGCCCGTGTTCCAGACGGGAACGTTGACCGAAGGGATGCACTGGATTCGGATCGAAGCGACCGGGGAGAGCAATCCGGCGACGCACGGCACCTGGATTACGTTTGATGCGCTGGAGGTTTGGTAAGCCGCTGCGGCTGGGGTGCAAATTGGTAGCCGAAGGGCGGGGCGTCGGTGGCGTTCGCCCGCCCGGCTCGCCTGCGCGCGAAGCTTGACGGCCGCAGCAAGGAACATACAAAGGAGGGATGGCCGTGTTTGCGGATAAAACACCTATTGAAATCCGTTCGATCGACGAATGCACGATCCGGGAATTGACCACGATCTGGAATGCGGCCTTTCATCAAGATGCACAGATGGCGAGAACGTCGATGCAGACTGTACAATATTTGGGTGATCGAAACATTCGAACCGATGTGTCTGTTGTGGCCTTTCAGAACAACAAAGCGATCGGCTTCGTTTATGTCGGCTGGAAGGACGTGCTGGGCCGGAAGCTGGCCTGGAACGGCGGAACCGGCGTTCATCCGGATTTTCGCGGGCGGGATCTGGGCCGTATGATGCTGCAGGAAGCGATAAGCCGTATGCAGCAGGAGGGGGTAGAGCACTTTTCCCTGGAAACGCGGACGGACAATGTTCCGGCGATCCGCTCATACGAGAAATGCGGAATGGCGATCATCGACACCGTATCATTTATGCGGCGTGAAGGCGCTTTTGAACGTATTCCGTTTATGACGCGCCGCGGGGCCGCCGATTACTTCTGCCTCGTCGAATCGCCGGAAATTGTAAGCCGACTGCCGTTTTACCGGTCGAAGTCGTCGTGGACGACCCACTGGTTCAATGCGGGAGGAGGCGAAGCTTTGCTCGCCCTCGACGAGAAGGGGACCGCTTGCGGCTATGCGATTTATCGAAAATATCGGGATGAGGTGGGGCGCGTCGCCCATGTTCAGCTTACTCATTGCGAGGCGAATACGGGGCGGGACGATGCGCCCGATATCGTGCGATATATGCTCGGCGCCGTGTTCGGCCCGGCGGATCGGAGCATGATGCGGACTGCGAAATACTTGTCATCCGCCGATTCGGCTGCCTTGGAGGTCTTGCGGGAAGAAGGGTTTAAAACGGTAATTCAAGAATATTTGATGGAGCTGAGCTTGCCGAATTAATCGCTCGCATACTGGTTGCGATAATCACTCGGCGTCATCCCAATGACCTGCGTAAAGATGCGGGAGTAGGAGCTGATCGAGCCGAAGCCGGCTTCCATTGCGATTTCGATGCCGCTCATGTTGGTGGAGACGAGTAGGCTGCCCGCATGGCGTACGCGAACCTCTTGAAGAAAATGGGTGAAGTTCATTCCCATATGCTTCTTGAATTCCTTGCTCAGATGGGAAATATCGATGTTGAACTGCTTGGACAGACGGGATAGCGAGATCGGCTCGCTGAAGTTCGTATGGATGTAGTGGACGATCGGCCACAGCGATTTCCGGCCGTCCGTCTGTTCCCAGGTCTGCGAGTCGTTCCCGTCTCGCCGCAGGCGATCGAACGTGATGAGCAGCTCCGTCAGCTTGCACTGAATCATATCGTTTCGCCATTCATGGTCGTTTTGCAATTCCGCATACAAGCTTTCCATAATGGCGTGAAAAAACAGAAATTGCTTGTCGTCCAATTGGATGAACGGAGACAGATTGTCTGACGCATACATCAGATTTTTCAGCCCTTTTGTAAAAATCGAAGGCTGCAGCAGAAAACCGAGGTCGAACATGAGGTTGAACAGCTTCAAAGGACGCCGCGACGTCGTATGAATTTCGTGAAAGTGATAAGGGAGAAACAAAGCGCACGTTCCGGCTTTCATCGGGTGCTCCTTGCCGTTGATGATTTCGTAGCCTTCCCCGTCCAGGACGAGCGAAAGCTCCAGAAAGTCGTGACGATGCTTAGGGTACGAGCCGTGGATCGAAATGGGGAAGATGTGAAACGGAAATTGTTTGGACACTTTAACGGGAAGCGTTGCCCACTGTCTCGTTTCCGGAAATGTCAAGGTTATCAGCTCCCAAGTCAAGAATATATCTCCTGGAAGGAAAAATCATTTTTACTATAACACAGCTCACCGTTAATCGTCGATTGGACTTTGAGCGAAGGAGGATCGGTTATGGGAAAAACAGAGAAGCAAGGCAGCCGGATGCGGTTGCTTACCGGGTGGGCGGAAGTGGATTTGACGCCGGCGCAGCCGGTCATTTTATCCGGACAGTTCCATGCCCGTTTGTCGGAAGGGGTGGCCGATCCGATTCAGGCGACGGTATGGGCTTTGGAATCGGGCAGGGAACAGGCGGTATTCGTCGGCTGCGATTTGTTTTGCATATCCGACGAGCTGAGCGAGGCGGTCGTCGCTCGTCTGGACGTCCGCTATGCGGAAACCGGACTTGACCCGCGAAATGTCATGCTTCATGCGACGCATACCCATACGGCTCCCGAGATCCAGCCACATTCCGGCAATTCTGCCCACGCTCCTGGAGGGGACAGCGAGCTGAAGCTGGATGCGCTGGCAGTGGAAGCGTACGTGTCATGGACGGCTGAACGTCTTGCGCAAGCGATTGTTTCGGCGTGGTTATCCCGGGCGCCCGGAGGGATCGCCTACGGAATCGGTCATGCGGTCGTGGGCCACAACCGGCGCTGGGTGAACGATGCCGGCAGGGCCGCGATGTACGCTCTGCTGCCGGAGGTGAACGATACGTTTCGGCATATCGAAGGCTTCGAGGAGCATAGCGTCCATGTGGCCTCCGTGTACGATTCGGCGGGAACGCTGACCGGCGTCGTCGTGAATGTGCCCTGCCCTTCGCAGGCGAGTGAGGCGGACTTCGTCATCAGTGCCGACTATTGGCATGAAGCTCGTCAGGAGCTGCGTCGGCGGCTCGGCGAACATTTGTTCATCCTCCCACAATGCAGCGCCGCCGGCGAACAGACGCCGACGCTTCTGTTCGGGAAGCAGCCGTACGAGCGCATGCTGCGGCTGAAGGGCCGCACGGCACGGGACGAAATCGCCCACCGGCTGGCGAGTGCCGTGGAGGAGGTCGTGGCGGTGATCGGCGGGACGATCGATTATGCGCCTTGCCTTCGTCATAGCGTCGAGACGGTGGAGCTGCCACTAAACGAACTGGACGAAGCCGACGCCAGTGAAGCCGCCCGCGAAGCCGAGCTGTGGCGCGCCATCTATGAGCAGGAGCGGAGCAAGCTGGAGCGAAGCCCGGAGCTGTGCGAATCGCCGCGCTGGTATGTCGACGCGACGCATGCCTATTTCCGCAACAGATGGAACGGCGCGGTCGTCCGACGCCACGAACGGCAGCGAGCCGGATTGGCCGAAACGATTACTGTACATGTCGTCCGGCTCGGGGACGTCGTATTTTCAACCAACCCGTACGAGCTTTATGTCGATTACGGCATTCAGCTTCAGGTGCGATCGCCTGCCCTGCAAACATTTATTGTGCAGTTGGCAGGTCCCGGCACGTATGTGCCCAGCCCGCGCTCGACGGCGGGCGGAGGCTACGGCTCGGTGCCGGCCAGCAATCCGGTTGGTCCCGAGGGAGGGCAGCAACTCGTCGATACGACTGTTCGGCTTATTCGTGCGTTGTGGGTCTGACGCCGGGAGTCATCAAGGACAACGCGTATTCAGCGCGCAAATAGTGCGAAAACAGTGTAGGAATAACGCCATGTCAGGCAAGCTAGAATTCAGGACTGGAGAGATTAAAAGATGCAAAACAAGTTGTACAGGCAAACGTATCGACGCGGATTGTTTGATTTTCATGCCGGCGAGTCGGTGCCGGAGGTCGAACTGAACGTACAGGACTATTTCGCCGCGGCGGCAAAATCGGGCATGCAGACGATCACGTTTATGACGAAGGATGCGTTTGGCACCAGCTATTACGATACAAAAATCGGCTTCAAAAATGCCAAGCTGAAGGGCGATCTGCTCGCCGAGGCGGCAGAGGAAGCCCGGAAGCATGGAATCGCGATCATCGCCTATTACAATGTCGCCTTGAACGGCCATGTGGCGGCCGCCAATCCGGATTATCGGCAACGGAAGGCGGATGGACAGATGATTACGGAAGCCTTCGGCTATTATGATCCGCTGTGCATGAACTCCCCTTACCGCGACTTCGTGATGGGGCAGCTCGAGGAAATTGCCACGAATTATAACGTAGCCGGCTTTTTCTTCGATATTACGTACGTTTGGAAAGATTGCTGCTACTGCGAATATTGCCAGAACGGATATCGGCAGCAGTTCGGCAGTCCGATGCCGGCCAATCCCGAGCCGGGCACTGAGGGGTACCGCCAGTGGCATACGTTCCGCCGAGACGTGCGCCATCGTTTTCTGCGAGATGCCGCCAGCCGCCTCAAATCGCTTAATTCGCAGTTGCTGATTGGCTGGAATCATGCGGGAGACCTACAATTCGGGCAAGTGGAGGCGGATCAGTATGCCGATTATTTCACCTCGGAATTTCATCCGCCCCATTATTTGTACGGGAGCTTGCTCGCTCGCTGGAAACGGTCGTTCGGCAAGCCGTTCGAGCTGATGATGCCTAGCGAGATGGGAAGCTGGGGGGAATGGACGGTCGCCCCAGCGGCTACGCTGCGGGCGACGGCGGCCATCGCCGTCGCCAACGGCGGTTCGATCAGCTTTGGTCACGTGGCGTATCCGTCAGGCGAGCTCAAGGGCCGGATGCCCGGTCCGGCGATGGAGGTGATCGGCGAAGCGAATCGATGGGTGCAGGCATTGGAGCCGTGGCTGGCGGATGCGGAAAGCGAGCCTTTCGTTGCGGTGCTTCATTCGATCGAAAACAAACGGATGTTGGAAGCCTCCGCTATGGCCTGGAGCCGCGATGATGCGTGGCTGCAAGGCTTGCACCGCATACTGGTTGAAGGACATATCCATTTCGACATCGTGAACGAGACGGTTTTGATGGAGTCGATCGACCGGTACGCTGTTGTCATCTTGCCCGATCAGGCATATATAAGCAAGGCAGTAGAGGATCGAATTCGCGCTTATGTCCGGGATGGGGGCCGCATCGTGGCATCGAACCGCACGTCGCTGTATAAAGGGGACGGCAAGAGGCAAGCGGACTTCGGACTGGCGGACGTGTTCGGCGTGGAGTTTGTCGACGTGTCTGTCTACAGCGTTTCCTATCTGTATCCGTGCGATGGGGCTCTGGCCGCTTCCGTTCCGGATATGCCGCTTCTGCTGAACGATCCGGAGCTTGCGGCGATTCGTGTGACGCCGAAATCGGAGGCCCTCGTCCTTGCCGGGCAGATGGATCCTGCCGTCGAAGCGAAGCCGCATCGTCATGTGTATCACCAGCACGCCCATCCGGCGAGACGCACTCCGCATCCCGGTGTCGTTGTGCATGCGTACGGCAAGGGGACTTGCCTGTATATGGCGGGTCCGATCGAGTCCGCGTATTGGCACACCGGATCGCCTTGGCTGCGGAAGCTTTATTTGCAAAGCTTGCGGGTTCTTCATCCGCGTCCGGAAATCGAAGTGAAAGCTCCTCTCTCGGTGGAGGTAAACGTGATGCGTCAATCGTCGCGGCTTATCGTGCATCTCATCAATGTGCGGGAGGAGAAGGCGGCGGGCTCGAAAGCGTTCTTTGAGGAGATTATGCCGGTGCGCGATATCGAGGTCGTGCTGAGATCTCCAGCCGTACTGAAGGCGTCGTTTTTACAGGCTCGTCTCGTTCCCGAAGGCTTGGAGTTGCCTCTCGTTCCGGAAGAGGGCGGCGGCGTCCGTTTTGTCGTGTCGGAAGTCGGGATGCACGCGGCCGTTGCGGTAGAGCTCTCATCTTAATTGATGGTTGAACTTGGGGGAGAGCGGTTCACTCTGTATATGATCCGGAACCATCCGCCGCATGGCGGTCGCTGATCGTTGAACGTTAAAGGAAGGACGCCGTCAGGCGTTTTTCTCACCATATGTCGTCGGGCTTATCTGACAGCTGCGTTATTCCTGTCGTTTCAACGAACAGTCATGACGGCAGCGCGCGGCGTTTTCTCTTATGCTCCTGCAATACCGACAGGTTATGGCGTCGATTCGATAGAGAGTTGTAAGCGTTTCCTGTGCAATTTGTTGAACGAGAACACGCCGAACCAGGTGGCGCATGAGCAGGAAAGCCTTGCGCGCCTTGCGTTTGACACAGTTATGACAGAGCGCGGAGAGGCAACTGTTTTTGTCGGAAAAAAATTTTTGATCGTGTTACGTTAACTGACAAACTTCATAAGGACAACCCCCTATAATGGGAACCACATTACTTTCGGAATGGTGGTGTCTGAACGTGAAGAAGGAACAAGTAGCTGGTATCCTTGAGCTTAAACGTCAGAAGCTGGTGCAAAGCTTGGCTGGAATCGGAAGAGATTGGGCAGGGGCGAGACGCTTGATGGGCTTTTTCTTGGGGAAGAAGTGGGCGTTCTTGATGCTGGCTATCGCTTTCCTGTTGGGACGTGCCGTTATCTTGGAGTCGCTTATGCCGTTTGCCGCCGCTTATTTCGCCGTCACTTACTTTATGCGGAGAGATTTGTTCCCCTGGGTAGCTATCGCACTTGTCGCGGGGAGCTGGTTCGCTGCCGATCCGGCACCGCTATGGATCGCTCTTGAGCTCGTCGTCTTATTCCTCCTGTTGAAGGGATTGAATGCTTATGAGAAGGCCGAGTTGTCCACCGCGCCGATCCTTGTCTTCACCGCGACGCTGCTCGTCGGCATGTTCAGTGTATTCATTGGGGACAAGCTGAGCTGGTACAACTTCGTCATGGTCGTCGTGGAGTCGTCGCTTGCCTTCGTCTTGACGCTGGTCTTCATCCATGCGATGCCGGTATTGATGATGACGAAGAAATCCGCGGTACTGAAGCATGAAGAGATTATTTGCGTAATGATCCTGCTTGCTTCCCTTATGACGGGTATGGTGGGCTGGGAGTTCTACGATATGTCGGCGGAGCATGTGATGAGCCGGTATATGCTGCTGCTGTTCGCCATGGCGGGCGGCGCGCCGCTGGGGGCGTCGGTAGGCGTCATCGCGGGACTGATTCTCAGTCTGGCCGACTTCAGCGCAATCGTGCAGATGAGCATGCTGGCCTTCGCGGGGCTGCTGGCGGGACTGCTGCGGGACGGGGGCAAGATGGCCGCGGCATTCGGTATGCTGCTTGGCACATCGATTCTGACGGTCTATATCGGGACAGGCTCTGATGTGATGAGCTCCACATGGGAATCCGTCGCCGCGGCTACATTGCTGCTGCTCACGCCACGGGGCATTATCCGCACAATTGCCCGTTACGTTCCGGGCACGCATGAGCATACGAAGTCGCAGCATGACTATGCGAAGCGCGTCCGTGAAGTTACGGCGGAGCGGGTTACCCAATTCTCGGAAGTGTTCCGCCAGCTGTCGCGCAGCTTCGGGCAGATGAACCGGAAGTCAAGCGAGACGACGCGCGAGGATGAGATCGGCCACTTCATGAATGCCGTTGCGGAACGGAGCTGTTCCTCCTGCCATCGCCAGAGCGCTTGCTGGGACGGCAAGTTCTTCAACACCTACAAGATGATGACGGAGATGATGACGACAGTGGAGGAGAAGCGGATTCCGCTCTCCAAGGACCATCCCCGTTCATGGACTTCGCATTGCGTGAAGTCTTCGCAAGTGATGGCGGTGATGAAGCATCAGTACGAGCTATATCACAATGATATGCAGTGGAGGAAGCAATTATACGAATCCCGGCAGCTTGTTGCCGATCAATTGTTAGGCGTATCGCAGGTAATGGAGGATCTGTCCAAGGAGATTAGACGGGAGGGGCAGACGCTGCATTTGCAAGAAGAACAAATACGGGAGGCGGTGGAAGGACTAGGATTATCGATTCAGGGCGTGGACATTGTTAATTTGGAGGAGGGAAGCGTAGAAATTGAAGTATACCATTCCTTTGAGAAAGGATTTGATGAATGCCGGAAAATTATCGCACCGCTGCTTAGCGATATATTGGGCGAGCATATTGCGGTGAAAGCGGAGCAAGCGCCGGAGAAGCCGGGCGAGCCGACGCTCGTCGTCTTCGGTTCAGCCAAGCAATTCGAAGTGGAGACCGGTGTGGCGGGAGCCGCCAAGGGGGGCGATCTGCTGTCGGGAGACAGCTTCAGTCTGGTGGAGCTGGGAAGCGGCAAGTTCGCCGTCGCGATCAGCGACGGCATGGGCAATGGTGAGCGTGCGCGCCAGGAGAGCAGCGCCGCGCTATCGATTCTGCAGCAGTTGCTGCAGTCGGGCATGGATGAACGGCTGGCGGTGAAATCGGTCAATTCCGTCCTGTTGCTTCGTTCATCCGAGGAAATGTACGCTACGGTAGACCTGGCTATCGTAGATTTATATACAGCGCATACGACCTTCTTGAAGATTGGGTCGACGCCAAGCTTTATCCGAAGAGGGAAGGAGGTTATCCCGATTACCGCCAACAATCTGCCGATCGGCATCATACAGGACATTGATGTCGACTTCGTCTCCATGCAGCTGCAGCCGGGAGATACGCTCATTATGATGAGCGATGGCATCTATGACGCTCCTGGCTATGCGGTGAACAAGGAACTATGGATGAAGCGGATTATCGGCGAGCTGGAGACGAACGATCCGCAGGAGATGGCGGATGCGCTGCTGGAGCGGGTCGTGCGTCATCACGACGGCGATATTGTTGACGACATGACGGTGCTCGTCACCCGCGTCGACAAGCATGTGCCGGAATGGGCGGCGTTCCGTTGGCCGGGTGTCACCCGGATGGAGCGGCCGAGAACGGTGAGCTGAAGGAGGGGAGTGACACGGTCATGGATGGAGAGCAGCGGAGGGAGAATGACAATAGTGGGAGCGGGTGAAGGTTGATGCAATAAAGAGGGAATAAGGCAAGGGGGGGAATTGAAGATGTAGGATGGGAAGTTGAATAGCCGATGGATGGGGGAGGATTGGGAATGGCAAGCTGCTTGAGATGATTGATCTGTCAAGAAAAGAAAAACCATTAGCGAACGCATCTGTTCGCTAATGGTTTTTGACTTGTCGTACTATTTCCAAAACGGACGCAGGCGGGTCATTTTTTTGCTCCAGTATCGGGTCCACAAGTTGCCCTCGTCGTCCCTGTACAGTCGAATGCCAAATGGTTTGAACGGTGTCCACCGGCCGACCGTTACCGGTCAGCTTGTGCCGTATGTGGCACGATATGAAGGAGAGGGATCGTACAGACCGGGAGCTCGGCCGCTTCTATCCGTTTCCGAGCAATTGTTCATTAGCGAGGCGACGGTGAAGACGCATCTGAATCGCGTCTATGCCAAGCTGGGCGTGAAGCGTCGCGGTCAAGCCGTTGCCCGGGCGTTGGAGATGGGCATGGCGGAAGTGTAAAGGAATTATTTATCGGTGTATGAAACATAAATTTTCATGTTCGCGTCAATAATGAGGAAGCAAGCTGCCAGAATGCTTACTTATGGAAGGTTTAAGCGTGGCACAAGCGACCAATCACAGAGGCTTGCTGAATAATTTCGAAAGGAACGGCGAGCCTATGCCTACAATTATTTCATCTCTTAGTGACAGAAGCAAAGCACGTATGCTGTTTTTCGCGTACGTGCTGTTTGTGTTGTTTACGGACAACGACTTCTTCTTCCTTGCCTTTAATTTGTTCCTTGCGTTCGCAGCGCTGGAGTTGTCCTACCTGCTTCCTTTGTTCCGGGCGCGTTTGATAAGGGAATGGCCCGCCAGTATAGCGGTCTATAGTATTTTTGTGCTGATGTCTCCCAATGTTTTCTATATGGTGACGGACCTGATCCATATGAATCTCTTCGATTTTGACTATTTGGATGAGATGGCTATGGAGGAATGGTGGCATTTCTTCTTGTTAGCAGCAGGCGTATTTATTGCACTGTTCTTCTATGTCCTTATGGTTCAAAGCGTGCAGCGATTGCTCGGTGCCGGCAGATGGAGCAGAATGCTGTTGTTACTGTTTGTCCTTCTTGGCAGCATCGGCATTTATATTGGCAGATTTCTGAGATTTCATTCCGTACATTTGTTCACAGAGCCGTGGCTGCTTCTGGAGCGTCTCTTGCAGTCCTTTTCGAAGGATGCCTTCCTGTTTGTGTCGTGGATCACCTTGCTGCAGCTGCTGGCGATAGCGGTATTCGGACGCGGCACAGGAAGGGGGACTCCGCATGAATGAGCTTGTGAGCCTGTATGTGACAGTGGCGGCCGTTGCGATTATGCTGCTTGCCTTTCAAGTATATTTTACTGTCATCGTCTATCGCAGAGAACAATCCTTAGGGTGGGCATGCGCCGCTCTCTTCCTGTTCACAGGGCTTAATGTGCTCCTGTATCAAGCGATTAAATTGGAGAAGCGGGCTGAACTGCGCCCGGAGGAGATGACGGATGAGGAACGCAAGGTGTGGAGAAGGGTATATTTGCTCTTGATTGTTCAGTATATGGTGTTGTTTGCTGCATTGAGCTGGATTTTCTAAAGCTGGAAGCAATCTGAGAATTTTCTCATGGCGGAATATGATTCAAGCCGGTTGCGTCGGGTTAATAAGGACTAGGGAGGCGCTCCTAATCCAATTGATGACAAACCGGGAGGATGACGACGATGAAAACACATTCCTATAATCGCAAAATGACGAAAGTGATATTGACGGCAACCCTTTGCACGACGTTGATCTTCACAGCGGCAGCCTGCAACAACGACGGGTCTAACGGCAATGCAGTCCCAGGAGGCGGCGTGAACAATGAGTCGGCTACCAATGACGCCATGGTTCCCGATACGGACGGCAATGCTATGGATTCTCTGGCGCCTGACGCCGGAACAGCGGAATAATGTCGCAGGGGACCGAACCTTATTCCAGTCAGGAGGGATTGCGATGATGAACATTCCAGATACCGACAAGACGAAGGTTCATACGGTTATGACACGCGATGAAGTGCAAGAGCAGGTGAGAAGCTTCGCCAGGGAGGGTTATCCGGAGGAGCGAATCTTCGTGCTGACGCATGACAGGACCCGAACGAAGCGGCTTGCGGAGCGTACCGATGCCGAGGAGATTGGCTTGAACGAGCAGGGACTCGGTACGGCAATCGCCAATTTGTTCCGATCGACCGGCGAGGAGCTTCGGGCGAAGATGCGGTCGCTGGGCATCTCGGCAGAGGAGGCCGAGCGGCTGGAAGCGGAGATGGACAGAGACAAAATTGTCGTAATTGCATGGGGCGGCAGAGAATACGGAGACGACGACTTCGACAGGGATATTGTCTACCATCCCTATATGCATTATATGAATCATCAGAAAGGCATCTATTAAGGTATTGCACAAGCCTACCCGATAAGGGTAGGCTTACATCATACATGGGAGTATTCATCAACACGGGAGGAACTTTCCTTGAGCATTCTAATCGTAGACGATAATGTGACGAATCAAATGATTATAAAGACGATATTGAGCAGAGAAGGGTATACCGATCTGCGGATGGCTTCCTCGGCCCGCGAGCTGTATGACATGCTCCATATCGATACAGGATGTTCGGCAGAGGAAGCGGTAGATCTGATCTTGCTGGATATGATGATGCCGGAAATTGATGGATTGGAAGCATGCAGGCGCATACAACGGGATGAACGCTATGGCGATGTGCCCATCATATTCGTTACGGCTGTAGGCGATTCGGCGAAGCTGGCGGAAGCGCTGGACGCCGGAGCGACCGATTATGTGATGAAGCCGATTAACCGCTTGGAGTTGATGGCCAGAATTCGGTCGGCTCTCCGATTGAAGTATGAGAAGGATTGGCACAAGGAGCAGGACAAGCGGATTCGATATGAGCTGGAGCTGGCCAAGCAAGTGCAGCGAAGCGTACTCAGCGAGCCGATATGCAATGACAAGATTGCGATTGAGGCGGATTATCGGCCGTCGTATGAGCTGGCGGGCGATTATTACGCCTGGTTCCCGATCGACAGCAAGCGTTATGGCGTCATCCTGCTGGATATGATGGGGCATGGCATCGCTTCATCCCTCGTCTGCATGTTCATCTCCTCTGTGCTGAAGGACACCATTCTTCGCATTACCGATCCCGAGGAGGTCATCTCCGAGTTGAACCGCTATATAGGTCAGCTGTACCGGGAGGAAGAGCTGATGAACTATTACTTCACGGCCATATTCGTGCTCGTGGACACGGAAGAGCAAGTTATTCAATATGTGAATGCCGGACATCCTCCTGGTCTGACCGTCATGAAGGAGCAAGAGATATGGATGCATGCTTCCGCGCCCGCTGTCGGGCTGTTCGAGTCTATCCAGGTGGAGAAAGGCGTGATTCCCTATGAGCCGGGCACAACTGTCCTGTTGTATACAGACGGCTTGACGGAAGCGATGAGTGAACCGGAAGAGCGGCGGGAGCAGCGGATGTCATCCCTGTTAAGAAGCTGCTCCGAGGAGGAGTCCGCTTCGGAATTGGTGCAGCGGTTGCTCCCGGCGAGCGAAGAGCTGAAGCGGCAGCCCGACGATATCTGTCTTGTCCGGATTGCGTTGAAATAGACGCTCATCTGTTTCAACTGCCTTGAAAAGGTTTATATAGAATAAGAAGAACCTTGACAGCCGGTAATCGGCAGGAGGGAGTTCATGATGCGGGTAATTATGATATTGACCTTATTGCTCGGCGATATGTTTGCATTGACGGCAAGTGCAGAGAAGCACAGTGCGGAGCCGATTCATACGGAGTGGAGCGAGGTGAACGGGATCTCCATCTACGATAGCCGCGAAGCGGTTGTGGAGAAGCTGGGGGAGCCAGAGCGCATCTCGCAAGATGAGCATCTGCCCGGCGTAGAGACCTATCATTATGAAGCTATGAGCATTACCTTTCAAGGCAACCAGATGCAATATGTCGACATGGAAGCTTCGGGCGTATTGACTATTAATCGGATCGAAGTCGGCATGACGGAGCGGGAGATGCGACGTCAACTGGGAGAACCGGCATATGAGGCCGAGGACGGGATCGTATTCCAGCGAGGGGATATGCTGCTGAAGCTGTTCCTGGACGGCGATACCGGAGCACCCCAATATGTGAGCTATTATCACGTGGCGATCGTATAGCTTGCGTCATGCGAGGAAAATAGGTAGGATCAACGTATATGCTACAGATCGGGAGTGATGAACACAATGAAGTTGGAGCCGTTGCATATTGAACATCAGGAGAGCCAGGGACGCTACTTGCTGAAGCTGAGCGGTGAGCTTGATCTGGCGGTCGTTCCACAGCTGCAGGCGGCGCTTGATCGCGTGCTTAAGCGTACCGATGTGGCGCTAGTGCTGGATATGAAGAACATCACTTATATCGACAGCACGGGCATTGGCATTATTGTATCCATTCTGAAGACGAGACATAGTATCCAAGCCCCTTTCTATGTAAGGAATATTCCTGAGCGAGTTCGCCGATTGTTCGATATGACAGGCCTGTCCGGCTATTTGAAGGAAGGGGAAGAGGCTGAGGCATGAAAGCAGTGCATTTGCAAATTCCGGCGGCAGCAGATTATATCGACCTTGTCCGTCTATGTTTAACGGGTGTGGCCAACAAATTGAATTACAGCTATGAAGAAATAGAAGATATGAAGGTGGCGGTATCGGAAGCATGCAACAATGCCGTGCTCCATGGCGGCAACGCTTCGGGACGGCATGTGATCGACATTTCTTTCGAGCCTGTAGAGGCAGGACTGATGACCAAAGTGATTAATTATGGCCCTCCCTTTGCTTATCAGGAGACGGGAAGCGGTGCGAGGCTGCAGGGCGAAGAACCCGAGGGACTGCGAGCCGGCGGTCTTGGCATTTATTTAATGGAAGCGCTAATGGACGAGGTGCATGTCTGTTCCGACGAAGACGCTACAGAAGTGAAGCTGATCAAATACCGGGTGTGAAGAAAGAGGCCGCTTGCTCTTATTAGGCGAGGCCTCTTTCTTTGTCGTTCAGCCGTTCGGAGGCTTGCGGTAGATGCGCCATTCGGGCTGATCATCGAGGAATCGCTTCTGCTGGGCGGCGAGAATCGTTTCCTTGCCGCCCAGCGCCAGATAGCCTCCGTCTGCCAAGCTGTCCGCCAGCACGTTGAACACCCGGTTTTGCAGCTCCGTGTCGAAGTAAATGAGAACGTTACGGCATAGAATGACTTGAAATTCATTGAACGAGACGTCAGTTGCCAGATTGTGCTGGGCGAACACCATGCGCTTCTTGATCATGTCATGGAAGTAGGCATGTGTCCGGTTCGAACGGTAATAAGAGGAGAACTCTCCCTTCCCTCCCGCTTGCAGGTAATTGCGCGTATAGGCCTGCATCTTCTTCAGCGGGAACTTGCCTTCCTTGGCTCCGTCGATCGCTTCCTCGCTCATATCCGTCGCGTAGATGATCGTCCGCTCCAGCAGTCCCTCTTCATCCAGCAGTATGGCCATGGAATAGACTTCTTCGCCTGTAGCGCATCCTGCATGCCATATGCGAATATGTTCCTGCTTCCTGAGCTGCGGGACGATGAATTGGCGGAAGGCAAGGAAGAAGCCGGGATCGCGGAACATCTCCGTCACTTTAATGGAGAAATCCTCCAGCAGCTTATTCATCCACAGTTCATCGTGCAATATTCGGTCCAGCAATGCGGAGACTGTCGGCACATTATCCAGCTGCATCCGATGCAGGATGCGTCTTCGCAGCGAGGAGCGCAAATATTGGCGGAAATCGAACCCCCGCACACGATAGATCGCTTCCAGCAGCAGATCGATCTCAAGCTCTTCGATTTCATCTCTCATCGTATCCCACCCGCTACGTGGTCAGCCATACGCGCATTAGCGAGAACAGCTGCTCCATCACGATTGGCTTGCTAATATAGTCGGAAGCGCCGGCGGCCAGGCAGTTGTCCCGGTCGCTCTTCATCGCCTTGGCCGTAAGTGCGATGATGGGCGTATGCCGGAACGCTTCGCGCTCCTTCAGCGCCCGCGTCGTCTGGAATCCGTCCAGCACTGGCATCATAATATCCATCAGCACCAGATCGAAGCGGGCTTCGGAATCACTGTCCACCATGTCGAGACATTCTTGACCATTGCGCGCTACCGTAACATGAAGCCCCTTCTTCCGCAGAGACTGGCAGATGGAGAAGATATTGCGCTCGTCGTCCTCCACCAGCAGCACCTTCTTGTTCTGGAAGACCGTGTCTTCTTCTTCCGGCACGACAGTCGAAGCAGGCTCTTCGGTGAACGGCGAAGCTTGAGCTTCCTCATCCTCCCTCTCCAGAGCTTCCGGTTCATAAGCGGCAGCGGCTTCCAGGACGGCATTCTCTCTTTCGATAGGAAGCAGGAGCGTGAAGGTGCTTCCCTGGCCCGGCTTGCTGCTTACGACGATGCTACCTCCCAGCATGGCGGCGAATTCTCTGCAGATGGACAGCCCCAGTCCCGTGCCTCCGTAGATGCGATTGGTATTGCCGTCAACCTGCTGGAAGGCTTCGAATATTTCCTCTTGCTTCTCAAGCGGGATGCCGATGCCCGTATCCTTGATGGAGACGGCCACCGCATTCTCCAGGCGAAGAGAAGGAAGATGCTTCCGGATGAAGGTGGAATCGGGTGAGTGAATCGTCAGTGTAACCGATCCTTTGTGTGTGAACTTGAATGCGTTGGACAACAGATTCTTCAATATTTGCTGCAGCCTCTGGCCATCTGTGCGGATGGTTGGCGGAAGCCCTTCCTTCAGCTCGGTGCGGAAGATTACGCCTTTATTCTCCGCTACAGGAGCGAAGCCTGGCTTCAGAATGTCCGGGATT
The DNA here is from genome assembly GCF_025567625.1 of Paenibacillus sp. J5C2022. Classification (GTDB taxonomy): domain Bacteria; phylum Bacillota; class Bacilli; order Paenibacillales; family Paenibacillaceae; genus Pristimantibacillus. The sequence continues at coordinate 46,349 of NZ_JAOQJC010000024.1, read as the reverse complement.
TCCGACAGGTTCACTTCATCCATAACCAGCTCGATTTTGCCGGCTTCGATCTTGGACAGATCCAGAATATCGTTAATGAGCGTAAGCAGGTCGTTGCCGGAGGAATGAATGACTCTGGCATAGCCGGATTCTTCCTCGGAGAGGGTGCTGCGTTCGTTCTCATAGAGCATCTGCGACAGAATCAATATGCTGTTGAGCGGTGTTCGAAGCTCATGGGACATATTGGCGAGGAAGTTCGACTTGTACTGCGCGCTTTCCTCCAGCCGATTGGCGTAGTCCTCCAATTCCTGCTTCGCCTGTTCCAATTCCTTCGTCTTCTGCTCGGCGTACAGGTTCTGCTCTTCCAGATGCTCCGTCGTCATTCGCATCTCTTCCTGCTGCATCTGCAGCTCCTCCGACTGTGCCTGCAGCTCCTCCGTCAGTGCCTGAGACTCGCCTAGCAGCCGCTCGACTTCCATTCTGCCGGCGACATTGTCGATGGCCACTCCGAAGTGCTCCTCGATCGCCTCCAGCAGCTTCAGATGCTGTGCCTTGAATGCTTCCATGGAAGCGAACTCCACGACGGCAATAACTTTGCCTTCCAGCTCTATGGGGATAATCAGCACGCTCTGCGGCTCCATCTCCGTCAGGCTGGACTGGATGCGTCCTTCATAATGATCCGGCCGATTAAGCAGGAACGGACGCTTGTCCTTGGCGCATTGACCTACCAATCCCTCGCCGATAAGGAAGCTGGACTTGCCGTGTTGTTCACCTTGTGCGGCATAGGAAGCGAGCTTATCCAGTCGGTCGTTATCTCCGCTTCCCCTCCGGTAGTAGAATACGCCGTAGCCGGCGCCGATCATCGAAGCTACATGGCTGAGGAAGGCATCGGCCAGCTCGCTCAGATTATGCATGCCTTGATTCATCGTGGCGACATCGGCGACATGCTTCTGCACCCACGACTTCATCTCCATGCTCTCCAGCAATCCATTGGTAGCCTCCGCCAGCTCCTGGATTTCGTCCCTGGAACGAACCTTGATGCGTCTCGCCAGACCGACCCGGGATTCCGCTATCTCGCGAATGGCGGTTGTCACCTGACCCATCGCATTCACAATCGTATGCGACACGTAAGCGACAATAAGGAGCGACAGTAGCGCCACGGCAATTAATATGATGATAGTCGTACGGACCAAGGACGTATTGCGCTGCTCCAGCAGCTTCAGTGCCGCTTCATTGGCCGTCAGGTGATCCGTGCGAAGGCTCTCCAGTTGCTCCCTTAGTCGCTCGATGCTGCTTTTGCCGGAATCGTTGCGGAAGTAATCGATGACGGTAGCCGTCTCGTTGTCTCTTCTCAGCTGTATGGTCGGTTCTCCGTACGTATCAATCCAATGCTCGATTGTCGCCTTTATGCCCTCGAGCTCCTTCTGCTTCTCCGGATCGGCATAGAAGTGGTCCTGCAAGTCCTCCAGGTTGTTCCTCCACTCCGCTTTCCCTTGCGTATAGGGCTCCAGATAGGCTTCGTCTCCCGTTATGATGTAGCCTCTCTGACTTGTCTCCATACTGATGACATTATAGCGAATGGTTGTAATCAGACTGCTGATTTCAATGCTCTTGCTCGATAGCGTTTCCATCTCTTGCTGTTGATGCTGAATACGTTCGGATATAATCCCGATCGCTGCTCCAAGGCAGCCAATCATGAGGATATAGCCGATAGCGATTTTGTATCGAATGCTGAAGCTTCTCCGTCTGAACATGGCGATTGGGCAATCCTCCTAACGGCTGACTTTGAAGACACTCTATTCAGTATAGCATGAGGGAGAGACAGATTCGAGGAAGCGGAGAAGGCGGGAGAAGTGTTTCAAAGGTATCCGCAGCGGGTAAAACATAGCAAACAGGTGGCTAAAAGGAGTGCGTAATAGAAAATGGATACAATCGTCCTGATTAGTGCAATTATTGTGGCATTGACCGTAGTAATCGTCCTGATTGCCGCATTTCGAATGTTCCGGCTTGCCGGATTGACGATTCAGGAAGGGCAGAGAGCGATTGAGCAGATGCGGCAGGAAATGGTGCTGTTAAGCGCCGAGACAAGAGACGCAGTAGGAATCGCGGGCGGAGTCGCCCGCCATGCGGAACAGAAGCTGAAGGAGCTGGACGGGGTATTCGCCGCCGTCAAGATTGTGGGAGATACGGCGCACTCCGTCTCGCTGTCGATGCAACAGAGTGCAGCAGCCCAGGCTCCCGAGAGCCGCGAGCGGGAGGAAGTCTCGAAGCTTAGCCGCGTCAGCCGCATTGCACAGACGGCAGCAGCTGTCATACGGATATGGAAGGCTTGACGCAGAGGAGAAGGCGATGGCAGTCATCCATGGAGAAAGAAAGGATTGTGCGAAATGAATAAACATCCTATAGTAATGACATTGCCGGCAATTGCAGACAACTTGGGCGTCATTCGCTCCGTGCTGTATACCGTAGCGGCGAAGGCCGGCTTTTCCTATGAAGAGATCGAGGATATGAAAGTAGCTGTCACGGAAGCTTGCTCCAACGTTATTCAACATGCCTACAGAGATCAGGAAGGCTTCATACGGATAGCCTTCCAATGGATGGATGCGGCGCTTCATATATCGGTGAAAGATGACGGAAGCGGAGTTCGGGAAGAAGAGAGGGCGATTCGCCAGGGGCTGCACGCCATCCCGCTTGTTGAAGCCTCCGTAGGCGGATTGGGCATCTATATGATGCATGCGCTTATGGATAAGGTGGAGGTGAAGCAGCACAACGGGACGGAGGTCGTGCTGATCAAGCGCTTGGGCAGAATCGAGGAGATCGTATGAGTGAATGGACATCGGAATTGGCTTCTCATCAGATCGAATCGCTGATGGAGCAATATCGCTTGAACGCATGCAACGAGAGTGCTACCTTGCTGCTCAAGCATTACGAATTTATCGTTCGAATGGCTGCAGGCAAGATGTCGCGAAGCAGATCCGACCTGTACGACGATCTCTATCAGGTGGCACAGATGTCTATGCTGCGGCTGTTCCGGCAATATGACGGGACGAAAGGCATTCCGTTCGAGGGATATGCGATGAAGAGTCTGATCGGACACTTGAAGAACTACTTGCGGGACAAGGCATGGTATATTCAGATTCCGCGGCGGATAAAAGAGAAGGGGTTGATGGTTCAGCGTGCCGTCGATGAACTGACGGTAGAGCTGGGCCGCTCTCCCATGGTCGAAGATATTGCATCGAGATTGGAATTATCAATAGAAGAAACAATTGAAATATTGGCGGCCCGCGAGTCGTATCAATATTTGTCCCTGGACAAGCCTCTAAGCTCGGAAGAGGAAAGCGCGGCCACTATCGGCGATGTAATTCCCGGCGATAACGGTGAATTTCATGCTCTGGACGGCAGACTCGATCTTCAAGCGGCTATGCACCGCTTGAAGGAGCAGGAACAGCTTGTGCTGCAATTGGTCTACAAGGAAGGACAGACGCAGCGAGAAGTGGCGGAGCGTCTTGCTATATCGCAGATGAGCGTGTCCCGTATTCAACGCAGGGCATTGGAGAAGCTAAGGCGCATGCTTCAGGATGATGAAGAGGATGGCTGATCGTTCAGACGACAATAAGGCCCATGACCGGCAATGTTCAGATAGTGCCGGCCATGGGCCTGTTCATGGTGCTATGCAGCATATCATTGTTCGGGATCAGGTTGCTTGCCTTCTGCTCTCAATTCGGAATGGGTGGGCATGCGGTCCATTTCCTTGCCCAGCTTCACCATGTCCGGCTGGGATGGCGCCATCGTATTCATACCCTCCGAACGCTCCTCCAGGTCTGTAGCGGAATGGCAGGCAGTGGCAGGGGCTTCTTCGGATTTGCCGGTCATACTGCCGGCAAGCTCCTTCGCCTGCGCACTGAGCTGGCCGGCCAGCTGGGAGGTATGCTCCTTGACCGACTGGGCTTTGGCGCAAAGGTCGGAACGGAGCTCCCGTCCGGACTTCGGAGCCAGCAGCAGAGCGGTTATCGCACCTATCGCACCGCCGACGATTGCACCGGCGACAGCGCCGTTAAGGGATGTTTCTTTCGGCATGATTATCTCCTCCGCATTATCGTATTTGTTCAGCAGCTTGCTATAAGATGTATTAAACCAATCCCTGGAATTTGAATCAGGCAGATTGTCCCTGTTATTTAGCTATGCTAGTTGATATACTTGCATTATTCTCAACAATAAGTTCCGCGACGAAAGAGACGGTGGAGAGATGGCTGCACATCCTGCACATCGCAAGTATACTTCTGTACCTGCCTATGCCAAGGCAGGCTTCATAATCATGATGTCGTTGATGATTCTGCTCTCCTATACGCCTCTGTCGGCATATTCTACGAGCCAGTATCCCCGCGCTACCTATTATGTAGCAGTAGACGGCGACGATCATGCGGCAGGTACGATCGAAGCTCCGTGGCGGACGATTCAGCATGCGGTGGATTCGCTTGCGCCCGGTGACACGGTGATGGTACGGGGCGGGATATATGAAGAGCTGGTGAACATAGTGACGTCCGGCATGAAGGGCGCTTATATGATTATCCAGGCTTATCCGGGCGAGCGGCCTGTCATTGACGGGACGGGCTTGTCCATATCGAGTGGGAGCAATGCGCTCATCAGCTTGAAGGGGAGCAGCTATGTCGTCATCGACGGCTTCGAGCTGCGCGGACTGGCGACGTCCAGCAGTTCGGAGACGCCAGCGGGAATTCGCGTGCGAAGAGGCGGCTCTCACATCCATATCTTGAACAATGATGTGCATCATATCGAGAACCGATCCGATGACGGCAACGCGCATGGCATTCATATATTCGGCAATGATGCCGTTCCTCTTACGGATATTCGCGTAAGCGGCAATCGGGTTCATCACCTGAAGCTCGGCTCGAGCGAATCGCTCACCATAAGCGGCAATGTCGACGGTTTCTCGATCGACAATAATACGGTACACGACAACAACAACATCGGCATTGATATAGCCGGCTTCTATGGGGCTTGCTCCAGCCCTTGCCGGGATCAGGCGAGGAATGGCGCCGTATGGAGCAACACTGTCTATAATATCGACTCCTCCACCAATCCGGCTTACAGGAGCGGTTCGAGAAGCGCCGGAGGCATCTATGCCGACGGCGCTGCGAATATTGTAATTGAACGGAATGAAGTGTTCGGCAGCAACTTCGGCATTGAGATTGCCAGCGAGAATGAAGGAAGAACGACCAGTGGCATCACGGTGCGCAATAATTATGTACATCACAATGACGGCGCAGGCATCCTGCTTGGCGGATCGGACGAGGATAACGGCGGAGCAAGCCATAATGTGGTGGCCAATAACACGCTGCTGTTCAACGATACGTACAAGCAGGGCTACGGAGCGATCACCTTTCAGGAAAACAATGTGGACAACGTAGTGGTGAATAATCTGATCTATGCGGAACCTGGTCAAAAACTGGTGCACAAGTACGGCTTCACCGGATCTGGCAATGTAGTGGATTATAATCTGTATTACAGATCCGACGGGGTAGATGCGGCTGGCTGGCAATGGGAGAGGCAGTCATACTCCACCTGGGAGGAATTCAGGGAAGTGACGGGCTTCGACGAGCATTCCATCTTCGCCGACCCGAAGCTGGCAGCTCCGAATCAAGGCGATATAGCGCTGTCTTCGCATTCTCCGGCAATTGACAGCGGAACGAATGCCTACATTGGCTCCGGTACGCTGGATTTGTTCGGAGCGGCGCGGCTTCAAGGCGAAGCGGCTGACATCGGAGCATTGGAATACGGCGGGACCATTCCTCCACCGGTACCAGAGCCTACACCGCAGCCGTCATCTCCGCCGGAGCCGACGCTTAGCCCGACAACGCAGCCAAGCCCGGAGCCAAGCGTCGATCCAGGCGGAGGCGTCGAACCGGTACCAAGTGCCGAGCCGACGCCGACCGTCCCTCCGGCTGAGGAGGGCTTCACGGTAGACGGCCATGCCGGCGAGTGGGAGAGTATTCCCACTGCAGCCGAGAGCAATTCCAATGTTCGTACATTACAGGCCGTCCTGTCGAATGGAAAGCTTTACATCATGGTGACAGGCAGCTTGCTGGGAGATAAAGGACAGTTGTATATGAACACAGACAATAATGCGGATACCGGCTTCCAGACGCCGTTCTGGTCCGGCAGCGGGGCCGATTACTTGCTGGAGAACGGCATCTTGTATCGCTACAGCGGATCGGGCGGGACCGACTGGGATTGGTCGAGAATACTGTCTTACAAGGAACTTGGCCAGCATGTCGCTACATCGACAACGGTAGAAGCGGCGCTTTCCTTGGAGCATATGGAAGCCGTAGAGAGCGATATCGGCATCGGCTATGTGTGGAAGGATTCCATGGATGACCGCTTGCCGCTGGGCCGGAGCCTGTTGACTGTAAGCGGCGAAGGAGGGGGAGCTATCCCGACCATACCGCCGGTGCAGGAACCGTCCATTGACATCGATGGCTCAGGCGACGATTGGATGCATGTGCCTCCTCTCGATGAAGGGGCTGGCAATCCGCAACTGCTCAAGGCCTACCATGATGAAGAGTACCTCTACTTATTAATAGAAGGAAGTGGACTGCAGACGAAGAAGACACAAGTGTTCCTGGATACCGACGCTATGGCGGATACGGGTTACCTCGCTTCCGGCTGGTCCTCCGGTGGAGCTGAGTACATGCTGGAGTATGGAAGACTGTACCGGTATGACGGAGAAGGACAGGACTGGTCATGGGTGCAAGTGAGCAACTTGAAGCGGAAGTCTGCGTATCATGAGCAAGATGTTCGGATTGAGGCGGCTATCTCGCTGCAAGAGCTCGGTTCGCAGGCGGGAAGCAACCTTGCTCTGGGTGTAGTATTGGACGATGACGAGTCGACCCAACTGCCGGCGAGTGGTGAGATGCTTCACTATCCTTTGAACTGAGTGAACGACAATGCTGCGGTGGTATGAATAATAGATAGGTCTTTGGAACTATACCCCCTTTGGTGAACGGCGATGGAATGCGCAACTGAACATCGCCGTAGCCATGGGGGTTTTTGTCTATTACGCCAAAGATATGATATAATAAATGTGTCGATTAATGTCGAATAAAACGTTAAAATAAAGAAGAATTTTCTTGTTTGCCGAAGTCTGACGAGGCTTTTTTTGGCGTTGCACATCTGGAGCGGTGTTCATTTTTTGTTCAGCTGCGGGATGTATAGTTTTAAGAGGGAAGAGGTGATAGTATGAAAGTCCTAGTGACGGGGGGGTACGGCTTCATCGGTTCGCATATTGCTGAACGATTCCATAAGGAGGGACATGATGTTGTCATCATCGATAACTTGTCTACGGGCAAGAGAGAATATATTAACTTCAAGCATAAGAGCCATTCGTTATCGATAGAGGACCCCAAGTGCGAAGAAATCTATCGCAGCAACAAGTTCGATATTGTCGTACATATGGCAGCGCAGGTGAGTGTAACGGATTCCATCATTCACCCTGCCCGGGATGCGGAAGCGAATGTGTCCGGCCTGATCAACATGCTTAATCTGTCCAGAAGCTTCAACGTAACCAAGTTCATCTACGCGTCTTCAGCTGCCGTATATGGCGTTCAGCAGCAATTGCCGATCAGGGAGGATGCGGAGTGCTCTCCGCTGTCGCCGTACGGCATGAGCAAGCTGTCGGGTGAGCGTTATGCTCGGAAGTGGCAGGAATGGTATGGGCTGGAGACGCTAGGCTTCCGCTTCTCGAACGTGTACGGGCCAAGACAGTCGGTTATTGGCGAAGGCGGAGTCGTCACTACGTTTCTCAATCGGGCTATTGCCGGACAGGATATCGTTATACATGGAGACGGCAGCCAGACCAGGGATTTCATCTATGTTGAAGATGTGGCGGATGTCATCTATCGCGCTTCTCTCTCGGGATTGACAGGAGTGTATAATGTATCCACGGGAACGGAGTGCAGTGTGAAGGAACTTGTCGATTACGTTCAAGAGCTGCAGCCGGTGAAGAAGATCACGTACGGCGAATCTCGAAGCGGTGACATTGAGCGCTCAGTTCTAAGCAATGATCGCGTGCAGCGAGAGCTTGACTGGTCTCCTCTATACTCCATTGCGGAAGGGCTGCAGCGTACATTCGCTTACTTCCAGAGTCAGCAGGCTGCGGCAGAAGCGGCCACTGCCAAGGCGGAACGAGCGTCCTCCGGTCTGATGGCGTACAAGCCGTTCTTGAAGCAGATACAGCCGTACGGGGAGAACCTGCTGGCGTTCGGGCTAACCGCATGGCTGACGCTGAACGGCGATGTTGGCGGAGGTTCGGTTATAGATGTAAAGCTCTTCTATATTACAATTATGGGCATATTATATGGCAACAAGCAGGCCATTATGGCGGTGATGCTCTCTATCGGTCTCTATATTTTCGAGCGTCTGCAAGAGGGCAACGACTTCATATCGCTTCTATATATAACGGATTTCTTCTTCCAGATTGCTATCTACCTCTTTATCGGGCTGGTGGTCGGTTATTCGATAGAGCGGAAGAACAACCGGATCGAGGAGCAGCAGGTCAAGATTGCCGAACTGGAGGATAAGCACGAGTTCCTGAACGGCGTATACCACGATGTGCGGGAAGTGAAGGAAGAGCTGCAACTGCGGATATTGAATGCCGGCGACAGCTACGGCAAGCTCTACTCCATTACGAAGGAACTGGAAAGTCTGGAGCCGGAGAAGGTATTCACGGCAACGGTCAATGTCGTGAAGTCCATCATGTCGGTGCCGTATGTCTCGATCTATACGGTGAATCGGGACGCATCTTACTTAAGACTGGTCGCAAGCTCGGGTATGAACGGTGCAGCAGCCGCCAATTCGATAAAGGTCACCGATCATGCCTATATTTCGGCGGTTATCCATGATGGGGAGATGTTCGTCAACAAGCATCTTGTAGGCAACGCGCCGTTGATGTGCGCTCCAATCTACGATAAGGGAATGGTATCTGCGGTTGTTATGATAGACGGCCTGCCCTTCGAGAAGTTCTCATTGTATCATCAGAACTTGTTCAAGACGACAGTGGATCTGGTCTCTTCGGCGTTGTCCAAGGCGTTCGCCTTCACCCAGGCGACGGAAGACCAGCGATACATAGCCGGCACACCGCTGCTGCGGGATGAAGTGTTCCAGGAGATCGTCGCTTCCAAGCGGCTGGCGCTGAAGGAGCATCATACACCGTACCTGATTCTGAGAAGCGACGGCGGAGATGATGCTGCGCATATCGGGGAGACAAGCCGGGCTATCGCCGCCATGCTTCGCGAGACCGACTACATCGGCCGGCATGCGGAGGGGCCTGTGCTTGTGCTGCTGTCCGGCACGAGCAGGGAGGATGCGGGACCTGTGATGGACCGCTTTGCCCGCAGGGGCATCTCTCTTACTCTGGCGGAAGAGGATCAGTAACATGAACATAATTATTTACGCCTGTTATGTCCTGCTGTCTGCTATTATATTGGGCGTGCGCCATCGCAAGTCGCCGCGCGACTGGCTGCTCAGGCTTATCATCGTGGCGTCGTTCCCCGGCATCGGCTGGCTGTATCCGCTATTCTGGCCGAAGCGGGTGATAAGGAACAAAGGAGACGAATTCACCGATTATGTCGCGAAGCAGCAAGAGGAGCAGCATCTTCAGCGCACGGGTGTCTATTCCGAAGTGAACCGTGAGAAGGAATTAGGCATTATTCCGATCGAAGATGCCTTGCTGATCAGCGAGCATGCTACGCGTCGTCGGGTTATGATTGATGTGCTCAAGCAGGATGCGACCCATTATCTGGACATTCTGCAGAAGGCGGTAAGCAATGATGATACGGAGACGTCGCACTATGCGGTCAGCGCCATCATGGAAGTGAAGCGCAAGCTACTTCTGGCTTTGCAGGATCTGTCCGTTCAATTCGAGAACGACCGGGAGGACAGGCATGTCGCCAAGACGTATGCCGAAGTGCTGCAAGGGTTCATGAAGAGCGGCTTCCTGGATGAGCGGACGTTGTTCAAGTACCAATATACGTATCTGTCCGTGCTGGAGCAATTAATCAAGCTGGGGGAAAGCGCAGAGTGGGCTTACGAAGAGAAGGTCGAGACGGAGCTGGCGCTGAAGCTGATCCCGATGGCGGAGACGACAAGCTTGCGGTTTGTAGAGGCTTTCCCGTATCGCGAAGAAGCTTACTTGTGCATGATGAAGGTCTATTACACGATGAGATCCATGGTTAAGCTACAGCAGACGCTTCTTCAGCTCAAGCAGTCGCCGATCAGGCTGTCCAATCGCGCCTTGATGCTCGTGAGGTTTTGGTCGGAGGGAGCAAGACATGCAGAATGAACAGAAATTCAAACGAAATATCATTCTTATTCTCTTATTTATTCTGACGCTAGGCGTAGTCATCCAGGTGGCTCGCTCACAATTCGTCTTGCGATTCAATCAGAACGAGCGGTTCCTGGAGAAGTACGAAGCGCTTATGAGCTTGAAGGAGCAGATCGGAGAGAATACGGACTACGCGATGACCGACGAGCTCTATTGCGTCACTTACTCGGAGCAGATAGAGCAGAGCATAGGGATCAAGGACAACGCCGTCCGCATGCTTCAGTATATGAAGCGCGATTCGCTTGAAGTCAATGTTTCGCAGGATGCAATTGATTATGGCGCCTGCACTACGGTCATGCTGACGACGAGCAAGCTGTCGGATATCGGCGATGTGACAGAATTGCTGGAGTTCGTATACAATGGCGGATCAGTGTTCCTGATGACCATGCCGACAGTGGACGACAGCTTCCACCAGGTGTATCGCAGACTCGGCATTACCGACTTTCTGTACGCCGATGAGGCAACCGGCATTGAGTTGACGTCCAATGTGCTTATCGGGGAGAAGGGCTTGCGCACCGGTGAGGACTACTTGTACAACACTTCGCTATACTTGGAGCTTGATAACGAGGCGACCTTGCTGGCCAGGAGTCTGGAAGGCATACCGCTGATGTGGCATCGCGATTACGGACAAGGCCGATTCCTGGTCTATAACGGGAACATGCTGCATCTGAAGCATAGCAGAGGCTTGATCGCCAGCGGAATCAGCATGCTGCAGAAGGAGTTCATCTACCCCGTCTTCAATTCCAAGCTATTCTATATTGACGACTTCCCGGCACCATACAGCAGGGAATTGGAGCCTGTCATCTATCGCCAATACGGCGTTGACAATCCCACCTTCTTCCGGAACGTCTGGTGGCCGGATATGCTGAAGGCGGCCAAGCAGTATGATGTGAAGTATACGGCTGTACTGATTCAATCATATTGGGAGGATGTCCTTCCCCCATATGAGAATCCCGGGGACGAAGAGAAGCATAACTTGATCTCTTACGGCCGCGAGGTGATCAAGAGCGGAGGCGAGATTGGGATACATGGCTACAATCACCAGTCGCTAACCGTGAACGAGGAGGTTTCCCGCGAATTCGGCTACGATCCCTGGCGATCGCAGGAGGAGATGGAAGCAGCCGTCGAAGTGGTGCTGAATTACTTGGAGGAGGCATTCCCGAACTATAAGGCGCTGTCCTACGTGCCGCCATCCAACGTGCTGGGACTGGAGGGACGCAAGGCGCTCAAGGCTGCATGGCCGGAGTTGGCGGTCATCGCTTCTCTGTACGATACCGATTTTAGCGGGAACGCTTTTGTCCAGGAATACGAGCTTGGCGACGATGGCATTCTGGACATGCCGCGGATTACATCCGGTTATTTCGAGACCTCCTACAACCGATGGCTGGAAGCCAACACCATCACATCGCTCGGGATCATGTCCCACTTCCTCCATCCGGACGATCTGCTGGAAGAAACCCGCGGTTTGAACAAGACGTGGACGCAGCTGTACGAGGACTTCATCGGCATGCTTCGCCGGCTGGATCGCACGTACCCTTGGCTCAGGGAGATGACATCGGCGGAAGCGGGACTGGATATGGCCAGAACGCTGCAAGCGCAGGTAAGCGCAGTATTTGAAGACGACCAGCTGCGCGGCGAGGTTGCGGGCTACGAGGCTCCGCTTTACTTTATTATGAGAACGGAACGACAGATTAAGCGCCAAAGCCACAGCACCGTTCAGAAGATAGATGACGATATTTACTTGGTGAAGGTTACGGGACCGGAGTTCGCCATTGGATTAGGTGGGTGAGAGGCATGAGAATATGCATGATTGCGGAAGGTTCCTATCCCTATATAACAGGTGGCGTGTCCAGCTGGATTCATAATATGGCGAAGCAGATGCCCGAGCATGAATTCATTATTTTCGCCATAGGAGCCCACACGAAGCAGAAGGGGAAGTTCAAGTACGAGCTGCCCCCCAACATCATAGAGGTGAAAGAAACGTTCCTGGACGCTTATCTGAATGAAGAAGGAAAGTGGGGCAAGCGATTCAAGCTGACGCCGGAGCAGCAGAAGGGCATATTGTCTCTGCTTGGCGGTGGCGGCGATAGCGGAGGTGTGAACTGGCCGGACTTGTTCAATCTGCTGCGAAGCAAGAAATTCCGCAATGTCGCCGACTTCCTGACCAGCAAAGACTTCTTCGACTTGCTGGAGGAGCTGTGCCATACCCGCTATCCGCTCGTTCCCTTTACAGAAATGTTCTGGACGGTACGCTCCATGATTCTTCCCCTGTTCCTCGTCATCCGGCAAGACCTGCCTCAGGCCGATATTTATCATAGCGTATCCACGGGATATGCAGGCATCGTGGCTGCTCTGGCCAGACATGTCACCGGCAAGCCGATGCTGCTGACAGAGCACGGCATCTACTCCCGCGAACGGGAGGAGGAGATTATAAAGGCCGATTGGGTGAAGGGTTACTTCAAGGATATGTGGATCCAGTACTTCTATCATTTGTCGGCCGGGGCTTATGCATCCGCGGATGCAGTTACAACCTTGTTCCATCGCAATAAAGAGATTCAGATCGAGCTTGGCTGCGAAGCAGACAAGGTCGAGATTATCCCCAATGGCGTCTATACCGAGGATTACTTGAATCTTCCCGCGGCACCCGATGACGGGACGATCCGCATTGGAGCCATAGTGCGCGTCGTACCGATCAAGGATATCAAAACGATGCTGCAGAGCTTCGCGCTCATTAAAGCGGAGGTGCCGGAGGCCGTCTTCTATGTGATGGGCCCGTACGAAGAGGACGAGGAGTACTATGCAGAGTGTCTGCAGCTTGTATCCGCATTGGAATTGCGGGATGTGGAATTTACCGGCTCGGTAAATATCAAGAATTACCTGGGCAAGATGGATCTGCTCATGCTGACGAGCATCAGCGAAGGCCAGCCGCTTGCCATATTGGAAGGGATGGCCGCATCGAAGCCGTTCGTGGCCACGAACGTCGGCAGCTGCAAGGAGCTGCTGGAAGGGCTTGACGACGGCATTGGCAAGGCAGGTGCAGTTGCGCCGGTCATGCATTATGAAGCGATCGCAAGAGAGACGATCGGGCTGTGCAGGGATGAGAAGCTTCGCCGGGAGATGGGGCGCCATGCATTCCAGCGGGTTGAACGCCATTACCGGCAGGCGGATGTCATCACGCGATATCGCAAGCTTTATGCAGCGTTGGGAGGAGGAGAGCCATGGCGGGCATTGGGTTCGAATTAAGGAAGCTGTTCCGCAAAGAAGGTCTGATAAACAATGTGAAGGCATATGCGTACTCCTCCCTGACGACTGTCGGGCCTATGATCCTGTGCATGGGCTTGATTATGGGGCTGCAGTTCATCATGTCCCATGATAATGAAAGCTATATCGAATGGGAGCTGTACGTAGCCACTGTAGCCTATTGCTTCGTATTCTCGATCGTCTTCACCTGCGGCATCTCCATGGTGCTCACCCGTTATGTGGCGGATATGATGTACCAGAAGAAATACGACCGGCTAATGTCCTCTTTCTATGGCGCATTATTCATTATGCTGCCGCTTGGAGGGCTGGTGGCCTGGCTGTTCCTGAGAGGAGTTGCCGCCGATCCGCTGTACAAGCTGGCCGCCTACTTATTCTTCATGGAGATGATCGTCATCTGGCTGCAGGGCATCTATCTGTCTGCTCTGAAGGATTATATCCGTATTGTGAGAGGCTTCACGATTGGCGTGGCGGCAGCCATGCTGAGCGGCTGGCTGCTGTTCAAGTATACCGATTTGCAAGAGACGACAGCGGCCATTCTGGGACTGGATATCGGCTTTTTTATCATTGGAGCGCTGTCGCTTTACCATTTCGAGGAGAAATTCCCCAAGGCTCGAAGCGCGTATTTTTTTGATTTCCTCCATTACTTTAGAAAGTATGCTTCGCTCTTTTTTGCCGGCACGTTCGTATATTCCGGTATATATTTGCACAATTTCGTATATTGGTGGGGACCCAGCGGTGTCGAAGTGGCGGACAGGTTCAGAGTGCTGCCTTTCTACGATGTCGCCACCTTTTATGCGTTTATAACCGTTATGCCTACGCTCGTTACCTTTGTCGTATCGGTGGAGACTTCCTTTTACGAGAAGCTTCGCTCTTATTACTTGAATATTTTGCAAGGAGGCACGATACAGGATATCGCTTCCGCAAAGCAAAAAATGCAAGATACTTTATTGAGGGAAATTTTATTTATGATGGAAGTACAATTGCTGTTTACCGTGTTGTCTTTGGCTCTTGGCCTCAAGTTTCTGCCGATGATCGGCTTTACGATGTCGCAGCTCGATCTGTTCATCATCCTTGTATTGTCTTACTTCATGTTTATTATGATGTTTGTGCTGACGCATGTGCTGATGTACTTCGATGATCGCAAAGGCGTCGTCGCGATAAGCGGACTGTTCGTCCTGCTTAATGTCGTCTGTTCGATAGGGATGATGAAGCTGCAATATGACGGTCTGGGCATGTTCCTTGCCGCATTCATTACGATTGTTGTCGTCATTGCGAGACTGCTGCATGTGCTTCGCAATATCGATTACTATACATTCTGCTCGCAGCCGATCCATCAGCGTAAGGTAAGGCGGCTGTCGTTCTTCAGCAAGCCCAAGGCGACGGTGGCGGTCGTGCTTGTCATGACGCTGCTGTTGTCCGCATGTACGACGGGGATGGGGGAGAATAGCGGGACTGACTCCGGCGCGACGGAGCCGGATAGCGGCTTGACCCTGCCGGATGTGCCGGTGTCTACTCGATTGATGGAGGACAAGCGTCTGTATGAGCGGGATGAGGACGGATCGCTTAAGACGCTGTACGTGACGATCTTGCCCGACAAGCCTGGCGAGGAGCCACTGGACTGGTATGGGCTCAACCGGATTCCGGAGGATTCCGACAGGAAGCTGGACGTCATCGTGCAAGAAGGAACGAGTGATAGCGGCGCCCCCGTGTCGGGGATGTTCGGCTACGGCACGGACAAGAGCAATGCTACGATTACACTGCGGGGCAATACAGCCTGGACGAAGCCGCAGAAGTCCTATCGGATCAAGCTGCATGACGAGGCGGGCTTATGGCTTGGACAGCGGACGCTGAACTTGAACAAGCATATAGACGATCTGACCAGGATACGCAACAAGCTGAGCTTCGATCTGTTCGAATCTATACCAAATATAACCAGTCTGCGCACGCAATTTATTCATATGTACGTCAAGGATCTGTCGAATGGGGCGGCCAATGCGAATTATGAGGACTACGGACTGTATACGCATGTGGAGCAGCCGAACAAGCGCTTCTTGAAATCGCATATGTTAGATCCTAACGGTTACTTATATAAAGCGAAGTTCTTCGAATTCCATCGTTATGAGGAATCCATCAAGCCTCATGACGACCCGACATACAGCAGAGAGGCATTCGAGACCAAGCTGGAAATCAAAGGTCGCGAGGAGCATGGTAAGCTAATCCAGATGCTGAATGATGTCAACGACAAGAGCATCCCGATCGAGGAAGTGATGGAGAAGCACTTTGATCTCGACAACTTCCTGACGTGGACGGCCGCTACGATGCTGATGGAC
The DNA here is from genome assembly GCF_025567625.1 of Paenibacillus sp. J5C2022. Lineage (GTDB taxonomy): Bacteria > Bacillota > Bacilli > Paenibacillales > Paenibacillaceae > Pristimantibacillus. The sequence goes on along the minus strand of NZ_JAOQJC010000024.1, from coordinate 30,383 downwards.
AATATGGATACCGATGCCCATAACTTCTATCTCTATTCTCCGCTTAATTCCGACAAGTGGTACTTCCTCCCTTGGGATTATGACGGGGGCTGGGAGCTGCAGCGGATTCGCCATTATATTCGTCCCTACCAGAACGGAATAAGCAACTACTGGGGAACGGAGATGCATAACCGCTACTTCCGCAATCCGGCGCATGTCCAGCAGCTGGAGGACAAGCTGGAGGAGCTGTATGCGAATTATATCAATGAGGAGACCGTCACCGAGCTGATCGACAAATATATGAATATCGTGGAGCCATTCGTGCACAGAGATCCCGATATCCGCTATTTGCCCGACAAGCTTGAGGAAGTCAAGGAAGAGCTCCGTATGCTGAAATATACGCCGATGACCTCATTACAACGGTTCAAGGAGGATCTGGAGAAGCCGAAGCCATTCTACCAGCATGAAGTCGTTCAGCGGCAAGGCGGGAAGATGACATTCGGTTGGAACATCTCCTTCGATCTTCAGGGAGATGCGTTGGTATATGATGTAATGATTGCCAAGGACCCGCTGCTCACCGACATTGTGCTCGCCGAGAAGAATGTGAAGGAGAACCACTTGACGATAGATGCTCTGCCGCGCGGCATTTATTATTGGAGGGTGATTGCTCGAGACAGCAACGGGAATGAGCAACAGTCCTTCGATTTCTACGAGGACAGCGAAGCCCATATCTATCCGGGCATGCTGAGATTAGAGGTGGAATAGCATGTTGTACCGCGGACGCAAGCTTCGGACGGAGCACAAATACTATCTGCATATTCATGATTATGCGACTGTCAGCCACCGCGTATCGTCCTTGCTGCGGATGGACCCTCACTCCATAAGCGAGGAGGGGTACAATATTCGCAGTCTCTACTTCGACGGCCCTCATGCCCACTCGCTGCATGACAAGAACAACGGCATATTCAAGCGGGACAAGTACCGCATCCGCATCTACAACGGAAGCGATGCCGTTATCTCGGTAGAGCGCAAGAGCAAATTCGGAGAATATGTGTGCAAGGAATCCGCCCGCATCTCGCTTGCGGAATATGAGGATATATTGGCAGGTGAATATGACTGCCTGGCTGATAAAGAAACGATGCTGTTGCGAGAGTTCCACGCAGCGCTAGCCTATCGGGCGTTCCGCCCGGTCGTTATTGTCGATTATTGGCGAGAGGCTTATATATACGAGCATGGCAATGTGCGCATAACCTTTGACAAGAAGCTGTCGGCCGGCGTGAATACGATCGATTTGTTCGATCCCAATCTCGTGCTGGAAGAGGTCATCCCCGTACCTCAGACCATAATGGAAGTGAAGTTCGATGCTTATTTTCCCGACCATGTGCGCAAGCTGGTCAATCCGACAAGCCATATTCGATCTTCTATATCCAAATACGTGCTGTGCCGTGAAGTCGGAATCAAGCATTTTAAAGAATAGAGGTTGGTAGACAGTTATGGGAGAATCATTAAACTTTCAAGACATTATCAAGAAGAGTGCGTTGCATCTGGATGCCTTCCGCAGCGTGTCGTATATCGATATGGCGCTCGGCCTGCTGTGCGCGTTCTTGATCGGACTGTTCATCTATTGGATCTATCGGAGAACGTTCCGGGGCGTCGTATACAGCTATAATTACAATGTGTCGTTCGTATTGATGACGATGATTACGGCGCTCATCATTATGACCATCAGCACGAACATCGTTCTCTCGCTCGGTATGGTCGGCGCACTCAGCATCGTGCGGTTCAGAACGGCGGTGAAGGACCCGCTGGATATTGTATATATGTTCTGGGCGATCTCGGCCGGCATAGCAAGCGGGGCGAAGATGTATCCGCTGGCGCTGGGGGGCTCGCTCGTCATCGGGCTTGTGCTGACTTGGCTGTCGAAGCGCAAGCTGAGGGAGCAAGCGTATCTGCTTATTGTCCGGCATACGGACGAAGCGGTGTACGAGCTGCGCGTCGAGCTGCGCAAGCTGGATGGCAAGCTGAAGTCGAAGACGGTTCGCAAGGGCTTCACGGAGCTGACAATCGAGATCATGCTGCGCGACGACAACACGGCCTTCGTGAACAAGCTTAGCGCGATGGAAGGCGTTCAGGATGTATCCCTTATCAACTATACAGGAGATTATGCGCAGTAATTCCGTTATTCCCAGCCCCAGCGCGCCGTGAACAGGCGCTGGGGCATTTTGCTTTACCGTGCTATAATAGGACTGCCTCGTTTATCTCTCAGGAAATGGGTAAAGCTGATAGAAAGGCTTTATATTAATTGCGCATGCGTGAAGCAGATTCATGCGCGGCGGAGGGATAACGTAGAATGAGGCAAATACTATTAATTACAGACGGCTGCTCCAATGTAGGGATGAGTCCTGTTATTGCGGCAGCCCATGCCAAGTCCGAAGGCATCACCGTCAACGTAGTAGGGGTGCTGGATCAGGGGGATATAGGAGAGCTGGGCGCTGCGGAAATCGCCGAAATCGCCAAAGCTGGCGGTGGATTAAGCCGAATAGCCCATACGAGGCAGCTGTCGCACACGGTTCAGATGATGACGCGCAAGACAGTTGTGCAGAGCATACAACTTGCTGTTCAGAAGGAATTGAAGCAAGTGCTGGGCAATGAATCTATCGAAGCGCTGCCGCCTGAGAAGCGCGGCGAGGTCGTAAGAGTGATGGACGAGTTGTCCGAGACCTCATCATTGCAGGTGGCGCTTCTTATCGACGCGAGCGCCAGCATGAAGCCCAAGCTTGCGGCTGTGGAGGAAGCAATCCGCGACTTGATGCTGAGCCTGCAGGCCAGGCAAGGGCGGAGCGAGATTGCCGTATTCCACTTCCCCGCGTCCCGGCACGGGGAAGACTGCGTGCTGGATCTCGGCTGGACAGATCACCTGAATGGGGTACACAGCATATTGCCCAAGCTGCATATGAGCGGAACAACGCCAACGGGTCCGGCCTTGATGCATGTCATTGCTTATTGGCAGCAAGGCGGAAGCGGCCGGCCGATTAGGCACGAAACGGATGGGATGATGGGTGACTACGTCGTTTAAAGTAGACCTGAGGCGCGACAGCGTCGTGATTGGCAAGTGGAAGGGCACGAAGTATCGCGTTGAGCGGCTGCTGGGAGAAGGAGCCAATGGCAAGGTGTATCTGGTTCAGCGGGATACGGAGTGGCTGGCGCTCAAGGTCGGGGCCGACTCTATTGATCTGCAATCGGAAATCAATGTGCTCCATTCGCTTGCCCGCGCCAAGAGGCGGGGAGCGGAGGCATTCCTGCACGATGTGGACGATTGGCAGGCGCCGGACGGATCAGAATATCCCTTCTATACTATGAAATATATTAGAGGAACCACGTTATCGGCTTATCTGCAGCGATTCGGCCAGGAGTGGTTCCCGCTTACGGCCTATAACTTGCTGAAGAAGCTGGCGGAGCTTCATGCGTCCGGCTGGATATTCGGCGACTTGAAGGTAGAGAATGTGATGGTGTCGGATTACGGCTATGTGGAGCTGGTAGATTTCGGAGGCGCTACAGCGGCAGGCAAGAGCGTACGCCAGTTCACGGAAATCTATGATCGCGGCTACTGGAATGAAGGCCCGCGGTCGGCTGACTATCAATATGATCTGTTCTCGTTCGCCGTGTTGTGCATCCAGCTGCATGAGCCGAAGCGGCTTCATGCGCTGAGCAAGAGCTTGCTGCCGCAGAACCGGTCTGCGGATGATCTGATGGGCATCGTGGACCATTGCCCGGCGCTCAGACCACTGTCGGCATGGCTGAGGCGAGCGCTTACGGGGCGGTTCCGGCACGCCGGAGAGGCGGCGGAAGCATGGCGCCAGCTTATGCACCGCAAGCGAATTCTGCACCGCTCCACCGTCACGCCCGGCTGGCTGAAGGGGCTCGCCGCGGTATCCAGTGTGCTGTTGGCCGTATCGCTGTACTGGCTGCTGCGGAATGTGATGTAGGCAAGAAGCGAAAGGCGGGGAACCACATGGGCATACATACTGAGATGGTCAAGGAATCGCTGCGGAACGGCTTATGGCGGGAAGGGGACAGCATCGTTGTGGCGGTATCCGGCGGACCGGATTCTATGGCTCTGCTGCATATGCTTCACCGGGCTTCGTCGGCATGCGGGCTGCAGATCGTGGCGGCACATGTCAATCACGGCTTCCGGGAAGAATCTGCAGCGGAGCTGAAGGTTGTGCGCGCATATGCGGCACAGCTGGGGGTGCCCTGCGAGACGGCGGAGCTGGAGCTGCGTGAATATATAGCAGACAACCGCCTGAATCTGCAGGCTGCAGCCCGCGAGAAGCGTTACCAGTTCCTGCATGAGACGGCAAGCCGTCATGATGCGGCCTGCATTGCGCTGGCGCATCATGCGGACGATCAGGCGGAGACGGTCATGATGCGCATCATTCGCGGTGCGGGGCTGACGGGATTGGCGGCCATGAGCATGAAGCGCAAGGAAAAAAACGTGGAACTTATCCGTCCTCTTCTGCGTATGTACAAGTCGGACCTGATTGCCTATTGCGAGGACAACGCTGTGCCGTACTGTACGGACAGCAGCAATGCGGAGAGGTATTACTTCCGCAATACAGTCCGGTTGGATATATTGCCGTTCCTGACAGCGTACAATCCTCAGCTGTCCCAATCGCTTGTCCGGCTGGCGGATGTAGCGGGCGAAGAGGACGACTGGATGGAGAGCCAGGCGAAGAAGTGGTTCCAATCCCATGTGCAATGTCGGGAGGCGGAATGCCGCTTGAACAGCAAGGCGTTCGAACGGCTCCATGTCGCTTTACAAAGGAGAATGATTAAACTAATATTAAGATATCTTTCGCCTGATACCGATCACATCTCGTTCGACAGCGTCGAGAAGATGCGGCATGCGGCGCTTGGCGAAGCAGGTTCGACCTGGCGGATGGATGCCGGTGCGGGTATCCGTTGTATGCTCGAATATGGCACGATGAGATGGATTCGAGAGGACGGATATTGTGGCGAGCAGCGCACTTCGGAAGAAGGGTTCAGCTTCGTTATTGACAGAGCCGATATCGAAGGCGTCGTTCGGACGCCGGGCTGGCGTCTGTCATTCACGCTGAAGCCAATGTCTTCAGACGGGTCATGTATGCCGAAGTCCCGTCATGAGGCCTGCTTCGATGCAGATTGTCTGGCTTGGCCGCTGCAGGTGCGCAATCGCAAGCAGGGGGATCGAATTCAGGTTTTAGGGTTAAATGGATCGAAAAAAGTGCAAGATATGTTCGTTGACGAGAAAATTCCGCCATCGGAGCGTGAACGGTATCCTTTATTGACAGATGCGGAGGACGCATTGCTATGGGTTCCGGGCATTCGAAGGTCCGGACTAGCGCTGGCGCAAAGCGGTATGAAGCTGGCGTTATTCGTAGCAGCGGACAAGGAATAGCGGCAAGACGACATTCATAACATAGTTAAAGGTGTAGGGGGACTTTGGTTTTGCAGAACGATATTAAAGAAGTATTATACAGCGAAGCGCAAATTCAAGCGAAAGTGAAGGAGCTTGGCGACCAGCTCAGCGTCGACTTCGAGGGACGCAATCCGCTTGTCATCTGTGTGTTGAAGGGTGCCTTCATCTTCATGTCCGATCTGGTCAAGGCAATAGCGGTGCCGCTGGAAATCGACTTCATGGCGGTGTCCAGCTACGGTCAATCGACCAAGTCTTCCGGCGTGGTCAAGATCATGAAGGATCTGGATGTGTCCGTAGAGGGGCGCGACGTGCTGATTGTCGAGGATATTATCGACAGCGGCTTGACGCTCAGCTACCTGATCGATGTGCTGGAGCATCGCAACGCGAAGTCCGTAACCGTCGTTACGCTGTTCGACAAGCCGGCGCGGCGCACGGTAGATCTTCAACCGGATTACAAGGGCTTCACGCTGCCCGATGAATTCGTCGTGGGCTACGGGCTGGACTTCGCGGAGAAATACCGCAACCTGCCGTATATCGGCATACTGAAGCCTCATGTGTATGAGAAATAGACGTTCGGCACGTACATATCCTTCTCGAGCGACTTCTATTGAGATGGAAAGTCATGCTATGGTAAAATGTTTAAAGCGTCTGAGAGGAGGTAGGGGATGAATCGCATCATCCGAAATACTGGGTTTTATTTAATCATCTTTCTGGTTACGGTTGGCATATTCCAATACATTAGCGGATCAGGCGATAATGCCAAATCGTTAAGATACGATGAGCTGGTCAGTGTCATCGAATCCGGTAACGTGAAGGAACTTGTACTGAAGTATGAAGACGAATCCTATGCAGTAAAAGGTAAGTATAAACAAGCTCCTCCAGAGGAGAACGAACGATTCAGCTCGCGGGCCGGCGTAGACTCATTGGCCCAGTTCGAGGAGTGGCGCGAGCAATACGGCTTCGCGCTGGAATACGACAAGATGGACAGGCCGAGCTTCTGGGTGACGTTCCTGACGTCGATCATTCCGTTCATTCTGATCTTCGTGCTGTTCTTCTTCCTGATGAATCAGGCGCAGGGCGGCGGCGGCAAGGTGATGAACTTCGGCAAGAGCCGGGCTCGTCTGTATAACGAAGAGAAGAAGAAAATAACGTTCGAGGACGTAGCAGGAGCCGATGAAGAGAAGCAGGAGCTGGTGGAGGTCGTAGACTTCCTGAAGGACCCGCGCAAGTTCAACACTGTCGGCGCCCGCATTCCGAAGGGGGTACTGCTAGTAGGTCCTCCGGGTACGGGTAAGACGCTTCTGGCAAGAGCGGTTGCCGGTGAGGCTGGAGTGCCGTTCTTCAGCATCTCGGGTTCCGACTTCGTGGAGATGTTCGTCGGCGTCGGCGCTTCCCGCGTAAGGGACTTGTTCGAGAATGCGAAGAAGAACGCTCCGTGTATTATCTTCATTGACGAGATTGACGCTGTAGGACGTCAGCGCGGCGCCGGACTTGGCGGAGGCCATGACGAGCGCGAGCAGACGCTCAACCAGTTGCTTGTAGAGATGGACGGATTCGGCGCGAATGAAGGCATTATTATTATCGCTGCGACGAACCGTGCAGATATTCTAGACCCCGCATTGCTTCGTCCGGGACGCTTCGACCGTCAGATAACGGTAGACCGTCCGGATGTGAAGGGGCGCGAAGCGGTGCTGAAGGTGCACGCCCGCAACAAGCCGCTGACCGGCGATGTGAAGCTGGATGTCATCGCGAAGCGCACGACTGGCTTCAGCGGCGCGGATCTGGAGAACTTGTTGAACGAAGCTGCGCTTCTGGCAGCCCGCCGCAACAAGAAGGAGATCGCCATGAACGATATCGACGATGCTATTGACCGCGTCATTGTCGGTACGGAGAAGAAGAGCCGCGTCATCAGCGATCGCGAGAAGCGCATCGTAGCCTATCACGAAGCGGGTCATACGATTGCAGGCTTCTTCCTGGAGCATGCCGATCAAGTGCATAAGGTGACGATCATTCCGCGCGGACGCGCGGGCGGATATGTCATCATGCTGCCGAAGGAAGACCGCATGCTGGTCACGAAGCAGGAACTGCTCGACAAGGTGACGGGCTTGCTGGCGGGCCGCGTAGCCGAGGAGCTGTATATCGGCGAGATCGGTACCGGCGCATACAGCGACTTCAAGTCGGCGACGGGCATCGTGCGCAGCATGATTATGGAATACGGCATGAGCGACAAGCTTGGCCCGATGCAATTCGGCAACTCGCAAGGCCAGGTATTCTTGGGACGCGATCTCGGCCATGAACAGAACTACTCCGATGCGATCGCTTATGAGATTGATCAGGAGATGCAGAGCATCATCAACGATTGCTACACTCGCGCGAAGAACCTGCTGACAGAGAAGAGCGAAGCGATGCATCTGATCGCGAACACATTGCTGACAGAGGAAACGCTGGAGCTGGAGCAGATCAAGTCGTTGATTGAGACCGGCAAGCTGAACAGTACTGGCGATAAGTCGTCTGGAGACGGCTCGTCGTCTGCAAGCGAACCGAAGACTGAGCCGATTATCGATGAGATCGGCGACGTGAAGGTGCGCATTCAGCCTCGCGATGAAGAGGAAGCTACAGAAGCTTCGGATACCGACAAGACGGATTCCGACTCCAATTCATCCGACGGCACGGATAAGAAGTAAGGAAATAACGTTATCAGCATCCCGCTGCTCCAATATGGAGAGGCGGGATTTTTTTGTGTGCGGTGGGGGATAGTAACGGAAGAGTGAAGAAAAGGAGAGAACACCGCATGAAAACAAAGAAATCAATGTTGAAGCGTATACGCGGAAGCTGGCGCAAGACGTTGCCGCTAATGGCCTTGGTCGTTGTAATATCGCTATCCGGCTGTGGTGTGCAGCAGAAGGAAGAGAGCGGCAACGGCAATGCGGGTCAGTCGAGCGGCAATGAGGGCGCAGTGGAATCTGACAATAGCGGCAAGGATTTTCGTATCGGCATGGTGACGGATGTAGGGGGCGTCAATGACAAATCGTTCAACCAGAGCGCTTGGGAGGCTCTTCAGCGGCTGAACAAGTCGACGAGTGCGTCGACCCGTTTTCTGGAGAGTAAGGGGGAGGCCGACCTGGAGCCGAACTTGAACGATTTCGTCCGGGAAGGATATGACCTCACTTGGGGAATCGGCTATCTCTTCTCCGATGCGCTTGCGAAGGTGGCCAAGGATAATCCCGATGCGAAGCTGGCGGTGGTCGATACGGTTGTAGACGCTCCCAACGTGACATCGGTGACGTTCGCGGAGCACGAAGGCTCCTTTCTGACGGGAGTCGTGGCAGGACTGATGACGAAGAGCGATGGAGTGGGATTCGTCGGCGGCATGGAGATTCCCGTCATTAAGCGCTTCGAAGCCGGCTTCGTGGCCGGAGTGAAGGCGGTTAAGCCCGACCTGAAAGTGGACGTCGTGTATTCCGGCGCATTCGATAAGCCGGATCTCGGCAAGAGCATCGCCGCGACGATGTATAACAAAGGAGTCGATATCATCTTCCATGCTTCAGGCGGCACGGGCAACGGCGTGTTCAATGAAGCGATTGACCGGCGCAAAAGCGGCAAGGAAGTATGGGTAATCGGCGTGGACAAAGATCAGTCGCTGGAATTCGGCGATGAAGTGACGCTGACCTCCATGATGAAGGGAGTGGAAGTGGCGGTCTATAAGGTATCCAAGGATCTGATCGACGGCAAGTGGACAGGCGGCCAGGTGCTGGAGCTGGGCTTGAAGGACGATGCAGTGGGGCTTCCCGATACATCAACTAAAAATGTGCCGCAGGATGTTCTGACGAAGGTGGAGGAATTCAAGCAGAAAATTATTAGCGGCGAAATTAAAGTGCCTACCCAGTAAGCGAGGCGAAAAGGAAGCATTATCATTGTCCCGGGAATGGGCAAGTGCAGCAAGGTAAGAAAGGGGATGCGCTGGTATGGCGGATTTCAGCGAAGAAGTAGTTCGGCTGCAGAGCATTACGAAGCGGTTCGGGGGATTCGTCGCGAACGAATCCATCGATCTGCAGCTTCATCGCGGCGAGATTCATGCTCTGCTCGGCGAGAACGGGGCAGGCAAGTCCACCTTGATGAACATCTTGTTCGGCTTATATCAGCCCGATGAAGGAGACATATGGATTCGCGGACGGAAAACGGTCGTTCATGGCGCCGCCGACGCTATTGCGCTTGGCATAGGTATGGTGCATCAGCACTTCAAGCTTGTGCAGCCGTTCACGGTGGCCGAGAATATCGTGCTGGGCAACGAGCCGCGCCGCGGCATATCGATTCATTACAAGCGGGCCAATGACAACGTGAAGGAGCTCTCGGAGCGATACGGCATGAAAGTCGATCCTGAAGCGGTCATCTCCGATATAACTGTGGGTATGCAGCAGCGCGTTGAAATTCTGAAGACCCTGTATCGGGGCGCCGATATCATTATTCTGGATGAGCCGACAGCCGTGCTGACCGTGCAGGAAATCGACGAGCTTATGCAAATCGTGAAAAATCTGGCTGCGGAAGGCAAATCTATCATCATCATTACCCACAAGCTGCGGGAAGTCATGGCGATTGCCCATACGGTGACGGTGATTCGGAGAGGCAAGATGGTCAAGACGGTGAGAACCGCCGATACCGACGAGCGCCAGCTGGCGGAATTGATGGTAGGCCGCGAAGTGCATATGGAGACAAGGGATAAGGGCGATCGGACGTTCGGAGAAGTTGTATTGGAAGTTCAAGGGCTTCGCATGAAGGGAGAGCAAGGAAGGGATGTGCTGAACGGCATCGGGCTGCAGGTTCGTGCAGGAGAGGTGCTCGGTATAGCCGGAGTGGACGGCAACGGACAGAGCGAGCTGGTATTCGCTATTGCGGGAATGCGGAAGGTCAGCGACGGCAACGTGAAGCTTGGCGGCAAGGACGTGGCGAACGCGACGCCCCGGACGATCTCCCATGCCGGGCTGGGACATATTCCGGAAGACCGGCACAAGCATGGTCTGGTGCTGGACTTCACACTGAGCGAGAATATGATTCTTAATACGTATTATTTGCCACAGTACGGTCAATCGGGATTCATTGACGAGAAGGCGATGAATAAGCTGGCGGAAGCGTTGGTCCGGGAGTTCGATGTTCGTACATCAGGAATAGACGTGCCTGCCAGATCGCTGTCGGGAGGCAATCAGCAGAAGGCGATTATCGCCAGAGAGCTGCATAAAGACCCGGGGCTGATCATTGCGGTACAGCCGACGCGCGGACTGGATATCGGTGCGATTCAATATGTGCACAGCCGTCTGCTGCAGGCGAAGGATGAAGGCAAGGCGATTCTTCTTATTTCGTTCGAGCTGGACGAGCTTTACGCTTTGTCCGATACGATAGTTGTCATGTACGAGGGAAGGCTCGTGGGCGAAGTGGATGCGACGCATCGGGATGACGAGAAGCTGGGCTTGTTGATGTCCGGCCATACCGATCTGTCGAACGGGAAGCTGGAGAAGGGAGGAGCGCACTAATGTCGGATGGGATCAGGAAGATATTTACCCCTTCCTCGCTGCTGGTTCCGCTTGTGTCAATCTTGCTGGGCCTGCTTGTAGGAGCACTTGCCATGCTGGCGGGCGGTTATAATCCGATCGTCGCTTATTCCTCGCTATTTGACCGCATATTCGGCAGCCCGTATCACATGGGCGAAGCGATTCGCGCCATAACGCCCCTTCTGTTCACCGGCATCGCCGTGGCATTCGCCTTTCGGACCGGATTGTTCAATATCGGCGTAGAAGGCCAATTCATTATGGGCATGACGGGAGCGACCATTATCGGCGTAACTATGAAGCTTCCCTGGTATGTGCACGGGCCGCTTGCCGTTGTTGTAGGCGCTCTGTTTGGAGGGTTATGGGCAGGTCTTGTCGGCTATTTGAAAGCGCGGCGCGGCGTGAACGAGGTGATCTCCTCCATAATGCTGAACTGGATCGCCTTGTACTTGGCCAACTATATTGTATCCCGCTATCTGATGGAGCCAGGGCAGCAGAAGTCAAAGCCCATTCACGAATCGGCGCTGATGTCGATAGACTGGCTCGTAGAGCTGATGGATCGTGCGCGCATGCATTGGGGAACTGTAGTCGGACTGTTATGCATTGCGATCTTCTACGTGCTGTTGTGGCGGACGAAGCAAGGCTACGAGCTGCGAGCGGTAGGGCTGAATCCCGATGCTGCACTGTATGCGGGCATGAACGTCAATCGCACCATCTTGAAATCGATGTTCTACAGCGGGGTGTTCGCGGGTCTTGGAGGCGTGTTCGAAGTGCTGGGCGTATTCGGCAACCAGACGATTATGGCGTCATACTGGGGATACGGCTTTGACGGGATTGCCGTGGCGCTGCTGGGAGGGAATTCTCCGATCGGCGTACTGCTTGCGGCGATGCTGTTCGGGGGATTGACGTATGGCTCGGCAGGCATGAGCTTCGGAGCGGGAGTGCCATCGGAGATTGTGCGAATCGTGATTGGTTCCGTCATTTTCTTCGTAGCGGCCCACGGCATTGTCCTGCTGTTAGTGAAGCCGTTTATGTCCGGCAGGGCCAGGGCTGAAAAGAGAAGAGGAGGCAACGCGGCATGAATTTCGTAGACATTGCGGGGCAACTGTTGAACATTACGCTCGTTTTTTCGACTGCGCTTATTTTTGCCGCGCTTGGAGGCATGTACTCCGAGCGATCCGGCGTGATCAATATCGGGCTGGAGGGTCTGATGGTGTCGGGCGCCTTCGCCGCCGCTGTCATGACCGACTATGCTACGAACGCGGGATTCGGCGCTCTGTCGCCTTGGGCTGGCCTAGCGGCTGCCGCGGTGTACGGCGTGCTGTTCTCGTTGCTGCATGCTGTTGCCGCCGTGACGTTCCGTGCGAATCAGACGGTTGTCGGCGTCGTGATCAACATACTGGCTCTTGGCTCCGCCATTTACTTCACTCGCAGCTTGTATAACGAGTCTGCGCAGACAAGGCAGCTGCAGTATGTGTTCGGCAAAATGCCGATCCCCGGACTGTCGGACATTCCGGTTATCGGGGAAGGGTTGTTCAGGGCCTATCCTACAACCTATCTGGCGATTGTGTTAGTAGCCGTCAGCTACGTCGTATTGTACAAGACGCCGTTCGGATTGCGCTTGAGAGCGGTCGGCGAGCATCCCAGCTCGGCGGATACCGTCGGCATCCATGTGGCCAAATACCGTTATATCGGAGTCATGCTAAGCGGTGCGCTGGCCGGGCTTGGCGGAGCGACGATTACGCTGACGACGACCAGCAATTTTGCTCATAATACGATATCGGGGCAAGGCTTTATCGCGCTGGCGGCGCTTATATTCGGCAGATGGAACCCGATAGGCCTTGCAGGAGCTGCGCTCTTCTTCGGCCTTGCGGGTGCGGTTCGCAACTTCGTGCAGCTGTTCGAATTCTCAAGACAGCTGCCGTCAGAACTGTTCTATATGCTGCCTTACGTGCTTACGCTAGTCGTGCTCGCGGCTGCCGCCGGCAGAACGCAAGCTCCTGCCGCGCTGGGACAGCCTTATGATCCTGCAAGGCGGTGACGGGAGCTGCGATCGGGAAATAATGCTATGAAATGCCCTTTCATCCATTGACAGACCTTCCTGCCAAGTGTAAATTTAATCTTAATTAAACGAATCAAGTCTTGACTAAGCAGCGAAAGGCGCACGCCCACGCAACTTTGTGCATCAATTCACAAAGTTCGGTCGAGCGCCATACAATGGAATGGGGCGATAGGTGACTATTCTCACACATCGTCCTCATCCCTCATAAGAGGAGAGGATTAACGTGGAAGCACTGGCACTGGAGCGCAAGGCGGAGCAGAACCGCGTACTGCGTGAACGGCTAATGCAATTGAAGAAGGAACGCAATGCCATTATTCTAGCTCATTATTATCAGCGAGATGAAATTCAGGAGGTTGCGGATTTCCGGGGGGATTCCTTCCTGCTGGCCCAGAAGGCTGCGCAGACCGATGCGGATGTCATCGTATTCTGCGGCGTTCACTTCATGGGCGAGAGCGCCAAAATATTGGCGCCGAACAAGACTGTCATTATTCCCGACGAGCGCGCGGGTTGTCCCATGGCCGACATGGTCAATGTCGAGGGTCTTCGCAAGCTGAAGGCGCAGCATCCCGGCGCCACTGTCGTCACTTATATTAATTCATCGGCGGAGATCAAAGCCGAGACGGATATTTGCTGCACGTCGGCCAATGCCGTGAAGGTCGTCAATTCCGTAGAGGGGCAAGATGTCATCTGGGTTCCGGATAAGAATCTGGGTCATTATGTGCAGCAGAATACGGACAAAAATATGATCATCTGGGAAGGCTACTGCAATACGCACGACATGCTTACCGTAAAGGATGTCGAGGAGATGAAGGCCAAGTATCCGGAGGCACAATTCGTCGTTCATCCGGAATGCCGGCCCGAAGTGGTGGCGCTTGGCGATTTCGTAGGCAGCACTACGGCTATCTTGAAATATTGCCGCGATTCGGAGTGCCAGGAATTCATCGTAGGCACGGAGGATGGAACGGGGTATCAGCTTCGTCTGGACAGTCCGGACAAGAAGTTCCATTTCGCTTCGAAATATTTGGTTTGTCCCAATATGAAGGTGAACAATTTGAAGAAGCTCGTCAAATGTCTGGAGACGATGCAGCCTCAAATCTATGTACCGCCTCAAGTAGCGGAGAAAGCACGTCTGTCATTGGAGCGCATGCTGCAGGTGAAGTAGCATGCGCTGCTCCCATGCTCAAGCGAAAGTGGAGGAACCGTCGTGATACCAAGATACCTAGTAGACATAGAGCTGGACAAGCTCAAAGTAATCGATAGAGACGTTATTGTGATCGGGGCCGGCATTGCCGGTCTTTTTACCGCTATAAGGGCAAGCGAGCGCCACTCGGTGCTGATGATTACGAAGAAGTCGCTGCTGGACAGCAATACGCGCTATGCGCAAGGCGGCATAGCGGCAGTTACATCCGATGAGGACTCGCCGGCCTATCACCGGCAGGATACGCTGATAGCGGGAGCGGGCTTATGCTCCGGAGAAGCCGTCGATGTGCTGGTGCATGAGGGGCCGAAGGGCGTACGCAGCCTGATCGGAATGGGGACGCAGTTCGATCAGGAGAACGGCGAGTTCGCCTTGACGAAGGAAGGAGCGCATAGCCAGCGGCGCATATTGCATGCCAATGGCGACGCGACCGGTTACGAGATTGTGAGGGCATTGTCAGAGAAGGCGGTAGCAAGCGACAGCATCGAAGTGTGGGACGAGCACTTCGCTATTGATCTGGTGACGCAGGATGGCGAGTGCTGCGGCGCGATTGTGCAGAAGCCGGACGGCGAGCGGGTATTCGTGCGAGGCAAGGCTACGATACTATGCTCGGGAGGAACGGGTCAGCTCTATCGCTATACGACCAATCCCGAAGTGGCTACCGGCGACGGCATCGCGATGGCTTATCGGGCCGGGGCGTATATCCGGGATATGGAGTTCCTGCAATTCCATCCTACCTCACTGTGTTATCCGGGAGCGCCCAGATTCCTCATATCGGAGGCGGTGCGCGGCGAAGGCGCCATTCTGCGCAATATAAAGGGAGAACGGTTCATGGAGCGGTATCACGAGCTGCAGGAACTGGCTCCGCGCGATATCGTCGCCCGTGCGATCGTCAGCGAGATGGAGGAGACGAAGTCGACGTTCGTCTATCTGGATATTACGCACGAGCCAGCCGACAGGGTCAGACACCGGTTCCCGACGATCTACGAATACTGTCTGAAGTACGGACTTGATCTGACGACGGATTGGATACCTGTTGCTCCCGCCATGCACTATATGATGGGAGGCGTCAGGACGGATCTGAACGGGGAGACGAATATTGGACGGCTGTTCGCTTGCGGGGAAGTGTCTTCAACGGGTGTGCACGGAGCGAATCGGCTTGCAAGCAATTCCTTGTCGGAGGCGATCGTGTTCGGGCGCCGGATCGTGAAGCGGATTGAGGAGCTGCATGCGCTCAATGTGACGCCGCGTATCTCTTGCGGACAGGAGAGGGACAGCGTCTCCATGCAAGCGGTTGTGGAACGGCGATTGAAGCTTCAGAAGATTATGGTGCGTTACGTTGGACTGAAGCGCGATGAGAAGGGCTTGAGGAAAGGGCTGGAGGAATTGAAGCGCCAGCTGCCTATCTTCCATTCCATCCTGATTGAGCCGGAGGAGCTGGAATTCGCCAATATGCTGACTTGCGCTCTGCTGACGGCGGAAGCGGCCTTGAAGCGGGAGGAGAGCCGCGGCGCGCATTACCGGGAGGACTATCCCGTGAAGGATGACTTGGAATGGCGGAAGCATACAATACTGCATCGTACAGAAGGGATAACGGAGGAGCGTATTCATGATGCTTGATTGGAAGGCAGACGGATATAGCCAGCAGCAGTTGCGGAAGCAGATCAAGAGCTGGCTGGAGGAAGATATCGGAAGCGGAGATGTGACGGCGGAGACGACGATTCCCGCCTCCGCCCGCTCTACAGCGATTATTCATATGAAGGACAATGGCCTGGCAGCCGGCATTCCGGTTGCCCGTCTTGTATTTCAGGCGGTAGATCCCACTCTCGTATTCAATGCGCATGTAGCGGATGGGGACAAGGTTAGCTATGGGACGGTGCTTGCCGAGGTGGAGGGCAGTACGCGAAGCTTGCTGATGGGCGAGAGGCTGGCGCTGAATCTGCTGCAGCGCTTGTCAGGCATCGCTACGAAGACAAGTGCTTATGTGGATGCGCTGCAGGGAGTGCCTGCCCGTCTTGTCGACACGCGCAAGACGACACCGGGCCTCCGCATGTTGGAGAAGTATGCCGTGCGGGTAGGAGGCGGATATAATCATCGCTTCGGTCTCTATGACGCCGTGATGATCAAGGATAATCACATTAAAGGGGCCGGAGGCATCAGCGCGGCTGTAGAGGCTGCCCGTGAAGGCATTCCTCATACGATGAAGATCGAGGTGGAGACCGAATCGTTAAGTCAGGTAGAGGAGGCGCTGGCCAGCGGAGCGGATATCATTATGCTGGACAATATGACGCCGGAGCTGATGAAGCGGGCGGTCACTTACATTAAGGAGAGAGCGCCGCATATCATGACCGAAGCTTCGGGCGGCGTCACGCTGGAGACGATTCACGCCATCGCTTCGACCGGAGTGGATGTGATATCGGTGGGCGGATTGACCTACTCCGTTCCGGCGCTTGATATCAGTCTGGATCTGAACGAGAAGAAGGGCGGGAGACCACAATGATTCTGGTCATCGATGTAGGCAATACTAATATTGTCATCGGGGTCTACAGGGATCGTGAATTGCAGCATCATTGGCGGCTTAGCACGAACCGTTCCAGTACGGCAGACGAATACGGCATGACGCTCCATAATTTGTTCCATTACGCTGGTGTGTCGATCGAATCCATTGACGGCGTCGTTATTTCCTCCGTTGTTCCGCCCCTGATGCGAACGCTTGAGCAGCTGTGTCTGAAGTATATCCGGAAGGCCCCTCTCGTCATAGGACCGGGAGTGAAGACGGGATTGAACATCCGTTATGAAAATCCGAGAGAGGTCGGCGCCGACCGGATTGTCAACTCGGTTGCCGGCATTGAGAAGTACGGGGCGCCGTTGATCATTGTAGACTTCGGCACGGCGACTACCTTCGATTATATTGATCCCAGCGGCAGCTATTTGGGAGGGGCGATTATGCCGGGCATCGGCATTTCGACAGAGGCCTTGTATCAGCGTGCTGCGAAGCTGCCGCGCATCGAGCTGGTGAAGCCGAAGAGCGTAATCGGCCGCAAT
The DNA here is from genome assembly GCF_025567625.1 of Paenibacillus sp. J5C2022. Classification (GTDB taxonomy): domain Bacteria; phylum Bacillota; class Bacilli; order Paenibacillales; family Paenibacillaceae; genus Pristimantibacillus. The sequence continues at coordinate 13,101 of NZ_JAOQJC010000024.1, read as the reverse complement.
CCGGTGACGTCGATGCAAGCGGGCATCGTATTCGGCTATGCGGGGCAGGTGGATGGTATCGTCAATCGGATTCGATCGGAATTCGGGGTAACTCCTAGTGTTATCGCGACTGGCGGACTGGCCGATCTGATTGCGGCGGAATCCGACACGATTCAAGAGGTGGACCCTCTGTTGACGCTGGAGGGGTTGCGAATCATTTATGAACGAAATCAGGAGGGACAATCATGAATAACGGTTTGAAGGACGTACTCGTCCGCGGCACAGCATGGGGCGGCAAGCTTCGCCTGTTCGCGGTACGCACGACAAACCTTGTCGAGGAGATGCGTCGCAGGCAAGACAGCTTCCCGACCGCAACGGCTGCATTAGGACGCACGGCAGCGGTCGGAGCGATGATGGGAGCGATGCTGAAGGGCAATGAGAAGCTGACGATCCAGGTGAAGGGAGACGGGCCGATCGGAGCGGTAGTCGTCGACGCGAATGCGGACGGGGACCTTCGCGGCTATATCGATCATCCGCAAGCCCATCACGCCAGCAATTCGCTGGGCAAGCTGGATGTAGCTGGAGCGGTAGGGACGAGCGGACACATTCACGTCATTAAGGATCTTGGCCTGAAGGAACCATATCGCGGCAGCAGTCCGATTATATCCGGCGAGCTGGGCGAGGATTTCACCTATTACTTCACGGTATCCGAGCAGACGCCTTCCGCTGTAGGAGTCGGAGTGCTGGTCGATACGGACAATTCGGTTCTCCATGCCGGAGGATTCATTGTGCAGGTAATGCCGGGCCTGGCCGATGATGATCTGACGAGACTGGAGCAGGCGGTCGCCGCCATGCCGCCGGTAACGTCGCTGCTGGACCAGGGCGAGACACCGGAGAGTATACTGGAGTGGCTTGTCGGAGAAGGCGAACTGACCGTTCACGATACGATGGAGCTTCGCTTCCGCTGCCAATGCTCCCATGAGCGTGTGGCTCAGATGCTGGTCAACCTTGGCGAACAGGAGCTGAAGAGCATCATAGAAGAAGATGGACATGCGGAGATCGTATGCCACTTCTGCAATGAGAAGTATTCGTTCGACAAGCCGCAACTGGAAGAGCTGCTGGAGCAAGCGCAATCGAAGACATCCCCGTAAGCGGAGGGGAGAGTGCCATGAGAAGATATAATTGGTTGAAGACGGTCGTTATCGTTCAGGCGGTATGCATGATTGCTCTGACTGGGGCTGTCATTGTAAAGGTATGGCCGCTGCCTGCTCTGAGAGGCAATATGCAGACAGAGCCGCCATCGTTGCCGGAAGATGGCCCTGGCGGCAACGATTCCCCAGACCAGTCCCAGGATAATGCCGGTGAGGCAGTTGCCAAGGTAGGCGATACGCTTATTACGCGGCAACAGCTGGATGAAGAGCTGTACAGACAGCATGGCGATGAAGTGCTTCGCTCCATGCTGCTGCGTCATGCGATTGATCTGGAGGCGGAAGCGGCAGGCCTGCGCGTATTGGATGACGAGTTGGACAGGGAACTGGCCATCGCGGCGGAAGGCTATGATACGCTAGAGCAGTTCTTGATGGTGATGAAGGAACAGCTCGGCATGTCGAAGCAGGAAGTGAGGCGCGATGTGAAGTATCGCCTGCTCATGGAGAAGCTGATTATTCGGGATATTGTCGTCACGGACGAGGAAGTGGAGCAGTATATTGACATGCATCCGGAGCAATTCGAGCCGCGGCGGCAGCTTCATCTGCAGTGGATCGTTACGGCTACGGAGGCGCAAGCGCTGGAGCTGATGGAGCGCTTGGCGGATGGCGAATCATTCGCCGAGCTGGCAGCGGCGTATTCGCTGGATGAGTTCACATCCGGCAGCGGCGGCGATCTTGGCATTATCGAAGCAGACGATCCATTCTACGACGAAGCGATGCTCCAAGCGGCGAGAGAGATGGAAGTGGCGGAGATAGCAGGACCGATTGCAATGAGCGATAGCGAAGGCTACTGTATCGTTCAGCTGTCCGGAAGGAACGTGACGGAGAAGATGAACAGACGCAGGATGCATGATGCCGTCCGCAAGCAGCTGGCGCTGGAGCGGGCCAAGCCGATGCAGAAGCTGGAGGAGGAACTGCTTCAGAAGCATGGCGCAGTCGTCATGAGATGATGGGACAAGGGCACGGAGCAAGTTCCGTCAGGTACGCCAAGAAGGCTATTGACAACCAGACTCTGACATTGATAAGATGGAATTAATAAAAACCAACTATTTTAGTCGGAATAGGGAGGCTTTCGTTCATGGCCAGAATTGTGCAGAGTGTTACGGAACTTATCGGAGATACGCCTTTAGTTCGTCTCAATCGTTTGGTGCCAGAAGACAGCGCTGAAATATATGTGAAATTAGAATATCAAAACCCCGGCGCCAGCGTAAAGGACAGAATTGCGATTAGTATGGTGGAGGTTGCCGAGCAAGAAGGACGGATAAAGCCGGGCGATACCCTTGTCGAGCCTACAAGCGGCAATACGGGCATCGGTCTCGCTCTTGTGGCGGCGGCCAAAGGATACCGGGCGATTCTGGTGATGCCGGAGACGATGAGTGTGGAGCGCCGCAATCTGCTTCGCGCTTATGGAGCGGAGTTGGTGCTGACGCCAGGATCGGAAGGGATGAACGGAGCGGTTCGCAAGGCGGAAGAGCTTGTTAAGGAGAATCCTTCCTACTTCATGCCTCAGCAGTTCAAAAATCAGGCCAATGTGAAAATCCACCGCGAGACGACAGGTCCGGAAATCGTAGAGGCCATTAACACGCTGGACGGCAAGCTGGATGCGTTCATTGCAGGCATCGGCACAGGCGGAACGATCTCGGGCGCCGGAGAGGTGCTGAAGCAGAACTTCGACGGCATCAAAGTGTACGCTGTAGAGCCGGCTGCTTCCCCGTTATTGTCCGGCGGCAATCCGGGACCGCACAAAATTCAAGGGATCGGCGCAAACTTTGTGCCAGATATCTTGAACCGTGAAATCTATGACGGTGTGATTACGGTAGAGAATGAAGATGCCTTCGAATATGCGCGCCGCGCGGCGAAGGAGGAGGGCATTCTATGCGGCATTTCCTCCGGCGCGGCGATCTATGCGGCACTGAAGGTGGCGAAGGAGCTGGGCAAAGGCAAGCGCGTCGTCGCCATTGTGCCAAGTAACGGCGAGCGTTATCTCAGCACTCCTCTATTCAACTTTGAAAACTGATTTCGACGCACAGGGCCTTCCATTCTACGGAGTGGAGGGCGCTTTTCTTTTGTCCCGCGATTCTGTATACTTAGCGAAACAAACAACATGATCGGGGGTTGAAGGTGATGGTCACCGCTTGGGAGCAATGGGCTCGGTGGCACGCCGAAGGCATATATACGACGTTGCCGTTGCTGAAGGAGCTGCCATTGGAAGGAGCGGGCTCCATAGCGTCATGGGAGGAGGCGTGGCAGGATGCTTCCCCCTACTCGTTCGTGCTGGAGAGCGGCAAGAGTGGACGGTATACGTATTTAGGCCTTCATCCGGACGGCGTCATTAGAGGGAAGGGGCTGGAGGCCGAATCGGTCTCATTCGCCGGTCTTCAGGAGCGGAGCGGCGAGAAGCGGAAGTGGACGGGCAAGCCTCTGGAAGTGGTGAGAGAGTGGCTGGGCTTCTCCAGGGGACCTCGGTTGGCCGAAGGACCGCGCTGGCTGGGAGGATGCGCGGGGTTCTGGGGCTACGATATCGCACGGACGATTGAGCGGCTGCCGGAGCTGGCCGAAGATGATACGGACTTGCCGGACTATCTGTTCTTGCGCATGAACGAGCTATGGATAGTGGATCATGAGAAGGGAATCGTATATTGCGTCGTTCATAGCCCAGTAAGTCCGGACATGTCCGAAGCTGCCGTTCGAGTGGCCTATGAGCGGGCGATGTCTCGATCGGAGGGCATGTCCGACTATTGGCTTACCTGGTTCGAGGAGGAACGCGCAGTCGCCAGAGCCAGGGAGATGAGAAGGGACAGGTGCGCGCTTATGGAGCAGGATACGCTCCATATCGATATTGAGAGCATGCCTGGCATACGTTCTCCGTTCCGCAAGGAGGCGTTCATGGATGCGGTCAGGTCCATACAGCGCTATATCGGACAAGGCGACGTCTTTCAGGTGAATCTGTCGCAGCGGCAGAGCCGCCGAACAGCCATACCGCCGGAAGAGCTGTATGAATGGCTCAGGCTGTTCAATCCATCGCCGTATATGGGATTTTTGCGTTGTCCGGACTTCCAGCTTGTATCCGCATCTCCCGAGCTTCTGGTGAAGCTGACCGATGGCCGTCTGGCAGCGAGGCCGATCGCGGGAACGCGCAGGCGGGGACGTACGGAAGAAGAGGAAGCCCGGTTCATCGAGGAGCTGCGGAGCAATGAGAAGGAACGGGCGGAGCATATTATGCTCGTGGACTTGGAGCGCAACGATCTGGGGCGCATCTCCGCTTACGGATCGGTGGAGGTGAAGGAGCTGATGGTCATCGAGCGCTACTCTCATGTGATGCATCTGGTCTCGCAGGTGGAAGGAACGCTTGCCGAGGGCGGGGACGCCTTCGATGTCATTGCCGCGACCTTCCCGGGCGGTACGATTACGGGAGCGCCAAAAATCCGCACAATGGAGATCATAGAGGAGCTGGAGCCGGTCAGGCGCGGCCCTTATACGGGATCGATGGGCTGGATTGACTATAATGGCGATATGGAATTTAATATAATTATTAGAACGATGGCTGTCCGGGACGGGCTTGTCCACATTCAAGCCGGCGCAGGGATCGTCATCGATTCCGATCCGGAGCGGGAATACAGGGAGTCGCTAAGCAAGGCAAAAGCGTTATGGAAGGCGATGCAATACAGCGAACGGTTCGCCGAAGAGATGAAAACAAGGGGGATGGAACGAAGATGATACTCGTCATCGATAATTATGATTCATTTACGTACAATTTAGTGCAGTATCTGGGCGAGCTGGGTGAAGACATTGTGGTGAAGCGGAACGACGAGATCGACCTCGCGGGCATTGCAGCGCTTGCTCCGGATCATCTGCTAATCTCACCGGGGCCTTGCACGCCTAACGAAGCGGGCATTAGTCTGGCGCTTATTGAACGGTTCAAGGGGGAAATTCCAATCTTCGGCGTATGTCTCGGTCACCAGTCCATCGGACAAGCGTTCGGCGGCGAGGTCGTAAGGGCGGACAAGCTGATGCACGGCAAAACTTCTCCGATTCATCACGACGGCAAAGGCGTGTTCGAAGGGATGGAATCTCCGTTCACGGCAACGCGCTATCATTCGCTTATTGTCCGCCGGGACACCTTGCCGGATTGTCTGGAGATCAGTGCCGAGACGGCGGAAGGAGAGATTATGGGTTTGCGGCATAAGCGCTATGCGATTGAAGGCGTGCAATTCCACCCGGAATCCATCATTACGGAGCATGGCCTGACGATGCTGCGCAACTTCCTGCGTCATCGGACAGGCGTCATCCAATGAGCGGTATGAAGGTGGGCTTGAACGGAACGGTGCTTGAAGCGGACGAAGCTGTGATCTCGGTATATGATCACGGCTTTTTGTACGGATTAGGATTGTTCGAAACATTCCGCACATACGGGGGTCGGCCGTATCTGTTGAGCGCTCATATGGAGAGACTGCACAACGGCTGCAGAGAGCTGGGCATCCACTTCTCCATGCCGGAGGACGCGGTGGAGAGCTGGGTGCGCGAGCTGCTGCAGGAGAACGGACTGGAAGACGGCTATGTCCGTCTCACTGTCAGTGCCGGCGAAGCCGAGCTTGGCTTGCCCGCCGCGGATTATACGGAGCCGACCGTATTGCTGCTCGTGAAGCCGCTGCCTCCAGTGTCGGAGGAAGCGGTGCTTCGGGGCAGGGCGCTCCGGCTGCTGAATACGAGACGGAATACGCCGGAAGGGAATGTGCGCTTCAAGTCTCTCCATTACATGAACAACATTCTGGCCCGCAGAGAGCTGATGTCGTGCGGCGATGCTGTCGCCCCAGGAACGGAAGGGCTGATGCTTAGCGGCGATAACTGGCTGGCGGAGGGCATCGTAAGCAATCTGTTCTTCTACCGCGACGGCACCGTGTACACGCCGGATATCGCTACCGGCATTCTTCCGGGGGTTACCCGGAAGCGGGTGATGGAATTGGCGGAGTTGGAAGGACTGCCCGTACAAGAAGGCTTCTATACGTGGGAGCAGCTGTGGGGAGCGGAGGAAATATGGATAACCAATTCCATACAGGAAGTTGTGCCTGTAACGACGCTTATTGCTGCGGACGGAGAACATATCGCCGTAAGCGGCGGCATAGCGGGAGAAGTGACCAGACGGATTCTCGCCGCCTATCGGAATGACATCATGTGTACATAGTTTAGTTGAAAATGGGTAAGCTTGATGCCATAACGGCCAGCCTGGCCATGTTGGCAGGTCATGCGAAGAAAGGGAGCGTCATGCGATGTTGGATGATCGTACAAGATATAGGGAAAGGCGTTATGAATTCGGTTACGGAGCCACGATGCAATTGGGTTGTCGGACACTTGTTATGGGTATTCTGAATGCCACTCCGGATTCCTTCTCCGACGGCGGGCGCTACCAGAGAACGGATGCCGCAGTGGCCCACGCGGTAGCGATGGTGGAGCAAGGCGCTGATATACTGGACATCGGCGGCGAGTCGACACGTCCGGGAGCGGAGCGGGTCGATCAGGAGGAGGAAGTGCGTCGTGTCGTCCCGGTCATCGCCGCGGTCAGACGCGAGCTGCCGCATGTGCCGCTGTCGATCGATACATACAAGGCGGAGACGGCCAAGGCTGCGCTGGAAGCCGGAGCTCACGTCATCAATGACATATGGGGATTGAAGGGCGACCCCCATATGGCTTCCGTAGCCGCGGAATACGGCTGCCCCGTTGTCATCAGCCATAATCGTCATTCCCGCCAGTATGACGATCTCGTGCGGGATGTCATCTCCGACCTGCGGGATAGCATAGGGCTGGCCAGAGCTGCGGGCGTTAAGGACGAGAACATATGGCTCGATCCCGGCATCGGATTCGCCAAGTCGTACGACGATAACCTGGAGCTCATGGGCCGCCTCTCGGATATAGCGGACATGGGTTATCCGCTCCTGCTGGGCACATCACGCAAGAAGTTCATCCAGCTCACACTGGATGCTCTCCCGCAGGATGTCGTAGAAGGGACGGCGGCGACTGTAGCAGTGGGCATTATGCAGGGCTGCCAGATTGTCCGCGTACACGATGTCTCGGCCATCAAGCGTACCGTGCGCATGGTAGATGCTATTCAATACCGATGAAGGAGAACATAGCGGAATGGATAAGATGAAGGTAAAGGGGATGCGCTTCTACGGCTATCATGGCGTATATCCCGAAGAGAACAAGCTGGGGCAGCAATATGCCGTCGATCTGGAGCTTCATCTGGACTTGGAGCAGGCGGCAGCGACCGACGATCTGCAGTATACTGTGAATTATGCCGAGCTCCATGCGCTCGTGAAAGAAATTGTGGAAGGACCGCCTGTTCAATTAATCGAGACTTTGGCAGGGAACATTGCATCGCGAGTGCTTGAAGCTTATACTATGATAAATGAAGCGATGGTAGCTGTAACGAAGCCGCATCCGCCATTCGATATACACTTTGAAGGCGTATCGGTGGAGCTGCGAAGAAAGCGGGACGAACATGGCAAGATCGTACGGGCATAACATGACGGAACCGTATTCCAACACAGGGACGACGGCCGGGCAAGAGGGCTTGCGCAATACATCCGAGGCGTACATCGCTCTCGGTTCCAATATGGGCGATCGGGAATCGTTGCTCAAGGAGGCAATCAGGCGGCTGCACGCTCAGCCGGGCATCACTGTCAATCGCGTATCCGGTATGTACGAGACCGATCCGGTCGGGTATACGGAGCAGCCGCCCTTCCTCAATATGGTCGTTGCTGTTGCTGCTGACCTGACTCCCGTGGAGCTGTTGCGGACCGGCCTCCGGATCGAGCAGGAGCTGGGAAGAATTCGCCATGAGCGCTGGGGGCCGAGAACCATTGACCTTGATCTGCTTCTATATGATAATGTCAGAATGGATCAAGAGGAGCTGACGCTGCCGCATCCGCGCATGATGGAACGGTCATTCGTGCTTGTTCCCCTGCATGATGTGTTGCATGCTGCACATCCGCTGCATGAGCAGGTTGCGACATCGTCTGTTGCGGCGCTTCAGGCAGGAAAGGAAGGCATCACCTTATGGAAAACAATCAATTGGCTCAGCGAGTCAGAGCCTTTCGAAAGCTGAAGGGATACACGCAGCTGGAGTTGGCCAAGGAACTCGGCGTATCGGTAGCGGTACTGGGTTCATTGGAGCGCGGAACGCGAAAGAACGACCCCAAGCTGCTTCAGCATATTGCCGTGACGCTAGGGATCAGCTATGAAGAATTAATGTCAGTTAAGGAGGAGTAAGGAGCGACATGCTGAAAATCGGAGACATCGAGATGAAGAATAAAGTGGTGCTTGCGCCGATGGCCGGCGTGTGTAATCCCGCTTTTCGCTTAATTGCCAAGGAATTCGGAACAGGACTGGTCTGTGCTGAGATGGTGAGCGACAAGGCGATCCTGCATGGCAACAAGCGCACGCTGGAGATGCTCTACGTCGATGAGCGGGAGAAGCCGCTCAGTCTTCAAATATTCGGAGGGGACAGGGAGTCGCTGGTGGAAGCTGCCAAGGTTGTTGATAAAGGGACGAACGCGGACATTATCGATATTAATATGGGCTGTCCCGTTCCCAAGGTAACCAAATGCGATGCGGGCGCCCGCTGGCTGCTTGATCCCAACAAGATATATGAGATGGTCTCTGCCGTAGTAGATGCCGTTGACAAGCCTGTCACGGTGAAAATGCGCATCGGCTGGGATGACGAGCATATCTACGCCGTGGAGAACGCGCAAGCTGTGGAGCGGGCAGGCGGCAAAGCGGTTAGCGTGCATGGCAGAACGCGCGAGCAGCTGTATACGGGCAAAGCCAACTGGGATATTATCAGGGACGTGAAGAGTGCCGTCTCCATTCCGGTCATCGGCAACGGGGATGTCTTCTCGCCAGAGGATGCGCGCAGACTGCTGGAACATACAGGATGCGACGGCGTCATGATCGGAAGAGGCGCGCTTGGAAATCCGTGGATGCTGTACCGCACGATTCAATATTTGACGACGGGCGAGCTGCTTGGCGACCCCACTCCGCGTGAGAAGATGGAAGTAGCCATATTGCATCTGGACCGCCTTGTTGCATTGCGCAACGAATCAGTGGCTGTCCGCGAGATGAGAAAGCATCTGGCCTGGTATCTGAAGGGACTTCCAGGCGCGGCCCGCGTGAAAGATGTCATTATGGAAGAGACGAGCCGAGACCGTCTGGTGGAGATTTTGAAGGATTATATCGAATCCTTGGACCCCGATGGGGAATCCGCCGTATCGAATGGCAGAATACAGATGGCTGACACATCGAAGAAGGCCGTTCATTAGCCATTAGCATGCGGGGAAGAGGGTGAAGCGTTCTTGCGACAGGAAGCGACGCTCCACCTTTTCCTTGTCATGCAGCGGCATTGTCACCATGCGGAAACGGTTTCACTGGATGGGTTGGCTTTGATTGACATATGGGGTAATTTTGCAATATAATCGTGCAATATAAATCCACATGAGGAACTTAACTTGCGCAGAGACTGGTATGTTGGAAATCATGCGTAATATATTTAGGTAAAGTGAATTCATACAACGTATGAAAATTAGTCACATGACAGGAGAATCGGAAAGATGAGCGATAAGGAAATCATTCTGACTCAAGACGGACTGAAGAAGCTTGAAGACGAACTGGAGAACCTGAAGTCTGTTAAGCGCCGCGAAGTGGCGGAACGGATCAAAATCGCGATCGGCTACGGGGACATTAGCGAAAACTCGGAGTATGAGGACGCCAAAAACGAGCAAGCTTTCATTGAAGGGCGCATCATTACTTTGGAGAAGATGCTCCGCAATGCCCGAATCATTAATAACGACGAGATTGATGTGGATACGGTCAGCATCGGCTCTATCGTCACTGTGGAAGACATGGAGTTCGGCGATACGATGGAATACGCGATTGTAGGCACAGCGGAATCCGATCCGCTTCAGAACAAGATCTCGAATGAGAGTCCTGTCGGCAAGGCGATCTTGGGCAAGCAGAAAGGCGCGGTTGTCGAAGTGAACGTGCCCGCGGGCGTTATTCAATATAAAATAGTCGATATCAAAAAATAAGGTGCGCTAGTCATCGTTTGGAAAGCTTCCGTGCCGGAAGCTTTTTGAACGTTCACCGCCAGATTCAGAGGAGATGAATTCAATTGGAACATGAGCACAACAATGACAACGGTCAGGAGCTGAGTGAGCTTCTGCAGATTCGCAGAGACAAATTGGACGAGCTGCGCGGACTCGGCATCGACCCGTTCGGCCGCAAGTATGAGCGCACGCATCACGCGCAAGCCATTCTGCAGGATTATGAAGAAGTGAGCAAGCCGGAGCTTGAAGAGCGTGCCATTAAAGTGAGCATTGCCGGCCGTATTATGCAGAAGCGCGGAATGGGGAAAGCGATCTTCGCCCATATCCAGGATTTGAGCGGAAGAATTCAAATCTATGTGCGCAAGGATTCGGTGGAAGAGAAACAATTCGCCGCGTTCAGTCTGCTTGATATTGGCGACATTATCGGTGTTGAAGGAGTCGTATTCAAAACGAATACCGGCGAAGTATCCGTCAAGGCGGAACGTATCGAAGTGCTGACCAAGTCGCTGCTGCCTCTGCCGGACAAGCATCATGGCTTGAAGGACGTAGAGCTTCGTTATCGCCAGCGTTATGTCGATCTAATCGTCAATCCTGACGTTCAACAGACGTTCATTACGCGTTCCCGCATTATTCAGTCGATGCGCCGCTATCTGGACTCATTAGGCTATCTTGAGGTGGAGACGCCGACTCTTCATACCATTGCCGGAGGGGCAGCCGCTCGTCCGTTCGTCACTCATCATAATGCGCTGGATATGGAGCTGTATATGCGGATTGCCATCGAGCTCCATCTTAAGCGTCTGATCGTCGGCGGGCTGGAGAAGGTGTATGAGATCGGACGTGTCTATCGCAATGAAGGCATCTCAACGCGCCACAATCCCGAGTTCACCATGATCGAGTTGTATGCCGCATACGCGGATTACAAGGATATTATGGCTCTGACCGAGAATATGATCGCTCATATCGCGCAAGATGTGCTTGGTACGATGAGCATTCAGTATGGTGATCATGAAGTGGATCTTACACCGCAATGGCGTCGTGTGAGCATGGTTGAGTTGGTGAAAGAAACTACCGGTGTAGACTTCAGCGTGGAAATGAGCGATGAAGAAGCGCATGCATTGGCGAAGGAACACAAGGTTCCTGTAGAGCCGCATATGACGTTCGGTCATATCGTGAATGCATTCTTCGAGACTTTCTGCGAGCATACGCTTATTCAGCCGACATTCGTGACGGGTCATCCGGTGGCTATCTCCCCGCTGGCTAAGAAGAGTGAGGAAGATCCGCGCTTTACGGATCGCTTCGAGCTGTTCATTGTAGCCAGGGAGCATGCCAATGCGTTCACGGAGCTCAACGATCCCATCGATCAGCGCGAACGCTTCGAAGCTCAGCTGGAGGAGAAGGAGCAAGGCAACGACGAAGCGCATGATATGGATGATGACTTCATTCGCGCGCTGGAGCACGGGATGCCTCCAACCGGCGGATTAGGGATCGGCATTGACCGTCTGGTGATGCTGCTGACCAATGCGCCTTCCATCCGCGATGTGCTGCTGTTTCCCCATATGAGGGATTCATAAGTTAAAACCATGCAGTAACCGTAACCTTCATGTCCGCTTTCTGAAGCGGATGTGGAGGTTTTTTTTGAAATAATGGATTGCGAGATTTGCATAATATGGTAATATAAATATACAACCCTGTCGAAATATACACGCTGGGTGAACGAGAGAACAAACTCATACGACAATGGCAAACCTATCGAAAGGTAGGGACGCAAAGCTATAGGGCCTTCCAACGGATGGCAGCCTGGCTACCGAAAGGAGTTTTTTGTTATGCGCAAGTACTTATTGATCATGATTTGTGTGGCTATGCTCGTTCTTCCTGCTGGAATGGCGACAGCTGCGGGCGGGAACAACGGGAAGTGGCTGGATACAAGCGAGCTCGATAAAGGTGTTGTGACGGTCAAGTATGCAGTAAAGCCGGATGTGAAAACAAAAGTTATGATTATGAAAGGCGAACAGCGCTATACATACAATTTGTATAGCGGGGACTACGATGAATCGTTTCCTCTCCAGATGGGCAATGGCAAGTATAGAGTTCTGGTGCTGGAGCATCTGTCCGAGAAGTCTTATAAGGTCGTAAAGAGCGAATATGTTCAGCTGGCGTTGAAGGATGCCAAGAAGCTTTACTTGAACTCGGTGCAAAATGTGAAGTGGACAAGCACTGACGAGGCCATTAAGAAAGCGGCTGAGTTGACCAAAGGGCTGAAAAAGGATGAGGAGAAGGTTAAGGCGATCTATCAATTTATTATCACTACCATTAAATATGATGAAAAGCTGGCTAAAACGGTGACTACTGATTACTTGCCGGATATCGATCAGACATTGAGCGAGAAGAAAGATATATGTTACGGTTATGCAGCTTTGTTCGGTGCTATGATGCGAAGCCTGGATGTTCCAACCAAGCTGGTCATGGGCGAAGCGGATGACGTTAAGACATATCATGCTTGGAATGAAGTGTTCTTGAACGGCGAGTGGGTCGTAATCGACACGACTATCGATGCCGGCGCAAAGAATGCTGAGATGCTGAAAGACAGCAGCAAGTACAGTGCTCAAAAGGTCTACTAATCACTCTCAAAAACAATTTAAAAAAAGACTTGCATTGGTATAGTTGTCTGTGATATATTATTAAAGTCGCCGCTGAGACATGGGCGGCACGCGAGAAAAGAGATTGTTCCTTGAAAACTGAACAACGAGCGAAACTGCCCCGTTCAAAGGTTTGCGAAGCAAATCCTGCATCGTAAGCATTTGACGGAAAAGCAATAC
>NZ_JAOQJC010000023.1 GCF_025567625.1 Paenibacillus sp. J5C2022 | reverse complement strand
TCGGAAAAATAGAGAAAAGTGTGCGCTATCACTCATTTTGCTCACATAGCTCCATTAAGCGTGCCTCGTACCGCCGAAAAGTAGGAGCTATCGCTCAAAATGGTCACATAGAAGCGGAATAATAGAGAAAAGTGTGCGCTATCGCTCATTTTGGTCACATAGCCCCATCAAGCGTACCTCATCCCGCCGAAAAGTAGGGGCTATCGCTCGAAATGGTCACATAGACTCGGAAAGGTAGAGGAAAGTGTGCGCTATCGCTCATTTTGGTCACATAGCCCCGTCAAGCTTGCCTGGTACCGCCGAAAAGTAGGAGCCATCGCTCAAAATGATCACATAGACTCGGAAAGGTAGTGGAAAGTGTGCGCAATCGCTCATTTTGGTCACATAACCCCGCCAAGCGTGCCTTATGCCGAATGGACCTAAGTAGTAACGATTTTCCGTATAATCTGCCACCGTTGAGTATTCAAACTGGGGCGTGTGTACGATTTTTCGCACAACCCCCGACATCTGAAGCGTTGAATACATGCGGAACGATGTCTAAACGTGTCGAATATGGACAATAATGGATAACTAGCAACTACAAGCCGGGGGAGACAGAGATGAGTTCCAATTCCAATGCCAATTCCAATGCCGGTTCCAATCCGGGTGCAAAGGGCGGGCAATCCGCAACAGCAACAGCCAAGCTGAACAGCAGTCTTGCCGCCAATGTGGACAGGATAAAGAAGACGCTGGGCAACAGCAGCGATATCGTTATCCGTGAAGTAGGCATAGGGAAGTCTGGCGAGCAGCGAATGGCTATCATCTATACAGATGGCTTGGCGGATAAGGACGCCGTAGCCAGCTTTATCATGGAATCGTCGATGCTGGACATAGAGCAGACGGATACGGCGGAGAGGTTGTCGGAAAGCGGGAGCGCCCTGCAATTTCTTCAGGACAGCACTCTGACGATAGGAGAAGTGAAGCCCATAGCCGACTTCGACGGTCTTCTTCACAGTCTGCTGTCGGGGGAAGCCATCATCTTGCTGGACGGGTATGCGGAAGGGATAGCTGCAGGCACTCGGGGGTGGAAGGACCGGGGGGTATCGGAGCCTGCCGCAGAGTCGGTCATTCGAGGGCCGAGAGAGTCGTTCTCGGAGACGCTGCGCACGAATACGGCATTGCTCCGGCGCAAGATCAAGGACCCCAATCTGTGGCTGGAGACAAGACAGATCGGCCGCGTGACGAAGACGGATGTATCGGTCATGTTCATTAATGGCATTGCGAACGACGGCGTCGTGGAGGAGGTGCGAAGCCGTCTGGACCGCATCGATATCGACGCGATATTGGAGAGCGGATATATCGAAGAGCTCATCCAGGACAAAACCTACACGCCATTCCCTACTGTATATAATTCCGAGCGGCCGGATGTGATCGCTGCAGAATTACTGGAGGGGAAAGTCGCGATACTTGTCGACGGTACCCCGTTCGTCCTGATTGTGCCGGCGCTGTTCGTATCGTTCCTGCATGCGGCGGAGGATTATTACCATCGGGCGGATATCAGTACGTTAGTCCGTATATTGCGCTATCTGGGCGTGTTCATTGCCCTGTTCGGTCCATCCCTGTATGTGGCGATTACGACGTATCATCAGGAGATGCTGCCGACACAATTATTGATCAGCTTGGCTGCCCAGCGCGAAGGTATCCCCTTCCCCGCGTTCATTGAAGCGATCATGATGGAAGTGTCCTTCGAAATATTGAGGGAGGCCGGATTGCGAATGCCGCGCTCGATCGGCTCGGCGGTATCGATTGTCGGCACGCTCGTTATCGGACAAGCGGCGGTGGAGGCGGGCATCGTATCCGCAGCTATGGTCATTGTCGTAGCGACGACGGCGATAGCCAGCTTCGTCTTCCCGGCCTACAGCCTGGCCAACACGATCAGGATGCTTCGCTTTCCGCTCATGGGACTGGCCGTATCCTTCGGACTGTTCGGCATTATTGTCGGCGTATTCGCGATTCTGCTGCATCTATGCAGCCTGCGCACATTCGGCGTTCCTTACTTGAGCCCCTTCGCACCCTTGATTCCGGAGGATCATAAAGACACGTTCTTCCGACTGCCGCAATGGGCGATGACGACGCGTCCCCGCCTGATTAGCCAGAAGAATATTAAGCGGGAGCAGAGCCCCGATCTGGCCAAGCCGCAGCCGCCACAGCCATCGCAGCCATCTTCATAATGTCGCGGATTTTTGGAGAAAGGAGCACAGCCTCTCATGAGCAGAATTTCGTCGCTTATCGCACTCTTGCTGGCTGTCGCCTTATTGTTAACGGGTTGCTGGAACCGCAGGGAGCTGAACGATTTGTCCATCGTAGCCGGTCTGGGAATCGACAAGAGGAAGGACAAGTATCTTCTCACCGTACAGGTGGTGGACCCCGGGGAAGTGGCGGCGAGGAAAGGGGCCAGCGGCCGTTCGCCAGTGACAACATATTCGGCCACGGGGGCAACCATGTTCGAAGCAGTACGGAAGATGACGACCGTCACATCACGCAAGCTCTACTTCTCCCATCTTCGCATTATCGTCATCGGTGAAGAGCTGGCCAAAGAAGGCATTGCGGAGACGATTGATCTGTGGTCGCGCGATCCAGAGACCCGAACCGACTTCTATCTGCTGGTCGCCAGAGGGACGAAGGCGCAGAAGGTGCTTGAAGTGCTGACTCCGATGGAGAAGATACCGGCGAACAAGCTGATGGCATCCCTGGAAGTATCGGAGAAAGCCTGGGCGCCGACGGTATCTATTCAACTGGATGAGCTGATCTCGGATATCGTGAGCGAAGGGAAGGAGCCTGTGCTGACGGGAGTAAGCATTCTGGGCAATCAGGAGGAAGGAACCAAGATGGACAATGTGCAGACGCCGAATCCTGCCGTCAATCTGAGCTATAAGGGGATAGCCGTATTCAAGGAAGACAAGCTCGTTGGCTGGTTGAATACCGAGGAAAGCAAGGGCTACAGCGATCTGACCGACAAGTTGGACAGCACGATCCTTGAGGTCGCCTGCCCGGAAGGGGGGAAGCTGGCCGTCGAAATCATTCGCGCCAAGACCAAAGTGAAAGGCAAGCTGAGAAACGGGGAGCCGGAAGTGGATGTCGCTATCCGGAGTGAGGCGAACGTAGGCGATGTGGAATGCAGAATCGATCTGATGCATATGGAGACGATTGCCTATCTGGAGATGAAAGTGGAGGAAGCGGTCAAAAATCATGCGGGTTATGCATTGAAGAAGGCAAGAAAGCTGAAGAGTGACATTTTTGGCTTTGGCGAGGCTATTCATCGCGCCGCTCCAAAGTATTGGAGCACGCATAAACAGAACTGGACGGAGATATTTCAAGATCTGCCTGTAAATATGAAGGTTGAGGTCAGAATCAGGCGGCTCGGAACGATTGGCGATACCTTTATTAATAAAATGAAGGAGTAGGATGATGGCCATCTTCGGGATTGTATCGGCTATTGCGCTATTGGCAGTCATTGAGGTGCCCTTCTTGTGGAAGAAGCGCATGAGTAAGGAATTAACCATTTATACGGGCTTGATGATATTCGGAATGGTGCTGGCGATTATGAAGAGTATGGATCTGCCCTTGCCCAATCCGCTGGATTGGGTCGCGTATATTTACGGGCCGGCCAGCAAGCTGGTGGACAAGGTTCTTCCATAACGCATAGCGGCGCAGAACGGGAGCGATGCACATGAACAGGGAGCAAAAAGTAAGTCCAAGGCAGTTCGGCATACTTGCCGTCTTATACTCGATCGGCACCACGATTCTCATTAGCCCGGCTGTTCTGACTGCTGAAGCAAAGCAGGACGCATGGCTCGCGGCAACGCTCGGTGTGGGATTCGGGTTGCTGCTGGTATTGCTATACAATAAGGTAGGCAGCCTCTACACGGCGAAAAATTTGGTGGAATTGATGGAGACGCTGCTTGGCAAGTGGCTGGGGAAAGCCATTGCGGTTACGTTTGTTTTTTTCGCATTCGTGACTTCTGCGGAACTGCTCTACCTCTTCGGTAACTTTATAACAACGCAAATTATGCCGGAGACGCCAATTCAGGCCGTAAACATCCTGTTCGCCAGCATTATCGTCATCGGTTCCCGTCTGGGCATTGAAGTACTTGCCCGGTTCGCGGAGTTGCTGTTCCCTGTGTTTATCGGTCTCTTTCTCGTGCTGGTCGTCTTCGTATCCCCGAAGATCCACACCGACAATCTGCTGCCCATGATGGAGTCAAGCGTCGGCACTATCGTAGGTACCGCGATATACTTTACGAGCATATTCTCCTTGTCTATAGTCGTGATGCTGATGATCTTCCCGGAATCCATCAGCCGTCCGGGAGCGGCGCGGAAAGCATTCTTCAGAGGGACGCTTATCGGCGGCATCATCTTGCTGGTCGTCATTCTGCTGAGCCTGCTTGTGCTCGGTGTGGATGCAACAGCCAGGCAGATCTATCCCAGCTATTCGCTGGCCAAGAAGATTAATGTGGGCAATTTCCTGCAGCGCATTGAAATTATAATGGCCATGATGTGGTTCATCTCCATCTACTTCCGGCTGTCCTGCTACTTCCACGCTGCCGTCAAGGGGCTGGCTCAAGTGCTGAATGTGAAGGATTACCGCTTCCTGGTCGTGCCGATGGGCATAACCATGATTACATTATCGTTAATCGTGCATCCCAATATATTGCATTCCGCCATGTACAACCGTGAGACTTGGCTTGTCTACGCCTCCACATACGGTCTGTTGTTGCCCCTGTTGCTGTTGGCCGTGCATGCGGTGCGGCAGAAGTTCGGGAAGGGAGGAAGCGGCGGCGCTGGCAGCGGGCCGCAGCAGCAGTTGGAGCAGGGCGATGCCGCTTCCGGCGGCAACGAGCAATAGCGGAGCCTGCGGCTCCGCTATAGAAAGGGATCTGCGATTATTCTTCCCGGTAGTCCTCTACCAGCACCTCAAGCTCGCCCGTATCGGGATGCATGACGAAGCCGTGAACCGGAATAGACTGCGGGAACAGCGGGTGGTTGCGAATCAGCTTGACGCTGTGCATGACGCCTTCCTCCGGGCTTCTGAAGCCGCGCAGGAACTTGTCCATGCGAATGCCGGACTTCTCCAGCGTCTTCACGACGATAGGATCGATGCCGTGGTCGCCGAACTTGTCCACGATGCTCTGCGTGTTCAGGTTGGTCATGCCGCAGCCGTGATGGCCGATGACGAGCACTTCGCGGGCTCCCAGCTCATAGACGGCGACCAGTATGCTGCGCATGGCGCTTCCGAACGGCTGGGTCAGTATGGCTCCCGCGTTTTTAATGAACTTGGCGTCGCCGTTGCGCAGATTGAGCGCCTTGGGCAGGAGCTCCATCAGACGTGTATCCATGCAAGTGAGAATGGCAAGCTTCTTCTCGGGGAATTTATCGGTTAAGTAGGCTTCGTATTGCTTCTCCTCGACAAACTTCTTATTGAATTCTATCAACTCTGATACGGTAGACATCATTCATTCCTCCTCTGGCTGCGCTATCGCTCTCTCCTTGGCGCTCATCATTATACGTACTCGATAAAAGGTCTTCTAAATAATTATTCACACAATGACCCCATACGTCAATGCGGTGAATGATGGAGTAATCGTTAAGACCGAAGTAGAGTCGGATCGAAGGAAGGGACCAGCCCTTCATCGGCCGCACGCAACAGCAGCGATTCCACGGCGGCATAGCCTTCCTCTCCAAGATTATGGCTAAAGGTATTGACGTAGAGCGCGATATGCGACTTGGCGACGTCAGGCGACATCTCCTGCGCATGCTCCATCACGTAGGTTCGGGATGCGTCGGGATTGGCCCAGGCATAGACCAGCGAAGCCTGAATCCAGCTGCTGACGCCGGTTGCCTCCACCGTTCTGCGAGCGATAATGGCGCCGAGCGGAATGGGGAGTCCGGTATCCGACTCCCACCATTCGCCCAGGTCCGTCACCATATGCAAGCCGTAGGAAGCGTAAGTGAATCTGGCTTCATGGATAACCAGGCCGGCATCGATCTTGCCGTCTCGAAGCGCCGGCATGATCTCATGGAACGGCATGACGATAATATTCCCTACTCCTCCAGGTACATGCTTCGCGGCCCATAAGCGGAACAGCAGATAGGCGGTAGACCGCTCGCTGGGCACAGCGACAGTCCGACCGGATAGAGCGGCTCCTCCAGCAACTGCAGGATGGCTCTCTCCGGTCAAGACAAGCGGACCGCAGCCGCGGCCCAACGCACCGCCGCAAGGAAGCAGCCTGTAATGCTGCAGCACCCAAGGCAAGGCGGCATAGGAAATCTTCATCACCTCGGGTCCTTCCCGATCGGCCGCCAGCCGGTTGGTTACATCTATGTCGGCATATGTGACGGAAAGTTCCGGAGCGCCGGGCAGCAATCCTTGCGCCCAGGCATGGAAGATGAAGGTATCGTTAGGACAAGGGGAATAAGCGATATGAACGGTCATTGGTCCATCTCCTTCGCAATGAATCGGATTGCCGAGAACGCGTTCTCCAACGCCTGCATCGCATCGCCGATCCGCCAGGCGGCGCGGTCGCGCGGTCCGACGGCATTGGAGATGGAGCGGAGCTCGGCGAACGGAACTTCCAGCTTGGCTGCAGCCTGGGCAACGCCGTACCCTTCCATTGCTTCGGCGGCAGCTCCCGGAACGAGTTCGGCACGCAGTTCGGCTGTCTCGGCAGTGCCCGTTACGGTGGAGACAGTGAGCACCGGGCCGATATGGAGGGGCAGTCCGGATTGCCGGATGATACCGTGCAGCCGCTCACGCCAAGCTTCGCTGACGGGAAGGGAGGCGGTTCCGAAGCCCAGCTCATCGAGGGGGATGAACCCCTCCGCCGTCTCGGCCCCAAGGTCAGCGGCGATAACGGCATCGGCCAGTACGAGCGTGCCAAGCTCCGCCGCTCCGCTGAATCCCCCGCCGATGCCTGCGCTGATGACCAGCTCGTAGGAAGGGGAGGCCGCCAACTCCAACGCGGCTGAGACCGCAGCTGTCGCCGGTCCGACCCCTCCCGCAATGACGGTGAAGTTCGTGTCCCCATCCAATCCGCGCAGCACGGCATCCCGTTCCGCGTCGACAGCCGTTACGACAAGGATGCGGGGGACGCGGCCATTTTCAGCTTGAGTACATTGATTCTTCTGTTGTGTCATGAGGTTCTGAAGCTCCTTCTCAGGGAATTGAATAAGTGCAGGAGCGCGACGCTATGCCGACTGCTCCTGCTGCATAACGGGCAAGGCGATCTCTACAGTAGTGCCTTGTCCAAGCTCGCTGTCGAATGTTAGGCTTCCCTTATGGTTCGTAATAATCTGCTGGCAGACCATCAAGCCCAGCCCGCTGCCGCTCTCCTTCTTCGTGAAGAACGGCTCGCCGATCCGGACCTTGTCTTCGTCCGAGATGCCGCAGCCTTGGTCGATGAAGCGGATGACGACGGTGTCGCTCCCTCTGCAGGACAGTTCGATGACTAGCTCCCCGCCGTTCTCCGCCATCGCTTCAATGCCGTTCTTCAGCACGTTCACGAACACTTGCTTCAGTTGGTTGCTGACTCCGTATATCGGCGGCACATCCCGGTCCTCGACATTGCGGTAGACCAGATCGACATTGCCAAGCTTGGCGGAAGAGTCCAGCAGCATTATAATGTCGCAGATCAGCTCCTCCACAATGACGCGCTCGAAGCGGTTCGCCTGAGGCTTGGCCAGCACGAGGAACTCGCTGACGATCATATTGATCTGATCCAGCTCCGCCATCATGAGATTCAGATGAAGCGGCGTCAATGCTCCATTCTTCTGATGCAGCTGAACGAATCCGCGGAGCGTCGTTAACGGGTTGCGAATCTCGTGGGCGACGCCTGCCGCGAGCTGACCGACGACGGACAGCTTCTCCGACCTTCGAATCATCTCTTCGGCTTGCTTGCGGGATGTAATGTTGCGGGAGATGGATGCGACGGCGACAATCTGTTCGTGCTCATCCCGCACCGGAGATACCGTAATGCTGACGTCGATCGATTGCCCGTCCTTCGTATAGCGTGTCGTCTCATAGTCTGTGACGGAGCCGCCATTCAATATTTTGATAAGCAACTGCTCATAAGCAAGACGCTGGTCCTCGGGAATGTTGGGAAGCGGGTGTCCGAGAATCTCGCTCTCGCTCCAGCCGTATATCGTCTCGAAGGCATCGTTCACCTGAACCACATTGCGGTCCAGATCGATGACATGAATGGCGTCCGACGTATGATTGAAGAAGGATTCCAGGTATTGCTTCGTGCTGCGCAGCTCGCTTGCCGTATCCTTCAGCTGTGTCATATATTGCTGCAGGTTCATGCCCATCGTATTAATGCGCGTAGACAGCGTACCCAGCTCGTCCCTCCGGTCGATCGACAGCTTGTAGGTGAAGCTGCCGGAAGCAATATCGTTCACCTTGTGCAGAATTTGCTGCAGCGGTCTGATCATATGTCCGGCCACGCTATAGCTGAATAACATAGTCAACAGGATGAGCACCAGCGAGATTAGCGCATGCATGAGCAGTTGTTTCTGGACAGGCTCCTGAATGATGCGATTGTCGAAGGAGACGCCAATGACATAGGGCCTGCCGGCGACTTCAATCGGAATATAGCTTCTGACCAGATCCAGCCCATTGATCTTATCATCGAAGCTGAGAGACTGCCTGCTGTTGAGCGCTTCCGTCATGCGATCGAAGTCTTTCTTGTGATTCGGGTAATGATAGGTGCCGAACGGGATCGCCTTTACGTCCAGGTTATGGACGGGAATGCCTTGCTTCATTTTGATAATGGGCTCTTCGCCGAAGAATTCGGGATCGAATGCTGTAATTTCCAGCAATCCGCTTTCCTGAGACAGCATCTTATGAATGACGTTGTTCGTGCCGTTCAGAAAGTCGAATTGCGAGTTTGCTGCAACATTGACCATCGTATTGATCATGTAATTGGTCGTGCCGTCGTAATAATATCCCCACTTGTTAATGTCGGAGGGATCGGAGAAGGCGTAATTGATGGGACCGGACCAGTAATAAGGGGCGGTTTGTCCCTTACCTGCGTTGACTTTTTTCATAGCGAATATGTCATGCAGGGCCATATTCCAATAATCCCATGTTTTCGAGCTGATATGAAGCTCATCGGGATTGGAGGATCGGACAACTACGTTTTCTCCGTCTATTTGCTGCCACAGCGTAATATCGTCTATTTCGATTTCCTGGGCGAGCGAGACAAGCTGCTCATTGGTAATGGCGGCGATATCGGGGTCCAGCTTGGCTTTCGCAAGCAGAGCCGCTATGCGTAGCTTCCTGCCCAATTCGTATTCCATCGACATTTTCATCTGCTCCGTCGATTCAATCGTGACGACGAGCTGCTCGGCAATCGTATGAAGCTGCTGCTCCAGCAATTCCTCCCGGGCGGATTTGGACGACATATAGTGAATCCCAATGTTCAAGAATAAGATAAAGGCAACGATACCGGATATGGATAACGAGAGTTTCGATTTGATAGACACACTTTTTTCCCCCCGCTGTCTATGATGTATCTTACTTTAATTAGACATCGGGGGGAGGAAATCCTGTCTGATTTTGTCCAATCGGGGCTGGTTAATCTTGTTTTTTCTTCAGGAGAAGAATGGCTGCTCCTCCGAGGATAAGCAGGATGGGCAGGAAGGGGATGTCGTTCAGGAAGCGGTTGTACAAGGAGCCCAGTGTAAATACGGCGAAGAACAAGAGCGATATCGCTGTCAAAATGCTGATGGGAATGAGCAGCGCTCTCTGGCGGCCGCCAAACCAATAAAACTCCAGCAAGCCTACTGCGGGCGCCAGAATGAATCCCGGCCACATATATTCCCAGTTGTTGAACAGCATGGCGACTTGGCAAATAAAGCCGACGGTCAATAGAATGCCGCCCGGAATGAGCAGTCCGACTCCGCGTCTGCCCGTATAGCTGAAGTAGAGCCAATGCATGAACAGCCCGACGGGAAGAACGAACAAGGAAGGCCAGAAGTAGGCGAATATGTGGCCGGGACCGAAGTCTCTGCCTTGATTGAGCAATAAGGCGATGCCCAGAAGCAAAATGAATACTCCTGCGAGTGTCCGTACGTTCATTAGTCATCTTCTCCTATCGATACGAATTGAAATAATGGGTCGTTCGGGAACGGCGAGCTTCCTTCCGCCGCTGCTGCTGCGGAAGAAGCCGCAAGGGCGCAGCGGTTCGACTGCATAAGCCATAAGATGCCGCCAAGGAACCATAAGAGGGTCACATACAAGCTCATCGAGAACCATGAGTAAGGTCCGTCGAACGGCAGCAGCAGAACAAGGGCCGTTCCGATGGCCAGCATAGCGAACTTGTATGGCGTCACAAGCGCGGGCGACGATGCATGACGCATGCGCGGCAAGTCCGGGGCGACCGCTCTGCCGCCTTGCGTCCGCATAGCCAGCAGCCGCACCCTGGGCAGGGCCATCAGCCATATCCAAGACAGGCCTGACAGCACGGAAGCCGTACGCAGCAGAAGGGCTGTCATATGCGCGGGTGAAGGCACGCGAGCGGTCAGCGCAAGATTGCATACGACATAACCGGCCGACATGAGAGCGAACAGTATGCTCCAGCATTTCAATCGGCGGACATGGCTATGAAGCGTCCGCTCCGAACCGCTTAGTATCAGTCTTGATGACAAGTATGCAGTGTACAAGCTGACGGCAAGCAGTGCGAGCAGCGCCGGCAGTTCGATTGAATTGGCTATGCGATACATCCTCTGTCCTCCTCGCCTTGATCATTTCCGTGGCTTCTTATCGTCTTACTCATCGTATCCCGAATAAGGGGGAGCGAGGAACAGCCGCTGGACTTAACCTGTACTGGACTAAAGTCGGGGAGAGGGGAAACTCAGGCGTTGGCTCATGAAGCAAGAAGCCGGCAGCAAGGAGCGGCAACAGCCGAATACAGCAACAGCCTAAGCACTTGAAGCGGGACGTCGTATGCGATATAATACGGTCAACCAACTTCATATGAAGGATTATGCCTAAGAAGAGAATCCAACTCGGAGGCGTTCTCGTCAAGAGAATAATAGGACTTGTAGCGATGGCTTCAAGCCGACATTCTCCTAAGTTAACCGGGTCCGCCCGTTATTGCGGAATGAAGAGGATCAGACAGCCGTCTGGTCAATTTGGGTGGCACCGCGAGAACAGCGCTCCTCGTCCCATGTGGGGATGAAGGGCGCTTTATTATTATCGCGAAGGAGAGCGGTGTCATGCTGGATATGAAATGGATACGGAACCATGCGGATGACGTACAGAAGGTAGCAGTGAACAAGGGAATGGCGCTGCAGGTTGACGATCTGCTGCGGCTCGATCAGGAAAGAAGGGAGCTGCAAGCTAGCATCGAAGAGCTGCGCGCGGCGAGGAACACACTGTCGAGTTCAATTGCGGAGCTTGTGAAGGAGCGGCGGTACGAAGAGGCGAACCGGCTCAAGGATGAAGTGCGGGAGCGGAACGGGCAATTGACCCAGCTGGAGCCTCGGCTTCGGCTCGCAAGGCAAGCGTTCGACGAGCTGTATGCGCTTGTGCCGAACATGGTCTCGCCGGATACGCCGATCGGGAAGTCGGACCGGGACAATGTTGAAGTGAAGCGAGTGGGAGAGGCGCCGAGCTTCCCGTTCGCCGCCAGAGATCATATTCAGCTGGGGGAACTGCACGGCTTGATCGATACGCAGCGCGGCGTGAAAGTGTCGGGCAGCCGATTCTACTACTTGAAGGGAGCCGGCGTCCTGTTGCACCGGGCGGTGCAGGCGCTGGCGATGGATGTGCTGCTGCAGCAAGGCTTTACGCCGCTGGATGTGCCGCTTATGGTACGGCCCGAAGCGATGCGGAACACGGGGTTCTTCCCGTTGGGACAAGATCAGACGTATCGGCTGGCGGATTCGGATCATTACCTGATCGGCACATCGGAGGTGTCGTTGATCAGCTATTACGGCAATGAGATTGTCGAGGTGGATGAGCCGATCAAGCTGGCGGCGGCATCCATGTGCTTCCGCAGCGAGGTGGGCTCGGCAGGCAGGGATGTGCAGGGCCTATATCGCGTTCATCAATTCGCGAAGGTGGAGCAGGTCGTCATCTGCCGCGGGGATACGGCGCATTCGGATGTCCTGCTGGAAGAGATTACGGGCCATGCCGAGACGCTGCTTCAGCGGTTGGAGCTGCCGTACCGGCGCATGGCAGTATGTACGGGGGACATGTCGCAGAAGACTTATAAGCAATATGATCTGGAGACGTGGATGCCGAGCAGGGGCGAATACGGCGAGACTCACTCGTCGTCGAATCTGCACGAATTCCAGGCGCGTCGCTCGAATATCCGCTATCGCGACGAATCGGGCGAGCTGCGCTTCTGCCATACGCTGAACAACACGGCGGTGGCCAGCCCTCGTATTCTGATCCCGCTGCTGGAGAATCACCAGCGGGAAGACGGATCAGTTGCGATTCCCGCCGCACTGCAGCCATATATGAACGGAGTGAAGGTATTGGAGCCGTCAGCCCGGCTGTGAACGTGAATCAGCAAGCTGCCAACAGTTAACTGCTACTATATGCAGCCGCTATACGTATTCATACAAATAAGATGAAATTGGACGAGAGAGGGGTGAGAGTGGAATGGAGCTGGAGCTTCATGAATGGCTTGTCTATCTGATGTCGCTGGGCTTGCTGTGTTCCTTCTTATGCGCCTATGCGCCTGCCGTATACGGCGAGCTTTACAAGTATGCCAATCGCCTATTGCCGGATGAGGGGATAACCATTTGCGTTGCTGCGGAGCTGCCGCTGTATTTTTATTTGCGGAGCCGGCTGGTGCGCAGGGTGAAGCGGAAGGAATCCCCGGAAGATGACGACGGCGAGTGCGCCGCCTCGTTGGTTTCGATTGACGAACCTAACGAGGAGGCTAACCATGATCAATCTATACAGGAAGCAGTTCACTTTCTCTCTGCGGCTATCGCTTATCGCCATGCTGCTGTTGTTCCCGATTGTGCTGTCCGGCTGCGGAATGCCGCAAGGCGCCGTCGACGAGAACACGCCCGGCTTGTTCAATCATTATGTAGTCTATCCGTTGTCCCTGACGCTGCAGTGGATGGCGTCCATCGCGCATGACAACTACGGACTGGCGGTCATTGCGATGACGATTGTTATACGCTTGCTGCTGTTCCCGCTCATGCTGAAGCAATATCGTTCCAGTACGGACATGAAGGCGAAGATGGCCGGCCTGCAGCCGGAGCTTCAGCAATTGAATAAGAAGTACGAAGGCAAGAACGATTCCGACGCCGCCATGAAGCGGCAGCAGGAGACGATGGAGCTGTACCGGAAGCATGACGTTAACCCCTTCCGCATCGGGTGTCTTCCCATGCTGCTTCAGATGCCGGTGTTGACAGGGCTGTATTATGCGCTTCGAATGACGCCCGAGCTTGCCGAGCATCCCTTTCTCTGGTTTCAGATGGGGCAGCCCGACAGCTGGCTGCCGCTAATTGTCGGCTGTCTCTATTGGTTCCAATTCAAGGTGTCGTCACAGCAGCAGCAGATGCCTGCAGGAGGTTCCGGCGGGGCTGTGAAGGGGTTGGCATTTATAGGTTATATCTTTCCCGTTATGATGATGGTGTTCGCCTGGAATGTACCGTCCGCAATCGCGCTGTACTGGGTGGTAAGCGCCGCGTTTACGATTGGGCAGTCCTTGCTGTTCAGGAGACTCTACGGGTAAGGCCATACGCCTGCTATTGACGCTCCTTTCCACGCCAATACGGGCAGGGAGGAACGGCGAGGGTTGTTCGCATAGAGGGATGGAACCGGGGCTCCTGCGGCTGCAGCGAATGCGGCACGCAGGAGCTCCTCGTCATTTGTTCGTGCTGTGCTGCTTGTTGCCGAGCCGGTTGGCGGGAGAGCCGTTGCCGTTGCGCCGCTTGTTTTTTTCTGCCTTCTGCTGCGTATCATGGACTTTGTCGATGAATTGGGAAGTATCCTCCATAGCGTGTTCTCACCTCCACTATCCACTATCCCCGACTTGAAGCAGTTCCATGAAAAAAGTGAGTGGGAAATATAGGATGACAGGCATATTTGCTTAAAGGTGGTTGTATATGGTAACATGGCAGTGATTTCAAGTTAGTGTTGTTGTTGCCGCTGAACTTCTCAAGAAGGAGGCTGGCCATGTACAATCGCAAAAAACCTGCAGAAGAAGTGCCAATGGTGAAGACCAAGGTATGGGCCTGCGAGTCGGACGGCTGCAACGGCTGGATGAGAGACAACTTCTCATTCCATCATTCGCCGGTATGCGTCATGTGTGACGGGCAAATGATAAGCGAGGAGCGCATGCTGCCCGCCCTGGTCAATACGATTGGAGATTTGAACCGTTAACCCATAGGCTCGCGTACGGCGATCGCCCCTGGAACAAGAGATTATTCTTGCTCCTCGGGGCGATTTGCTTTTTGCACTTCCTTTCCATTTTTGTTCATGGTACAATGAATTTACTATAAGGGGAACAAGTGTTCCGTTAATAATGAAGGCAAGCTGGCTGATTCGGCGGCCATGCCGCGAGGTGATTATGCTAAAGCCAATAGAGGTTGCCCTGCCCGTCAGGCAACTGGTTGAATACGTGCATGCAAGCGGCCATATCGAGCCCCTCTCGCCCGGGGCGACGGAGCTGCTGCAGGAAGGAACAAGAGCGCATCAGCGCGTTCAGCAGGGCTATGGAGACGGCGATCAGAAGGAAGTCTATCTGAGCGCGGACATCCCCTGCGAGGAGCTGCTATTCCGCCTGGACGGTCGCTGTGACGGGCTGCTTGCTGTCGGGAAGCAGGTGACGATCGACGAGATCAAGTCGACGGGCGGGCCGCTTGAGACGATTCCGGAAGAAGGCATCCCCGTGCATTGGGCGCAAGGGGTCTGTTATGCCTACATGTACGCTCTGGGGCATGGCCTGCAATCCATAGGCATACAATTGACTTATGTGCAGAGAGTTACCGGCGATATTCGCCGCTTGCAGCGCGAGCACGCCTTCCATGAGCTGGAGCTTGCCGTGCAGGAGATGCTCAGGAGGTATGCTCCTTACGCCCGGCTGCTCGGTGCGCATGCGACGAAGCGGGATGCCAGCATAGCGGAACTGCCCTTCCCGTACTCCCGGTACAGGGAGGGGCAGCGGCGCCTTGCGGGGGCCGTTTATCGTTCGGTCGAGGAAGGTGTGTCCCTGTTCGCGCAAGCGCCTACCGGCATAGGGAAGACGATATCGACGCTGTATCCCGCCGTGAAGGCGGTTGGGACGGGGCACCTGCGGCGGGTCTATTATATGACCGCCCGAACGACGACCAGAGCGTCTGCGGAGGAAGCGCTGCGGCTAATGGCGGAGAAGGGGCTTCATATTCACGCCGTTACCATTACGGCGAAGGAGAAGATATGCCCGCAGGAAGAGATGATATGCCGGAAGGAGCATTGCCCCTATGCGGACGGCTATTACGACCGCATCAACGGAGCCATGCTGGATATGTTGGATCGGGAGACGCTCATTACCCGCGAGGTGATCGAGACTTATGCTCACAAGCACAAGGTATGCCCTTTCGAGATGTCTCTGGATGCCGCTTATACCGCAGAGGTAGTTATTGGCGATTACAACTATATTTTTGATCCGCGCGTATCCTTCAAGCGGTTGAACGGCGAGACGAAGAAGCGGACGGCCATACTTGTCGACGAAGCGCACAATTTGCCCGATCGGGCCAGAGCGATGTTCTCGGCCGAGCTGCATAAGGCGCCGTTTCTTGCGTTGCAGCGCGAGCTGAAGGACAGACATCGGGAGGGCTACCAGGCGGCTAAGGCGGTGAACGATTATTTCATCGCACTTCGCAAGCTTCAAGCGGGGGAAGCACGCCGCGTGGAAGCGGAGCCGCCGGATCGGCTGCTGAAGCTGCTGGAGACGTTCCAGTCGGCGGTCGAACCGCTTCTGGCTGATGAGGTGAGCGGCATGCTTGAGCTGTATTTCGAGGTGCAGAGCTTTCTGCGGACAGCCCAACTTTACGATGAGCGCTATGTGACGTATACGGAGACAACGGGCAGCGCCGTAACGATCAAGCTGTATTGTCTTGATCCTTCCCATCTGCTGCGGCAGACAGCGAAGGGCTACCGTTCCATTGTGTATTTCTCCGCTACGCTGACGCCGGTCTCTTATTACCGCGATACGATTGGTGCGGATGAACTGGATTATGCGCTGACTCTGGGGAGTCCGTTCAAGCGGGAGCAGCTTGCCGTCCGCATCGCCCCTATATCGACGCGATATCGCGACCGGGGCGCCTCTTACGGACCGATCGCGGAACTGATCATGGAGCAGGTGCGGAGCCAGCCGGGCAATTACTTCGTATTCTTCCCCTCTTATGCCTATATGAACGCCTTGTACGATTGCTTCACGGCGGAGCTGAGCGGAAGCTCTCAACGGAACGGGAGGCGAATAGAGGCGCAATTGCAGCGGTCGGATATGTCCGAGGAGGAGCGGCAATCCTATCTGTCGACGTTCCAGCCGGATGAGGAGCGAAGCTTGATCGGGTTCGCCGTCATGGGCGGCGTGTTCTCGGAAGGAGTGGATCTGCCCGGGGAACGGCTTGTCGGCGTCATTATTATCGGGGTCGGACTGCCGCAGCTGGGGCTGGAGCGTGATCTGCTGATGGACTATTATGAGCGGAAGGGGTATAACGGCTATCAGTACGCTTATGTCATCCCCGGTATGAACAAGGTGCTGCAGGCGGGAGGCAGGCTCATTCGCTCGGAGACGGACAGAGGCTCGCTGACGCTGGTCGATGACCGGTACTTGAGACGGGAATACGAACGGCTTTTGCCTGGGGAATGGAGACAATCGGACAATCATGTATAGATTGTTTAAATTGTTTTTGTGGTTGACAGGAAATTCATGCGGTGATAAAGTGGCAAATAGATTTTATCGAGAGGAGGATTACGTAGCATGAAATTTCTTAACGATATGGATTATCATGCGGCTAGCGCCAATAATAACATATCACTTATGCACGTAGTCTCTCCGCGCGTTATTGTCCATTAGTTCGGCATGGATCATGCCGATAATGAAAGCGCGAGGATTACGTTGCCGTAATCCTCGCGCTTTTTTTTCTGCATGCAAGGGGCGTTCCGGCCATTCCGCCGGTTACCTCCTGTATCGTATGCAGAACAAGCGTGTCGCTTACGGCGGCATGCTTTTTTTTGTAAATAGATAGAAACCGGAAGGTGTGGTAGTGGACAATGTTCAGCGTACTTGTGAAGTTGAAGTGGTTCTTCGGCATGAACTGGAAGCGATATACGCTAGCGATTACGCTTCTTGTAGTAACAGGCATTATCGATATTATTCCGCCGTGGCTGCTTGGGTATCTTATTGACGGTATTAGCCAGAATACGCTGGGAACCGATGATTTCCACCGGACGATGGTATTCTGGATCGCGCTGACGATCGTGGGATATCTGATTACTTATGTGTGGCACTACAAGCTGTTCGGCGGGGCGTTCGTCCTGGAGAGGCTTCTGCGCTCCAATCTGATCGGACACTTCCTGCGCATGAAGCCGACGTTCTATGAGCGCAACCGGACGGGCGATCTGATGGCCCGTTCCACGAACGATCTGAATGCCGTTGCAACAACGGCGGGCTTCGGCATCCTTACGCTCGTCGATTCGACGTTATTCATGATTACGATTCTGATCGTAATGGCAGCCGGCATCAGCTTGAAGCTGACACTCGCTGCGCTGCTGCCGCTGCCGATTATGGCAATCGCGATGAGTTATTACGGGAAGAAGATTCATGAGCGCTTCATGGATGCGCAGAATGCGTTCGGCGAGCTGAATGACGGCGTGCTGGAATCGGTGTCCGGCGTTCGCGTCATTCGCGCATTCGTCCGGGAAGAGGCGAGTGCGAAGAGCTTTGGCGCCAAGACCGACGAAGTGCTGGAGAAGAATATTGCGGTGGCCCGCATCGATGCGTTATTTGAGCCGACGCTCAAAATTCTGGTCGGCTCAAGTTATCTGATCGGCCTCTGCTATGGCGGCTATCTCGTATTTCATAGCGAAATTACGCTGGGCGAGCTTGTCTCCTTTAACGTCTTCCTGGGCATGCTGATCTGGCCGATGTTCGCGATCGGCGAGCTGATCAACATTATGCAGCGGGGCAATGCGTCGCTGGACCGGGTGGAGGAGACGCTCGGTTATAAGCCGGATGTGAAGGAATCGGAGCGTTCCGTCACTGTCGGAGAGCCGACGGAACTGGACTTCCGGCATGTCACCTTCCGCTATCCTTCGTCCGAGACGGACAATCTGCGGGACGTCTCCTTCATGCTGCGCAAGGGAGAGACGCTCGGCGTTGTCGGCCGTACGGGTAGCGGAAAGACGACTCTGCTGAGGCAGTTGCTAAGGGAGTATCCGGTCGGCAAGGGGGATATTGCCGTCTCGGGCGTGCCGCTGCAGCAGCTGAAGTTCGATGAGCTGCTGGGCTGGATCGGCTATGTGCCGCAGCAGCCGATACTGTTCTCGCGGACAGTGCGCGACAATATCTACTTCGGCAGCTCGGATGGTGCGGGGAATGAAGAGGACTTGCAGAGGGCGCTGAAGAGAGCGGCCTTCGCGAAGGATATCGAGCTGCTGCCGGACGGTCTGGATACGATGGTCGGAGAGAAGGGGGTTGCCCTGTCGGGCGGACAGAAGCAGCGTGTCAGCATTGCCAGAGCGCTGATCGCCGATCCCGACATTCTGATGCTGGACGATGCCTTGTCGGCGGTAGACGCGAAGACGGAGGCGGAGATAATCGACGGCATCCGGACGGAGCGAGCAGGGAAGACTACGCTGATTACGACCCATCGGCTGTCCGCCGTGCAGCATGCGGACTGGATTATCGTGCTGGATGAGGGGCGCATTATAGAGCAAGGCAAGCATGAAGAGCTGCTTCAGCGCGGCGGCTGGTATCGGGAACAATATGACCGTCAGCAGCTGGAAGCGGACATTGAACAAGAGTAAGGGGAAAGGAGGCTGCGATAGATATGGGAACGACAGGGAAACGACTGTTTCAATATGCGATGCTGTACAAGAAAACGATATTGGCCGCATTGCTGCTGCTTGTGCTCGCCGTATGCGCAGAGTTGACGGGGCCGCTCATTGCCAAGCGAATGATTGATGACAACATATTGGGCATTGAGAAGAAATGGTACCAGGTGCAAGGGGAGCAGCCGAAGGCGGCAAGCTACAAGGGCAATTGGTATAAGCGCGAGGACCGCTTCGCTCCGGGCGAGGAGAAGGGCAGGGAGGTTCGCGTGCTGCAAGTAGGCAGGAGCTATTACTTCCTGAATGAACCTCTTCGCTTCGAGGGCGGGGGCCGGGAAGTTAGCGGCGAACGGCTGACTGTGACCGACGGCGATTCCGGCAAGCAGGAGAGCTACTCGGCAGAGAAGCTGAGTGTGAAGGAACTGTACGCATTCTATGAGCCGGAGGTGCCGGCTCTGATGAAGCTGGCGGCCATCTACTTCGGACTGCTTGTGCTCGTCGCCTTGTTCGCATACGGGCAGCGGCTTATGCTGCAGACGTCGGCGAACCGGATCGTGCGCCGCATGCGCAACGATGTGTATGCGCAGACGCAGAGGCTGCCTGTTCAATATTACGACAATCTGTCGGCGGGACAGGTCGTCTCGCGGATTACGAACGATACGGAGGCTATTCGGGAGCTCTATGTAGGCGTGCTTGCGAACTTCTTCACGGGCACGATCTATATGGTGGCGATATTCGGCGCGCTCTTCCTGCTGGATGCCAAGCTGGCTCTCGTTACACTGCCGCTGATTCCGATTCTGATCCTGTGGATCATCGTCTACCGGAAATTCGCGGCGAAGTATAACCGCATAATTCGTACGAAGCTTAGCGAGATTAACGGCATGATCAATGAATCTATCGGCGGCATGACGATTATTCAGGCGTTCCGCCGCGAGAAGCAGACGACGAAGGAATTCGACGAGCTGAACGATCACTACTTCAAATACCAGAACAAGCTGCTCAGCTTGAACTCGTTAACGTCGCACAATCTGGTCAATGTCGTCAGGAATGTGCTGTTCCTGATCGTCGTGTGGATGTTCTGGGGCGGTACGCTGGGGGCGATGGTCACAGTAGGGGCGTTGTACGCCTACATCGACTACATGAACCGGATGTTCGCGCCGATCGTCGGCATTGTGAACCAGCTGTCCAATCTGGAGGTGGCCCGCGTATCGGCGGAGCGGGTGTTCAAGCTGATGGACGAGGACGGAACGGATGTGGAGACGGGTTCCATAGAGCGCTACAAGGGCGATGTCCAATTCCAGGACGTATCCTTCGCCTATAAGAAAGATGAATACGTGCTTCGCAATATCAGCTTCCATGCCAGCCAGGGGGAGACCGTCGCTCTGGTAGGCCATACGGGGTCGGGCAAGAGCTCCATTCTCAATCTGCTCTTCCGGTTCTATGACATTAAAGAAGGGCGGATTACGATCGATGGGATGGATGCCAGCGGGATGCCGAAGCAGATGCTCCGTGAGCATATGGGAATCGTCCTGCAGGACCCGTTCCTGTTCACCGGCACGATCGCGTCGAACGTCAGTCTGGACAATCCGGACATCAGCCGGGAGAAGGTAGAACAGGCACTGAGAGATGTCGGTGCGTACGACATGTTCAGCAAGCTGCCAGGCGGTATCGATGCGCCTGTCATTGAGAAGGGGAGCACGCTGTCGGCCGGGCAGCGGCAGCTGATCTCCTTCGCCAGAGCGCTTGCCTACGATCCCGCCATTCTTATCCTGGACGAGGCGACGGCAAGCATCGACACAGAGACGGAAGCCATTATCCAGCGCGCGCTGGATGTGCTGAAGCGAGGGCGCACGACGTTCGTCATCGCCCATCGCCTGTCGACGATTCGGGCGGCGGACCAGATTCTTGTGCTCGACCGCGGCGTAATCGTGGAGAGGGGCAATCACGATTCCCTGATGGAGAAGCAGGGGAAATACTATGCGATGTATCAGCTGCAGCAAGGTGCCGTTCAGCCGGCATAACAACGGAGAAAGGGCCTATGCCTTCGGAGACGTGAGACGGCTCTGAGGGTATAGGCCCTTATCGATAGTGGCGTGCTTCTTACTTCTTCAGCATATGGAATACTTGCTCGACGTCCTTGTCTCCGCGGCCGGACAGATTAATGATGATGATGGCATCCTTCGGAAGGGTCGGCGCCAGCTTCTTCGCATGAGCAACGGCATGCGAGCTCTCCAATGCCGGTATAATGCCCTCCAGCCGGGACAGTTCCTGGAACGCATCCAGCACTTCTTCGTTGCTTACGGTTACATATTCCGCCCGTCCACTAGTTTTCAGATGGCTGTGTTCGGGACCGATGCCGGGGTAATCCAGCCCGGCTGCGATGGAGTAAGTAGGCTTCGGATTGCCCTCCTCATCCAGCAGCACAAGACACTTGAAGCCGTGGATGACGCCGGGTACGCCTTCCGACAGCGTAGGAGCCTGATCCGGCTCCACGCCGATCAAGCGGACCGACGGCTCGTCCAGATAATGGGCGAACGCCCCGATGGCGTTGCTGCCGCCTCCTGCGCAAGCCAGCACGACGTCTGGCAGTCGGCCTTCCTTCTCCAGGATCTGACGCTTCGATTCCTCGCTGATGATGGACTGGAAGTGCTTGACCATCGTAGGGAACGGATGGGGCCCCACAGCCGAGCCTAACAGATAGAAGGTATTCTTGTAGTTGGCGACCAGATCGCCGAGCGCTTCGTCAACCGCATCCTTCAGGCGGCCTTGGCCTTTGGCTACGGGCACCACCTTCGCGCCAAGCAGCTCCATGCGGAATACGTTCAGCGCCTGGCGGCGCGTATCTTCGGCCCCCATATAGATGACGCATTCCATATCGAACATGGCGCACGCCGTCGCCGTTGCCACGCCATGCTGGCCGGCGCCTGTTTCCGCGATAATGCGCTTTGCTCCCATGCGCTTGGCCAGCAGGATCTGACCGATAACGTTATTGATCTTGTGGGCGCCGGTATGATTCAGGTCCTCGCGCTTCAGGTAGATCTTCGCGCCGCCCCATTCCTTCGTCAGACGATCCACATAGGTCAGTGGATTCTCGCGGCCTACATATTCTCTCAGATAATACTGGTATTCCTCTTTGAAGTCGGTATCGTCCTTGAATATGTTGAATTGCTCCGT
This sequence comes from Paenibacillus sp. J5C2022, assembly GCF_025567625.1. Classification (GTDB taxonomy): domain Bacteria; phylum Bacillota; class Bacilli; order Paenibacillales; family Paenibacillaceae; genus Pristimantibacillus. Next base: position 93,661 of record NZ_JAOQJC010000023.1, on the reverse strand, counting down.
CAGGTAGTTCATCACTTCCTGCAGCTCTGGCGGGATGAAGCTGCCGCCGAACTCGCCGAAGTAGCCTTCCTGATTTTGTGCGATTTGCTGGTTCATGTAAGCGCCTCCTATATTGTTATAACACAATCTTAGATGGAGAGCGCAGGCTTGTCAAAGCCTTATTGGAAGGAACCGCTCCTCCAGATCGGCGGCGGTCAGCGGCTTGCTGAACAGGTAACCTTGCAGCTCGTCGCACTTCAGCATTTTGCAGTATTGGGATTCCTCTACCGTCTCTACGCCTTCGGCGACGACCTTCATGTTCATGCTGTGAACCAGTTCGATGATCGCTTTCACGATGGACGATTTCTTATCGTCGTTCGTAATGCCGCGGATGAAGGAACGATCCAGCTTCACGTCAGAGATTGGCAGCCATTGCAGCTGGTTCAGCGACGAGAAGCCGGTGCCGAAGTCGTCGATCGATATTTGAATGCCCAAGCCGCGGAGATAGACGATCGTCTCGATAACATGGTCTGACTGGCGCATGAAGACACCCTCTGTTATTTCCAGGCTGACATATTGCGGCGAAAGACCGGTATCGTTCAACGCTTCCGTAATCATGGCCTTCAGATCGCCTTGGTAGAAGTGTCTGGCCGATATGTTGATGGAGACGGGAATCGGCTTGTAGCCGGCGTCCTGCCACGCCTTGTTCTGGCGGCAAGCTTCACGGAACACGTAGCGGTCAATCTCCAGAATGAAGCCGGATTCTTCCGCGAGTGGAATGAACTTGTCGGGCGGAATCATGCCAAGCTCGGGATGATGCCAGCGGATCAGCGCTTCTATCCCGCACAGCTCTCCCGTAGCGGCGTACACCTTCGGCTGATAATAAAGCGAGAAGTGGCCATCCTGCAGGGCTTTATACAGCCCGTTCTCCAGCCGAAGCTTCTCCGACATGGAAGCGGCGTCGCCGGAAGCGAAGAAGCGGTAGCTGCCGTCGCCTTCCTTCTTCGCGTTGTACATGGCGATGTCCGCATTCGACAGAACGGATTCCGTGTCCGGTCCGTCTTGCGGATAGATGCTTATACCGATGCTCACCGTAAGGAACAGCGGCAAGTCGCGCATAAGGAACGGTTCCTCCAGCAAGCGGCAGATCGATTGGGCGAAGCGGGTCAACTGGTCGTGCTGCGTATAGCTGCATAGGAATACAAATTCGTCTCCCCCCAGACGGAAGAGGGTGTTCTCCTTGGAGGACAGACGATCCAATCTTGTTCCCACTTGCCGCAGGAGAGAGTCGCCGGCGGAATGTCCCAAGGCGTCGTTGATCTGCTTGAAGCGGTTAATGTCAATAAGCAGAATGGCTATGCCGTGACCGTTATCGGGACGGCTGAGCGCGATCAGCTCCGAGAACTGCCGCGAGAAGTGAAGGCGGTTAGGCAAGCCCGTCAGGCTGTCGTAATAAGCGAGCTGGTGAAGGCGTTCCTCGGATTGCCTTAACAGCTGGGCTTGCGCGGCCAGTCGCTCGGCATTGGACTGCGATTCCCGGAACAGCTGCAGCAAGCTGCCGGACATGAACCGAATGTTGGCGATCAAGCCGTCGATTTCCTTGATTCGGCTTGCGGGCAGATCGACGATATGCTGCTGCTTCAGTCTGTGCGGAAGGTCTGCCGTCGATTGGGCGAGCCGGTTCAGATCACGTACGATGAGCCGGTTAATAAGCAGTGCGGCAAGAGCGGCCGCAAGCGTAAAACCGAACAGATAGGCGAAGTGATACAGGTACTTGTTGAACAAATGCTCACGATAGTTCTCCAGCGGAATATCCACTATCATGTGGCCGATCCCTTCGATTGGCTTCACATATACGAATGATTCGTTATGCCAGATATAGCTTTCCCACATCGAGAACCGCTGCTTATGACGGGTTAGATAATAATGTTCGCTCAGCTTGATGTATGAGCTCGCTTCGGCCAAGTAGCCGATATGGCCGGCAGCCTCGGAATCGCTTGAAGCGATAATTTTGCGATTGGAATCGAGAATGCTGACAATGTACATATCCGTATCGTAACGGCCGAGAAGCTGCCGGATTTGCTCCAGCCCTTGGGACGCATCCTCAAGCCGTTCCTGTTCCACTGCGTGGACGGCTTGTACGGCCAATTCTTTCGTGTAAATATGAATTTCCTTGAATGAACTGACACTGTTGACGAATATGTTAAGCAGGAACAGAATCATAACGATACCGATGGTAAAGTACAGCAAATACTTGCGAAGCGACAAGACGGATTGCTCCGTCTCTCCGTTCGTTGAACGGATCAGGCTGCGAATCGGCAAGCATTGATCGATGATCTCCGCGAACAGGGCGTTGGCCACGCTGTTGACGGTAATGATACAGGAGATCAGCAAGGCGTCATTCGTTGTTGTGCCATCCTGCGTCAGCAGGAACAGGTACAATACAGCCATGCCCAGAGGCAGCCAGAACAGGAGCGCGCAGTAAAACAGACGGCCTTGGAACTTGCGCAATAGCAGCCCGATGGCAACCGTCTCGAGAAGTCCGATTAAGAAGAACAGCGGCTCTTCCAATAAGAAGATTCCGACTGCGTGAGCGGCGAAGGCGATAGGCAGACCTCCGCGCAAGCCGAATAACCGTACGCTTAAGTATAGAAATACGCTTGTTAACGTAAGGCTCGCCCCGAACAAAAAGGGGATACTGATCCACTGCGCCAGCAGTGCCAACGCCAGACATGCCAGATAAGCGGCAATGGCAACTCCTTTATGGCGTGATAGCTCTAAAAGTCGATACACAAGCGTCCTCCTGATGCCGTAACCATTTCCCCTATTATTCGACAATTTTCATGGCGTTCCTTCTTTTTCCTTGGATTTGATTGCGGCTGTTGAAAATAGGATTCATCTCTGATAAAGTTTTATAATGTAATAGTTCGACAGTGAAACTAACAAGAAGGAGAGGGTGGCATGCAGCCGATCATACTGAAAGATCTTATACATCGCTACGAGGAGGCTGACTTCATCGTTACCCGCCGACTGAATGCGCTCATTCGGGAGCTTATGCCGGAAAGCATTACGGTTGATCAGTACGCTACTTTATGCTATCTGAATAAGCGAGGCAGGTGCACATCGACGGAACTGGCGGATATATTCTGCGTGGGCAAGAGTTCCATTACGGCCATCATTACGCGATTGTCAGACAAGGGATATATTCAGCGAATGCCGGAGGAGAAGGATCGCAGAATCATTCACCTGGCCTTGACGGAGCAAGGGGAGGAGATGTGCCGTTTGCTTGAGGAGAAAGTGGAGGGGCTGCTAGGGCAACTCATTCAATTTTTCACCCAGGAAGAGGCTATTCAATTTATTGAGACCTACGAGAAGCTGGCAGAGAAATTGACCAAGATATAAGTCGGGAGTGGATCGATAACGATGAAAGCAATATTGAAGATGAAATGGTTCGTGCTTCTGTTCTGGGTGGTGGCCGTCGCCGGGCTCCTGTTCACTGCACCGGATATGGCGGGGCTCGTAAGGGAGAAGGGACAGATTACCGTTCCGGAAGGCTACTCGTCCGCCATCGCCGACGAACTGGCGAAGGAGATCGGCGGCGAGGAGACGGCGGGCATGACGACTGTGCTGGCGTTTCATCGCGATGGCGGCATCGGGAACGATGCAATGGAGGAAGTGCGGCAGGGTATAGCCAAGCTGCAGAGCGAAGCCGATGAGCTGGGCATTCTCTCCGTCATGACGCACTTCGATACGCCTGAGCTGGCGGAGCAGATGGTGTCGGAGGACGGGAGCACCGTCATATCGCTGCTGCAGGTCGAAGCCGGCGGGCGTGAGCTGGCAGAGGTGAAGGAGGAGCTGTATGCGGCACTGTCGGATGTGGACGTGGAGCACTATTACACCGGCAACTGGATCATTACGGAAGATGTCATCATCAGCTCGGAAGAAGGGCTGAAGAAGACGGAGTATATTACGGTCGGATTTATTCTTATTATTCTGTTCGTCGTCTTCCGTTCGGCTGCAGCGCCGCTGGTGCCTCTGCTAACGATCGGATTCTCGTATCTGGTATCGCAGTCGGTCGTTGCATTCCTTGTAGAGTATGCGGACTTCCCGTTATCCAACTTTACGCAAATATTCATGGTGGCGGTCATGTTCGGCATAGGGACGGATTACTGCATTCTGCTTATCAGCCGTTACAAGGAGGAACTGGGCAGGCTTGGCGACAAGCAGGAGGCCATCGTTCATACTTATCGTACCGCAGGCAAAACGGTCTTGTATTCCGGCTTGGCTGTCTTCGTCGGATTCGCATCGATCGGCTTGTCGACCTTCATTCTGTACCAATCGGCCGTTGCGGTAGCCGTGGGCATCGCTATTATGATGCTGGCGCTGTTCACGCTCGTGCCGTTCTTCCTGTCGGTGCTCGGCAACGCCTTGTTCTGGCCGGCGAAAGGCTCCATCGAGCATAAGCAGAGCAAGCTGTGGGGAACTGTCGGGCAGTTCTCGCTGAAGCGTCCCCTGCTCGCGCTTGCCATATTGGCTGTACTGATCGTGCCGTCTCTGGTGGCATACAAAGGGGCAATCTCGTACAATACGCTGGAAGAGATCGGAGAAAGCTATGATTCCGTGAAAGGGTTCAATATTGTCGCGGATAGATTCGGACCGGGCGAGACGCTGCCGACCAGCGTCATCCTCAAGAGCGAAGAACCGTTCGATACGCCGGAGGGACTGGCAACGCTGGAAGGTGCGGCACGCGAATTAATGAAGGTGGAGGGCGTGCAGGCCGTGCGCGGGGCAACGAGACCGACCGGGGAGGAGATGGATGAGTTCCTCGTGTCCGATCAGGTGGTCGCGCTGGAAGACGGGCTTGACGAGAGCGGAGAAGGGCTTGGCTCCATCAGTGAAGGACTGGCGGAGGCGAGCAGCGCGTTGAACGACAATACGCCGAAGCTGGCTGAAGCGGCCAAGGGGGCGGGAGATCTGGCGGCCGGAACGAGGCGGCTGCAGTCCGGCATCGGCGAGCTGGAAGCCGGACTGAAGGCGATCAGAGCCGGCTTGCTGGACGGCTCGTCAGGAGCGAAGGAGCTTGAGGCGGGTCTCCGAAGTGCCAAGGAGAGCGCCGACCAACTGGCGGCGGCAAGCAAGGAGCTGCTTGCTGGCTATCAGGAGATGGGCGGCGGATTAACGCAGTTGACGGCGGGCTATGAGGCGATCGCAGCGGAGCACGCGAAGCTGGCGCAAGGACTCGGCAACGTAGCCGCGGGAATTGGCAGCTTGCAGGAGAGCTATCCGGAGCTGAAGGAGGACGCAGCCTATCAGGAGGCGCTGGGCGCTCTGCAAGGCATGCAGCAAGGAGCAGAAGCGCTTGGAACGCAGCTGCGGGGCATGAATGAGCAGCTGGCGGGCGTATCGCAAGGCATGGCGGGCGCGAATGCAGGCCTTGCCCAAGCCATTGAGGGACAGTCTGCCCTGGCGGCAGGGCTGGAGAGTCTGGCCGACGGCCTTGCGAAGCTGCAGCAAGGCGTGGCGCAAGCGGCGTCCGGGCAAGGAAGCATTATCGCGCAGCTGCCCGGGGTCTCCGGAGGTCTGGCGGAGCTTGCGGCAGGGCAGGAAGAGCTGAAGAGCGGCTTCGACTCCTTGAGCAGCCAGCTCGGCGAGTTGACAGGAGGATTGGATCAAAGCGTAGACGGCTTGAATCAGGTGACGGACGGTCTTGCTTCGGCAGGCGGTTATCTGCAGGGATTGGCTCAGTCGCCGAATAAGGAAATGACGGGATGGCATATTCCGCCCGAAGCGATTGCAAGCGAAGAGTTCCAGGCCGCGCTCGATGTCTATCTGTCTCCGGACCGGCGGACGGCGCAGTTGGACGTGATCTTCGAGAGCAATCCGTATTCGCAGGAGGCGATGGAGGAGATCGATGCGGTGAAGTCGGCCGTCCAGCGCGCGCTGCAGAATACGCCGTTCAGCCAGTCCGATGTGGCGATAGGCGGCGTCACCAGCATGAACCATGATCTGAGCAACATATCGGAGGCTGACTATTCACGGACCGTTGTATTGATGCTGATCGGCATACTGGTCATTCTGCTGATCTTGTTCCGTTCCGTCATCATCCCGGTCTATGTCGTTATCTCGCTGCTTATTACGTTCTATACGTCGATGGCCGCGACCGAGCTGATCTTCGTGGAGCTGCTGGGTTACTCCGGCATCAGCTGGGCCGTTCCGTTCTTCGGCTTCGTCCTGCTCGTCGCACTCGGCGTCGATTACAGCATTTTCCTGATGGACCGATTCCGGGAATATCGGCATCTGGAGCCGAAGACGGCCATATTGGAAGCGATGAAGAACATGGGCCCGGTGATCGTGTCTGCCGCGATTATACTGGGCGGCACATTCGCGGCGATGCTGCCTTCCGGCGTGCTGTCGCTGCTTCAGATCGCCACGATGGTGCTGTGCGGACTGTTCCTGTACGCGCTCGTCATGCTGCCGCTGTTCATACCGGTTATGGTGCGGACGTTCGGAGCTGCGAACTGGTGGCCGTTCATGGAGCGTGATGGGCAAGCCGCAAGGGAGCAGTTCGCCGCCACTCGCGAATAAGCAAGACCGCTCGGCACACAGTACTGCCTTCATAACAGGGAATGTTAGCGATGTTGGCAATGAACTGTATTTGTCCGCACCATTCGTGGTATTCTAACCCATGAGAGATATGCGGAAGAAGCATAGAGCAAGTCATGGTTACAGAAAGAGTGGTAGCGGCAATGAAGCGAATATTGGTTGTGTTTACAGGCGGTACGATCGGGAGCAAGGCAAGCGGTGATTCCATCAACGTACATGGAGACGGCGCTTATGCCTTGCTGGAGGCCTACGAGGGAAGTACGGCTGCCCGAACGGATGTGAGGCTGGAGACGATTCAGCCGCTCAATCTATTAAGCGAGAATATGACGCCCGGAGACTGGAGCGTGCTGGCGGCGAGCGTTCGCCGTCAGACGGCCGGCTCTGCATATGACGGTATTCTCGTCACGCACGGCTCCGATACATTGGCGTATACGGCGGCGATGATGGGCTATCTGTTCGCGGATATCGCCATTCCTCTCGTGCTGACGGCAAGCAATTATCCCATTGCGGATGCAAGAAGCAACGGGCTGCGCAACTTCTCGAGCGCGATTGATTTTATTGCGGGAGCGGCGCTCCCGGGAGTGTTCGTCGTCTATGAGAACGCTGCGGGCATCAGTCAGGTATACCTTGGCACACGCATTATGCAGTGCGAGCCGTTCACGGATCAGTTCCGAAGCCCGTACGATCTGGTATACGGGCACATGGAAGATCGGCGCTTCCGCTGGCATGAGGATGCGCGCAATCCCCTGCCGGATACGCTGCGGCCCGTGCACTCCCCGTTAAGCCGGGGCGGCGATGCATCGGACATCGACTCGGCCATTGTGTACGTGAAGCCGTATCCGGGACTGGATTATTCCCTGTTTACGTGGACGGATCGCAGGCCGAAGGCGATTCTGCACGATCTGCACCATTCCGGCACGGCATGCGGGCTTGAAGACGGGGCTTATTCTCTGCCTGCCTTCATCAAGCGCTGTGCGGTTGACGGCATCGACGTGTATATCGCTCCTGTGAAGAATGCGTCGGATGCGATGTATGCTTCATCGCATGAGCTGATCGGCGCCGGCGCTGTCATGCTGGCGGGCATGTCTGTGGAAGCGGCTTTGACGAAGCTGATGCTCGCTTATGGCGCTTGCGGAAGTGACGGAGAGCAGTCGAAGTCGAAGTCGAAGGAACAGCTTCATCGGCTTGTGAGGGACACCAATTGGTATTACGAGATTCATTAAGCGGAGAACTTTTTTCATGGCGGTCCAGCTTTCACTTCCCGGCAATCCTTCTTGAAGGACTGTTGCAGGGATGGGAGGCGTGGCTGCCTTTTTATTGTATATAAATCGTATAAAACTCAAGTTGTATATCCGAAGTTAGTGGTTAGCCACATGCGAGCCGAAATAGTGTATGAATCCTACACTGGAGCGCCGAAAGGGGGCGTGCGAGCCGAAATAGTGTATGAATCCTACACTGGAGCGCCGAAAGGGGGCGTGCGAGCCGAAATAGTGTATGAATCCTACACTGGAGCGCCGAAAAGGGGCGTGCGAGCCGAAATAGTGTATGAATCCTACACTGGAGCGCCGAAAGGGGGAGTGCGTGCCGAAATAGTGTATGAATCCTACACTGGAGCGTCGAAAGGGGGCGTGCGAGCCGAAATAGTGTATGAATCCTACACTGGAGCGTCGAAAAGGGGCGTGCAAGCCGAAATAGTGTATGAATCCTACACTGGAGCGCCGAAAGGGGGCGTGCGAGCCGAAATAGTGTATGAATCCTACACTGGAGCGTCGAAAAGGGGAGTGCGAGCCGAAATAGTGTATGAATCCTACACTGGAGCGCCGAAAGGGGGAGTGCGAGCCGAAATAGTGTATGAATCCTACACTGGAGCGTAGAAAAGGGGCGCGCGAGCCGAAATAGTGTATGAATCCTGCACTGGAGCGCCGAAAGGGGGTGTGCAGCACATAAACATTGAATGGTAGGCCGTAGGCGATGTGACCTTGGTTGCAGAGCGGACTGAAGGCTGAAGTGGGGCTGTAAGCGATGTGACCTCGGTTGGAGAGTGGAAAGTGGGCGAATATGCAATAGATACACAATGGATAAGTTTCAATGAAATTCTTTTACAAAGAGATAATTTCTGTTATTATTTTAGTTAAGTTAAGTAATTAAAATCCGATAGACAGGCGAGGGTGTATATTGAAAAAGGTAGCAGGAAATCAGAAGCTCATTCGTTCGACCAATTTGAACTTGATCATTGACCTGGTAAGACGTCAGGGGCCGATCTCCAGAGCCGACGTGGCGAAAATATTAAAGCTGAGCGCCCCTAGCGTCTCCTCCAATATCGAGCAGTTGCTTGCGATGGAAATATTGGAGGAAGTGGGCACACGGGATATCGTAAGCAGTGGAAGACCTCCTATATTGCTGCGGTTCAATAGACATTACGGATATATTATCGCCATTGACCTGGCCGGCGATCGCATTCGCATGGCGGTCGGCGACTTGATGGGAGAAATCATCGCTCAGGACGAGGTGTCGTTCTCGTTGAAATCCAATATTACCGCAGACGATTTCTATTCGGTGATGAACAAGATGAAGGAACTGCTTGGCAGCAAGCATATTTCACAGGAAAAGCTGAAGGTCGTATGTGTGGGAACGCCGGGCATTATCAATAAAGAAACCGGTTATTTCAAGGCCGCTCCCAGATTCAAAGAGTGGGACACGATCAATATTCATCAGTTGATGAAGCAGGAGATGGATGCCGATGTGATGGTCATTAACGACATGAATCTTAATGTCATCGGAGAGAACCGTTACGGCGCGGGCAAAGGGTTCAAAAACCTGCTGGGCATCAATATCGACTTCGGCATCGGCGCCGGACTGATTATCGACGGGAGGCTGTACGAAGGGAGCAGGCTTGCTGCTGGGGAAGTCGGCTACTGGGTATGCGGAAGTCCGAACTTCGACGAGCCGGGACAGCTGAAGAACAATTATCTGGACTACTATTCGTCGTTGTACGCTTTAATGAATACTGTGAAAAGGGACTTGAGCAACGGCGCAGAGAGTAAAATCACGGACTACTGCAAGGGCAACCTGGAGATGGTCGATTTCGAGGCGTTCTGTAAAGCGACGGCTGACGGCGATCCTTACTGCATGCAGAAGACGAAGGAGCTGGTGCAATCCCTTGCCATCGTGCTGGCCAACATGAGCGTGCTCCTTGATCTGGAGCTGATTATTGTAGGCGGTGATATCGTAAAACTGGGCTACAAGTTTATTCAGCCGCTCAGAGAGCTTGTCAACGGCATGGTTCCTCTGACGACGACGATTGTATTCTCGGAGCTTGGTGAACGATCGGGCATTTACGGCGGATTTGCGGTAGCCCTGGATCGTGTGATGCAAGAAATTCTGCCCCAATAATTCGCAAAAAAAATTAGCTTGACGAGCGAACGAACAGAATCTATTATTAAGTTAAGTTAACTAATTAAATTGCGCAAGTGATGAGCAAGAGATGCATCTGCTCGTTATAGCGATTCTGCAAACGCTTATATTGCGCTTGCAAGTTGCTATTTAGACTAGACGAGAGGGGGTTGCGCATGTCAAGAAGGTGGTCGCCTGGAAGGGCGCTGATTCAAGTATTGTTCATGCTGTACGCCATTTCCATTATTTATCCGTTCATTTGGATGTTCCTTAATTCGCTTAAGACGGGCCCGGAATTTTATGCCGACATCTGGTCGCTGCCCGATCAGTGGCGATGGAGCAATTACGAGAAAGCGTGGGACGAGGCGGGGCTGGGTCAGTACTTTCTGAACAGTATATATATAACCGCCATAGGTACGCTTCTCGGTGTCATGTCCGCCGCGACTTCGGCTTATACCGTTGCCAAGTACAAATTTCCCGGAGGAAATATCATTTTCTTCTTCGCGGTATCCACGTTCCTGATTCCTACGGTAGGTTCCTTGGCGGCGTTGTATAAGCTGATGATCGATTTGAGCCTGTTCAACTCGCATATTGGGCTGCTGGTGCTGTATTCGGCCGGGCTCGGCATGAACTTCATTATTTTGTACGGATTCTTCAAGGGTGTCTCGTGGGAATACGCGGAGGCGGCCTATATGGACGGAGCGAACGATTGGCAGATTTTCTTCCGGATTATGCTGCCGATGGCCAAGCCGGGATTGGCTGCGGTAGGGCTCATTACCATGATCAATATATGGAACGATTACTTCCTGCCGTATATGTTCCTGCAGGAGCAGAAGCTGTTCACCATCTCGGTCGGTCTCTACGATCTCGTTCTGAAGCAGCAGTATGCCGCAGACTGGACTACATTATTCGCTGCGCTGACGCTGTCGACAGTCCCCGTCCTGATCGTATACTTCTTGCTGCAGGACAAGCTGATTAGCGGATTGACGACAGGAGGGCTGAAGGGATGAGAAGAGCGATTGGCGCGCTGGCGGGCATAGCTCTCCTGCTGACGACGGCAGCGTGCAGTGGACAACAGGATAAAGGAGTAGAAGCAGAAATGAAAACGTTTCCTATCGGACTATGGGTGTCCCCCCCGGCAAATGAAGTGACCTTGGAGCGTTACGAGGAAATGAAGGAAGCGGGCATAACCTTCGTAACGGGCTTTAGCGAGTGGGAAGGCGGGAGCGAGACGATGATGAAGTCTCTCGATTATGCGGAAGCAACGGGAATGAAGGTGATATTGCGGGACCCGCAGATCGGAGAGCTGGCCGATGGGGAATTGTCCGGGATAGGAGAATTGACCGCTCCGTACCGGGATCATCCCGCTTACATGGGCCACGTGTTCTACGATGAGCCGTCGCTTACGCAGTATGACCGCCTGGCGGCCATGAAGGAAGAGTACAAGAAGGATGCGCCTGATGGCCTGCCCTATGTCAACTTATTCCCGACTTACGCTTCTCTCGACCAGAAGGGAGGCACCTACACCGAGTATCTGGATCAATATATTCAGAAGTATAAGCCGGAGCTGATCTCCTATGACCACTATCCCTTCCTGACAGAGGCGAAGGGCGGACCCGGTGCGATTACCGAGGATTACTTCTACAATCTGGAGCTGATTCGGCGCGCATCGACCGAGCATCAGCTGCCGTTCTGGCTATTCATCCAGACGCTCTCCTTCAATACGACGCACCGCGATCCGACAGAAGAGGAAATCCGGTGGCAGGTGTTCACGAGTCTGGCCTACGGAGCCAAGGGCATTCAGTACTTTACGTATTGGACACCGCAGTCGGGCAGGGAGACGTTCGGCAGCGGCATGATTGATCTTCAGGGCAACCGCACCCGGCATTATGATGAGGTGAAACGAATTAATGCGTCCCTGCAGGAGATAGGTCCGCGGCTGATGGAGCTGCAGTCCGAAGGCGTTATTCACTTCGGCGACCAGCCGGCATTATTGGAGGAGTCCATGAAGTCCTTCGGCCCGATTGCATCTGTCTCGGGAGACCCCGCCATTATAGGCTGCTTTACCGATTCGGAGGGAGTACAGAGCGTGCTGGTCGTGAACGCAAGCTTTCAACAGCCGTCCAGTACGGAGCTGAAGCTGGAGGGAGATGTGAAGCGGGCAGCGGTCTGGAACGGCGGACAAGTGCAGTCGCGCAAGATTGCCGGCGGCGCCATGCAAGTCGAGCTGGCGCCGGGCGGCGCCATGTGGATCGCATTCAACGGATAAGACGATATCCCAGGATATTGTTTTAGATACATGAAACTATAATCTTAAGGGGTGTACGAACAATGATGAAGAGAAGATGGAACAGAATGACATGGCTAACGGCCATGCTGATTGTCGCAATGATGCTGGCAAGCGCTTGCGCCAACAATTCAAATAGCTCGGAAGAGCAAGGCGGGAAAGAGAACAATGCGCCTGCGGGAGAGAAGAAAGTACTGAAGGTAGCGTTCTTCCAAGGGGGCTTCGGCGATGCATGGTTCAAGGAATTGAAGCAGCAGTTCGAAGCCAAGCATGACAATGTAACGGTGGAGCTGGAAGGCGATCCCGGCATTATGGAGAAGATGGGCGCCCGCTTCGAATCGGGGGCGAATCTGCCGGATGTAGCGTTTCTGACGAATACCCACTGGCAGATGTGGGCTGCGCAAGGCTTCCTGGCGGATCTGACCGACTTGTACGAGGGAACAGACTCTGACGGTGTGACGATCAAAGATTCCTTGAATGAAGCTGCCCGCCAATATGCGATATACAAGGACAAGGCTTATATCATTCCGTGGTCCGACGGCTATCTGGGACTGGCTTACAACAAGGGCATGTTCGAAGAGAATGGATGGGAAGTGCCGAAGACATGGTCGGAGTTCGCCGAATTGACGGAGAAGATCAAGGAGAAGGGGATAGCCCCTATCGTCTATCCGGGGAAAGTGATCGGTTACTGGGACTTCGTCGTGAAGCCGATGATGGTGCAGGCGGGCGGATTCCAGTATTTGAATGAGCTTGTGAACATGGACACACCGGAGGTATTCCAGGACCCGGCCCGCTTGGCCGCATTGGAGCAATTCGAGCAGCTGTTCCAGAAGGATTGGATGCTGAAAGGTTCTGAAGCTCTCAATCATACGGAAGCGCAGATGGAGTTCGTGAACGGCAAGGCCGCCATGATTCCTAACGGCAACTGGCTGGAAAATGAAATGAAAGCATCTACGCCGGAAGGCTTCCGCATGGCGATGATGCCCGTGCCTGCCGTAGGCGGCGCCAAGGAGGAGAACATCTTCTTCAGTCTGGTCGGCGATATAACGGTTGTTCCCGCCAAGTCCAAGGAGCAGGAGCTGGCGAAGGCATTTATCGCATTCGCATCCTCCCAGGAGATGAATCGCAAGTTCACTGAGCTGACAGGGAACTTCCGGCCGTTCAACTACTCGCTGGAAGGCGTGGAGGTGTCCGAATTTACACAGAGCGTAATGGACATTATGCAGAACAACAAGGCTTTCACCTTTAATTCCAACAATCCTCTATTCGCCAAAATGCAGCTTTACCCTTCAGGCGACGCTTACGGCAATATTGCGTTCGGAGCGAAGACGGCAGAGCAGCAATTCCAGGATGACTATGCCTTTGCAAAAGACAAATGGGAGGCGTACAAGAAAGAAGTGGGAATGGAGTAGGGGGAATAAGACGGCTTCCGTACAATTGCTTGCGCCGCAGTCGATGCGGCGCGAGCCGGAGCCGCATGCATGAGGTAAGCTTCTTGGAAAGTAGGGGATATAGTGTCTATATTGCAAAATCGAAAGAAAAGAATGCGATTTCTCTTCATCTTGTCCATGGTCATTTATCCGGTAGCGCATTATCTGATCTTTACGATTTACGTGAATATCAATACGTTCGTCTACGCATTCAAGCGTTGGAATATGTCTACCGGCAATATTGACTGGGTAGGCTTCGATAATTTCAGGGAGATCACGGAGAGAGTGATACATGATCCGGCGTACAAGTATGCAGTCCTCAACACCCTGCTTTGGATTCCGCTGAATGTATTGATTTTGCTGCCATTGTCGCTTTATGCGGCCTATCTGTTCTCCAAGAAGATAAAGCTGCATCATTTTTATCGTATTGTGTATTTCTTTCCTTCCATTCTGTCCATTGTCATAATCGCGATGGCTTTCTCGTTCATGGTGAACCCCAACATCGGGGTGGTAAATCCCATTCTGGAGTTCATTGGCTTGGAGAGCTTGACGAGAGCCTGGCTCGGAGACCCTTCTACAGCACTGGGTACGGTGTTCTTCTTCTGCGTATGGGCGGGAATCGGATTCAACTCGGCGATTCTGCTGGGAGCGATCGGACGCATTCCGCACGATCTGTATGAGGTCGGGGAATTGGACGGGATCTCCCGAATGACAGAGCTTCGGAAGGTTGTCGTGCCGATGATATGGCCTACAATTTCCACTCTGATCATTATCGGCACAAGCGGTGCGTTCACCTTGTTTTTGCAATCCAAGCTGCTGACGAATGGAGGCCCCAACTTCGCCACGAATACGGCGGCGCTTCAGATTGTGGATCTGGTGTCCGACGGGAATTACGGCACGGCTTCCGCTTTCGGAATTCTGTTGGCGATCATTGGATTCGCCGTGACGACAATAATCAAGCACTTTCTGGATAAGAACACGGCTGTCGAATATTAATTGCACGTATTCACAGACGAGGAGGAACGGTCATGAATCAGAAGCGGCAGATAGGGGAAGCGGTTGTCATGACGAAGCAGGACAGCCATGCGTTGCGCTATGTCCCTGTGCGGCCCGGAAGCTTGAGCTTGTACGAGAGGGAAACCGGGGCTGAAGGCGAAAGGGTGAGGGGAAGGCTGTTCCGTGAGGGACGCGATTATGTGGTGGATTGGGGGGAAGGGCGGCTTCGCCGAACGGCCGACAGCCGGATACCGGATTGGGCGCGGCATAGGTTCTTCGGGAAGGGGGCATTCGATCAGACGGGGCTGAACGATTACGGGAATGAGAGCTTCACCGTCTATGCCGACTATGACTATGACGCGGGGGCTGCTGGCGGGAACGAGGCGGCAGAGGAGGCTTCAGCGACGGCAGCCTCCCTGTTGCCGGGCTGCGATGAACGGCATCGGATGGGGCTTCCAATTACCTATGTCGTATACGGAGACAGCATCAGTACGGGGGCGGAAGCTAGCCACCATCGTCATAGTTATTCTTACCGGCT
Source organism: Paenibacillus sp. J5C2022 (assembly GCF_025567625.1). GTDB lineage: Bacteria > Bacillota > Bacilli > Paenibacillales > Paenibacillaceae > Pristimantibacillus. Next base: position 78,435 of record NZ_JAOQJC010000023.1, on the reverse strand, counting down.
GTATGAACAGTTGAAGACGCTCTTCCCAGCTAGCGAGATCCGGTATGAGATGAGAGCGATTGGCGGCGAGACGAGCATGGACGGGTGGAAGCGATTGCAGCGCGATGTCATTCCACTGAAGCCGCATTTGATTACAATCGCTTATGGCATGAATGATGCGAACCGATTGCGGGGGCATGTGAATGAAGTGCCGGTGTCTCGCTTTCAAAGCTATATTGGGGAGATGATTGCAAGCTTGAAGGAGAGAACGGAGGCTGATATCATCCTGGTCACCCCTTGCGAGCCTAATCCCATGTGGAAATTCTGCAGCGGCGAGATTCATCACTATGCGGAGGCGATGAAGGAGACGGGGATGCAGTACGGTGTGCCGGTAGCCGATGTGCATACGCTCTGGCTGGAAGAGCTGGGAGCCGGCAAGACGCCAGAAAGCTTGCTGTTGAATAATATTAACCACCCTAATGATTATGGGCATGACATTTATACGCGGGCGCTCAGCCGGTTGTTGGGGATGGAATCGGGAATGAGGAAGGAAGGGGAGTCGTGATGCGATCGAAATTCATAATGTCTCTGCTTGCCGTTGCGCTGCTGTCTGTAGGATCGTCGGGTATCGGTATGGCTTACAGCCCGGCTATTCAGCCTTTCCCTATCGGGATATTCTGGCCGCCTTCTCCTGCCGACACCACGAATGCGAATTATGCGGATATTGCGGGAATGAACGCCAACTTCATCGTAGGCGGGAATGGCGTAAGCGACTATGCGTCCAACGATGCGGCACTGGGTTACGCGGCTGCTCATGGCTTGACGCTGCTGGCCGATGACAGCCGATTGGCTTGGCGCAGTATGACGGTCGATCAGCACGCCACGGGACACGGGCTGTTCGTCAGCTCGTCCGTCACGCTTGGCCAGACCTTCAAGACGCCTCAAGGGACGGGCTGGGGACTCAATACGATAACCATGTATATCGATAAATTGAATTGGCCTGCAGGCACTGCATTGACACTGACCTTGTACGACAGCCCGTCGAAGCAGAGCGTACTGGCCTCGGATACCATTACAGGGCCTGTGCCAACCTATAATCCGACGTTCCAGCTACATGCACCCGTCTCGTCCGACACCTCCTATTACTTCGAGCTATCCAGCGATCAGCCGGGCGGAGTGGGATGGGTTGTGACCAGCTCCGCCGATGTTTATGGAGACGGCAGAGCCTATAGAGCCGGCGTGGCGCAAAATACGGATTTCTGGTTCGAGCTAGGCTTCGCCCAGAGAGCTTACAATGACGGGAATCAGCCCGGCAATAGCGACATCGACCAGATTGCAAGTCATTACCGTACGCATGCCGCCCTGCAAGGCTACCATGTGCTGGATGAGCCTTCGGTTCTGCAGATGACGATGATACAAGATACCATCCGCCGCTTGAAGAACGGTGATCCCGATCACATGTCCTTCGTCAACTTGTTCCCGAACTACGCGTCTGCAAGCCAGCTGGGATTGAATCAGATGACGGGAGAATACGTCACCTCGTCTGTTCCGCTTGGGCAAGCTTTCCGCACCAGGCATGGACAAACGTATATTGAAACGGTGCAATGGTGGATCGATAAGAATACCTGGGGAGCGGGAGAAGCCTTGACGCTTTCACTATGGGACTCCAGCGCCAAGTCGAGCTTGATCGCCAAGCATACATTGAACTCACCGACTACGGAGTGGCCGCAATTCCAGTTGAATGCCCAAGTATCCGGCAATACGGAATACTATATGGAGCTTACCCATAACGGCTGCGGGAACAACTCGGTGGGCTGGGTTGTACGAGCGAACACGGGGGATGATTGGTACAATGACGGGTCTGCTTATATTGCCGGCAATGCCATTGATGCGGATTTCTGGTTCACGCTGAATCAGAACATTGTCGGCGGCTCCTATGAGGATTATGTGTACCGGTGGATGTACACGGAGCCCGATGTGCTCGTGTTCGATCATTATCCGTATCTGGCGAACGGGACGCTCAGAAGCGATTACTACGCCAATCTGGAAGTGATTCGCCGGCAAGCGGACTTGGGGGGAGTGAACTTCTGGTCGTATATCCAGTCCGTCGGCGTCAATGGCGCATGGCGTGTGCCCAGCGAGAGCGAGATGAGGTATCAGGTCTATTCCAATCTGGCTTACGGCGCCAAAGGTTATATTTACTTTACGTACTGGACTCCGGCGTCCAGCGGAGGGGAGAGCTTCAACAACGGCATTATCCTGCCTGATGGAACGAAGAACAGCTCTTACACGTGGGCGCAGCAATTGAATGCGGATGTGATGAATCTCGGAGACACGCTATTGGGGCTGCATTCGGAAGCGGTCTACCATGCCGGGGGAATTCCCGCAGCGGCAACGGCATTGCCTTCGTCGTTCTTCTGGCAGCCGGACAATAGCGCCATTCCGCTATTGCTGGGCTACTTCCAGGACGATGCCGGCAACGATTATTGTCTCGTCGTGAACAAGAATACGAGCCAGTCGCAGCATATGGCCTTTACGATTGCCACGGGTTATGCATCTGTGCAGGAGATATCCAAAGCGACAGGACAGCCGGCAAGCACCAACTATGACGCCGGGACGGGCAGCATGTCCACGAATTTCCAGCCTGGCGAGGGCAAGCTGTTCTTGCTGCAGTAATTTGTGGAACGAGAATAAGGCATCGATGGGTACAGGGAACTGTATCCGTCGATGCCTTTTTGCTGCTTGACAGCACAATTGACAGAAGAATGAAAGTTATCAGTCTATCGCGAAGTCGCGGGAGTATAAATAGGAAATCGTAAATTCGTATGATTATTCGCTAAGTATTTAATATCGATTTAAATAGACCGATGTTAGAGTCGATATGAGGACGGATTACAGAAGGGATGAGTGGTCATGTCATTTTCAGTAGGGATTCAACTGTTTCAGTTGCAGGACGAAATGAAGCGTGATTTCGATGGCGTCATGGACGCATTGGCTGAATTGGGGGTTATGGGGGTGGAGCTTCATGAAAGCTTGGATTTGTCCCGTATTGGCGATGCTTGCAAGGCAAGAGGCATTGAGATCATCGGTACGCATGTATCGATGGAGTCGCTTCAAAACAATCTGGATGGACTGATCGACGAACAATTGAAATTAGGCGGCAAATATGTAACTTGCGCATATCATGCATTTCATAGTATGGATGATATTGAAAGAAATGCGCAATTTTACAATCGAGTTGGCGAGATCATCGCTGAGAACGGGATGATATTTTGTTACCATAATCATTTTAAAGAGTTCACCACGATCGACGGCCGCTATGCGCTCGATCTTTTATTTGAACATACCAATCAGCAATATGTAAAAGCGGAGTTGGACGTATATTTCATGAAAGAAATGGGCATCGATCCCGTGCAATACATTAGACCATACAAGAACAGATGCCCATTGCTGCATGCGAAGGACATTCGCCGTACTGGAGCCGAGAATGAGGTTGTGGCTTTAGGCACCGGAGAGCTTGATCTTCAAAATGTCTTGCAGGCGGCGGATGACATCGGTACCGAGTGGATTATTATTGAGCTAAGCAAGGCGGCGTTAAAACATAATCCGCTGGGATTAATTGAAACAAGTATTCAAAATTTCAAAAACACAGTGGGGGGATAAGCTTTGGGAGCACTAGACACAATTCGAGTAGGAATCATAGGTTGCGGCACGAACGCAATCAATAAGCATATCAAAAATCTGCGGCCGCTTAAAGATGTGGAGCTCGTTGCCTTCTGCGACGTCAACAAGCAGCAGGCAGAGGAAGTAAAAAGGCTGTACGGCAGTTCTAATGCCAAAGCATATACGGATTATAGAAAAATGCTTGAAGACCAATCGATTGATGTGATTCATATCGCGACACATAACAGATTGCATGCCGAGTTAAGCATAGCTGCGATGGAAGCCGGCAAGCATGTGATGTGTGAAAAGCCAATGGCGATGAGTACGTTGGAGTGTCGTCAAATGCTGGATGCTTCTGAAAGGACAGGACAAAAAATCACGATAGGCTACCAATATCGTTTTCGAACGGATTTATTATACCTTCACCATCTGCGGAGGGAAGGCGCCTTGGGCCGTGTCTATATGGCGCACAGCCACTTTTATTCGAACAGCGGAGGTCCCGGCAGAGGGTTGTTTTATAGGAAAGAAGAACAGGGAGGCGGACCTTTGATTGACCTGGGCTCACATGCGCTCGACGCCACCCTATGGGCAATGAATAACTATAATGTGAAAAGTGTATTCGGGAAAACAAACCATGGACTTATGGAGAAAGAAAAGCGATATGATCATATTAAAGAGATTTCGGTGGAAGATTCGGGAGTAGCCTTTATTAACATGGAGGATGGAGCGACTATTATTCTGGGAGCCAGTTGGAGACTCCATCTAGCGCAGGCTGGTGCTCCGGCCGTCACATTAGTCGGAGAGGACCAAGGGGCGAGTTGTTATGGGAATATGATAATAAATGGAGTGGGCAACGGGGAGCCATGGGTGAAAGAAATCGGTCAAGAGGAAATGTCGCAAGCCCTGAATTTGGATCCTTCAGAAAGTCATGCCTGTCGTCAAATCAAACAATGGATGACTTGTATCAGAGAGGACAAAGCGCCTCTTGTTACGCCTGAGCAGGCTATGAAAGTTTCACAAGTGCTTGAGGCCATATATCAATCTGCGGAATCAGGGAAATTAATAGAATTATAACTCCATTAGGATGAACTGATGAAAAGAGGTGCCGGGTTACATGAATATCATATATATCCATACCCATGATACAGGACGATATATACAGCCTTATGGCCATCCTGTATTTACTCCAAATTTACAGCAATTCGCGGAGGAGGGGATGTTGTTTCGCCAGGCCTTTTGCGGAGGACCGACATGTTCCCCAAGCCGCGCAGCTTTGCTCACAGGGATGTGTCCGCATTCCGCCGGTATGCTGGGCCTTGCGCATCGCGGGTTTCAGATGTCTGACTACTCCAGGCATCTTGTGCGCTATTTGAACAGCAATGGCTATGAAACAGCCCTGTTCGGAGAGCAGCATGAGGCTCCTCGGACGGAAATGATCGGATATCACAAGGTCGTGAAATATTCCCACGAGGATTCGGTTAAGCGGGACATGCTGCATGCTGAAGCGGCTGCCGATTACATTGGAATGCATCACGATAAACCATTGTTCCTGTCGTTAGGTTTATTTAATACTCATCGCGATTTTCCGGCGATTGGTTCAGACATCAATCCGGACTATGTCATGCCGCCATCACCGCTATATGACACTAAGGAAAGTCGGGAGGATTTTGCCGGGTATTTGACTTCGGCGCAATATGCGGATAAAGCATTTGGAAAAGTAATGGATGCCCTGAAGGAGACGGGCAAAGATAAAAATAGCATAGTCATTTTTACGACAGATCACGGAATTGCGTTTCCATTCATGAAATGTAATTTATATGATACGGGAATTGGTGTATCGCTCATCATGAAATGGCCTGGTCGGAGGAAAAGAGCGGTTTCGGACGCATTAGTGTCGCACATTGATATTTTCCCAACGTTGTGCGATTTGTTGTCATTGCCTAAGCCGAATTGGCTCCAGGGCAAATCTATGCGTCCATTAATCGAAAATCATACAGAGAAAATAAGAGATGAGGTCTTTTCCGAGGTGACTTATCACGCGGCATATGAGCCCATGCGCTGTGTTCGCACCGAGCGATATAAGCTGATAAAAATTTATGGTTCCGGACAAAAGATCGTGCCCGCCAACATAGATGATGGTCAGAGCAAAACGTTTCTAACCGAAAACGGATTTTTGGAAACGGAGCGTGAATCTATGATGTTATTTGACTTATATCTCGATCCAATGGAACGGCGCAATGTAGTGAATGATCCTGCTTTTAAAGAGATTTATACAGATCTGGACAACCGTCTGCAGACATGGATGGAGGACACCGGAGACCCTCTTCTCCTTGGCCCTGTTGCGAAGCCGGAAGGGGCGCTTGTAAATAAAACGAGAAGCTTAAGTGCAACTGTGAAAGACTTTGAATAAACGATTCGTAAAATATGACGAATCCCGCGTGCTCCAACTTCACAACGGGTGGTGAATACAATGACTGTTAAAACAGCCGTGATCGGACTCGGTTTCATTGGCATGGTTCATATCGAAGCTTTAAAACGACTAAATGGGGTTGAGGTTGTGGCCGTCATGGGTTCCACAGCGGAGAAAACGAAGCGGAAAGCGAAGGAATTAGGAATCTCTAAATGCTTCTCGGACTATTTGACGCTGCTGAAGGATCCGGATATTGAAGCTGTGCATATCTGTACACCGAATCATATGCATTATGAGATGGCCAAGAAGGCTTTGCTGGCCGGGAAGCATGTGATTTGCGAGAAGCCTTTGACGATAAGCATTGAGGAAGCTGAAGATTTGAACAAGCTGGCGACGAGTAGCGAACTCATCCATGCAGTTTGTTTCAATATTCGTTATTATCCTATGCTGCAGCAGTTGAAAGAGATGATCCGGCAAGGAGAACTGGGAAGGATCTATGCGGTAAACGGTTCTTACTTGCAGGATTGGCTGTTATTTGATTCGGACTACAACTGGCGAGTGGAATCCGCATATTCGGGCAAGTCGCGCGCGGTTGCTGATGTGGGCTCTCATTGGATGGATCTGCTGGAAAGCGTGACCGGATTAGGCATAACCGAGGTGATGGCGGACTTCTCTACGGTTCATAAGACGAGGAAGAAGCCGTTGGAGGCTGCTGAGACATATGCCGCAATTGTGAATTCAGAGGCATCCCGATATCAGGAAGTCCCCATTGATACCGAAGACTATGCCAATATTCTGTTTCGTATGGGGAATGGCGTTCGGGGCTCATTCACAGTAAGTCAAGTGCATGCAGGACGTAAGAACAGATTGTACATCGAGATTGCCGGCACTCGACAATCGGCCAGCTTCGATTCCGAGCATCCCAACTACTTATGGATTGGGAATCGAGACGGCAATAATCAAGTGATGATAAAGGATACATCGCTCCTTCACCCGGAGGCGCGCCGCTATGCGGATTATCCGGGAGGTCATAATGAGGGGTATCCCGACACCTTCAAACAGCTGTTTAAGGATATTTATCATGCCATGGCCTCAAATGAATACCGCGATGGAATTTCCTATCCTAGCTTTACCGATGGTTTGCGTGAACAGACGTTATGCGAAAGCATTAACAAGAGCCAACATGAACGTAAGTGGATTGCGGTACTGTAGTCAATCGCGAAAAAGCTCTTCTTAGTTGAAGGGCTTTTTTTGATTACAGGTAAAAATTACGACATCGTTCCATAGTTACAATTTTCGTTGTTTTTATGAGTTTTAGCCTCCTAATTAGGCCACTTATAATAGATGACAGGAGGGGTTGAAAATGAAACAGCGTATAAATACAGCTGAACAAACCATTCAGATGACGGGACAAAGATCACTCTTTAAGCAGTTCATGCTGCAATGGGAATTACAATTATTCGTATTAATACCGCTCATGATTCTGTTTGTTTTTCAGTATATCCCGATGTGGGGGGTGCTGACGGCATTTCAGGATTTTAATCTGCATAAAGGCTTCTTAGGAAGTGAATGGGTGGGTTTAAAACACTTTTACATGTTTTTTAATGCTCCGGATTTTTGGCAAATTATGAGGAATACGATAGCAATCAGTTTTCTAAAACTGTTGATCGGATTCCCCGCGCCTATTATCCTGGCGCTAATGCTCAATGAAATTCGCCACGCATGGTTTAAACGTTGGGTTCAAACTATCAGTTACTTGCCCCACTTTATGTCATGGGTCATTATATCCGGGATGGTGGTTTCCATTCTTTCCGTGGATAACGGCAGTTTGAACTTGCTTTTGGAGAAGCTGAATGTCATTGATGAACCGATTAGCTGGCTGTCATTACCGGAATATTTTTGGACGATCCTAGTGACGACTGGAATTTGGAAAGAGATTGGTTTTGGAGCGATTATTTATTTGGCCGCTATCTCCGGGGTTGACCAATCTATGTACGAAGCCGCGCATATTGATGGAGCTTCAAGGTTGAAGCAAATTGTCTATATTACCATTCCGAGCATAGCGCCGATCATTATTATATTCCTTATTTTGGATATTAGTAAAATTTTGAATGCGGGCTTTGAAGATATCTTGCTGTTGACCAATCAGGGACAAAATGCCGTGTTGAGACCAGTCTCCGAGGTTATCGACACGTATGTGTACAGGGTTGGTATTGAAAATATGAGGTACTCGTACGCTACGGCGGCAGGATTGTTTAAAGCTGTAGTCAGTGTAGCACTTCTGGTTATTGCTAATTCCATAGCGCGCAGATTAGGGTCAAGCTTATGGTAAAGGGGGGGCGGAAATGAGACGCAACTTAGAAGATAAAGGATTAGATCTGATCATTTATTCCAGCCTTATTATTTTGGCTTTTCTCACCTTGTATCCGTTTTGGAATTCGCTGGCTATTTCATTTAACGCAGGAGCGGATACGGCGAGGGGAGGAATTACATTCTGGCCAAGGGAGTTCACGTTTGCGAATTACGAATATGTTTTTGATGATGAGCGCTTAATTAATGGCTTCATGATTACCATTATACGAACTGTACTGGGCACCTTGTTGTCGATATCATTCACCGCCGCTTTCGGTTATGCAATGGCGAAACGGGGATTAATCGGAAAAAAATACTATATGATTTTTTGTGTCGTCACCATGTATTTCCATGGAGGTCTGATCCCAACCTATTTATTAATTCGTGAATTGAACATGATGAATACGATTTGGGTAATGGTCATCCCGACGATGATTAACGTTTGGCATATGATCATTTTTCGCACCTTCTTTCAGCAACTTCCGGATGGCTTGGAGGAATCCGCAAAAATAGACGGCTGCAGCAATGCCGGGGTGTTTTTCAAGATTGTTGTTCCTGTTTCGGGTCCTGTTATTGCGACATTGTCGCTTTTCACAGCTGTTTTTCATTGGAATGCCTGGTTTGATGCTGTAATTTACATTACTAAAGAGGACTTGGTTCCGCTTCAAACTTTGCTAACGCAAATTATTAATTCCGTCATGAATGATACGATGGATCAATTGTCCAATACGGAACAGGAAATGCTTGATCAATTAAATGCTGTCACCCACAAGTCCGTTGTCATGGCAACCATGATGGTAGCGACGATTCCGATCATGATGGTGTATCCTTTTGTACAGAAATATTTTGTCAAAGGTGTATTGATTGGTTCACTGAAAGAGTAGCATCAAAGGTATCTTTGGTTTAATGGCTGAAATCAGCTTTAAACATATAAAAGGGAAAAGAAAGGGGTTATGCAAGATGAAGAAGTGGTTTTCTATACTGATGGTTCTGATGATGGGAGTTGGCCTCGTTTCCGGATGCGGCAATTCTGAGTCTAATTCTAAAAACAAGGAAACTCCTCCGGTTTCATCACCAGAAAAAGAGGATTCTCAAAGTAACGAAACAGAAGAGAAAGAGCTGTCATTCACTTTTTTCATGAACAGAGACGTAGCTGATCCGCCGTGGGGAGAGGATTCAACCTCTAAATGGATTCAAGAAAACAAAAAGGTGAATATCGATTATATTCCTTCCAACGGTAACGCCAAGCAGAAATTAAATACACTGATCGTCGGCGAGGATTTGCCGGATGTTATACGAATGCATATTAAGGATGTTGATCGTTTCATTGAAGCGGGTGATATCATTCCATTGGACGAATTTATAACAGAGGATACAAATCTGTATAAATGGGTTGGCAAGGAGTTATTGGATATGTTGCGCGCCGAGGACGGCAAGCTCTACACGATACCAAACTGGTTTATTGGCGGTAAGCAAGGCAACGGTAATGGCGGTTGGATTGTCAATCAAAAGATCTATAAAGAACTTGGTTCGCCAAAATTGGAAACCACAGACGATTTGGAAGCCTATTTGCGTATGGTGAAGGATAAGTATCCGAATGTTGTTCCATTAGAGATGAATGTTTCACAATTCAATAGCTTTGAGACACTTTATTCCGCATTCGGCGAAGATCGAACAAATTATTACTTCGGCAATTTATTTTATCAGGATGGAAATGATCTGAAATCCATAGTGGATGATCCGGCATTTAAAGAAATGGTCTTCTACGCCAACCGATTATTTAGAGAAAAGCTGATTACTCAAGACGTATTCACCCAAAAGTCGGATCAGGTGAAGGAAAAAGTGGAGCAGGAGCGGGTTGCTGTATTCGCTTCGGGAAATGTAATGTCAATTGGGGGTCCAGCTAATGCGGTGTTGAAGGCAAAGGATCCCGAAGGCGGTTACGACATGATTTGGCCGATTCATAAAGCGGGTCTGGACAAGGACAAGATTTATCCAAACTCCTATAATCGTCTTGGAGGGGGAGCGGGCCATGCCGTCATTACGAAGAATGCCAAAGATCCGCAAGCGATTTTCAACTTTCTTGACTGGGCGCTTGGTGAAGAAGGACAACGTGTGGCATTCTTCGGACCTCCCGGACTGTATTGGGATGAATATGATGAAGAAGGGACGCCCATTCCCAATGAGGCTTACCTGGAATCAGATTTCAACGAGCAAAAAGCACATGGCTTGCGACAATACGTAATTGTAGGAAATACGACTTATGTTGACAGAACAAAAATCAATATGGAACATATGCTCCCGGAAGAAAAGCGTGATTGGACTGCAATGGCCCAAACGAATGTCGCATGGAAAACTACCTACAATGTAACACCGTTTGCCAACACTGAACCGCCGACCAATTCCGATGAAGGTATTATTGCACAAGGCATCAAGGATATATTTGATCAAGCTTTTGCCAAAATGATATACGCTGAGAGCGAAGAAAAATTATTGTCTATCCTCGACAAAACAAAATCGGATATGGAAAAAGCGGGTATGGATAAACTGCTTCAATATAAGCAGAAAGTATGGGAGCAAAATAAGAAAGTATTGAAAATCGATTAATAGGACTGTGCAGAGCACTATCAACCGGAATAGCTATCGGTTGATAGTGCGCTTGTTCATTCAATCGCTTTCGCATTGCACGAGTGAATTGCTTGATCCTCCAGATGGAGATATACTTTTACTACGAGCATGAATTTGGCCAGAGAATTGAGGGGATCACGATGTATCAAGTATTGCTTGTTGATGACGAGCCCTTGGATCTGGAAGGATTAAAACGGTTGGTTCCTTGGGGGAAATTCAATATGCGGGTAACCGCCGAGGTTACCAGCGCATTCGCCGTATTGGAGTTTCTTGAGCAGCGGCAAGTCGATATTTTGGTTACGGATATAAAAATGCCGATCATGTCAGGTGTTGAATTGGCTGCAAAACTTCGAGAAAAATACCCTGAAATGAAAATCATTTTTGTAAGCGGTTACGATGACTTCCAGTATGCTAAAAAGGCGATCAATTTACAGGCGAGCTCTTACATTCTAAAGCCGATAAATGATCATGAATTGTTTCAGTGTCTTGAGCAAGTCAAGGACGAGCTTGATCAAGAAAAATCAAGGAATAAAGTCGAAGAGTATTATCATGAAACCTTGCCCTTGTTAAGGGATGAATTGCTCTTGAAATGGTTGCATGGGAACACTAAGCCTGAAGTCGCTTCTATTCTTGAGAACGAGCTGTTTAAATTCTCCGGGGATAATGGATACTTGGCAGTGCTTGAACTGGATGATCTCGTCTGGAAGCTGAAGCAATATTCTGAAGCTGAGAAAAGTAAATTAATGCATAAGGTGAACAGGCTGATTATCGAATATATGGAAGCGAATCAACTAGGCAGCTATTACAAATTGGACAACCAAAGGATAGCAATTATTCTATGCCGTCATGAACTTCCCGAGAACGAGCTGCAGAAGTTTGTTAACTATGTATCGGACAACTCACCTGTATCCATCACAATTGGATTAGGGGGCAGAACCGCCGATCTTCATGAATTTCCACGTTCCTATCGACAAGCTTGCGAGCTGCTGGCTGCAAAAATGTTTATCGGCAAAGGAAGGGTTATTACAAAACAGCAGTCAGAGCTTGGAATTAAACAGAATACCATTGATTTAGAACAAAAATTCTCCAAGCTGTTTGCCGCGACTGCAAAATATGAAACAGTGCAGCTGCATGATGATTTAGAGGATTTGTTCGATTATGTAAGAACTTTGGAAGATAAAATCAGCGTATATCATTTTTCTTTATATGTTATCTCCAAGATGGATGCGTATTTGAATGCAATCCAATTAAACTTATACGATATTCTGGGAATTGACTTCAAAGATTTAGATGAAGTATTTGATTTTGAAACAGTGGATGATATTGAATCATGGCTAAGAAGAAAATTGTATGCGATTTCCGAGCATATTTATTGGAATAAGCAAAAGCCTAATCATAAGCTCATAGAGGAAGTCGAAAAATATATTACGGAACATTTATCGGATAGTATAACATTGCGCAATGTAGCCAATATTTTTGGGTTTTCTCCCAATTACTTGGGATATTTATTCAAAGAACAAAATCAGGAGAACTTTAGTGATTTTGTTATTCGCAAACGGTTGGAAAAAGCCAAAACGCTGCTAAAAGAGCCAACCTTGAAAATCTATGAGGTTGCCGACCGGGTAGGTTACAACAATTTGACGTATTTCAGTCGACATTTCAAATCACGCTTTGGCATGACTCCGGGCGAATTTCAAAAGCAGATTTAGGGTGGACGTATGAAAATTAACGGTCAGAGAATATTTCCATTTGGTTATAAATTGATGATGTCATATTGGGTGTTTGTATTAATCCCTGTCATTGCGGTAGGTTACTTTTCCTATACCTTCAGTGTGGATTCGATTATTACGCAAACAGAAAAAAATATTACGGGAACCTTGCAGCAAACCCGGGATAACATCTTATATAAAACTGACGGACTGAATAGAATTATGGATCAAATTTTTTTCGATGAAAGCATGCAAATTATACTGAATCAGAATTTGGCAAATTATGAACGATACGAGAAAACAACCCAGTACCTCATCCCGAAGCTTTCTTCGGTTTTATATCAATCAAATGGCCGCGTTAATGTCAGTCTTTATTTGCAAAACGAATCGATTCCGGAAATTTATTATGAACAATCTGACGCAAACCCCTTGTTTAGAGGAAATTATTTTGAAATCTTCCACACAAGCCGAATTGAACGGAAGGACTGGTATCAAACGTTAAGCCTGTCCCGTAGTGAGGAAGCGGTGTGGAAACAGATTGAGAGTGATGCCGAACACGGTAATATATCCGTAATCAGAAATTTAATTGATTTTGGAAGCGGTGATCCAAAGGGCTTTGTTCGCATTGTAGGAAGTGTTCATGAAATTTTCGAGGCTGTAGATTATACGAAAGTTGGAGAAGAGAGCTATTTCATCGTGTTTAATGACCGAGATGAGTTGTTTTTGGAAAGTGGTTCTCAACCGCTTCCTGAACATTGGCAACGGCAATTAGATCAATTTTTGATCATTGATGAGGCTTTGCCTGGATTAAATTTAAAGCTTGCTGCCCTTGTTCCCTTGTCTGACTTAGAAAAAAACGCGGTCAGACTGCGAAATACAACGATTATCATCGGAGTTATCAGTTTTATTGTTCTGGCTATTGTGGGACTCCTGGTTGCCCGCTATTTCTCCAAAAGAATCAGGAAAATCGTCAGGTTATTGCAAGTCTTTCAAGAAGGTGAATTCAGTAAGCGTATAACGTACAGCGGCAAAGATGAATTTGCATTTATATCCATCGCATTTAACGATATGGCACAAAATATTCAGGAGCTGATCCAGAAGGTTTATATAGGTGAGATTGAGAAGAAGGAAGCGGAGCTAACCGCGCTGCAAGCGCAAATCAATCCCCACTTTTTGTACAATACGCTGTCGTCTATTAGCAGATTAGCCAAACTGGGCGAGGTGGATAAGCTTCATGAAATGATCATCGAACTATCGAAATTTTATCGTTTGACATTAAATGAAGGCAGACCGCTTGTTTCTATATATAATGAGCTGCAGCATGTTCAGGCCTATTTGGAGATTCAAAAAATAAAGTTCAGGAACAGGATGACTGTCACGATAGATGTTGACTCCAATGTCATCCAATACGATACGGTTAAATTAATTCTGCAGCCTTTTGTAGAAAATGTATTGGAACATGCGTTGTTTGGAGACCGGATTCATATTCGGATCACTGCGCATCTGGAGGACGCTACTATCATTTTCAAAGTCATCGATGATGGAATCGGGATGAGTCAAGAAACGATAGAGCAGATTTTCAATAAAAACGGTATACGGGTCGGATATGGCATTCGGAATGTCGATGAACGAATTAAATTGGAATTCGGTCAAGCGTTCGGCGTATCTATTCACAGTCGATTAGGCATAGGGACAACGATAAAAATTACAATTCCGGTTTATACAGAAAAGCAAAGGGAAGAGCTGGTGAACAGTGAGTAAAAATAGAGAGAGACGCGCCTCAGCCCTCTCTCTTTTACCACAATAGAATTTATAAGTTTCCGATGGATACGGAAGTACAAATTCTATTTGGCGATAAAAACTACCTCTGAACGCGGTCGCTCAACCTAGAAGGACTTCGATAAAAGTTTTTCTCATTTTGCCAAGAGTTATATTGTGAATTTCTTGATGAATTGCTTAGGGGTAATCGTTTTGTACTTTTTAAATTGTCTAATAAAATAACTGGAACTGGTAAATCCGATCATCATTGCAATCTCGGTAATATTCATATCCGTTGTAAACATCAGCTTCTCCGCTTCTCTGATTCTTATGCGATTCACGTAATCGTTAAAGGACTGCCTCATTATTTTATTGAACTGGGAAGAGAAGTAATTATAGCTCAGATTACATATGCCAGCCGCTTGTTTAACGGTAATATCTTCCCAATAATTCTGCTCTACATAGTCCAGAAGGTACTGGAAATTCGGGATGTTTTCTCTTGGGAGCTCACCGGGAGTTGCTAAATTCGTTCGTCTGTAACGTAAAATCCAGAGAATGATATGATTGATATACTTGTTCACAGCAAGCTCAAATCCGTATTTTTTTGATGTGTATTCTTTAAGCAAGTCATTTAATACGATCACGATATCAGTATTCGCTAATTCATTATTTCGAAATATTTGTTGACATTCGATTGATTTGGTCGTGAGCGGGAGGATATATTTAAATTCAAAAATCGTATTCCTTACCTGAAGCACCTCTGGATCGAATTGTAGGCACAAATGCTCTGTATGTACATGTTCATCGGAAACAAAATAATGGACATTCCCTGAATTGATAAGCACGAGATCTCCTTGTTGCACCATAAACTCATTCCCGTTTAAATACACCCTGCCGCTTCCAGAGAGAAAGTACAATAATTCAACATGATGATGCCAGTGCGGCCGCAAACGCTGGAATTGCGACTCGAATACTGAAAATGGGTAATGAAGGTTTTCGGTATATGGTTTGATTTGCTGCCGATGAGGTTTTTCCATAATCACACCTCTAAATAAATCGTAAATTCCTACTATTTTCTATATTATATCACATGAAAGTAGTTCAATAATTCGATATCGTTTCATAGTTACAAATTTCGTTGGATATGCTAGTTTAAGTCCTCCCTTTAGACCATTTACAATTTAAAATGACAGCGCTTTCAGATAAAAGAGGAGGAATGGAATGATGAAGAAAATACAAGGATTGGTGATAGTAGTTATTTCGCTTTTGACAAGCATCTGTTTTGTACCTGTCAATCCCTCGGTTGCATCTGCGGCTTCAAGCGATGTGACTGTAACCCTGAACAACTCATTTTCAGCTATGGATGTAGAATATACAGGCGGTAATCTTGGTGTGGCAAAAGACTGGCGAGATGGAAATATGGGTAAGTATTTGGGAGATAGTATGTATGATTTGGGAAGGATTTTCCCTACATTTGAATTTACGAACGATACGGTTTACGGTGATGGTGTAACCGATGCTGCAAGCTATGCAACTGCCAAGGATACTGTAAAAGCAAATCCCTTAACGAATACCTACATCAACTGGGAGATTATGCAGAGGGGCTTGCTGAATCCGGATGAGAAAGGCACGATGCATAATGATCTGGGAGTATCTTTGCTGGAGATGAATCGGCTAGGGGTTGAACCTTTAGTCGTGGTGCGTCCTCAGGATACGTTCAATATTCCCCAATGGCCTTCCAGAAGCTATGAAGGCTTATGGGAATGGTGGGAAAATTGTTTCGCATTTGCGTATCTCCTTTCAAAAAATTACGGAGTAACGGAATTTAATTTGATAAACGAACCGGATCACAGCCACAAGCAGTGGGATATGCCGGAATATCTGGATATATTAAAAGAAGGTGCGGACGCCGTAAGGGCCGGTGCTGCAGCAGCCGGGAAAACGGCGAGAATATGGGGCCCCACTCTTGTGAAAGAAAAGGCGAGCTGGGGAGACTATGTTATGGATCATGCGGATGATGTCGTCGATGTATACGATTATCATACGTATACGACTTCGGTGAATACGATTGCCAATGATCTTAACGCAGTTAAATCAAGGATACAGACCTACAATTCTGATGGCATAACGGAACCTATTTCTATTAGTGAGTGGAATTCCGCCCTGGACACATATATGTCAACTGAAACACATGACTTGATGAGTTATGCGATCACGAATGTCAGGCTTCTTAAGAGCATGGTTGATAATGGTGTTATAGCTCCGCTTCAGTTCAGATTTACAAGAGGCGGAATATTGGGCGGGAACCATCCAGCCAGCGCTAAATTCAATAATGGCTTAATACGTATTGATGATTCAACCAAGCTGCTCACTTCTCCGACGAAAGCCTATTATGCATTGAGAATGGCCAACCGGGTGATAAGGTCGCCTCGGGATAAAGTTGATTATACGGCATCAGGAAGTACCGCCGGACTAGATTTTATGGCAACCAGAAGCGACGACAGCTATTATGTATTATTTATAAATAGATCCTCATCGGACACGCATAACTACACAGTTGATTTTTCGAATCTGGGAATAACAAACGCTGTGGCTACAGTCAGGGAAACTTCAAATCTGAAAAACGACGAAGTTATCGGTACATACGCTATAAGTAACGGCGTGGTAACGGTAAACGATTTGCCGGCAGAGAGCTGCGTATTGTTTGTAGTGCCCAGAAACAGCAATACACCTGCTGCGCCGGTTATACACAGAGGTTTTTCAGATGCTCAGGGCATAGAATTATGGTGGAAAAACTCTGAAGGCGTGTCTTCGTATAAGGTTAAGCGCAAAGCGGCAGGCGGCAGCTACATGACAGTTGCCGATAGTGTGTATAGTTCCTTTTATAGAGATATTGAAGTGTCTCCGGGTACAAATTATTACTATAAAATCTCCGCTGTCAATGGTAACGGGGAAGGAGCCGATTCAGTAGAGGCGGGCCCGTTCCAGCTTGAAAATAACGATTATTTTTTGCCCTACATGTCAAATTTTGAGGATACCAGTGATGCCGGCTGGACAAAAGAGAGCGGAGCTTGGTCTGTTAGAAAAGTGGATGATGACTATGTTTATCATTCAAGCTCTGAATCGGGAAGTACAAATATAGCTACTGTCGGCAGCAGCGATTGGGGTAACTACTCTGTATCGGCAAAGACGGAAGTAGAGAGGATTGGTGAGGATGGGAAATTCGGACTGATAACCAGATACTCAGATTCCAACAATTACTATAAGTTTGAATATGATAGGACTACGAATAAAGTGTCGATCATCAAGAACAGTGCCGGCATTTTTACGACACTTGCCAGTGAAAGTCCGGGAATTGATATCAGTCCTCTTAAATATAGATATATGTTGAATGCGGTGCTGGACGGCGGGGATTTACATTTTTTCATTAATTATAAGCATGTACTGACTGCCACTGACAACAGCCCGTTAACTTCAGGAAAGGTTGGATTTGTTGTACAAGACTCGGCAGAAATAAATTTTGACGGTGTAAAGGTGGTCCCTACATTTAAGGATGATTTTCAGACCACTGAAAGAAGTGATTGGCAAGAGCAAGGTGGTGCGTGGTCCGTAACAGGTACAGGAGACAAATGGTATCAACAGAGCGATAGTACTGGTTCGGGTTATCTTAAGTCAATTAACGGGAGTGCACACTGGCGCGACTACTCGATTGAGCTTAAAATTAGACCTGATGAATTAACAGCTCAGAATGCCGCTATAGCGGTATTTTCCAGATATATTGACGATTCAAACTATTATAGCTATGAATTAAATACAACCGATGGCGTCGTAATTAATAAGAAAGTGGATGGCAATGAGACGATCTTGGCAACTGAGCCTTATAGCATAACGGTAGGAGATATCTATACGGTCCATATAGAAATCGCTAAAAATGCGCATAGCGTATATATAAACGGGAATCTGATCGTCCAGGCGGATAGCTATGAGCCTCTGCTTGAGTCGGGGAAATTTGCTATCGGAACCAATAGTGCAAAGGCGGGCTTTGACGAAGTTGCCGTCAATCATTTGCTGCGCGAAGCAACCCCTGTTTTAAATCGCGTTACGTCAGCCGGAAATGGTACCGCAACTGTTGCTTTTTCAGAAGTTGAAGGTGCATCAAGCTATAACATAAGATATGGAATTGATTATTATGGAGAATACACTAACACGATAACGGGTATAACAGGAAGCCCATATACGATATCTGGTTTGAATGAAGGATCAACGTACTATTTCTCAATAAGTTCAAATCATGAGTCAGGGACAAGCCTATACAGTGAACCCAAGGCGATAACGATAAATAACCAATATTTGAGAGATGATTTCGCATCAAAAAGCTTGAGTAACTGGACACCGGTGAGCGGTAGTTGGTCTATAGGAAAAGACGGAGCATTCAGAGACGATTTTGAAAGCGGTGATGCTTTAAAATGGACAGAGGAAGCCGGTACATGGTCAGTCGTCACCGACGGGGCTACGAGGATGTATTATCAGAGCGATGATATCGGATCATCTAGAGCTATCGCCGGTGATAGTAGCTGGGATAATTACACCGTGGAATTAAACGTGAAACCGGATGCATTCTCCTCATCAGGCAGCTTTGGCATCAATTTCAGGTATGTGGATGCAAATAACAAGTATTATGTAACTTATACAAAGAGCAATCAGACATTACATTTGAAAAAGATGGTTTCGGGCTCGAGTACGACCCTTGATAGCGCCAATATTACACTCAATGCCGGAATGGTATATGCATTCAAAATAGTAGCCGATGGAAGCCGATTTGACGTATTTGTAAATGGAGCACATATGTTATCTTCTAGCGGAGACACCACATTTACAATGGGCAAGATATGCTTATCAACCTATGATTCCAAGATCAAGTTCGATGATATTAACGTAAGTCCCACCGTTTATTTAAATGATGATTTCGAGTCGGGAAGTACATACAAATGGTACACTGAAGGCGGAGAATGGTCTGTTGTTACTGACGGATCAAACGTCGTTAAGCAAGCTTCATCCGGCGGCGGAAGGCTGACGATCGGCAACGGCACTTGGAAGGACGTAGAGGTTGAGGCAAAGTTGAAGGCCGATTCCGTCACTACCGGAATAGGAATTTCATTCAAGTATAAAAACAATAATAACCATTATTATGTGAATTATAAAAAAATCAATGACACGATTAACATCATCAGCAAGGTAAACGGTAAGGATACGATTCTTGCCAGCAAATCATTTGTATTGAGTACGGATACATGGTATACGTGGAAAATTGCGTCAGTTGGAAACGAGATCAAATTCTATATAAACGGTGTTGAAGAATTAACTGCCGTCGACACGGTACAGGCTTATGCAGTTGGAAAAGTTTCATTGCATATGAATACGGCAGTGGCCGCGTTTGATGATGTCAAGATTAAACTGATCGATACAAATGAAACCTCCTATAACGTCAGCCAGCTTAATAGCAGCGGGGGAAGACTGACCGGAGGCAATCCGGAATGGAATGATTATTCGGTATCTGCCGGTATCAGACCGCTAAGTTACGGCATGGCATCCGGGCGTGTAGGACTGGGCTTCGGATACAGGGATGAAAATAATTATTATAAGGCTCTGTATGACAATGGAACAGGTAAACTGTATTTGGAGAAAGTGGAGAACGGAACGACAACAATTTTGGCTGAAAAAGCTTTCGATAAAATTTATCTGGAAAAACAGCACGAGCTAAGTGTTGTGGTTTTGGGCAACCTCATCGGTTTATATGTGGATGGAATCAAATATTTGTCGGCAGCGGATACCGATTTGATTTCACCGGGAAAGATTGCACTGGAAACACAAAATGCAAAAGCAACGTTTTATGATGTGCGCGTTAAGCCTTCAGCAGTACTCGTTGACGACTTCGAAGACAACGATGCCAATGGCTGGAATGCAACGCAAGGGAATTGGTCGATTGTGACTGACGGTACTAAAGTGTACAGGCAAACGAACGGCAGCGGAGGCAAAACCAATATCGGCGACGGACGCTGGACGGATTACTCAGTGGAGGCAAAGGTCAAAGCGATAAGTTTTGATGCCAATGGAGGAAGTATCGGACTGGGCTTCAGGCATCAAGATGACGTAAATCGATATTTTGTCAAATATGTCAGTTCGACAGGTGAAATTGCGATCAGCAAAAATGTAAACAATAGTGAAACTTTATTGGCCAGCAAAAGTTATCCAATAATTGCGGACACAGAATACACGTTCAAGGTTGTAGCAAAAGGAAGTCAGATCGATTTCTATATTAATGGAGTAAAAGAACTTAGCGCAACCGATACAACTTTCAAGAATGGGAAAATAAGTTTGAGCATGTGGAATGCGATAGGTCAATTCGATGAGATAAGTGTGAAACCGATTCAATTGCTGACAGATGATTTTGAAGATGGCGATGCGTCAGACTGGACTGATCAAAATGGCACATGGTCTGTTATTTCCGACGATACGAAAGTTTTTAGGCAATCTGGCAGCAGTGGAGGAAGCGTTTCTCATACATCCGGCCAAACTTGGACGGACTACTCTGTTGAGGCGAATGCAAAGCTGCTAAGTGTGGATACAGCCAATGGAGGAACAATTGCAATCGGATTCAGATTTCAGGACATCAGTAATGGTTATTTTCTGACATACTCAAGTATTGATGATCGACTACGGATTATTAAAAGAGAAAACGGCAGTGAAGTTACGCTGGGATTTTACAATGGACTTAAAATAATTGGGATGAATGAAATATTTACAATTAAAGCTGTTGTACAGGGCAATAAAATTGAGGCCTATGTAAATGGACAAAAAAAGATTACGACGATGGATGAGACTTTTGCAGAGGGAGGAATTGCGCTTGAAATGTACAATGCTACAGGCGAATATGATGACGTCGCTGTCAGAAGTATATATTAATTACTGACGAGGGCAAGCTGTTCTTGCTGCAGTAATTGTGGAACGAGAATAAGGCATCGATGGGTACAGGGAACTGTATCCGTCGATGCCTTTTGTGTGTTGGTTGCGAGCTGCTGGCCGACATCGATGCGTCATGCTATGTGCTTGATTTCCACGTCAGTGTAGCTACTGCAGAGGAGCTGGAGTTGGTATATGAGCCGTTCTACCGCATTCTCCGAGCGAAGCGTCCAGGCACTCCGATTGTAATGGCGACTCCCTAGCTGATGCCTACGTTGACGGTCTTCACCCCAACGATATCGGTTTTCGCCGAATAGCGGACGGCTTGAAGGGGATTCTAAGCGAAGTGACAGTTCATCGGAGTAGAGGATGTTCGCTTAATGGGATGCGATGTGGACAAGGAACGGAAGGTTGATAAGATGGTCGAATAAACCAGAGTCTGTTGAGATATCTCAGGACGCCTCCAGGCGTCCTTTCTTCGTTGTTATTGCATCGAAGCATCGACCGGAGGTATAGAGCGGAGGCATCGAACGGAAGCGTCGTATGAAACGTCCGAAGTACGAGCGGCGAAGCTTGTCACTCAACATTTTCGAAAAATATATTGCATCATATATAGGTATGTGATATTTATATAGTGTACTATATATTTATATAACGTCATATATAAGGGCGTGAATGGTAGTCCCATTTGTATGTGACGTTATAATATTCGACATACTGGGATGTTTAGTTCAACAATTGTAGTATGAGACATCATAAAAGGATGGAGAGGGTAAACGATGAATCAGGGCGTACAAGGGCAAGCTGGTCTGAAACTGTCGTCCGGCGAGCAAGCGGCTATTGTTGCAGGGAGAAAGGTATTGCATTTCCAAGAGGGCCATGCTGGCATGCGCGAGCTGCTGGGAGGCAAAGGCGCCAATCTGGCGGAGATGACAACAGCGGGTCTGCCCGTTCCCCCGGGCTTCACAGTGACGACCGAGGCTTGCAGGGAGTTCTTCGAGATGGGCGGGAAGCTGACGGATGAGCGGTTCCGGGAAATAGGCGACGCGATGAAGGCGTTGGAAGCGAAGAAGGGACAGCGCTTCGGTAATCCGCATAACCCTCTCCTGGTCTCTGTACGCTCAGGCTCCGTCACGTCCATGCCGGGCATGATGGATACGATATTGAACCTGGGCTTGAACGATGAGACGGTGCAAGGGCTAGGCAGTCTGACTGGACAAGAGGCATTCGCTTACGATTGCTACCGCCGGCTGATTGCGATGTTCGGCAATGTGGTGTTCGGAATTGAAGGTCTCTGGTTCGAGCGCAAGCTGCACAAGCTGAAGGAGGAGTGCGGCGTTGAAGAAGACCGCGACGTATCGGCGGAGCAGTGGAAGTTATTAATCGGGCAGTTCAAGCAAATTGTCGTGGAGCGGGCCGGAAAGCCGTTCCCGCAGCAAGTGGGAGAGCAGCTGCGGCTTGCGGTGGAAGCGGTATTCGCTTCCTGGAACAATCAGCGGGCCCAAATCTACCGCCGCATCCATCGCATTCCTGACGAGCAAGGCACCGCGGTCAACATTCAATCCATGGTGTTCGGCAATATGGGCAGCGATTGCGGAACAGGCGTCGTCTTCACGCGCAACCCATCGAACGGAGAGAAGCGGCTGTTCGGCGAATACTTGCATAATGCGCAAGGCGAGGACGTCGTAGCGGGCGTGCGCACGCCGCTGCCGATCGGCGAGCTGGAGAAGGATATGCCGGATGTGTTCGCTCAACTGAGCGCCACGGCGGACAGATTGGAGCGGCATTACAGAGATATGCAGGACATCGAGTTTACGGTAGAACGAGGCAAGCTGTATATTCTGCAGACAAGGGGAGGCAAGCGTACGGCGCAGGCGGCAGTGAAGATTGCGGTAGACATGGCGTTGGAGGGCGTCATTACACAGGAGGATGCGGTGCTGCGCATTGAAGCAGAGCATCTGGACCAGCTGCTGCATCGCGCGATAGATCCGGAAGCCTCGCTGGATGTGATCGCCACGGGTCTGCCGGCATCGCCTGGTGCGGCGACGGGCCAGGTAGTGTTCCATGCCGATGCCGCCGACGAAGCGGCCCGCAGCGGCAAGAAGGTTATTCTCGTGCGGCAGGAGACGACGCCGGAGGATATTCACGGCGTGCTGGCTGCCGAGGGCGTATTGACCAGCCGGGGAGGGATGACCAGCCACGCAGCCGTCGTAGCTCGCGGCATGGGCAAGCCGTGCGTATGCGGATGCGAATCCATCCGGATCGGGGATGGACAGTTCGCGGCCGGGGAGCAAGTCGTGAAGGAAGGGGACTGGATCTCGATCGACGGGGCGACGGGGAGAGTCATCCGGGGCCATGTCGCGCTGAAGGAGCCGGAGATATCCGTGGAGCTGACGCAGCTCCTGGCATGGGCTGACGAAGTGCGCAGTCTGGCCATCTACACGAATGCGGATACGCCTCAGGATGCGGCCAAGGCGAGGGAGCTTGGCGCGGAGGGCATCGGGCTGTGCCGTACGGAGCATATGTTCTTCGCCCCCGAGCGGCTCCCGGTCGTACAGAGCATGATATTGGCCGAAGGGATAACGGAGCGCAAGGAAGCGCTGGATCAGTTGCTGCCTATGCAGCAGAGCGACTTCGAAGGGTTGTTCCGGGCGATGGACGGCCTGCCGGTTACGATCCGATTGCTTGATCCGCCGCTGCATGAATTTCTTCCGGAGCTGGGCGAGCTGCTGAAGCAGCAGAGCGCGCAGCGGCAGGAGATCGAGGCACTGGAGCAAGCAGCGGTACCGAATACGCGCCTTGCGGGTGTGAAGTCACAGCTGCTGGAGACGGAGCGGCTGATCCGCAAGGTCCGGCTGCTGCACGAGGTTAACCCTATGCTGGGTCAGCGCGGCTGCCGGTTGGGCATCCTGTACCCGGAGATTTATGCTATGCAGGCGGAGGCAATCTTCCTGGCGGTGAAGAGCTGCCGGCTGGAGCGCGTCACGGTGAAGGCGGAGATCATGATCCCGCTGGTCGGTCATGTGAACGAGTTGAAGCGGCTGCGCAAGCTGGTGGAAGAGACGGCCGAGGCCGTGCTAGGCGATGAGCTGGCGTCGGTCGACTATCGCATCGGCACGATGATTGAAGTGCCCCGCGCAGCGATCACTGCGGATCAGATTGCGGAGCATGCGGAATTCTTCTCCTTCGGTACGAACGATCTGACGCAGATGACTTACGGATACAGCCGCGACGATGCGGAAGGGAAGTTCCTGACCGCTTATGTGGAGCAGAAGCTGCTGCCGGCCAATCCGTTCCAGGAGCTGGATCGGGAAGGGGTCGGCGAGCTGATTCAGTGGGCCGTACAGCGCGGACGCGGCGTGAAGCCGCAGCTGAAGACGGGAATATGCGGCGAGCATGGCGGAGACAAGTCGTCCATCTTCTTCTGCCACGAGCTGGGGCTTGATTATGTGAGCTGCTCGCCATATCGTGTGCCACTGGCGCGGAT
This sequence comes from Paenibacillus sp. J5C2022, assembly GCF_025567625.1. Classification (GTDB taxonomy): domain Bacteria; phylum Bacillota; class Bacilli; order Paenibacillales; family Paenibacillaceae; genus Pristimantibacillus. Next base: position 53,489 of record NZ_JAOQJC010000023.1, on the reverse strand, counting down.
TGCCGCTGCGCAAGCGGCGATAACGCTGCGGGATGCGAAGAAGGAAGAGGCGGCCGGCTCATGAACCTATCGTACCTCGAAGGAGATGAACTCATCCGGCCATCTTGCGGCATGGTCTAATCGCTCGCAGGCGCCGCTCAGCGGACTGAAGCGGTAAGCGACCTGCTTGCCGTCAACGAGCAGGTAGATGTAATAGGAATGGCTTGTCGTCTTCATGGACGTGTCGCTCCCGATAGCGAGCATGTCGCTTCTGTAACGGGGCAGCTGCAGCTGCACGCGCTGCCCCGACAGAGCGGCGGAAGCTGCGACGGCATCCGCAGCCTGTTCATAGGTGTATTTGGGCAGGCCGTTATAGTAATAAGCGGAGATTGCGCCGAAGATGATGAGGGTAATCATATAGGTGAACAGCAATTTCCTGATTTTGGATGTGCGAAGGAACGTGCAGATCAGAATCAGACCCAGGACGCTCCAGGCACAGCCCATCATATAGAAGCTGTCATTGTTCAATATCCCCATATACTTGCGGTCAGGCCACGCAAAGACAAGTCGTCCCCCAACAGCAATCAACAGCACGTATAATATAGTAAGCGCATACATAGTGCGATGCGACTTGCTTCTCTGTTGCATGTTAAGCTCTCCTTCATATAGGCCTTCGCAAACTTAAACACCGAAACGCGATGAAAAGTAGCAGCAGGAACGGAATATGGTTCCAGGAGACTAATGAATGTTCTGTCAGCGGGGGTTCAAAAAAGTGCAGTTGTATCATGGTATGCAGGATTGCGCGGAAAGGTGTTAAAACAGACAAGCCCCTCGCTCCAAAAGAGCGGGGGGCTTAACGTTATTCGGTCTTCCAGTCCGGAAGCTGATTCACATAGCTGTCGGACAGCTTCAGCAGCTCAAGTGCGCTCGTATACTCCTCTTCCGTCGTCTCCTGCTGCGAGTTGCCGTCTCCTGCAAGCGGGTAATGCTTGCCGTCGGCGAAGCCGCTGCCGGAGAGGAACAGCTCCTGACTGCTCAGGAAGGAACCGGTCGGCAAATAATAGCGCTGCGGCAAAATGTTATACGCCGATTGATTGTACAAATCTTGCCCGAAGTGAATCTGATTGTCGAGCGGCACGCCCATCAGGTTGGCGATCGTCGGCAGCAGATCCACTTGTCCGCCAAGCTGCTCGAATACTTGCGGCCCGGTCTGGCCGGGATTAACGACGACAAGCGGAATGTTGATCATGTCGGTGTAGGTATATTCCTTGCCGCCATATATTTCTTGCATCAGTTCCTTGTCATCCCGGTCCAATGAATAGATAGGCAGTCCCAGGTGATCGCCGTACAGCAAGATCAGGCTGTCTTCCCATATGCCGCGCTGCTTCAAGTCCTCGATGAACGCTCCAAGCGCATAATCGGCATAATGCTGAGCCATCAGATAATCTCCGACAAGCGTATTCTCGTAGCGCTCAGGCAATGTCATCAGATGCTTGTCTTCCGGAATGGTGTATGGATGATGCGCGGTCATGGAGATGACATGCGCGTAGAACGGCTTGCCGTTCTCTCCCATCCGCTCCAGTTCATCGGCCGTTTTCTTGTAGAGCATTTCATCGGAAGCGCCGAAGAATACGGTATCCTCTTCGCCGAAGAATTCAGCGTCATAATAACGGTCGAAGCCAAGTGCCTTATACAGCTCCCCGCGATTCCAGAACTCTACGACGTTGGTATGGAACGTCGTTGTATCGTAGCCTTTCTGTTGCAGCAGCTTCGGCAAGCTCGGCAGCTCCTTGCCGGCATACATTTGAGTCGCCGCGCCGCGAGGTGGGATGTAGAGCGACGTATTGACGACGAATTCGGCATCGGACGTATTGCCCTGACCGACCTGCTGATAGAAGTGCTTGAAGTAGTTGTTCTCCTTGGCCAGCTTCGTGAAGTTCGGCATGATTTCCTGTCCGTCTACTTCAAGTCCTACGAGGAAGTTTTGCATGGACTCCATTTGGATAATGATCAGGTTCTTGCCCTCTGCGGAACCTTGCAGTATCGGTGCCGCCGGTTCATTTATCTGTTTAATCTGTTTGATGTGGTCCTGTGTGATCTGATTGGAATCGACCAGCTCGGTGTTCTTGCTGGACAGCAGCGTGTAAGCCTCATAGTTGAGAATGCCCATCTGCTCCGCTTTCACAATCTCATTCATGCTGGCCCGATTCGGCAGCACGTTGAACAGACAGAGCACCAGAGATACCGAGAGTATCCCGAGAATGACGCCTCTATGCTCTTTGCGCATACTTAGCTTCTTCCACTCGATCGCTCTCTTCCGCCGCATCATAAGAAAGGCAATAATGACAATGTCGGTGAAGATGAACAGGAAGTAAGGGTCCATCAGCGAGAATACGCTATTCTTCACCGCCGTAACCTGATTCACTTGTGCCAATGCGAAATAAGTGACGATGACGCCGTAATACTTGTAATACATGATGACAGCAAATAGAATAGTAGTCATGAGAAGATTGGCGATCAGATAATAAAGGAGCTTGCGCTTGCTGGCGAACCATTCGATCAGACTATAGACGACCAGTGCGAACGGCAGCTCCTTGAGCAAGGTAGTCCAAGAGGGTCCTCCCTCGAAGATAACCATCCAGGCCAAGTAGCTTTTGAGAAGCATAACGAACGAAAAGAACAAGATGGGCCTAGCGCTAAACAGCCGATTAGACTTAAATAATGACACGTTACCTCCTACCTTTCCATAATGAAACGTTTTCTCTCTGTGTGGTGAAGCTTTCAGTATGATCTCGCTTTAACAATTTATAAATATTTACTGCAAAATTAATTATGCTACTTCTGGTGGGTAATTGTCAAAAGGCAAAAGGCCCCGGTTTAGGATAGAAGCTATGTATTCAGGTATGATTTGGCCGTCAATCGGATTCGTACTACGTCAGGCTTCATCAATCTAGCTTTTTTGTCATAAAGGAGTTCATGGACATGAAAAAAGGGAAATTATTGCTGTTGACGCTGGCGATTGCGGCAGTGGCGGCCGGAAGCTATGCGCTGTCTGAGAATACATGGAAGGAAGAGCGATCCGGCCAGGAAGAGGCGCCGCGTCTTGCCGAAGGATTGGACGAGCCTGCGAAGGGGCAAAGCGGACTTATCGACGAAAGCAAGGGGACAGGCGCTGTCACAACCCCATCCCGAACTGGTTCCAAAGACTCAGAATCCGGCGGGAATGAAGCAAATGGAAAGGCCGATGAGAGTGGGGAGAATTCGCAGCCTGACGACAAGCCTGACAAGACAGCCCCGGCTGAAGTGCCGTCCGATAGTGAGGGCCAGGGGGCAGCGAATGCAAGCGAACAAGCCTATTCCAGGGGCGAGGATGATGAGATCGCCGTATTGGCCGAGCCGGACAGCGTGACGGCGCTTGTCAATCCGCATAATAAGCTGCCCGAGGATTACAATCCGGACGATCTCGTCTATCCTGAGGTGAAGTTCATCTTCTCGGAGAAGCTGGAGAAGCGGAAGCTGCGCAAGGAAGCGGCCAAGGCGCTGGAAGAGATGTTCGAGGCAGCCGAGAAGGACGGCCTCTATCTGGCCGGTGTATCGGGCTATCGCTCTCATGCTACGCAGAAGGCGCTGTTCGATCGTTATGTGAAGCGAGACGGCTATGAGAAGGCGCGAACGTACAGTGCGCTGCCCGGCACGAGCGAGCACGAGACGGGACTTGCGATCGACGTGAGCGGCAGCGATGGCAAGTGCGCGGCGGCCGATTGCTTCGGAGATACGAAGGAATCGGAGTGGCTGCGGGAGCATTCTGCGGAATACGGCTTTATCGTACGCTATCCGGAGGGCAAGGACGATATTACCGGTTACCAGTACGAGCCATGGCATCTGCGCTATGTAGGCCAGGAGCTGGCGAAGGAGCTTGCAGACGAGGATTTGACGCTGGAGGAGTATTATAACGCTGTTCCTGTATCACAATAAATAAGCGGGCGGCTTGGGTGTCACAATGCGCCAAGCCGATCCGCTTCCCGTGAGCCCTTTCCTTTAAAGCTTTGGCTCGAACGTCTTGCAGTCCGTTTCTTCCGAGTTGGCAGCGTTTTTGCCGCGATTGCTTACGACATAGATCGAGCTTGCGGCACATTGATTGCCCGCAGCCCAGAATTTGCAAGAATTCACTTCACATAGTACATCCTTGGCCATTGGATTCACCTCCTTGTCTATAGGATGGTCCATATCGGGCCATGAATATACTTAGTAGTAACTGATCTCCTAATGGGGGGGACTTTCAGCACATGAGCTTACTTCAAAATTTATCGCTGCTGATTATGCTTCTTAATATTTCGCTTGCCGTTACGATCATCTTCCTGGAACGGCGCAATGCCACCTCAACCTGGGCATGGGTCATGGTGCTGTTCTTCATTCCTGTATTGGGCTTTATTATGTATCTTATACTGGGACAGAAGATCAAGCGACGGAAGCTGAATAAGCTGCTTGGCGACAATCAGCGCATCATCGAAGAGGAATACGGCAAGCAGATGACGATGTTCGCCGGCAGGGAATATCCTTTCGAGGATCGTGATTTTGCGAAATACCAGGATATGATCTATATGAATTTGCTGTCCAGCTATGCGCTTTATACGGATAACAACGAGATTGACATCTATACCAACGGCAACCGGAAGTTCGATGCGCTGCTGGAGGATATCGCGGCTGCCTCGCACCATATTCATCTGGTCTACTATATCGTAAGGGATGATGCGCTGGGGCGCAGGCTGGTCAAGGCGCTGGCGGAGAAGGCTGCTCAAGGCATCGAGGTCAGATTCCTTTACGATCATATCGGAAGCTCTGCGCTGCCGAAGCGGTTCTTCCGCGAGCTTCGGGCTGCGGGAGGCATGGAGGTAGCCTTCTTCCCGTCCAGAATTCCGTATCTCAACTTGAAAATCAATTATCGCAATCATCGCAAGCTTGCGATTATTGACGGCAAGGTCGGGTATATCGGCGGATTCAATATCGGAGACGAGTACTTGGGGCTGAATAAGCATTTCGGAGAGTGGCGCGACACGCACCTGAAGGTGAAGGGCAACGCGGTGCTGCAGATGCAAGCCCAATTCCTAATGGATTGGAATCTGGCATTCTCCGGAAAAATCGAGCTGTTGGAGCATTATTTCCCAGTCAGCGATGAGATGCCGGGGCGTATCGGCATGCAGCTAGTGGCCAGCGGTCCCGACTCCGAAGAGCAGCAGATCAAGAACGCCTATGTGAAGATGATCTACTCGGCAGAGCAGACGATATGCCTGCAGACGCCGTACTTCGTACCGGATGAAAGCCTGTTGACCTCGCTTCGCATTGCCGCCCAATCCGGTGTCGATGTTCGTATCATGATGCCGAGCAAGCCCGATCACTTCTTCGTCTATTGGGCATCGCGCTCTTATATGGGCGAGCTGCTGGCCAGCGGCATCAAAATTTATTTGTACGAGAGGGGCTTTCTGCATGCGAAAACGCTTGTCATAGACAGCAAGGTGGCGTCGGTAGGAACTGCCAACTTGGACATTCGCAGCTTTAAGCTGAATTTCGAGATGAATGCATTTATCTATGATCGCGACACATCGAATCGTCTGATGGACATATTCCGACAGGATGAGAAGGAATGTCACTTGCTGACGGCAGAGGAGTATGCGGCTCGTCCGTTGTTCCAGCGGATGAAGGAGTCCGTCTCGCGGCTGCTTAGTCCCATTCTGTAACACGATAAAAGGGATTCTGCTTATCTGCTGATAACCAGAATCCCTTTACTTTCTTGACTTGCAGCTATTCAATTTATTCAGACGCTCCAATCCACTGCTTGTACAGCACTTTAATGTAATTTTACTGCTAAGGTGTTTCCCAACTTTCTTCAATATTCCTTGCTCTCATCAATATTCCTTGCTTTCCTCGATACTTCGCGATACTCCTTGCTTTCCTCCATATTCCTTCCGATCTTCATTATTCCTTGCCTGGTATTCACATCTCGATTTTCTGGCTGAATCGGGTTCCCGCATGCCCGTTATGGTTGTTACTCCTTTCCCTTGTGATAGGGCACGCTTCGCTAACTTACTTCAATGGACTATCCCCTTTCGTTTAACTTAGGCTCATTATATATTATTATTTTAATTTTGTAAATATTCAGAAAATAAAAAATGCTGTCGAAAGTTGACGGTCGCAATATATAGATTTATACTTAGTCTAAATTAAATGATAAAGGCGGCATGAACTTATGGCTGGCAAAATAAACTTAACTATACAGCGAAAAGCAATCTATGAAGTGGTTCAGCAGTCCCATGATCACCCTACTGCAGCGGACATTATCGAACGGCTGAGGGAGAAAGACTTTCACTTCGCTTACGGTACCGTCTACAACTCCTTGCGTTACTTGGCAGACGCCGGGCTTATCCGCGAATTGAAGCTGGGAGAGGCGACCAGCCGTTACGACGCAAGGGTGGAGGACCACGGCCACATCGTCTGCAAGCAGTGCGGCCGTGTGGACGAAGTAATGACGGAGCTGCCGGGCGATTGGCTCAAGGAAGTGCAGGGGGAGACCGGATACAAGGTGCTTCATGCGCAGGTACTGGTGGAAGGAGTGTGTCCGCAATGCGCAACGCCAACGTCATGACGGCTTCTTCCGAAGGCGCCCTATGCTCTGCGACAAGACGGATCATGCTGATCAGCCCGATGCCTAACCGGGTAAGGAATCTGCTTGCGGCGCTTACGGATCATTGCTTCGATGTGTTCTCCCTGCATGAATGGGATGACGGGATGCTGGACAGCTTGAAGCCGCAGCTCGTCATCTATGATGCGTTGCCGATTGCCTCTCAGCCGGATGCCTACAACCGCTGGAGGGAGCAGGAGCTGCAGAAGGCTTCATCCCGGATGAATATTCCCTTGCTGCTGTTAATGCCGGAGGAGGAGCGGCAGAGCTTGGAGAACAAGGCGAGCGTACATGTCATGCGCTGGCCTTCGGAGCCCGAGGCGGCATTATTGGAGATTAAGCGGATTGCGGAGCGTGCACAGGATGTCTATGACTCCCGAAGAGCGGGGGAGAGCATTGTGTTCAAGGATTTGACAATCGATCCGGGGAAGATGATCGTGACGAGAGGGCCGGAGCAGATCGGGCTGACCAAGACGGAATACGATCTCTTGCTGCATTTCATTACTTCCGACGGGTCTGTGCAGACGAGGGAAGCGCTGCTGGATATCGTATGGGGACAGCAATTTTATGCCGGCAGCAATGTAGTTGACGTTCATATCAAAAGCTTGCGAAAGAAATTGCAGGACAATGCGGTCTCACCGCGATATATCGCAACCGTGCGTGGCGCCGGCTACAGGCTGGCCGACCAATAGCTTATGGCTTCGTTCGCCGGCGCACATCGTGGAAACCTTAAGAGGGTGGTTCATCAGATTTTCACACACCGTTCATCTGAAATTCATGAACGCCAAGTTTCAGTTGAGTACAATTAGGTTATAAATTTAGATCAAGTCTAATTATAATACTAATGAGGTGTTGACGATGGATAAAGGGAACATGACGACAAATCAAGGCGCGCCGGTAGGGGATAATCAGAACTCGCGAACGGCCGGACAACGGGGGCCGACGCTGCTGGAGGATTACCATCTGCTGGAGAAGCTGGCCCACTTCGATCGGGAACGCATACCGGAGAGAGTCGTTCATGCACGGGGAGCAGGGGCTCACGGCGTCTTCCGCACCGAGCGGGAGATGAAGGATTATACGAAGGCGCATTTTCTGAGAAGTGCAGGCGTAGAGACACCTGTGTTCGTCCGCTTCTCTACTGTGATTCACGGTACGGGCTCGCCGGAGACGGCTCGCGATCCCAGAGGCTTCGCCGTGAAGTTCTATACGCAGGAAGGCAACTACGATCTGGTCGGCAATCATCTTCCGGTGTTCTTCATTCGCGACGCGATGAAGTTCCCCGATATGGTGCATTCCCTGAAGCCCGCGCCGGATACGAACATCCAGGACCCGGCACGCTATTGGGACTTCATGACGCTGACGCCGGAATCGACACACATGCTGACGTGGCTGTTCTCCGATGACGGGACGCCGGCTACCTATCGGGAGATGGACGGCTTCGGTGTTCATGCCTTCAAGTGGATCAATGGGGAAGGCAAGGTTGCATATGTGAAGTATACGTGGAAGTCGAAGCAGGGCGTGCGCAACTTCACCGCGAAGGAAGCGAGCGAGATGCAGGCGAAGGACTTCAATCATGCGACCCGCGATCTCTATGCGGCGATCGAGCAGGGCGACTATCCATCCTGGGAGCTGCATGTGCAGTTGATGCCTCCGGAGCATCTGGACCGCTATGCGTTCGACCCGCTTGATCCGACCAAGATATGGCCGGAGGATATGTATCCGCTCATGAAGGTCGGCACGATGACGTTGAACCGCAATCCTATTAATTACTTCGCCGACGTGGAGCAATCGGCATTCTCGCCAAGCGTTGTCGTGCCGGGCATTGAGCCTTCGGAGGACAAATTGCTGCAAGGGCGGCTATTCTCCTATCCCGATACGCAGCGCTACCGCTTGGGCGCCAATTACTTGAATATCCCCGTCAATTGTCCTTATGCGCCGGTACGGAACCATCAGCGAGACGGGGCGATGACGATGAAGGCGGATGCTTCCCCGGTCAACTACGAGCCGAACAGCTCGGCGGGCAGTCCGGCGGAATCGCCGGATCATATGGACTCTAACGTACCGCTGCAGGGCTCGGCAGGGCGGCGGAAGATCGACAAGACGGACGACTTCACGCAAGCGGGAGAACGCTATCGGGCATTGTCCGAGGAGCAGCAACGGAATCTGGTCGCCAATCTGGCCGGTGATCTTCAAGCGACGAACGATGACATCCGCATGCGTGCGATCTGCAGTTTCTATCGGACAGATGCGGAGCTGGGCAAGAAGCTGGCAGGAGAACTTGGCGTCGATATCTCCTCTTATATGCAGCATGGCGGCTGATGGGAGAAGGGCTTCCCGCCATCGATAGGCAGAGTCGAACAACCACATATTGGTCATAATGCCCACCAGTACTCTTATTCTGGTGGGCATTATTGCGTAATGAGCGGTATTCAGAGTATGGATACAAGGTCAGACCGCTTCTCATCGGCAAGGGTTACATATGGAAAGGGCGCGGACCGAAGCCGGTCCGCGCCCCCGATGGCCGCCGTCGAGTAAGAGGCTGCTACTTCGATTGCAGGCAATTATACTGCGAGGCGACCGTCCATACTTTGATCAAGGTGCGTAGAAGCGGGAAGCTCTGATGCAAGATGAGGGCGATCAACCCCGCAATCCATACAGACAGGCCGGATATGGCCATGCCGAGCAGCAGCCCGATTCCCCACATCAGCAGGGAGAGAGACGCATAGGATAGAAATCGGCTGACGGCCCGGCCCAGTGTGCGGAATATGCCGTCGCCGGTGACGGCGCCGAGTTGCATGGCGAGGAAGAGAAGCTGCAGCAGTCCTGCCCACAGCAGCCAGCAGGCGGCGCCCAGCAGTATGCCCGTCGCCAGATCTGCAAGGGACGTACTGTGCAGGACGAGCTCCAGGCCCTTCGGCAGGAGCCAATAAGCGGGAGCCAGCACCAGCGCACTCTCCAGCCAATAGAGCAGCATGACCGGCTTCCAGGCTCTGCGGATGCCTTCCAGGAAGCGGGTGCCGCCGCCATCCCGCATCTCATGATGCAAGGAATAGTACAAGCCCGCATTGAACAGCGGGGTGATCAGCATGCGGGCAGCGAACAGGCCGCCAATGACCCAGAGATAAGGGGTAATCAGCTCTGTCTTGAACAGATGGAACTGAGCTTCCGTCATGAAGGGCTGCAGCGCATGCTGGGAGGAGGGTGTGCCGGGAAATCTCCTGAGCAGCGGAGCTACCGTCGAGTCGATCAGACGGTACAGAACAACGCCCCATAGCAGCTGGTAAAGGAACAATAGCAGCACAAGGTGCATATGCCTCGATGCAAGCCGCCAGCCTTGCGCGATATGCGATCTCATAATGATCACTCCTGTCGGGAAGAGTTGGTGAATGGCATCGTATCTACCAGCCGAGAGAGCGGAGCAGACTCTCCAGCACCTTCGCGGCGGCAAGGCTCCAGCGTGTGCGCGATTCCGTCTCCAGCTCCGCCATCATGAAGTTGTTGATCAGCTTGTTATCCAGCACATTCGTATGCTGAGGATCGATGGATACCCATTCCAGAGGCGACGAGGACAATTCTGTATATTGAATATGGGATTCTTCGGCTCGCCATTCCTTCGTTACTTGCGTTCCGTCTGCGAACCGCATCACGATGGGGATAGAACGATTGCCGCCGCCGTTGCGCTTGATGAGCACGGTCGATTCATAGAGCAGCTTGCCGTCTTGCGAAGTCTCTCTGGTCGTAATCGCCTCTACGGAGAAGTCGGCCATTCCGTCGCCATAGACGAATTGATTGAAGTACTCCGTCCATTTCGTTTTGGTCACTTGCTCGACCGTGCGCTGGAAGTCCGCCGTGGAGGGGTGCTTGAATTTGTATTTTTGGAAGTAAGTGCGAAGTATCCGCTGCATCATCTTGCTGCCGACCTGCCGCTCCATGTCCAGCAGCACCAGCTTCGCCCGAATATAGACATTCTCCGCGTACTGGGAGTGGGAGTCATATGTCCACGAGGTCTGCTTCAGCGGGGCCGGATCGGTCATGTAGCTGGACTCTACCCTGAGATTGGGTGTGACGCCGTAAGCGGCTTCCATGACTTTGTCTTCCGCATACGAAGTGAATCCTTCGTCCAGCCAGGCTTCCTCGAATTCGTTGGAGGCTACCATACCGTACCAGTATTGATGACCGATCTCGTGGACGATTGTGCGCTCCAGCTCGTAGCCGGGATTGTCCTTATCCGCGGCGAACGCCGTCACGAGTGTGGGATATTCCATTCCTCCCGCGCCGCTTGCTCCCTTGGGAGGGACGACAATGGACAAGGTGCTGTAGGGATAGGCGCCGTACCACTTCGCATAGTTGGATAATGCGGACTTGGCGGCGTGTATGTACCGTTCCTTCAGTTCGGCATGCGCTGGATCGACATACAGCTTGATCCGTACGCCAGGGATGCCTTTATCGGAAAAGGCGACCTCCTCGTAGACGAAGTCCGGCGAGGCGGCCCAGGCGAAGTCGTGCACATCCTCGGCGTAGAATTGGAAGATCTTCGAACCATCTTGCGTAATGGCTGGCTTTGTCTGAAGCCCCGTAGCCGCCACCGCATAGCTCTCGGGGACGCGGATGCGTACGCTGTATACGCCGAAGTCGCTGTAGAACTCCGAATTGCCGTGATATTGATGGACATTCCATCCCTCCGTCGTCCGATTGCGAACCCCTTCCGTCTCATAGACGGCGATCTTGGGAAACCATTGACCCGCCATGACGAAATTGCCGGAATACCCCATGCGGGCGAACACTTCAGGCAGCTTCACCTCGAAGCTCATGCGCAACGTAACGGACTTGCCCGGCGGCACCGCTTCGGGCAGCCGGAGCCTGGCCAGCGTATAATCATGAGCATTGCCGTCGTCCGGACGTGTGTATTGCAGCCTTGGCAGCAGACTCTCTCCTTCCAGCGTCTGAAGCGTAAGCAGCTTGATGTGACTGCGGCTGTCCGGCGTCGCCCGGTCCTGCCGCAGCCTGCCCCCTGATTCGCGCATGAAGGTGGATTTGCCCGACTGGAATGCGTTAGGATACAGATGGAAGTAGAGCTCGGACACTTCTTTTTTACCCGGATTCGTCCAGGTGACGGATTGCTCGCCATCCAGATGCTGTCCATCCTCGCGCAAGCTTACGCTCATGTGGTATTCCACGACACGCTTGCTTAGCGGCTGGAGCTGTGCCGTCTGATCCGGCGAAGGCGCCTTCGACGGCGGACCCGCCGAACTCGGAGAGGGCGCCTGCTTCGTCTGGGCTGATGGGGCGAGGGCGTATGTATACTTGGACTGCCATGCGGTTCCGAAGCCGGATTGAATGGATAGAATGAGCATGATCACTGCAACTGCTCCGATTGCAATTGATTTGACATGGTTTGGAGACATTCACGATTCCCTCCCGTTGACAAGCATCTACAGCATGTATATGTTTGCATTTCCAAGATTATTAGCTAAAATGGAATTATTGTACGGGAAAGGCGGGAGATGAAGAACGTATGACTGAAGAGCAGAACAACACACCAAAGACAGAGAAGAAGTCACTGTCGCTGAACGTCGTTAGCGGCAAGAAGCATAGAGGATTCGGCGCCGGCTCCATTGACCTCAGCAATGTAGCCTGCGTCATGATTGATAATGGCGAAGCTTATATTGACGTAGGAGCGATGCATGCGAAGAGCAAGATCGAGCGCGGCATCAAGTTCACGCCGAACAAGGAGGACACGCCGAACGGCCGTCAATGCTGGATCGTCTGGGTGGCGGTGGACCGGGACGAGGAGGGCTCCTTCTACGCAGGAGCGACAGCGTGCGAGATGCTCATTGACAGCGAAGCTCGCCGCGGCTGGAAGATTCTCGCCGATCATGTGAACCGGCTGGATTACTCCATCAAGCGCAGATTCATGCTGGATAATCTGGGTGAGGGCGATAAGGCGGCGCTGCGCAAGCTGCTGATGGAGCATAATGCGGAATGGTGGGAGCATTCGCCGGATGAGCTGAAGAATGCTCTGAACGGGTAAGCGAATGTGGAGCGGGCCTGACGGCGAGAAGCCGTTGGGCTTTTTTTGTCATTAAAGAATTTACAAGCGATCCTCATTCCGCCGAAAAGCAGGAGCCATCGCTCAAAATGATCACATAGACTCGGAAAAGTAATGGAAAGTGTGCGCTATCGCTCATTTTGGTCACATAGCCCCGCCAAGCAATCCTCGTACTGCTGAAAAGTAGGAGCTAGCGCTCAAGTCCACATAATCCGTCAAGCCTATCTTGCCTTGTCGCCAGAAAAATGATGTGATTTAACTTTCACATTTGCAAATGTACATCACTTGACGGGGTGCAGTTCAAGCGCAGAACAGCCCCTTTTGTACGATTTATCGTATAAAAGTGCCTGGGACCCTCGGTGAGCGAGAGTTTTGTATGATTTTTCATACAAAGCACCGGGATGATAGCGCAGAACAGCCCCTTTTGTACGATTTATCGTATAAAAGTGCCTGGAACCCCTCGGTGAGCAAGAGTTTTGTATGATTTTTCATACAAAGCACCGGGATGATAGCGCAGAACAGCCCCTTTTGTACGATTTATCGTATAAAAGTGCCTGGAACCCCTCGGTGAGCAAGAGTTTTGTATGATTTTCCATACAAAGCACCGGGATGATAGCGCTGAATAGCTCCTTTTGTACGATTTATCGTATAAAAGTGCCTGGAACCTCTCGGTGAGCAAGAGTTTTGTATGATTTTCCATACAAAGCACCGGAAAGTTAGCCCTGAATAGCCCTTTTTGTACGATTTTTCATATAAAAGTGCCCGGAAGCCGTCAGTAAGCGTGGAGATTGTGCGACGTTCGTTCAACAACGACCGATTTAGGTGAGTTTGTGCCATAAAGAGCCGCGGAATCGCCGGTTTGTAGAATCATCAGTTTGCGGAATCACCAGTTTGACGTGAGGCAAGCTTTCTCTGCGGTTAATTGAGCGGTGTGAGGAAGCGTGGTGCGGCTATTGGTTATGTGCGAAGTATGATCCGTGAAACGAAAAAAGTGCAGCAGATCCAACGAAAAAAGTACAGCAGATGCAGCGAAAAAAATGCAGCAGATCCAACGAAAAAAGTACAGCAGATGCAGCGAAAAACAATATGCTGTAGATGCAGCGAAAAAAATATGCAGCAGGTGCAGGGGAACATGTGACGGATGACGTCTATTAGGACGAGAAGGGAGGGAGCGATATCGTCGACAATACGGATTGGATCAGGGCGGTGCGCGACGGCGGTCCGCAAGCTTACAGGCCGTTCGTGCAGGCGTATGGTCCATATTTGTACCGTACGGTGTACGCTGTGCTGCAGTCGCCGCATGATGCGGAGGATGTGACACAGGAAGTGCTGATGCAGATCTATCGCTCCCTCCCGGACTGCAGGCTGGACGGCTTCAAGACGTGGATTACCCGCATTGCGGTCAATCGGGCGATTGACTTCAAGCGGAAAAAAGCGCGAAGGCCGGAGCAGCTGATGGAGGATGGAGAGAGTGGTTGGGGGGCCGACATAAAAAGAAGAGAAGCGGTTCCCCCTCCGCAAGTGCTGGAAAGGTCGGCCGAAGACATGGCGATCAGCCATGACGAACGGAGCAACATTAGAGCTCTTGTGGAGCATCTCCCGGCCAACTATCGTGAAGTGGTATACGCCTACTATATGGAAGATAAAAGCTACGAGCAGATTGCGGCGGAAACGGGATTGGAGCGGAAAAGCGTGGAGTCGAGACTGTATCGGGCGCGAAACTGGATGAAGCGGCATTGGCGGAAGGAGGATTTCGAATGAAGGACAACGTGATGCATTCGCATATACCGATGGCGGATATGCTGAAGTATCGGGATGGCATGCTGGATCGCGCTTATCGGGATAAGGTGGACGGCGCACTGGCGTCATGCGAGGAATGTCTGGCCGTATTCATGGCGGTTCTGGAAGCGAAGGATTCCCGTCGGGGCGATGAGAATGACGAAGCGGTCAATTCACCTTGGATACCCGCTATGCCCGACATGGAGAAGATGGCGGATTCCGTGATCGACGGACTGTTATGCGAAGAGGGCGAACGGCTTGGAAGCGATGAATATGCGGAAGGCGGGAACAGGCAGGACAACTGCGACAGCCCGATTGCCCGCACAACGGTCAGACGCCGGACTTGGCTGCAGCATCCAGCTGCCCATTACACTATAGCGGCTTCCATTACCCTGATGCTGCTGGCATCGGGGGCATTCGCCGGATTGTCGGAGAAGCTGCGCGAGCTGGATATGGCATCGGGCAATGTTCCTGGCTATGAAGCGGTACATGAACCTCAAGAGATACCGGAGCCGTCTTGGTCGGAGCGTATGCTGAACCGAACGGGAAGCTGGATTGACCGTATTCAGTCCGCCAGATTTCAATAGAAGAAGAGAGGATGGAAATGATGAAGGTGCCGAAAAGTCCGTTAGTCGCATTTTGGCTTTCTTTTATACCCGGCGCAGGCCATGCCTACCTTGGACGTATGTGGCGATTTTTGCTTTATGCCGGAGGCTTCTTTGGTCCAATAGGTTTGGGGTTTCTCGCCCTGCTCGTTAGCGGAGGGGATATCGGAGGAGACGTTCTCGCGTTCCTGCTGTTCGTGGCGGCTGTGTTCGCCATTGTCAATATGATCGATATGATTGTGACCATCATATCCGGGAAGGTAACGTCTGTGGAAGGAGAACGCATCGTTCCGCCCGCGCCTGCCGCTTACGCCGCGAGTGCATACGGATCTGCGTCGAGCGGGGGCGTTGCATACGGGTCGGCGCAGAATGGCGGCACTGCGTACGGTGCATCGCATGGAATGCCGCATACCTCGCATGCAAGCGGCCAAGCCTACGCCTACGAGCAAGAAGAAAAGACCCGGGTGATCATGCTGTCCATTATACCGGGAGTCGGTCATATGAGCCTGGGCCTTATGCAGAGAGGGATTACGTTCTTGATTTCCTTCGTCGGGCTGTTGTCTATAATCCTGTTCCTCAGTGTTGTCATGGGTTCCGGTGCGGTGCTGATCTTCTTGCTGGCGCTGCCGGTCATATGGGCATACAGCATATTCGATGTTATCAGTCTCGTGAACGCCAAACAGCGCGGAGAGGTGCTGGAGGACCGCTCCCTGTTCGTACAGGTGGAGAAGCATATGTCCGGGCAGAAGAACAGAGCGCTGGCTATTGCGCTTGCGGTCTTCCCGGGAGCGGGCCATCTGTATCTCGGCCTGCAGAAGAGAGGGCTTCAACTGATGGGCGGGTTTCTGCTGGCGATGTTTATGATGGACAGCTTGCGGCTGTCGCTGTTTTTGTTCCTTCTGCCGTTATTCTGGTGCTTCGCTTTTTTCGATGCCGTGCAGATGACAGCCCGCTACGAGAGGCAAGAGCTGCAGGATGAGCCGATCCTCTCCCAGTTGGTGCCTTATCAGCGCTGGTTCGGCGTATTGCTTATTTTGTCCGGCGTTTATTATTTGTTCGACCGCATTGCGGCGGAGTTGATTACGCAGTACTTTCATCAGTTCCAGAATGAGTATTACCGGTTCAAATATATGCTTCCCACCGTCATAACCGCATTCATTATTATCGTTGTCGGCCTGCGCCTCGCCTTCGGCGGGAAGCGTGCAAGCGCGCAAGCTGACAGGCGCAAGGGCTGAACCTCAGCACGGGAACCTGCTCAGCTATTCAGCCTTGCGCTCCAGACCTAATCGGACATATTGCTCTTCCGGGGCGTCATACTGTCGCATCAGCTTGATCATATGCCTGATCATCCCGGTCTCAATCTTCTCATTGTTCAAGGGATGCAGCTGCTGTGGGTCCTGAAGCAAATCGAACAGCAAGGTCAAGGTTCCTTCCTCGAAGGCATAGTGTGAGCTTCGCTTACCGTTGAAGAGGGAGTCCGCAGCAGTTGGGTTCTATTCGAGAAAGCGAATGGCGGGTGCAATCGCAAGTGATGAAGCTCATCTATCGTGAATCTGGAACGCATATGGGTGGGCATGAGCGTATAGTTGAACAGCAGACGATTGTCCTTGCCGGCCGGTGCGCGCATATAGATATAACGCCCGTCCGTGCAGTTCACATGACCGCAGTGTATGCCGAATAAGGCGGCTTCTCTGACGGATTTGTCGGCGGCAATTACAGCTTGCAGCGGATGGCCCGTCATATATAATGAGTCAAGTGCTGACACGTTTGCGGGAAGCAGCGGAGCCGCTGTTGACGATAGAAGCCGTGATGCGGAAGGGCTGGCGCAGGTGCAGCTTCCGATAGGTTCGCTGCTGAAGATCCAGCAGGAATTGCCGGACGTGGTCATTGAAGTCGAGCTGAATGGATCGAGTTATCAACTTGTGATTTCAGCATTGGATCTTCCCGGTGGGCAGCCGAGCTTGGTGTGAACGCGCAGGATGTGAAGCTGACAATCAGCGTGGAACGCGTAAATGAGGAGGTGGCGGAAGAGGTCGCTGAAATGGCGGCGGCGAAAGGGCTGTCGCTGGCAAGTGACGTAGTGGAATTTAAGCTGAGCGTCGAGGCGAATGGACAGTCATTGGAAATTAGTGAATATGGCGGAGCCTATATGGCGAGAGCCATCGTGACGCAGGAAGACAGCGAACGGCTGATGGGGGTATGGGTTGACCTTGATGCCGGAGCATTTGTCTTCGTGCCGTCAGAAGATGCCGCGCGATCCACCGGTGAACGGGAGATCGTGATGCATGTGCCGCATAACAGCCTGTATGCGGTAATAGAGCGAGAGCCGGTTCGCTTCGCCGACATGGGCGGCCACTGGGCCGAGCGGGAAGTGGAATTGTTGGCTTCCTATCTGGTTGTGCAAGGTGTCGAAGATGATCGTTATGCCCCTGACCGCATGATTACCAGGGCGGAATTCGCCGCTCTGCTCGTTCGTTCCTTGGGCATAGCGATGGGGACGGGCGATGGCGGTTCGAGCTTCAGCGACGTGGACGCGCGAGCGTGGTATGCGCCGGTCGTTGCGGCGGCAGCGGATATCGGGTTGGTGAGCGGGGTTGGAGGGGAGCGATTCGCCCCGGATGCGCGCATCACCCGAGGGCAGATGGCCGTGATGATGAGCCGAGCGATAGCATTCATCGGGCATGAGCTTCCTGCAAGCGATCCAGATGTTCTGGCTCCGTTCAAAGATCGGGACACCGTTCCGAATTGGGCGACGGATGCCGTAGCGGCGCTGGTGCAAGAAGGCCTGATGGGTGGCATGTCAGCGGATCGGCTGGCTCCGGAAGCAGAGGCCACCCGCGCGCAAGCGACGGTGGTGTTAGCGAGATTTTTGATCGATGCCGGGTTTATTGCCGAATAAGTGATGTAAGCAGCTGTCCCGCCAAGCCGAATGCCGGCTCGCGAGACAGCTGTTTGGCGTTTGCAATCAAGAAGCGCTCGGGTTCGGAGCTTCCAGCAGTACGCTGAACGACGCCCGCGTCGTTACGTCCGTCGCCGGAACCCAGCCCATGTATGTCGTATCACACGGGCATATGGTTGTATATGTGCGAACTGGGAAAAAGTAAAATGGAAACCGTTCGGGATTGGCACTATAATAAGAAGGTTGAAAGCTGGAATGAAGGTTAGAGAGGAACAAGCAATGAGCAACCAGAGCAGTCAGAAGAAGCAAGGTAATGGGCAATTGGTGCGCGGGCTGAAGGCCCGTCATATGACAATGATTTCGCTGGGCGGGTCGATCGGCACAGGACTGTTCCTTGCCAGCGGCGGCGCCATCCATAACGCGGGTCCGGGCGGAGCGCTTCTCGCCTATGCGGCGATCGGATTTATGGTATATTTTCTTATGACCAGTCTGGGGGAGATGGCGGCCTATATGCCGGTGTCGGGCTCCTTCAGCACTTATGCCGGACGGTTCGTCGATCCGGCGCTCGGCTTCGCGCTGGGCTGGAACTATTGGTTCAATTGGGCGATTACAATCGCTGCCGAGACCTCTGCAGCAAGTCTTATCGTGAAGTATTGGCTGCCGGAGTCTTCGACTCTGTTATGGAGCGCATTATTCTTAGGCATTATGGTGTTCATTAATTACTTGTCGGTGCGCTCGTTCGGCGAGTCGGAATATTGGTTCTCAATGATCAAGGTCGTCACCGTCATCGTCTTTATTGTGGTAGGTCTCCTGATGATTGCCGGCATTATGGGCAATAACGCACCGGGCTTGCATCGGCTGACGGAAGGGGACGCGCCCTTCCATGGCGGATTTCTGGCGATGCTCGGCGTATTTATGGCGGCAGGCTTCTCCTTCCAGGGGACCGAGCTGATTGGCGTGTCTGCCGGGGAGAGCGAGGACCCGGCGAGGAATGTTCCGAGAGCGGTCAAGCAGATCTTCTGGCGGATACTGTTGTTCTACATTATGGCTATCTTCGTTATCGGCGCTCTAATCTCGTATAACGATCCCATGCTATTGAATGTCAGCGTGACGAATATCGCGGTCAGTCCATTCACCATCGTCTTCGAGAGAGCGGGATTCGCCTTCGCGGCCTCCGTCATGAACGCTATTATCCTCACGTCGGTGCTATCTGCGGGCAGTTCCGGGCTGTACGCTTCCACCCGCATGCTGTGGGTGCTTGCGAAGGAGGGGAAGGCGCCGGGATGGCTCCGCTATTTGAACCGGGGAGGCGTCCCTGTAGCCGCGCTGGCCGTGACAGCCGCCATCGGCATGCTGGCATTCCTTGCTTCCCTGTTCGGAGACGGCGTGGTGTACGTCTGGCTGCTGAACGCATCCGGCATGTGCGGTTTTATCGTATGGCTGGGCATATCCATTAGCCATTACCGCTTCCGCAAGGCGTTCGTGGCGCAAGGACATCGGCTGGACGAGTTGCCGTACCGGGCAAGATGGTTCCCATTCGGCCCGATCGTCGCCTTCTTCATATGTTCTATTGTGATCGTCGGACAAGGCTACTCCATGATCCGGGACGGGAGCTTCAATATATACGGGCTTATAGCGACCTATATCGGTCTTCCGATTTTTATCGCCGTATATGTCGGCTATAAGGTGAAGTATCGCACTCGCGTCGTTCCGTTGGAGCAATGCCGTTTCGGAGACGACTAACCTTGGTTCAGCCGCAGATGCTGGTATCAACGTGAACGATCAGAGGCTCTGCAGCGAATGCAGAGTCTCTTTTTGCATGCCGTTATGTACGGAAGCGGGGGGATGCTCATCGCTCCGATGCAATTGAATCGTTGACGAAGTTCGGCTACACTACTAGTGAGGTGAAGAGAATGAGTGGTTTTGAGCGTCGCAAGCAGATGAAGATGGAGCAGATTTTTCAAGCATCGGCCCAGTTGTTCGCCAAGTATGGCTACGAGAAAGTGAGCGTGAACGAAATAGCGGAGCGCGCCAGTGTATCACCGGCTACGATTTACAATTACTTCGGGACGAAGGACCGGCTGTATGCGGCAATGGTCAAGGGGGGGATGGAGAAGCAGCTGCAACAATGCGAGTCTATCCTACAATCGAAGATGAGCTATAGGGAGAAGACGAAGGCGATTATGCTGCTGGATGCACAGTCTTTGCAGCTGTTATCGGAGGATGCGTCCGCTGCGGATGCACTTCGTCATCACGGGGTTATGACAGCGATGGAGGAATTTTATGAGGAGGCCATAAAGCCGTTCTATATCCGTTATCTGGCACTTGGCAAGCAGGAAGGCTACATCGGCTCAAGCTTGTCGGAGGATATGGCGATTCGCTACTTGCGGATGTTCATGAACGAATTGGGCCGTCAGTGGTCGGGTGACAAATCAGCCTTCCATAGCGGGAGTGAGCTGGATAGCATGCTGGAACTGTTTTTCTTCGGATTGGCGGGACAATGCGAAGACTAACGGCGCAAGCCGAGTAATGGCGCAGGCTGGATAAGCTTCCATTCATGAAGGGTGGACTAGCTATGCGATAATTATGTAGTAAATGTATTAAATAACTATAAAACTATTGAAATTTAAGAATGACTCCTATATGCTTGTAGTAACAACCAATAGGAGTGATCCCAAATGAAGACAGTTAAAATTCCCGGATTTCTGCATGATGTGTTTGGTGAAAAACAGACTTGGGCGACAATTATTACGATTTTCGCATGCAGTATAGCATTGACGGGCACGATTTATTTCTTGTACCCGGAAATGGTAGAGGGCATTCCATTATGGCGCTCCCTCATCGCCTTGATATTGATGTGGGATATATTCGCCGGCTGTGTGGCCAATTTCACCGCTTCAACCAGCAATTTCTATGCGGAGCGTCCGCTTAACCGCATTGTTTTCATATCCATCCATGTGCATATTCTCGTTGTAGCCTTCTGTCTGAATGAGGACATCGGTTATGCGACTGCCGTCTGGGCCTTCACCATTGCCGGAGCCTTCCTGGTCAATTCGCTCGTTCAACCGCAAAGACAAGTGTTCCTGGCGGGATTGCTGTTGACGATCGGCATAGCCGGACAGCTGTTGTGGCGAGATGTGGAGCCGTATATGCTGGTGACGGGCATGCTGTTCATGCTGAAGGTGCTGTACAGCTTCTCGGTTAATCATTATGGGCATTCAGCACAGAAGAAGGGCGGCAGAGGATGAACACGACTTATCGAGTGGCGAAGCTGCAGCCCGGCGATAAGGAACAATTCATTGAGGCATTTCTATCCGCGTTCCGCAACGATCCGTTAATTGTACACGCATTCGGACATGAACGCAGTGGTGATCCGGCGACCGATAGGCGCATACGGGCATTCCTTGGCTTTCTGTTCGATAAGGGCATGCTGCTGGATGAGCCGTTATGGGGAATCTATGACGGGACAACGCTGCTTGGCGGATACATTGCGGAAGGAACGGCGGACCAGCCGTCATCCGGAGGATGGGCGAAGCAGTTGCGTCTCTCCTGGAGAATGCTGGCGCTGGCGCGTCATATCCCGATGCAAGCACTTCGCTTCCTGAGCGACTACTCCCGCATGACCCGGGCTGTCGTGCCAGTTCTGCAGCACCGCTACTTGACGATGATTGCCGTCAGGAGAGAAGCGCAAGGCTGCGGATTAGGGAAGAAGCTGCTGCTGCACGTATTAAGAACGGCAGAAGAAGTAGGGATGGGCGTTGCGCTGGATACGGAGAACCCGGACAATGTCCCTCTGTACGAGCACTTCGGCTTCAAGCTGATCAAGGAGATCAGGGTAGATGGCGTTACTGTGTATTGTATGTTCTGCGATACCTCCGCCGTATCATAGGCGCATGGCGTAGTGGCTGAACGATATATAAGATGAGCAATATAAAAGGCTGCCCTTCAGCGGAAGGGCAGCCTAATCTGCTTATTCGGTATAGCTTAAGCCGCCACCTGGTTGTAGGTCATAATCCAGATCGAGCCTGCGACGATTGTAAGCATGATGATCAAGCCGAAAATCAACGCGATCAAGTTGAAGCGCGGCTTCTTCTCATCGCGGATATGCATGAAGAACAGCAGCTGTACGCCGAATTGCAAGATGGCCATGACCAGAATCAATACGGTAGTCGCCTGCTTGCTGAACATGTCGTTCATGACCGCCACAAGCGGAATGATTGTCAGTACGATGGAAAGCAGGAAGCCGGTGACGTAAGCCTTGATAGAGCCGTGTCCGCCATGCTCGTCGTGCTGTTCATGCGTAGCGTGATTCGTATGGTTCGCCATTCTACATCACCCCCATCAGGTACACGATCGTGAAGACGAAGATCCAGATGACGTCAAGGAAATGCCAGTACAAGCTGACAATGTTCACTTTTCGCTTCGTTACCGTCGTAATTCCCCTGCGGGACAATTGAATAATGAGCGCGGTCATCCATACCAGTCCGACCGATACGTGCAAGCCGTGCGTGCCGACCAGCGTGAAGAAGGCAGACCAGTAAGCGCTCGTGCCAATCGTCGCGCCCTCATGCACGAGGTGCAGGAACTCTGTCACCTCCAGATAGATGAAGGATGCGCCCAGCAGCGCCGTAACGGCCAGCCAGAAGATGAGGCCTTTCTTGTTGCCCTTGTTCATCTCCAGCAGCGCAATGCCGCTCGTGAAGCTGCTTGTCAGCAGGATGAATGTCGAGATAATAATGCCGGTCATCTCGATCAGCTCGCCGCCGGTAGGACCGGCGGCCGTATTGTTGCGAAGAACGATGAATGTGGCGAACAGGACGCCGAACAGAATAACGTCGCTGATCAGGAACAGCCAGAAGCCGAACGTCTTCATCTCTTCTTGCTCATGGTGATCATGATGATCGTGGCCGTGGCCGCCATGACCGTGATGGGAGCCGTGAGCGGTCGTCTTCTTCATCATTGCCTCTGCCATTAGTGAGCCCCCCTTGCAGCGGCTTCCGTCCGCTCGATTTCTTCTACAGGGATATAATAATCCGTATTATACGTGAACGATCTGACAAGCATGCATACCGCGACGCCGATCAGGCCCGGAATGGCCATCCAGGTCCAATCCCATACGAAGCCGAAGCCTGCGATGAACCAGAAGATGGACATGATGAACGCATTGCCCGACTTGCGAGGCATATGAATCGGCTCAAGCGGCGCTTGCTCAGCCGCAGCAACCTCTGGCGCATCCGGTTCGCCGCGCAGCTTGCGCTGCTTCTTCTCCCACCAGTCGTCCTGATGCGTCACGACAGGCAGGCGGGCGAAGTTGTACATCGGTGCAGGAGACGGAATGGACCATTCCAGCGTTCGTCCGTCCCAGTTGTCGCCGGTTGTTTCTTTCTTCAGGAACTTGATGCTGTGCGCAATCTGCCATACCTGGAAGATGAACGCGATACCCATCAGGAAGGCGCCGACGGTCGATACGACGTTCAGCGGCTGCCAGCCCATGTCGAAGTTGTACTCGTTGAAGCGGCGTGTCATGCCCATGAATCCAAGCGCGTATTGCGGCATGAAGCACACATAGAAGCCGATGTTCCAGAACCAGAATGCCCATTTCCCCAGCCCTTCATGCAGCTTGAAGCCGAACAGCTTCGGCCACCAGTAATACAGGCCCGCGAAGTAACCGAATACGACGCCGCCGATCAGCACCTGATGGAAGTGAGCGATCAGGAAGTAGCTGTTGTGGTATTGGAAGTCAGCCGGCGCGACGGATAGCATGACACCGGTCATGCCGCCTATGACGAAGCACGGAATGAAGGCAATCGTCCACAGCATAGGCGTCGGGAAGCTGAGCCGCCCCCTGTACATCGTGAATAGCCAGTTGAATATTTTCACGCCCGTCGGTATCGCAATCAGCATCGTCGTTATCGCAAAGAACGCATTGACGTCCGCCCCGGAGCCCATCGTGAAGAAGTGATGCGCCCAGGTGAAGAAGGAGAAGAAGCTGATGGACATAAGCGCGAATACCATCGATTTGTAGCCGAACAGCTTCTTCTTGGAGAACGTCGCGACGATCTCGGAGAAGATGCCGAATGCCGGCAGGACAACGATATAGACTTCGGGATGTCCCCACATCCAGATCAGGTTAATATACATCATCGGGTTGCCGCCGCCGTCCAGCGTGAAGAAGTGAGCGCCAAGATAGCGGTCAAGGAACAGCAGGAACAACGTAACCGTCAGAATCGGGAAAGCGAACAGAATCGTGACGGATGACGACAATACCGACCAGCTGAACATCGGCATCTGCATCAGCTTCATGCCCGGAGCGCGCATTTTCAATATCGTGACGATAAAGTTAATGCCTGTCGCAAGCGAGCCGATACCGGATATCTGAATGCCCCATATATAGAAGTCCTGGCCGACGCCCGGGCTTCCCGACAGACCGGATAGAGGCGGATAAGCCAGCCAGCCTGCGTCAGGCGAGCCGCCGATGATGAAGGACAGGTTGAACAGCATCGCTCCGAAGAAGAACATCCAGAAGCTGAAGGAGTTCAGGAACGGGAATGCTACGTCCCGTGCGCCGATCTGCAGCGGCACCATAATGTTGAACAAGCCGAACATAAGCGGCATGGCCATGAACAGAATCATAATGACGCCATGCGTCGTGAAGATCTGGTTGTAATGCTCCGCGTTCAGGAATTCCATCCCCGGTGCGGCCAGCTGTACACGCATAAGCAAGGCGTCGACGCCCCCGCGGAACAGCATAAGCAGGGAACTGATAATGTACATAATGCCGATCCGCTTGTGATCGACAGTGGTCAGCCACTCCGTCCAGAGCCAGCGCCACTTCTTGAAGTAGGTCAAGGTGAATACAATCGCTACCAGCGTCAAGGCAATAGACACTTGAGCTCCCAGAATGAGAGGGTCGCCCGTAACGAAAAAATCGGATGAAAATGCTTTGATTTTATCCCACATGGTTATGAGTAATTCTCCTTTCGTTAACGGTCAATTGTTAGTCGTTATCGCCATTGCCGCTGTCTTCCGCTTCATCCTGCTTGTTCCCTACGCCGTGATGGGCATGCGGGTTGGCTGCGCCGTCTTCGACATACTGCGTCACAATATGCTCGAACAGTCCTTCAGGGAAGCTGGAGAACGACTTCACATCGGATGTGCCCGGCGTGCGCATATCTTCATAGTCCTGTATGGCCAGCGCAGGGGAAGTTGCCTTCACCTCGTCGATCCATGCCTTGTATTCCTCTTCCGAGACGGCGTCCGCCGTGAATGTCATCTGGGCGAAGTCCTTCCCGGTGAAGTTGGCGCCGGAGCCATAGTAGCTTCCTGGTTCATCCGCCTGAAGATACAAGGTCATTGCCATTCCTGACATGGAGTAAATCTGTCCGCCCAGCTGCGGAATCCAGAAGGAATTCATTGCCATATCGGATGTGAGCTGGAAGCGTACCGGAACGTCCTCCGGGAACTTGATATAGTTGACCGTTGCTATGCCCTCATCCGGATAAGTGAACAGCCACTTCCAATCCATCGAAGTGACTTGGATCGTAATCGGCTCTTTATCCGAGGCCAGCGGCTTGGATGGCTCCAGCTTGTACGTATAAATCGCTGTAATGATCGCCAGAATCAGAATGACAATGATCGGGATGGTCCACCAGGTCACTTCCAGCTTCGTATTATGCTCCCAGTTCGGCTTGTAGGCAGCCTTGCTTCCGGGACGGTCTCTGTAACGCCATACGATCACGGCTGTCATAATAAGGACAGGGACGAGTATGACCAGACACAGGACGGTTGTGATAATAATCAAATCCTTCTGATCCTGTCCGATCGGTCCCTTAGGATCCAGCACAATGTACTCTCCGCTGCAGCCCGCAAGCGTGAAGGTCATCGCCAGGAACAGTACAGTTGCCAGTATGCGATAATAAGGTCTCATCAACGGTTCCACTCCTTGGGTAATAATTGCTTACGATTAACATATCAGATTGAAGCGCTTCTGACTGCGGCTTTAACAATAACGTAAACAATTAGACTTCATTCCGACAAAGTTTATTCACCAGTTCGCCATAAGGAAATTTTTGCTGATCGTGCAAAAATCCAGCGATTGGAACAAATGAAGTTTATATTGACAGTGAAGGTATACTCGTTTAGAATCATTAACGTTAATTGATTATCATTATCACTGTATAAAAAGTCACATCAATTCTCACGTTGTGCGGATAGTCACTTTTCTAGATACATATGAGAATGATAATCGGGCAGAATTATCTATTATTTAGGCATGAATAGAAAGGGGCAGTCATCATGTTAAGAGGGAAAGCGACGTTATGGGTTGTGGCGGGAATGGTCCTGCTGATGACCGTGCTTGCCGGGTGCGGCGGCGGGAATGCGGCCAAGAAGGAGAACGGGGCCGTACAGGAGGAGGCGTCCTCCAATGCCAATGTTGGCCAAGAAGGCGACGCATCGGCTAAAGGAGACAGCGCTGCCGGCGATGTGCGCGAGATCAAGCATGCAATGGGAGAGACGAAAATCGAAGGAACGCCTCAGCGTATCGTTACGCTCTATCAGGGGGCGACGGACGTGGCTGTCGCGCTTGGCGTCAAGCCTGTAGGCGCTGTAGAGTCTTGGGCGCAACAGCCGATGTACGACTACTTGAAGGAAGAATTGGCGGATACCGTGATTCTGGGAAGCGAAGCTCAACCGAACGTGGAGGAAATCGCCAAGCTGAAGCCGGATCTCATTATTGCTTCCAAGCTGCGCAATGAGAAAATCTATGAGAACCTGAAGGCGATCGCGCCGACTGTGGCGCATGAGACGGTATTCCAATTCAAGGAGACGGTTGAGCTGATGGGTCAAGCGTTGAACAAAGAGAAGGAAGCTGCGGAGCTGCTGCAGGCCTGGGATGCGAGAGTAGCGGATTTCAAAGGGAAAATCAGCGCCAAGCTAGGCAGCGAATGGCCGGTTACCGTGTCCATCTTGAACTATCGCGCAGATCATGCGCGCATCTATGTAACGGGCTATGCGGCCAATATTTTGAATGAACTGGGTTTTATTCGGACGGAATACCAGCAGAAGGAAGCCGATGAGGGCAAAGTCGTCATCAGCTTGACGGATAAAGAAGCGATACCGAGCATGAATGCAGGCACGATCTTCTATTTCATAGGCGGATTCGGCGAGGACGAGGCTGTGAACAAAACTTATGAGGAATGGACCACGCATCCTCTATTCCAACAGCTGGATGCGGTGAAGAACAAGCGGGTATTCATGGTGGATGAGATTGCGTGGAATCTGGGCGGCGGCATCTCCAATGCCAATGTGATGCTGGATCAGCTGTATGAGCATTACGAGCTTGAGAAGTAGGGAGCATACTATGGTTGGCAAGGGGATTTGACGAATGCCTTTATTGAAACGAACTTCCGCCAAGTGGTGCGGGTTGGCTGCTGGGATGGCAGTGCTGCTGCTCGCCTTCACGGCGAGCATAGCGTTCGGACAGACCAGCATGCCTCTGTCGACGGTTTGGACCGCATTTTTCAGCTACGACCCGGAATCCGCCGAGCATGTCATTGTGACGACGACCCGCTTGTCACGCGCGATCATCGCACTGGTCATCGGAGCAAGCCTGGCTATCTCCGGCGCGCTTATGCAGGCGCTGACCCGCAATCCGCTTGCGTCACCCAGTCTGTTCGGCATTAATGCAGGGGCAACGTTATTCGTAGTCCTTGCTATTACATTCTTCTCCGTCAATTCGTTATCGCATTATATGTGGTTTTCCCTCCTTGGCGGCACGGTCGCCGCGGTGATGGTCTTTGCTTTGGGGTCGCTGGGGAAGGGAGGCGCATCGCCGCTCAAGTTCGTATTGGCGGGCGCGGCGGTAACCGCCCTGCTCCTGTCTCTGACACAGGGCTTCCTCGTCATCAGCGCCCCGGCTATTCAAGGGGCGTTGTTCTGGCTTGCCGGCTCGGTAGCAGGCCGGACGCTGGAGATGCTGCTCCCTATTCTGCCGTTCCTGCTTGCAGGGTGGGCGGCTGCACTGTTCATGGGCAAGTCGGTGAACATTCTGACCGCAGGAGATGAAGTCGCGACCGGATTAGGTCAGCGCACATTCTTGCTGAAGGCCGCTATGGCCGTCATTATTGTGGTGCTGGCGGGGGGCTCGGTATCGGTGGGCGGCTCCATCGGCTTCATCGGACTTATCGTGCCGCATATCGTCCGCAGCCTGGTAGGAGCGGATTACCGCTGGATTATACCGTACTGTGTGCTCGTAGGCGGTATCGTCTTGCTGCTAGCGGACATCGGAGCGCGATTCATGATCAGCCCGGAGGAGCTGCCGATCGGCGTCATGACCGCTCTTGTCGGAACGCCGTTCTTCATCTATCTTGCTCGCAAGGGGGTTAACCGATGAAAGCAACCTTGAGATATCGAAGCTCTCTCGCCCAGGCAAGATCGTTCACGGCGCTCCTTGCAGCGCTGCTGCTTGTCCTGCTGTTGGGATTGTGCATCGGAAGCACGATGATTTCACCGCTGGAAGTAATCGCTCATCTGCTGGGCAAGGAGAGCGACAACGCGTTCACGATCGATACGCTTCGGCTGCCGCGCTTGCTGCTGTCTGTACTTGTAGGCGCTGCGCTGGGCGTATCGGGCTTGATTATGCAGGCGGTTATTCGCAATCCGCTCGGCTCTCCGGACATTCTAGGCGTGACGGGAGGCGCCTCGCTCGGAGCGGTGTTCTTCATCACGAGTCTAGCCGGCACGATCAGCCTGAAGTGGCTGCCGCTGGCCGCCATTATCGGAGCGGCGGCGGTGTCCATCCTGATATACCTGCTGGCGTGGCGCGGAGGTGTTACTTCCATCCGTCTCGTTCTTGTCGGCATAGGCATGGCCGCTGCGATGGGAGCGCTGACGACGATGGTCATCGTATTCAGCGACGAGCATTCCACCGTACAAGCTTATATATGGATGGTAGGCAGCGTGTACGGCGCCAATTGGGTGGATGTGCGAGCCATGCTGCCTTGGGCGGTCGTCATCCTGCCGCTGGCCATGCTGTTCGCGCGGACGGCGAATGTTCAGGAGCTGGGTGATGAGCTGGCAACGGGACTGGGCGTCAGAGTTCAGCTGTCGCGTCTCATTCTTCTTGCGATCAGCGTTGCGCTGGCAGGCTCCGCCGTCGCTTATGCCGGGGCAATCGGCTTCGTCGGCTTGATCGCTCCGCATATTGCGCGCCGATTGGTCGGGCGCAAGTTCACGCGGCTCATTCCCGCGACAGCGATCATCGGCGGGATCATCGTGGCAGCAGCGGATACGATTGCGCGCACCGCCTTCCTGCCGCACGATCTTCCCGCCGGCGTATTCGTATCCGGTATCGGTGCTCCGTTCTTCATGTATTTGCTGTATCGCAACCGTCATCAATGAGCAGTGCCGGGCTGTCGCGTTAGATATCCAAGGCCGATTGATCCCAATATACAAGTTTATGTCCGGGAGAGTGGGAGGGACTGGAGGGCTCTCATTATATTCGCGCCTTGGATACGCTGATGAGAAGCATGCCAGACCGCCCTTCCGAGGTGAATAATCAATACTTGGGGCGAGACATGCTTGACCGACAGCCGATCTGCAATTTCTTCCGACAGCGCCTTGCATTCTCTCACCTTTACCATGGCATATATAATGTTTAATCTCATCGCTTTCGTCTGATTCATAACCATCTGCAGCCTGTAGTGAGCGGCATGACTTGTGCCGCATTTTGTGCTGTGCTTATACAGAATGACAGGTGCGTAATGCGATTGTGCGATAAGTGTATTCAGTTCTTCGTTGGATTGAAGAAGTTGCAGCATGCTTTCATCCCCCTTTCTGTAAGCCCGGTGCGATTATTCTAATGAATAAATTTGTATCATATATTGAAATTACACTGTGCATTTGGTTTCTTAATAAGGACTTTAACGTTTTTAGACCGATTTTTAAGCTCTCTATACGATATGCCGCAGCCTGACAAGTAGTACAGGCAATGTCATCAATGCCTTAACCCAAAGATTCGTAAGAAGAATGCAAGGATGGGAGGGGGAAGAAGCGATGGAGCATCTGACGTGGCTGCAGCTTGCAGTACTCGTCCTGGCCGCTTACAGATTGACGCGACTGCTTGTATTTGATGAGATTACGGCATTTCTAAGAAGACCTTTCCTTGAGGAGAGCTTTCAACAGGATGAAGAGGGGAGACTAGTGGCGGTCGTTGAGGAGAAAGGAGGCAGAATACGCTCGTTTTTTCGTTATCTGCTTACCTGCTACTGGTGCATGGGGATATGGTGCGCGACGATTGTCGTCGTATTGTATTTGCTCTTCCCTTCGTACATGTATCCTCCCTTGCTCATTCTGGCAGTAGCGGGAGCTGCGGGTGTATTGGAATCCTTTGTGAAGGGATAGGCGGACATGAAGAAAGCCCCTTCCTCCAATGGGGGAAGGGGCTTTCTCGGTTGCGGAGATGAAATCCCGTTCTGTTACGGCTGGTTGTCGTAGTCGGCGTTCGCATTCGTCGCGCTGCCGTTCAGCCGCGCATGCACGAGGCCGATCGCCGTGCCGATGACATAGATGTGAACGCTGCCGACCAGGAAGCCGATGCCAACCATAAGCCCGACATTTCTATCGCTGAAGTGGTTCAGATTAATCAGGCACAGCACGACGCCGATGCCCAGAATGGCCCATGCGATGGCCGTCATCACGTTAACAAGCTTTCTTACTTCCGATTTAGTGGGACGCAGTCCGCTGATTCTTGCGGTTTTTGTCGTCATATTGAACACTCCCCGTGCGTTGTAAGTGCTTTCTTTGTCCTTACTATACCACAGGTTATGCCTGATGTTCAAAGAAAATTCACTTTTTGAACATAATTTAGACAAAAAGCATCAATGCGTCCACCATCGCTTGAAGTCCTCCCACCAGGAACGATGCCTGCTCTTATCCGGTGACTGCTGCGGCGAATCGGATTCATCGCCGTTCCGGCTGCTATCGGATGCCTCATGCCCGCTGCATACTTCCGTCGGCTCGGTGCCTGCCAGGAAGCTTTCCAGCCGCTTCTCCGGGCATCCGTCTCCGGCCAGCATGCCGGTGTCCGGATCGATGAAGACGCTCACGACGCCGTCCGGCATCGGGAAGAGCTTGGGCGGCACGGTCGTCAGTGCATCCTCCAGGAAGCTAGCGAAGATGGGAGCGGCGCGATGGGATTCCGCAACGGTCAGCAAGCGGTCTCTGTCGTAGCCGGCCCATACGGCTGCCGCCAGCTCGGGCGTATAGCCGACCATCCAGGAGTCGGTCGCCGTCGTGCCCGTCTTGCCCGCTACGGGACGCTTGATGATGGGAGCGACCCGGCGGGCCGTGCCTCCTTCATCGAATACGCTCTCCATCAGGCTGGTCATCACATACGCCTCCGCCGGCGTAATGACTTGCTCGGCGCGGGGCTTGGCTTCATATAATATGCGGCCCTTTCGATCTTCGATCCGCAGGATGGCTGTCGGTTCATGCAGCTTGCCGTCGCCCGCGAATGCGCTGTATGCCGAAGCCATCTGGAACGGACTTATCGGGAAGGTGCCGAGCGCCAGCGACGGAACGGGCTTCATCGTGCTGGTGACCCCAAGCCGTTTGGCCGTATCGATCACCTTCTCCGCGCCTACGGTCATGATCGTATTGACGGCATAGATGTTGTCGGAGCCGGAGATGGCGCGGCGCATATCGATATAATCTCCCACATACTTGTCGGCGTAGTTGCGCGGACGATAGCTCTTGCGCCCTTCATCATAGGTGAAGACGGTCGGCTCGCTCTTGAAGCGGGTAACGGGCGACATATAGCCGCTCTGCAGTGCTGCAAGGTACAAGAACGGCTTGAAGGTGGACCCCGGCTGGCGTGTATCGGCGAAGACGCGGTTATATTGGTTGCTCTTGTAATCGCGTCCGCCGACCATCGCTTTCACATAGCCGTTGCGAGGATCGATCGCGATCAGCGCCGCTTGCTGCTGCGAGCTTTCCGGCATGCCGTTCTTTACGGCTTCCTCGGCCGCGCCTTGAATATGCTGATCCAATGTGGTGTATATCGTAATTCCGCCTTCGTACAGCAGCTCTTCTTGAATGCCCAGCTTCTCAGTGGCAATATAGCGAACGTAATCTCTGAAGTAAGGTGCGAAGCCGTGTTGCTCATCGTCGAGCGGCTGGAAGTCCAGCACTTCGGCGTAAGCGGCCTCGGCTTGCCTCTCGGTAATGGAGCCCCCTTCGGCCATCGCATGCAGAATAAGGTACTGTCGATCCTTGGCATTTTTCATATTCATATAGGGAGAATAATATTTCGGTCCTTTCGGAATGCCTGCGAGCATGGCGCTCTCCGCCATAGACAGCTCGGAAGCGTGCTTGTCGAAGTAAAGCATCGCCGCCGCTTCGATGCCGTAGGAGCCGTGCCCGTAATAGATCTGGTTCAGGTACATCTCCAGTATGTCGTCCTTATCGTATTTCATCTCCAACTGGGCGGTATATACCGCTTCCTTCAGCTTGCGCTGCCAGGTCCGTTCATGGCTCAGATAGAGATTGCGGGCGAGCTGCTGGGTCAAGGTGCTGGCGCCTTGCCTGGCGGACATGCTCTGCATGTTCACCATGACGGCGCGCGCCATTCCTTTCACATCGAATCCATGATGATCGTAGAAGCGGCGGTCCTCGATGGCAAGCGTGGCGTCGATGACATGATGCGAGATTTCCTTCAGCGCCACCGACCGCCGGTTCTCGCCTGTATGGAACGTATCGATGACCTGGCCTTGCAGATCCAGCATTTGCGAGGTCTGGCTGACAGTCGAGACGGGCAGCGCTTGCGAGCGCAGGTAGAAGAATAGTCCGACACATATAATGAAGAAGGCTGCGGCGGTCAGGGCCGCCCTGCGGAGCCATTTCCTCATGGCCGGTAGACGCGGGAGAAGGTACTCCGATAGCCGGGGAGGGACCAGCTTAAGCAGCTTTTTCCTCGGTCCATTGGAAGCCTGATTCATGAAGCCAACTTCCTTTCATGCGATGCTTCGCTTTTCCTTAGTATGGAAAAATGGACGGGAGGCTATTCAATTGCAAGAAGAGGGAATAAATATTTTGTAGAGGGGCTGCAGAGAGGTTGCTTTTTTGGCTCCAAATACTATAATACAGGTTGAACCACCTTAGGGAAAGAAGGGAACGAACACCATGGAATTGTGGTATACGGAGAAGCAGACCGAGAGCTTCGGCATCACGGCAAAGATTACGAAAACATATGTAAATGAGCAAACGGATTTTCAAAAGCTGGATATGATTGAGACAGAAGAGTTCGGCACGATGCTGGTGCTCGACGGCATGGTCATGACGACGGTAAAGGATGAGTTCGTATACCATGAAATGGTGGCGCACCCTGTTCTGTTCACACATCCCAACCCGGAGAACGTGCTGGTCGTCGGCGGCGGCGACGGTGGAGTGATCCGCGAAGTCATGAAGCATCCCAAGGTGAAGAAGGCTGTACTCGTCGATATCGATGGCAAAGTGATCGAATACTCCAAGAAGTATCTGCCTTCCATTGCCGGCGAGCTGGACAATCCCCGTGTAGAAGTGCTGGTAGGGGACGGCTTCATGCATATTCATGACCATAAGAATGCATACGATGTTATTATGGTAGATTCCACCGAGCCGGTGGGGCCAGCGGCCAATCTGTTCACGCGCGGCTTCTATCAAGGCATCTATGAGGCGTTGAAGGAAGACGGCATCTTCGTGGCGCAGACGGACAATCCGTGGTTCAAGGCGGACCTGATCCAGAGCGTGAACAAGGATGTGAAAGAAGTGTTCCCGATCGTCCGCGTATACGGCGCGAACATTCCGACTTATCCAAGCGGACTGTGGACGTTCACGATGGGCAGCAAAAAATATGATCCGCTTCAGGTGGACGAAGCGTCCATTCCCGAGCTGGATACCAAATATTACAGCCCGCGCTTGCACAAGACGGCATTCGTATTGCCGAAATTTGTGGAAGACATGGTGAAGTAAGAGAGGACGGGCACAAGAGATGAAATTGGATCAGAAATATTCCGGCAATGTATTCATTCTCAGTTCGGAAGACTATGAGGCGTCGCGTGCGGTCATCTACGGCATGCCGATGGACTTCACGGTAAGCTTCCGTCCGGGCTCGCGCTTCGGACCGCCTCGCGTGCGCGAGGTGTCGATCGGGCTGGAGGAATACAGCCCTTATCTGGATCGCAGTCTGGAGGATATTGCCTACTTCGATGCGGGCGATCTGCTGCTGCCGTTCGGCAATGCGGCGCGCAGCCTGGAGATCATCGGCGAGTTCGTACGAGGGGTGCTGGCAGACGGCAAGATGCCGGTCGGCATCGGCGGCGAGCATCTGGTATCGTGGCCGATCTTCCAGGAGGTATACGCGAAGTACCCGGATCTGGCGATTATCCACTTTGATGCGCATGCGGATCTCCGTGAATCCTATGAAGGAGAGCCGCTGTCCCATTCCACGCCGCTTCGCAAGGCGGCGGAGCTGATGGGCGGCAACAACATCTACCAGTTCGGCATCCGTTCCGGTTCCCGAGAGGAGTGGCAATATGCGCGCGAGAACATCAACTTCCATCCTTACGAGGTGCTGGAGCCGCTGAAGCGAGTGCTGCCTGAGCTGGCCGGCCGTCCCGTCTATCTGACGATCGACATCGATGTGCTGGACCCATCCGCTGCTCCGGGTACAGGTACGGCGGAGGCGGGAGGCATCACGTCGAAGGAGCTGCTGGAGGCCGTACACGCCATTGCGCGCTCCGAGGCTAACGTCGTCGGCTGCGACCTGGTGGAGGTAGCGCCCGCATACGACCCTACCGAGCAGACGCAGATCGTGGCGTCCAAGGTGATTCGCGAGATGCTGCTGGGGTTCATCAAGTAATGCCAATAAGCCGCAATGCGGCCTTGCCATTCCCGAGCGCAGGAGATTCCAAGTACGGGCGATACCGTGCCGAGGGGGATCTCCCGAAATCGGAGGCGGGCCGTATTGCGGCTTTTTTGTACGCCAGCATTTATCCCCGCAAAGCCCTGCTTTGTGGGTTTATTTTGCTGCCTGCTTGCAGTTGGCGCTGTCATCACTTCATCAATTTGTTCACGGTTGTCAGCAATTCCGCTACCACTTCCGTATCGCCTTCCTGAATGCGCTCGATGACGCAGCTCTTCAGGTGATGCTCCAGCAGCAGCTTGCCGACTCCGTTCAAAGCCGACTGTACGGCTGCAATCTGATTCAACACATCGTCGCAATACGTATCCTTCTCGATCAGTCCCTTAATGCCGCGAACTTGTCCCTCGATTCGATTCAACCGGTTGATTAGGCTGCTCTTTACCTTGTCGGAATGATGGCTTCTCCGTTCGTGCTCGCCATTCCCGCAGCCGGCCGAGTCGGAAGCCGTCTCCTCTGCAACCGGATTCCGTTCATCATTCATCCTGTATCCGCCTCCTTCTTCTTGATAGCATTATACAATAGGACTTCCTCCGCTCCAAGCTTGCAAGTATCGCATGCAGCCTTGCCGGGAGGGTATAATGGAGATAGAAGGCAGGTGTCTATCAAAATGCGTATTCATTCCTTTCCGCCCGTAATCGACGACCATGCGAGAGTGCTTGTCTCGGGCACGGCGCCGAGCGTGAAGTCTCTGGAGTTCGGCCAGTTCTATGGCCATCCGAACAATTACTTCTGGCGAATCATCTATCGGCTGTTCGGCAACAGTGAGGGCGGCATGCAGCCCGATCCGGCATACGAAGACCGGGTCGCCTTCCTCCAGCGGCACAGGCTCGCTCTATGGGACGTCATTGCCTCATGCGAGCGGCCCGGCAGTCTGGATGCCAATATTCGGAGCGAGGTGCCGAACGATATTCCGGGGCTGCTGGAAAAGTATCCCGGCATCGTCTGTCTTGCATTCAACGGGAGCAAGGCTTACGATACGTTCTGCAAGCATTATCGCCATCATGAAGCGGTGCGGGGTCGAACCCTTCTGAAGCTGCCGTCTTCCAGTCCAATCCCGACAAGGGCGATGCGAACGCTGGAGGATCGGGTGGGGGCATGGCGAATTGTCGTGCCATATGCCACTAATCGTTGAAATTGACGGGCTACCTGTATATAGTAGTAACAGATGATTATAGAGGGAATGCGGGAGAATGATGAAGAAGAAAAAAGGGAAAATCCGAATAACACTAATCAGCGAACAGGACGGCACTTCCCACACGTTTTCTTACCGGGGAGAATGGTTCCTCAAGGAACGCTCCGTCTATGTCCGGTACATAGAGTCGGACGAGAATGACGAGGTGCGCGCGCTTATCCGCTATTGCGAGGGAGAACTGTCCTTGACCCGACGGGGAACGGTGCGGTCAGAGCAGCTCTTCGTGAAGGGAGAGCGGCGCAGCGGTCATTATCGCTCGCCGCACGCATCCCTGGAGTTGGAGGCCGACACGACCGAGCTGCGCGTGCATCGGCAAGGGGATGGAGAAGGATTGCCGATTCCGCCGTTCATGCTGGAATGGAAGTATGACCTAATATCAGGAGACATCAAGCTGGGACGGTTCCACAATCGTCTCTATATAGAGGAGGAGCAAGGATCATGAGCAGCAATAACGGAAATGTACTGGAAGGCATGTATGCCAAGCTGAAGGAGGCTATCGCGGATGCGGTTGTAGCGGCGGGGCTCGCTGCCAGAGAAGAGCTCCCTGTATTCGTACTGGAGGTGCCGAAGGATAAATCGCACGGCGATCTCGCCACCAATGCCGCGATGCAGCTGACGAAGCTGGCCAGACGCAATCCGCGCCAGATTGCCGAGGCGATCATTCAGCATCTGGATGCGAAGGGGGCGTCTGTTCAGTCGGCGGAGATTGCAGGTCCCGGCTTTATCAATTTCCGCCTGGACAAGAGCTATCTGTATCCCGTCATCGGCGAAGCGCTGGAGGCGGGCGAGAGCTACGGCCGTACGAGCAGCGGGGACGGCAAGCGGATTCAGGTGGAATTCGTCAGCGCCAATCCCACGGGCAGTCTGCATCTGGGCCATGCGCGCGGAGCGGCCGTCGGTGACGCGCTGTGCAATGTACTGGACTTCGCAGGCTATGAAGTGACGAGAGAATACTATATTAATGACGCGGGGAAGCAGATCGAGAATCTGGCATTATCCATTGAGGCGCGCTACAAGCAGCAGCTGGGTCAAGAGGCGGAGATGCCGGAGGACGGCTATTACGGCGAGGATATCGTCGGCTTCGCCAAGCTGCTGAAGGAGCAGGAAGGCGACCGTCTGCTGTCGCTGTCTCAGGAAGAGAGATTCAAGTTCTTCCGCAGCTTCGGGCTGGAGCGAGAGCTGGACAAGATCAAGCGTGATCTGGGGCGCTTCCGCGTCGGCTTCGACGTGTGGTACAGTGAGACCTCTCTCTACGAGAGCGGCAGTGTGGAGAAGGCGCTGGATGCGCTTAAGCGCTCCGGGCATGTGTACGAGGAAGATGGCGCTACATGGCTGGCGACGGAGCCGCTGGGCGACGACAAGAATCGCGTCCTGGTGAAAAATGACGGTTCCTATACGTACTTGACGCCAGACATCGCGTATCACCTCGACAAATACAGCCGCGGATACGACGAAATGATCAATATATGGGGAGCGGACCACCACGGCTATATTCCTCGGGTGAAAGCGGCGATGGCGGCTCTGGGCAACGATCCCGCCAAGCTGACGGTGCTGATCGCCCAGATGGTCAGTCTGTTCCAGGACGGCGAGAAGGTGAAGATGTCCAAGCGTACAGGCAAAGCGGTGACGATGGAGGATCTGATGGATGAAGTGGGCGTCGATGCGATCCGTTATTTCTTCACGATGCGGAGTATGGATTCCCATCTGGACTTCGACATGGATCTGGCCATATCGACTTCGAATGAGAATCCGGTCTATTATGTACAATACGCGCATGCCCGAATCTGGAGCATATTCCGTCAGGCGGAAGAGCAAGGCATTACTACGCCGGGCGACGGCAATTCCATCGATTACAGCAAGCTGAATGCGGAATCGGAGTACGAGCTGCTGCGCAAGATCGGGGAGCTGCCGCAAGAAGTGGCCGAGGCGGCAGGCGGCTATGCGCCGCACCGCTTGATTCGCTACGTGTACGAGCTGGCCTCCCAGTTCCACAGCTACTACCGCGCAGAGCGCGTCATTACCGAAGATGAGGCTCAGACGGCAGCTCGGCTTGCGCT
Source organism: Paenibacillus sp. J5C2022 (assembly GCF_025567625.1). GTDB lineage: Bacteria > Bacillota > Bacilli > Paenibacillales > Paenibacillaceae > Pristimantibacillus. The sequence goes on along the minus strand of NZ_JAOQJC010000023.1, from coordinate 15,293 downwards.
GCTTGGCGCCATTCGTGTGGCCATCGCTAATGTGCTTCGTCTGGTGGGCGTGTCTGCACCGGAACGCATGTAACGCTTATCCATACGACGCAGAGATGCGGACTGCCGAGCGCTTAACGCTTCTCGGCAGCCTGCAGCATACGCCATACGTCCAGCTCGCCGATCGTTCGGCGGGCTTTGTTGCTTCTTAGCGGCTGCATGGAACGCTTCAGCACCGCTTTAATCTCGGCGGGCGACATGCCGGGATAGAGGGAGAGAAGAAGGGCGATGGCCCCGCTCACATGCGAAGTGGCCATGGAAGTGCCGCTCATCTCGTTATAATGGCCCCGGAGCCAAGCCGACATGATTTTGTCGCCTGGTGCATAAATATCAATATATGCGCCTCTGTTGCTGAACGGCGCAATTCTTCTGAGCCTGTTAGTCGCTCCCACCGAGATCGTCTGCGGATAACGGGCGGGATAATCGACAGTGCGCCTCTTGCCGTCGTTGCCGGATGATGCGACAATAATCACTCCCGCATTGTAGGCGTTTATAACGGCGGTCAGCAGAGCTTTGCTGCGATTGCGCATGCCGAAGCTCATGTTGATAATGTCCATTTTGTTGCGTACACACCATTCGATGCCCAGAATAATATCGGAGACGAAGGCGCTTCCGTTGTGATCGAATGCTTTCACGGGCGCAATAAGCGCTCGCGGAGCGACCCCGATCATGCCGTGCATGCCGTTGGCTGCGGCTATCGTGCCGGCAATGTGGGTGCCATGCCCGTTGTCGTCGCGGGGAGGCCTGCCTCTATGAATCAGGTTGATGCCCCGAAGCAGCGAGTGCTGGAGATCGGGATGCTGGAAGTCGACACCTGTGTCGATGACGCCTACCTTGACCCGATGTCCCGTTGTCGTACCCCACACCTGGGGCGCTCTTACATGCTGGACTCCCCACGGAATGCCGTTGTCCATGGCGCCCGCTTTATAAGGGGACGGGCGAACGCTGATCTTGCAGTCCTTCTCCAGCCATACTTGTCCCTGGAATGCTTCCAGTGACAATCCAGCCGGCAATTCGCAAGAGATAGCGCGGATAAGCGGAATCGGCTTGATTGACTTCATAGCGTCGGAAGAAGTATTCTGCTTTAAACGTTGAAGGAAGCGCCGATAATCGCTGCCATGTTGAAAGCGAATGATTTCCTTGCTTGTTCTGGGCGCAGCGGTCATAGCATGTTGCAACCAGCGTTGTAATGCGGCGATATCCATCAATGGCTTCCCCTCCCGAAGGACGATGCTGCACTATTGTATGAAGGGGGAGGGATGCTCGCATGAGCAACTGGCCTTTTTTTGCAGAAATAGGCCTCAGACCGTGACAAATTGCCGTGATTCACATACGATGAAGGAAGAGCTGCCAATGCTCTTGCATCTCCGATGGCGCTGCCGATCGGCGTTGTCGGAAGGATACAGTCAAAGCGAAGGGACCCGTCCCTTCGCTTTTTGTATGGACTGTTGCTCGCGCGCTTGCTTTTTTGAATAAAATAGGTTTTACTATAGTGTGACTAACATAAACCATGAAGAAAGCGTTGTACATATTTACCAAGCGCTAGGAGAGGAAGTGTTGATATGAGCAGCAGCTACACGTTAAAGCTGGATCCGGAACGGATTAAGGAAATGCCTATGGTTGATCTGGCCTTTGAAGTGCTCAAAGCGGCGAATACGCCTTATTATTATCGCGACTTGATGATGGAGATCGCGAAGATACGCGGCTTGTCCCAGGACGGGATTAACCAGTTCATCGCTCAAGTATATACGGAAATTAACATCGATGGCCGGTTCGCCTGCGTCGGCAGCAATATGTGGGGATTGAAGCGCTGGTATCCTGTGGAGCGCTCCGAGGACCCTGTCGGCAATGCCAAGCGTACGCGCATCATTAACGACGATGACGATATCGAAGACGATGAGGTGTACAACGACGAGGAAGACGACAGCTACAGCGGAGACGAAGAAGACTTCGACGCTTATGACGAAGACCATGAGGACTTCGAAGACAGCGACGACGATTCCGAAGTCGATGAAGAAGTGGAAATGGATGATGAAGACCTCGAAGATGAAGATGAAGAGGATGAAGACGAGGACGGCGATTCGGACAACGAAGATGCGGATGATGAGGACGACTTCGACAGGTAATATTTCGCCCTTCACTTTCGCTTGACATGTCCTATTACGGCAGAGTAAACTATTCCATGGGCTTTAAAGATCGGTTAACAATATCGCATGATTGCTATGCATTTTAGAAAAGTGCCCCCGTTGCAACGGGTGTCACTTTTTTTGTTTGTTATTGCCAACTGTTTCTAATTTTTCTTCTTGCGGCAGGGGATGGAAAGGCGACAGGTGGCAAACCTAACTATTATTACAGGAGCATGGAGGGTTTTATCACAGTGACCAAATATATATTTGTGACAGGCGGCGTCGTCTCCTCCCTCGGCAAAGGGATTACGGCAGCTTCGCTAGGCAGATTGTTGAAGAACAGAGGCTTGAAAGTGACGATTCAGAAATTCGATCCATACATTAACGTTGACCCCGGAACGATGAGCCCGTATCAGCACGGGGAAGTGTTCGTCACGGACGACGGAGCCGAGACTGACCTTGATCTTGGTCACTATGAGCGCTTCATTGATATCAATTTATCCAAGAACAGCAATGTAACGACGGGCAAAATTTATTCCAACGTCATTACGAAGGAACGTCGCGGCGACTACCTGGGCGGTACGGTGCAAGTGATTCCTCATATTACGAATGAGATCAAGGAGCGGGTATTCCGTGCAGGCAAGGAAGCCTCGTCCGACGTCGTCATTACGGAGATCGGCGGTACGGTAGGCGATATTGAGAGTCTGCCGTTCCTGGAGGCGATTCGTCAGATTAAGAGCGATATCGGCCGGGACAATGTCATGTACATCCATGTAACGCTTATTCCATACATTAAAGCCGCAGGCGAAGTGAAGACGAAGCCGACGCAGCACAGCGTGAAGGAATTGCGCAGCATCGGCATTCAGCCGAATGTCATCGTCTGCCGCACGGAATATCCGCTGGCTGAAGACTTGAAGCGGAAGATCGGCTTGTTCTGCGACATCGATGCCAATGCCGTCGTGGAGTGCCTGGACGCTTCCACATTGTATGAAGTGCCGCTTATGCTGCGCGAGCAAGGCTTGGACGAGATTGTCGTCAATCATCTGAAGCTGGAAGCGGGACAGCCGGACATGAGCGAGTGGGAAGCGCTCGTAGCGCGTGTGAAGTCGCTTCATCGCTCTACCGAGATCGCCATCGTAGGCAAGTATGTGGCGCTGCATGATGCTTATCTGAGCATCGTGGAATCGCTTGGTCATGCCGGCATTGCCGCCGACTCGGAAGTGAAGATCCGCTGGGTGAACGCAGAGGAGCTGACGGACGAGAATGTGGCGGACAACCTGCAGGGCGTCGACGGCATCCTGGTGCCTGGCGGCTTCGGCGATCGCGGCATTGAAGGCAAGATCAGCGCAATTCGCTATGCCAGAGAGCAGAAGATTCCGTTCTTCGGCATCTGTCTCGGCATGCAGGTTGCCGTTATCGAATTCGCCCGCAATGTGGCTGGCCTGGCCGGTGCGAACAGCTCCGAGATCAACGCCTCCACGCCTTACCCGGTCATCGATTTGCTGCCCGATCAGAAGGATGTTGAGGATATGGGCGGCACAATGCGTCTAGGCTTGTATCCGTGCAAGATATTGCCGGAGACGACGGCGGCCCGCGCATACGGGGATGAGCTTGTCTATGAGCGCCATCGCCATCGCTACGAGTTCAACAATGAATATCGTGAAGCGATCGAGGCGGCAGGCCTGAAGATTTCCGGCACGTCGCCTGATGGCCGACTGGTAGAGATGGTTGAGCTGCAGGATCATCCATGGTTCCTGGCTGTGCAATTCCATCCGGAGTTCACATCGCGTCCGAACCGTCCGCAATCGCTATTCCAAGGTTTCGTGAACGCGGCGCTTGCTTCTGCCGGCAAGCAATAAGATCGGCGGAGCGTACCAATTGATGGGAATGGGCAAAGAATAGATTTCTATCAATTTAGTAAGTTTTTGTATGTGCTAGAAGGATTATCTCCAAGCCCATCGAATATAGTTATAAATGACGGGAGAGCTGTCCCAATTCGATTAGGCAATTAGCTCAGCCGCGGGGGGTAGATGAAGCTTGGAGAAGAAGAAGGTTCTTATTGTTGATGACCAGAATGGCATACGGATATTGTTGTTGGAAGTGTTCAGCAGTGAGGGGTACAACACTTATCAAGCATCCAACGGCAAGCTTGCCCTTGAAATCGTGAAGAGGGAGTCGCCGGATTTGGTGCTGTTGGATATGAAGATACCTGGTATGGATGGACTGGAGATCTTGAAGCATATTAAAGCGATAGACTCGTCCATCAAGGTCATTATGATGACGGCGTACGGCGAGCTCGATATGATTAAGGAAGCGACAGACCTGGGTGCGCTCATGCACTTTACCAAGCCGTTCGATATCGATGAGCTGCGAGTGGAAGTGAACAGACAGCTTCAGAGCGGCGGTTCGTCCGGTCAAGTAGCCGTAGGCTCCTGATGCTGCATGAGTGAAGCCATCGCCACATGAGGGGCGATGGCTTTTTTACCACAATAGCGTATAAGTTTCCAGCTTGGCTAGAACTGAAATTCTATTTGGCGATAAACCTACCTTATGCTTACGAAGTGAGTTTGCTTTGCAAACTTTTAGTTCGCTCATCTTCGAATGGCCTCGATAGAGGTTTTCTCACCGCGATAACATCCGCCTTATCCTTCCGAAGCGAGTTTGCTTTGCAAACTTTAGGTCGCTCATCTTCGAATGGCTTCGACAAAGGTTTTCTCATTAGTTTCGGGGTCCCCGCAAAGTTATGGAGTATACATCGAATCAAAACCTCACTTTGTGGGGGTATTAAGGTGGACTTTCCGTATTCGGGAGGTCCCGATAGCAGTTTTCGCAATGTTTAGTTATGTGGTATAATGGCTCAGAATGACAAGTCGGAACGGGCTTGAGTTTGAAAGTGATCAATAGGAGGAATACAGATTATGCCATTGGTGTCGATGAATGAGTTTTTGCCGAAGGCGAAAGCGAACAAGTTTGCGGTAGGTCAATTCAACATGAACAATCTGGAGTTCGCGCAAGCAGCCGTTGAAGCGGCTATCGCGGAGAAGTCGCCATTTATTTACGGAGTGAGCGAAGGTGCTCTAAGATATATGGGCATTGAATTCACAGTAGCGATGGCTGAAGCGGCTGCGAAGAAGTCCGGACTTCCGATTGCCCTTCACCTGGACCACGGCAGCAGCTTCGAAGTTGCGATGAAATGTATCCGTGCGGGCTTCTCGTCCGTTATGTTCGACGGATCGCATTACGGTCTGGAAGAGAACATCGCCTTGACGAAGGAAGTTGTGAAGGCTGCTCATGCAATGGGCGTATCCGTAGAAGGCGAGCTGGGAACGATCGGCGGCGTAGAGGACGACCTGGAAGTGGACGAGGCTGACGCCAAGCTTGCCAAACCGGAAGAGGCGATCCGCTTCTACGAGGAGACGGGCGTAGACTGCCTGGCTATCGCAGTGGGCACAGCTCATGGCATGTACAAGGGCGAGCCTAAGATTCACTATGATATTATTCAGAAAGTATCCGATGCGATTCCAGTTCCGGTCGTGCTGCATGGCGGTTCCGGCGTTCCTGACGAAGCGATCCGCTTGTCCGTTCAAGCCGGTGTCGGCAAGATCAACGTGAACACGGAGAATCAAGTCGCTTTCACGAACACCATTCGCGAGAAGCTTGCTGCTGATAGCAACGTGATCGATCCGCGCAAATATTTGACGCCTGCCCGCGATGCGATGGTAGCTGTCATTCGTGAGAAAATCCGTCTGTTCGGAAGCAGCAACCAAGCGTAATACGGAAACAAGGGAAGCAACCGTCATGACAGACGGCAGGTCTGCTTACGCTCATAACTGGACTTGCTCTCGCCATGGCGGTTTTTTCTCTGTTCTCTTGCGGGAGGGACAATAAGTGATGGAGAAACTGATGGTACGAGGCGGTCGTCCTCTCCGCGGAACCGTCGGAATCAGTGGCGCGAAGAACAGTGCGGTTGCGCTTATACCGGCTGCTCTGCTGGCTGAATCCGAGGTTGTGCTGGACAATCTGCCAATCATAAGCGATGTAGCGGTATACAGTGAAATACTGCAGGAGCTCGGGGCGGAGGTTCATCGTGTGGGCGATACGATGAGGATTAATCCGGCCGACTTGAAATCCTTGCCCATGCCTAACGGCAAAGTGAAAATGCTTAGAGCCTCCTATTACTTGATGGGAGCAATGCTTGGCCGCTTCGGCGAAGCGACCATAGGCTTGCCGGGAGGCTGCAACTTCGGTCCAAGACCGATCGATCAGCATATTAAAGGCTTCGAGGCGCTGGGCGCAGTAGTGACGAACGATCATGGATCGATCAGAATTACGGCCAAGCAACTGAAGGGAGCCAAGATCTACCTGGATGTAGCAAGTGTCGGTGCGACAATCAATATTATGCTGGCGGCCTCAAGGGCCAAAGGCTCGACAATTATCGAAAATGCGGCGAAAGAGCCTGAAATTATAGATGTAGCCACCCTCCTTACCGCAATGGGCGCGACGATTAAAGGCGCAGGCACGGAAACGATCCGCATCGAAGGGGTCGACGGGCTGCGCGGTTGCCGCCATTCCATTATTCCCGATCGCATTCAAGCAGGTACGTATATGATTGCTGCCGCTGCAACAGGCGGCGACGTTCTTATTGATAATGTCATACCGAAACATATGGAAGCGATAACGGCCAAGATGGAGGAGATGGGGGTCGAAGTCCAAGAGCTCGACGAGGCGATACGGATCATAGGTCGGCCGGAGTATCAAGCGGTGGATGTAAAGGCGCTTGTCTATCCTGGGTTCGCCACAGATCTTCAGTCTCCGATGACTACGCTGTTGACGCAGGCCAGAGGAGTCAGCATTCTGACGGATTATGTGTACGGAACTAGATTCAAGCATATTCCGGAGCTGGTGCGCATGGGTGCAAATATACGCGTAGAAGGCCGTTCTGCCATTATTGAAGGCACGAAGCTGAACGGCGCCAAGGTGAAGGCCGCGGATTTGCGGGCCGGAGCCGCTCTGGTTGTAGGGGCGCTTGCGGTGCAAGACGACGTTACGGAAATTACAGGTGTCGAGTTTATTGACCGCGGCTATGATTCTCTCGTTGACAATCTCAGGATGCTTGGCGCGGACGTATGGAGAGAGACTGTATAGTAGTCTCTCTCGTTCCGCTGTATCGGCACGAATAGATGTCATATAATTGGGCAATGATGAGTTAATAGTAACTTGCTATTCATATAAAATCTATTAAAGTGGTGAATAAAAACATGTCGGATCTTCAGATTGCAGATCTGGAAGGAATGAAGCTTACCGAGCTATACAAGCTCGCCAAGCAGTATCAAATTGCCTATTACGGACAATTGAAAAAGAAAGAGCTGATCTTCGCCATCCTAAGGGCGCAGGCGGAGAAAAGCGGTCTAATGTTTATGGAAGGCGTGCTTGATGTGTTGCAGGAAGGATTCGGATTTCTGCGTCCCATCAACTACTTGCCCAGCAAAGAGGATATTTACATTTCGGCTTCGCAGATACGCAGATTCGATCTAAGAAGCGGAGACCTCGTCTCCGGCAAGTGCAGGCCGCCGAAAGAGAACGAGCGATATTTCGGTCTGCTCCAAGTGAATGCTGTCAATGGCGAAAATCCTGATACTGCCTCGGAACGACTCCATTTTCCTGCTCTGACTCCTCTCTATCCCGAAAAGAAATTAGTGCTTGAAACATCGAAGAACAAAATTTCTACACGTATGATGGATTTGCTTGCACCGGTTGGATTAGGTCAACGGGGATTGATAGTGGCGCCTCCTAAAGCGGGTAAAACGTTGCTGATTAAAGAAATCGCCAACAGTATTTCCGAGAATCATCCCGATATTGAACTATTTGTACTGCTTATTGACGAGCGTCCGGAGGAAGTGACGGACATGCAGCGTTCCGTAAAAGGGGAAGTTGTATCTTCTACGTTCGACGAGCTTCCGGAAAATCATATCAAAGTGGCGGAGCTTGTGCTGGAACGCGCATTGCGTCTAGTGGAGCACAAGAAGGATGTCGTGATATTGCTGGATAGCATAACGCGGCTGGCCCGCGCGTACAATCTCGTCATACCGCCGTCCGGGAGAACGCTGAGCGGCGGTATTGATCCGGCGGCGTTCCATCGTCCGAAGCGCTTCTTCGGCTCGGCCAGAAATGTGGAGGAAGGCGGTAGCTTGACGATTCTGGCTACGGCTCTTATCGATACGGGCTCGCGAATGGACGACATCATCTATGAAGAATTCAAAGGAACGGGCAATATGGAGCTTCATCTGGACCGCAAACTCGCGGAACGCCGTATTTTCCCGGCGCTGGATATGCGCAGATCCGGCACCCGCCGCGAGGAGATGCTGCTTACCAAGGAAGAGCTGGATAAGGTATGGGCCATTCGCAAAAATCTGCAGGAAACGCCTGAATTCGTGGACAGCTTCCTGAAGAAGATGAAGGATACGGACAATAACGAACAGTTTCTTATGTCCCTGGATCTGTCAACAGAGGGCAAGCAGGAGCGCTCCTCCATTAGAAACGGATCTGCCTCGCATGCCGGCCGCAGACCGGTAAGCCGGACAACGGGAAGCTCTTAGCGGGAATGGAAGGAGGACATCATGAATCTCGTATACGCGGATGAGCACGGCAACGTGTTCGACCATTCCAGCCTGATCGGACTTGGACGCAGCGGCAACGACATTGTGGAGCTGATGGAGGAGGAGCTGATTCCTCTTCCGGAAGGCGCGACGCTTGTCAGCCTCCCCTACACCAGACCGATAGGACTGAATCAGGATACCGGCGAGATGGAAGCTCTGGCTGACGGAGCGCAAGCCGTAGGGGCTTTGCTGCCGCAAGGCTTTACCCGTCTGTACTTGCCGGGTTATGTGAAGTCGGATAAGGAGCAGAAGCTGCCGCTGTTCGGATATACGGCTGTTGTATGGAAGGAAGACGGCTTCTATGTGGCGGCTGAGCAATGCGACGCCCCCGATCGGTGGGACCCGCTCAATTGCGATAGAGACGAGCTGAAGATCGGCGTGGATCGGCTGCTCGCCCAATATCCGGACAACCGTTTGTATCAGCATCTCTCGCATTGTGCGTTGGGCTACGAATGCTTGACAGCCTCCAACACTTTTCTGAACCGCTGGGAAGGCGCGGTACCGGTCTCCTACTCCTGTAATGCAGGCTGCTTCGGCTGCATATCGGAACAGCCCGACGACAGCGGATTCCTTGCTCCGCAGACGCGCATGAATTTCAAGCCGACTGTAGAAGAAGTCGTTCAGATTATGCTGGAGCACCTGAAGGAGCCGGAATCTATTATCAGCTTCGGGCAAGGCTGTGAAGGCGAGCCTTCCACACAGGTGAAGATTATCGTGGAAGCAATGAGGCAAGTGCGGAGCCAGACATCGCTTGGTTATATTAATATCAATACGAATGCAGGCATTACGGATTTCATTAAAGCGATCGTCAACGCCGGTCTGGATCTGATGAGGGTGAGCACGATCAGTGCGCTCGACGAGCATTACAACGCCTACTACAAGCCGCGGGGCTATACGCTAGCCAATGTGGAGAAGTCGCTGAAATACGCGACAGACAAGGGTGTATACACATCGATCAATTACCTGATCTTCCCCGGCGTGACGGATCGGGAGGAAGAGATGGAAGCGATGATCGGCTTCGCCAAGCGGACAGGGTTGAAGCTGATCCAGATGAGGAACCTGAACATCGATCCGGAGAGCTACCTGGAGCTGATTCCGCAGCCGCAAGGCCATATTTATGGCATGAAGCAAATGCTGGAGATATTCCGTGAAGAATTGCCGGATGTGGTCATCGGCTCCTACACCCACGTTCCACCGCGTTGATCGCTATATTTGCCATTGCAAATCGTGAGACATTCATGCTATAATCCGGCTATGTGTGATTTTAACTCTGGGTCCGCATGAGGCTCAGGGCAGAAAGAGGTGAACGAGATGAAACAAGGTATTCATCCGACATACCATGCTGTGACAGCAACCTGCGCATGTGGCAACACATTCGAGACAGGTTCCATCAAGTCGAACATTCGTGTAGAGGTTTGCTCCTCTTGCCACCCGTTCTTCACGGGTAAACAGAAGTTCCTTGATGCAGGCGGCCGCGTGGATCGTTTCAAAAAGAAATACGGCATGTAATTTGTACCAAGCATTCAGCCTTTATTTGGCAGAATACAAGAACCTCCCCAAGCCATCCTATGGTTAGAAGGGAGGTTTTTTTGTTGCAGCATTTATCCCGATTGTGCCGGAAGTCGATGCTGGTTGCTGTTGTGTTCTTCGCGGTGATTAGTCTCGCGGGCTGCTCCAGTGAATCGAAGCAGGAGATGAAGTCTTACGGTCATGATGGTTATATGGGTTTCTCCAATAGCAATCCCAATACGGTGAACAGGCATTCCTCGCTGTCGTATCAGAGGGATGTGGAATTAATTAGGCAAGTGCTCATGCCGCTGCAAGGCATACATCGCACGGATATCAGCTTTAACGGCAACGATGTGCATGTGACGGTCGTGGCGAAGAACAGTATGAATCGCGAGCAGATCAAGCAGCTTAAGGCGAAAGTGCAAGCCATTGTGCAGGAGAACCTGCCTCTGTACGATGTACATGTGAAGGTTGCAAAGGGATAGCGTGCCGCTTTCCAGCATATGGCCTTCACTGCCACTTTCCACCGGATGTTGCGCTTTGACTCAGAATGTACTATACTTGTCTATGCCGTGCTAGATGGGGAGGTAGCGGTGCCCTGTTACTCGCAATCCGCTATAGCGAGGTTGAATTCCTACACTGAGGTTATGATGATGTGAGGTTTGGCGCATGCAAGCAGTGTTGACAGTTGGGTCCTCCGCAATGGACGCTTGTGAACCTGGTCAGGTCCGGAAGGAAGCAGCCATAAGCAAGTTAGTTCATGTGCCGGAGGAGTGCCTGACTCGAGCTGTGCAGCATGAGTGCCGCTTGGATCGCATCAATCGAAGGTAGGTGCACGGTACTAACGGTTTTTATGAAGAAGGAATGTACACATACCTGTATTCGCAGAATTGGCGACGATGCTCGCCGTCACGCGATTGCAGGTGTTTTTGTATCCGGAGCTTCTGCATATGTTTCTCGGAACCGTGTTGTAGTATACTATATAAGAATAGGAATGCACGAAGAGCTTCCAAATTGGACGTTAAAGGGGAAGAGCCGCCTTGTCACATATAGCCTTATACCGTGCCTGGCGTCCGCAGACGTTCCGGGATATGGTAGGACAACAGCATATTATTCAAACCTTGCAGAATGCGATCCGTGAACAGAGAGTATCGCATGCTTATCTGTTCAACGGTCCCCGCGGGACGGGGAAGACGACTACGGCGAAGGTATTCGCCAAGGCGGTCAACTGCGAAAGCGGACCGGCGGTGGAGCCATGCAACGAATGTGAAGCTTGCAAGGGCATTACAGCCGGCAGTATTATGGATGTCATTGAGATCGACGCCGCTTCCAATCGGGGCATTGACGAGATCAGGGATATCCGTGACAAAGTTCGGTATGCGCCGACCGATGTCCGTTACAAGGTGTATATTATCGATGAGGTTCATATGCTTACGGCGGAAGCGTTCAACGCCTTGCTGAAGACGCTGGAGGAACCGCCGGGACATGTCATCTTCATTCTCGCCACGACGGAGCCGCACAAGCTGCCGGCGACGATTATCTCGCGCTGCCAGCGCTTCGACTTCCGGCAAGTGTCGTTCGAAGAGCAGACGAAGCGGTTGAAGGAGATATGCGAAGAAGAAGGGATAGAGGCGACGGAAGATGCCTTGTTCTACATAGCACGCCTGTCCGAAGGCGGCATGAGGGACGCAATCAGCCTGCTGGAGCAAGTGTCCGCATTCGCGGCCGGCCGGATTACGCTTGAAGCGGCAGTGGATGTTACCGGCGGCATGGCCGCCGATCAATTCTATGAGCTGGCGGAGGCGATCAAGAACCGGAATGCGGCTGTCATGATGCCGCTTGTGGAAGGCTTGATGCAAGCTGGCAAGAGTGCTGACAAGTGCATGGAGAATCTGATCTACTATTTCCGCGATCTGCTCGTCTTGAAGCTTGCCCCCGGCGAGGGAGCGGTTACTGAACGGATCGTCGATCCTGAGCGGTTCCGTGACATGGCTGATGCGTACAGCTCGGACCGCCTATTCTCCATGATCGATACGCTGAACAAGTATCAGGTGGAGCTGAAGCATGCCTCGCAGCCTCAGACTATGCTGGAAGTGGCATTGATGAAGTTGTGTACGATGCAAGAGGAAGCCTCGGCCGGCAAGAGCAGCGCCGTGAATGCTTCTTCCGGTACGGCTGACGGTGGAGGAGCGGGTTCCTCGGCAGCGGAGGTGCAGAAGCTTAGGCAGCAAGTAGAAGCGCTGGAGCGCAAGCTGGAGCAAGCGCTTAAGAACGGCGGCGTCTCGGTCGGAGCGTCGGACAGCGCCGGAGGAGGAGCTGCGCCGAAGAGCGCTGTCCGCGGACCGTTCGGCGGAGGCGGCGGCAAGATGCGTCCGAAGGTGAAGCTGGAGCCTTATCTGGCTGCAGTCAGCAGCGGGGATACGAATCATGCACGCATGAATTGGGGAGAAGTGCTGCAGCGTGTGAAGGATGAGAAGGTGACCCTTCATGCCTGGCTGAAGGATGGAGAGCTTGCAGCTGTTGCCGACGGGAATCTGCTGCTAGCCTTCAAGAACGATATTCATCGCGAGACGACGGAGAAGCCTGCTCACCGCGAGATAATTGAACGTATCGCCGGGGAGATACTGGGCAAGTCTCTGCAATTGGTTACTGTGATGCTAAAGGATTGGCAGAGCGCTGTTGACGGGTCCGACAAGTCCGTAGGTGAGCCGCTTGAGCTGGTCCCGGAGGATGCTGAGGAATCTAATAAGGCCAGAGAGCCTGAATGGGTAGAGGAAGCAGTGAAGATGTTCGGCGAAGACCTTGTTGTCGTTGAAGACAAATCTTAAACTAATCTCATGGGGTGAATAAATATGAATAATATGAATCAGATGATGAAGCAAGTGAAGAAGATGCAACAGCAAATGATGAAAGCGCAAGAAGAGCTGGAGACCAAAACAGTTGAAGGCACAGCTGGCGGTGGTGTCGTGACAGTTACGGTGAATGGTCACAAGAAGCTGCTTGACATTGCGATCAAGCCTGAAGCGGTTGATCCTGATGATGTTGAAATGCTGCAGGATCTCGTCTTGACGGCAGTTAACGATGCGCTTGTGAAGGCCGAAGAGCTGGCAAATAAGGATATGGGCAAATTTACAGGCGGAATGAACATTCCGGGCTTGTTCTAATTGCGGATACTTATCAGGCTGCCTCTAATGTTTGAAAGGAGCTGTACCCTGTTTGTATTATCCGGAACCCATTGCGAAATTGATTGACGCATTTACCAGACTGCCCGGGATCGGGCCGAAGACGGCGGCGCGGCTGGCATTTCATGTGCTCAGGATGAAAGAAGACGACGTCATCGACTTTGCGAAAGCGTTAGTCAGCGTAAAGCGCAATTTATTCTACTGTTCGATATGCTGCAACATCACCGATACCGACCCATGCAGAATATGCTCGGACAAATCGCGTGACGGTTCAGTTATCTGTGTCGTACAGGAATCCAAGGATTTGGTTGCTATGGAGCGCACAAAGGAATTTGACGGTGCGTACCATGTGCTGCAAGGCGCCATATCTCCCATGGAGGGTATCGGCCCTGAAGAAATTCGCATCGCCGAGCTGCTGCAGCGGTTAAGCGATGAGAAGGTGCAGGAGCTTATTCTGGCCACCAATCCAAATATTGAAGGCGAAGCGACGGCGATGTATATTTCCAGGCTGGTGAAGCCTTTCGGTCTGAGAGTTACTCGTATTGCCCATGGGCTTCCTGTAGGCGGTGATTTGGAGTATGCGGATGAAGTGACGCTGTCCAAAGCGCTGGAGGGGCGTCGTGAACTGAGCTGATAGCAGAAGATTCAGGCGAACAAAAGTCGTTTGTCCGATGTGGAAGAGTTGTTTCCACATTGGGCGAGCGGCTTTTTTGCTTTGCGGCAGCCAAGCTCGAAAGGGATACTCAGAGGAAAGGTTCTATTTTGGCGTACAAGCTTATAAACATTAGAAATAGAGGTGATTATTCGAAATTGGTGGTGGTCGCGTGAGTTGGAGCATGCAGCAGAGTGACCGTGAGAACAAGGAGATGGTTCAACTGAAGGAAGAGATAGCCGATGCGCTTCGCGAATGGGAAAATGCCAATCGATATTTCAACTATTCGATAGGCAAGGAGCAGATTGATCATGCGATATTTGCCATCATTACAGCAGAGAAAAGGTACGGCATGCTTATGAGCCGTGCGAAACGTCTCCATGTGGAATGGCCAGAGTGGAAGGAGGAATTAAGATGAAGTGGTTATGGTTGTCCGTGTTGATTGGTTCGTCTGTTCTTCTGCTTGGCGTGATTTTGAGACATAAGCTGAGTTGGGGATGGGTGAAGGGATTTGCGCTTCATTTGGTTCTGGCTGCAGGACTCCTGTATGTCCTTAACTATGCTGGTATTATGCCGGGACTCTTTATTCCGATTAATCCTGTTACCGTTGGAACGATTGTTGTATTGGGATTGCCTGGGGTAGCTTTGCTGGCGGGATTGCAATGGTTTGTTGTGTGATTCTTTATAAATGATTGAAGTTATCGCATGAGCTGAATGCTGCGTAATAAAGTGATTGACGCTGCGTGAAATGTGTGATACATTATTCCTCGTGCCCGAAGCGTTTTTGAGAAGAAAAAAACTTTTAAAAAAATGCTTGCAATGTTCTAGGCACCTGTGATATATTATAAAAGTCGCCGCTGAGACATGGGCGGCACACAAGAAAAGAGATTGTTCCTTGAAAACTGAACAACGAGCGAAACTGCCCCGTTGATCCTAACGGATTAATGGAAAAGCAATACAAGTAATGAGCAAGTCAAACTACTTTTATGGAGAGTTTGATCCTGGCTCAGGACGAACGCTGGCGGCGTGCCTAATACATGCAAGTCGAGCGGACTTTCGGGAGTGCTTGCACTCCTGAAAGTTAGCGGCGGACGGGTGAGTAACACGTAGGTAACCTGCCCCTAAGACC
>NZ_JAOQJC010000022.1 GCF_025567625.1 Paenibacillus sp. J5C2022 | reverse complement strand
CTCTCTTCGATTTTACCGCCAAGTCCCGGTGGTCGCTCCCTACGCGGGAGCGTGGATTGAAACGTAGAATCTTATTTGTATGTCCGACTGCTCACGAGTCGCTCCCTACGCGGGAGCGTGGATTGAAACTTCGCGTAGACAACGAGTTCGCCGCCGCGGTCAGTCGTCGCTCCCTACGCGGGAGCGTGGATTGAAACAATAAAACAAGAAACATATGAATAGCGGACAATAAGTCGCTCCCTACGCGGGAGCGTGGATTGAAACGCCGCTGCACCAGTAGGAGACAACGCGCGGTGAGGTCGCTCCCTACGCGGGAGCGTGGATTGAAACATAATGTTATTATCTATGATCCAGACCGTTGGAGGTCGCTCCCTACGCGGGAGCGTGGATTGAAACCTCCTTGGGGGATAGGGCGGCATTGATGCGGTCAGTCGCTCCCTACGCGGGAGCGTGGATTGAAACCACTCCAGCACCTTCTTGGCTACTTCAGCCCGCGTCGCTCCCTACGCGGGAGCGTGGATTGAAACCATCAGCGGCGATTTTACGATATCGGCACGCAGGTCGCTCCCTACGCGGGAGCGTGGATTGAAACCGTCTGATCGCAATGAACAGTTGCCAGCCGTTGGTCGCTCCCTACGCGGGAGCGTGGATTGAAACGAGTCAGGATTTGCCTTGATATATTCCACTACGTCGCTCCCTACGCGGGAGCGTGGATTGAAACCATTCGGTACGTTAGCCAACTGTGCAAGCGTCGAGTCGCTCCCTACGCGGGAGCGTGGATTGAAACAAGTATAACCAGTACAGCGATCCTGCATATCAAGTCGCTCCCTACGCGGGAGCGTGGATTGAAACGATTCACACGGGCGTAAAACGTGTTATCTGATATGCGTCGCTCCCTACGCGGGAGCGTGGATTGAAACAAACTTGGGCGCAAGTATCAGGATATGCAAGATTTGGTCGCTCCCTACGCGGGAGCGTGGATTGAAACCAATTGGCATTAGACGTAATCGATCCATCTGAAGTCGCTCCCTACGCGGGAGCGTGGATTGAAACTTAGCTAATCGCCATCCCCAAATCCCCAATATGAGTCGCTCCCTACGCGGGAGCGTGGATTGAAACTTCGGATCCTTATATCCTGTCCGTGCCCGATAGGTCGCTCCCTACGCGGGAGCGTGGATTGAAACAGGACTGCCAAGCTCGGCACCCACTTCGTCATGTGTCGCTCCCTACGCGGGAGCGTGGATTGAAACATGAGGAAATAGGGAGGAATTGAAATGTCAGCAGGTCGCTCCCTACGCGGGAGCGTGGATTGAAACAACAGAGCGTCAATACCGTTAAGCTCGATGCCCCGTCGCTCCCTACGCGGGAGCGTGGATTGAAACGATACATAGCACGAACCAACTCCTTGATCTGTTCGTCGCTCCCTACGCGGGAGCGTGGATTGAAACCACATATTACCTGTCACCAATAATCCACCGTGTCGTCGCTCCCTACGCGGGAGCGTGGATTGAAACGTCGCATTCATCTGATTTACTGTCATAGCATTAAGGTCGCTCCCTACGCGGGAGCGTGGATTGAAACCAGTAGTAGAAACAACCGTCATCTCTAGCGCTGTGTCGCTCCCTACGCGGGAGCGTGGATTGAAACCTCGTTATTGACTGACCACTACCGCATACAATGGTCGCTCCCTACGCGGGAGCGTGGATTGAAACATTTTTTCGATTTGACTTTCAATTTTGCGCAGCAGGTCGCTCCCTACGCGGGAGCGTGGATTGAAACGTGAAACTCTACGGGCTCGACGCTGGGAACCGTGGGTCGCTCCCTACGCGGGAGCGTGGATTGAAACGCCCATTAATGCGCTCACCAGCCGCTGGTCGTTGGTCGCTCCCTACGCGGGAGCGTGGATTGAAACGTCGAACCGGCGAAGCGCCTGCCCCACGCCCTGAGTCGCTCCCTACGCGGGAGCGTGGATTGAAACCTTGTCCTCGAAGCGGAGACCCATGTACAGGTAAGTCGCTCCCTACGCGGGAGCGTGGATTGAAACATAGACTTTGAGAAAATGCGCCCTGTCTGCCATTGTCGCTCCCTACGCGGGAGCGTGGATTGAAACGTTGGAGCAATCATTCGATTTGATCGACAATAACGTCGCTCCCTACGCGGGAGCGTGGATTGAAACAATGTAATAGATATATATGCCTAGTATATTGTAGTCGCTCCCTACGCGGGAGCGTGGATTGAAACAGCAGTCAGCTGATCCTCCCGATTTACCTTGTCAGTCGCTCCCTACGCGGGAGCGTGGATTGAAACTTGAGGAAACGGGAATCAGCGATATTGCCTATGGTCGCTCCCTACGCGGGAGCGTGGATTGAAACAACCAGGTCCAGGCGATCCGCCGGTATCTCCTCGTCGCTCCCTACGCGGGGAGCGTGGATTGAAACTGGAAGTCGAGGATTTAATACACGCCATGATATCGTCGCTCCTTGCACAGGAGCATAGCCGCTCCTTCAGCAGTGACGCTTGCTGAATTGGGCGTTTTTTTATATAGGCGTGTAGACCTAAAAAAAGCACATGAAATTTTTGTGAATTTAAAGGAAAACATTAACTTTTATAGAATATGATATGATGGCGTTTGATTTTGTCGAAAATTGGTTTTCTAGCTCATTTCCTTATAGAAGGTGGGTGAAATATGTCTTTTTATGCGCATACGAAGGAGGAAGGCCAGCCCCAAATGCTGCTGCATCATTTGGAAAATGTAGCACACTTGGCTGAACAGTATGCGAATGTTTTCGGGGCAGGCCACTTAGGATATATCGCTGGACTGATGCACGATCTGGGAAAGTATTCAGAAGAGTTTCAACAGCGTCTTGCCGGGAGTAAGCGGCGCGTCGATCATTCTACTGCAGGAGCAAGATGGACCCTTCAAGCTGAATGGTTAACGAAATATAAGGGTGCGACGGGACTCGATGCTTTTTTTGCAAAGTTAGTGTCTATGGCTATTGCCGGACATCATGGTGGCCTGAGAAATTACGGCACGAAGGACGCAGAAGGTACATATTGGCATCGTATCGCAAGAGAATCTCCCTCTATTCCATCATACACAGCAGCATGGGGAGAGCTTCATATTAAAGAAATGCGAAGAGCAATTCCCTATGGCTTCACTCCTAAGCTGCTTTGTGTAGATAATCTGGGATGGAAGTACAGCTTTCTAGGACGAATGGTCTATTCAACTCTGGTGGATGCCGACTCCGTGGATACAAGGGACTACTGCAATGATGATGATCGATTACTGATGGAGAATAGATCAATTCCGTCTATGCAACAATTGTTTGAAAGGCTGCAATTGCACTTGAAGTCATTCAGCGATGCGGACAGCTCAGTCGTCAACAGGCAGCGCCAAAGCATTCAACAAGCTTGTTTGCGTCAAGCCGAATTACCGCCCGGTTTATTTTCGCTCTCTGTACCGACAGGCGGTGGGAAGACGTTCTCTTCGCTTGCATTTGCTCTGAAGCACGCCAGCTTGCATGGCAAACGCCGAGTCATTTATGTCATTCCGTTTACTAGCATCATTGATCAGACAGCACGACATTTTCGGAAAGCAGTTGGAGACGAAGCTGTGTTGGAACATCACTCTAATTTCAATCACGAAGAATATTCGGAAAATTATGACGATGACGAGGTTAGAAGATTAAAGCTGAGTACCGAGAACTGGGATATGCCCATAATTGTCACGACATCGGTACAGTTTTTTGAGTCGCTATTCGCCAATCAGAGAAGCAAGTGCCGGAAATTGCATCATATCGCCGATGCTGTCGTTGTACTCGATGAAGCACAGAGCTTGCCCAGAGGCTATATGGCGCCATGCTTACGAGCATTGGAAGAACTGGTAGAATCGTATGGCTGCACGGCTGTATTATGCACGGCTACGCAACCTCCTTGGGAACAACTCGGTGCTGCGGTTACAGAAATGATGGATAGTCCTACTCCTCAGGAGTTGTTCCAATCGTTCAAACGAGTAGAAATCTCTTCGCACGGATCGCCGGCAGAGCCGATCGGCGATGAAATTGTCGTCGATTGGATGCTGAGCAACAAGCAAGTACTCTGTATTGTCAATACTCGCAGACATGCCAAGGAACTGTATGATCGGTTGAAAGGGGAAGCTGCTGAAGGTCTGTATCATCTTAGCGGCCGCATGTGCGCCAGACATCGTCATGAGGTGTTGGAGGAGATCAAGGAACGATTGGTAGATCAACTCCCCTGTCGATTAATATCCACTCAGCTTATTGAAGCTGGTGTAGATATTGATTTTCCTATCGTGCTGCGCGCGATGGCAGGGCTGGATTCCATCGCACAAGCGGCAGGCAGATGCAATCGGGAAGGGAATCGCGATAAGGGCGAGGTGCGGGTCTTCTATCCCGAGCAGCACGGCATGCCTTCGCGAGGTTGGATGAAAGAAACAGCGACGGAAGCGGGCAATGTGATGCGTTATGTGCATGCAGATCCGTTGTCACAAGAAGCGATGGATAACTACTTTGATCGAATTTACGGATTGAATGGCACTTCAATAGCAGTGAAGCAACGCTTCCGCTCGCATAACAAGCTTATTGACTCCGAGGGTATTTTGGATTTGTTGTGGGACAAGCGGAAGAACGGGGAAATCCCCTTTCAGGAAATTGCGGAGCGTGTTCAGTTTATCGATGATAAAATGCGGGCCATTATCGTGCCTTACGATGAGAAGGCGGTGAAGTGGATCGAGGAGTTAAAGGGCAGCCCGTACCCGAATAAGCAACTTCGTGCCTTGCAGCCTTATTCGGTTCAAGTGTACCAGTATGAGTTGACTGCCATGCTACAAGCCGATTTACTGCGGCAAGCAAGCGGTGCGTTATATTTGACCGACGCTTCCTATTACAACGAAGAGGCGGGTCTGCTCCAAGCGGATGCTTCTGTTGAGCAAGACATTTTAATTTTCTAATAATGAAGGAGATGTACGCATGGGTTACGGGATCAAGCTGAAGGTATGGGGAGATTATGCTTTGTTCTCCAGACCTGAGATGCGGGTAGAGCGAGTAAGCTATGATGTCATGACGCCCTCAGCGGCCAGAGGGATTCTGGAAGCCGTACATTGGAAGCCGGCTATCAACTGGCGGGTCGACCGCATTCATGTGCTGAATCCCATCGTATTCGACAATATTCGGCGCAATGAAGTTGAGTCGAAGGCATCGAAGAGAAAGACGGAGATCTATGCAGCTGAAGAGCGTCAACAACGCGCATCTTTGGTGCTTAAAGATGTTGCTTATATCATAGAAGCCCACTTTGAGATGACCGACAAGCAAGGGGAGGAAGATACGCCGGAGAAGCATTATAATATCTTCCTTCGTCGGGCAAGACAAGGCCAGTGCTTTCATCGGCCTTACTTCGGAACACGTGAGTTTCCGGTTCAATTCGAGTTGATCGAGGAGGGGGATATGGCTCATAGTGTGCATACAGGCACAGTGGATCTCGGTTATATGCTGCTGGATCAGACTTATCAATTGAATGACAAGGGTGAAGTTGTGCAAGTGACGCCGTATTTCTTCCGGGCGGAGATGATTAACGGCATTGTGGAGGTTCCGTCCAGAAGGGAGGCTATGCGTTGATCCTTCAATCGCTCTACGCCTATTACGAGAAATTGCTGGAAGAAGAAAGCGATGGCATTCCGCGAGAAGGGTATAGCGCTGTTGCTGCGGCTTTTGAAGTTCATTTGGACGAAGAAGGACAAGTTTCCAGTATTATTCCTTATGTGAATGAAAAGGGTAAGCCGGCGAAGCGAACTTACATTGTGCCGGAGCAGCGGAAACGAGCAGGGAAGACAATCGTTCCATACTTTCTCTGTGATAAAGCGGAGTACTTATTTGGGGAATCGTTGGAAATGCGGGAAATATGTCGAATAGAGATGCGAGCGGAGTGGCAGAAGATTTTAGATAGAGTGAAAGAGAATACGCCTGAAGTACAAGCTCTCCATAAGTTCATTGCATGGGATGCCGAGCAGCTAACTGCACAGTTGGACGGAATACTGTCGGAGGATGTGCGAGCTTCATTGCTGGGTGGCGGTTTTTGCGTGTTGCGATATGCACCGACAGGGCGGTATATGCACGATGACCGCATGTTGCAGACAGCTTGGGAGGGCTACAGCCAACAAGAGCAGGACGGAGCGGCAGGGGAAGAGCAAATGTGTTTAATGACGGGAGAAATTGTACCTGTCAGCCAGATTGCAAGGCTTCATCCAAACATTAAAAATGTAGTAGGCGCTCAATCCTCTGGCGCAGCGATTGTTTCATTCAATATTCCTTCTTTCTGTTCGTACGGCAAGGAGCAATCCTATAACGCCCCAACTTCCAAAAAAGCGGCCGATGCATACGGCTATGTCCTGAACAGATTGCTGGCAGATCCCAAGCATCGCGTGCGCTTTAACGATACGACAGTTGTGTTCTGGGTAGAGTCGGGTCGGCAAGAAGAACAGGATTTCCTGACATGCTTATTGCAGGAAAGCAGTGAGCAAGGAAGTAAACACTCTGAAAGTCCGGATGCTGATAGTATTCGAGAACGAGTCAAGGGCGCTGTTGAAGGGATACGCAAAGGCCAGCGGTTCCAAGATACGTTCGATGATTTGAACGGAGATGCCAAGTTCTATGTGCTGGGCCTGTCGCCGAATGCGGCGAGAGTTGCCATCCGCTTCTGGTATACCGGGACGCTGAAAGAGCTGGGAGCTAAAGTATGGCAGCATTATGAAGACTTGTCCATCGTAGGTCTGAACCGTAGCCCCGCCATTCGTGAGATACTGCGGGAGCTGGCCGTTGGCCGAGAGTGGGGCAACATTCCCCCGAACATGGAAGGACAATTGTTCCGATCGGTGATGCTTGGCGGAGCTTATTCCCGTGCTGTATTCGTTCAGCTAATCAATCGGATACGAGCGGACAAGGACAATCCGCAGAAGGGGATTTATAAGATCGGAGCATTGCGGGCAGCGATGCTGAAAGCATATTTAAAGCGTAGCGCTCGCTTGAGAGGCGACGATCAATTGGAGGGAGAGCTGACAATGGGCGAAAATATAGAATCTACAAGTGTGCCGTACCATCTTGGAAGATTGTTTGCTTGTCTGGAGAAAGCGCAGGCGAATGCACTAGGCCAGCAGTTGAATGCTACAGTGAGAGACCGTTTCTGGGGGGCGGCTTCGGCATCTCCGTCTACCGTGTTTCCAAGATTGTTGAATCTGGCGCAGCATCATGTGTCCAAAGACGAGAAATGGGGCAAGTACAATGATGATCTGATTCAGAAAGTAATGTCAGCTTTGCCGGAGAAGCTTCCTCGCAGAATGACATTGGAAGAGCAAGGCATGTTTGCTATCGGTTATTACCATAAGCGCGAAAGCTTCTATAAGAGCCAGCAAGACCAATAAACCGGAAAAAGGGGATATCCGCTATGAATAAAACACCATTAACGAAAAGATATGAGTTCGTTCTATTATTTGACGTAGAAAATGGGAATCCGAACGGCGACCCTGATGCAGGAAATCTGCCGCGCATCGACCCGGAGACAGGCTGCGGTCTCGTTACGGATGTATGCATGAAGCGCAAAGTGCGCAATTATATTGAGCTAGCGCAGGAAAATGCGCCGTCATATGAAATCTACGTAAAGGAAGCAGCCGTCTTGAATAATTTGAACAAAGAAGCATTCCAGCATCATCCCGATATGGAGTTGAAAGAGAATAAAGCGGAGAAAATGGAGGCGAAAAAGCGGGAGGATCAGCAAACGCTGGCTCGGTGGATGTGTGACAAATATTATGACATACGCGCATTCGGCGCGGTCATGACTACGGGAGTGAATTGCGGGCAGGTGCGCGGTCCTGTACAATTCAGCTTTTCCAAAAGTGTAGACCCGATCTCGCCTGTTGATGTAACGATTACTCGCATGGCGGTGACGAATGAGAGGGATGCAGAGAAGGAGCGCACGATGGGGCGCAAGAGCATTGTACCTTATGGCTTATACCGGATGGAGGGCTTCATCTCGGCTCCGCTTGCGAATCAGACGAACTTCGGAGAGGAAGATTTGGAACTGCTATGGTCAGCGCTAGTGAATATGTTCGATCATGACCGATCCGCATCGAGAGGCAAGATGGCTGCGCAGAAACTGATCGTATTCGAGCATGATTCGAAGCTTGGCAACGCTCCGGCCCACAAGTTGTTCAAGCTCGTTCAAGTCGAGCGCAGACCGGAGTCGGAAATGCCACGTTCTTTCGACGATTATGAGGTGACAATTGGTGATGCGCCTGGCGGCGTAACCATATTGGAGAAGCTGTGAACTGATAGGGGGCGGGGCGATGATAGTGGAAATAGAATCGGATGATGATTATCTTATGATTTCGGGTATTCAGCATTATGCCTTCTGCCCCCGTCAGTGGGCATTGATTCATATCGAGCAGCAGTGGAAGGAGAATGTGCTGACGACTGAAGGCAATGATGTGCATGAACGGGTGGATGATGACAACTTCGATGAAACCCGAAAGGATAAGCGCATCGTTCGCAGAATGCCCTTGTTATCGGAGGAATACCGTATACGGGGATTCGCAGATGTCGTTGAGTTTAAACGGGTCGATCTGGATACGCCTGGAACAGTCAAGCTGGAAGGACGCGACGGCTGCTGGCTGGTAAAACCGATTGAATACAAGCGTGGCAAGCCGAAATCGGACGATCGGGATGCGTTGCAACTATGTGCACAAGCGATGTGTCTGGAAGAAATGATGCATGTAGAGATTACAGTAGGTGAAATCTATTATAACGAGATTCGGCGGCGAGAGAAAATTGAGCTGACAACAAGGTTGCGAGAACGAGTTATCGAAGTGATTGGACATATGAGAGAGTTGTATGATTCGGCTCATACGCCTAAAGCTGTGTATAAAAATCATTGCAAATCATGCTCGCTGTTCACATTATGCAAGCCTAAGTGGAGTCAAGATCATGCGAGATCAGCAGCTTATTACGTTAAGTAGGCGATTAAGGAAGAGGTGGAAGCATGAGACGATTGCTGAACACCTTATATCTCACTATGGATCAGGTGTATGTGAGCTGCAAGGGCGAGACATTACTCGTTCGTGCAGAAGGCGTGAAGGAAATACAATTACCCATTATTAATCTGGAATCTGTCGTCATATTTGGGTATCAGGGGATGAGTCCAGAAGCGATGAGTCTTTGTGTGGAGAATAACGTTGCGCTTATCTTTCTCACGCCTGCGGGAAAATTCAAAGCTAGAGTGACTGGGGAGACGACGGGCAATATTCATTTGCGTCGTACGCAATATCGTTGGTGTGATCAAGCGGAGCAGTCTCTGCGGCTTGCCAAACGGTTTATTTACGCCAAGATCGTGAATGCTCGTGTCTCAGTGAAACGTACCTTGAGGGATTATGGGGATCGGGTGGATGTGCAACAGTGTGAGCGAGTTGTGTCATTGCTGAGCAGACAATTAAGAGAAGTTGAGCAGAGCCAGACTTTGGATGAGCTGCGAGGGGTAGAAGGGTTGGCTGCCAGACATTATTTTTCCGCGCTTCCTGAGCAGATTATGGCAGATCGGGCGGACTTCCCTTTCATGGGGAGAGTTAGACGACCGCCGAGAGATCGCGTGAATGCTTTGTTATCATTTTTGTATACATTACTTGCCAGTGATGTGACTAGCGCTTTGGAGACGGTGGGACTAGATCCTCAAGCTGGTTATCTTCATCGGGATCGGCCGGGAAGGAATGGGCTGGCATTGGATTTAATGGAAGAATTTCGCGTGTACTTGGTGGACCGGTGCGTATTGACGCTTATTAATCGGAAGCAGGTAGTGCGCGATGATTTCATTGAGAAAGAATCGGGAGCATTCGTACTGACGGACGACGCTAGGAAAGTTGTGCTGACTGAATGGCAGAAGCGCAAGAAAGAAGAGATTCGTCATCCTTTCTTCGATGAAAAGATAGCGATCGGATTATTACCGTATGCGCAAGCGATGTTGTTAGCACGACATATGAGGGGTGATTTGGATGATTATCCACCATTCTTCTGGAAGTAGAGGAGAACGCTTATGATGGTGCTCATTACTTATGATGTCAACACATCGTCGGAGGGAGGACAGCGAAGGTTGCGTCATGTAGCCAAGACCTGCGAAAATTACGGTCAACGTGTTCAGAATTCCGTATTTGAGTGTTTGGTTGATCCACAGCAGTTTAAAGAATTGCAATTGAAATTGGAGAAAATCATTGACCCGTCCGTAGACAGTTTGAGATATTATCAACTAGGAGCGAAATGGAAGAGGAAAGTCGAGCATGTCGGTGCGAAGCAAGGTTACGATGTGGACGGCTTGTTGTTGATTTAATTGTGCGAACCCCAAGTGAACATGAAAACCCGGGGAGGTTCGCAATCCCTTACTGGGACTGGGGTTACGGGCAGTTTTCAGGGAATCGGACATACGGTTTTTTTGCAAGTTCAGGGGGTTCGCGCAAATTGCCTTATTACTCCTAGAGCCATCAGGCTTTTCTAGGGATGCTGTCGCTCCCCATGCGGGAGCGTGGATTGAAACCGCTATCATCGGCGGGCGCTCCGAATACTACCGGTCGCTCCCCATGCGGGAGCGTGGATTGAAACTCACATACGATCAAGTTGCCGTAATCCCACCTGGTCGCTCCCCATGCGGGAGCGTGGATTGAAACCCGCAGCCTGATTCTCTCTTCTCTGTTCCTTCTGTCGCTCCCCATGCGGGAGCGTGGATTGAAACGGTTTTTAGGCAGCAGTTTGACCACCGCCTCGCAGTCGCTCCCCATGCGGGAGCGTGGATTGAAACCGTTATCGATCAAAAATACCACCCGGTCATTTAGTCGCTCCCCATGCGGGAGCGTGGATTGAAACTGTTCGTCGCCCATTCAATCAGCCGTTGCTCATGTCGCTCCCCATGCGGGAGCGTGGATTGAAACATTGCGTCTCCCACCTTTCTTCACAGTTTGGGGTCGCTCCCCATGCGGGAGCGTGGATTGAAACAGCTCAGTGAAGTGGTCCTTTTGCTTTTGAATGGGTCGCTCCCCATGCGGGAGCGTGGATTGAAACAGCTCCTCCGTCTGTTTGGCGCTAAATTGCACGTCGCTCCCCATGCGGGAGCGTGGATTGAAACATTGTCTATGGAATGCGTTGGATCCTTAACATTGTCGCTCCCCATGCGGGAGCGTGGATTGAAACTAGCGGCTTTGGGTATCCAGCGTAATGCTTTTAGTCGCTCCCCATGCGGGAGCGTGGATTGAAACACTGACTGCGGGATCTTTACGCGAGCAGCTACAGGTCGCTCCCCATGCGGGAGCGTGGATTGAAACTTCAAACCACTTTCTTACTTCTCGTTCTCTGTGGTCGCTCCCCATGCGGGAGCGTGGATTGAAACAAATTCATCGTTCTCATGAACACCATGGGCCATGTCGCTCCCCATGCGGGAGCGTGGATTGAAACGCTTGTTGTCTCGCCCTTCTTCCGGTGCATGTCCGTCGCTCCCCATGCGGGAGCGTGGATTGAAACCATTTCTCGGCGGCATTGTGCCGCTTTTACATGGTGTCGCTCCCCATGCGGGAGCGTGGATTGAAACTGTTTCGAACTCGATCTGCAACGTAAATTCGCCGGTCGCTCCCCATGCGGGAGCGTGGATTGAAACAGCAATAGTCAGGTAGTCCGTGCCGGTAACGCCGTCGCTCCCCATGCGGGAGCGTGGATTGAAACCTTATTGGTCAATGTCTGGAGAGGTAAGCGGTCAGTCGCTCCCCATGCGGGAGCGTGGATTGAAACCTGTAACAGTATCACGAACGCCAGATGTACTAAGTCGCTCCCCATGCGGGAGCGTGGATTGAAACTTACGCCTTCGTACTTTACCAGCAGTTCGCCCCGGTCGCTCCCCATGCGGGAGCGTGGATTGAAACCGCAGGCAGATCGTTGACTGTGAGCGGGACAAGTGGTCGCTCCCCATGCGGGAGCGTGGATTGAAACCGCAGGCAGATCGTTGACTGTGAGCGGGACAAGTGGTCGCTCCCCATGCGGGAGCGTGGATTGAAACATGGTGCTGGAGGAAGTGGTGTAAATCTCTGTATGTCGCTCCCCATGCGGGAGCGTGGATTGAAACCTCCAGGAGCGTAATAGAGACTCGTTTTGTCTGTGGTCGCTCCCCATGCGGGAGCGTGGATTGAAACTGATTGCGATGGGTTGCTACTGCTTCGGCCTTACGTCGCTCCCCATGCGGGAGCGTGGATTGAAACTCAAAAGGTTCATCGTACAGCGGCAGTACCCAGGTCGCTCCCCATGCGGGAGCGTGGATTGAAACTTTACTAAGAAGTAGTGATCAAGTTCAGCAATTGTCGCTCCCCATGCGGGAGCGTGGATTGAAACACTTTCACAATATCAAAATGAAAGTAGTCTGCAGGTCGCTCCCCATGCGGGAGCGTGGATTGAAACCCTTCACGCATTTTGTTATATGCCCACTTTGCCGGTCGCTCCCCATGCGGGAGCGTGGATTGAAACTTGAAATCTTTTGAATGCTCCGCTCATCGTCCAAGTCGCTCCCCATGCGGGAGCGTGGATTGAAACGTCGTATAGGCTGAGTGAATCCAGTTGAAAACAGTCGCTCCCCATGCGGGAGCGTGGATTGAAACAAAATCCTCTCTTGCTCTCGCTGCATCTGCCGTGGTCGCTCCCCATGCGGGAGCGTGGATTGAAACGACTTCCATCCCTCGTTGAATCTGGTACGTGTACGTCGCTCCCCATGCGGGAGCGTGGATTGAAACACGCTCTTTAATCTTCTTTACTGAGATAGATCCCGTCGCTCCCCATGCGGGAGCGTGGATTGAAACTCAGTTCAGCAGTCACCTGCTCGTCAACCGCCAGGTCGCTCCCCATGCGGGAGCGTGGATTGAAACACAATATGGGTCACTCGCGGCATTCGTCACACAGTCGCTCCCCATGCGGGAGCGTGGATTGAAACCAAAGTATCCGCAGTATCTCCCGTGCGCGATCAGGTCGCTCCCCATGCGGGAGCGTGGATTGAAACTATAGGGGCTATTGAACTAACATCAACGTCTGTGTCGCTCCCCATGCGGGAGCGTGGATTGAAACCTATGTTTGC
The DNA here is from genome assembly GCF_025567625.1 of Paenibacillus sp. J5C2022. Lineage (GTDB taxonomy): Bacteria > Bacillota > Bacilli > Paenibacillales > Paenibacillaceae > Pristimantibacillus. The sequence continues at coordinate 110,159 of NZ_JAOQJC010000022.1, read as the reverse complement.
AAAAGTTATTGCCGAAACCTTGAGTCGCTCCCCATGCGGGAGCGTGGATTGAAACCTCGAATCGACTCAATTGTAATCCCCCCGCGCAAGTCGCTCCCCATGCGGGAGCGTGGATTGAAACTAAAGCTTAAAGCTGACAAGATGGCGGTTGGAATGTCGCTCCCCATGCGGGAGCGTGGATTGAAACTAAAGCTTAAAGCTGACAAGATGGCGGTTGGAATGTCGCTCCCCATGCGGGAGCGTGGATTGAAACACAGTTTTGGGTCTACAAGGCGATACACCGCCCTTGTCGCTCCCCATGCGGGAGCGTGGATTGAAACATGAATGACTGCATAATAATAATTCTTTGAATCGTGTCGCTCCCCATGCGGGAGCGTGGATTGAAACTGTGTCGGTCAGTTCGTTGCGGTCGAACTGATCGTCGCTCCCCATGCGGGAGCGTGGATTGAAACAATATCGGTGCCGCATGTTGAGCAATGTTTAAACGTCGCTCCCCATGCGGGAGCGTGGATTGAAACCTTGAGGATATCCTGAGCGATACCGTTTATCTTGTCGCTCCCCATGCGGGAGCGTGGATTGAAACAATGCTTTCCCAAATGAAAATATAAGATCAGAAAGTCGCTCCCCATGCGGGAGCGTGGATTGAAACTGCATAGCTGCGTAGGTTGCATTTGATAGCATATGTCGCTCCTCAAGCGGGAGCGTGGATTTCCCTTTATTGTTCATGATTTAAAGGAGAATTATGGTTCAGGATGCGATGAATTCAGCTCAACCTCGATTACCCAATCGAAGCGCTGGCGAACGCACAGCTGAACTGGACACCCAGGCCAGTTCAGCAATCTCCTGATTATCGATCTTCAGCACATATCCGATACCAATACGTATACTCTTCCTTATACCCCAGCTTGGCGTATAGCCTAATCGCAGGCCTGTTGTCCGCCACGACTGCCAAGTAGCTGTGCTTGGCGCTATTATCGCGTCCCCAGTGCAGCAGATGCAGAATCATCTGCTCGCCATATCCGCGATTGCGGTGCTGCGAGGCCGTTACAATGTCGTACAAGCCGATGTATTCTCGTTCCACAACACCTAGTCCGCAAGCCACAATCTCCCGTGCATCATCATAAAGCATAATGTATCCGGTTCGCCCTTGTATTTTTCCCAGCATTTGTTCCATCGTATGCCTATGCCTGCTGGTCACGCCGCTGAGTCGGCTATAAGTGTCCAGCCATTGTTTACTTGCCCGTTTCTCTAGCGATACGGATGTTATGACAGGGACTTTCACCTCATCCAGCGACCGCGTCTGCACACTTGTCCGATCCACGATTTTGTACCCTCTACCTGCCAGCAGTTCATCCAGACGGGGCGGAGAAGCGAAGGAAGTCAATTTAAAGATGGCAGGCTGCTTCATGACCTTGTAGCGCTGCTCGCATTCGACGATCTTCTCATCAAGCGGAAGATATGAATCATATAGCGGACTAATGGAGTTAGCTCGCTTCGTATAACCGCTAGAAAAGCGCAGCAACCAGCCGTCATAGACGACAGTTGATAATGACGGCCAACCGTTTAAGGACAATTCTTCAATAAATTTGGCATTCACCTTATTCTCTCACGCTCCTTTATTTGTATAATAATACGAAAAAATGATTATATATACAACGCTAAGGATGGACTATCCGTATAATGTTGGAGATGTAGCATCATGTCATTAGCAACGGAACGCGTGTTGTCCTGCACTCTGAATCCCGGCATTCAAGAATTGGCAGGGCTTTGCTGGGCTCAAATGAAGGCGCCGCCATTTAGTTCTCTCTCCAGAAATGGTATGATGGAGTGGGTGGTGTATACAATGACGAAAGAAACGGCGCAATCGAAATCGACGGCCGGAAATAACGATCAAGCAGCGAATAACAACGAGAAGATGGTTGAATTGCTGAAGGCCCTTTATCACAACGGCATGACGGCTTTGAAAATGTTCTTTGATGACGTATCCGGACAAGTGATGAATCAGGAAAGATACGGTCCGATTTTTGTGTTTCAAGTGACAGATGCTGATAAAAATGCGTATGCTTGCGGATTTTTCTTGAAAGAGCTTGTCGCAAGATTCCAGTCGGGCAACGACCCTGCACAATGGATGGCTTCCTTCTACTTCGAGATGATGAAGGCGGAAGGCGGCAAGCCGCTTCCTACTCCGCCCTCAGGCGAAGAAGCGACAAAAGCGTTTATTGATCGTACGCTCGTTCCGCATTGCATAGAAGCGGTTAGAGGCGAATTCGCGCCGGAGAGCGTTCATGCAGGTCTTGGCATCGTGCCGGAGCAAGGCCCGGTATTCGAAGCCGGATTCCGCGACATAAAGGACGGAAACAATGTGTGCGCGGTACCGTTGCATGTATTAATGGCTTATTGGCATTTAAATCGCGACCCTGCCGATCTCTTGATTGAGGGAATGTACAATATTCGCGAACAGAATAAGAAGTCATAATTGTTGATTATCAATAACGAAATTTTCATTGCTGAAATGCACCTTGCCTATCAGGTTTGCAGTCGGACATTGCCGGCGGATAGCCTCATATCGCATAGGTGCATTTTTTGGTGTTCTGATTTTATTCAGGTCATATCATCTTCTTCATTCCACAAAAAAACGTAATATTAGAGATTGACAGCGCTAACAAAGCTGAAATATGATGGGATACGAGACGGATATGATTCAGATAAATACCAAAAAAGAGATTGTATAAAGGAGGGGGGATTGGCGGAAGGAGGATTAGTTGATTCGAACAGGTGCAGAGGGGAGTAGGCAGGAAATGAAATCTGGAAGAATAGAGGTGGCGCAACGGAATGAAGAAACGATTGGCAATGGTCGGGATTATCTCAATGCTTACTGCATTTATAACGGTTGGCGGCGCGTCGGCGAGCGCAGAGGCGAATGCCGGGATTAAGCTGTCCGTCGGCAGTGCGTCAGTGGAGTTGGAATCCATGGTGGATATCGCTGTGGAAGCGACAGATGTCGCCGATTTATACGCTATTGAAATACGGATTAGATATGATTCAGATTACCTGGAGTATCGCGCGGGTGAAATTTCCGATAGCTATACAGGACTGGACGCTGAGAAGGTGGAGGAAGGTACGCTATTGCTCCCGCTGGTCAGAAAAAATTCGGAGGATGAAGTGTTGCATGAGAACGTTGCTTTAGCTGCGCTCCGATTCTACGCTCTGAAGAGCGGAACGACGGAATTGAAACTGGAAAGTGTGAAAGCGGTTACGAGTGAAATTTACCTGAACGATCAAGGGAAGGAGGATTTGCGCACTCTGCCGTTGCAAGTACAGTCGTCGCTCAAGCTGTCGATTGTCCATGACTCCGGGACGGAAGAACCGGGCAATCCGAGCGTGCCTTATGTGCCGGTTGGCAGAACAGGGGATACGGCGGATTCATTAATAGATGCATTGAAAGGTGCGAGCGACTTCGCCGTTGCGGAAGAGATTGCAGACAAGCTTCTGCAAATGGTGCGCAAAAATACTGCGGTGGAGCAGAAGAGCAAGATCGGGCAAGCGTTGCAGAGTTATGTGGACGGGCAGCTTCTATGGACCAGCGAGACCGGTGTGGAACAGCTGACTAAAGCACTCGAGCAGATCGAGAGGCTGAAGAAGCTGGCGGACGGCAAGGGGATAGAACTGAAAGCAGACGAAGTGAAATTGGCTGTGAAGAACGGGGTTGTGAAGTTGGCGCCGGAAGAGATTCGCGGTCTGGACCTTAAAGGACGTCTCCGTCTGACGGAACAGAAGCTGGAACGAGTCGTTCAGGAGGGAGCTGAGTTGGAGCTGTTATCGGGGATCAGATTGCAGTATACGCTGGAAGACGGCTCGCAGGGCAAGATGAAGCCTTATCGGGTGACAGTTCGTGTGCCTGTCGCTTCCGCGGACAACGACTACTTGGGCTTGTACCGTTACGACGAGACCGCTGAGCGCTGGATTTATGTAAGAGATGCGGTTCGCGAAGCAGACGCCTTCTCCGCGCAAGCCGACGAACCGGGCATTTACGCAGCAATTGCGTACAGGAAGAGATTTGAAGATCTTGCGGGGACTTATGCTGAGGCAAGGCGGGCGATTGAAATACTAGCATCACGTCACATTATTGCCGGCACCGATGAGATGCATTATTCTCCTGACCGCCACGTGACGCGCGCCGAGATGGCCAAGCTTCTCGTAGGAGTGGGGAATCTTCCGTTGCGAACTCCATCGGGCAGCTTCTCCGACGTTCCGGCGGATGCTTGGCATGCTTCGTACATCGCCGCTGCGGAAGCGGCCGGATTGGTGAACGGGTACGCGGATGGCAGCTTTCAGCCAGATCGGGTTGTAACAAGAGAGCAGGTTGCTGCTATCGCGGTCTCCCTCTATGAAGCGGCCGTGGGGCAGATCGAGGCGCCTTCTCCAGAGGAGTACGCTGACGATTCCGGCATAAGCGAGTGGGCGAGGAAGGCCGTCTACAAGGCGAAAGCGGTCGGACTGCTTACGGGTGCGGGGAGCAATCAATTCCATCCGCAAGCGGCGATGAGCAGGCAAGATGCGGCGGTCATACTGTTGCGACTGTCCGAGCATCTGAAGGTGAACAGAACGGAAGGTCAATAAGACAAGACTCGAAAGGGCGTGATAGGGAATGAAACGGTGGTATAAACGGTTCGCTGGCGTGGCGCTGACATTGGCATTGATCGGGAGCGCCTTGCTGACGCTTCTGACGGATGCGGACAGAGCGAGCGCCAGCTCCATCGCGAAGCTGTCGGGCAGGGAATTCGGCGCGGCTGTCAGCAAAGGTCCGCAGGCGTTCTCAGTCAGCTTGAACGATGCGGTGGTCGGGCAAGAGGACGGCAGAGATGTCATGTATACGACGGTATCGACGAACAATGCCGTATTTAACGTGATAGATATTAAAGACAACAAACTGCTGCGCTCGTTCGCTCTGACGGGGGTGCAGCAAGTATGGCGTCATTCGATTGCCCCGGACGGAACAGTCTACATAGGGACAGTCTCTTCTCCCGGCAAGGGCGAACTGTGGAAGTACTCGCCTGTCACGAAGACGGTTGTCAATCTGGGCGAGCCGCTGCCGGGCGAGAAGTCGATCTGGTCGATGACAGTGGCGCCTGACGGCAAAGTGTACGGCGGCACGTTCCAGCGAGGCGAGGTGTTCCAGTACGATCCCGGCACAGGCTTGTTCCGCGATTACGGCTCCATGATCGATGGCCAGCAGTACGTGCGCTCGATGGCTTATTATGAGGGTTATCTCTACGCGGGCATTGGCTCGCAAGGGGATATTATCAAGCTGGATGTCGCTACGGGCGAGAAGGAATCGATTTTCGGCCCTGTGCCCGGCATGCTGGGTGTTGCGCCGGAGGACGTACCGTTCGTTTACGATATGGCGATCGTGGACGGCTATTTGCTGGCGAAGATTCAAGGCTCCGGATTCATGGATCTGCTGTTCTACGATATGGGAAGCGGACAATGGATGCCGAACCGGATCGGCAAGAGCGCAGAAGGCGGCCTAACGGGTACGGGCGTGTTCAACTTCAATCAATTGGAATCCAGGGACGGGAAGATCTATCTCGGGGCGAACGGCCATATTACCGAGATCGATCTGGCTACGCAGACTGCTTCTTCGACAGGAATTGCATTCGGAAGCTCTATGCGCAGTGCGGCATGGGTGACGTTCGACGACCAGACGAACTTTCCGGGCGAATCGCTAGTAACGATGCAGTCAAGCGGGAAAATGACAATCTTTAACTTCACCTTGGGCACAAGGACCGACCGGGTATCCGTCGTGAACGGGGTGCCGATCGCGCGCCACAATCTGGAGCGAGGGCCGGACGGCAAGTTGTACATGAGCGGCTATCCCGGAGGACTGATCTCCGTATTCGATCCCGGGACGGATGAGACGGTCAACTTCCCGCTTGGGCAGGCGGAAGGGATGGCCGCGCTGGGCACGGACATGTACTTCGGGGTATATCCCGACGCCATCGTCTATAAGCTGGACACGACTTCCCCATCAGCTCCGGCGGCACAGCAGCTATTCGAGATCGAGCATGATCAGGACCGCCCGTATATTATGAAGGCTTTCGGAGACAAGTTGTACATCGGCACCATTGCGGGATACGGCAAATTGCCCGGGGCGCTCACGATCTACGATCCCGCTGCGGGCGGGGTGGAAGTGTATGAGAATGTCGTAACCAATCAGGGTATTGTTGGTCTGGCGGAGAAGGACGGCATATTGTTCGGTTCCACCACGATTACTCCGGGGTTGGGGGTCGAACCGACAGAGCAGATGGCGAAGATATTCGTCTGGGATACTGCGCAGAAGAAAAAAATAATAGATTTCACCTTGAATATTCCGGAGCTCGACAAGCCAAAGCTGATCAGCGGACTGACATTCGGAAGCGACGGCCTGCTATGGGGCGCTGTGGACGGCGTTCTATTCGCCATGAATCCGGACGATTATTCCGTCGTGAAGTACAAGGACATCTATCCGGCGGTCAAAAATTATGGGATGTGGCGGCCGATCCATACGCATTGGGGCGAGGACGGACTGCTCTACACGGATCTTGCGGGCAAGCTCACAGTCGTCGATCCGAATACGATGGAACATGTGACGCTTCCGTCCCTTGGTTCAGCCGTTACCTTTATGACGATCGCCAAGGATGCCGATGGTCAGGAGAATATCTACTACTTGAAGGATGATGCCCTCGAGCTGATGATGATCCCGGTGACCGACGAGGTTGTACAGCCGCTTATGAAGCCTGTTCAATACGCTTACACGGCCAACACATCCTTCGACAATGAGCCTCTCGGCAACTGGAATCCGTTCGGCGCGATTGACGCCAGCTTGTTCTTCGGCAGAAGCGAGGACAGAAGCCACAGCGGGACTGCAAGCTTCAAGATTGTGGACAATTCCAATACGCTGGGAGGAAGGTATACGACATATCCGGTCGCCGTACAGCCGAATACAACATACACCATTAGCATGTGGCACTACGTAGCCGAAGGGCAGTCCAGCGACGACGCCATACTTCAAGTCTATGTATATGACTCTGTGAGAGGCAACCTGGCTGATTACAGAATGGATGTGACGGACAGAAGCTTGACGCAGCGGTGGGTGCAGGAGAAGGTGACGTTCACAACGCCGTCCAATGCCGACCATATCCGCATTATGCCGAACAGCTCGGCCTGGAATACATTCACGGCTTATTATGACGATGTCACGCTTACTGTAGAGACCGATGCTTCGAATCTACCAGGTGAGCTGGCGCTTGGCGATGTACCGGGAATGGTAGTGAAAGGCGATACGATTTCTATCCCCGTGCTGGTGAATGCCGCGAAGTCGCTGCACAAGGTTCAAGCCATTATGACGTACGACGAGACGTTGTTCGACTTCGTCAGCCTCGAGCCGTCGGATTCGTTCAAGAACGGTCATGACGTCAATGTGAAGGTTCATACGGATGTGGCCGGTACGGTGGATTTCAATCTCTCCCATACGGATGCGGCGAATGCCGTGACCGCAGATCGTGTAGAGGCAGCAATGCTGGTTCTCGAGGCGAAGGAAGCGGCCGCCGGGACAAAGCTTGTCTTGAAGCGAGGATCGGAGCTGTCGGCAAGCGCGCCATATGGCGGAGTGCTGAATGAAGATGTGGTGAAGGAAGTGGCAATCGGTTCCGGTCTGCCCAAGGTGAAGGTGACGGTACCCGTCACGAACGACTCGTTCGAGCAGCCGCTGGCAAGCGGCGTTATTCCAGGCTGGAGCAAGCATTATGCAGACGGACTGGACTTCGCACTCAGCACGGAGAGAAGCCGCAGCGGCAGCTCGGCCTTGAAAATCGTGGATGAAAGCACATCGACGATGGGAGGGTATATGTCGTATCCGCATGCGGTTCATGCCAATCAGAAGTATGAGGTCAGCATGTGGATCAATATCGCGGATGGCGAAGCGTCGGATGATGCCGTTATGCTGGTATATGCGTATGCGGCAAGCGGCTCTGATCCTATCGCCACTTACCGGATCGATGTGAAGGCGGAAGATCGCGACAAGCGGGACGCTTGGACGCGGCAGTCGGTAGAGTTCGTGACGCCGGACGATGCGGCGAAGATACGGTTCATGCTGTACAGCTCCGCCTATAATACGTTCACTGCTTATTACGATGATATCGCGCTGACTACAGAGCTCGAGACGGCTGACACGACAGGTGCGCTCATGCTTGAGGCGCCATCGGATCATGTGCTGGTCGGCGATCGGGTCGAACTGCTTGTCTCGACGAATGATGCGGTTGACGTGAGTAAAGTAAGAGCGGGCGTGACCTTTGATGCAGACAAGTTCGAATTCGTCAGCTTCGAGCCATTGAATGGATTCGGCAACGCGATAGCTCCGAATGCAAGCGAGGCTGGCGTCATACGGTTCCAGATTGCTCAGAGCGGTAGCGGCGCCGTCAATGGCGATGTGGATATCGCCAAGGTGATGCTGAAAGCGAAGGACGAAGCTGAAGAGACCGCCGTTCTGCTGGAGAGCGGGGCGGAAGTGTCCAGCACGGCTTATGGCAACAAGTCCGCCGTGCTGGAGGAGCAGCCATCCGTAGATCTGGCCATAACGCGCGTCGATTCCACTTACGTTAAGGCTGCGGCGCAAAGCATAGGCGATGAGCTCGCAGAGGCGAATCGCAAGTTCGATAGGAACGGCGACGGCCGGATTGATATCGTCGATGTCGCACTATTGTATTTGAAGCTTTCGGAGAGATAGGAAGCGAAGTGTCTGGCGAGAGGCTGTCCCGGGGGCAGCCTCTCTTGTCCCGTTGGATCGTTTGACAGCCGGCGGAAGTGAATTTAACATAGTAATGATGCCGGATGAACAGGTTCCGGCATGACATTGTTCACGAGGAGTCCATAGGTATGAGTAAGCCAAGCCGTACGACCTTTCGAGAGCGGTTAACGGATTTCACCAATAGATTGCGGGAAGAGATTATTGCGGGGAAGCGCGAGCCGGGACAGTATCTGCCTTCCGAGGCTGCTCTCAGCGAACAGTTTCAATTGAGCAAGAGTTCAATAAGAAAAGGGCTGGATACGCTCGTAGAAGAAGGGTTGATCGAGAAGGTGGCCCGAATAGGCAACCGTATCGTGCAGAAGGTTGAAGAACCTGCCGTGATTCTGAATCTGGGTTATTACTCTTCGCTGGAGAAGGAAAGCATGATTCTGCAGCTTGTGGAGCGCTTCCATGCGAAGTACCCGCATATTCGCGTCAAGCTGATTCCGCTTCCCTACGATGAGGAGCATCAGACGGTTAAAGTTTTTTTGCAGCAGGGACTGATTGATGTTGTCACACTCAACTATTCGGACTTCAGCTCGCTTAACGAGACTGGGGAGCAATTCTTTGAGCCGTTAACCGCCAATCCCGGCATCTATCCGCACTTGACGGAGACCTTCACGGCTTCGGGCGAGTTGTTCGTTCAACCGTTCATTTTCTCGCCTGTCGTGCTGTGTTACAATAAGGACCACTTTGCCGAAGCGGGTTGTCTGGAGCCGGACAGCAGCTGGAGCTGGGAGCAATTGGTCGAGACAGCATCCAAGCTGACCAGCCCGTCCAAGGAGAGATACGGTTTTTGCTTTCATGCGCTTTCGGAGAATCGGTGGCCTGTATTTTTGCTGCAGAGCGGCATTCAGTTGAATCGCGACAAGGCTGTGGAGCTGCACAGCGGGGACAAAATTAAAATTATGGAAAGCGTGAACGTGTTCCGAAGCATTATTTCCGATAAGAATGTATTCCCGTTCTATTTGTCCGAGAATGATGCGGATGTGGAGAATCTGTTTTTGAACGAGAATGTGTCCATGATTATGACTTCTTACTTCAGTCTGAATTATTTGTCCGATGCCCCGTTCCGGTACGATATCTCTCCGCTTCCGCGCATCCATGACCCGAAGACGCTGCTTCTTATCATCGGTCTGGCGATTAACAAGCGATCGAGATGCAAGCACGAAGCGCGCCTGCTCGTCGAGCATATGGTGTCTATGGATTCCCAGCTGGCGATACGGCAAGGGACGTTAAGCATTCCGAGCCTGAAGCCGGCAGCCGAATGGAGCGGCGAGGAGCATGGCAATCGTCCGTCCCGCTATCATATGTATCGGGAGATCGTCCCTACTTATCATCTGTTTACCGATATCGGGCTGGACAGCGAGGGGATGGCTTCCTTCAGGCATGCACTGAAGCTGTATTTGGCCAAGATGGAGGAGCAAAAGTTTTATGACAGGATCGATATGATTTTGTGAAATCAGACCTGAATTCCTGCCGCCAGCTGGGCCCCGGTAGAAGCCGAGGCCTGTAATCGCAGCTTTTGCGGCATACCGGGACTTTCAGAGGGAGAGCAGCTGTGCAATTTTTAAAATACCATCGCCAGCAAATCCGTCAACGACTCATGGCGATAACGTGCCGTTACGCCGTCGATTCGTTCCGAATGGACGTTGTCGTATCTGCGGCTGTCCGCCTGTTCGGTATGGTGGAAGCGCATCGTCACTTCATACGGACCGGGCAAGGCGTAAGGCTGGTACCGCGCTGGTACGTTCTCGACAGCGGCTTTCACGGCTTCCTTCAGCTCCGCATGAGAGCGGGCGAGCGGCTTGATGATGGCGGAATGCCGCCCGGTAGCCGTCTTCGTAGCGTATACGGATACATGGCCAAGCTCTTCCTTCGCTTCCTTGCACGTCTTGTCATCGCCGGACACGAAGCATACGGGAACCCCTTGCAGCCCGAACAAGAGAGCATCCAGTCCAATCTCGCCGATCATTCGCCCGTTCAGCTGGACGGATTGCCAGCCTTGCGAAGACATCGTGTGGTCTCTGACCGCTTCGCGCGTGCCGCCCATTGCATGGTAGCCGATAAGTAGCGCGGCTGCGAAGTCCGAAGTAAGCCCGGGGAAGCGATGCTCTATTCGCGTAGCTCCCATAGCGTAGTCTGCAGCGGGATGAAGCAGCTCCGGAAGCAGATTATATCCGCTTGCATGTGCATCCTTCACAATGATCTGAGTAGCTCCCGCTTCTACCAGCGCTTCTGTAACAGCGTTAACCTCCAGTGTGAGCAGTCGCCGCGCTTCCTCGTATAACGCTTCTCCCCGGAATAGCTGCTCCCGCAGCATAATGCCGGATATCCCTTCCATGTCTACGCTTACATAAACCTTCATGCGTTCACCGCCTGTTTCGTTTAGAATGTCTCTTGAATATCGTAGTTGCTAGACTAGATTATCTGAGTTGCTAGAGTTGTCCAATATTGTATATTTTCTTCGGAGAGGATGCAATCCCATCGGGGCAATCCGGTTCAGATTGGCGTGGAGAATAGCGTGGAGATCGCACACTGAGCTGTACCGGAAAGTTTAATGGATTTTATGCAGTTATGATAGTTGAAATCTACGAATTTACACCTTTTAAGTGGAAAAGGTACAGTTAAAACCGCTTATCCCGCACACGATTCCAACGATTGCTCAAAATAACAGCATGAAATCCATTTCATTGCGATAATATGGTTCATTGTGGAAGAATACCTGAGTACCTTATATTTACTTTTGATTTCTCATGCCAACTCAAAAAGGACTTTCTCAAGAGTCTGATGAAATCCGGTTAGTTGTGTTTGGGAGGAACGGCTAGTGGCTGAGAGTTAGTGGAATGGAGCGAAAATAAGCTAGGGCATCTGCCCCAGCTTATCCGGATTGCGCACCATATAGAGGTAGCGGATGCCTTCCGGCGACCAGGCGATAGAGATCGCCGTAGTCCAGCGGCCGCCTTCGCTTACGCCGAATCCGAGCTCGCCGTTAATGATGAGCGGCACCAATGTCGCATCCGCAACCTGTGAGGACTGGAGCTGCGACATGAGTCCGATAATGAACGCCGCTACGCGATCAGCTCCGGCAATCGGCCTGACGGCGGCATGTACCTTGCCGCCTCCATCCGAGAAGCAGACGGCTTGCTGATGCAGCCACTGAAGCACCTGCTCGTGGTCGCCGGAATAGACGGCTCTCAGGAAGCGCTCCGACATGAGCCGCGCTTCGGGGAGCGGCGGCGGATCTTGCGGCCTGTCGCTCTGCAGCTTCTTGCGCGCCCTGCTCATCAACTGGCGGCACGAAGCCTCCGTCCGTTCCAGCATGGCTGCGATGTCGGGATAGCTATAGCCCATTATGTCGTGCAGCAGGAAGACTGCCCGCTCGCCCGGGGACAAGCGCTCCATCATGACGAGCAGCGCGTAGCTGACGGCCTCTGTATGAACAAGCGTATCGCTAACATCCTCCGGATAACGCGCAACTTCGGGCTCCGGCAGCCATGGCCCGACATAGTTGACACGCTTCATCCGGGCCGACTTCAGTACATCCATGCTGCGATTGACGATCATGCGAGTCAGGAAGGGCCGAGCCTGCGAGATGTCGGCAGGATTCAAGCTGTGCAGGCGGACGAACACATCCTGTACGATATCTTCCGCTTCCGTATAAGAGCCCAGCATGCGATAAGCGACAGCCAGCAAATATCGCCGGTGTTCGCCATACCATTGCGTCAGCCAATCTTCCCGAACAGGAACGTCCTTCTCCATTTGTGCCACCCTCCATCAGTTAGACAATACCAGCTCTGAGGCCTTCTCCGCGCTTGCCGCGCAAGCGTCCAGCAGCAGACCTTCTTCTCCCGTCCAGTCGCCAGCCGCATAGATGCAAGTCAAGCCGGTGCGCACAGCGGGACGATCCAGTGTGCCCCGCAGCACTGTCGTCGGCTTGGCTTCATCTGCGGTGATCTTCTTATCAGTATACCGCATAGCGTGGATGACTGCATGATCCTGATGCTCGGTCAAGTGCGACCGCTGCGGGTGGACGGAGAAGTTCAGCGGCCCGTGCCTGCCCGGCGCACGGAGCTTCCTTTCGGTCGAGGCAGCCCGTTCGGATGGAGGTCGATTCAGAACACCGGCAACGTTCTCTGAGGTCCCAAGACGATGAATACCGACGGATTGTGACAGAATCACAGAGATCATCTATAATAGGATTTATTTTTGAAGGCGATCCGAATTATGCACAATGGGGTGATTGACATCAGAAGCATCAAGGGATGGTCATCAAGATTAAATTTTCGCAAGAAGCTGCTCATATTGTTTATAGCGTTAATTCTGCTGCCATTGAGCCTGCAGGGAGCAGTGACGTATCGATACTTTTCCTCCACGATGGACGACAAGACAGAGCGGTACACTATTGACCTCGTCAGGCAGATCAACTTGAATCTGGACCGGGCATTGCGGGAGATGCAGCGCTTGTCTCTTATGCCGGTGTACGATGAGAAGGTGCTGTCCATATTGAAAAAGTACGACGGGACGATGGGCGATGCCGATCGGGCATCCTCGGAGGATTACCAGAAGATGAAGCTGTATACGTCCGCACAGGCATATAACCGGGAGGAGATCCGCGGCATTCATATCGTAAGCAACAGCGGCATCTTCTTCTCCAATGTCGATGCCATGGATGTGCCGAACGTCTGGGATGGAAGAGGCGACGCCTGGTTCGATGAAGTAGAGCGCTCAAGCGGCGCTTGGGTGCTCGTTCCCCAGCATAAGCCCTCCTATTACCTGAAGCCTGTGGCAGAGCCTGTGATTTCCGTTGCCAGAGCCATTCGCGAACCGAGCACGCTGGAGAGGATCGGCTACATCATAATCGATATGAAGCTGACGGCTTTCCGTACGATTCTGGCTAATCTGAACTTCGAGCCCAATGCGCATTTGATCATCATGGACGGCAATCAAAGACTGTTGTTCGAGACAGAGCGTCAGGCGGGTGTATCCGCTTACGAGGCATTGCTGCAGAACGGCAGCTCCTTCCATCTGAACCAGACGGACAGAGTCACATTGCATGAGGTGGACTATATGCTGGTTCAACAGCATTCGTCTTATTCGGGGGTGTCCGTACTGGGACTTATTCCGACGAATATGATTCAGAAGGAATCCCGGCAGCTGGGCTTGTTCACGATGTGGTTCGCCTCCTTGTGCGTGCTTGTCGCCGTGCTTCTGGCCATCATAGTGGCTTATCGGCTTACTCGCCCGTTAATTCGGTTGAAGAACCGCATGATCTTAGCCGAGCAAGGCCAATTCAACCAGCGAATCACAATCGAGCAGCAGGATGAGCTTGGTCAGCTGGGAAGGGGCTTCAACCGGATGATGGAGGAGATTGAGCGATTGTTCAAGGAGGTGCTGCTGCTGGGAGTCAGGGAGAAGGAGGCGGAGCTGGCAGCTCTGCAAAGTCAGATTCGTCCTCATTTTATTTACAATACGTTAGAGTCGATCAGCATGATGGCTGTAAGGAGCGGGGCGATGGAAGCTTCCGATATGGTATCTGCTCTTGGGAGGCTGCTGCGCTATACGATAGATAAGGCGGATAGGCTGGTGCCGCTGCGCGAAGAGATGCAGTTCGTCAGGTCATATGTGCAGATTCAGCAGATGCGATACGGCGAAAGGCTTCGTGTGGAATATGATATCGAGGACGGGGCGGAGCATATTCTCATCCCCAAGCTGACGATTCAGCCGCTAGTTGAAAACGCTGTATTCCACGGCATTGACCCGAAGGAGCGGGGCGGGCAGGTATGGATTTCCGCCCTGTGCCTCGAGGAAGTATTGCTCATTACGGTGCGAGACGACGGTGCGGGACTGGAGGATGCGGAGATAGCGGAGTGGAATGCTCGCCTGCGGGAACGCACCTCCACGAACAGTTGGAAGAAGGGGGCCGGGCATGGAATCGGCATTTCGAATATTTATGAGCGAATATCGTTTATTTACGGAAATCAAGGCGATGTAACGGTAGACGGAAGCAAAGGATACGGATTGACGGTTACCGTCACCATTCCATTGACATAAGTCAGCATTGAGAGGTGAGCGATATGTATAAGGTTCTGCTTGTAGAAGACGAGAAGGTGATACGTGAGGGGCTGAAGGAGCTCATCCATCAGTCAACGGGTGAATTCGCGGTCGTTGCCGAAGCAAGCGGCGGGGAGAAAGCGCTGGAGTATCTTCGCATGGAATTGCCCGACTTGCTCATGACGGATATACGCATGCGGGAGATGGACGGACTGACGCTGGTTTCCAAGGTGAAGGAGATATACCCGGCTCTGCCGGTAATCATCATAAGCGGTTACGGAGAATTTCAATATGCGCAGAAGGCGATCAATTACGGTGTCAGGGAATACTTGCTGAAGCCGGTCGAACGCCTTGAGTTGGCAGCGGCGCTGGATAAAATCAAGCGGCTGCTGGACGAGTCAAGAGGCGTAAGTTATTGCGGTGCAGGGGGAGATGAGAGAGGAGCAGAAGGCGGAGAGGACGGCAGGAAAATTATTCGTGACGTTAAAGATTACGTCAAGCTCCATGTCGACGGCGATTTGCGCCTGCAGACTGTGGCCGGGATTGTTCATCTGAACGCCTCCTACTTGAGTCAGTTGTTCAAGAATGAGACGGGAATGAACTATTCCGAATATGTCTCGACGATCCGGCTGGACAAGGCCAAGAGCCTGCTCTCGCAGACGAGCCTGAAAATTTATGATGTCGCCAGACTTTCGGGCCATCAGAGTCCCAAGCATTTCATGCTGATGTTCAAGCAGCAGGAAGGGATGACGGCGACGGAGTATCGCGATCGGTACGGCTCGAAGTAAGATACGAAAATTCCGTACCATTTCTGAAGCTCACGTGATTTCTTCCATTCACGCATCCTCCTATACTGAAGATGTTCGAGAAAACAAGAGATGAGGGGGAAAGGTATGAAGCGGACAATCGCATTTGCTATTATTGCTTTTTTGATGGCGCTTACAGTCGGTTGCAGCGGCGGGGGGAATGAGGACAAGCAGCCTGCCGGAGGTAACGGCAATGAAGCTGGCGGCGAAGAGACGGTCGAGCTCAAGTTTTTGATGTGGGGCAATCAGGCGCATATGGACCTGTATAATGACTTGATTGACAGCTTTACAGAGAAGCATCCGCATATCGCAGTGAAGATGGAATCCGTGCCTTATCCGGATTATCAACAGAAGGTATCCGTACTGGCAGCGGGGCAAGAGCTGCCGGATGTCGCATGGGTGGCGGAACGGATGGTGCCGCAGTTCATGGCGAACGGCATATTGGCGGATGTATCCGGCTTCAAGGACGACGAAGCGTTCCATATGGAAGATTACATTCCGAGCACCCTGGACCTGTTCCGCAAGGGGGATGAGCTGCTGGGGCTGCCATTCTCCACGCCTCCGTCCGTCATGTTCTATAATGAATCCCTGTTCCAAGCGGCAGGCTTGACGGACCCCAATACATTGGCGAAGGAAGGCAAGTGGACTTGGGAGGAATTCGAGAAGGCGGCCAAGGCCATTACGAATACGGATGTGAAGAATCGTGTCTACGGCGCCAACTTCTTCCGGGATTGGAGTACATGGATTGTGCTGTCCTCTTACTCCTGGTCGAACGGCAGCGGGCCGTTCAACGCGGATATGACGCAATTTACTTGGAACGACCAATTCGGTGTCGAGACATTCAAGATGCTGGAGAGAATGATGTTCCAGGACGGCTCTCATCCGAAAGCGGGTGAACAAGTGTCCTTCGAGGCAGGCAATGTCGGCATGTTCTTCGATGTGTACAGCTATGTATCCAAGGCGAGGGAAGTGACAGACTTCGAATGGAGCATCGCGCCTCTTCCATCCGGGTCCGAGGGCTCTGTGCCGATGCTGGGCCAAGCCGGTTACGTGCTGTTCAAGGATTCCAAGCATCCTGAAGAAGCGAAGCTGCTGTTGAAGCACTTTGCCGGTCAGGAGGGCATCCAGGCTACATCGTCATTCTTCGTGCCGCCGCGCGAGTCTGTGCTTGAATCGGAGCTCTTCATCAATCAGCCTAACAATCCGAGCGAGGAGCATATTCGTCAAGCGGTCATCGAAGAGATGAAGAAGGCCAGAATATTGCCGGGCCATATCAATTGGCAGGTTATCGACAATGCTATTCTGCAAGGCTTTGACCGCTTATTCGGTCAGGCTATGCCTGCGGAAGAGAATTTGAAGCTGATGGAAGAAGAGGTTAACCGCAGCCTGCAATAAGAGCTACGGGTAATAAGCAGTCGGGGACGGTTCAGCTTGAACCGTCCCCTTCCTTAAGGGGGATGCGGATGAGAGACGCTAACAATAAACGAAGGAGAGGACCTCTTTACCGGGAAGCGCAGTGGTCTGGATGGTTGTTTGTTTCTCCGATGGTGATTGGATTTATGCTGTTTTTGTTCTTTCCCATGGCGATGTCGTTATACATGAGCTTGAATGAATGGCCTCTGCTGGGCGATCACAGGTTTATCGGATTGGAGAACTATAGCGAAGTCGCAGCAGACAAGCTCTTCTGGCAAGTATTCGGGAACACGGTATATTTTACGGCGGGGCTTGTCCCCTTGAATATCGTGCTGGCCTTGCTGCTGGCCTTGCTGTTGTCCAAGCCGCTCAGAGGAATAGGGCTGTTCCGTACGGCTATATTCGTACCGGTGATGACCTCCCTGATCGTGTGGGCGATCGTGTGGAAGTATATGTTCGCCACAGATTCAGGGCTCATTAATCAACTGCTTCTTATGCTTGGGGTGCAGGGGCCGTCTTGGCTGTACGATACGAAGCTGGCGATGCCTGCGGTCATTGTTACGAGTGTGTTGAAAAATGTCGGACTCAATATGGTGCTGTTCATTGCGGCGCTGCAGCAGGTGCCGCGCTCCCTGCATGAAGCAGCCGTTATTGACGGTGCGGGCAAAGTGAAGTCGTTCTTCAACGTGACTCTCCCCATGATTACTCCGACGGTGTTCCTGACGGTAGTTATGACGATTATCGGCTCATTGAAGGTGTTCGGACAAATCTATGTGATGACCAAAGGCGGACCAAGCAATAGCACGAAAGTGCTCGTCTATTATATTTGGGAAAAAGCGTTCAAGCTGTTCCAGCTAGGCTACGCTTCCGCACTGGCCTATATTTTGTTTATCGTCGTTTTGCTGTTGACGCTGCTTCAGTGGCATTTCAGAAAGAGGTGGGTATTCCATGAGAGTGAAGCGTGAAGCCGCCGTCTCGGGCAGAGTAGAAGCCGCAGCGGTATATGCCGTATTGCTGCTTGTATCGGGCGTAATGCTTATTCCGTTTTTATGGATGATCGGCACATCGCTTAAGGAGCCGCAGCATATTTTTTCATACCCGCCGAAGCTGTTCCCGACAACGTTCCAATTCCACAACTACGCGGAAGTGTTCGAGCGCATTCCGTTTCATCTGTTCTACTGGAACAGCCTGTATATAGCCGCTTTGGTAATCGGAGGCACGGTCTTTTTCGCTTCGCTGGCCGGTTATTCCTTCGCAAGAATTCCGTTCGTCGGGAGGAATATCGTATTTCTGATCTTGCTGAGCGCCATGATGATTCCCCATGAGGCGACGGCAATTCCGATGTTTCTGTTCATGCGGGAGCTGGGCTGGATCAATACGCATATTCCGCTAGTGCTGCTGCCCATATTCGGCGCCGGGGGCGTATTCGGCATATTCGTGATGCGGCAATTTTTCATAGCCATTCCGAAGGATTTGGAGGAGGCCGCCATGATCGACGGCTGCTCGCGCTTCCGCATTTATGCTCAAATTATGCTTCCTATCGCGAAGCCGGCTATTGCCACGTTAACGATTTTTACGTTTGTAACCAATTGGAACGAATTTTTTGACCCGCTGATCTTTATTAACGATCGTGAATTGATGACACTGCCGTTGGGCTTGTCCTTGTTCACGGATGAAGTGGGCACCGCATGGCATCTTCTGATGAGCGCTACAGTTATGGCCACACTTCCATTGCTGATCGTGTTCTTCCTGGCGCAGCGGCACTTCATCGAGGGGGTAGCGATGACCGGACTGAAGGAATAGCGCTCGAACCGCCGCATATCGAACAGTATGTGCGGTGTTGGAAGGCGGGCTGCGCAACGAATGGCAGCCTCCTCCTTACCCGATTGACGCTATCCAATCCGATAATCGCCATGCATGAACTATAAGCTGTCTTGCTGATTCTGTCCCGACGCGCGGATGGATTGAGCGAAGCTCCGTCATGCAACAGGCGTGCCGTTCCCGACAGGCTGATCGGGCTTCAGCAGGACAACATCTCCTTCGCCTGGCACTCCGCCCAGCACCAGTACCTCAGAGCGGAATCCGGCAATTCGCCTTGGCGGGAAGTTAACGATCGCCACAACTTGCTGGCCGATGAGGTCCTCTGCCTTATATCTCTCCGTAATTTGCGCCGACGATTGTTTTATGCCGAGCTCTCCCAAGTCAATTTCCAGCTTAATGGCGGGCTTGCGCGCTTCTGCGAAAAACTCTGCTTTTACGATCGTTCCGATACGAATATCCAGCTTGTGAAAATCCTCAATCGTTGTCACTGTTCATCCTCATTTCTTGTTCGTATTGTTGGCTAATTATTGTCTATTTCCCATATAATTGGTATAGTAAACCTGAAAAACAAGCAAAGGGGCTGCGGTTATTGCATGCAACGGATTTATTCTTATTGAATTGTGAAGAAGTTAGGCGCAGAAGCATTATGGTGTGGAAAGCGATACCGGATGACATGCTGCATTGGAAGCCGGACAAAACCGCCATAACCTGTGCCGAGACGATTAGGCATTTGCTGCAGGGCGAATTTCTATTTCATCAAGTTCTTGTCGGAAGAGGCGGCAAGGCGCTAATCGGTTTGCACAACCCTTTCGAAGGGAGGGAGTTCCAATCGGTCGATGACGAAATCGCATTCGCGCAGCCTTATCGCGAGCAATTCCTGGCTTATATTAAGGGCGTTGATATAAACGACTTGAACAGCGTACAAATCGACCTGCAAGATGAAGGCGGCTATAGGAGACCGCTTGGAGATATGCTGCTGCGCATTCCTTACCACGAGGCGATTCATACCGGACAGCTGTTGAATTATATGAGAACGATGGGGGTTGACCGCCCGCAAATATGGGATTGACAGCCGTCATTAGAGTCTGCCGGTCAGCTTCTGCCACAAGCTACAGATCTAAGGATAGCATAATTATTCAGCATGAATGATCGTTATAATCAAATTGTACCAGTTGTCACGATCACAGCTTCCGCTGTTTCTTCCATTTACGAGAGGTGTAGGAGGGACACGATATATGAAAGCGATTGCGTTAACAGGAGGGCTGGAGCTTCAAAAGGTAGACTTGATCAATGCGGAAATGCCGGGGAGACGCTATCCGGGCGATGTGCTTGTGCGGGTGTTGTCAGTCGGACTGGACGGCACGGACAGGGAAATCATCACTTCGGGGTACGGCGTTATGCCGGAAGGCGAAGACAAGCTTATTATCGGCCATGAGATGCTGGGCGTTGTCATGGAAGCCGACAAGGGGACGGGCTTTCGGGCCGGCGATCTCGTCACCGCGCTTGTGCGACGGCCTTGCCGGGACTATTCCTGTGCAAGCTGCCGCAACGGACAGCAGGACTTCTGCGAGAGCGGCCAATATACGGAGCGCGGCATTCGGGCGGCGCACGGATATCTGAGCGAGTATATCGTGGAAGACAGCCGATATCTGGTGAAGGTGCCTGCGGATTGCGCCGCGTATGGCGTGCTGATCGAACCGCAGAGCATCGTGGAGAAGGTGTGGAATCAGGTGCTTCGCATTCAGCAGCGTCTTATATGGCAGCCGCAAGCGGCGCTCATTGCCGGCTCCGGTCCACTTGGCTTGCTGACAGCGCTCGCTTGCAGAAGCCTTGGGCTCGATACGCATGTATGGTCCAAGTCGCCTTCCGATAGCGTGAATGCCGAGCTGGTCAGGCAATGCGGGGCGGTCTATGCGGAAGCAAGGGACGAGGGGGAGACGTTGACGGAATACGCGACGGCTGCAGGGCAGACATTCGATATGTTATGGGAATGCAGCGGGCATACGCCTTATATCTTCGAAGGCATGAGGCTGCTAGCAAGCAATGGCGTGCTGGCTATGCTCGGCGTCAGTGCAGGAGATCGTCATATTAGGATTCCGGCGGATCTCATTAATCAGGAGATTGTGCTGCGCAACAAGTGTGTGATCGGCTCCGTCAACGCTTCGCGCAAGGATTTCGAGACGGGCATTCATCGGCTCGAGGAGATCGAGCGGCAATTCCCGGGTATCCTGCAAGGGCTTATGACGGAGAGAATGCTTATAGATGAGGTGCCTGGAATCGACTTCGCGACCATTCGCATCAAGGCGGTCGTCGATCTTGCGCCGCCTTCGGAATGGCCGGGTCTGATACATGCGGAATGCCGCCCGCGTTACAGCTTCTCGGTGTAGCTGAATGAGTTGTTCAATAGTTGTTAAGCGGCATGCCCTACAATAGAGCGATCGGCAGGAGAAGAGTGCCAGCAAATTAACGAACGACTATGGGGTGAGTGCAAGCCATGAGCAAGATGACAGATATTGTACTGCTGGCCGAGCATGAAGAAGCGGTGCATGAATGTGTGGTGAACATCAGGCTGGCGACGGAAGAGCCTTATCGGCTTATTGTCGTTGTCGCTGAGGAGCAAGTCGAGCTGCTGTCCTGGCTTCGACAGAATAAGCAAGTGCATGTCGTGCCGGCGCGTTCAGGATACAGTGTAGCGGAAGGGTATAACCTGGGATTGAAGGAAGCCCGTTCCCCATTCGTTGTGTTGATGAGAGAGCATATGTATGTGACGGAGGGATGGCTTCCACGGCTTAGCCAATGTCTGGAGGCCAATGAGAGCGCAGCGGCTGCAGGTCCGGTTAGTCATGGCTTGAGCGGCGTTCAGCATTGCTCGCTGAATACGGACAATACGTCGGCCATGATTCATTATGCGGAGGGCGTAGGCATTCATTATCGGAATGAATATATTCGCGTAACTCGTCTGCTGGGTCATCTGATAATGGTTCGTCTGGAAGCGATGCGGCAACTGGGCGGCTTCGATGAGCGGTTCCAGGGGGAATCCTTCGAAGATGACGATTGGAGCTATCGGGCGCTGCTTGGCGGCTACGATCTCTATGTGGCCAAGGATTGCTATATCCGTTATGAGCGGCACTATGGTCCGTTCGCGGACAATCCCGGTGCCTATCAGGAGCAGATTCGGCGCAATGGCGGCATTGCGGAGGAGAAGTGGGGGTTCCGTATTGACCCGGTTCTCGATCAGTGGAGATGGCCCGTCACGATCAGTCTGTGCATGATTGTCAGAGATGAAGAGCAGACGCTGGAGCGTTGCCTCAGCAGTGTCGCTCACATCGTCGATGAGATCGTCATTGTCGATACCGGCTCGAACGACCGTACGAAGGAGATTGCGGGCAAGTTCACCGGCAACGTACTTGACTTTCAGTGGATCGACGATTTTGCCGCCGCCAGGAACTATGCGTTCGGGCAAGCGACGCAGCAGTATATTTTGTGGCTGGATGCGGACGATGTTGTATCCGCGGAAGACGGAGAGAAGCTGCTTGCCTTGAAGAACTCGATGGCGTGGTATACCGATGCCGTGTCCATGAACTATCAGCTGGCGTTCGATCAATCCGGACGCGCTGTATCCAGTCTGCGACGCAATCGATTGGTGAAGCGAAGCAACGGATATCGATGGGTTGGCGCTGTACATGAATATCTGGAAGTGTTCGGCCGAATTCAGCATTCAGACATCGGAGTTGCGCATCAGCGCATGCATAAGCAGTCTTCGCGCAATTTGAGCATCTACGACAACATGGTTCGCGACGGCAAGCCTTTCTCTGCAAGAGACTTGTATTACTATGCCAACGAGCTGATGGATCATTCCTTATGGGAGCGGGCGCTGGGGCGATACGACGAGTTTTTGGAACGAGGAGAAGGCTGGATCGAAGACCGCCTGCAAGCTTGCGGCAAGGCTTCGGAGTGCCTCTGCCAGCTGGGGAGAGTGCAGGAGGCGAAGGAGAAGGCGCTTAAGGCGTTCACGCTCGCCATTCCCCGGGCAGAGATCTGCTGCCGTCTGGGCTATTATGAATTGGAAGCCGGACAATACGAACACGCCGTCTATTGGTACAAGCTGGCTCTGTCGCTGGACAAGCCGCTCGATCCTATGGCGATGCTGAATGAATCGTGCTGGACGTGGCTGCCCCATCTGCAGCTGTGCGTATGCTACCACAAGCTGGGCCGGAATGGGCTGGCCGCGAATCATAATGAAGCTGCTGCCGGTTATGTGCCGGAGCATGAAGCCGTTCGCCGGAATCAGCAGTACTTTCAACAACTGAATGCATAGTTCAAGTGTACAAAGGGTAAAAACCCGACCTCTTGAAGGCCGGGTTTTTACCCTTTGCTGTTATTATTGTTGGTTTATGCTTGTCAACGGTTGCGGAGTGAACGCATTGGCTGCGCCGGCATGACCAAGCTGCCCGAATGCATTGGAGCCCCACGCATAATACTGACCGTCGGTGCCGATTGCGCCGCTGGTATAGAAGCCGGCGTCAATGCTGGTAGCAGTCAGACCTGGTACCTGCACGGGAACCGACTGATGCTGGGGAATGCCGGTGCCGCTCTGTCCGTATTGATTCGCTCCCCAGGCCCACACGCTGCCATCCGATTTCAGCGCCAGGTTGTAGTACATGCCTGCGGATACGGATTTCACATCGTTAAGAAGGGATACGGCAACTGGCTTGTCACTGTAACTATCTGCCATGCCGCTTCCCAGCTCACCGTAGTTGTTCTGTCCCCATGCCATTAACGTGCCGTCCTGCAGCAGAGCGATGGAATGATAGAAGCCGGCAGATACAGCTTGGACTTGCTGCAAGCCTTCCACTAGCACAGGCGTGGGCGAATGAACCGCAGTTCCGTTCCCTGCTTGTCCGAAGTCATTGGCCCCCCAAGCCCATACATGGCCGTCCGCCGTGAGGGCGAGACTATGGTAGCCCGTGGCGGACACGGCAACGATGTCGGAGAGTCCCGCTACCTGCACGGGAACCGAACTGTGAGCCGTGCCTTCATAGCCGAGCTGCCCGAATGCATTGCTTCCCCAAGCCCATACGGTGCCGTTATCCTGCAGAGCCAGCTGATGGGAAGCCCCTCCGGCAATTTGTACAATGTTTTGCAAGGAAGACAAAGCCGTCAAATCGTTCGTGTCGACAAGCTGCCCGGCTCCTGTAGCAACATGGCTGCCGCTCCAGGTCCATACGGTGCCGTCTTTCAAGAGAGCCATATTGTAGCTGCCGACATGCGCATCGACAACGCCGCTTAGCGGGATGAGCTCGGGTTGGCTGGACGAGGCGTAGCTCACTTCCGTGTTAAGACCGCCCCATACCCATAAGCTCTCATTGTCGTCGATGACGGCGCTCTTGCCGAAGCCCATCGATATATGGGGATAGGCAGAATCAGTGACGGTGACGTCATAAGGCTTCGATGCATACGTAGCATTGGTTACCGATGTGCGCAAGCTTGGATCTGAGGAAGTATCCTCATTGCCGCTCGTTATGCCCGATGGAACAAGCAGGCAGCCTATCGTTAACAGAGCGATCCAGTATGCCGCCCGGTTGCGTTTTATTTTCATGCTTATCGCCCCCTTTAAATGCCGCTAAATAGCTTTTCGACCATAATGGAAGCTCCTACACTCGGGGCAAGATTCAATGTGAATGGAACCGCCGAGTTGTTGCGCAATGTAATGACATCTCCTGCAGTTAACGGAAGCAAGACGAATCCGGATGTTTGTCCAACATTTGTTAATAAGGAAATGTTAGAGGAGGTATCTACCGTTCCGTTAACGGCTACCGCCAGTGCTGCTCCGATTCCTGCGGTATATGAAATGGAATAGCTGATTTTATAGACGCCTGTCTCAGGGACTGTGATGGTAGTGGTGCCAGCCGTATGAAAAATGGATTTCAAAGGGCCGTTATTGCTTAACGGGACATCTGCTCCTCCTACAACAGTAGCATCCGCTATAGTTGCCATCTGATAGATATAGCCGGCGGCTGAAATTTCGCTGGTTCCTGCCGCTCCAGTAGCGCCAGTAACACCTTGCGCACCTGTTGCGCCAGTCTGTCCTTGAATACCCTGCGCGCCAGTAGCGCCGGTCGGCCCAGTAATGCCTTGCGCACCAGTGGCACCGGTCTGCCCTTGAATACCTTGAGCTCCAGTAGCGCCAGTCGGCCCAGTAACACCTTGCTCGCCTTGTGCACCAGTGGCGCCGTTCACGCCTTGCGCACCTGTTGCGCCAGTCTGTCCTTGAATACCCTGTGCGCCAGTAGTGCCAGTCGGCCCAGTAATGCCTTGTGCGCCAGTGGCGCCGGTCTGCCCTTGAATACCTTGCGCGCCAGTAGCGCCGGTCTGCCCTTGAATACCTTGCGCGCCAGTAGCGCCATCCGGCCCTTGAATGCCCTGCTCACCTTGCGCTCCAGTCGCACCGGTTGCCCCAGTCGCCCCAGTCGCCCCAGCCGGCCCTTGAATGCCTTGCTCGCCTTGAATGCCCTGCTCACCTTGTGCGCCAGTTGCACCGGTTGCTCCAGTTGCTCCTTGAATGCCTTGCTCTCCCTTAGCCCCTTGAACACCTTGCGACCCTTGCATGCCCATTTCGCCAGTCGCGCCAGTCGCACCAGTCGCGCCTTGAGGTCCCGTCGCTCCTTTCGGTCCTTCCGGGCCAACCTCTCCTTGGATGAGGAAGGGGATAATTTCAATTAGCCGGGCCTGATTGTCCTGGTGAATGATCGATACCTTCTGATCGGCTGCAAGCGCATCCTTGGCCAGTTGCTGGGACGAATCGGACATGTAAATCATGGTGTCGTCCGTCACTTGATATGTACTTGTCATGCTTCCATGGCTTAACGTAATGCCGCGTGCATCGACAGATGAGATAACTCCGATGGCCATAGCGTTGCTTAAGCCAGAGTCTTCACCGTTCTCATTTTGAATGATATAAGGAATAATGCGATTAAGCATAACGGCGATTTGGGCGCGCGTTACAGCTTGCTGTGGAAGGAACGTACCTTCAGGGTAACCGGTAATAATCTGATATTTAGCCGCTGTGACGATGTAGTTCCTCAGTTCGGGAGCGGCTTCGTCAATGTCGGAGAACTGTGCCGATGCCTCTGCGTCCGCATCAATGCCGATTGCACGGATAAGAAGCCGGGCGATCCACTCTCTGCTTGCGGCTTGTTTCCCCCATACTTCCGTATCCGCTTGTTGCTCTTCGTCGGCGTTAAGCAAGCCATGCTCGGTAGCGATAGCGATGAACGGCTTGGCCCATGTGTCCGCTTGCAATGCGTCGGTATTTTCTTCCTGGGACGTCTCTCCTGCTTGCAATCCAAGCAGCTGTACAACCATTTTAATCGCTTCCTGATGGGTGACCTGCTGATTCGGTTTGTACGAATCGTTGCCTACGCCCGTCACAATATCCAATAGCGCAAGCTTCTCGATTGATTTCTTCGCCCACTGAACATCCGTCGTATCCTTGAAAATATCGTTAGCGGCGAGCGCTAACTGCGCTCCCGGCGTAAGCGATACGATAGCCAGTGAAGCGATGGATGAATTTCTTATCCATTTTTGCATTCTTTCTCTCTCCTCTCAATTTTGCAACACAATATGACAATCACTGCTTTATTCTGACAGGTATCGCTTAAAATCTACTGAACAAATCCAGTCTATCGGACTATTCGTATCGTTATATGTCGTTGAAAAGAAACTAACGGATGCGAGAGAGGCTATGTCAATGAAGATGGGGGGATGAAATGTCTAACGGACGCAGGTGACGCTATTTTCGCGAAAAGCCTACAATTCGGCATGAATTTGTGAAATAAGCTCTGTAGCGACCGCTAGAAATGAATGACATCTCGAATATCAATAATAGCGATGATAGCAACCGTTAGAGCAAGCGATAGGGTGACGACAGATAGAGCAGCCGTTACAGCAACCGCAATAGCAACCGCAATAGCAACCGCAATAGCAACCGCAATAGCAACCGTAATAGCAACCGCAATAGCAACCGCAATAGCAACCGCAATAGCAACCGCAATAGCAACCGTAATAGCAACCGTAATAGCAACCGCAATAGCAACCGTAATAGCAACCGCAATAGCAACCGCAATAGCAACCGTAATAGCAACCGTTAGAAGCTGCTGCTCACAGCTAATCGACAGTAGATCAACTATGAGCAGAATAATCCATGAATGTAAGCTTGAATATCCATATTATTGCACTCGGATGAGGAGTAAACTTATTCCTATAGCGAAAAAGGGGGCGATAAGAGCGTGAAAATAGAGCCGTTATTTAAGCAGCATGTGATGGGGCACAAGCTAAGATACGCTATTGGTGCAGCATTATTATCCATATCTTGTCTGCTCCTGTTAGTTATTCCGCAGCTTCTGGGACATTTCACAGACGGCTTGCAGACGTTGACTCTAACCGCGAAAGAGATTATTGCCATGGCGCTGTGGATCGTGGCGATCGGGCTGCTGGCCGCATTCTTCCGCTCGGCGGGACGCATCAAGCTGTTCGGTCTGGCGAGGGAGCAGGAGAGGAAGCTGCGCAACGACCTGTTCGCCAAGTGGGAAGGGTTGTCTAGCGAATATTTCAACCGCCAGCGGATCGGGGATTTGATGGCCCATGCCGTTAATGACATTAATGTCATGAGGGAAGTAGGCACAATGGGCGTATTTATGACGATCGAAGCGGCTGTTCTTATTGGCGTGGCGCTTATCGCTATGGCCGGAACGATTCATATCGGCTTGACGCTTCTCGTGCTATTGCCGCTTCCGGCTCTTACGTATCTGGCCTACCGCTTCCGCTATCGCATTCAGCAGAGAACGACGCATGTGCAGGAAGCGATCGGACAGCTGACTAGCCGGGTGCAGGAGTTCTGCGCGGGCATTCGAGTCGTCAAGGCTTACGCGCAGGAGAAGTCCGAGCTGAACAAGTTCGAGGAGGACAGCTGTCATAATATGGAGATGAACGATCAGCTCATTCGCTCCAATTCTTCTTTTTCCTCACTCAGCCAAGTTATTGTCGGCGTAAGTTATTTGTTGTCGGTTGTATTCGGCGGGATGCTCGTCTTGAGGGGCGGCATCAGCCTGGGCGATTTTGTTGCTTTCAACACTTATTTGACGATGCTGATTGTACCCGTCGAGAATTTGGGGAAGGTTATCAACACGTTCCAGCGGGGAAGAGCGGTCGATATCCGGCTGCGCCATATTTTAAGCACAGAGCCTGCTGTATCGGATGACGAAGATGTTGAGCCGGTAGCCGGGGGCATAGGAGGCAAGCTGGAATTTCGGAACCTGAGCTTCCGATATCCCGATCAGCAGCAATTGACTTTGAACGATATTACGCTCACCGTTCCGCAAGGGAGCTCCCTCGCGATTGTGGGCAAGGTCGGCAGCGGCAAGACGACGCTTGTCCAGCTGCTGCTGCGCTTGTACAATCCGCCGCAAGGGACGGTATTCATAGACGATAGAGAGATCGGGACGATACCGCTGCAGCAGCTTCGCGAGTCCGTCGGCTTCGTGCCGCAGGAGCATATGCTGTTCTCGACGACAATAGGCAACAATATTGCCTTTCATCCTAACGGCTATACGAGCGAGCAGATTGAGGAAGCGGCGAAAGTCGCGCAGGTGCATGACAATATCATTGCATTTCCCAGGAAATTTGACACCTCGCTGGGCGAACGCGGCGTCTCGTTGTCCGGCGGTCAACGGCAGCGGGTAAGCATGGCAAGAGCGCTTATCAAAAAACCGTCGATACTTGTATTCGACGACAGCTTGTCGGCTGTGGATGCGGAGACGGAAGAGCACATATTAAACGGGCTGAAGGCGGTTATGAGGGGAAGAACGACGATCATTACGAGTCATCGTCTATCAGCTATCCGGCATGCCGACCAGATTATCGTGATGGATCAGGGTCGTATCGTGGAACGCGGGAATCATCAATCTCTTATGCGGCTTGGGGGCATCTACGCTTCCATCTACGATATGCAGACGATGAACCGCGAGATGGGGGGATAAGATGGACATTCATGCCGAACGGCAGTTGAAGCAAGTGAACGACAAGCAGCTGTGGGGCAAAATGCTGCGGTTCGCGATCCCTTATTGGAAGAGTATAGCGCTTTCATTTCTATTCGCCTGGCTGATAGCCGTCGCGGCGGTTACACAGCCTCTTATTGTGAAGATGGCGATCGACGACCGGATTAACGGCATTTTTAAACCGATGGTTGCGATTGCCGGGGACGCGGCGCATCAGCCGGATCTCCAATCATCAGTGCAAGAAAAGCCGGTTCAATTGGAAGGAATGACTTATTATCGCGTGAATAGAGAAGCCGGCACCTGGCCGGCGGATACGCATTCGGCGCAAATTATCGCATTCGAGGGACAATACTACTTGCTGGATGGCTGGGTGGAGAACAGGGAACAGCTGACTCTGCAAGCGGACGGGGAGGGAAGCGCCGTTACTGCCCGATCTGAAGCGAGGACATGGCAGGGGAAGCGTTTGTCGAAGGACGAGGTTGACGCTTTCCGCAAGCAGGATGTTCCGGGCTTCATCACGATCGCCGCTCTGTTCCTGCTGAATGTAGCCGTAGCGGGCTTGTTCACGTACTGGCAGTCCAATCTGCTGCAGATGACGGGTCAGCGCATTATTCATGATATCCGGATGGCGATGTTCCGGCACCTGACCAGGCTGCAGACCTCTTTCTACGACCGCAACCCCGTCGGCAGGCTCGTCACCCGTGTCGCTCACGATGTGGAAGCGGTCAACCAGCTATGCTCGCAGGTCATTGTTAACATGGCTAAGGAGATATTGCTATTGCTCGGAATAGCGGCGGTCATGATCTATTTGGACATTGAGCTGGCGCTTGTATCCTTCGCCGTCATCCCCATTATGGTAGTCGCTACCTATTTTTTCAAAGGTGTCATCAGGGAAGCCCAGCGTTCGGCACGCGCCAAGCTGTCTCGGCTGAATTCCTTTCTGGCGGAAAGCCTCAGCGGAATGGTTGTCGTGCAGATGTTCACCCGCGAGAAGAAGCAGTTGGAGGAGTTCAAGAAGCTGAACAATGATCATTATCTGGCGGTTATGAAAGCGATGACGAGCAATTCCATCTTCAATCCCATGATCGGCTTCTTCGGCAATCTTGCGCTGGCCTTGGTCGTCTGGTACGGCGGCGGCTCGGTCATGGCCGCGGGTGTCACCTTCGGGGTCGTGTACGCGTTCACCACGTATGTGCGCCAGTTTTTCCAGCCGCTCATGTCGCTGGCGGACCGTTACACGCAGATTCAGACGGCGCTTGCTTCCGCCGAGCGCATCTTCGAGCTGCTGGACGAGAAGCCGCTTATCCGGAACAGGGAGTCGGCGGTGAAGCTGTCGAAGCCGCTGCAGGGAACGATATCGTTCGATCGCGTCTGGTTCGCTTATGAAGAGAAGGAATGGGTGCTGCAGGATATCAGCTTCGACGTCATGCCAGGAGAGACGATTGCTTTCGTCGGGGCGACGGGAGCGGGGAAGAGTTCCATTATCGGCTTGATTAATCGCTTCTACGACGTGCAGAAGGGGAGCTTGCGCCTGGATGGCCATGAGCTTAAGAATATCGATCTGGAGCAGCTTCGCACATCGATCGGCATCATTCAGCAGGACCCGTTCATCTTCACCGGCAATGTATATGACAACATTCGGATGAACCGCAGCGGAATAAGCGATGAGGCGATTCGCCGGGCGGCAGCGGAGCTGGATATGGAGGACTTCATTGCCAGGCTGCCGGAAGGGTTCCAGACGCGGCTTGGCGAACAAGGCATCGGCTTGTCGTCCGGGCAGCAGCAGTTGATCGCCTTCTTGCGCGTCTACGTCAGCAATCCCGATATACTCGTGCTTGACGAGGCGACGGCCCATGTGGACACGGAGACGGAGATGGCGCTGCAGCGCGGATTAATGCGCATGTCGCAAGGCCGCACGACGCTGATCGTCGCCCACCGTCTCTCCACGATCCGTCATGCCGACCGCATTATCGTCATGCACAAGGGACGCATACAGGAGATGGGCAACCACGAGGCGCTTATGAGCCGACGCGGCATATATCGCAAGCTGTATGAGCTTCAGAGCGGGGAACGGCAATCGGAGCATCATCAAGATCAGCGAATGCATACCAGCCATGCTTGAGCGGGGCCGGTGCATAGTGTCAATGAAGTCGAGGGAAGTCCAATTGGCTCCGGAACCGTTACGGTTTCGGAGCCGTTTTATGCTGTATCGCATATTGGGAAGGGGCAGAACCGACGTTTTTTTTGAACAGGCGGCTGAAGTATAGCTCATCGCTGTAGCCGATGCTCTGTGCGATCGCTTTCAGCTTGTAGTCGGACAGAACGAGCAGCTCCTTGGCCCGGTCCATCCGGATTTGCGTCAAATAATGGATCGGGCTGTATCCCGTATACTTTTTGAACAGTCTGGAATAGTGGCTGGGACTCAGGCCGGCCATTTGGGCCAGCTCCTCCACAGAGATGCTTTCGTGATAATGATGAACCATATAATCGATCGTTTTCTCAATGACAGTGTTCGTATGTCCGGTGACGATCTGGGATCGCAGATCGGAGACGATATGGGTCAGCATATCCAGGAATAGAATGCGTTGCCGCATAAGCACGATTTGGCCGCGCCTCTTGATCAGTCCGCACAGTTGCTCTCCGTGATGAAGGATCGGCAGCGGATTCTGGATGGAGTAACAGCCCGATAACGGGAAGGCAGGCGTCTCAGCGTCATCTCCGCTCCCGCGACTGTCTCCGGCTTGCCACCGGCCGTCTTCATAATAGGATAACGTATGCTGGAAGCGGATGAAGAAGAATTCCAGCGGTGTGTCGCCTTCCGCTCTGCGTTCAATGACCATTCCCGGCGCGATGGCGAACAGCTTTCCCGACTCCGCAGCGTGAGCAGTGCCGTCCAGCGTGAACGTTCCCTTGCCCTTGGCAATAAGCCACAAGCTGTGAAATCGGTGCGTGAACGGACCGTTGCTCCAGCCCGGGTCTTGTTTCTTATGACCGGCCAGCACGATATGGAAGTTCAATTTGTTGAGCGCGCGCATGACTTCTCCCGGTTTAATCATTAGCTGCCCCTCCTTATGTTCCGACTAACCCCTATGTGCCAAGTATAGCAGAATTGAAAAGTAGGCAGGACAACGTTTCTGGGCGGATGTCTTTGAATAGGATGGAGCAATGAAGAACGGGAGGTAAAGTCCACATGACAGAAGAACGTGTGCCTTTCATTGGCGACCATTTTCCGAAATCGTTCGTCCATACGACGTATGGCGATCTTGTGCTGCCTGACGCTTATAAAGGGCGTTGGTTTATTCTATTCAGCCACCCGGGCGACTTCACGCCTGTATGTACAACGGAATTCGTCGCCTTTCAAAAGCTGATGCCTGAATTTCAAAAGCTGAATACCGCATTGATCGGCTTGTCGGTTGAACAGGTATTCAGTCACATCAAATGGGTGGAATGGATAAGGGATCATCTGGATGTACAGATTACATTCCCCATTATTGCGGACGGTCTCGGCACGCTGGCCAAACATCTCGGCATGATACATCCCACAATGGGAGCGCGGACGGTGCGCAGCGTCTATATTGTCGATCCGGAAGGGATTATTCGCTTAATGCTGACCTATCCGGAATCGGTAGGGCGGAACATCTATGAAATATTGCGCGCTTTGCAGGCTCTGCAGGTGACGGATGCCCAGCATGCCGCATCGCCTGCGAACTGGCCGCATAACGAGCTGATCGGGAGCAATCTCATCTATCCGCCGCCGCGTACAATCCCGGAGGCCGAGGAGCGATTGAAGCAGTCGCAAGAAGGCGAGCTGAGTTGCTACGACTGGTGGTTCTGCGTCAAGAAGCTCGAATAGCCGCCGGAGAACAGGCCGTTGTCCTTGCAAGGGATAGCGATAGCAGTAGCCGTTATGAGCGAAGGTTGAAATGGAAGCTTGGGGACGGGTATGATAAAGACAAGAATGCAGAACCGGAAGAGGAGCGCACCGCATCATGAGTACTCATTATATCCAATTAGCCGATCCCGGACCTGAGCTTGCCGAAGTGTTCAGCCGCTGGGAGACTGATCCCGCACTTGTCCCGTTAACCCGGCCCAACCGGAGCAAGACGGAGCTGGAGCAGCTGCGGATCGTGACGCAAGAAGAGTTGGCAGAACGCCTGCAAGCTCATCATATCTACTTGATTTACTCGGACAATGTATTGGTTGGCGAGATGAACTACATGATCGATCCTGGACATCTCTACAAAAAAGAAGAGGGAACTGCCTGGATCGGCATTACCATTGGAGAGCCGGAAGGCCGTGGCAAAGGAATCGGCGGCGAGGCGCTTCGTTATTTGGAGCAGCAAATCAAGGCGGAGGGGCTTCGCCGGATTGAACTGGGCGTGTTCGAATTCAACAGTCAAGCCAGGAAGCTGTATCGGAAGCTGGGCTACGAGGAGATTGGCCATATTCCAGATTTCACCTACTGGCAAGACCGCATGTGGTCCGATATCCGGATGGAGAAATATCTATAACGGCTTGCAGCCTCCAACTTCGCATGAAGCGCGAGAGTTGGAGGCTTATTTCTTTCACGCCGCTTGACCTTGTTATTGCTCGCGCTCCGGGCGTTCGGCCATCCAATCCTCCAGAGCAGCCACGCGTCCGGGATGAATATAGCTTCTGGCGAGGAAGCCGGCGCCGTGCTGCGGCATCGGGTCCTGATCCGTCGGCTGATAGCGCAGATCGACGCTCCAACGGACTTCCTGCGAACGGTTCGGCGTGGACATGTGCAGGCATCGGTCATTGAACAGAATGGCCGAGCCCGCCTCTACCGGCAACACGACCGTCTTCGTCTTGCCCAGCTGATCGTCGCGCAATGCGGTATAGCCGGTGCCGGTGTGCGTCTCTTGATGCCATTCCAGCAATTTCTTCCGATGGGTGCGCGGCTTGATATGCAGGCAGCCGTTCAGCTCCGTCGCATCGACAAGCGGAATCCATACCGTAATGACGGGATTGGAATTGGCGTCCGGCCAGTAGGATTTATCCTGATGCCAAGGCACGGCTCCCGCTGCGACATTCGGCACCTTCGGCCTGACGTTGTAGACGGGATTGGCGAAGATCTCCCCGCCGATCAGCGACTCTACGGCATCCAGTATTTTCGGATTGCTCATCAGGGTGAAGTAGCCGGGGATGCGGTCGCGCCAGCTGCGCCCGTATTTCAGGAATTCGGCTTCAGTCAAATGCTTGAACAGCTCGGCGAGTCGGTTCGGGAACGGCAGGTGCTCCAGCTTGTCGGCGATGAGTCCGTCCCGGTACAGCTCGTCTGCGATCTGAGATACCTTCGCCATCATCGCTTCCTTCGGGTGCCGCATGTCCTCCTCATTCAACAGATTCGGCAATACGATATATCCTTCCGTGTTGTATTGCTCCAGCTGTTCCTTCGATAAGCTCCCTTGTATTGTCGACATAAGTTTCCCCTCCTGGAAGTTGTCATAATTACGGACCGGAATGTCCGGTTATTGGCTGCGGTTGCATATTCAACCGCTTTCATTTGGAATGTCTTCATTGTAGCGGATGGGAAGAGGTCTGTATTTGCATGGAATTTCGAGGATTCGTATTTTTTTCCGGTCGTTTGGAGAGATGGCCGCCATTCCCGGAGAAGCTTTTTTTCGATATGATGGGAGTAGATAGGATCGGAGGGGGCGAAGCAACAGATGGGGAAGGATAGGAAGGACATGATGGAGATGGCGGAAAAGAAATGGAAGGACGTGTCGCCAGATATCCGGGTAGCGCATCATTATATATTCACCGGCATTGAAGCCGAGAGGAACCGTTACGGGTATTGTTACGCCTTCCATCTCGTCATTAGCGGACAAGGCTATGTCATCATCCATGGACGGAAATATCCGGTGAAGCGGGGCAGCCTGTTCGTCGTGCCGCCGCATACGCTCCATTCCTTCGAGACCGATCCTGATCAACGGCTTGCGTCCTACAATATCTATTGCGAATTATGGCATGCCGCTCCGGATTCCACGATTCATCTATATTACTCTGTGAAGGAGCGGGAAGAGCGCCACGCTACCGCAATTGTCCCGGATATGCCGATTGCGAGAGTGCAGCCCGTTCTGGAGCTGCAGCATGTGCCGTTCTTCACGGAGTGGTTCGCCCATATGGTGCGAATTCATCTGCAGCCTTTTCCCAACTCCGGGGATGCTGTTCGCGCCATGCTGTACGCCTGGCTGATGGAGTTGACAAGCCACGAGGCGATGCTGAGGGTGATGGACTTCCGCATCAAGAAGATATTGGAGCATATCGACGCACACGCATCATGGGAGCTGAATTATGCGCAGCTGCTGGCATGGAGCGGACTGAAGAAGACGCAATTCAATGACCTGTTCAAGCAGAGCACGGGGCTGTCGCCGAACCAATTCCTCATCCATCGCAAAATGAAGCAAGCTGAGACGCTCCTGATGGAGACGGACTTGACTGTCACCGATATTGCGGAGAAGCTGGGCTATACGACGCTGCATCACTTCTCCAAGCAATTCACGGTACACTTCGGCATCTCGCCGGCCAGCTTCCGGAGCGGCGGGCGTGCGCCCGGATAGCAACTAGCCCGAACGCGTCAAGGGCGTAATGCGGAGCTGTCGCGGCTATTGCCTGCGGTAGGCTGTCGGCGATTGCTTGTAATGGCGGGTGAACGCCCTTGTGAAGGCGAAGGGATTCCCGTAGCCCAGCGAATAAGCGATTTCCGTAATGGAAGCATCTGTCTCCTTCAGCAGCTCTGCCGCTCTTCGCATGCGAATGGCTGTCATATACTGCAGCGGGGATTGTCCCACATGCCGGGAGAACGCGGAGGAGAAGTAATTCCGGTTCATGCCGGCCATTGCGGCAAGCTGTTCCACGGTCAGCCCTTCCGTGGCATGAAGCTCCATATGCTGCAGGCTTTGCGCCAGCCATCCTTGCGACCTTGGCTCGGAGCGTGTCGACGGGTGCTTCAGCAGTTCGGCAAAAAAATGCATAAGCTCTCCTTGTATCCGGATGCCCTGCCGAAGCGGCATGCCGGGATGGCTACGCTCGCGGATATGGCAGAACAAGGCGTCCAGCAGCGCTTGCAGAGCAGGCGACCAGCGTCCCCGCAAGCAGGGAGATTCCGTCGTCACGCCGGCTTCCTGAAGCAGAGCAGCTGCGCCCGGCCCGTCGAAGACCAGCCAGCTCAGGCGCAGACTGTCGCAATCGGCGCTTCTTCGATAGGTGTAGGTGTGATCGGGGAATAAACAGACCAGATCTCCCTCTCTTGCTGTGATGCGCATATCATCGCATTCGAACAGCAGCTCTCCCTCTATCACCACGTGAAGGCTGTAGCAATCCATCCGTTTCGGTCCGGCCTGATAGCTGGGCTTCGCAATGCTCCGGCCGCCCCGCACCATCCACAGTTGTCCGCTTTTTTCCCACTCGCTTGGCGTATGATACAGGAATTCCGCCCGCTCATGCCCGTAATCCTTTAGCCTCATTCGTAGCCCTCCTGCTGACAAAATGGTATTTCAATCTGATATTCGGATATGTCATTCAATCGGAAATCCCTTTATAATTGTAGCATAGGAGGCGAAATTGAGATGAAAAAGCCTAACATTCTGCTAATTACAAGCGATCAACAGCATTGGGATACAATCAGCGCATTGGGGAGCGAGGTCCATACGCCGAATCTGGACCGGCTCGTACGCGAAGGAACGGCATTCACACGGGCCTATTGCCCTAACCCGACTTGTACGCCAAGCCGCGCATCCATTATAACAGGCATGTACCCGAGCCAGCACGGGGCATGGACACTTGGCACGAAGCTGCTCGAGGACCGTCATACCGTCGGCGAGGATTTCAATAAAGCCGGCTACAAATCGGCCCTGATCGGCAAGGCGCACTTTCAGCCGCTGACTTCAACGGAAGAATATCCTTCGCTGGAATCCTATCCGATAATGCAGGATCTGGAGATGTGGAAGGGCTTTGACGGGCCGTTCTATGGATTCGACCATGTGGAGCTGGCGCGCAACCATACGAATGAAGCGCATGTCGGCCAGCATTACGCCATCTGGATGGAGGAGAAGGGCTGCACGAATTGGCGCGATTATTTCGTAGCGCCTACAGGCAATCTGGACCCGACCATTACGTACAAGTGGCCGATTCCGGAGGAATACCATTACAATACGTGGATTGCGGAGCGGACGAACGCAATGCTGGAGCAGTATAAGGAGAACGACGAGAACTTCTTCCTGTGGTCCAGCTTCTTCGATCCGCATCCGGAATATTTGGTACCGGAGCCGTGGGATACGATGTACGATCCCGACAGCGTTACGGTTCCGTCCATTACGCCGGGCGAGCATGACAACAATCCGCCGCACTTCGGCAAGACGCAGGAAGAGAAGC
The DNA here is from genome assembly GCF_025567625.1 of Paenibacillus sp. J5C2022. GTDB lineage: Bacteria > Bacillota > Bacilli > Paenibacillales > Paenibacillaceae > Pristimantibacillus. The sequence continues at coordinate 72,789 of NZ_JAOQJC010000022.1, read as the reverse complement.
CGGACTTCTCCGATCTGCTGGAGAGCGGCTACGGCATTCACGGCTACGGTTCTCATCTGTTCTATGGCTACGGGCATAGGCAGAAGCTGGGAGATTACGACAAGAAGAAGCTGATTGCGGTCTACTATGGCATGATCAGCATGATGGACAAGTACATCGGCCAGATACTGGACAAGCTGGACGAGCTGGGTATGGCGGACAACACGATCGTTGTATTTACAACCGATCACGGCCACTTCTACGGCCAGCACGGCTTGCAGGCGAAGGGCGGCTTCCATTACGAAGATCTGATCAAGCTGCCGTTCCTGGTGCGCTATCCAGGACATGTGCCGGCGGGTGTCGTGTCTCCGGCGATTCAGTCGCTGGTGGATCTGGCGCCGACCTTCCTATCCTTCTGCGATCTACCTATCCCGCATGCGATGACGGGGGTGGATCAGAAGGACGTATGGCTCGGGCGCAAGTCGCAAGCGCGGGATCATGCGATCTGCGAATTCCGGCATGAGGCGACGACGATTCATCAGAAGACGTACGTGGACGAGAGGTACAAGATTACGGTTTATTATAATCAGACTTATGGTGAGATTTTCGACTTGCAGGAGGACCCCGGAGAAGTGCGCAATCTATGGGACAATCCGGAGTATGCTGCGCTCAAGAGCGAGCTGTTGCTGAAATACGCCTGGGCCGAGCTTGGCAAGGAATCCATGCCGATGCCGCGCATCTGGCACGCATAAGCATTGAAAGGGCATCAGCGTGGAGCTGATGTCCTTTCTTCTTGGCTGCTTTCCGTGCTCCAGCCGATGCGCCCTAGCTTGCAGTCCTGCATCTGAATGCTTTCATGCTCTGACTACTGCTGCGTGTGTTGCGGAAGCGAAGGCGTTACGATCGGAATAATCCGCGGAGCCATCTGAATACCGGTTGAATAAGCTCCTTCGCCACCCAGAGAAGCGGAGGATAGAGGAGACTGAGCCAGAGCCAGCGAAGCGGAATGTATAACACATACCGCGTCAGCCACTTTAGCGGTGTATACACACCGTATCGCCATAGGGGAGACAGAATGCGGTTAATCAGGAAGGTGCCCAAGGGTGCGAGGAAGCGCCCCCATACCTCTCCCAGCCAATAAAGCGTACGTACGAACAAATAAGAAATACCTCGCAGAAGGAGGTATATAGGCATATGAGTACTCCCACCACTTACCGATGCTATCGCTTCGGCTGAAGTGGGGGTTTCTGATGTATCATTCCATATTTCAGGATGCTTAACATCAGTGGAGTTGACACGTCGATAGCAGGTATACCATCCAACCCCTCTATCCCATTGGCAAATGCCTTTGGGAATACATGCGAGCTTTACTTAAGTGCCTAAGCATCAAATGTACAGTCTCAGCTCGTGTAGGCGGCTTGAACATTTTACGTAGCAGAGCCAAGTTGTACCTGCTACAACCTCATATGTTCAGTTATCAAAGAACGTATGTTCTGAAATTTATTATATCAGAGTATTCATGATGCTCCAACCCTTTCTTAATCATTTTTTTGACAGTGGACGCTAGATGAGTCGATTCACCTCGCCACTTGCAGAAGTGGAAGCCCTCTCGACTAATTTGGATAGATGACGAAAACAATTCCTCGCAGCAAATATTTCACACCATTAACGACTTGTTGCAGCATATCGCTTCTTTCCTCTCACCGAGTTCCGTAATTTCCATTGTTCCCCATCATATCACGTAACGGGCGGTCATGTCCTGCGTCTTCAGTCACTTCGTATCAGGAAGCTCCTTCTCAACCAGACCAGCAGGGCAATATGCAGCGTCAGGCCAATTATGAATGGCCCATAGGCATGAAGAGTCGCGGCTCCATCATCGGTAAGCAGCAGCCGTGCAGGCCAATACGTGGGCAGAGGTGCTGCCAGCAGCTGCCAGCCACCGGGTACGAACTCCGCCACAAGCGGGCCGGCAATGAATAAGCCGCCGAGCTTGGACAGAGCCAGTCCTTCCACTTTGTTCGCGGAGCATGCGGCGAGGAACAGGCCGAAGCCTGGCGCCTCCAGAGCGAGCAGCAGCAGGGCAAGAGCGCTTTCGGCTCGCCATGCGGCCAGGTCGGACAGCCAGAGGAACAAAGCAAGAAGAATAAAGCTCAGCAAAGAAGGAAGCAGCAGCCGGTATCGGAGATAACCCCCTCTTCTTAAAGGGGTGACGGCATAGTAAGCAACGAGATGCTCATCCCGCTCATCCAGCATCATCAGTCCCGTCATCATGCCTGCCAGCATCGGAATAGTGGTAGCGAATAGCGCAGCGGTGAAGTGGCGATATTCATGTAACGAAAAAGACATGTACGTGCTCAGCCAATTCGCCGCGACCGGAAATCCGAAGCGTGCGAGCAGTAGAAGAGCAAGAGGGCCGATCACCAAGGCCAACAGCACCGGATCTCGCGCGGCATGTCGCAGGTCTTTGAGCAGCAATGCGCGGTAGATGTTCATTGTCGTTCCCTCGCTTTCTCTCGTTCCAGTACATACCGCTCATAAGACGTTCTAGCCCAAGCATAAACGGCCGCATTCCACAACAGCAAGACGGCGAACGCATGAAGCAGCTTGAGAGGGGGAGGGAGAATATAGGCCGACTGCAACAGAGTGAGCGTGCCCTCCGTAGGAAGCAGCAGCATGATCGGACTGTCCCAGATTCCGAAGAAGCGAAGCAGCGGCAGGACGAACGGCAGAGCGTACAGCTGAGACATAAGAAGAAAGGCGTTGACCGTTCGATGACGTGCGCCGACACCGATAGACAGCAGCGTCATGAAGGTGGAGGTGAGGATGACGCCAAGCGAGAAGGATAACGGGGCATCTGGCATTCCGGCAGCCGGCAAGTGAATGGCCCAAGCAGCCGCGAGCGATAGCAGGGCGAGCGAAGCCGCTTTCGCCAGCAAATATTCCCCTATGCGAAGAGGCGAGGCGAATAACGGGCCATGAATGCCCTGATCCCGTTCCAGCAACAGGATGCCGCCGGCCATAAGCAGTCCCAGCGCACTGGGATCGCTGAAGGTGAGCAGGACTGCCGCTTGCTCGCGTAGCGGCTCCGGGATGAATTGGACGAGCAGCCAATAAGCTGCGCAGACGACCATATATACCGCATAGAAGCCATGACGCCATTGGAAGCGGATATCGAATGTGAATGCGGAGAAGGCTCTCATTGCAGCTTCCTCCCTGTCACCTCGATGAATATTTGCTCCAGCGACGCTTCCTGCGAATGAATCGTTTCCAATGGGAACTGCCTGATAGTGTGCAGGAAGTCCGGATTGTCGCCGATGCCCTCCAGAGAAAACTCCGTTCGCGCCAGTACGCCATCATTCCTGCGGTATTCGACAGCTAAGCGCTTTGTTCCCCTGCGCACCATCAACTCACGGGGGGAGTCGATCAGCTTGATGCTTCCGTCGACAAGGAAAGCGATCCGGTCGCACAGTTCCTCCGCAACTTTCATATGGTGGGTGGTAATGATGACCGTCTTGCCCATCGCTTTCTGATTTCGGATTAATGCTTTCATGCCTTCGGCATGACCGGGGTCCAGTCCGGATGTCGGTTCGTCCAGGAACAGGATTGCCGGTTCATGCAGCAATGCCCGGCAGAAGTTCAGCCGCATCTTCATGCCCTTGGACAACTGAGATACTCTCATACCGGCAGCGTCTTGGAGTCCTACTTCCCGCAGCAAATCCATCGGATTCACGGCTTGCTTCTTATATAAGGAGCCGAATAGCTGCAAGTTCTCCAGCGCGGTGAATTTGGTATAAAAGTTAGGGAATTCGAAGGCGACTCCGATCTGTTCATTTAAGGCGGAATCGCTTGTGCGGATTTCGATGCCCATCATCTTCGCGCTGCCCTCGTAGTTCTTCAAAATACCGGTTAGAATTTTTTGAAGCGTGCTCTTGCCGGCGCCTGAGGGACCGAGGATGCCGAAAATTTCGCCTTCTGCGATGCGGAAATCCAACTGATGGAGTGTGCGTTCCCGGCATCGGGGATAGGCGAAAGAAAGTCCGTTCACTTCGATCATGCGAGTCACTCCCCTTCCCGGCGGCTCTTGGCGGTCATCCCTTCCGCCAGCACATCGATCAATAGCTCCATCGTGGCGGGGAAGCGGACTTCGCCGATCTCTTCACGATGCATGGTCAGCAGGACAAGCGAACGGATCATGCTGACGATTGTATCGGCTCGTTCGCCTGCCATAAAACCGGAAGCTTGCCAGCCGGATATAAGCGGGAGAAGCGCATCTCGATCCTCCTCGAAATTACGCTGCAGTAGTTCCGCCGGTAGTTTGCGGAGCAGAGGCTCCAATTCTCGCTTGGCCATCATGCTTCGCAGCAGCGGGCTTTCCTCGATCATGGCAACCGATTGCCTCAGAAACTGTGCGACGACTTCCTTTGTAACGGGCCGACTTGGCGGGAAGAGGCTCAGCATCGTATCTCGTATGCGCTTCTCGTCTTCCAGCATTAGCGTGTAATACAGCTCTTCTTTCGATGCGAAGAAGTGGTAGAATGAGCCTTGCGCGACTCCGACGGCGGTTGTGAGGTCGCCAATGCCCGTTTTTTTGAGTCCGTAAGCTGCGAATAGGCGGCGGCCCTCCTTCAGCAGCTTTTGCCGAATCCAGTCGCGTTCGTCGTCAGTAAACTTTTTTGGCATGCGGCATACACGTCCTTTGATTAGTGATGGTTGTACGTTGTGAGGGCAATTCTGTCCTTTTCCGTGAACCTGTGAATATAAATAATATTTATTCATAGAATAAATCCGGAACAGCCTTGATGTCAATAGGGCAATCTATCAGGGGAAGCTTCTTCTTAATGAGTGGAGTGAGTCTCATGGGTAGGGTTAGCAAGGATTCATCGAGGTAGGATCTATGGGAGTAGTTTCGTTTAGCGGTTAGAGTTTCCGGGAGCGGGTTAATAAGGATTTCGAGGCAGGATCTATGGGAGTAGTTTCGTCGATACGCCGTGAGCAGATTTGTTGAGAGATTGGTGCCATGAGCCATTATGCTGAGAGATTCACTGACAATAGATCTCCGCAGGTGGTGGAATTGATTTCATTGCGCTAAAATAGGAGCGATGAAATCACAGGCACGAATAAAGCTCGAACGAGCAGGACAACGAAAGAAGGGGATAGTATGAGAAGCTATACATTGACGACGACTGCACATGATGCAATGGTGGAAGTGACCGACAAGGTAAGAGAGGCCGTTAGCGAAAGCGGCGTTCGGGAAGGGTATGTTATTGTGTATTGTCCGCATACGACAGCGGGCATTGCCATCAATGAAAACGCCGATCCTGATGTGTGCCGGGACGTGCTGAGAAGGTTGGACGAAGTGTATCCATGGACGCATGAGAAGGACAGGCATATGGAAGGGAATACGGCGGCACATCTGAAGGCAATTACGACGGGAACGAGCCAGACGGTGCTCATTTATAATGGCAGGCTTGTGCTGGGAACGTGGCAAGGGATATATTTCTGCGAGTTCGACGGACCGCGTACGAGAACCTTCCATGTGAAGGTTATTGGCGAGAAGTAGCAGGATATCCGCACTCTACCGATGAGCGATGCTGTGATGCAGCTAGTTCCTGTTCACAGTTGATGGATGAGGAGTGACGCTGTGGTGCAGCTAGTTCCTGTTCACAGTTGACGGATGAGAATGATGCAATGATGCAACTAGTACATGTTCGCAGTTGATGGATGTGAATGATGCAATGATGCAACTAGTACATGTTCGCAGTTGACGGATGAGAATGATGCAATACAGAAACGTAACTATAGTGGTCATCCGAGATGTCGAAGTATGTAATGTACAGCTATCTTGGACTTGAAAAATGCGTTCTGAAGAAATACTTGTGCTTGTGCAATGAATGGAGTTCATAAGTCGGGAGTCGGGATGTTGGGAAGTGAGGAGGAAAGTAGTGGTCTTGGGTTTGTACGAAAAATCGTATTAAAGTGTTGGATCAGACGTCGAGATCGGGTGGTTTGTACGAAAAATCGTACAAAAGTGTTGGATGAGGCGTCGAGTTCGGGTGGTTTGTACGAAAAATCGTACAAAAGCGGTGGATGAGGCGTCGAGTTCGGGTGGTTTGTACGAAAAATCGTATAAAAGCGGTGGATGAGGCGTCGAGTTCGGGTGGTTTGTACGAAAAATCGTTACTACTTAGCTACTAAGCAAGTAGGAGCTTATCGCTCAAAATGGTCACATAGAAGCGGAAAAGTAGTGGGAATTGTGCGCTATCGCTCATTTTGCTCACATAGCTCCATTAAGCGTGCCTCGTACCGCCGAAAAGTAGGAGCTATCGCTCAAAATGGTCACATAGAAGCGGAAAAGTAGTGGGAATTGTGCGCTATCGCTCATTTTGCTCACATAGCTCCATTAAGCGTGCCTCGTACCGCCGAAAAGTAGGAGCTACCGCTCAATATGGTCACATAGAAGCGGAAAAGTAGTGGGAATTGTGCGCTATCGCTCATTTTGCTCACATAGCCCCGCCAAGCTTGCCTCGTACCGAATGGACCTAAGTAGTAACGAAAAATCGTACAAAAGCGGTGGATCAGACGTCGAGATCGGGTGGTTTGTACGAAAAATCGTACAAAAGTGTTGGATGAGGCGTCGAGTTCGGGTGGTTTGTACGAAAAATCGTACAAAAGCGGTGGATGAGGCGTCGAGTTCGGGTGGTTTGTACGAAAAATCGTACAAAAGTGTTGGATGAGGCGTCGAGATCGGGTGGTTTGTACGAAAAATCGTACAAAAGCGGCGGATCAGACGTCGAGATCGGGTGGTTTGTACGAAAAATCGTACAAAAGCAGTGGATCAGGCGTCGAGGTTGGGTGGTTTGTACGAAAAATCGTACAAAAGCAGTGGATCAGGCGTCGAGGTTGGGTGGTTTGTACGAAAAATCATACAAAAGCGGTGGATCAGACGTCGAGGTTGGGTGGTTTGTACGAAAAATCGTACAAAAGCGGCGGATCAGACGTCGAGTTCGGGTGGTTTGTACGAAAAATCGTACAAAAGCGGCGGATCAGACGTCGAGGTCGGGTGGTTTGTACGAAAAATCGTACAAAAGCGGCGGATCAGACGTCGAGGTTGGGTGGTTTGTACGAAAAATCGTACAAATTCATACGCCGCAGCGCGCACTCTCTCGGTGTAAGTGGCACTTACCTCCGGGAAGTTGATAACCATCGCAGCGCCCCCCTTCCCGCACGACACGCCGCTGCCGCTCTATCCGCCATTCCCATCGAATAGCCACGTCCGCAGCTCCGAAGTGAACACCAGACTGCCGCGCGCCAAGCGATCCGTATGATAGCAGGAGACAAGCTCGCTAGCCTTCACCGGCTCGGGATGTTCGATCCAGCCCGCCAGATAAGCGAGCAGGCCGATAATGCGCTCCGGAGCAATGCCGGCATCATTCAGCGAGGCCAGCGTGATCGACCTGTCGCGCTTGGACAGTCTCGGATTATCCTCGTCCCCGATCAGTGGGATGTGTGCGAAGTCGGGGGCCTTAAGCTCCAGCGCTTCATACAGCGCCAGCTGCCTTGGTGTGGAATCCAGCAAGTCTGCGCCTCGCAGCACGTCCGTAATACCCATCATGGCATCATCCACCGTGACGGCAAGCTGATAGCTGAACATGCCGTCGGCCCGCTTCACGACAAAGTCACCCAGCGACTCCCCGGCAAAGCATTGCTTGCCCGCTATTCCGTCCTTGAAGCACGATTCTCCCTGAGGCATCTTGAAGCGGAGAGCAGGCTTCTTCTTCAGCGCCCTCCGTTCCCGCTCCTCTCTCGTTAGATCGCGGCACAGACCGGGATAAGGAGCGCCTTCCGAGCTTAAGCCATGCGGAGCGCTGGCGATGGAAGCCAGCTCGCTGCGGCTGCAGTAGCATGGATATAGCAGTTCCAACTCGCGCAGCTTGTCCAGAGCTTCTTCATAATAGGCTTCGCGCTTGCTCTGCTCGTACGGGGCATGACTGCCGCCCGTATCCGGCCCTTCATCCCAATCCAGCCCCAGCCAGCGCAGATCCTTCAGACACTGCTCGGCGAATGCGGGCCGGGAACGGGGCTTGTCGATATCCTCGATCCGCAGCACAAATCCGCCCCCGCAATGCCGCATTTGAAGCCATGCGGCGAGCGCGGCGAACGCATTGCCGATATGGAGCGGCCCCGATGGCGTCGGGGCGAACCTTCCGCGTCGATTCATGTATTCCCACATCCTTATATATACAAAAAAAGAGCAGCTGCATCGCTCTGCTCGTTACGAATGTTACGCTATGTTGTTTGCAATTAGGCTAATGGCGGAGCTGACGGGATTCGAACCCGCGGTCTCCTGCGTGACAGGCAGGCATGTTAGGCCTCTACACCACAGCTCCATGAGATTAACCAGTTGGACACAAGAGAGATCATATCATGCCTGCCTACCTTTTGACAAGCTTTTTTTACCGTACCCGAAAAAGATGCATCCAGCTTGGCAAGGAAAATGTGAACGTTCCATTTGGAAATAAAATTAAACTGATACCTAATCAAGAGTTGTGAAAAAACCAACTAACGAAGTCGGGATAATATGCCGATATAAAGAATAAGCATGGATTGAGTATCTGCCTATCTAATATGCAGCACAGATTTTCATACATAAGGTGGGATCGTTCCAATGAATCGACAACTACTGGAGCAATTGGGGCATCTGCAGGACGTGTATGGCAAGGCTTGCAGGCTTCCGATCACGATGACGGATCATGCGGGAGAGCATCTGACGGCAACGGCGAACCGGGAAGGTACTTCCTTACAGTTGCTGGCCGAGCGATTTCTCGCGTCTTCGCAGCGGGCGCAGATTTTGAAGGACATCTGTTATATACACAATCCTATCGTTTATCAGACCGAGTATGGTTTTAAAGTGATTATAGCTCCAGTCCAAGCGGGCGGGGGCAAAGTATCGTATATTTGGGCCGGACCCATCATTGAGCGGCAAAGCCGGCAGCTGATTGAACATGCATGCGGTACGGTTCGCGACAGTGCGTATATCCGATTGGCTCTTATGAACATACCGGATACGTCCGAAGAGCAGAAGCAAGAGATCCTCGAGAGGTTGTACCATATGGCGGGCATTTGCTCGACGATGCTGCAACAAGCCGAAATGCTGGCGGCGACGGAACGGCAACTGGACGAGGTGCACCGTTTTTTGCAAGATGAGCATGAAGATGCTTATTCCGCCGAGGAAGCGACAGAGCTTTTGCGAGAAATGCTGGAGCTTGAATTCTCGGGTTATGCCTGTATGGATGATCGCGACGGACGATTCTGCATCGTTCATACATCCGGGGGACCGCCTTATCACTCGCTTGGCGGTTGCCGGTTTTCACTCGGGGAGGGTTTTCTTGGACAAGCGGCACTTGCGGGCGAAGCGAGAATTTGGGAACGGATAACCTGGGACCCCCGGACGGATTTCTTCGCAGAGCGCGGCATCTGGCTCAAAGGTCTGATTGTGTACCCCGTCAAGCATCATCAACGCATCTGCGGCTTATTGTTCGGCGGGGTTGTCTCGGACCGGATCATGTCGTCGCACGGTGTTGCGCTTGGCGGCGTGCTTGCAGGCGCATTCGCCAAGATGATAGGCGGCAAGCATACGGAGGAACATCCGCATAGACAGATAGCCTACTTGCCCTTCTTGGCGGAGATTGCAGGCGCACTAAGCGCACGACGGGATGTAGAGCATGTGATGCATACATTGGCGGATGCCGTATTGACTGTACAAGGTGCATCAGTGTCGATCGTCATTCAGAGGAAGCATGAAGAGGGACCCGTCTATATCGTATCGAAGGGGCAAGAACGCGGCGGAGCCGCATGCAGGCTGGAATTTCCGATGCTTGATTCCTTTGACAGGATGATTGGCGTTATGACGGTTTGTTTGGATGGACAGGAGACTTGCGAGGGACAGCATGCCTTCCTAACCTTGCTGGCTCTGATGGGTGGCTTGTTTTTGGAGGAGAGGCTGGGGGCTGTATCATCTTCTCCGCATCAGTCGTCCGATTGTCGGGATGCCGCATCATCCCTTGTCTTGAGACTGGAGCTTGATAATCCTCTTACTGCAAGGGAGAGGGAAGTGCTGGGGCATGTTCTGCAAGGGTTGAACAATCAGGAAATCGCCCAGACCCTGTTCATTAGCGCCCACACAGTGAAAAATCATATGACCAAAATCTATGAGAAGCTGGAAGTGACCGATCGCACGCAAGCGATGGCCAAAATCTATGCTGTGGATGTGCCTCGACTTCGGCTTCGTGCGTAACGTCAGCAAGCTTATTCCGCCGGGAAGCGGAATAAGCTTTTTTCCTATAGAGCGTATTATAAGTTTAGTGGTCCTTGCAAAGTACCCCAATAAACTTCGACGCGGAGCTCCACTTTGGAGACTGCTGCAAAAGTCGTACTTTTAAAGAATTGGACTATTTTAGGGGGTCATTAAATGTCTCTCCTACCTCAAAACGAGCCTTAGAATCGATTCTGGAGGCTCGTTTTTTGCTCCACTTAAGTTGTTGACATTCCGAATGAGCATTTTTGCAGCAGTCTCACTTTGTGGGGTTATTTTACAACAATTTATATGTCTCCGGCTTAGCGGGAAATTATATTCGATTTGGCGTTTAAACCTACCTCATGCTTACGAAACGAGTTTGCTTTGCAGACTTTTAGGTCGCTCATCTACACTAGGTCTAGAAGTTTTCTCACTTGCCCGTTTCCGTCTATAGGAACAGTTTCCCGTATTGCGTTTCATTTTTGTGAGGAAGGATGGGAAGCGGCGGTGATATCTCTTTCGCTTCTCTCTTGTCACAATAGAGCTAAAACAGATTGACTAACAGGAGGGTCCGCATGAAAGTGACCGTTGGCAAAAAATTATACGCTGGTTTTATCGGCTTGCTGTTGCTCATGATGTTGATCGGGGCAACGGGAATCTATCAAATGTTCAATATGGACAAGAAGACGCAAATGATTACGACAAGCTGGATGCCCGGTGTAGAGACGATTAATAAAATCAGCTATCTGAAGGAATATGTGCTCACATTGACGCTGACACATATACTGTCTACCGATGCCGAGGTGAAGGCGGGAGCCGAGAAGGACCGTGAAGAGCTGCTCGTTCAGCTGAAAGAAACGGCGGATAACTACGAGAAGACTATTTACTTGGATGAGGATCGTGAAAATTTCAACAAAATCATACAGTCATGGTCGGAATTCCTGCCGCTTAACGAAGAGACGATCAGCATTAGCCGCACGAACGATCAGGCGAAGGCGTTCGCCGTCTATGAGGAAAGCTTGACGAAGCTGGGAGGCATGTTCGAGGGGATGACAGTCCTCAATGACTTGAATCACAATGGCGCCATACAGTCAGGCGAGGATTCCCATAATGCGTATCTGTTCGGTGCATGGCTGGCTGTCATATTGAGTGTTGTCAGTATCGCGGCAGGTCTGTTCGTCGCCTTCTTCCTCACGCGCTCTATTACGAAGCCGTTGACATTGGTAACGGAAAGTCTGAGCCATGTGGCGAAGGGCAATCTGACGATACAGCCGATCCAGTTGAAGAGCCGCGACGAGCTGGCGCAATTGGCGAACTCCATGAACGGTATGCTGGCCACGCTAAGAGAGATGATCGGACGCATCCTGGCATCATCGCAAAATGTAGCCGCCGCGGCTCAGCAAATATCCGCCAGCACGCAGGAAATTGCGGGCGGCGCAGGCAGCCAGTCGAGCTCGGCGCAAACGGTGAACGAGCTGTTCAATGAATTGTCCGCCGCCGTCAGAACGGTTGCCCACAGTGCCGAAGCGGCGGCCGAAGCATCCATGGAAGCGAAGGATGTCGCGCTTGGGGGCGGCCGCACGATTGAGGCGACGATGCAGGCGATGACGAAGCTGGAGAAGCAGATGGAGCTGCTGCAGGACGATTCAGGCAAAATCGGACAAATTATTTCGGTCATCGACGATATCGCCGACCAGACGAATCTGCTTGCCTTGAATGCGGCTATTGAGGCTGCAAGAGCGGGAGAGCAAGGCAAGGGCTTCTCGGTCGTAGCCGACGAAGTGCGGAAGCTTGCAGAACGCAGCGGAGAAGCGACGAAGGAGATCGCCAGCATTATTAAAGGCATGCAGGCCAATACTGGCAGCAGCGCGGAAGCCGTGGCGCATGCTGCCGGACTGGCGAAGCAGATCGAGGCGGCGCTGGGACAAATTATGAACAAAGCCACGGATTCCGCAGCGCAAGTGAATGAAATTGCTGCAGCCAGCGAGGAGCAGTCCGCTCAGACCGATGAGGTGCTGACTTCTGTAGAGTCCATCGCCGCGACCAGCGAGCAGACCGCCGCTGCGGCGGAAGAAACCGCTTCCGCATCGCAATCGCTGGCCCAGCTGGCAGAAGAGATGAACGACGCTGTAGCCACATTCAAACTACGCTAATTAGCACGGATATGGGGGGAGCGGCGTGTCGGAAGGCAATGGGGGCAAGTATGTAGAGGTAGGCATTCAAAGCGAGAGGTATGCCATCGCCATTCAAGACATTCACGAAATTATTAAGGTGCAGCAAATGACGGAAATACCCAACAGCAGATCTTATCTGCTCGGCGTAATCAACTTGCGAGGATCGATCGTGCCCGTCGTTAGCCTGCGTATGCGCTTGGGATTGTCGGAAGCGGAGCCTACGCCGGCGAGCCGGATCGTCATTGTGAACGACGGCGGAGAAGCGGTGGGATTAATGGTGGATAGAGTATATCAGGTCATCGCCATCGGGAATATGCAAGCGCCGCCCGAGAGGAGCGGAAGTGCGAGCGGCCGGTTGCTTGACGGCATTGCCAGAGAGGAAGGCAGGCTGATCAGCCTGCTGAAGCTGGGGCCAGTGCTGGACAGTGACTGCAGCAACAGATAGGAAGGGGGTGACGATATGGATTTTCACGCGTCGGAATATATGAGCATATTTCTGGATGAGCTGGACGAGCAGCTGCAGCATTTGGACAGTGGACTGCTCCGGCTAGAGCAGGATTGCCACGACATGGACACGATATCCGTCATATTTCGGGCCGCGCATACATTGAAGGGCTCCTCCGCTGCGATGGGCTTTCACCCGCTGAAGGATCTGACTCACAGCATAGAAAATGTATTCGAGCTCCTACGCAACCGCGAGTTGACGATTGATAGAGGCATGATGAATGTGTTGTTCCGTTCTATCGACTATATCAAGGTGCTGAAGGATGCGATATTAAACGGAACGATTCACGAGGCGGACATTAAGCCGTTCACGGAGCAGCTGGAGCAAATCTTTCGGGGGAATCGGGATAGTCAAGGCGAACAGGAATTGAACTTCCGGGAACAGCCGAGTGAAGGCCGTTATGAAGGAATTCCGCTAGACGAATATGAACGAAATCTGGTGCTGCAGGCTTGCAAGAACGGTTTTCAGGTCATGGCGGTGTCCGTCTCCATCTTGAGCGAGACGGCGATGAAGTCCGTACGCGCTCTTCTCGTCCATAACAAGCTCAAGGAGCTTGGCGAGGTCATCATCGCTTATCCGGCAGCGGAACAGATCGAGGATGAAGAAGCCTTCGACGGCAATCTCGTCTTCATGCTCGCCACGAAGGAGAACAGGTCCTCCATCATGGATGCGCTTGCCCAAGTCTCGCAAATCCAAGGCTATCATATTACGCAGATTAATGACCATAATCTGGACCAATATAGCGAGCGGCCGGTTGCCGGCGGAATCTTAGGTGCGGCTGCTGTAGAAGCGGCACCGGCCATATCGAGCCCCGGCAGGACGGACGGCGAGGCGGACGGGAAGAAGAAGCCGGGCCAGACGGTTCGGGTCGATGTGGACCGGCTGGAGCAATTGCTTAATTTTGTAGGCGAGCTCATTATCGATCATACAAGGATGCAGCAATTTCAAAGCCGCTTCCAGCATCAGTTCAAGGATCATGAAGAAGCGGGAATGCTGAACGATATTGTCAGCCGGTTCGGACGGGTTATCTCCAACTTGCAAGACGGTGTCATGAAGACGCGAATGCTTCCGATCGAGCATTTGTTCAACCGGTTCCCCAGAGTGGTGCGCGATGCGGCGCAATCGGTGGGCAAAGAGGTCGAGCTGATCATGGAAGGGAAGGAAACGGAGCTTGACCGCAGCCTGATCGAAGAAATCGGCGATCCGATCATCCATATATTGCGTAATTCGGTGGACCACGGCATAGAAAACCCCGATGAGCGGGAGTGCGTCGGCAAGACGAGGCGGGGCAGACTGGTGCTGAAAGCATCGCATCAAGAGAACGGGATTGTCATTACAATCGCCGACGATGGACGTGGCATTGACCCGGAGAAGGTGAAGCAGGCATCAATACGCAAAGGCTTCATTACCGCAGAGGAAGCGAGCCGCATGAGCGACAAGGAGCTCGTGCAGCTTATATTCCAATCCGGATTATCGACGGCTGAACGGGTGACCGATCTGTCCGGCCGCGGCGTCGGCATGGATATCGTTCGTTCTCATCTCGAGAAGCTGAACGGCGTCATCGATATCGATACGTCGCCCGGAGAGGGAACCGCCATTACGATCAAACTTCCGTTGACGCTAGCCATCATTCGATCCTTGCTGGTGAAGCTTGGCGGCAGTACTTTCGCCATTCCGCTTGTCAATGTAGTCGAGATCGTGAGGCTGCATGTGCATGAGATTGGGACGGTGCAGGGACGGGAGGTATGCCATATTCGTGGCATGACCTGCCCGCTCATTCGCATGCATCGCAGACTGCAGCTGACGGAGAGTGAAGAGCATTCCGGGAGCGGGCGGCTGTTCGTCGTCGTACTGGGTATCGCGGACAAGCGGGTGTGTCTCGTCGTAGACAAGATGATCGGCAATCAGGAGATTGTCATCAAGTCGTTGGGAGGCTATATCGGCGATGTGCCGTACATATCCGGCGCGACCATACTCGGCGATGGGAACGTCGCATTGATACTGGATGTGGGAGCGATTGTGAAGGAAGAAGGGTCGTCATATGTATCCCAGCACGTGGAGACGGGCGACAATGAAGGGGGAGACAAGGCACATCAGCAGCTGGTTACGTTTAAGCTGGCCGGTGGGCAGTATGCGCTTCCGATTCAACGGGTGAAGGAAATTATCCCTGTACCGCCGGTAACGCAGGCCGTCCATGCCCCTCCGCATATGCTGGGTCTCGTTCATTTGCGGGAGGCTGTACTGCCCGTCTTCGATCTTCGCAGCTACTTTGGCTTGCCGGATCATGCTCACGCGCAGGATAGAGCGCGAATTATCGTCGTCGAGACGAACCGGCGGGATGTAGGCATTCGTATCGATGAAGTGACGGAAGTGCTGAAGGTGCCGGAGGCGGACATGGAGGACTTGCCGCATACAGCGGACGGCCGGGGAAGAAGCGGAGGTGCTGTGAAGAGCCTTTATCGACATGGGGAGAAGCTTGTTATGCTAATCGATATCGATTGTTTCTTGCGGGAGTGCGAGCGTCCCTGACTCCTTCTGTCTGCACATGAGGGGAGGGGCTATGTGTTGATCATATGTGAAAAAAATATCGCGATCCTCTGCTGGAGCTGCAATGTGACGCTGCATAATATGGATGATTTCCGTCATGCCTTATGGAAGCTGATGCATCGCCGGGAGCAGAGGCTGATGCTTGACCTGCAAGGCGTTATGTATATGAACAGCGCTGCGATAACCTGGCTGATGGAGGCTTGCCGTCAGGGTGTCGGTCACCAGCGCAGAATTGTGGCCGCCGGCATCCAATCGTCGCTGGAGGTTATCTTGAACCTCGCTGGAGCAGGAGCGGCCATACAGTTGTTCCGTTATCGATCGGCAGCCATCGATGATTTAAGGTCCTGGAGCGTGCGGGAGGAATGGAGGGCATGGGATGATGGCGGGCAGCGCTTCAGTCGTGCAAGGCTTGGAAGTCCGCAGCAATCATGATGTGATGGCGGCAGTGCATATGACCAAGTCGCTGGCGGAGCGGCTCGGCTTCAATGCGGCGGAGAGCGCTTATGTGCAGCTTGCTACGGAAGAGGCGTGTATGGTGATGCGGCGGTGCAGTCATGGGCGGGCTGCGGAGGTTAGGGGGCGTACGACTAGTGGACGTACGACTAGGGATGCACACCGCGCTCTTCCTTCAGGGTATGTGGACATATTGTGGTCAATAGACCAATTTAATTTGCAGCTTGGGGTCAGCTTGACGGCGGGCGGCAATTGGGGCAGGCTTGGCGAGCTTGCAGCTGATGTCGACACGGATGAAGATGAAGGCGAGGCCGCAGGTCATCGCTGTAAGGAGCGGCACTCCGTGCTTGATGAATTGCAAGGCGGAGTCATGCTTCTCGCACAACGTTGGAAGCGGCTTGCTGAATCGGTGTCTTCGGGAGACGAAGCGGCAACAAGGGAAAGAGAAGCCGTGCAGTCGGCACACCGTCGGAAGCGGCTTGCTGAATCGGTGTCTTCGGGAGACGAAGCGGCAACAGGGGAAGGAGAACCCGTGCAGTCGGCACACCGTCGGAAGCGGCTTGCTGAATCGGTGTCTTCGGGAGACGAAGCGGCAACAAGGGAAAGAGAACCCGTGCAGTCGGCACACCGTCGGAAGCGCCAAGTCGAATCGGCAACAGCGAAGGACGAGGCCTCCCTTCATCGATACGGAGGGTGCTGGCAGGATGGTTTGCAAGCAATCGGATTTACGCTCATTGGGGGCTTGATGAAGGATCTATTTGTCTCTTATGATGGAGCATATATCTCTTTTCATTTCCAATTAGCGGGAGGGAACAATATGCTGGAGCAGGTGGGCCAATGTTACAAGTGTCGGACTACAATCGTATGCAGGGACGGCTTTCTGGACGGAATTGTGCTTGAGGATCAGAGGTTGATATGCTTTCCTTGCTCTGAGGCGGGCGGGGTTGATGCAGATGAGAATGAGGGGCTTGGGGGAGCGGAACGCTAGAGTACCAATAAAATGCTCTGTAAGTAATCGAACGTGTTTATGCTTAATGCGTGCAGTACGCAAGCAATTCGCTGACGCCGGGTGATCGCGATCACTCGGCGTTAATGCGTTATTGCGTTATTATACATCAGCTACTAGTCCGGGAAATTACATGAGGAAGCGTACAAAAAGGTGGGCTGGAGTGCTGGGCAGTGGCACATGTATGAAAAAGCGTACAAAGTGGTGCAAATAAGGCCCGAGACGCCGAAGTTTGTATGAAAAATCGTACAAGTTGCTGGGTTAGCTGAGTAAATGCGCGGTATTTGTGTGAAAAATCGTACAAAAGGGTGAGCCGGAGTGCTGGGCAGTGGCACATTGTACGAAATATCGTACAAAGTGGTGTAAATAAGGCCCGAGACGCCGAAGTTTGTATGAAAAAGCGTACAAGTTGCTGGGTTAGCTGAGTAAATGCGCGGTATTTGTGTGAAAAATCGTACAAAAGGGTGAGCCGGAGTGTTGGGCAGTGGCACATTGTATGAAAAATCGTACAAAGTGGTGTAAATAATGCCCGAGACGCCGAAGTTTGTATGAAAAAGCGTACAAGTTGCTGGGTTAGCTGAGTAAATGCGCGGTATTTGTGTGAAAAATCGTACAAAAGGGTGAGCCGGAGTGCTGGGCAGTGGCACATTGTACGAAATATCGTACAAAGTGGTGCAAATATGGCCCGAGACGCCGAAGTTTGTATGAAAAAGCGTACAAGTTGCTGGGTTAGCTGAGTAAATGCGCGGTATTTGTGTGAAAAATCGTTACTACTTAGGTCCATTCGGTACGAGGCAAGCTTGGCGGGGCTATGTGAGCAAAATGAGCGATAGCGCACAATTCCCACTACTTTTCCGCTTCTATGTGACCATTTTGAGCGATAGCTCCTACTTTTCGGCGGTACGAGGCACGCTTAATGGAGCTATGTGAGCAAAATGAGCGATAGCGCACAATTCCCACTACTTTTCCGCTTCTATGTGACCATTTTGAGCGATAGCTCCTACTTTTCGGCGGTACGAGGCACGCTTGATGGAGCTATGTGAGCAAAATGAGCGATAGCGCACACTTTCCTCTATTTTTCCGCTTCTATGTGACCATTTTGAGCGATAAGCTCCTACTTGCTTAGTAGCTAAGTAGTAACGAAAAATCGTACAAAAAGGTGAGCCGGAGTGTTGGGCAGTGGCACATTGTACGAAATATCGTGACTCGTTATATGTAATTGATGCGTACGGAAACAAATGAGCAGCAAGTTTCGTCTATAACCAATTAGAGGGAGGATTTGGCATGATCATTTGGATTAACGGCGCGTTTGGCGCGGGAAAAACGACTTCGGCCTATGAGTTGCATAGGCGAACACCAGGCACATTTCTCTATGACCCCGAAAATGTAGGCTATTTCATACGAAAAAATGCCCCGAAGCCAATATTGCTCGATGATTTCCAAGACCATCCCGAGTGGCGAGAGATGAATTACTCCATGCTCAGAATGATGGCGAATGACTATGCAGGCCCTATTATTGTGCCTATGACAATCGTTAACGTCGTCTATTTCGACGAGATTATTGGGAAGTTGCGCAATGAGGGCATTAAGGTGCACCATTATGCATTGCTCGCAACGCGCGAAACTTTGCTGAAACGGCTGAAAAGCAGGGGAGAAGGAAGCCATTCTTGGGCGGCCGCGCAGATTGATCGATGTCTCGACAGCTTATCCCGCGAGAAGTTCGGGCAGCATATTGTGACGGACCGTTTGACAACGGATGAAATCATCGGGCAAATTGCAGCTGACACTGGGTTGGAGCTCGAACCGGATAAGCGGGGGAAGTTGAAAAAGAAGATGGACCGACTAAAGGTGAAAGTGAAGCACATTCGCTTCTTCTCCTGACGGAATGGGAACACAGCCCAATAAGTTGTATGCCTGTCGATGAAAGATGGACTCGTTGAGCTGTGAAATACCCCTGTTCTTACTAAATGGATTTTGTACAGTTTAACTCGTTAAAATATTGATCACTCGAGACGCTAACTGGAAAATATACATTTGTATTAAGAGAAACGGTGCGATATGGCACTTTAAGTTCAAATTAGTTACACGAAATCCATTTATCATGCGTAAATAGGTAGAATGTGGAAATTTAATGGCGGTGAGTCCAGTTAGTGAATGTAAATGAAAAGCAAAGCAATCAGCCAGACTGGCGACTCCTAAGCACTTCCTCCGTGAGCAAGGGAAGCACCTCGAACAAGTCCCCGACGATGCCATAGTCGGCAACGCCGAAGATGGGCGCGTCGGGGTCTTTGTTGATCGCAATAATCGTCCGGGATTGGCTCATGCCAGCCAGATGCTGGATGGCGCCGCTTATGCCGCAGGCAATGTAGAGCTGCGGCGTGACGACTTTGCCCGTCTGCCCGATCTGAAGGGCATAGTCGCAGTAGCCTGCGTCGCAAGCCGCGCGCGAGGCGCCGACCGCACCGCCGAGCGCAGCGGCGAGCTGGCGCAGCGGCTCGAAGCCCGCCGCGCTGCGCACGCCTCTGCCGCCCGAGACGACGATGTCGGCCTCGGACAGGTCAAGCTGTCCGCCGGCGCGGATGACAATGCCGCGGACGGCGGTGTAGAGGGGCGGCACTGTGAAGGGAAGCTCCTTCACGATGCCGCCCCTGTCCGCGGCGTCCAGCGGTTCCGCCGCGGGCAGATTGTTCGGGCGTACCGTGGCGATCCACGGTACGCCCGTGAGGAACTGACGCCGTTCGAACGCCTTGCCGGCGTAGAGCGGGCGGATGAAGCCGACGTCGCCGCCATCGCCGATCTCGATGGCGGTGACGTCGGCAATGTGGCCGGCGCCATGGGCAGCGGCCACTCGGGGCGCGAGCTCGCGCCCCGCAGCGGTATGGCCGAGCAGCAGCGCGTCCGGCCCCACCGCAGCCATGGCTGCGCCCAGGACGGCGATGTACGCCTCGGGCGCAAAGTCGCGCAGCGCGGGATCGTCGGCGACGTGCACGACGTCCGCGCCCCGCGCGATGAGTGCGGCGGCGTCCTCCGCCGCACCACCGGCGCAGGCGATGACGGCGTGGACATGGCCGTCATCGCCTGCAAGGCGCCTTGCCGCGCCTAGCGCTTCCAGCGCGACGCGGCGCAGTGCGCCGTTCCTGCGCTCTGCGAACAGTAGAATCGTTCTGGTCATCATGCAGCAGCTCCTTTTCCTTCGTATTTCTCCGGCAGACGCTTGCCATTCTTCCCTGATCCCGCTACAGCAGCTTGGCTTCCGTCTGCAGCAGGAGGACAAGCTCGCGCGTCTGTTCCTCCGCGGTGCCGCCCAGCCGCTTGCCGGCAGCCCGTTGAGGAGGCGGAGTCAGCTCCGTCCTGGCCGTGCGGGCCTCTGCCCCATCGGCCGATATCGTCAGGTCGGCAAGCGTGACTACCCTCAGCGGCTTGCGCTTGGCCTTCATAATGCCCGGCAGGGAAGGGTACCGTGGCTCGTTCAGCCCTTGCTGGGCGGTAATGAGCGCGGGAAGCGGTATGCATACCGTCTCCATATCCCCCTCGACATCCCGATCGACAAGCGCGTAGCGTGCCGCACCAGGCACATGTGCCGCGCCCAGTTGCTCGCCGGAGTCGATCGTCAGCTTCAACGCTGCCGATGCATGGGGCAAGTCGAGATGCTGGGCGACCTGCAGCGCCACGCTGCCGGAGCCCGTATCGACAGCGAACAAGCCGGCCAGTACAAGCTCCGGCGACAGTGGGGCTATGACGGCGGCAAGTGCGGCGGCGAGCTGGCTGCTGTCGTCCGTCAACGATTCATCGTCCAGCAGTATCGCTTCATCGGCGCCTATCGCCAGCGCGGTTCGCAGCGCTTCCTTTGCCCTGTCAGGGCCACAGCCTGCGACGATCACCTCTCCGCCATGCTTCTCCTTCAGCCGAATGGCTTCTTCCAAGGCGTACTCATCATAAGGATTAATCACATATTTGGCGTCACGTTCATCCACCGCGCCATCGATGATTTTAATTTTCTCCTCCGTATCGAAGGTCTGCTTCAGCAATACGACTATTTTCAGCACGGCAATCATCACCTCCAACCGCGAATTGACGTTCTTCCAACTCCGGCAGCAATCGCTCTTCCATCAGTGCTACCTTATGTCGGGATACCGGGGAATAGACCGCCGACCGGCACGTATTGCTCAGCATGTTCGTTGCGGGCAATTCATATATATGTAAGACCGTCAGCCTAAAATGAAAGCGCTTTAAAGCTTGTCCGGCGAAGCTGGCACGAGAAAGATGAGAACCGTGAAGCGCGGCAGCGGACATGAAAGGAGCTTCGAACGAAACGGAGCATCAAGTGGAATGGAGCATCAAGTGGAATGGAGCATCAAGTGGAATGGAACGTCAAGCGAATGGGTCTACAGACGAAAAAGAATCTTAAGCGAATAAGCGTGCACATATCCTCATGCGGAGGAGGGATCGAAGATGGCGTTGATAGGGATGCTTGACACAGCCATGTCCGCAGCCCTGAAGCTGGCGGATCAGATGTCAGGCGCCTGGTGGAGCATCCGGCATCGGCCAGACGGAATTGCCGGCGCTACTGCGTGGACGGGACAGGAACAGGCATTGACAGCGCAGCTCCAGCTGATGGGAGGGATGCAAGGCATTGGCGCATGGATACGGTGGGGCTTGTTTGCCGTTGTGGTCGCAGGCATGGTATGGATGTTCGCGGCAGTCGTATGGCGGAGGGTAGGCCATATCCGGCTTGGCGTGCCCGTTACATTCAAGCGCTACAAGTCGCAGGGCAAAGGGAACGGAACGGCGGGCGAGGTGCTCGGCCATCGCCGGCTGCTGAAGGATGCGCGCAGCGGAGCGATGCATCTTGTCTACTTCTACGGCTTTATTGTGTTGCAATTCGGGGCGCTTGATCTGCTCTGGAAAGGGCTGAGCGGGGGCGACGCTCTGCCGCTGCCCTACTATCCGGAGTTCGCCTGGATGCAGGAGACCACCGTTGCCCTGGTGCTGGCGGCGGTCTGCTACGGCGGCTACAGGCGCTACATAGAGAGGCTTCCCCGCTTGAAGAGGGGATGGAAGCCTTCCATTGTCTTGTGGTTTATCGGCACTCTTATGATGACCGTACTCTTGTCGCTTGCCTTCGAGCGGTTGGCAGCGGCAGGCGGGAATCATCTCCCGTCCACAGCCCATGCCCCTGTTAGCGGTCCGATATCCGAAGCGCTGGCGGCGACTGGCATTGGCGAAGGCAGCGCCGCTGCTCATGTGGGCTTCGAGCTGTTCTGGTGGCTTCACCTGCTGGTATTGCTCGGGTTTCTCGTGTACGTGCCGCAATCCAAGCACTTTCATCTGCTGACCGCTCCTGTCAATTTATGGTTCCGGCGCAGCGATCCCCCCGGCAGGCTGGCTCCGTTGGATCTGGAGGACGAGGAAGCGGAGAGCTTCGGGGCGGGAGACATTCAGCATTTTACGCAGAAGCAGCTGCTGGATCTGTATGCATGCGTGGAATGCGGCCGCTGTACGAATGTGTGTCCGGCTTCCAATACCGGGAAGCTGCTGTCGCCGATGCATCTGATCGTGAAGCTGAGAGATCACCTGACCGAGAGGGGGGCGGCGATCACATCCCGCTCGCCTTGGATGCCCGCAGGCCTGTGGCAGCGAGGCGGGACAGAGGCCGCGCATGCAATGGGAGCGGTTATTCCGGCAACGGATGACTCTCGCGTCCATGAGTCGACGCGGGGCGAAGAGGGAGTGCGGAAGCTTGCGATCGGCATCGGTTCCACGATGGCGGCCCAGAAGGCTGCCTGGAGCGTGCAGGAGGGCAGGCGGGCGGAGGAGGTTGCTCTGATCGGCGGCGTGATGACGGAGGAGGAGTTGTGGTCGTGCACGACTTGCCGCAATTGCGAGGAGCAGTGCCCGGTCGGCAACGAGCATGTAGACAAAATTATCGACATGCGGCGGCATCTGGTCCTCATGGAGGGCAAGCTTCCCGCCGACGGACAGCGCGCGCTGCAACATATCGAACGGCAGAGCAATCCATGGGGCTTGCCGCGCGCTGAACGGGCGGAATGGATTGACGATTGCGAGCGAAAAACGGGAATACGCGTGGACACGATGGGGGAGAGGCTGAGAAGCGGCGGCAAGCCGCCGGAAATTCTGCTGTGGGCGGGATCTATGGGAGCCTATGACACCAGGAGCAGGCGTGTTCTATACGATTTGGTGAAGCTGATGACATGCGCGGGATTGCGCTTTGCCACACTTGGAGGAGAAGAACGGAGCTCAGGCGATACTGCAAGGCGCATAGGCAATGAGCTGTTGTTCCAGCAATTGTGCCGGGACAACATCGACACGTTGCGGAAGTATGAGATTCGTCATATTGTCACGGCATGCCCGCATACCTTTAACACATTCAAGAATGAATACCCCGACTTCGGCATGCCCCGGGACATTGCAGTAGAGCATCATACGGAGCTGCTGAGGCGGCTTGTGGAGGAAGGGAGGCTGAAGCCGGAATATCCGGTAGAGGAAGAAGTGACCATCCATGATTCCTGCTATCTGGGACGCTATAACGATCAATATGAGGCTCCCCGAAGCTTGCTGAGAGCCATTCCCGGCGTCGTCGTCAGGGAGATGGAGCGGTCCCGGAGCAACGGGATGTGCTGCGGCGCAGGCGGAGGATTAATGTGGATGGAGGAGCATGCGGGAACGCGGGTCAATTATGCCAGAACGGCGCAAGCGTTGGAAGTACAGCCGACCGTCATCAGCTCGGCGTGTCCTTATTGCCTCACGATGATGGAGGATGGGCTGAAGGCGCTGGCCAAGAACGAGCAAGTGGCAGCCAGAGATGTGGCGGAGCTGTTGGCAGAGAGCATATTCGGCACGCCGGGAGACAAATTGGGGCGAGGTGAACAGGGATGATGCCATCGCATGGGCGAATGAGGCAGGCGGACAGAGTAAGCAGGGGCGTCGTGATCGGTTCGGGTGTAATGGGGGCGGGAATTGCCGCTCACTTGGCCAATGCCGGCATGCAAGTGAAGCTATTGGACATCGTGCCGGGTTCGCTGACGCCGGAGGAACGCAGCAAGGGATTGTCACAGGAGGATGCCGTAGTACGGAACCGGCTGGCGGACGAGGCCGTCAAGCGAATACAAGCCGCCAAGCCGCCCGTGCTCTATGATCCATCATGGATTGGCCGAATTCAGAGCGGCAATCTGAGCGACCATCTCTCCGCTGTGGGAGAAGCGGATTGGGTTATCGAAGCTGTCGTGGAGCGTCTTGATATCAAGCGCAAGGTATTGGAAAGCATTGATGCGGCCAGACGGCCTGGGTCGCTTGTGACGACGAATACGTCCGGTCTGTCCGTTGGAGAGATGGCCGAAGGAAGAAGCGATGATTTCAGGCGGCACTTCGCCGCCACGCACTTCTTCAATCCGCCAAGGTACATGAAGCTGGTAGAGATCGTTCCAGCCGCAGAGACATCTCCCGAGACGGTTGCGCTCTTAACGGAGCTTTGCGAGGAAAGACTGGGCAAGGGGGTGGTGCTCGCACGGGATACGCCGAATTTCATTGCCAATCGGATTGGCGCCTACGGCATGCTGGTGACACTGGAGGAGGCGGTCCGATACGGATTGACGGTAGAGGAGACGGATGCGCTGACGGGAACTGCGATGGGCAGGCCGAAGACGGCGACGTTCCGGATGATGGATATGGTCGGGCTGGATACGCTGCTTCATGTCGTGGACAATGTCCGGGAGAGAAGCGCCGATGCCGAGGAGAAGGCGATATTCGCCAGACCCGAACTGCTGGTGAAGCTTGTGGAGTCAGGCAGGCTGGGGGGCAAGTCGGGGGCCGGGTTCTATCGCAAAACATCCGGAGGTGGGGGACGCAGCGTCATCCAGTCGCTGCAGCTTGCTACGCTGGATTACGGACCGAAACTGCGCGTTTCTTCTCCCGTTCTCGAGGCGGTGAAGTCCGCAGGAGGGGCCGCCGCCAAGGTGAGGACTCTGCTGTCGGCCGCGCCGAAGCATGCTCACGCCCGATTCGCCTGGGCTTGCCTGAAGCGCACGCTCCTCTATGCCGCCGGCCTGAACGGGATTATCGCGGACCATCTGTCGGATATCGACAAAGCGATGCGTTGGGGATTCAATTGGGACCTTGGCCCGTTCCAGCTGTGGGATGCGATCGGTCTGGAGCAGTCTGTCCGGCGTATGGAGCAGGAAGGAGATGCCGTTCCGGCATGGGTGAAGGAGTGGATTGCCGGAGGCCGCACCAGCTTCTACCGGAGCGAAGGGGCGAGACGCTTCTATGCCCATGCCGGGGGAGAACGGGAAGAGAGCATCGAACGCGATTGCATCTCTCTGGCGGCCTTGAAGGAAGCGGGCAGAACTGTTCTCTCTACGCCGGGAGCCAGCCTGATCGATATCGGAGACGATGTGGTCTGCCTGGAGTTCCACTCTCAGAACAATGCTATCGGCGGCGATATACTGTCGGCGATCACATTGTCAGCCGAGGAAGTATCGCGCAATTGGCGGGGACTCGTAATCGCGAACGAAGGGCGCAATTTCTGTGTAGGGGCCAATCTGGCCTTGCTGCTTATGGAGGCCCAGAGCGGCGAATGGGATGAGGTGGAGGACATTATCCGGTACTTCCAGCGGAGTATGGGGCTGCTCGCTGCGCTGGACAGACCGGTCGTCGCCGCGCCGCATCGGATGACGCTGGGCGGCGGCGTGGAAGCTTGTCTTCCGGCGGACCGAATCGTCTACTCGCCTGAGACGTACTTCGGGCTGGTCGAGACAGGTGTCGGGCTTATTCCAGCGGGCGGGGGCTGCATGGCGGCGGCCATGCTGGCGGCCGACCGGGCGCAGGCGGCGTCCGGCGGCCGGTCGGAAGCAAGCGCCATGCTGCTCCAGCCGCAGCTGAACCAGCTATTCGAGACGATCGCGATGGCGAAGCATTCCTCGAGCGGCTTCGGTGTGCGTGCTCTCGGCTTCCATCGTCCCGGCGACCGCGTCATTATGAGGCAGGATGCACGCATTGGGGAAGCGAAGCGCGAATGTCTGGAGCTTGACAGGCAAGGCTACGTGCCGCCGCCGCAGCGCCGCAGCGCCGTAGCGGGAAGAGAGGGCAAGGCTGTGCTCGCGATGGCCATTCAGTCCATGAAGCTTAGCGGCTATATCAGCCCGCATGACGAACGGATTGCAGGGAAGCTGGCGCATGTGCTGACTGGAGGGCATGTTGCGTCCGGCACGGAAGTAAGCGGGCAGTATTTGCTGGATTTGGAATGCGAAGCGTTCCTGAGCCTATGCGGCGAGCCGAAGACGCAGCAGCGGATGAGCCATATGCTGGAGACGGGCAAGCCGCTTCGCAACTGAACGCGCAGCAGTCAATGAGCATCACACGCTCGCATGTATCAGGCTCGCACCAGCGAGCCGAAGGGAGGAAGTGCATGACACCGAAATCACTGTTCGACAACCATGATCGCGACGCCGTTATCGTTGCCGCTGCACGAACGGCGGTTGGCAAGGCGAAGAAGGGGAGTCTGGCGGAGACGAGGGCGGAGGATATGGGCAAGGCTGTCATCCAGGGACTGCTGAGCAGAGTGCCGGATCTATCCGCCGGGAAGATCGAGGATGTCCTTCTCGGTTGCGCTATGCCGGAAGGCGAGCAAGGACTCAATGTCGCCCGGATCATCTCCCTGTACGCAGGGCTTCCCGATTCGACGCCGGCCGTCACGATCAATCGCTTCTGCGCATCCGGGCTGCAGGCCATTGCGTATGCGGCGGAACGGATTCGTCTCGGGGAGGCGGAGTGCATACTGGCCGGAGGCGTAGAGAGCATGAGCCATGTGCCGATGACAGGCTTTCACCTGTCTCCGCATCCCGATATCGCGGAGAGCATGCCGGAAGTGTACATGGGGATGGGCCACACGGCCGAGGAGGTGGCCCGCCGCTACGGCGTTACCCGTCAGGATCAGGACGAGTTCGCCGCCTCCAGCCATCAGAAGGCTGCTTCGGCGATTGCCGCGAACAGCTTCCGGGCGGAGATCGTGCCCATGACCGTAAGGAGGTCGGGTAGCGATGATGCGGGCAGGCCTTGGGAGCGAGTCTTCACGTTCGATACGGATGAAGGGGTCAGGCCGGAGACGACCGTGCAGAGACTGGCTCCGTTGAAGCCTTCATTCGCAAGGGAAGGCACCGTTACCGCGGGCAATTCCTCTCAGATGAGCGATGGAGCGGCTGCCGTTATCGTCACGAGCCGCGCAGCCGCGAAGCGGCATGGCCTGCGGCCGCTGGCCGCATTCCGAAGCTTCGGCCTGGCCGGCGTCGCTCCGGAGATTATGGGCATCGGCCCGATCGAAGCCGTACCGAGGGCGCTGCATCGCGCTGGCATTACGAAGGAGCAAGTGGATCTGTTCGAGCTGAATGAAGCGTTCGCGGCGCAGTGCGTGCCCATTATCCGGGAGCTCGGGCTGAATGCGGAGCGGGTCAATGTGAACGGCGGAGCGATTGCGCTTGGCCATCCGCTGGGCTGTACGGGCGCCAAGCTGTCGGTATCGCTCATTCATGAGCTGGGCCGCCGCGGTGGCGGCATCGGCGTGGTGACGATGTGCGTAGGCGGCGGAATGGGCGCAGCCGGCGTGCTTGAAGTATATGCGGGCTATTAAGCGCGAAGTGACGTGTTATTCGGAAAGGGGGATGGCCGCATATGGCGGACAAAGTGCGATTCGGCGGGCGGTTTATGATCGAGGACAGCTTGCCGGGGGCGGTGGTGACGCCTGAGGACTTTACCGAGGAGCAGCGAATGATGTCGCAGGCGGCAGAGCAATTTCTGGCCGCGGAAGTAACGCCGCGCGATGCGGAGATCGAAGCGCTCAATTACGAGCTGACGGTGGAGCTGATGCGCAAGGCGGGAGAGCTTGGCTTATTGGGGGCGGATGTGCCGGAGCCTTACGGGGGGCTGGGACTGGATAAGGTAAGCACGACATTGCTGGCCGAGACGATGGCCAGATCTTCTTCCTTCGCCTTGTCGGTAGGCGCCCATACCGGAATCGGCACACTGCCCATCGTCTTCTTCGGAACGGCGAAGCAGAAGGAGACGTATTTGCCGGATCTCGCCGCCGGCACGAGAATTGCCGCTTACTGCCTGACAGAGCCGGCTTCCGGCTCCGATGCGCTTGGAGCGCGCACGACAGCGAAGCTTTCAGCAGACGGACAGCATTATATATTGAACGGATCGAAGCTGTACATTACGAATGCCGGATTCGCGGATATTTTCATTGTGTATGCCAAGGTAGATGGAGAGCATTTTACGGCTTTTATTGTGGAGAGGAGCTATCCAGGGTTCAGCGTCGGACCCGAGGAGCATAAGATGGGGATAAAAGGATCGTCGACTTGCCCTCTCTTCCTGGAGGATGTGCCGGTGCCGGTTGACAATGTGCTCGGTCAAGTGGGCAAGGGACATCAGATTGCCTTCAACATATTGAATATCGGGCGCTTCAAGCTTGGTGCAGCCTGCCTCGGATCGTCCAAGGAGACGATCGCGCTCTCCAGCGGTTACGCCAACACCCGCAAGCAGTTCGGCCGCGCCATCTCCTCCTATCCGCTCATCGGAGCGAAGCTGGCGGATATGAATATCCGCACGTTCGCGCTGGAGAGCATGGTATACCGGACGGCGGGCTGGATCGACAGCATGCTGGGAAGTTCCGAAGAAGCCGCTGGAGACGGCCTCGGCAATGGAGGAATGATGGCTGCGGAGGCGATTGGCGAATATGCGCTGGAATGCTCCATTGTGAAGGTATTTGCATCAGAAGCGCTGGACCACATTATCGACGAGGGGGTGCAAATACACGGCGGATACGGTTATATCCGCGAATACAAAGTAGAGCGCATCTATCGCGATTCCAGAATCAACCGCATATTCGAAGGAACGAACGAAATCAACCGGATGCTCATTCCCGGCACGCTGCTGAAGCGAGCGATGAAAGGGGAAATCCCGCTGCTGCAAAAGGTGCAGGCGCTGCAGGCGGAGCTGATGCAGCCTATGCCGCTGCCGGTATTCCAGGAGCCGCTAAGTCAGGAGACATACCGGGTCGCGCAAGCGAAACGGATCTGTCTGGCGGCACTCGGTCTCGCGGTGCAGACTCATGGAACATCACTAGAGCAGGAGCAGGAGGTGCTATGCGTATTAGCCGATCTCATGATTGGAATATTTGCGATGGAGAGCGTCCTGTTGCGTACACAGAAGCTGCTGATGCAAGGAACGGCTTCAGCGGCAGCGAAGGAAAGCGGCGAGACGGCCGTCATGATGGCGGAGGTGTTCGTTCAGGAGACGATGGAGGAGGTGGATTCTCTTGCCAAGCGTGCCCTCTCTGCCCTTCAGCAGGGAGATGCGCTTCAAGTGCAGCTGTCCGTCTTGAAGAAGCTCATGCGCGCTCCGCTCAAGGATACGATCGGGCGGAAGAGGACGATCGCGGCCAAAGTGATTCGAAGTGAGCATTATGTGGTATAAAGGGGGAGATCAGTCATGTCGAGGATTGGACCGGAGGACTCGCCTATACCCAATTATTCTGATCCGGAGGAGAGTGGAGAGGAGACTGCACAAGCGAAAAAGGAAGTATCGGGGCAGGGAGAAGAGTGTGGTACAGCGGAAGAGGCAACTGCTGATGCAGCCGCAATAGAAGGAACTGCAAGAGAAGAAGTCGCCATGGAAGAAGCTCTCCGTGCACCGTCAGAGGCAGAAGCAGCAGAACCGGAACAGGCTGAAGCGGCAGAGACTGCCTCTGAAGCAGCCCCGTACGAAGAGCCGCCGCTTACCCGTCCCTGGCTTAAGCATTACCCCGGCGAAGTGGAGCCGACGCTTGCTTATCCGAACGGGAGCATTGCCCAATTTTTGCTGGACGCCGTTAATCGCTATCCGAATCATCCCGCCGTACACTTTATGGGCAAGACGCTGACTTATCGGGACATTCATACGGATGCCGTGCGGCTTGCCTCCAATCTGGCCGCGTTAGGCTTGCAGAAGGGGGACCGCGTGGCCATCATGCTTCCCAATTGTCCGCAAGCGGTTATCTCCTATTATGGGGTCCTGCTGGCCGGAGCGGTGGTCGTGCAGACGAATCCGCTATACGTGGAGCGGGAGCTGCTCCATCAATTGAAGGACTGCGGAGCATCGGCGATCATTGCGCTGGATTTGCTGTATGATCGGCTTTCCCGCGTGAGGGGCGATGATCCGGACAACGGGCCCGTGCCGGACTTGAAGCATGTTATTATTACGTCGATCAAGGACGGCCTGCCCTTTCCCAAGAGCATGCTCTACCCCATTAAGCAACGGAAGGAAGGATTCCGTTCCCGTATCCCGTACGGCCGGCTAGGCGTCCGATCTTACCGCAAGCTGATGAGCGGGCGCATTCCTTCCATTGAGCTTCCGCCGCTTGCGCAAGGCGATGAGCTGGCGGCGCTGCAGTATACGGGAGGTACGACGGGGACGCCGAAGGGCGTCATGCTGAGCCATCGCAATTTTGTCGCGAACACCTGTCAGATTGCGGCCTGGTGCTACAAGGCGGAGGAGGCCAAGGAGAAGTTTCTCGCTGCGCTCCCCTTGTTCCATGTGTTCGGCTTGACGGTTCTGATGAATTTATCCGTCATGCGAGCAGGCATGTTGATCCTGCTTCCGCGCTTCGAGACGGATACGGTGCTTCGGACGATTCGGGAGCAGAGGCCGACCGTCTTCCCTGGCGCTCCGACGATGTATGTCGCGCTAATCAATCATGCCCGCTCCGCCGAGATGGACCTGACCTCCATCAATATTTGCATTAGCGGCTCCGCCGCTCTGCCGCTGGAGGTGCAGGAGCAGTTCGAAGCGATGACCGGCGGACGGTTGATCGAAGGCTACGGTCTGTCGGAGGCGGCGCCGGTTACGCATGCCAATCCAATCTGGGGACATCGCAAGATCGGTACAATCGGCGTGCCGCTTCCCGATACGGACGCTTCCGTTATCGATCCGGCCACGGGGAAGAGACTGCCGCAAGGCGAGCTCGGCGAACTGGTCGTACGCGGTCCGCAGGTCATGCAGGGCTATTGGAATCGACCCGAAGAGACTGCGCAGACGCTGCAAGGCGGATGGCTGAGAACAGGCGATCTGGCGACGATGGATGAAGACGGGTATTTTATCATTATGGATCGCATCAAGGACGTCATTATCGCCGGCGGGTTCAATGTGTATCCTAGGGAAGTGGAGGAAGTACTGTATGAGCATCCCGCTGTGCGGGAGGCTGCCGTTATCGGCGTGAAGGATGATTATCGGGGGGAGACGGTGAAGGCATGTATCGTGCTGAAGGAGGGCTGGCAGGTGTCAAGAAGTCAACTGGACAAATGGTGCAGGACCAGACTTGCAGCATATAAGGTGCCCCATCACTATACATTCAGGGAAACGCTTCCAAAGACGATGGTCGGAAAGGTGCTGCGACGCAAGCTAGTCGAAGAGGAAACCTCCGCAGAAGCTGGCGCAGTCCGGCAGAAGGAGTGACAGGCATGGGAGACGAGAAGTGGATTCAGCAGCAAGCGGATGACGCCGGGCAAATAACCCGCCTTGCGGAGCGGGCGAAATCCACCTTCTGGGGGCTGCTTGGCTGCGAGGTGGTGCATGCCGATGAGAAGAGAGCGACAATATGCCTTGAAGTTGCTCCTTCTCATCTGAACCTGCTAGGCATCGTGCACGGCGGGGTGATGATGTCCATGATGGACAGCGCGATGGGCATTGTCGTCATGCTGGCGGAGACGAACGATAGCGCATTGACGGCGAATATGAACACCCATTTCCTGGCCAACATCGGCAGCGGACAGCTGCTGTGCGAATCCGAGCTGCTCCATCGCTCGGGACGTACGCTCACCTTGCTGGCGGAAGTGAAGGATGAAGCGGGCAAGCTGTTGGCCTGGGGCAGCGGAACTTATCGCATCTTGTAACGTATGAACCTGTTAAGCATATGATGTGCATCATGTGGGTCATGACATACGGTATTGAAGGTAACGGAATAAACTGGCACGGAAGCTCAAAGCCGCAAGGTTGTATGCGCTTCTTCAATTTGTTATAATTACAGCAAATATATGGAAGATGAAGCGTATCTCGGAAGCGCTATACACAACCGGTGCCGGAAATCCGATGTATATTAGTAGAAGAAAGGAGGCGAGGACTTGGTTCAAGGCTGGGTAACGACGCTTGTGCTTGCGTTCGGAATAGCGGTTGCCATCATTGGAGTAGTCGCCTACTTAAGGCTGTTCCGCAAGGAGAAGGCGTCGGCTCATACAAGCACTGAGCCCTTGTCTTCCGCTCCGGCTTCAGAAGCTGCGGCATCCAAGGATTCCGGCATGGATGATATTTCCTGTGACGATAACAGGCGGGATTAGGAATAGTTCACTTTTCTATTGCTGAGCGAACTGTTATAATAGTAAGAAAAATGAAAACATTGTGACTCGAATGGCCATGGAGTTGCCTGCACCGAAGGGGGGTTCTTGCGGTGTAAGAGCCGCATACGTTCTCGATTATTACTGTTTAGGACGACCATCCAGTGTATAAGGAGGAGATTTCATGGCGAAGCATAGCCAGAATGAAGTCAAGGAAAGCCTGAAGGAACTAACGAGAATTTTTCAACCCAAGGACCCAAGGAAGTTTGTGAAGGACTATATTCGCAAGTATCGCATTACGGGCGGATATGAGGACGAACTGACCTCACTGGTAGAGGACGAACTAGGCAGGCTGAACTCCTCGGTAGGATAACAATTCGTAGCGATGATCATTCCATAAGCCCTGTTGCCGGCGAAGCCGGACAACAAGGCTTTTTTCTTGTCCATGAAGGAGGTGCGCTAGACCAGCTTGACGTTCTTGAATGCCTCCGCCTGCTGACGGATACCTGTCTCGGCGGCGAACCGTTCGATGCTTGATGCGCCGAAGAAGCCGTCAATTCCTGTTGTATGGCGGAATATATATTCGGCATCCTGCGGCTCGGCAATCGGCCCGCCGTGACAGAGGACCAGAATGTCCGGATTGACGGATCTGCCCGCCTCGGCGATCGCCTGAACCCGCTGGGCGCATTGCTCCAGCGTTAGGGAGGTTTTGGCCCCGATCGTTCCTTTCGTCGTCAAGCCCATGTGCGCTACTAATATATCGGCGCCGGCCCCTGCCATCTTGGCCGCTTGGGCTTCATCGAATACGTATGGCGTCGTCAGCAGATCCAGTTCGTGGGCAATGCGAATCATCTCCACTTCCAGATCGTAGCCCATGCCGGTCTCTTCCAGATTGGCGCGGAAGACGCCGTCGATCAGGCCCACTGTCGGGAAGTTCTGCACGCCGGCGAAGCCTTGTTCCTTCAGTTGCTTCAGGAATACGTCCATTAACCGGAACGGGTCAGTGCCGCATACGCCCGCCAGTACTGGCGCCTCCTTCACGACCGGCAGTACTTCTCTGCCCATATCGACGACGATGCCGTTGGCGTCGCCATACGGCAGCAGCCCAGCCAGCGAGCCGCGTCCGGCCATACGGTATCGTCCGGAATTGTAGATAATGATCAGATCGACTCCGCCCGCTTCGCCGCTCTTGGCGGAGATGCCCGTACCCGCTCCTGCTCCTAGAATCATCTCGCCGCGCTTGACCTGCGCTTTCAATCGATTGACGATCGCTTGTCGTGTTGCTCTCATGATGCTTCCTCCTCTTTGTTGTCATTCTTCTCGATCAGTTCGATCAGCTTGCAGGCTGCTGCATGTGCGAATTGCTCGTCGTTAATGTCAGTATTCATGACGATCAGCTCGACTGCTTGGCGGTTGATACGCTGCCTTAAGGTATCGAATAGGGCCAGATCTTCCTGCTCGCCATAGAAAGGCTGTCCTTCCACATCCAGTGCGGACACGCCCCGGAGCGGCAGCATTAAGGCGGTGGGAGATGCGGCCTTGTTCAGCTTATTCGCGATTATCTCGCCCAGCTTGATATTCTCCTCAACGGTTGTCCTCATCAGCGTAACCGTCGGATTGTGCTTATAGAAGATCCGATCGCGGAACTGCTCAGGTATCGTATCGGCCGGACCGAAGTTGACCATATCCAATGCGCCTGTGGAGACGACCTGGGGCACTCCGGCACGAACCGCGGCTTCCAGCCGATTCGGTCCGGCGCTGAGCACTCCTCCGACGAGTTCGTCGCACCATTCTGTTGTCGTCATGTCGAGCACCCCAGCGAAATATCCGGATTCAATCAGTTGTTCCATCGTCCTGCCCCCGGTTCCCGTTGCATGGAAGACGAGGACTTCATACCCTTTCGCTTCCAAGTGCGCTCTGGCTGCATTCACGCAAGGTGTCGTTACGCCGAACATCGTCGCGGCGATGAGCGGCTTTCGCTCCAGTTGATGCTCTGTCTGGAATGTCAGCATGCCGGCAATGGCTTTGACCGCATTGGTGAATATACGAATCGAGATGGAATTCAGTCCCGATACGTCAACGATCGAAGGGAGCATCATCACATCGCTCGTTCCGACATACTGCGAGACGTTGCCAGATGCTACGGTCGACACCATCAATTTCGGCACGCCGATCGGCAGCGCTCTCATGCCTGGGGTGGCGATCGAGGTGCCGCCTGTGCCGCCGAACGACAGAATGCCGTCGAACTTGCACTGCGCATACAGCTTGGGAATCAACTGCTCCATGCCGCGAGCCAATACGTCTGTGGCCAGGGAGCGGTCTTGCTTGGCGGCGATATCCTCGATATCCTCTCCTGCGGCTCCCGCGATTTCCGCATTGGATACGTCCGGTTCGAACTTCGGAGCGAAGACCCCGCAATGGATCATGCAGGTGTTCAAGCCAAGCTCATGAAGCAAATCTCTTACGAAGGCGAACTCGTCCCCTTTGGAATCGAATGTGCCCACTACCGCTACAGTTTTCTGATTCATGCAACTAACCTCCTCCTGTTGGTTGAAGTCTGACAGAGGCTGCAATAGCTTACGGCTTACGATTTCAGTATAGGCGTTCATAAGAGTCAATTCATGTGCATATGTATGTTATTTATGTGTTTTTGTACGAATGTTGCGTTTTATATTGCCGGGGCGACATGCCTGTTAGCGCTTTGAACGTTTTGCTGAAGTGCGCATAATCATTGAACCCGCTTAAGGTGCTTATTTCCGACAGCTTGATATGCTTCTGCTTCATCATCTCCTTCGCTTTATTGATTCTGAATTTGGCCAGATACTCGGGGAAGGTGCAGCCGACCTCCTTCTTGAAGAGATAGCTGAGATGTGTTCTGGACAGATGGGCGACCATCGCAAGCTCCGAGAAGGAGACGGATTCCATGTAGTTGGCGGCGACATACTCTTTCACGAACTGAACGTAGTCGTAATGCTTGCTGATTCCCTCCAGCATGCGATTCACAAGCTTGTCCTGCTCCGTCATTCCTGCTTCCTTGAACAGCAACGCGGTCTGCGTAATCGCCTCTTCCGACGGTATCCGCTCGAAAGACGAGCCGCCCAAGTAGCCGTGGGCGCCTGTATTGCTATACATATAGGAGACGTCGGAAGGCGATACGACAGGACCTCCGTAGATCATTTTGACGGCATCGGGATTAACCCGGTCGCTCGCGTGGAAGATATCACTTGCCAATTGGGCTGCCGCTTTCAGAGACAGCACTTTCTTGGCCCCCATAATACCTCCCTTCGTAAAACCCAGATGTGCGCAGATGACGTCCGCTCCTGCCGAAGCCATTCGCATCGCCTGTACCTCATCGAAGACGAATGCGATCGTGAACATTCCCTTTCGGCTCGCGATCGCGATGGCCTCAATTTCCTGATCATAGCTGATCCCCTGCTCCTGGAGCGCTTCACCGAATTGTCCGCCCATTAGCCCGACGGAAGGGTAATTGTTAATGCCCGAGAAGCCATGTTTTTGAATGCTGTCGATGTAGGCTTCCAGTTGAATGGTGGGATCTGTAGCGCATAGTCCGAAGATTACGGGCACATCTCTTACGATGGGAAGAATCTCTCTGGCGCCGAACTCCATGACGAGCGCATTGCTGTTGGAGAAGGGAAGCAGGCCTCCGAATGAGCTTAATCCCATCTGTCGGAAGCGGCCGGAATTAAGCGCAAGGATGAAGTCGGCGCCTCCTTTGACCGCATATTTGGCCGTAATGCCTGCTCCTGCGGCTACGCCGATAATATGGGTGCCGGCTTTCATTTGGGCGTGAAGCTTGTCCATAATCTTTTCCCGAGCAATGCTCATCGTTATCCTTGCCCCCAGTAATCGATTCTTGATTCTTGATAAAAATTAGCCGTGCGATTAGTACTTGCCGATCATGATACCATTTACTTCCTAAAGGGTCTACGCGAGGCCTGCGTTCCCGGGTATTCCGGATGGATTCCGTGACAATTCGATGAAATTCCATCGCAATAGTTATGATCCCCCGGATATCGGAATAGGGTAAGCGTATACGCCCAATTTCCGTTATTCCCAACTCTATGAGGAGGTATCGTACATGGCATTGGAATTGAAGACAAGGGAGAACATTCGCGGCATCCGCAAGGCGGGCCGAATCGTGGCTGCATGTCACAGAGCGCTGTCAAGACGTCTGGCGCCGGGGGTGACGACGCAGGAGATCGACCGGTTCGTGGAGCGCTTCATGCTGGACCGCGGAGCGATTCCCGCCCAGAAAGGCTACAAGGGTTATCCTTATGCCACGTGCGCATCCGTTAACGACGTTGTCTGTCACGGATTTCCAGATACGGAGCCGTTGGAATCGGGAGATATCGTCACGATAGACATGGTGGCGGATCTGGACGGCTGGAAGGCGGACTCCGCCTGGACTTATGCGATCGGCAAGACGACAAGCGCGACCGACAAGCTGATACGGGCGGCCAAGGCCTCCATGCTGGCGGGCATCAAGCAAGCTGTCCCCGGCAATTGCATCGGTGATATCGGGCATGCGGTGCAGTCCCGTGCGGAACGAGAAGGCTATAGCGTCGTGAAGATGTTCGTCGGCCACGGCATCGGACGGGGACTGCATGAATATCCGCAGGTCGACCATTTCGGAGTGAAGGGCGATGGGGTGAGGCTGGAGGAGGGCATGGTCATTACGATCGAGCCTATTATAACGAAAGGGAGCGCAGACATCTTCATCATGCCGGACGGCTGGACGGCCAAGACGGTGGACGGAGCATGGGCGGCCCAATTCGAGCATACGGTGGCGATTACGAAGAACGGACCGGTCATATTGACGCGTTGGGAGGAGTAGGGCAGACAAGCGGATGGTTATGATTGAAGCGGAGCAGCGATGCTCCGCTTTTTCTTATGCTACAGCATGAGGTCCAGTTGAATACCAGAAGCCAGAGGAACGACTCGTGAGAGGCGTCCCAGTGTATGAATCCTACACTGGAGCTCCGAAAGAGGCATGCGAGCCGGTCTAGTGTATGAATCCTACACTGGAGCACCAAAAAGGGGCGTGCGAGCTGGACTAGTGTATGAATCCTACACTGGAGCGCCGAAAAGGGGCGTGCGAGCTGGACTAGTGTATGAATCCTACACTGGAGCACCAAAAAGCGGCGTGCGAGCCGGACTAGTGTATGAATCCTACACTGGAGCACCAAAAAGGGGCGTGCGAGCCGGTCTAGTGTATGAATCCTACACTGGAGCGCCGAAAAGGGGCGTGCGAGCCGGGCTAGTGTATGAATCCTACACTGGAGCACCAAAAAGGGGCGTGCGAGCTGGACTAGTGTATGAATCCTACACTGGAGCACCAAAAAGGGGCGTGCGAGTCGGGCTA
The DNA here is from genome assembly GCF_025567625.1 of Paenibacillus sp. J5C2022. GTDB lineage: Bacteria > Bacillota > Bacilli > Paenibacillales > Paenibacillaceae > Pristimantibacillus. The sequence continues at coordinate 35,071 of NZ_JAOQJC010000022.1, read as the reverse complement.
GTGTGTGACCTCGGTTGGAGGTAGGAAAGTGGGCGAATGGCGGTCTGCAGGCGATGTGACCTCGGTTGGAGCGGTGCCCCCGCAAAGCCCCAGTAAGCTTCGTAGCAAAGTCTCACATTGTGGGATTATTTGTTTCCCCTTCTTTTTCCAATTACATGGAACATATGCCGCATCGGACCGTATTAAGGTATAATCTAAAAATATGAATGTGCTCGGAGAGGAGGTAGACTGCAATGGATCAAGGCTTGAATGTTGTACTGATTGAGAAGCTCCCCGGGGGCGAGCTGAAGGAGATAGAAACGCGCCGTTGGAGCATGAATATGGTGTCTTCTCTGGAGCATGTCAATTATCTGGTTGTGGGCAATCAAGAATATGAGACAATTGAAGGCAGGCTGAATGTCGACCTGGAGAGGCTCGAGCTTCTGCTTGTGAAGATGAAGCATGATGGCTAGTTGTACAAGAGAGGGAGGAATGCAGCTTGACTCAAGAGCAGAGAAAGAATAAACCGGCTTCGCCCAAGCTGTTCGCTGAAGACGGCAAGCCGCTGAAAGTGTTGTCTACATCGCTCGGCATCGCCTTGCTGGCCAATGCGGTGTTCAGCACTGGCGCCATGGCGACAAGCGGTACCGCCGGCAGCTCCGATGAGCAGCCGAAGCTGGTGTCCTGGTCGACGGAAGATGTGAAGAAGTACTACGATGCCAAAGTGGATTGGAGCCTGCCGATCACGCCCGAAAGCCTTGCAGTAAAGCAAGAAGAGGGAGAAGGGGCCGGTTCCGGGTCCGGAGATACAACAGTAATCCATCATTACGAATCCGGCTTCGGCTGGGATGATCTGCTTCTGTATCACCTGTTGTTCAACGCCGGGTCCAGCTACTCGTCCAAGGGCTGGTACAGCAAGCGTCCGGCTTACTATACGAAGTCGTATTATTCGAAGTCGAAGCAGTCGTATCAACCGAAGACCTATACGAGCGATATGTTCCAGAACAAGCAAGTCGCCGGTACCTCCGTGCGGCCGAAGACGTCCACGACGACAGGCTCGGTGACGAGAAGATCGACTTCGTCTCAGCCGGGCGGCATTGGCGGCAAATCGAGCGGGATAAGCTCCTCCGGCACATCCGGCACATCCGGCAGCAAGAGCAGCAGCGTTAGCTCATCCGGTTCCAGCAAAAGCAGCTCGACCAGCTCCGGCAGAAGCAGCGGGTTCGGAGGATGAGCGGAGATGTATTCCGTATCCTGACCGAACCGCAGCCGGACCGGGAGGAGCGGGTTGAAGCGCTGGCCGGAATGGGCTTCACATGGGCCAATCTGGAGGAAGAAGAATACTGGATTGATGCCGTCGTGGGAATGGACAGAGCGTGCTACGAAGAGCTTCGGCTGGCTTCCGCAATGCTGTGGAAGGTATTTCACCGTGCAGCCCGGTATGTTCATCGCAATCACGGGCTATATGATCTGATTGGCATACCGGAGATTCTATGGCCGATGGTCGACGATATGGAGCTGCCGGAAGAGGACTGCATTAGCCGTTACGCCCGGTTCGACTTCGCGGTATCCGGCGATGGCGTCATCAAGCTGCTTGAGCTGAATGCGGACACGCCGACAGGCTATGTGGAGTCTGCGATCGCTACGCCTTGGCTGTGCGAGGAAGCGGGAATTGACTCGCCTAATGTGGCCATGAAGGAGCATATAGCCGCGGCATGGGGCGAAGAGCGGCCGCAGGTCGCTGCCTGCGTCGCCTACGGCGAGCATATGGAGGACTCCGGAACGATTGAAGCGCTGGTGCGGCATAGCGGCCTGGATATTCTGTGCAGGGACTGCCTGGAGCTGTACGTCGATGAAGGGATATTGCGGGATGGGCAAGGCGAAGCGATTCACAGCATGTTCGCGCTCTACCCGAAGGAGTGGATGGCGGTTGACGACGGCGGCGATGCGCTGGCCTACGCTGTGGAGTCGGGCAATCTGAAGCTGTTCAATCCGCCAGCCAGCATATTGCTGCAGTCCAAGGGGCTGATGGCAGTCATATGGGGGCTGTACGAGCTTGGCCAGCTGTATACGGAAGAAGAGCGCGAAGCGATTGTCAAGTATATGCTTCCCGCTTACAACAAGCCGGTATTCCAGGGCAGCTTCGTGTCGAAGTCGATGTTCGGACGCGAGGGCGGTTCGGTCCGCCTGTACGACGCCTCCGGAGAGCTGGAGCTGGAAGACCGCGACGGATTCGATACGAGCACGCTGTTCCCGACCGTCTATCAGAAGCGTGCAGAGCTCGCGAGGATTGTTACGCCAGTGGGAGAGCTTCGTCTGCTCACCGGCATGTTCGTCATTAACGGGCAGCCGTGCGGCCTGCTGGGCCGTGCAGGAGGCTTGATTACCGGGAACACAAGCCACTTTATAGCGATAGGAGTGAATTAATTGCGAATGACGAGACGATGGGGATTAAGCCGGAAGCGGAGCAGAGCCGTGTGGCTGGCTGGCGCGATCAGCTTGATGCTGGTGCTTGCGGGCTGCGGCAGCAATTATCCTTCCGTATTTGAAGGCTCCAGTGCGTATACCACCGACACTGTATCTTCCAAGCCGGTCAATGAGGCGGTACGGGTGCCTTGGGATTACCGTATCATGGAGGGGACGGTGGGCGACCTGATCGGAAGCGATATGACACTGCTGCCGAACAACGAGCTAATGCCCAATGACGGGAATTATGCGACGGGAGATAAAGTGTGGATATTGCAATTTATGGATGCGGAGCTGGTAACCGGTGCCGATAATCGCAATGAGATCAGACTGTCGGCATGGCGCTCCCTCAAATCCTTCAAGGACGAGACGGCCGCCAAGGGAGATTTGGAGCAATTGAAGGTAGCGGTAACGACGCAAGTCGATCTGGTTGGCGTATACAAGACGGAGTACAAGGGCGAGACGCGCAACTTCGCGGTTGTGGAGCTTCCTTCCGGCAACCAGATCAAGCAGCCGATCGACGATGCCAGATATACGGATTTTGAGAAGAAAAAAACGGTAGATGTGCATTTGGAGGAAGTACACGATTTTGCCGATTATGACTTGGCGTATGCGAAATTTCGGGGGTGGGCGAATTGACGGTAGTCGTTAATATTATAGTCAGTGTGGCAGTCATTATTTTGCTTCAATTGCTCGGCATGATCATATTCAATCTCATTACGCCGTTCAAGGACATGGAAGAGCTGAAGAAGGGCAATGTCGCTGTGGGGCTGGCGCTTGGCGGCAAGTTTATGTCTACCGCCATTATATTGGGCGTGGCGGCTTATACGAATTCATCCATCTGGTTTATGATGCTCTGGTTCGCCATCGGCTACGTATGCTTGCTGGCGGCCTACTTCATCTTTGATCTGGTGACGCCGGGCTTCAAAATATCGGATCAGCTCATTAAAGGCAACACTGCTGTAGGAATGATGCTGTTCGCTGTCTATGTCGGCTTCGCATTTGCGATCAGCAGCCTCATTATTTAACCAAATGAAAAAGGCTGAAGCTTGATTGCTCAAGCTCAGCCTTTTTGCGCGGGCGAATTAACTTGTTCCGCCCCGGAGCACATGAACGTCGGCCGGAATGATGCTGTCGCCTTCATAGAGCATGAAGCGGCCATCCAGCCATTCGATGCGCAGCAGCTTCCGATCGTCGGATTGATACTGCCAGACGGACTGCTCGCCGCCTTGCATGAACGGCGTATTGCCCGTCGTGGCGATATGTCCGGCATATTGCTCTTCCATATGGTACATGCGCCCGTCCAGCTCCAGCTGAACAGGCACCTCATGGATAGAATCGAGCCGTCCGTCTATTGCGGCATACAGAGCATATTGCGTGCTCGCCCGGTTCTCAATGAGCAGATAGCGGGTTGCGGCGCCGTCCTGCAACGTAAGCATGATGGTGCCGCGACGCGTGTTAACAGTCCGGCCGGATACGGTATAGAGCGTTAAGGACACTTCGCATATGTCTCCGGGTCCGATGGTGAAGATGCTCTTCTCTTCCGGTGGAGGCTCAGGCTTCTTCATGATATTGCGAATGCGTTTAAACAGACTCATCGCTGTCCCTACTTCTCATATTGTTTCATCAGTGCGGCAAGCTCGTCTTCAACGGCCTTATTGCCGCTTCTGGATGCGAACTCCTCGTCGATGGATTTGCCTTTGGAAGCGGCAAGATCGTTGCTGGCTTCCGCCATCGCTTCGGCCTGGCGCATTTTATCCTCCATCCGCTTCATGCCGGCGGCCGCTGTGCCGGAGCCGAAGCCGGACATCGTTTTATTGATCTGCGTCTGCGTCTTGGCGGCTTGATAGCGTGCGACGAGCGTGTCGCGCTTGTTCTTCATCTCTTCCAGCTGCTTGCGCATCTCGTCCAGTTTGGCCCGAAGATTATTCGCCAGCAATTGATTCTCGGAATAGGCTTCCTTGTATTCAATCATCTTCTTCTCTACTGCCTGCTTGTCTTCCAGGACGCGGCGGGCAAGATCGATATTCTGTTCCTGGGCAGCGATTTGCGCTTGCTCCGCACGCTTCTGGAATAACGCTTCCTGCTCTTCATAGAGCGCCTTGAATTTCTTCTCCAGCGCGATTTGCTGCGCTACAGCTTTCTCGGCATCCTCCAGGTCTTCGGTCATATCCCGGATATACTGGTCCGTGAGCTTAATGGGATCTTCCGCTTTCTCGATCAAGGCGTATACATTGGACAGGGTCAGATCTCTCAAACGTTTAAATAGTGACATTCAGAAATTACCTCCTGTAACATAGGGATGTTATACTTTACGTAGTTATCGTGATTTGGTTTCGGTGAGCGATAGAAAGGAGAAGCGATCATGCATTTTATTCGATTGATCTCGACCAGGCTGATGAGGATGAGCAGGCTGTCTATCGCCGTCATCATCGTGCTGGTCGTGCTTTCGAGCGCCACAATCTCTTACGCGCTGGAGCCGGATACGTTCGGCAGCTGGTTCAACGCGCTATACTGGGTGCTTACGACGATGGCGACAGTGGGCTACGGCGACTTCTATCCCGCTACAGTGGCGGGCAAAGTATGGACGATGCTGCTCTATATATTCGGTATCGGCATGCTTAGTTTGGTAATCGGCAAAATTATTGATTCCATAGCGTTAATTCAGAAGAAGAGAGGTGCGGGCAAGTTGAGCTATTCCGGCAGCGACCATATTGTCATTATTAACTGGAGCAAAAAAGCGCAGACCGCAGTGGAGGAAATTTTGTCCTGCCAGCCGAAACGTGAAATTGTCATCGTGGATGAAGGCAACCGCCACCCGCAGGAGCATCTGCCTACGGTACATTTCGTAAGCGGCGATCCCGCCGAGGACGATGTGCTGGCCAAGGCTGGGATTGAGCGGGCCAAGTCGGCTATTATTTTCTCGGACATCCGTATTGACGAATCGGCGCTTATCGACGGCAAGTCGCTGCTGATCGCTTCAAGCGTGGAACGGATTGCACCGCAGGTGCACACGACGGTTGAAATTATGCAGGAGAAGCATATCCGCAACTTCCATCATGTGCAGGTGAACGAATTCGTGCTCTCACATGATGCGATATCGCGGCTTGCCGTCCGCTCGGCGCTGCATGAGGGCAATTCGGAGGTGCTTAGGCAGCTTCTGAGCAGACAGTACGGCGACGACATCTACGAAGTTCCGGTCAATCGCGCTTGGAAAACGTACGGCGATGCGTTCCGTGGGCTGTTGGAGCAAGGGGCGACGCTTATCTCCGACCGAGGCGATCTGAGCATTAACCGGAAGCTTGGCGAGAGTATTCCGTCCGGAGCGCGGCTGTTTATTATATGCGATTCGGATACGTATCAGCGATTGGCGAAGTAAGCGGTTTGACGCTTTCGCATTTGCCGCGGACTGGCATTTTAGAGGTTGGAGATTGAGCCGTCCGGGCTATTGAACTGCACCCAAAATGTTAGACATCATCTAACATTTTGGGTGCAGTTTCAGGCTTTTATGGGTTTTTTGATGATATGAAATTATAAAGCCGATGCTAGAGTTTAGCCATATGCGAGCCGTATTAGTGTATGAATGAATCATACACTGGAGCGTCGAAAAGGGGCGTGTGCAGCAGGAGAGTAGGACGGCGATAGCCGTTTACGCTTAAATAGGATGAAGCAATGAAGCTGGGGGAGGTTAATCTAACTGTATTTCATGCCATTAATTTATCGAACTACTCCTGCTTATGACAAATGAACTGGATTTTATGCTATTAATCTGGCTGAGTGACGAGCTTTCGTGTGATAATGTCTGATTTAACTGTACATTTTCCACTTGCAGGGTTTAGAATGGGACTTTTTACTATAATAACTACTCAAAATCCAGCTAAGCAGCCCCCAACTTCAGCTAATAAGCCTCCAACTCCGTATGAAGCGCGAGAGTTGAAGGCTTATTTCTTTCACGCCGCTTGGCCTTGTTATTGCTCGTGCTCCGGACGCTTGGCCATTCAGTCCTTCAGCGCAGCCACCCGTTGAGGGTGATGACGGGATGATTGGAGTTGTCTCAATCAGGAATGGAATGGCCATTTTTGGGCAAAGTAGATTGAGATTTTGTTCCATATCAGCAAGTCTTGAAGGAGGGCAATGAGGATGACAAGCCAATCGGGTCAGAAGAGGGAAGTATTCCCGCAGCAAAATCAGAGCCGTCAACCCGGAATCGAAGCGGAGATGACGCCTCTGCCGATATTCGAGTCCGACAGCTACAAAGCCGCAGGAAAGCTGGCGGGCAAGGTGGCGATTATAACGGGAGGCGACAGCGGCATCGGCAGAGCGGTAGCGATCGCTTACGCCAAGGAGGGAGCTGCAGTCGCGATTGTATATGTCGACGAGGATGTCGATGCAAGCGCGACGGAAGCGCACATAAGAAGCGTGGGAGGCGAGTGCTTGCTGCTGACAGGGGATATCGGTGACGAAGCCTTCTGCAAGGATGTCGTCCAGAAGGTGATCCGGCAATTCGGCAGACTGGATATTGTCGTCAACAATGCGGCGGAGCAGCATGTCCGCCAGAAGCTGGAGGATATTCCGGCGGAGCAGCTGCAGAAGACGTTCCGGACCAATGTGTTCGGCATGTTCTATCTGACCGCTGCGGCGATGCCGCATCTGAAGGCATCCAGTGCAATCATCAATACGGCCTCCATTACGGCTTATAGAGGCAATCCCACGCTTATCGATTATTCCGCGACGAAGGGGGCGATCGTGTCATTCACTCGCGCACTGGCCGCCAATCTGGCGGGACAGGGCATACGGGTGAACGGCGTAGCGCCCGGACCGATCTGGACGCCGCTTATCCCGTCCTCGTTCGATCCGCAGGAAGTATCAACCTTCGGCTCGGATACGCCGATGGGACGGGCAGGCCAGCCGCACGAACTGGCGGCGGCTTATGTGTATCTGGCCTGCGACGACTCCAGCTATATGTCGGGTCAATTCCTGCATATTAACGGGGGCGAGATCGTGAATGGATGAAGGTTGCATCGGTCGAATCGACAGCCAGAGAGACTATAAGAATCCTTGCTGCTTGGCGTAATTGCCCCAATGAGGCCGGCGGTCGTCGATGTCCGAGATGCCGTAGCGGTCGGACAGCTCCCAACTGGGCAGCACGCGTCCGCTCAGGTTGAGGAGGTCCGGATCGGAGGCCAGCGCCGCAATGCCTCTGCCTACGAAGCGGGGCGTCTCGGATTGGCCGAAATGCTCGGCTTGCGGCTTCCCGCTATGAACGGCCTCCCGCCAGTTCGCTTCCGTCACGCCAAAGTGATCCAGCATTTCCTCCGATCGGAGGAAGCCCGGCGATACGGCGAGTGCGCTGACCCCGGACGGCTTCAGCTCTTCCGCCATCGCTTCCGCCATGTGAATGGCGGAGATCTTCGCCAGGCTGTAGTAGAGATTGCCCCTGTAACGGTAGTCGATGCCGTCCGTTACTTCGACAATCAGTCCACTCCCGCGTTCGATCATAAGCGGAGCAGCGTATCGAGCGGTGATCAGATGCGCCTTCACGGCCCGCTCCTGCACCAGCAGTCCGTCTCGCAAGGCATGCTGCCAGAACGGCGTTCCCCATGCTATAAGCGATTCACCGCCCCATATATTGTTCACCAGTATGTCCAGCCGCCCGTCCTGCTCCTCGCGGATACGGGTGAGCAATAGCTCTACGTCACGCTCCACGGTATGGTCGGCATAGGCTGCGATGCCCTGTCCTCCCACGGAGGTCACAAGCTCTGCGGTCTCCTCGATCGTCTCGGTCCGTTTCAGATCGGACGGCTTGCCGCGCATGCTTCTGCCCGAACAATATACCGTCGCTCCCGCTTCGCCCAAGCTGGTGGCGATTCCTCTGCCGGCACCGCGCGTTGCACCTGCCACCCATGCGATTTTTCCTTCTAACGGCTTGGTATTCATGAACGAATCTCTCCTTCTTGGCATTGAGTTGAGTCGGAATTGGCCGAAGCCGCTTCCTGTGTATTCAGTGTAAAGGACGATAGGTGACAACGGCTGTCATATATGATGAGATATAATAATAGCGTGAAGACGGAGCAAATTACGGGACAGGCGGGGATGACATGCGAGCCGGTAGACTTCTATCGATCTTATTATGGCTGCAAAATGAAGGAAAGCTGACGACGGAGCAATTGGCCGAGCGTCTTGAAGTATCGAAGCGCACCGTATTGCGCGATATGGATGAATTGAGCGGCTCCGGCATTCCGGTCTATGCCGAACGCGGCTCTCAAGGGGGGTGGCAGCTGTCGGAAGGTTACCGTACAACCTTGACCGGCATGCGGGGGGATGAGGTTGTCGCGCTGTTGTTGGCCGGCAATTCGCAGCTGCTGAACGACCTGGGAAGGGAGAAGCAGTTGGAGGATGCACTGCAGAAGCTTCTTGCTGCCGTGTCTGTCGCAGCCAGAAGCGATGCGGCTGCCGCAAGGGACAAGATCCATATTGACGGTGCAGGATGGCATCAATCGGGGCATTCCCGGGAAGCGGTACCTTGTCTGTCTCTCGTACAGGAGGCTGTATGGGAGGAGCGGCGGTTGCAGCTGACCTACAAGCGGGACGGTGAAGAGTCCCAGCGGGCAGTGTGCCCTCTGGGACTTGTGGCCAAGGGGAGCATTTGGTACCTTGTAGCAGCTGTAGATTCCGATACGGACAGAGAGATCGGCCTGGACAGCAGCAAGCTGCGCACCTACCGTATATCCCGGCTGGTCGGGGCGGAGAAGCTGGCGGAGGCGTTCTCGCCGTGGCGTGGCTTCAGGCTGTCGGAATATTGGGAGCAATCTGTAGCGCGCTTCAAGGAAAGATTGCCCAGGTACCCGGCAACAGTGAAGATCAGGCTGGAAGCTATCGAGCGGCTTGGCGCGGCGCGATTCGTCTCCGTGCAGAAGCGGAAGCCTCTTGACGGAGGTTGGGTGGAGGCCGAGGTGTTGTTCGAGACGCTGGATTCGGCCTGCGAGATTGCGCTCGGCTTCGGAGCGGGCATAGCCATTCTGTCTCCGCAGGAGCTGAGAAGGGCCGTCGAAGATGAGCTGGCAGCGGCCTTGCGATGGTATGGGGATGAGCAGCATAGCTAAATTGAACTGGAGTGCGAAGTGTCGTCGTCGACTTCCTCGAATATGTCTTCTTGACTGCTGCGCCTGTATTTACGCTTCTCCATCAGATTGCCTAAGCGTGCCAGCAACGATGACAGCAATACCGCGAAGATAACGAAAGCGTAGAAGCCTGCCCCGATGCCGATGCCGACACCTCCGGCGAATAGAATCATGGCGGCGGAAGTGAGTCCTTTTACTTGAAGCCCGTTCTTCAGGATGACTCCAGCGCCAAGGAAGCCTAGCCCGGATACAATCTGAGCCGTCAGGCGCATCGGGTCCATCATAATTCTTTCGGTAATTTGACTGAATTTCTCGACGCTGTATATGGAGATAAGCGTTATAAGCGCGCTGGCAACGCATACATACATATACGTTTTTAACCCGGCTGGCTTGTGCTTGGCCTCCCTGTCCCAACCGATCAGGAAGCCGAGTACGGCGCTGAGGGTAATGCGGATATAGATTTCATAATGCTCGGATAAGTGCTGCTTGACGGATAATATAAGTTGTTCCAATTGGGCAGTCCCCCTTGTATCGATTAATATGGTGTCATGCTGCGGAAGGTTAAATCTTCCTTATTGTATCAAATACATATTCATCTTCGGAATAGCCCATGCAGGTGAAATTATTTGGCGCGGAATGATATACTATAATAGTGCAAACAACAGAAATCAGGTTTGAACGATATTAAGGCAAGGAGATGTACATATGACACAAGCATGGAAAGCGCAATTGGAAAAATATGCAGAGCTCATCGTTCGTACGGGAGTGAATGTGCAGAAGGGGCAGCACGTCTTCGTTACGGGAGCTGTCGAGATGGCAGATCTGGTAAGACTGGTTGCGGCCAAGGCGTATAATGCCGGAGCCGACAACGTTCATGTGGATTGGACAGACGATAAATTGTCCCGCTTGAAATATGAGAACGCGGCGGAGGAAATATTCGCCAAGTATCCAGAGTGGGAAGCGGCTAAGCGTACCGCATTCCTGGAGCGCCGTGCGGTGTTCATCAGTCTCGTATCGTCCAGTCCGGACTCCTTGAAGGGAATCCCGTCCCAGCGCATCTCCGCGTTCCAGAAGGCATCCGGCGGAGCGTTGAAGGAGTTCCGCAGAGCGATGCAGGCCGACAAGGTCAGCTGGACAGTTGTAGCCGGAGCTGGTCAGGAATGGGCGGAGAAGGTATTCCCTGACGCTTCCCCTGAGGAAGCCGTTAATAAGCTGTGGGAAGCGATCTTCCGCTCGGTCCGCCTGGATGCGGCCGATCCGGTGCAAGCATGGAGCGATCATAACGATACGCTGCATAAGCAGGCCGAGAAGCTTAACGAACGCCGCTTCCGCAAGCTGCATTACCGCGCTCCCGGCACTGACTTGATCGTGGAGCTGCCGGAGAAGCATATATGGGTGTCGGCAAGCAGCGAGAACGAAGCCGGACACATGTTCATGGCCAATATGCCGACGGAGGAAGTATTCACCGTACCGTACAAGTCCGGGACGAACGGTTATGTGTCCAGCACGAAGCCGCTCAGCTACGGCGGGAACATCATCGACCGCTTCAAGCTTACGTTCGAGAACGGCCGAATCGTGAAAGCGGAGGCTGAGGAAGGCGAGGAGTTCCTGAAGCAGTTGGTGGAGACGGATGAAGGCGCGCATTATTTGGGTGAAGTGGCGCTAGTGCCTCACAAGTCCCCCATCTCGCAGTCCGGCGTGCTGTTCTACAATACGTTGTTCGACGAGAATGCATCCAACCATCTGGCCATCGGCAGCGGCTATGCCTTTAACCTGGAGGGCGGCAAGACGATGTCGCCGGAGGAACTGGAGCAGCATGGCGTGAATGCGAGCATTACGCATAATGACTTTATGATTGGTTCCGCCGACATGGACATCGATGGCATACAGGACGATGGTACGGTCGTTCCTGTATTCCGCCAAGGCGAATGGGCGATCTGAGTGGAAGTGGGATGAAGCGAGCGGGCTTGACGATATGTCGGCCCGCTTTTCCTGTCTGGGAAGGTATTAGTTTGTGCTGTCGTGGGTAGCTTGGTCTTGAAGCAGAATGACCTCACTCTCCCCTTGGTTCAGGAGCATGCGAAAAAGCATAGTATTGAAACGGAATGGTTCCACTCTCCCCTTGACACAGGAGTATACAAAGTTAGATTCCTGAGTAGACGGGATAGTGATGAGGTTGGCGAATGGGCGCAAAGATGCTCCTGAATAGAAGGATAGTGAAGAGGTTGAGCGAAGCGTGATAAGATGGTCTTGTGTGAAAAAGTTCACATCGAACGTCCGGAAAAATAATGCACGGCAAGATATTGGCCGATATAAGTGAAAAGCAACGAGTGTACAAGCAAGGAGGGAATCGGGTTGCCGGACTGGTCTTATCAAACTTTGTTTCGCCCGCTCTTGTTCCGACTGCCGGCGAGAGCTAGCCGGGCTTTCACGCTGGGGGCGATTGGCGCGATCAGCCGTATCCCCGGCGGATCATTCGTCATCCGTACATTGGGCCATATGGAGCTGTCGCCACTGCTCGAGAGGAATATTGGCGGTGTTGATGTTGTCGCGCCGGTAGGGGTGTCCGGCGGGGTCGATCCCGGCGGCATCGCGCATCGAGCGCTGGCGCAATTCGGCATTGGCTGGATCGAGCATGGGCCGATCACAACAGTGCCTATCAAGAGCGACGAACCAATTGGGAACGATTCCCTTTCGGAGCGAATTCGGTATCCGTCATACTTCGAGAACGATGGCGTCGAGGCGATAGCGAATCGGATACAGCAGCCGGGCCATAGGCTCCCCCAATTCGTACGTATTGCGCCTATGCCGAATGCTCCGCCCGAGGATGCGCTGGAGCAGTTGGGAAAGCTGCTGGCCAAGTTCGAAGCAAGCGGTGCGGCGGCGGGATGTTATATCGATATTGCCTCCTCAGACCGTTCGTGGCATGACGTCCTGGCGATCTATCAGCAGCTGCAGGGATTGGTGGAGCAACTGGCGATAACGATGCCGTTATATTTATATCTTCCGCTGGATTTGCCTAATGGGCGTATGCTGGAGCTATTGGGAAGGTCTGGGGGCAAGTTATGGGATGGCATAGTCATCGGCGAGTATAGTCGGACTGGAGAAGAACGGTGCAGCGACGAGGATGGTTCTGGCAAATCATTAGAGGGGCAGGCGGAATCCAGCGACCTTTACGGGCAGGAGACCGCTTGGACGCCATCGGTGAAGCGGACACAGGCAACTGCCGATTATGCCGTGGAGGTTGGCCGGAACGGCTTAACGCTGGCTGTGGACAAGGTGAAGCTGATTCGTGAGACTTTCGGACCGGACATAGCCGTAAAAGCGGGAGCGGGCGTACATCAGCCCAGCGATGCGCTCCGGCTGCTGAAGGCGGGCGCGAACGGCATTATGCTTCACAGCGGCTTGGTGTATGCAGGTCCCGGACTGCCCAAGCGAATCAATGAAGCCGTCATCTATGAGAAGGTGAGCCGCTCGGATGAGCCGAAGCCGCCCTCCTTCTGGCGCAATTGGGGCTGGATGTGCCTGCTTGGCATCGGAATGATTATCGGGGGTCTGATCGCATGGCAGATTGGCGCAACCAACGTTCTCCTTCCATACGATACGGCCTTTCTGGGCATGACGGCGGCGGACGTCGTCGGCGCCAATCGCTATTTGCTCTATTTCATGTCCCATGATCGCATCACGCTGGCCGGCACCATGCTGTCGATCGGCATTCTTTACTACGGCTTGGCGCGATACGGACTTAGAGCCGGACAGCATTGGGCGCGAACGGCGCTTATCACATCGGCGTCAGTCGGGTTCGCCAGCTTTTTTCTTTATTTGGGCTACGGTTATTTCGATCCGCTCCATGCGCTTGCTGCGGCGGTGCTGCTTCCACTGTTCCTGCTCTCCTTGCGGGGCCATAAGGATCTGCCAAGCTGGAAGCCTGTCAATCTTCACAATGACCGAACGTGGCGTATGGCGATGTGGGGACAGCTGTGCTTCGTCATATTGGGATTCGCACTGGCGGCGGGAGGAGCCATCATTGCAGGCGTAGGCATTACGCATGTATTCGTGAAGACGGACTTGGCTTACTTGTGCACCACACCGGAGGCGCTGAACGCGATCAATCCGAAGCTGATGTCATTGATCGCCCATGATCGCGCCGGGTTCGGCGGAGCGTTGTTGTGCGATGCGCTCGCGATTCTGATCATCGCGCTGTGGGGCATCACGCAAGGGGCCAGATGGCTGTGGTGGACGCTGCTGCTTGGCGGAGCGCCCGGCTTCTATGCCGGCTTCAGCGTACATATTCGAATCGGCTATACTGACTTTATTCATCTGCTGCCCGCCTACTTCGCATTGATTCTTTTCATCGCGGGACTCATTCTCCTGTATCCCTATATGATGGGCAATACTGACAGCAAGTCGCGGGACTTGAGCTGACCGATCCTGGTCCAATAGTCGGAAGGAATGCCGATTCTCTCTTCTTAATTTGGGCTTAATTCCTATATTTTGCATCATACCCAGTGGCCTATATGACATTTGTCATATAGGCCACTTGACGTTTATGACTACTCGGAGGAGGGGGATATTTTCTACAATAAGGATAGAGACTAAAGGAGGAAGACTGACATGGTAGATCCGAAGCAGGTGCAATTGAAAAAAAGTGTCATGCCTTACGAAAAAAATGAACTTGGCCTCAGCGTAAGACAGCTGTTCAATACATTGTTGCCGCTTGCAGTGCTATGGTATGCGGCTTATTATTGCTTGTCCATCTCATACTGGCTTACACTTGCCATCGGCGTTGTTGCCGCGGGCTTTGTGATCCGGACGTTCATTATTTTTCACGATTGCTGTCACGGCTCGTTCTTCCGGAGCAAGCGCGCCAATGACGTCATGGGCATTATAACGGGTGTCATCACATTTGTTCCCTATCAGCAATGGAAGAATGCTCATGCCATCCATCACGCGACGAGCAGCAATCTGGACAAGCGCGGCGTGGGCGATTTATGGATTTTGACCGTGGAGGAGTACGCGTCGGCATCTTGGCTGACGAAGCTTACTTATCGGATCTACCGCAATCCTCTTGTCATGTTCGGACTGGGCCCAATCTACGTATTCCTGCTGCAATACCGCTTTAACCGCAAGGGAGCGCGCAAGAAGGAGCGCATGAACACCTATCTCATGAATGTACTGATTGTAGCTGTCTATGGCTTGCTTGGGTGGGCAATCGGCTGGAAGGATATGCTGCTAGTGCAGGGGCCTATCTTCTATCTGTCCGGCGTACTGGGTATCTGGCTGTTCTATGTGCAGCATCAGTTCGAGGACAGCTACTTCGAGCATGAAGAGGAATGGAGCTACGTGAAGGCCGCTGTGGACGGCAGCTCGTTCTACAGGCTTCCCAAGGTGCTGCAATGGCTGACGGGCAATATCGGCTTCCATCATGTGCACCATCTCAGCCCGAAGGTGCCGAATTACAAGCTGGAAGAAGCGCATGAAGCTACGCCGCCGCTTCATAAGGCGACTACCATTAATATCCTCCAGAGTTTGGAGTCGCTGAAATTCCGGCTGTGGGATGAAGAAGACAAACGGTTCGTCAGCTTCAGACAGGCGAGGCATCGCCTGAAGCAAGCTTCAAGGATCGGCAAGGGCAAGCTGGGCGAGCCGAAGGCCAGCTAATAATGTGGTACAATAGCGATAGCTATTGACGTTGAAAATCCTGCCGATAGCCGGCAGGATTTTGCCGACTGCAAGTAGAGTAGTGCATGAGCAATATTGCTGGCATGATGGATATAGGGAATGCGGTTTGGCGGATTGTATCATGTTTTAAGGATGCGAGGTGGAGCGGAATGAGTACGGACAGACGGCCCATGAACAAGTGGTATCAAATTTTTCATCGCAATACGGGTCTGAGTCCGTATGTGTGGATCGTATTTTGCATCCTGCCGTTCTATTTCATATTCCGCTCCTCCTCAACGCCTGAGGTCGTTGCGGGCATCGTCATGATCGGCCTGTTTTTTATATGCTATAGACTGTCCTTTGTGTCGAAGGGATGGCTTGTTTACTTTTGGACGAGCGTGCAGATTATTATTTCCGTGGCAATGACGCTGCTTTACAGCTACGTATACTTCTCGATATTTCTAGCTTTTTTTATCGGCAATATTCAGAATAAAGCAGGCTTCTACACACTGTATATTATTCATCTGATCAGTACCTTCATTACGATCAACTATGGCTTTGCGACACAGACGCAAATGTTCTTCACGCAGTTCCCCTTTATTCTGATCAGCCTGATCGTCGTCATTCTGCTTCCGTTCAATACGTACAACCAGAAGAAGCAAGGGCAGCTGGAAGGGCAGCTGGAGGATGCGAACAAGCGGATCTCGGAGCTGGTGAAGCTGGAGGAGAGACAGCGCATCGCCAGAGACCTGCACGATACGCTTGGCCAGAAGCTGTCTCTGATCGGCTTGAAGAGCGATCTGGCCGCGAAGCTTGTTCACAGGGAGCCGGATCGGGCGCAAGCGGAGATTGGCGATGTGCAGCAGACGGCGAGAACGGCGCTTAAGGAAGTGCGCGAGATGGTGACCAAGATGCGGGGCGCACGGCTGGACGAGGAGCTGTATCCCATCCGTCAGATTCTTCGGGCTGCTGGCATCGAGCTGGAGCTGGAAGGCGATCCCAAGCTGAAGAACACGACGGTGCTGAACGAGAGCGTACTCAGCATGTGCTTGAAGGAAGCGGTCACGAATGTAGTCAAGCACAGCGGGGCGACGAAGTGTCTGATCACGATTCAATCGACGGATACGGAGTTGATCTTGAAGCTGCAGGATAATGGGACGGGAATGGATATGAAGAGTGACTTCTATCGCGGCAACGGGCTGCGGGGAATGAAAGAGCGGCTGGAGTTCGTCAACGGCAGTCTGGCCATAGAATCGGGAGATGGGACGGCCGTGACGATGCGAGTGCCCCATGTCGCGAAACAACCCGTGAAGGAGCTGGACTTATGATATCGATCGTCATAGCGGAAGATCAGCGGATGCTGCTGGGGGCGCTTGCTTCCTTGCTTGACCTGGAGGACGATATGCAGGTCGTCGGCAGGGCGGGCAATGGCGAGGAAGCGATTAGACTTGTGCATCAGCTGAAGCCGGATGTATGCATCATGGATATTGAGATGCCGGCGAAGAGCGGCCTGGAGGCGGCGGAAGAGCTGAAGGGGCAAGGCTGCAAGATCATTATATTGACGACCTTCGCCAGAGCGGGTTATTTCGAGCGCGCCTTGAAGGCGGGCGTGAGCGGTTATCTGCTGAAGGACAGCCCAAGCGAGGAACTGGCCGATTCCATTCGCAGCGTCATGGCGGGGCGGCGCACATACGCTTCCGAACTGATGGACGAAGCCTATAGCGGCAGCGGCGACAACCCGCTCACCGAACGGGAGAAGGAAGTGCTCGGTCTTGTTGCCGACGGCAAGAACACGAAGGAGATTGCCGACGAGCTGTTCCTCACAACGGGAACGGTACGCAACTACATCTCCGTCATTCTGGATAAATTAGGCGTCAGCAATCGAATAGAAGCGATCACGCGATTCAAGGAGAAGGGCTGGTTCAAGTGAACCGGCCCTTTCGCATGCAATAGAAGAAATGATCCGTTCTCTTGCCGCTGCCGGATTGCCTAATCATGTCAATGTTGTGCATAATAGAGGAAGTCTATCCCGTTCGGGGCTTGCAAGAGGAGGGCATCATGCGAAAAAACTGGTTTTATAAGCTGTTGTTATCCTATTTGCCCGTTTTTTTCGTCATCAGCTTAAGTCTGTTATTCATTACGTACCTGACAATTAATGAGCTGTCCAAAAAATCCGCGGTCAAATCGAACGAGGCGCTTACTGGAAACATTACGAAAATGATCGATCATACGCTCGGGGGAATCGACGCTGCTCTGCTGAATGAGCTGCAGAATAACGCCAGAATCATCGCTTTCTTCGATGTTGCTTCACCGTCCGATCGTCAATATGCAAACATTCAGGCGGTATCCGCGATTAAAGAGCTGATGTCGACTAATTCGCTGATCGATTCAGTCTACTTGTATAATACGCCTGACAGAACGGTGGTGACGGCATCGACAGCGACCACTTTGGAAGCGTTTCCGGACCGAGAGCTGTTGGGCAGCCTGGTCAATAGCAAAGAGCCGTTCCGCTGGATGGCGCGGCGGCTTCCTCAAGGCATGGGAGTGGCGGGAGAAGAGAAAAGTGTCGTTAGCCTGGTCAAATACACGAATCTATTCGATTTCAGCCTGATTGTCGTTAACGTCGATACGAACCGGCTTCAAGAGCTGATCGAAAGCATGTCGGACAAGGAAACGACGTTCGTAGAGCTGAGGGATCGAAATAGCGGATTGATCTCTTCCAACAGCGCAGGCTCCGAATCGGCCGCGTCTTCCTCGAAAAGGCATGGCAAGGTTATAGCGGAATCCGTGTCCCCGTATACCGGCTGGACAGTTCACAGCGGGAGCAGAAACGGGGCCGTTGCCGAGCTTATTTCTTCGTTGTTCTATGTATGGATTGCTCTTGGCTTTGCGCTTATTGTCTCCGGGATCGTCTGGATTCTGTATGTGACCAAACGAAATTACAGGCCGATTCAGCTTATCGCGGAACGAATCGCAGGCTCGGTTCCGAAGCCTGAAGCCACTATGCCACAGACGATGACGGACGAGATTCAATTCATCAGCGCTACAATCGAGAATTTGCTGGATGAATCCAGTCTCCTTCAGGAGCGTGATCGTAAAAACCTGGTTTACCGTAAAAGGCATCTGTTTCTAACGCTCATGGATGAGGCGGCTTCTCAGCGAAGAATGGATTGGAAGCAGGAACTGCTTCACGCCGGCATAACGATTCCAGTTGCTTCAGCGCGGGTCGCAATCATTGAAATTGACAGGTATAGCGATTTTGTGAAGCAATATAATCGCGATTATCATCTGCTTAAGGATGTTCTTAGCTCCGTTACGCTTGAAATTTTTGAAGACCGGCCTTATACGATATGGACGGAATGGACAAGCAAAAATCAGTTGGCCCTGCTGTTCCTGTACGATGACCCGGAGCGGGGCGCGGAGGAAACGGAATACTACTGCGAGAAGCTGCGTGCCTGGGTGAGCGACAATCTTGATTTTACGGTCACCATAGGCATTGGCAAGTCGGTGGAGGGGATTGCCTGGACATATGAGTCGTTCCGCAGTGCGATGCATACTGTGGCATTCAAATCCTCTCTGGGCGATAATCGCATCTTGATGCCGGAGGATACGAGCTCGAAGCCGAAGGGAGAGGTATTTCGTCAGCTGCAGAGTATACGCTCCTTCTGTCAGGCCTTCCGGGCCGGAGACTCGGCATGGGAGATGTACATCGATGATCTTCATGGCAGCTTGAAGGAGCAATTGTATGCGCGCGAAGACTTGTTTAATTTGATGAATGTGCTGGTCGATCATCTTCAGAAGGAAATGAACGAGCTTCCGGACGAATTAAGGGCCGTATGGGAAGAAGACGTCTACATCGAATTGAAGGAGGTTCTCCGCTGTCAGGAAACGCTTGGCCCGATGTTCGGCCAGATTCGAAGCATTTTGCGCCGAACGCATGCGCGGATGGCGGAGCAACGCGATAATAAATCCTCCCATCAGCTTGTGCAAAATATGAAAGCGTACATCGACGCCCATTACGATAACGAAGATTTGTCGCTTACTCATCTGGGCGATGTGTTCGGACTAAGCGCCAAGTATCTGGGGCGGCTGTTCCGGGAAGACTCCGGGGTCAAATTCGTCGAGTACGTCACAGAGGTGCGAATCGAAGAGGCGAAGCGATTGCTGCTGGAATCGGATGAGCCGGTACAGCATATTGCCGCTCGCGTCGGTTATTCGCAGGCGTTGACATTTATCCGTGTATTCAAAAAACAGACGGGTCTGACGCCCGGACAATTTCGCAAAACGCAAGAATAGCTCGAACCTCGCCGGTTCGGGCTATATTCGTTGTTTTGGCGCGGCAATGGGGAGTTTTGTCTATAGGAGAAAAAATGTCGATTGTCCAGTATGCCTGGCTTTTCTCCTTATTGTCTATAGACGAGCGAATGAGCTATTTACGCTATTGATCCTCCCATGATACTTTGGCCATGTTCCGATCAATCATTTACAGGAGGGGTTTGTGTTGAAAAGCATGAGGAAGAAAGCATCGATCATGGCAAGCTGCATGCTACTATTATTTACTGTCGCGGCTTGCAGCAGCGAGGGCGGGAACAATCCGAAGGCGACGGAGGGAGCCGGCAATACGCCAGAAGCCGTAAACGAAACGGCGAGTGTGTATCCAGAGAACGGCTTGCCCAAGGACGAGAAGGTCACTTTGAAATTTGCCTATTGGGAAAACGGGATGGCCAGAGAGTGGATCGATTACGCAATCGACACCTTTACGCAGAAGTTCCCGAATGTAAGCTTCGTCACGACCTACTCGCCGACTATCAAAACGATAACCGGCACGAAAATCGCGGCGGGCAACGACGACGACATGTTCGATATTTTCTCCTACGTTTTGCCAAGCCCGGGTGACGCCGTCAATTTGGCCAATGGGGGAAAGCTGGAGCCGCAGGATGACTTGTGGGAGCGCAAGGCGTATGACGGCAACGGCAAGACGCTAAGAGAGTTAGCCCAATCAGGAGCGGCCGATACCAATGACAAAATCAATGGGAAAACCTATGCGATGCCAATCGTGCTTAGCGGGACGGGGCTTTATTTCAACAAGTCGCTGTTCGAAGAAAACGGCTGGAATCAGAATCCGAAAACGTGGGATGAATTTTTGAAGCTGGTCGACGACATAAAGGCTAAAGATATGATTCCAATTACGTACCCCGGCAAGTATCCCGACTATTTGTACTACAGCTTCGGATTTCACAAGTTTTTTGAGAGAGCGGAATCGCGCGGCAATTTGAAAGCGTTTGATAGCGATTACCGCGAATATAAAACGCCGTATTACGCATCCCCGGAAAGCATCGATATGCACAACCGCATATATGAACTGGGCAAGAAAGGCACGTTCCCGCAAGGGGTTGCGGCGTTGTCGCATACGCAATCGCAGATGCAACTGCTCCAGGGCCATGCGGCAATGGTATCCACAGGCATATGGGTCGAAAATGAGATGAAGGATTCTACTCCGGAAGGTTTCCGATGGGGATATATGAGCGTGCCGACAGGCGATTCTCCGGATGACACGAACTGGATTCGCCAAGCGGCAAGAGGTCAGTATTATATATGGGCGGCCAAGCCGGAACTGAACAAGAAATGGGCGAAAGAATTCATCGTCTGGATGTGGAACCTGGATGTTCAACAGCAATTGGGCGAAAAGGCGGGATCGGTTCCGATCCGCAGCGACTACATGAGCGATCAGACCAGAGCGGAGCAGCTGCCGGGAGTCATTAAAGAGACGATGGCCTTCATGAGTGCCAATAATACGAGGAGCGAGTCCGGCTCTCGCAACGTCACACTGTCTGACCCTGGCGCAGAGCAAGCGAAGAAGCTTGTCCTGGAGGCTCTGAACAATATAGCTTCCGGCAAGCAAGAACCTGAATCCGTCTTGAGGGAAGCAGAGGATTTGCTGAAAAAGGCCGTTGCAGCACAAAAGTAAATGAGCGGGCGGCCGGAGAAAGCGCTCTTGCGGCCGCGCTCTTCCATTGGGGGGACATCGTTGAGGGAATCTGCTGTACTTGAAAAAAAATCTTTATCGCGAAGCGGCTGGTCGAAGAAGGCGAATGCTCAGAAATGGACGTTTATCCTGCTTGCGCTTGTGCCGGCATTCGGCGGATACTTGCTGTTCACGTTGTATCCGAATGTGCTGTCCGTCTATTATGCGTTGCTGGAATGGGATGGCATTACAGATCCGAAGTTTGTCGGCCTTGCCAACTTTATACGTTTGTTCGAAGACCCGTACGTATGGAGGGCGCTTGTTCACAATCTGTTTTTCATGGCCGTTATTCCGCCATTGGTCATTCTGATCGCCCTGTTCCTGGCCTACTTGATCGTCAACAAGCAATACAAGGGAAGCGGCGCATTCAAAGTGTTGTTCTTCTTCCCGAATGTGCTTTCGACCGTAGTTGTCGCTTTAATGTGGGCTTTCATCTACGACGGCAGCTTTGGACTGCTTAATGAAGGCCTTCGGGTAATCGGGATCGATGTCGGTCAATTTTATTGGCTTGGCGAGTCCGGAACGGCCATTTGGGCAGTTGTGCCGCCATATGTATGGGCGGGGGTAGGCTTTTATTTAATTATTTTTATCAACGCTATGGTTACGATTCCGAAGTCGCTGTACGAGGCTGCCATTCTTGAAGGAGCGGGTCATATGAGCAGGCTGTTCACGATTACGATTCCGCTCATTATGCCCATAGTCAGGGTGAGCCTGCTATTCCTTGTCATCGGCCAGTTGAAAGGCTTCGAGAAAATATTAATTTTAACGAATGGAGGCCCTTCGGGCTCGACCGACGTTATCGGCTTGTACATGTTCAATATCGCTTTCGGTTCCGAATATCGAAATTATGGGTACGCCTCTGCGATCGGCATGCTTCTGTTCGTGATCTTGATTACGGCCAAGTGGGCGATTGACAAGTGGACCGGCAATAAATCGGTAGAATTCTGATCGCGCTATCGACAGATTGGAGAGAGACAAATTGACAGAAAAGAGAACGATGGTGGATGTATTTTGGTATGTGCTGTTGATCTTGTGGTCGGCTACCATTCTGTTTCCTTTAATCTGGATGCTCTACGAGTCGCTGAAGACGAACCGGGAGTTCTTCCAGGATGTATGGAGCTGGCCGGAGAAGCTGGAATGGGTGAACTATCAAAAAGCCTGGGATAAATACGGTCTCGCTTCTTCGATGCTGAACACGTTATATTACGTCGGGGTTACGCTGCTGATCAGCACATTTTTAACGACGTTGAACGCTTATGTGTTGACACGGATGACGTTCAAGGGACGCAAGCTCGTATGGGGTATCATTATGATCTCCTTGTTTCTTCCCGGTATCAATGCGTTGGTTCCCCAATACGTGCTGATGCGGGATCTTGGCCTGACCAACAGCCTGACCGGATTGGTTTTGCTGGATAGCCTGGGGGAAAACGTATTTTTCCTGATGCTTCTGGGAGGCTTTATGCAATCGCTTCCAAAAGAGTTGGAGGAGAGCGCCTTTATGGATGGCGCGACGCTGATGCAAGTGTTTATGCGCATCATTGTCCCTCTGTCCGCTCCGGGCATTGTGACCGTGGCGATATTCAAGTTTCTGGCCTTGTACAATAATTTCCTGGCTCCGTATATTTATTTGAGCGACCAGAAGAAGCATACGATCGGGGTCAACATGTATCATGCCAATCAGATGATGCAGTATACGGCGGATTGGGTGACGTTGTTCGCCGGCGTGGTGATTGCAATGGTGCCTTCCGTCTTGGCATTCTTATTTTTCCAGCGATGGATAATGGAAGGCGCTACGCTCGGTGCGGTCAAAGGGTAGACGATGTTATCGGAATGTACCAACCTTTACAGGAGGGGATATGGTGAGAATCGGCAGATCGAAATCATTTTTATCCATTTTGCTTGTCATGTGTATGCTAGTTGTCTTTCCCGGCATTTCGCTCGGCTCTGCGCAGGCGGAGAACGAGCATGGGAATGGTCAGGGCAACAATCAAAGGGTCATTATTGCAGCCACTGCAGACAACGGTACGATTAACGTCAAGTTCAACAAGCAGCCGCGTGGGGGAAAGCCGGAAATAAGCGATTTTACGATTCAACGCCAGGTGAACGGAGGGGAAGCGGAAGTCGTTGCTCCGACTTCGTATGCCTGGGGGTCGCCAACCAAGATCGCGACATTTGCCGTACCGCCGCTTGCTTCCGGGAGTTCGGAGCTTGAGGTCGTCTACAGTGTTTCTTACAAAGGGGCGGAATTTGTTTCGGCGTCAACGTTCGTGATACCCGCATCAATAGAACCACCGCTTGTATTGGTTGAGGAAGGGCAAGCCCGGGCGGTGGTAGTCGTTGCCGAAGAGGAGCGAAATCTGGAAGAGGGTCTGCCGGGGTGGAACAATTATGCAGGGCGCACCCACAAGCAATTTTCTATTGAATCGTCCAACACGAATTCGGGAACTTACAGTTTGATGATCAACGACGCTGAAGCGAATAAAGATTATGGAGCGATCAGTGATCTTATTGAAGTCATCCCCGGTGAAAGTTACACAGCAAGCGTCCAGTACTTTATGGAGACAGATAATCCTGCAAGTAACCCTGTGTATCTTCTGTTATATTATTACGATGCCAACAAAGTCCGGATTGACACTTTAGCAGGTTCGGGCAAGATTGCGGAGCAATGGTCAACTCTCTCGGTAACACGGTTGGCCCCTGCGAGCGCCACTTACGCTTCCGTGCTTCTCTATACCAATATTTCCGGCACACGAAATGCATACTTTGATGACGCTGCGCTTACGCAAGTGAACGGCGACGGATCTAACCTGCTGATCAACCCCGGGTTTGAAGAAGTTGTATACGCGCATGATGAAGCAGATACATTGGTCGAGTATGTGGAAAAATCGACGGGCGCTCGCTTGCCGGTCATGACGGCAGAGGAACTGTCGGCATATGGGAATGCTTACGACGAATATGCCCGAATCTATATCGGCAAGGGAATTCCGAGCGGGAATGCCGATCTATATAATCAGGCGAACGAGTTGGATGACGAAGGATTTGTCATTCGAACGAATGCGGATGGCGTATTCATCATTGGACCGACGAGGCGAGGGACAGGGAATGGCGTGTATGAATTTCTGGAACGGTATCTCGGTATACGATGGTTGTTCCCGGGACCGGACGGAGAGGATGTGCCGCTATTCGCCGAGTTGACGATCCCGCGTGAAGAAGTTGTACAGGTACCGGCCATTCAATCGCGTACCATGTCGCCGATTCACTATATTTCATTCGGTGAAGAGCAATACGAATGGGGTCTTCGCAATCGCTTGTATCCGCGTACAGCCGGGTTCAGACATAATGTGTATAAAATGTTCCTGCCGTCCCAATACGGAACAACCAATCCTGAATATTATCCGTTAAGAGACGGGGGGCGCTATATCCCTTCAAGTGACGGCATCACCTATGGCTGGCAGCCGTGTTTCTCCGAACCGGCCACGGTACAGGTTGCAGTGGATTGGGTATTGAACTACTTCAACAACAATCCGGATCAAGACAGTGTATCCCTGGCGGTAAATGATAATGGCGGTTATTGCGAGCAGGAGGCGGATCATCCCCATTTTCCCGGCACAACGAATTCGCTTGGACTTATTGATATGTCCGATATTTATTACGAATGGGTAAATCAGGTGGCAACAGCGGTATTGAACGTATATCCCGACAAATGGTTTGGCGTGCTTGCTTATCAAGAAGTGAACGATCCGCCTTCGTTCGAACTCCATCCGCGCGTCGTTCCTTATTTGACCAAAGATCGGATGGCGTGGGTGGATAGTACTGTTCTATCCAATGGCGAGGCCATGATGGATGCCTGGCATGCCAAAGCGGACAATATTGCTTATTACGATTACACCTACGGAACGCCTTATCTGGTACCGCGGATATACAATCATCATTTTGCCGATTACATTCGATTGGGAATCGATAACGGATTGAATGCCTACGTAACGGAAGCATACCCGAATTGGGGAGAAGGACCGAAGGCATGGTTGATGAGCAAACTGTTATGGGACCCGGAACAGAATGTTGCTTCGCTTCTTGACGAATGGTACGTCAGGGCCGTGGGGCCGGAAGCTGCCGCCGATCTTAAAGCCTATTATGATCATTGGGAACAGTTTTGGACAGAACGGATTGTCGACAGCGCTTGGTTTAACAGCCGCAAGAATACGACCTATCTGGCTTTTAATTTGCCTGCCTACGTCAATCTGATCAATGCCGAAGATATTGCGACAAGCCGAGGGCTATTGGAAGCTGTCGTAGCGAAAGCGGGGACCGTACAACAACAGAAACGTGCCGAGCTGATTCTACGCGCTTTCGAATACTATGAGGCATCGGTATTAAGCTTTCCATCTATCGGCCAAGTGCCTGCCAATGAAACGGAAGCGTTGCAATTGTTGGACGACTCATTAGCTTTTCAAGAAAAACTGCATTTTGCCGAGAAGCGTCTCCAACTTGTAGGTGAATTTGCCGAAGACCCGTTTCTTAAACATCCGTGGAGTCCAACGAAAGAAAAGAATTTGATGTGGTCGGGATGGAATCCGAATTTCTTCTGGCACATCATCGAATATATGAGACAACAAGAACCAAGCGGCGGGCCCGTTTCGAATCAAGTATCCTATTTGGAAGTGAACGGGGAAACGCCGGAGGTTAAAAATTACGCATCAATGCTGCTGAACGTCATGAATGGTCAATTTCTTAATGCCAATTCGTCATTTGAGGCAGGAACGGATGCTGCTTCCGGCTGGGACGAGACGATTTTGAATTTCGGCACATTTGAACGTATCGAGAATCCTCAGCATGTATCTTCGGGTAACGCGAGTGTCTATGTCCATAATTTCTATTATGGCAGCTTGCACCAAACCTTGCCTGTACAGCCCGGTTTGATTACGTCCAAGTTTGATTATTTTGTCACACAGGACACAAACTCGGTGGGTACGATCTTCATTACGCTGAATTATTTGGATGCGGAGGGGAATGTGCTGTCTTCCGTCAAAAGCGAAAGCAGAGCTTTTGCTGCGGTGAAGGGAGTATGGGATCAGGTTCGGATTATCGATATGGTACCGGATGATATTGACGGGAAAACGGTCGCGCAAGTGAAGCTGGCTGTAACGGTCAATGGCTTCTTCGAAGGCGGAACGCTGTATCTCGATGATTTTGAGCTTTATCAATAACAGTGGAAAAATAAGCAGTGTATATTTGTCACGTACGTATTGTACAAGGCAGAAGGTTCGGAGGAATGAAATATTATGGCTAACTATGTGAAAATCAGCTGCCTGTCGGCGGCTCCCTATGCGATCGATCCTGCCCTCGATTTGCAAGCAGCGGTAGAACTGATGATCGCGCATTGGCGGAGACAACTGGAATGGGTGCTGCCGGAGAAGCCGGACTTGATCGTGCTGCCGGAATATTGCGATCGTCCCTCCAAGAGCAGTTACCCGACCGAGCGGCGCGTTGCCTTCTACCGGC
The DNA here is from genome assembly GCF_025567625.1 of Paenibacillus sp. J5C2022. GTDB lineage: Bacteria > Bacillota > Bacilli > Paenibacillales > Paenibacillaceae > Pristimantibacillus. The sequence continues at coordinate 8,317 of NZ_JAOQJC010000022.1, read as the reverse complement.
AGCGGCAAAGTCAAATTCGCGATTTTTTCGCCGAAACAGCCAGGGAGCATCAATGCTACATCACTTATTCCGCTCATATGGAGATGGAGGACGGCTCCTGGCGCAACGCAACACAGCTACTCGACCGTAACGGTCAGGTGGCGGGCATCTATTGCAAAAACCACCTCGTCATAGAAGAGCGTACGCTGCACAATACGTATTACGGCAAGGCTGCGCCCGTTATTCAAACCGACTTCGGGCGCGTCGCCTTCGCCATCTGCTTCGACCTGAACTTTGATGAGTTAAGGCTGAAGTACGTGAAGGAACAGCCGGATCTGATCGTATTCAATTCGGCTTATCACGGAGGACTCATGCAAAACTATTGGGCATATTCCTGCCGCACCCATTTCGCAGGAGCTGTCTATCCGCCCGCCCCCAATTCGATTATTTCTCCGGTAGGCGAGTTGATCGGAGCCAGCACGAATTACTACTCATTCGTCACAAGAACGGTTAATCTCGATTGCGCCGTCATTCATATCGATTATAATGAAGAACATTTTAATCGCATGAAGCAACAGTATGGAACGAAGATCGGTATTCATGATCCAGGCTTACTCGGCTCCGTATTGCTGACGAGCGAAACGGACGAATTTACGGTTGACGATATCATTGAAGAATTCGGACTGGAGCGTCTGGACGACTATTTCCAGAGAGCTCTGACGCATCGCTGCGCTCCTGGTAATATGGAAGCATAACGCAGGATGCTGTGCCTAAGAATCGCCATTGAGGCTATTTCCATTCTTATGGAGATAGCCTTATTTATTAACCCACCGTATCCTTTCGAAGCGAGTTTGCTTTGCAATCTTTAGGTCGCTCATCTTCGAAAGGCCTCGCTAGAGGTTTGTCGCTTGTTAGGTAATGTTGCACTTAGTCTGAACTGTGGATAACGGAGGTGGAATGGAAGGTCAGTGATGCACGAGTGGACGTAGCGGTTGCCACAGAGCTTAATCGGCCCAGAATGGGCGTGCGTTATTACTTAGGTACTAACTAAAACAAGTAAGGACTTATCGCTCAAAATGCTCACATAGACTCGGAAAAGTTGAGAAAAGTGTGCGCTATCGCTCATTTTAGTCACATAGCCCCGCCAAGCGAGCCTCATACCGCTGAAAAGCAGGAGCTATCGCTCAAAATGGTTACATAGACTCGGAAAAGTTGAGAAAAGTGTGCGCTATCGCTCATTTTAGTCACATAGCCCTGCCAAGTGAGCCTCGTACCGCCGAACAGTAGGAGCTATCGCTCAAAATGGTCACATAGACTCGGAAAAGAAGTGGAAATAGTGCGCTATCGCTCATTTTAGTCACATAGCCCCGCCAAGTGAGCCTCGTACCGCCGAAAAGTAGGCGCTATCGCTCATTTTAGTCACATAGCCCCGTAAAAATATAAATTGCGCGAACGAGCGTCGAAGCCGCCTGTCCACCGTCAGGTTGATTTATTCCTGTCTCGTATCGGGCTCCTGCTGAATAGGATGGAGTAACTATTCCTGATTGAGGAGGTTACGACGATGCCGAATCCGTCCACGTTAGAAGTCATCGCGATGACTGAACGGTATGCTGCGCACAATTACCATTCTCTTCCGATTGTAATCGCTGAAGCGGAAGGGGTATGGGTGACGGACCCCGAAGGCCGCAAGTATATGGATATGCTTAGCGCTTATTCCGCCCTGAATCACGGACATCGTCATCCCCGCATGATAGCAGCGCTTAAGCGGCAAGCGGACAAGGTGACTCTTACCTCACGCGCCTTCCACAACGATGTGTCAGGCCGCTTCTATCGGAAACTGGCCGAATATACGGGCAAGTCCCGCATTCTTGCCATGAATACGGGTGCCGAAGCGGTGGAGACGGCACTGAAGGCAGCCCGCCGCTGGACTTACAGACATAAGGGAATTCCGGAGAACGAAGCGGAGATCATCGTCTGCTCCGGCAACTTCCACGGCAGGACGATTACGATCACGTCATTCTCCTCCACAGCCTCCTGCAAGGAACAGTTCGGCCCCTTCACCCCCGGCTTCAAGGAAGTCGAGTACGGCCATATTGACGAATTGAAGAGAGCTATCACGCCTAACACGGCAGCACTGCTCATTGAACCGATTCAAGGCGAAGCGGGCGTCGTCGTTCCGCCGGCCGGCTATTTGGCCCAAGTCGCCAAGCTATGCGCGGAGAATGGGGTACTGCTCATAGCCGACGAAATCCAGACGGGCTTCGGTCGCACCGGCAGACGGTTCGCATCCGATTGGGAAGGGGTAACGCCGGATATCTATGTGATGGGGAAAGCGCTGGGAGGCGGCGTGATGCCGATCTCCGCCATTGCGGCGGACGATGAGGTGATGGAGGTATTCGGGCCGGGCTCGCACGGCTCCACCTTCGGCGGCAATCCGCTTGCTTGCGCTGTGGCGGAAGCTGCGCTGGATGTGATGGAGGACGAGCGGCTCGCAGAGCGGGCGGAACTGCTTGGCCGGTACTTCAGGGACAGGCTGGGGCAAGTGGACAGTTCGCTTATCGCCGATATTCGAGGGCGTGGTCTGCTGATCGGCCTGCAGCTGCATGAGTCTGCGAGGTCCTACTGCGAGCAATTGATGCGAGAAGGTCTGCTGTGCAAGGAGACGCATGAGACAACAATCAGGCTGGCTCCGCCGCTTACGATTACGGAGGAAGAGATCGATTGGGCGATCGCAAGGCTCGCGAAGGTTCTGCAGTCACCGATGAGCGGAAAACGTGTGGCATGCATCCAGGTACCCTTCGGACGGGGCGGGAGCATGGGGGGAGCGGAGCTTGGACCTGACGCGCTGCTGCAAGCGGGACTGCTGAATAAGTTGGAACGACTGGGGTACCGGCTTGAATCGCATGTTGTCGATGTGGAAGATGGTGACAGTGCTGACGGCGATGATAGTGACAGTAGTGAACGTGGGGGCAGCGGCGATGATGGTGACAGTGGTGAAGGTGAGGACGGTGGGGACGGCATAGACTACAGGGTCGATGAGGACGGTATTGACGGTATTGAAGACATTGACGATAGGGTCGATGGAGACGGCGTGGTGCAGATGGAAAGCGCTGCCGGGATGAAGCACTTCGGCGAAGTGCGCGACATGGCTGGGCAAGTGGCTGCGGCGGTCGCCAGCGCGGTGCGAGACGGAGCGTTCCCGCTTGTGCTCGGCGGGGATCACAGCGTCTCGATCGGCTCGCTGGCCGGACTGCTTCGGCAGCGCCGCAAGCTGGGCGTCATCTGGATCGACGCCCACGGCGATTGCAATACGGAGATGACATCCCCGTCGGGCAATGCGCACGGCATGGTGCTCGCGGTCGCTGCCGGCTTGTCGAAGTATAAGCTGACCGATATGCCGGGCGTGAGCTGCGGCATCCAACCTTCGCGCATCGTGCTGCTGGGCGCACGCGAGCTGGACGAAGGAGAGAAAGCGATGATTGCCGCGCACGGCATTCACTGCCTGACGGTCGACGACATCGACCGGATGGGAATTCATACGGCAGCGGAACAAGCGCTTGCTCTGGCGGGGGACGGGACGGACGCCATTCATCTCAGCCTCGACATGGACGCGCTGGACCCGCTGGAGGCGCCGGCTGTGGGCACTCCCGTGCCTGGTGGTCTTACCTTCCGCGAAGTGCGCGGCGCGCTGGAGCGGCTGGGGGAATCGGGACGCATTCAGTCGATGGATATCGTCGAGGTCAATCCGCTGGCCGCCAGTCAAGAGCGGACGGCGCTGCTCGCCACGGAGCTTGCGGCGACGCTGCTGGGCAAGCGGCTGGGAATCGGCGGCGGTGGTCGCCTATGATGGAGGCGCTGCTCAGGAAGCTGCTGCTGGCCGCAGGAAGGAATGCGGCCTTGTCCAGGCTGATGCGCAAGCACGGCATGCGTCTCGGAGCGCGGCGCTACGTGGCGGGAACGGGGCTGACAGAGGCGATAGCGACGGTGCGGCGGCTGAACAAGGAAGGGAAGCTCGCCACGCTCGACCATTTGGGAGAATACGCCGGGTCGGCCAGAGATGCGGCCAGAGCGGCGGAGATGTGTCTGAAGACATTGGATGCGCTGCACCATTCCGGCGTAGACGGCAATCTGTCGCTGAAGCTGACCAGTCTTGGCCTCGATCTCGATACGACAGCATGCGAGAATTACATGCGTGCGATATTGCAGCGAGCGGCGGAATACGGCATTTTCGTCAGAATCGATATGGAGGATTCCAAGCGGTGTGAGAGGACGCTTCGCTTGTATGACAAGCTCAGCGGGGAATTTCCCGGCGTCGGCGTCGTTATACAAGCTTACTTGCGCCGATCTCCGGAAGACTTGAAGGCTCTCGGCCGCAGCGGTGCCAATGTCAGACTGGTGAAAGGCGCGTACAAGGAGCGGCCGGACGTCGCTTATCCAGACAAGCGGGATGTAGATAGCGCTTATCTTCGTCTGGCCATGGCGCACCTGTCTTCGGAAGGATATACGGCGATTGCGACACATGATGAGATACTGATCGGGCAAGCAAGGGATTGGATGGCTCAGCAGGGCATACCGGACAGCCGCTATGAGTATCAGATGCTGTATGGTATCGGGGAAGAACTGCAGAACCGGCTTGTGAAGGATGGCTGCAAGGTGAGGGTATATGTGCCCTTCGGCGAAGACTGGTTCGGCTATTTCATACGCAGACTGGCGGAGAGGCCCGCGAATTTGTGGTTTGTGCTGAAGCATTGGCGGAAGTAATGGAACAGGCCGCAATTGTCCAATGGGCACAATTGAAGCCTGTTCTTTATTTCACTGCGCCTGCCGTAATGCCGCTGGAAATCTGCCGTTGGAACAGCGAGTAGAGGATGATGACGGGAATCATCGAGATCATCAGACCCGCGAACAGTGGTCCCCACTCCGTACGATACTGCATCTCCCCTTGCATAACGGCTATGCCTACAGGCAACGTATAGATTCGCTCCGTCGGATCGTTCATGATGACAGTCGCAAGTATATACTCATTCCAGATGACCAGAATGTTCATGATCGTGACGGTAATGAGCCCCGGCTTGGACAGCGGCAGCATTATGCGGAAGAACGTGCCCGCATGCGAGCTTCCGTCGATGGACGCCGCTTCTTCCATCTCCTTCGGCAAGGACTTGTAGAATGCCGTTAAGACGAAGATGCCGAACGGAAGGGAAGTGGCAGCGTAGACGAGGATAAGTCCGAGCAGGTTGTTCGTCAGCCCCATGCTGTCGAGCAGGAAGAACAACGGGATCAAGCTAAGGATGAGCGGAATCATCATCGCGGATATATAGACGAAGTAGAGCACGTTGCTGCCCTTGAACGGGAAGCGCGCGATAACGTACGCCGTCATCGCCGACAGCACTAATGCCAGAACCGTGCTTGCGGCGGTCACAATGATGGAGTTGAGGAAATAGCCTCCGAAGTGATATTCCGTCCATACATAAGAGAAGTTCGACCATTGCAGCGGAATTTCCGGCAGTGCCCATGGCTTGTTCTGATAAAACTGCTTGTTGTCCTTAAGCGAAGAGAACAGGGTCCAGACAAGCGGATAGACGACAGCGACCGACCACAGCAGGACAAGCAGGCGGACGATCCAGGTAGCCGTTGCTTCTTTTCTTGTTAATCGCACAGGAATCGCCTCCTACATTTGAATGATATCCCGCTTCATGACGCGGTTCAGAATAAGGGATGTGACGAGCGTAAGCACGAGAATGAGCGCGCCGATCGCCGAGGCATAGCCCATATGGTATTGCTTGAAGCCCATCTGGTACAGATACGTGCCCATCACTTGCGTGGAATTGTCGGGACCGCCTTCCGTCATAAGCCAGACGATGATGAAGGAGCCGTTCAGCGTCGTAATGACGATGTGAATGAGCGATACTTTGAGTTGCTCCCAAATCAGCGGAATCGTAATATGCTTGAACTGATGCCATCGTGTCGCACCGTCGATATTCGACGCTTCATAGAGCGACTCCGGGATGTTCATAATGGCGGCCATAAGCAGGATCATATAGAAGCCGATACCCGCCCATACAGCCGGCGCCAATATCGCCCACATCGCTGTATCCGTCTGCCCCAGCCAGACCGTCTTGACCGGCTCGCTCGTGAAGATGGACAAGAAGGCGTTCAGGAAGCCGATATCCGTCGGATTGTAAATATAGCGCCACAATACCCCAATTACGACGACGGAGATCAGATTGGGGAAGAAGAGGATGACGCGGAACACGCCGGTTCGCTTGATGTTCATCCGCGTAAGCGCAACGGCCAGGAAGGTGGCGATCAGCAGGATGAGAATGACTTTCCAGAACACGAGGAAGTAGTCGTTGTAGATCGCTGTCCCCACGATGTCATCCTGGAACATGCGCTTGTAATTGTCGATGCCGATGAACTCCATATTGCCGGAGTAACCGGACCACTTGAAGAAGCTGATATACAGTCCTCGCAGCAGCGGATAGGCTGTAAATATGCCGAACAGCACCAAGGTGGGAACGGTGAAAGCCAAAATGAACAAGGTTCGTTTCAGCTGTTGAGTATGACCAGTCATGATATGCTCACGCCCCTTGCGTAATATCGGGGCCGGAAGAGCAAAATCGCTCCTCCCAGCCCCAAGTCGGTTTACACTTATCTGGCTGCGGCTGCAGCCTTCTCCAGTCTGTCCGCCCATTCCTCAGGCGTAATCCGCTTGTCCAGCAATGCCACGATGCCGTCTTGCAGAGCTTTCTCCACGTCCGCGTTGACGACGAGTACCGGAGCTACGACGATATCCTCGCTGTTGAAGTAGCCCATCGCATTTTTCACGATTTGACTTGCGGAGGAGCTTTCCAGATCGGCCTTCACGTTCATGATGGCGCCGGTCATCTCCGCCCAGTCTACTGCGAACTGCTCCGTGAAGATGAACTCCAGGAATGCCTTTGCCGCTTCCGGATTTTTTGCTTTCTTCGCGATTGCGACTGTATTCGTATAAGGGATGGCGATATACTTCTCCCCTTTGTTCTGCATGATGGACGGAATGTAATCGAACGCGAAGCCTTCCGGAATGTCGTTGCTCATCTCGTTCTCCAGCCAGAGACCGTTCGGGATGAAAGCGGCCTTGTGCTGCAGGAACGCCATCTGGGAATCGGTATGGTTCAGAGCGATGGCGCCCGGATCAATGAAGCCTTTGTCGCGCATTTGCACGATTTTGTCCAGCGCCTTCATGACCGGCTCGCTCTTGAATACGCCTTCCTCCAGATTGGCGATGCGGGTAATGATCGACGGGTCGCCGCCGTTCTCCGCCACGATGGCGGAGTTGAGCAAGCCGCCATTGATGTAGTAAGGATAGACGCCAGTATGAATGTAAGGTGATACGCCTGCATCTTTGATCTTCTGGCTTACTGCCATGAAGCTCTCGAAGTCTGTCGGCTTCTCCCAACCGTTCTCCTTGAACCACGCGCTATCGTAGAATGTGCCCCAAGCGCCGAAGACGAGCGGAAGCGTGTAATTTTTGCCATCATAAGCAGTCGGTTGACCGATGACGAGATCCAGAATGCGCTTGCCGTCTTTATTTTTCACATCCTTCAAGTAATCGGTCAGATCCATCAGTTGTCCGTCCGTAATCATCTGAGCTTCGTTCGCTCCGGCACCGTCAATGTACACGAAATCCGGCGGATCGCCTTGAATCCAGCGCGGTCTCATCTGCTCGTTGATTTGCGAGCCTGCGGATTGCTTGATTTTCAGATTGGGATGCACCTTCTGGAATTCTCCGATGACATGCTTCCACCACTTATCGCCGTAACCGCCGACGAAGTATTGAATTTCGAACTCGCCGCTTAGACCTTGATCGCCGCCGGTATTGCCATTGCCCGTTTCCGTCTGTCCCCCGCCAGTATTTGGTTCGTTCGTATTGTTTTTGTTGGCGCCGGAACAGGCGGCCAGCGTGCTCATAATCAGTATGACTGCCAATAGCGCGAATATGGACTTTCTTGCAGAAGTATTCATTTTTGAGAAATCCCCCTCGATCCTTGAAATTAGACCTACTGAGTTACTTGTAAACAGCTAAGTATAATCTTCCCTTGCAACCTTTCCTTATGCACCGGGCCTTGGCTTCGTGCCTTGTAGACACCACCTCCTTAAAGCGCAATAAAAAAAGGCATTAGCTACGAAACGCAACAATACTGTGCGTCTCGATAACTAATGCCCTTTCGGTAACACGTTATCATTGAGAGTATTCGGTTTTCATGAATTTAAGATAACTTAATGAACCATATATGTCAATACTTGTTTTTTTTTTTTTTTTTTTTGTTTTCTTCAAGATTCATATTTTGAAGTG